>NZ_JARXVM010000011.1 GCF_029892285.1 Rhizobium sp. SG_E_25_P2
CACAATCTAACGGTCCAAGCCAGAGGTCTCTCAACTACTATGTAGAACTCGTCCAGTCCTCCACCGTAGGTGGAGGTTTATTTACTTCATAAAAACCCGCCGGTCTCTCGACCGGCGGGCTCAATCTCACCAAAACTTTGACGCCTCTTACGTGCGCGGCTTCAGGTTTTCCGGGTCATACAGCGGCTTGTAGCCGACAGCCGCCACTTCCACCGGATAGGTTTCGGCAAAATACTCGACATTCAGCTTGCGGCCGACCTGGCAGTAGTCCCAGGGCAGGTAAGCCAGCGCGATATTCTTGCCGATGGTCGGGCCAAAGGCGATCGAGGTGGTGTAGGAGCGGCGGCCGAGTTCGTCGATCAGGACTGCGCCCGTCTCCGGGTCCATCACCGGCAGCGTGCCGACCGGGTAGCGGGCCACGCCCGATGCGTCGACATTGTCGGTCATGACAAGCGTGCAGAGCATGGCGGGCTGGTGCTCGCGCGCCTTATATTCCAGATGCTTGGCCTTGCCGCGGAAATCGGCTTCCTTGACCTTCGGACGGGCCAGATCGGCTTCGATCAGGTTGTACTGGGTCAGGAGGTCGGCGTTCTGCAGGCGCAGGCTCTTTTCCATGCGGCGGGAATTGGCGTAGGTTTCCACGCCGAAGGCCATGACGCCGGTGGAGCGCAGCGCGTCCCAGACGGCGAGGCCGTCCTCATACTTCATATGCAGTTCCCAGCCCTGCTCGCCGACATAGGAAATGCGGAACGCGGTGACCGACTTGCCGGCGATCTCGATCGGCTTGATGGCGGCAAACGCGAAGTTCTCGACATCGAGGCCAGCGGGATCGGCGACCACCTTCTTCAGCGTGTCGCGGGCGTTGGGGCCCCAGATGCCGATGGTGATGTACTTCTCGCTGACATCGGTGATCGTGACGTCGAGACCGCGATCCTCGGCGACGCGCTTCATGTAATGGAAGTCGCGCGGGCCGGCGTCGGCGCCGTTCACCAGGCGGCAGCGGTCGGCCATGCGGAACACGGTGAAGTCGGCCCGCACCATGCCCTCGTCATCGAGGAAGTGGGTGTAGACGCCCTTGCCGATATTGCCATCGCCGCCGATTTTCGCCGCGCAGAGCCATTCCATCAGCTCGACATGATCTGGGCCTTCGATGTCGACCATGTGGAAATGGCTGAGATTGACGATGCCGCAATCCTCGCTCATCGCCAGATGTTCGGCATTGGAGACGCGCCAGAAATGGCGGTTGTCCCATTCGTTGGCGCGCACCGGAACCTTGTCGGCGTATTTCTCGAGCAGATGCTCATTGGCCTTGTAGCCGTGGGCACGCTCCCAGCCGCCGAGCTCCATGAAGTGGCCGCCGAGTTCGACTTCGCGCTCATACATCGGCGAACGCTTGGCGCCGCGGCTCGACGCATAGGGTTCGCGCGTGTGCACGGCCGGGAAATAGATCTTCTGCGCGGCTTCGAAGCAGCGGTTGGCGATGAACTCTTCCGTCAGCTGATGCGGATAGAAACGGGCGTAATCGATGGAATTGTGGTCGATCTCGGTGCGGCCGTCGGTCAGCCAGTCGGCGATCAGCTTGCCGTAACCCGGGCCGTCCTTGACCCAGATGGCGACGCAATACCAGAGACCGCGCACCTTCTGGCTCTCGCCGCAGGACGGGCCGCCGGCGGCCGACACTTGCAGCAGGCCGTTGAACGAGTGGCTTTCATTGTAGCCGAGTTCGCCGAGGATGGGCGTCAGCTCCATGGCGCGCTCGAGCGGCTCGATGATCTGCTCCATTTCCAGATCGCGCTGCGAGGGCGACAGGCGCGCCTCATGCTTTTCGAGCAGTTCGCGCGGATGGCACATGCGCGGATTGGTGGTCTCGTAATAGCCCCACTCGATCTGGCCGCCTTCGGTGGTCTTCGGGTCGCCGGTGTCGCGCATATAGGCGGAATTGCCCTGATCGCGCAGCAGCGGATAGCCGATATCCTTGCCGGTGCCTTCGAACTCGTTATAGGGACCGAAGAAGGTCAGCGGATGATCGACCGGCATCACCGGCAGGTCCTCGCCGACCATTTCGGCGATCAGGCGGCCCCAGAGGCCGGCGCAGACGATGACATGATCGGCCATGATCGTGCCGCGATGGGTGACGACGCCCTTGATGCGTCCGCCTTCGACGATCAGAGACTTTGCAGGCGTGTTGGAGAAGGCGGTGAGCTTGCCGGTCTTTTCGGCTGCGTCGATCAGCTTGCCGGCGACCGTCTGCGAGCGCGGCACCACGAGGCCGGCGTCGGGATCGAACATGCCGCCCATCACCTGATCTTCCTCGATCAGCGGGAAGAGTTTCTTGATCTCGGCGGGGCTGACATAATGGGCGCGGGTGCCAAACGCCTTGGCGGAGGATAGCTTGCGCTTGATCTCTTCCATCCAGGTCACATCGCCGGTGCGGGCGACTTCGAGACCGCCGATCCGGGCGTAATGCCCCATCTTCTCGAAGAAATCGATCGAATACTGCGTCGTCCAGACCGACAGATAGTCATGGCTGGTGGTGTAGCAGAAATCCGACGCATGCGCCGTCGAGCCGATATCGGTCGGAATGCCGGACTTGTCGATGCCGACAATATCGTCCCAGCCGCGCTCGATGAGATGGTGGGCGATCGACGCCCCCACGATGCCGCCCAACCCGATGATGACGACTTTTGCCTTTTGCGGAAACTCAGCCATATGCATGCAACCCCGATTGTTGTTGATTTGATTTTACGGGGTCAGGCGACGTCGTTAAAGCCTGAATGCGACATTCTACCCAAACTGCACGACTGCGGGTAAATCTCTTGGCGCCAAGGCGCGCCTGAGCGCGTCGGGATATGGGGGATGAGTGTCGCGGGGAGGACTATCGCATTTGCTCTGCGTGCGGCGGAGGTTGGTTTCCTCCGCCGCAAGTCTTTCGCTGTTCGGTTTTATTGGGCCAAATCAAGCCCAGATTCCTTCGGCAGAATCTCCCCAGCTATCCTCCCAATCATTCACCAGAGACAAGTCATACGACTGCTTGTTAATGATCAGTGTCTCCAACGCTCCTCCATCGTAAAAACCTTCCACGGCGATGGTATTTTCATGCCAATAATCGGAAATTACCAGATCGTCGCCTGTGCGAACCAAATCGACATATCCCGCCTCGAAGTTCTCACCTTTGCCGAGATTGATCGTATCCTGCCCTTGGCTGTCAGCGATTGTCACCGAAAAAGTTCTGCCTGCAAACGTGAACACGTCATTGCCAGCGCCGCCATCAGCCCCATCACCCTTGTGGATCACAATGGTGTCGGCGCCTGCGCCGCCAAATAGCAGATCAGCACCCGCGCCGCCGTCGAGCCTATCGGCGCCTGCGCCACCGTCGAGATTGTCGGCCCCCGCGCCGCCATAGAGCGTGTCATTGCCGGCGTCGCCTTCGAGCGTATCACCCTCGGAGCCGCCATCCATCCAGTCGCCGCCTTTTCCGCCATAGATGAAGTCGCGCGCCGCACCGCCATAGACAATGTCAGCGCCGTCGCCCGCTTCCACCAGGTTCATTCGCAGGAAGCCGCCGGAGCCGAGCGTGATCGTGTCATTGCCGCCCCGACCGTAGACGCGGCTTGCGGCGCTGTCGCCGGTGCTCAACGTGTCGTCGCCGGCGCCGCCGTAGACGGATTGGTCGTAAAACCGCGTCGCTCGGCCAATTGAAGTCGCCATGGAAGAGTCCTTATTTTAGCACTATATGGTTGATGAAATAGATTTTCCACAATCTGAGAGACAGCAATTCCAACGCGATTCGTCAATCGCCACACCCTTCATAGACGCTGTGGTCGTGGGCCTGACGTCGGCTTGTATGAACAAAGTTCGATACAAAAATGTGCACCGATCAGGGTTCCGGGGGATGTGAGGGCACATGCCGGTCGGCGCCGCGTGGCGTCTCGACGGCTCTTGAGTCGGGTTGGGAAAGCTGGGATGATCCGCTTTGGCCCGGATTTTTATACGCGCCGGGCGCGCCGGCCCAAATTACGGCGCCAA
The DNA here is from genome assembly GCF_029892285.1 of Rhizobium sp. SG_E_25_P2. Classification (GTDB taxonomy): domain Bacteria; phylum Pseudomonadota; class Alphaproteobacteria; order Rhizobiales; family Rhizobiaceae; genus Rhizobium_E. The sequence continues at coordinate 4,027 of NZ_JARXVM010000011.1, forward strand.
GGGGCCGTAGGACCAGGGGCCGCCCGAAAGCGGCCCCTCGCCGGTTCACCAGCTATATTTCAGCGTCGCAAGCGCAGTGCGGCGGTCGCCGTAATATTTGCTGCCGTAATAGATGGTGCTGACATATTTGGTGTCGAGCAGGTTCGTCACGCTGACATTGAAATCGACATTCTTCGTGACCTTGTAGTTGGCGGTGGCGTCGATCAGCGTATGCGGGCTGATGCTGACGGTGTTGGCGTCATCGCCATAGGTTTGGCCAACATAGCGGACGCCGCCGCCGACGGTCAGGTCGCCGCGTGCGCCTTCTCCCGGAACCGTGTAAGCGAGCCAAGCGGAGGCGACATGCTCAGGCGTGCGCGAAGGACGGTTGCCGATATTGCCGCCGATTCCGTCTTCCTTGATTTCGGCGTCCCAATAGGCATAGGCCAAGGTCATGTTGAGTTTGTCGTTGAGCGCCATCTTGGCTTCGAATTCGGCGCCGCGCACGCCGACCTTGCCGATCTGGCGCTGCTCGATAGTGCTGACATAGGTCGGGGCGTTGGTCTGGGTGAGATCGAAAACGGAAGCGGTGACCAGGGCGTCGAAGAAATCGGGCTTGTATTTTACGCCCACCTCATACTGCCTGCCTTCCTGCGGTTTCGGCGTTCCGGTCATGCCATAGACGCTCGTCACCGGCTCGAAGCTTTCGGAATAGTTGGCGTAGATCGCCACCTCATCCGTCGCCTTGTAGGTCAGGCCGACACGCTTGGTGAACGCATGGGCGCTGAGACCGGTGCTGGAATTGGTGGAGCGGTCGAGCGTGTCCGTGTCGACATGGTCATAACGGCCGCCAAGCGTCAGCAGCCAGCGGTCATAAAACGTCAGCTGCTCCTGCATATACACGCCCGCCGCCTTCTGACGGACGATCCGGTCGAGATAGGGGTTCAGCGTCACGCAGCTCGCGCCGCAATAATGCAGATCATAGGGATCGATGCCGGTGGCCGATCCGTAGAGCGCCAGTTCATCTGTCTTGTTGTAGCTGTAGTCGAAGCCCGCCAGCGTCTTGCTGTCCACCGGCCCGAAGCTGGCGTCATATTGGAGCTGGTTGTCGATCGTGTAGAAATCCGAGCGGCCATCGACGGAGAATGCCTCGCGATTGACGGACGCGTCCGAACCGCCGCCATAGACCTGGCGGTAATCGACGTCGACGCGGCTGTAGCGCGCGTTCTGGCGGAAGGTCAGGCCATTGTCGAATTCGTGACGGAATTCGTAGCCGACATCATACTGCTTGGTATCGAAGCGGTTGAATTCCGGCTCGCCGAGAAATGTGTCGGGATCGATGTCGACGGCGGCTGGAAAGCCGTTGCCGGGCGTGCCGTCGCGCTTGCTGTAATCGGTGAGGATGGTCAGCGAGGTTGCAGCGTCCGGGCTGATGGTCAGCGCGGGCGCGACATAGAGCCGGTTGTCGTTGGAATAATCATAGCCGTTGGCGGCGTCCTGCCAGAGACCGGTGAAACGGTAGGTTAAGACCCCGTCCTTGTCGAGCGCGCCGCCGAAATCCGTGCCGGTCTCGATGTGATCCTCGCCGAGACGGGTATAGACTTCGGCATGGCTCTCCTCTTGCGGATGCTTGGTGACGGCGTTGATCAGGCCGCCCGGCGCATTGAGCCCGAACAGGGTGGAGGTCGAACCCTTCAGCACCTCGACACGTTGCAGGCCGTAGGGCTCCAGTCGCGCCGAGGTCCAGCCGGTAATGCGCATCGGCAGGCCGTCGCGATAAAGGCCCAGCGTGGTCTGGTCGAAGCCGCGGATCTGGAAATAGTCGTAGCGGTCGTCCGAACCATATTCGTCGCCGATGACGCTCGCGGTGTAGGACACCGCCTGCTGCATATTCTTGACGCCGCGCTCCTCGAGTTCCTTTTCGGTGACGACAGATACGGCAGCCGGCACGTCGAGGATCGGCGTATCGGTCTTGGCGCCGACATCGGTGTCCTGTGCGACGATCGAAGCGTCTTCCTGCTTGCCGTCCCTGTCGCTCTTGATCACGATCGGGGCGAGCACCGTCGGCTTTTCTTCAGCCGAAACATCCGCCGCCGAGATGGCCGACAAGGCTGCGATCCCGATGACGATCAGCGCCTTCGACTGGTCGGATGAACGCGCGACGCCGCCGCGTCCGCGCGGGCCTCTGAAATCTTGCCCAGACATACAATACTCCTTGAAAGAATCACTGCGCCGGGCGTGTCCCCATCCACGGCCATTGCAAAATATGAACATGACCTTTCACGTCAACATTAAGTAGACATTTTTCCTCAAGTTTCTTAATTCACCCGCTGGCGAAGCTTCACTGTTCGCAAGAAAGCATCACCAGCTTGCAATCCGGCCGGTCCGCCGGCCGAAACGTGAACTGCCGAAAGCGCAGCAATCCGCGCGTTGGATGCAGAAATCCCCGGTCGCCGCCTTCGCGGTCCATCACGGTCTGCGCCTTCCAGAGCGCGCCGAAATCGGCGCTTTCGGCGATCAATTGCTCCACCAGCGCCAGCATCGGCGGATCGTTGAAGCTCGCGCCGAAATCGGCGCGGAATTCGGCCAGCGCGCGGGCGGCGCGGTCGGGCCAGTCGAGGATGACGCGCCGCGCCGAGGGATCGAGAAAGATATAGCGCAACAGATTGTGGTCGCGCCCCTCCCCGAGCCAGCCGGACAAGAGATCGGCGGCGGCGGCGTTCCAGGCCATGGCGTTCCAGAACCGGTCGAGGCCATAGGCGGGATGCGGCAGCGCCTCGACCGCCGCCGCCAGACTGTCCGGCGCCCGCTCGCTCGGCTCGGCCGGGGCGTGATCGGGATCGCGCCGTCCGGCGAGTTCGAACAGATAGGCGCGTTCGGCCCGCGTCAGCAACAACGCCTCGGCGAGCCGCGCCAGGGCCTGCGGCGACGCCTGCGCATCGCGCCCCTGCTCGATCCAGGTCACCCAGGTGGCGGAGAGTTGGGCGCGCGCCGCCAGCTCCTCCCGTCGCAGCCCCGGCGTGCGCCTTCGGCCTAAGGGCGGGTCGGGCGTCAGCCGCTCGCGATGGGCGCGGACGAAATCGCCCAGCAGTTTTCGTTGATGGTCACCGGTCATGGCAGATCTTATACCAGGATAAAGCCTCATCTTGTAACAGAATAAATGCCTGTCATAGTCGCCTCGTCAAGACAGGAGAACAAATGATGCAAAAGAGCCACCAGACCCATGTCGAAGGACAATTCGGCCCCCGCGCCCAGGCCTATGTCGCCTCGAGCGTGCATGCCCAGGGCGCCGATCTCGGCTATATCGGCGAGGTCGCCGCCGCGATCCGCCCTGCTTGCGCCATCGATCTCGGCTGCGGCGGCGGCCATGTCGCCTATCGGCTGGCCGAACATGCGGCCCAAGTCACCGCCTGCGATCTCTCCGCCGACATGCTGAAAGCTGTGGCCGAGACCGCCGCCGCGCGCGGGCTCGCCAATATCGACACCGTCCGCACGCCTGCGGAAAATCTGCCTTTCGAGACGGCGACGTTCGACATGCTCGGCTGTCGCTTCACCGCCCATCACTGGCGCGACGCCAAGGCCGGTCTGCGCGAGGCGCGTCGCGTGCTGAAACCGGGCGCGACCGCCCTGTTCGTCGATGTCGTCGCCTCCGCCGATCCGCTCTATGACAGCCATCTGCAGGTGGTCGAAACCCTGCGCGACACCTCGCATGTGCGCGATTATTCGCTGGCCGAATGGACCGTGATGCTGGAACAGGCAGGCTTCGAGGTCACCGGCGTCAGGCGCTGGCGCATGCAGATGGAGTTTTCAAGCTGGATCGCCCGCATGGCGACGCCGCCGACGCTGGTCGCGGCCATCAGGGCGGTGCAGGACAGCGCCTCGGCTGACGTGAAAGCCTATTTCGAGATCGAGCCCGACGGCTCCTTCATGCTCGACATGGCGCTGATGGAGGCGCGGGCGGCCTGATCTGCCGGAGAGGTTGGCGGGCGGCGCGGGAACTCTGCCGCCTGCCCATCGTTTCGCATGAAAAGGAGACGATCATGAACCCGAAGCCCGTTGCCCACTCTCCGCATGACGCCGCGCCGCAGATCGACCCGCTCACCGGCAAGCCCATCGCCATCGCGCCGTTTGGCGAGTTGTCGGACCGCGAAATCGAGGATGGCGCCAAAGGACGGGAAAACCCGGCGCGGATCGACCCCGAAAGCCGGATCCCGCGCCCGCCGCAGCCCGATCTCGCCTGATCAGCCGGGCTCCCAGCCCGGCTCGGCCATGGTGAAGCCGGCAAAGTCGAAGCCGGGCGCGACGGTGCAGCCCACCAGCGTCCAGTCGCCCCGGCTTTCGGCGCATTGCCATTCGTCCTTGCGCACCACGACCTGGGGATGCTCGCCGTTCAACACATCAGGGCCGAGCGTCACGGCGCGGACCGTCTTGTCGTCGTCCGAGAGCCGGAGCGTCAGCGGCGCGCCGGCGTAATAGTGCCATACCTCCACCGCATCGACCTTGTGCCAATGCGAGCGCTGCCCTGCTTCCAACAGGTAATAGATGCAGGTGGAGCACGCTCGCCCGTCCCGCGTCTCGTCATCCTTGAAAGTCTGCACATACCAGCCGCCTTCGGGATGCGGCTCAAGCTTCAAAACGTGGATGATGTCGCGGGCGGTGGTCATGGGCTCTCCGTTGACGAGCCACCATTATGGTGGCAAACTTGTGGCGTGGAAAAGAGACGGCCAACTTATAATCTCGTCGCATTCAAGATGTCGATTGGCCGCGCGGAAAACGTCGTCATGACCACGACAGCGCTCAAAAGCGCCGTTGCGCTCGGCTTCGGGCGTCGGACATTGTGGATGTGATCGCCTCGATGTCCTCGGCAATGTCCTACAAATCGATGACGACCTACAGAGATCATCGGCTTTGGCAGGATGTCTATCATGTTCCCTATGGGGAATGGCTTCTGTACATAAAGTTTCAGGCCGATATCGTCACCGAGTTTAAGATCGTATCATTCAAGGAGAAAGATTGATGCCAAGGCCAGAAACGATGGCTTCTCCGGAAACTGGAGAGACACTGCGCCGCGATGTCAGACCCTTCATTGTCAGATATCGCGATCGTGAGATGACAGTGCCGCTGCCCGGCTACTATCCTGAAGGTGACGATGATGGTGTGCATGTCGGCGACGACATGGCGGTGGTCGACCAGGCTCTGGAGAAGCTGCGCAGGGAAGCCGATGGCCATTTCTCTCCCGACCAGATCCGCGGGCTCCGGCAAAAGCTGAAACTGTCTCAACGGAAAGCCGGGCAGATTTTCGGCGTCGGCGAAAACGCATTCGACAAATATGAGCGCGGATTGATCTCGCCGAGTGGTCCGGCGCTCAAACTGATGAAATTGTTGGACCGCGATCCGGATTTGCTGGCGGAGCTGGAAGCTCGTTCCTGACGACTGACTTCAAACCAAAAAATCCGTCTCTTCGAGCCGGATCTTGCCATCCAGCTTGAAGGTGAGATCGGCCTTGCCGTCGCCATCCCGGTCGACCGTCACCACAGTGTCGCCGCCGCTCCAGCGCCAGCCGATTTCGGCGCCCTCGCCGGAAAAGCCGACGCCACGGGCCAAAAGATCGTAATCGCCATCAAGCGCCTTGGTCAGCGCGATCTGGTCTTCGCCCTTGCTGAAGTCTTCGATGAGATCCGACGCTTTGCTCGTGCTGTCTTTCAAAGTCGAAAAGACGAAGAGATCCGCGCCCGCCCCGCCCGTCATGATGTCGCGCCCGGCGCGGCCGACGAGAATGTCGTCTCCCGTCCCGCCCAAAAGCGTGTCGGCGCTCGCGCGGCCGATCAGCATATCGGCGTCATAGGCTGCGCTGTCGGCGCTTGTTCCGTCGCCATAAAGCGTCGTCATGCCCTTGTCGGCAGCGAGCAGTTCCTCGACCTCCGTCTTGGTCGACAGGCCGAAATTCTTGAGCGCGGCGCGGATGGCCGGGGCGAGTTCTGCGGTGATGTCACCGATTGTCTCCACGCCCTTGATCTTCGCCGCCTCGTCCGGATCGTAATCCGCCTCGTAACTCAGGATCTTCTCATGCCATTCCGCCAGCATCTGGCCGGTTTGCACAGCCTCGGAGAAGGTCGCCTTGCCATCCGTGTCATAGAGTCCGAAAAGGTCGGCCTCGACATAGCGCCGGTTGGCGATGCCCTGCCCGGCGCTCGCGCCGCCATTGGAATAGTAGCGGATCTGGAACCAGGCTTCGGCCCTATCCCCCTCCTCGATTGCCGCCTTCAGCCCGGAGCCCAGCAGGCTCGGATTGTTATAGGCGAGCGAGAACAGAGCCATGCGCTCATCGGAGTCCGGAATGCCCGATAGCCAGTTGTCGACGTAACCGTCATAGGTGGGGGAAATCAGGTCGAGGGCGTCAGCGATCTGGGAGTCGCTGGTAAAGGCGAAGCTTTTGGGAACATCACTGTCGACGGTTTTGTTCCAGGCCGCCATCACCTTGTCGAGCGCCGAGATCAGCGTGGCGCTGGAGGAACTGGAATAGGTCTTGTCCACCACCACTTCAAGCTTCGACAGAAGCTTGCTGCTATAGTGATCCTCCCCCACCATCGCCAGCAGCACCGTGTCGAGATTGGCGCGCAGGCTGAAGCCAATGCCGATCGTCGGCACCTGTTGTGTATCCAGGTAAGGATTGTACTCCACGCCCTCCAAAAGCGTCAGCAACGCCGAGCGCTCGGCTGCGTAGTCGTCGTGATTGGCGATGGTGTTCCAGTTCAACATACGAGGCTCCTTCCCGACCATCCTAAATCCAAGCCGGTAAACACCAGGTCGAAAGTCATGGTGAACGGATTGACAGGAAATTAATGTTATACCATTACATACCTCATGAGCGAAACCGGACGTCGCGATCCGGCTTGCGCGACACGAGAGTTGATGGCATGACAAAGAGGAATGGCGCTGTCGCCGCGAAAATGGGCGACGGCTTAATAGGGAACACGGTGAGGACGACCCCAGAGGGGCCGAAGCCGTGGCTGCCCCCGCAACTGTATGCGGCGAGCCTGTCTGCAACGAGCCACTGGCGCAAGCTGGGAAGGCGCAGACCGGCGAAGACCCGCAAGCCAGGAGACCTGCCATTCGCAGACAGTAACCACGGACGGGGTGTTCCGATGCGATTATCGAAGGACGACCGGCGCAAGGCCGGTCAAGACGCTATAGTTATGGCGGCTTCACGCCGCGACTTCACTTACAAATCTACCCTCCAAGTCGAGGCCGCCTCATGAATTGCGCGGTCGAAGGATTGGATCTCGAAGCCTGCGGCGTCAGCTTCTCGCCGCCGCGCGGCCCCAAACTCATCGCCGATATCTCCCTGCGCATTGCGGCGGGAGAACGTCTGGCGATCGTCGGCCCCAATGGCGCGGGCAAGACAACACTGCTGCGCTGCCTGTTTCGCGGCGCCCGCCCGAGCGAAGGCTCGGTGCTGCTCGGCGGCGAGGATATCTGGTCGATCCCGCAGCGCGAATTCGCCCGCAAGGTGGCGGTGGTGCTGCAGGAGAGCCCGGCGGCCTTCCCCTTCAGCGTGCGCGACATCGTCATGATGGGCCGCATCCCCTGGCGACGGGGATTGAGCCGCTGGTCGGAGGAAGATCGCGCCAAGGTGCATCACGCTTTGGAGCATCTCGGGCTCGAAAGTCTCGCTGAGCGGCAGTTTTCCACCCTGTCGGGCGGCGAAAAACAGCGTGTGCTGGTGGCCCGGGCGCTCGCCCAGGAGCCGAGGCTCTTGATCCTCGACGAGCCCTCGAACCATCTCGACATCCGCCACCAGCTCGACATCCTGCATCTGCTGGAAGGTTTGGGCGTGACCGTGATCGCCACGCTGCACGACATCAATCTCGCCGCGGGCTTCGCCTCGCGCGCCGCCATTCTTAACGGCGGGAGGCTGACGGCTTTCGGGCCGCCCGAGACCGTGCTGACAGAGACGGCCATCGCCGGCGCCTTCGGCGTCGAGGCCGAAAAATTCCGCATCGGCGCCGAGGGCGCCGCGCGCTTCGCTTTTTCCCGTTCGTCTTATTCCGGAGCTTTCCTGTGAAAAACCTCTCTCTTCTCGCCGGCGCCGCCCTTTCTCTGCTGTCAGCCGCCGCCTTCGCCGCCCCGGTCACCGTGAAAAGCTGCAATCGCGACGTCACTTTCGATGCAGCCCCCAGCCGCGCCATCTCCAACGACGTCAACCTCACCGAAATGATGCTGGCGCTCAAGCTGCAGGACCGCATGGTCGGCTATACCGGCGTCTCAGGCTGGAAGACGCTCGACGAGAAATTGCGCGAGGGCATCAAGCAGTTGCCGGAGCTATCGCCGAAATATCCCACCAAGGAAGTGCTGCTCGGCGCCGACGCCGACTTCTATTTCGCCGGCTGGAACTACGGCATGAAGGTCGGCGGCGACGTGACGCCGGAAACGCTTCAGCCGCTCGGCATCAAGGTCTATGAGCTGACCGAAAGCTGCGTTCACATCATGAACAAGGCCAAGCCGACCATGGACGACATGTTCGTGGACCTTCTCAATCTCGGCAAGATCTTCCGCGTCGAGGACCGCGCCGAGGCTCTGGTGGCCGGCTATCGCAAGGAATTGGCCGAGATCGTCAAGGGCGTCGGCCCGATCGAACGCCCGACCCGCGTCTTCGTCTATGACTCCGGCGAGGAAAAGCCGTTCACCTCCGGCGAATACGGCATCCCCACCGCGATGATCGAAGCCGCCGGCGGCAAGAACATCATGGACGATGTCGCAAAGAGCTGGACGGAAGTGTCCTGGGAGCCGGTGATCGAGCGTAATCCGGAGGTCGTGGTGATCGTCAATTACGGCGAAGTCACCGCCGAACAGAAGATCGCCTTCATGAAGAACAATCCCGCCTTCAAGACTGTCGACGCGGTCAAGAATGATCGTTTCGTCGTGCTTGAATATGTCGAGGCGACGCCGGGTCCGCGCAACATCGGAGCGATCGCCCGGCTGGCCAAGGCGTTTCATCCGAGCAATATGTGATCATGGTGGACATGATTGGCGGCGTGCCCGGCCCCTCATCCGGCTACCGCCACCTTCTCCCCGCGCATGCGGGGCGAAGGGCGATGGAGCGCCGGCATTGCCACATCCTCCTTCTTCCCGCATGCGCGGGGAGAAGGTCCCGGCAGGGGGATGAGGGGCGAAGCACAGCATCAACAAAAACCAGTCGCCTCCCCCAACACATCGAGAAACCTCTCACCCTCGGTCCAATACCTCCATGCCCCCTCTCCGCCTACTCCTGATCATCGCGCTCCTCCTCGGCTTCCTCTGTTTCACCGTGATCACCGCCGTGTCGCTCGGCGCGGCCTCCATTCCGGCGGTGACCGTCTGGAAGATCGTGGCCAACAAGATTGCGCCCGATATGATTGCGGTCGACTGGTCGGCGGGACGGGAAAGCATCGTCTGGGATGTCCGGTTGCCGCGCGTCATTCTCGGCGGGCTGGTCGGCGCTGGCTTGGGGCTGACGGGCGCGGTGCTGCAGCCGCTGACCCGCAATCCGCTCGCCGATCCACATCTGCTCGGCGTGTCCTCGGGCGCAGCGGTGGGGGCCGTGATCGCGCTCATTCATGTCGGCATGGTGCTGGGCGGGCTGACCGTGCCGATTTTCGCCTTTGCCGGCGCGCTGGTCGCCATGATCGCGGTGCCGCTCGCCGCCCGGGTGGGACACGCCAATGGCGCCGATCGGCTGGTGCTGGCGGGCGTCGCCGTATCCTTCGTCTTCACTGCGCTCGCCAACCTCCTGGTTTTCCTCGGCGATCCCCGCGCGGCGCAATCGGTGACCTTCTGGATGCTTGGCGGTCTCGGGCTGGCCGAATGGCCGCATCTTCTCTATCCCGCAATCACGTTGATGATCGCCCTCGCCTTCCTGCAACCGAATGCCCGGGCGCTGAACGCCATCGCCATGGGCGACGAGACGGCCGCGACCCTGGGCGTGTCCGTGCAGCCTTTCCGCATGGCGCTGTTTACAATTTCAGCGCTGCTGACAGGCGTGATGGTGGCCTTCTCAGGCGCGATCGGCTTTGTCGGCCTGATGGCGCCGCATTTCGTCCGCGCGCTGGCCGGGCCAGACAATGCCCGCGTTTTGCCGCTTTCGGCCTTTAGCGGCGGTGTGGCGCTGATCTGGGCCGATCTCGCCGCCCGCACCATTATGGCGCCCGAGGACATGCCGATCGGCGTGGTCACCGGGTTGGTGGGCGGGCTGGCTTTTCTCTGGATCATGCGCCGAAGCTGATCCGCCGCTTGCCGCATCCGGCTTTTCCGTTAAGGAAGGGGAAACCAAGCGCGCGGAGATGCGCGATTCCGGAACCATGCGACGAGACCGCCATGAAAAGACTGTCCCTCCTGCCCTTGTTGCTTGCCGCCGCGCTGATGGGCTCCGCCAGTTTCGCCGCCGCCCAGACGGCGCCCGCCGGGCAAGCGGTTCAAACCCAGCCGAATAGCCCGCCCGCAGAAGTTGCCAACCAGCGAGACGTGGTGAAGACCGCCGTTGACGCGCTTCAGCAGGAAGTGCGAGCGAATGTCACCAAGGCCGCCAGCGATCTCGAGGCGCTGCGCGGCCATGCCGCCAAGGCGAGTGATGACGATTCCACCCTGTCGCTGCTGAAACTCGATGCCGACGTGCTCGCCGAAGACATCGCCGGCTCGACCGCCGATCTCGAAGCCCGCTATCAGGTCGTGACCAAACGGCTGGAGGAACTCGGCCCCGCCCCCGCTGACGGCAAGACCGAGGACAAGGAAGTCAGCGACGACCGCAAGCGCCTGCAGGACGAGAAGGCCTCGATGAATTCGCTGTTGACGGATGTCGACGCGCTCAAGACCGAAGTCGCCCGCGTCAGCGCCGACATCACCGAACGCCGCCGCACGCTGTTCACCGACACGCTGTTCCGCCGCATGCCGATTTCCAGCGATCTGCTCTCGGAAGCCTCGACGGCCGCCATCACGCTATCAGGACAAGTGCTGTCGGCGACGACGAATTCTCTTGAATTCATGTGGAATTTCAAACGCGGCGGCTTTCTCGCCGCCATATTCGGAGCGTTGCTGGCCGCTGTCCTGTTCAGGCTGCCCCTGAAACGTAGGCTTGCGCCGCTGGCGCATCGTGATCCGACGGTGCTCGACCCGCCCTATTTCCGCCGGGTGTCGGCGGGCTTTCTGTCGCTGATCGTGCCGGCGGCCGCCACCGCCGCCTTTGTGCTGACCTGCCTGATCATCCTCTATAATCTCAAGGTCCTGCGCGAGGATCTCTACGCCATCTTCGCCTCGGCGCTCTGGGCCAGCGTCGGCGTCTATTTCATCTGGAAACTGTCGCGCGCCATCTTCTCGCCGCTCAAGCCGCAATGGCGGCTGGTCGACATGACCGATCGCGGCGCCAATTGGCTGGTGACGATCGGCATGCTGCTCGCCGTCTTCAACGCGATCTCCTCGGTGCTGACCCAGACCTTCACGCAATTCAGCGCGCCGGTGTCGCTCAGCATCGTCAAGGGCATTGCCTCGGCGCTGCTGATCGGCGGCACGCTGATCGTCGCCTCGTTCATCAAGCCGCGCCTGCCCAGGGAAGAGGGCGGCCCGAGCCAGGCCTGGCCGATCTATGTGCGGCTCTTGCTGCTGCTCACCGGCGCCGGACTGATGCTGTCAGCTCTATCCGGCTATATCGGCCTGGCGCAATTCGTCTCCAGCCAGGTGATCGTCACCTCCACCATCGTGGTGACCATGTATATCGGCTTTTCCGCCGCCCACGCCATTTCCGAAAGCGGCTCCTTCGCCAAGACCAATATGGGCGCGGCCATCGCCCGCCGGCACAATCTCGACGAGATCCGCATCGATCAGATCGGCCTCGTCGTCGGGCTCGCCGGCTATGGGCTGGTGGTGCTGATCGGCGTGCCCCTGATCCTGTCGCAATGGGGCTTCCGCGCCGCCGATATTCTCGGCATGTTCGTGGATCTGTTCACCGAAATCCATATCGGCAATATCAGCATTTCGCTGCTCGGCATCTGCGCCGGCATCCTGGTGTTCTTCGCCGGCCTGTTCGGCGCGCGCTGGTTCCAGCGCTGGCTGGACGGCAATGTGCTGGCCCGCTCGCAGATCGATGTCGGCGCGCGCAATTCGGTCAACACCGCGCTCGGTTACGCCGGCGTGGTGATCGCCGCCGTCATCGGCATTTCAGCCGCCGGCATCGATCTCTCCAGCCTGGCGCTGATCGCCTCGGCCCTGTCCCTCGGCATCGGCTTTGGCCTGCAGACCATCGTGCAGAATTTCGTCTCCGGCCTGATCCTGCTTGCCGAACGGCCGTTCCGGGTGGGCGACTGGATCGTCAACGGCAATGTCGAAGGCTTCGTGCGCCGCATTTCCGTGCGCGCCACCGAGATCGAGACCTTTCGCAACCAGTCGGTCATCGTGCCGAATTCGCAGCTCATCAACGCCGCCGTCGGCAACTGGACGCTGCGCAACAAATTGGCCCGTTCGGAAATCCCGGTCGGCGTCGCCTATGGCTCGGATCCCCGCAAGGTGATGGATATTCTGCTGGAGATCGCCAGCAACCAGCCGCTGGTGCTGACCATGCCGGAACCGCATGTGGAATTCGTGAGTTTTGGCGATTCCGCGCTAAATTTCGAGCTGCGCTTCTATCTGGCCGACCTGTTCACCGGCATGGGCGTGCGCAACGCCATCCGCATCGAGATCCTCGAACGCTTCGCGGAGGAAGGCATCGAGATCCCCTATCCGCAGCGCGTTCTGACCGTGCGTCAGGGCCAGGGCGTGACCGACGCGGTGATGGCCCAGGCGCTGCGCGGCGAAGGCATGACCGATGACGAGGCCAATGCGCTGGCCCGCGCCCGCGACGACAAACGCAAACGCGCCGAAGACGCCGCCCGCGACATCGACCGGGTCGCCGGCGCCCGCCACACTCACCAAAATCATCGCGACGACGATGAGGATGCCGGCGACGGCGACGACGACGGGCGTTGAGGATTGGTGAGCGATGTCTTGCGGGACGCATTGACAGCAAATGTCGATGACACAGCATGTCGCCCGAAACCGGCCACCGGTTTCGGGCGAGATGTTAAACCGCAAGAAGATAACGGCGCAGGGAGCGAATGGGAAAGCTCGACACACGCTATAAGAACCCGTGGGTTCGCATTACAAACCTTGGGCATGGGCGCTTTGGAGAGCCGTATGCAACGCTTTTCGGCCCGCTCACGCGCCCATTCCACGCAGGCGCGGAGAGGTCCTTGGATCGATCTGCCGTGTCAGGCCGCCAGCCGCGAGCGCCTGCCGGCAGAGGCGTGATGCGATCCCCGCGCCGCGTCGTTGCCGCGGAACCGGGATATGGCGTCGTGCAACATGCCGGAATAGCTGTCGAGCGTGGCGGCGGCGGCCAGAAGTTCCTCGACCATGGCGGCGTTTTTCTGGGTGTTCTGGTCCATCGCTGTGACTGCGGAATTGATCTCCGACAGTCCCGTGGCCTGCTCCCTGGAGCTGACGGCAATGACATCCATCTGCTGGTTGATGTGAACGATATGCCCGCCGATGGCCTGGAGCGCATGCGCGGTGTCGCGCACCAGCTTGACGCCGTTGGTGACTTCGTTGTTGGAGTTCTGGATCAGCGTTTTGATTTCCTTGGCGGCGGTCGCAGAGCGCTGCGCCAATTCCCGCACCTCCTGGGCGACGACCGCGAAGCCCTTGCCCGCCTCGCCGGCGCGCGCTGCCTCGACACCGGCGTTCAGAGCGAGAAGATTGGTCTGGAATGCGATCTCGTCGATGACGCCGATGATGGACGAGATCTGCTGGCTGCCCTCTTCGATGCGGCGCATCGCGGCCTCGGCGCTGGCCACCACCTTGCCGGATTCCTCCGCAGCGGTCGTGGCGGCCATGGCGACCTTTTTCGTCTCGCTGGTCGTGTTGGACGCCGAGGCGACATTGGCGGTGATCTCGTTCAGAGCGGCCGCCGCTTCCTCCAGGGCCGCCGCCTGCTGCTCGGTGCGGGCAGACAGGTCGCTCGCACTGTCGGCGACTTCCCTGGTTCCGGCGCTGACGCTTCCCGCCGTCGCCAGAACGGAACCGAGCGCCTCGGCGAGTTGGTCGACCGCAATGTTGAAGTCCGTCCGCAGAGGCTCGTATTTTTCGTTCAACGGTTGCTCGATGCGGCACTGAAGCTCACCCTGGGCGAGGCTTTTCAGCCCAACGCCGATCTGGGACACGGCGTGCTCAAGATGGCTCGCCTCCTCGCGGGCAACCGCATCACGCTTTTGACGTTCGCTCTCGAGACGCGCCTGTTCCTCGGCGATGAAATGGTTCATGGCCACGGCCACATCGACGAAGATCGACCGCATCAGCGAGATGATCAACTTGTCGCGCGCGGCCTTCGATTTGAAGCGCAAGCTGTCCGCAAGCGCTGAGACAAGACCACCGCCATAGAAAGCGTAGCCGCTGAGATAATCGACGAAATCGACTTGGCTCGCGATGTTGCGGGCAATTTCGCCTTGCTCGCGGAAATAGGTCGGTGAGAATTCGCCGTGAGCGATGCGCTGGAACTTGCGCTCCTCCTGCTGATAGATCTCCTCAGGTAGATTTTTAACGCCGATCGAGGCGTAGGCCGATTGGAGAACCTTGCGCAACTGCGGCGATACGGCGCCATAAACCAGCTTGCCGGTCGCTAAATCGTCACCACTCCATGGACTGACCTTCGTTTCAACCGCAACCATAATCTCTCGCTCTCCCCAAATCGCCTCGCGCGTCGATTTTGAAAGGGAAGCATAAATTATTTACCAAGGTATTTGCGCATATACAAATTTACACCGCACCCAAACAGTTCCGACGGCGACCACTGACACGACCATTGCGGAATACCATCTGGACGGCGTCGCCGGCAGTGGTTGATCTTCAGGGTCCGCTTCGGACTGCGTGACCCGATTTCAAAAGATCACGATAACATCCGATCTGCGGAGATCCGGTGGAATTCGTGATGGCCGAAAGCGAGATCGCCGTATTGGCATGTCGACCTGCCCCACTCAAAACCACTCTTTCGCCTGCGCCGCCGTGACATTTCCGCCGCACAGCGGCGTCGCCACCCGCTGAACCTGAAGCGACGCTCTGTCCTTCAGGATCGCCGCCAGACCCGCCGCGCCGGCGGGCTCAATGATGCGGGTCCATTCATCCCGGGCGAAACGCATGGCCGCGAGAATCTCGTCGTCGTCGACCAGCACGACCTCATCAATCGTGTCTTTCAACCATTCGACCGCCTCCGGCACCGGCTCGCGCACGGCGATGCCGTCGGCGATGGTGTTGGCTGAGCGCGTCGAGACGGGATGGCCGGCCTGATGCGACAGCGCCATGCAGGGCGCGTCTTTGGCGGCGACCGCGATCACCCGCGTCTCGGGCGACCGCGCCTTGATCCAGGCGCCCATGCCGGCGGCGAGCGCGCCATTGCCGAGCGGCAGATAGACGCGGTCGAGGCGCCCTGCGGCCTGCGTCAATTCCAGCGCGATCGTGCCGGCGCCCTCGGCGATCTCAGCGCTAGCGCCGTCCTCGACGAAGACATGGCCCGAAGCGTGGGCGAAAGCGCGGCCCGCCTGTTTGGCGGCATCGAAATCCTCGCCTTCGAGCCGGACCTCGGCGCCGAAGCGACGCATGGCCTCGATCTTCAGCGGATTGGCGTTGACGCTGGCAAACACCGTGAGCGCCCGGCCCGAACGCGCCGCATTATAGGCAAGGCCCTGGCCGAAATTGCCGGCCGACGCCGTCACCAGCGGCGCCGCGCCGGGATGGGCGGCCAGGAAATAGCCCGTGCCGCGGCCCTTGAAGCTGCGGATCGGATTGTCGGTCTCGTCCTTGGCGATGAGTTCAAAACCCAGCGCCTCCGAGGAGAGAACAGGCGAATGAAGAAAGACGGGATCGA
This sequence comes from Rhizobium sp. SG_E_25_P2, assembly GCF_029892285.1. Lineage (GTDB taxonomy): Bacteria > Pseudomonadota > Alphaproteobacteria > Rhizobiales > Rhizobiaceae > Rhizobium_E. The sequence goes on from NZ_JARXVM010000011.1 coordinate 19,925, forward strand.
TGCGGCCCATGGCCTCGGCGATGCGGTCTGCGGAAAGGGATTTGTGTTTTGTCATGAAGGCAGGATAGAAAAGATCTGTGCGGAATGACCGCGCAATTTCGGAACAGAACGCCGAAATTCCGCGTCCAACAGGAGATTTTCGCCGTGGATGAGATCGACCAGACCATTCTCGACCTGCTGCAGGAGAATGCCGACCAGCCCGCCAAACGCATCGCCGACCGCGTCGGCCTCTCCCCCTCCGCCGTCGAGCGCCGCATCGCGAGACTCAAGCAATCAGGCGTGATCCAGAAGATCGCCGCCGTCATCGACCCCAAGGCGGTGGGCCGCGGCCTGACCGTGCTGGTAGAGCTCGACATCCAGAACGAACACCGCCACACGCTCGACGCCTTCCAGACCTGGGCCGTCAAGGCTCCGGAAGTGCAGGCCTGCTGGTATGTCACGGGCGACATGGACTATGTGCTGCAACTCGCGGTGCGGGATCTCGACGAGTATAACGCCTTCATCGACCGGATGATGCGCGAGCAGCAGGGGCTGGTGCGGAAGTATAAGAGTTTGATTGCGTTGAAGGTGGTGAAGTAAATGTTTTTGGAAGCATAGTGTGTTTCAGGTTTTTTCGGTCGCGTTAAAAAGTCCTTCTGCCTCAGAAAAAATCGCGTCAGGTTGAGGAAGAAGCCTGGTTCTGTCGATATATGAAATTATATCCTCCTGCGTCACAACATAGACACCGCTTTCATGAGCAGATTTGATACCCGCGGAAACTTCAGCACGCGTCATAGACGTAACCATAACTGGAATGACTTTTAAAAACCGATTATTCGACCTTTCAAGCTGTTCACGTATAGTCTCTGACCGTGACACGAGCTTTTCTAGCTTGCTTTCTCCTTTTACCTGTCCAGTAGTGCACTCAATAACCAAATAATGTTCGGTAGGGGTTGTTGCGATCAGGTCGGGACCATTCTGCAGCGGCTTGATGCCGCCGAGATGAAAAACGCTAAAGCCTAACATCCACAGTAGCCCAGCTATCGCCGATTCAAGGTCACGAGCAAATTTAGGTTCTCTCGGCGTGCAAAGGGAACGTAGCAATTGAAGTTCAGGATCAAATCGTTCGTATGCCGCTCTCCTGGGATTTTGGGCAACTGACGGATCATGAAACCAACGGTCATGAAATACTTTGCCCTCGTAGCTCGCAAAGCAATGCAGAACTGAAGCAGGCGGGACCTCGACAACTATGCGACCCCGAATTGCAGTGTCAGTATATGCCCAATCTAGTTGGCCGCCTTGGGCTACCTCGCGTCGGATTACTTGCCCCTTATCGTAGACGATAAAGCCTATCGCGGTTTTTTGGCGATCTAAAACCTTTGAAAGATGAATTGCAAGTTCGATTTTCGTCTCATTGACCTCGCAATCTAAGTCCATTTTCACGACGTCACTTACGACAGCTTCAAAGAGACATTTGCTGTCAGTGAGCGCACCGACCCTAAAATCGAGACACAGTTCGTTTAGACTCTCATATGGCGGATCAGCCGCTCTGAGTTCCCAGTCCAAAGCAGGATTGTCTAGAGGAACATTTTGCTCGCCGCGTATCTGAAGAACAATAATACGGCTCTGTTGATCTAGACCATCAGGATGCAACGGCTGAAGGTGCACGGAAAAATGTTGTTCAGGAGGCGAGTAAAACGCGACACTTCCTGATGGAGAGGTGATCCTCCCGTTTAGTAACTCATCAATAAAATTCCTTGGAGTTTGCGATATGTCGGATAACCTAAATGTCTCAGCAACGGCATGTCGCGATACGAATTTTCTGGCGCGATAGTTTGCAGGGTTTGTTTCAAATCTTAAACGCGCTTTAACAACAAAAGGAACATCGTTCCGAATCAGGGATACATAAGTAACGGTGGGCATTAGAGTATTCTCAAAGCCCTCGATAAGTCCGAAGAATTCTTCAATTTTGTCCCGGTTTTGCATTTCATGATTCAATCATACGAAATCGTTTAAGACAAGGGTGCTTAGAGTCTTGGTTTGTATTGCTATAACGGAGTAAACTCATACAAATCTAACCCCGCACCCTCTCCGCCTTCGCATCATACATCGCCACAAGCGACGCCTTCGCCTTCACCCTCACCCCGGCAATCTCGACCTCATAACGTGACGCCAGCACCTCCGCCTCGCTCTCGCCCTCACACGGCACATAGCCCAGCCCCACGGCGCCGCCGAGGTGGTGGCCATAATTGCCTGATGTGATGGTGGAGACGATTTGGCCGTCGCGGACGAGCGCTTCGTTGTGAAAGAGCAGCGGCTCGGGATCTTCGAGCAGGAATTGCATGAGGCGGCGCGACAGGCCCTTGTCCTGTTTTACCAGCACCGCGTCGCGGCCGATGAAATCGGGCTTGGTGGTCTTCACCGCAAAGCCGAGGCCGGCTTCCAGCACATGGTCCTCATCGGTGATGTCATGGCCGAAGTGGCGATAGGCTTTCTCGATGCGGCAGGAATCGAGCGTATGCAGGCCGCAGAGTTTGAGGCCGTGTGCCGCGCCTTCGGCCTCGATCGTCTCGAACACATGCGCGGCCTGATCCGCCGAGACATAAAGCTCCCAGCCGAGTTCGCCGACATAGGTGACGCGATGCGCGCGGGCGAGCCCCATGCCGATCTCGATTTCGCGCGCCGTGCCAAACGGATGGCCCGCATTGGAGAAATCGTCGGGGCTGACGGCTGCGAGCAGATCGCGCGATTTCGGCCCCATGACGCAGAGCACCGCCTCGCCCGCCGTGACATCGGTGATGACGACGAAGTCCTCGCGGAGATGCTTGCGCAGCCAGGCGAGATCGCGCTGCAGCGTCGCCCCGGGCACGACCAGCAGGAAGGTGGTCTCCGAGAGACGCGTGACGGTGAGATCGCTCTCGATGCCGCCTCGCGCATTCAGCATCTGCGTATAGACGATGCGGCCCGTGGGCACATCGATCTGGTTGGCGCAAAGGCGGTTGAGGAAGGCCATCGCGTCGCGGCCCTCGACGCGGATCTTGCCGAAACTCGACATGTCGAACAGGCCGACACCGTTGCGCACCGCCAGATGTTCGCGGCGCTGATTGTCGAACCAGTTCTGCCGGCCCCAGCTGTAGCGGTATTCGCGCTCCTGCCCCGGTTCCGCAAACCAGTTGGCCCGCTCATTGCCGGCCACTTCACCAAACACCGCGCCCCGCGCTTTGAGATGTTCATGCAGCGGCGAGCGGCGCACGCCGCGGGCGGTGTCCATCTGGCGATAGGGATAGTGATCGGCATAGAGCAGGCCGAGCGTTTCCGACACGCGTTCGCGCAAGTAAGCGCGGTTGCGCTGGAACGGCTGGGCGCGGCGGATATCGACCTCCCAGAGATCGAACGGCGGCTCGCCATCGACAATCCATTGCGCCAGCGCCATGCCGGCGCCGCCGGAGGAGACGATGCCGATGGAATTATAGCCCGCCGCCACCCAATAGCCTTTTATTTCGGGCGCCTCGCCGAGATAATAGCGATCGTCGGGGGTAAAGCTTTCAGGGCCATTGAAGAAGGTGTGGATGCCCGCCGTCTCCAGCATCGGCATGCGATTGACGGCCATTTCCAGGATCGGCTGGAAATGGTCGAAATCCTCCGGCAGCTGGTCGAAGCAGAAATCGGCGCGGATCGCCTCGCCCTTGGGCGGCCAGGGTTTGGCCTTGAGCTCAAAGGCGCCCACCAGCATCTTGCCGGCGTCCTCTTTGTAATAGGTGCATTCGTCCGGCACGCGCAGCACCGGCAATTGCTTGAGCCCCGCAATCGGTTCGGTGACGATGTAGAAATGCTCGCAGGCATGCAGCGGCACTGATACGCCGGACTTTTGGGCGAAATCACGGCCCCACATGCCCGCCGCATTGACGACATTCTCGGTCTCGATCGTATAGACCTCGCCGTCCTGCTCGCAGGTGACGCCGGTCACGCGGCCGTTTTTGGTGGTGACGCCGGTGACGATGACGCCCTCGATCACGTGGGCGCCATTCTGCCGCGCGCCCTTGGCGAGCGCCATGGCGATATTGGCGGGATCGCATTGGCCATCGAGCGGCAGATGCACGGCGGCCTTGACGTCGGCGGTATTGAGATGCGGATACATCTCCTTGACTTCCTCAGGCGAAATCTCGCGCACATCGACATTGAAGGCGCGCGCCAGCGAGGCCTGGCGATAGATCTCCTGCTTGCGCGCCTCGGTCAGCGCCACGGTCATCGAGCCGTTCTGTTTCATGCCGGTGCCGATGCCGGTCTCGGCTTCAAGACGTGTGTAGAGATCGGCGGAATATTTGGCGAGCCGGGTCATGTTCTGGCTGGCGCGCAACTGGCCGATCAGGCCGGCCGCATGCCAGGTGGTGCCGCAAGTGAGCTGCTTGCGTTCGAGCAGCACGACATCGGTCCAGCCGAGCTTGGCGAGGTGATAGGCGACCGAGCAACCTGACACGCCACCGCCGATGATGACGGCGCGGGCCTTGGACGGAATGGGCTTTTTCATGGATTTACCCCTGGCATGAAGAGGACAATTTTGCCGGAATGGCGTTTTGTCTGAAATTCAGCCTGCGCCTCGGCAATGTCACGGAGCGGATAAGTCATTGATACAAGCGGCCGAACACGTCCGGAATTGATCATGGCGACGAGGTTCGCAAACACATCTCTCGGCTGATAGGTGCAGCCATGCAGCGTGATGTCGTTGAGATAGAGGATTCTGAGATCCGCCTCGACGATGGGTCCGGCAATGGCGCCGGCCACCGCATAGTCTCCACCCGGCCTGAGGGCGCGGATCCGCGCCGGCCATTGCGGCCCACCGACGATGTCGATGACCCGGTCGAATGTCCTCGCCTCTGGCTCCGCGCCTCGATCGAGGATATCGCAAGCGCCCGCCGCCTGCACGGCGTCAGCCTTGTCCAAGCTGCATTGGCCCGTGACGCGCGCGCCGCGAATCTTAGCAAGCTGCACGGCGGCAAGCCCGACGCCACCCGACGCGCCCGTCACCAGAACCCGGTCGCCCTCGCTTACGCCCGCCCGCGCCAACAGATTCTCCGCCGTCCCGAATGCGCAGGGCATGGCGGCGATTTCAATGTCGGAAAGCGGTGACGCCGAGACATCATGGAGATGGCGCGCCGGCACGACACAATATTCGGCGAAAGCGCCGTCGATGTCCGAACCGAGCGCCCGATAGGCGGTGGGCGCTTCCTCGCTGGGCTCCGGCATGTTGGTTGGGCAGATGACGCGCTGGCCAGGGTTCCAGCCAATCACACCGTCGCCCAAGGCAACGACCCGGCCACAGAATTCTGCCCCCTGAATGCGCGGAAACGATATCGCGCCCGACCAGCCGCCATCCTCGAAAGCCTCGCCTTCGGCCGTCGCGCCGCGCGACTGCGGAGCATACCATCCGAGGCGTGTGGCGATATCGGTGTTGTTGACGCCTGCGGCCGCAATTCGCACCAAGACTTCGCCGGGGCCAGGCGACGGAACCACGATATCATCGCCATATCGGAGCCTGTCAGGCCCGCCATGCCCAAGCAGTTCCACGCCCGTCATTCTAGCCGGCTGGCTCATGCGCGCAGCCTTTCATTCATGGGATCATACAGCGGCGTGTCGCCATGGACTGTGGCCTTCAGGCGTTCGCCGAACACTTCGACGTCCAACTCCTGACCGGGGACGGCGAGATCCGATCTCACCATGCCAATGGCGATGGATTTGCCGATACGGTAACCCCAATTGCCCGAGGTCGTCTCGCCCACCACCTGATCGTCATGCCAGAGCGTCGACATATAGGGCGCGTCATAATCGCCGGCCTCGATGGTCATGAGCACGAAGCGCTTGGTCACCCCCTGCTGCTTCTCGCGCGCCAAGGCCGCCTTGCCCTTGAAATCGGGCTTGGCCCAATCGACGAAGCGTTCCAGCCCGCCCTGCAGCACGGTGTAATCCGTCGACAGATCGCCCTTCCAGGCGCGGTAGCCTTTTTCCAACCGCAGACTGTCGAGCGCTTCCATGCCGAAGGGCTTCAGCCCATGCTTTTGCCCCGCCGCCCAGACGGCGTCGAAGACGTCTGCCGTATCCTCGATCTTGGTGTGGATCTCCCAGCCGAGTTCGCCGGCAAAGGAGACGCGCACCAGCTGCAGCCAGCGCCCGGCGATCTGGCAGGATTGATGGCTGAGCCAGGATTTCGTGAGATCCGCATCCGATACTTCGGCCAGAATGGCCCGCGAATTCGGCCCGCTCAAAATCTGGCAGGAAAATTGGTCGGAAACGTCGGTGAGCGTAAAGGCTGCATCCTCGGGCTTGTGCGTCAAGAGCCATTCCCAATCATGCCACTGCGCAGTCGCCGCCGTGATCAGGAAGAAGAAGTCTTCTGCAATGGCCATCACCGACATTTCCGTGACGATGCGGCCCTTGTCGTCGGCGAAATAGGCAAGGCCGATGCGGCCGGGCTTGGGGATCTTGCCGGTGGTGAGGCCAGCCAACCATTCCGTTGCCCCCGGCCCCTGCAGCCGGTAGCGTGAGAAACCGGGAAGGTCGAGAATGCCGGCCGCATCGCGCACCGCCAGGCACTCCTCCTCGATGCGCGGGCTCCACGGTCCCTTGCGCGCCCAGGTCTGGGTCGCCTCCTCGGACGTGTCGTCGCCCGGCTTGGCGTACCACATCGCTCGCTCCCAGCCATTATAGGGCTTGAACACGGCGCCGAGGGCGGCGATCCGGTCATGGATGACTGACTGCCGCCGGTCGCGGCCCGCCGGCCAGTAATGTTTCGGGAAGTGGATGGCGTATTCGTGGCCATAGACCTCCATGCCCTTGTCGACGCAATAGGCCGGGTCGGTATAGCTCGTATAGCGGCGCGGATCGCAGGACCACATGTCCCACTCCGTCTCGCCTTGTGTGACCCATTCCGCCAGCACCTTGCCCGCGCCCCCCGCCTGGCAGATGCCGAAGGTGAAGACGCAGGCCTCAAACGCATTGGGCACGCCGGGCATCGGCCCGATCAGCGGATTGCCGTCAGGCGCATAAGGGATCGGCCCATTGATCACCTTGGAGAGCCCGGCGGTGCCCAGGATCGGCACGCGGGCGACGGCGTCGTTGATATGCCATTCCAGCCGGTCGAGATCGTCGGGGAACAGTTGGAAGGAGAAATCCTTGGGCATCGGGTCATCATCGGTCACCCAATGCGCCCGGCAATTGCCCTCATAGGGGCCGAGATTGAAGCCGTATTTCTCCTGCCTGAGATAATAGGAGGAATCGACGTCGCGCAGCAGCGGTAACTTGTGGCCGGCCTCTTTCGACCAGGCTTCCAGTTCGGGGATCGTGTCGAACAGCATATATTGATGGCTCATCACCATCATCGGCACATCGCGGCCAAACAGTTTGCCGACTTCGCGCGCATAATAGCCGGCGGCGTTGACGACATAGTCGCAGCGCACCTCGCCCTTGGCTGTCGCCAGCACCCATTCGCCATTCTCGCGACGCGCAGAATCCACCGGGCAGAAGCGGATGATCTTGGCGCCCATGTCGCGCGCGCCCTTGGCCAGCGCCTGGGTCAGCTGCGCCGGATCGATATCGCCGTCATACGGGTCATACAGCGCGCCTTCGAGCTCATGCGTCTCGGCGAAGGGATAGCGGGCCTTGATCTCCGCAGGCGAGAGAATGTCGAGATCCATGCCCTGATAGCGGCCCATGCCGACCACGCGCTTGAATTCCAACAGCCGTTCTTTGCTATGGCCCAGCCGCACCGAACCGGTCACATGGTAATTCATGGGATAATCGACTTCGGCGCCGAGTTTGCGGTAAAGCTCCGCCGAATAGCGCTGCATGTTCATCAGCGACCAGGACGAGGAGAAGGTCGGCACATTGCCCGCCGCATGCCAGGTGGAGCCGGCGGTCAGCTCGTTCTTTTCGAGCAAAAGGCAATCGGTCCAGCCCGCTTTGGCGAGATGATAGAGGCAGGACGCGCCCACCGCGCCGCCGCCGATGATGACCACACGCGCTGTCGCTGGCAGTTCCGACATGATCCGCTCCCCATTTCCGAGGCAAAGCCTCGTGAAATTTCCTATTCATTTTTTCATGTGAACAGAAAGCTAGCGCGAATTCTTCAGAATGCAAGCATGAAAATCTTGCATGAAATTTTCATGAGAGTTAGGTTTGAAGCATCGAAAGAGGTTCCATGCCCCCACGTCCGCTGCTCTCCCAGGAAAACGCGCTTCAACCCGCCGGCGGCGCCGAAATCGACGAAAGCGTGATCGGCGGCCAGATCCGCGAATTGCGCAAGGCCAGGGGCCGGACGCTGCAGCAGATTGCCGATGCGGCCGGGATTTCGGTGGGCTATCTCAGCCAGATCGAGCGCAACCAGTCGCAATTGCCGATCGGCGTGTTGCGCAAGATCTGCGACGCGCTGGATGTGCATATGAACTGGTTCTTCCAGCCCGCCGATGATGCGCCGGCCGAAGAGCGCGACATCGTCGTCCGCGCGGAAAACCGCCGCCGCCTGACCTTCACCGGCCTCGGCATCCAGGAAGAACTGCTCTCGCCCAATCTCGGCGGCCCCCTGGAGCTTCTCTATTCCACCATCGAACCCGGCGCCGACAGCGGCGACTACAGCCATAACGGCGCCGAAGCCGGCGTGGTGATCTCAGGCGTGCTCGACCTCTGGGTCGGCGACCGCTTCTTCCAACTCAAAGCCGGCGACAGCTTCGCCTTCGACAGCACCGAGACGCATCGCTGCGCCAATTCCGGGAGAGAGCCGGTCAAGGCGGTGTGGGTGATCACGCCGCCGCATTATTGATGGGTTTAGAGATTGGAGCGAAGCAGGACGCCTTCGGGAACATAGGTTCCGTTGACGGCGCTGCCGCTCATGTCGGTCCGGGCCAAGCCCGGCTCACGGATGAGCTTGGCGATGTCTTTCACCAAGGGACGATCATCCGGCACAAATTCGACATTGCCGACATCGATCCCGGGCATTTCGCCTTCGTGGGCGTGGATGGTGTTGGCGACCATCTTGTAGAATTCCAGCTTGTCTTTCACCGCTTTCGACGGAACCAGCCAGAGCCGCCAGCGACTGCCTTCGGAAAAATTCACCCACATGGCGAAGCGCGGCGAGGCTGGAGTGTCGTCCAGCCTGCGCACGAGCGCCTGTCCGCTCGTCACCAAAAGGTTCTGATCCATGCCAGCACACCATCCTGAGGGTCATCGACTGCGGAGAGAAGATACTCGGCACTCTCCGCAGTCCAAACCTGATACCGAGACTGCTCGTCCCATTCCGCCATTATAGCCCAATTCGCGGCAAAAATGGAGCTATCTTCTTTCCTGCGAACAAGCTCCTGCTGCAGGCCAGCCTGTTTGACGAGGTCAGGCAGATTGTGTGTGTACGTCGCCAGAACAAAGCGCTTGTCCGGAATGTCGTGCTGACGAAATTGCTTTGCGATGCAGGCTTTCAGGGCGAACTCCACCGCATATCCGGCGAGATAATAGGCGCTGGAAAAACGCCTCCGCTCCAAAAGCAGCCGAGCATCCTCCACTCGCACCAGCGCCAATGTTTCGAAATCCGCCTTCAGCATCGGGGTCGCCACCTATCACTGCCGTGATACTGGCGCAAAACATCCACGCAGGATAGAAATAATCTTCAAAGCAACCGCTTCAACTGCAGAAAACACCCCGCCGCCAGAAAGCCGATTCCCGCCATGACTCCGAGCGCCAGCGTCGGGCCGGACCAATGCATCAACAGCGAAAAGACATAGGGCGCAGCCGCCGAGGCGCCGAGCCGCCAGCCGGACATGCGGCCGGTGATTTCGCCGTAACCGTCGGAGCCGAACAGCCAGAGCGGCAGCGCGCCGGCGGCGATGGAGTTGATGCCGGAGCCGATGCCGAGGCAGATGGCGAACAGGCCGGCGCCGATCAAGCCGCCGCCCGAGACCAGCAGCACCACAACCGCGCTCGCCATGAACAAGCCAGATAAAAGCGACAATGTCAGCGGGCTGAGCCGGGCGCCGAACACCATGTTGATCAGTCGGCTCAAGACCTGCGAGGGGCCGAACAGCACGCCGATCGACACAGCCGCCGCCCCCAGCCCGAGCGCCGTCAACAGCGGCACCATATGCACCAGCATGGCCGACAGCGTGAAGCCTTGCAGCGTGAAGGCGGCAGCAGCCAGACGATAGCCCATCACCCGTTGCTGATCCTTGAGCACGCCGATCACTTTGGCCGGACCCGCGCGAGCCTCGCCGCGCGCGGCTTCGGCGCGCCTGCGCAGGACCACGAACAGATGCGCCGGCGCGCAGAGGCCGAGATTCAGCGCGGCGAACAACAGATAGACCTCGCGCCAGTCGAGGTTTCCGTGCAACCAGGTGGTGAAAGGCCAGAACAGCGAGGACGCGAAACCCGCCATCAGCGTCAGATAGGTGATGCTGCGGCCGGCGACGCGCGGCGCGATCTCGACCAGCGCCGCAAACGCCGCCTGATAGAGCACGAGGCCTGCGGCCACTTCCGAGGCCACGACGCCGACCCCGAACACAACAGGATTGGGAGCGAGCGCAGTCAACGCCAGCAACATTGCCGAGACCAAGGAGCCCCAGGCCATCATCCGGCTCGCGCCGAAACGGTCGAGCAGCTTGCCAATCCAGGCCGAGGCGAAGCCGCCGGCCATCAGCGCGGCGGAGAACAGGCCGAAGACGACATCGTCCGACCAGCCGAATTCGCGGCCCATATCGGGCGCGAGAATGGAAAAGCTGTAATAGAGCGTGCCGTAGCCGACGATCTGCGTCAGGCCGAGAATGGCGATGATCACTTTCGGCAGGCCCTCGGCCTGAACATTCAGGCCGGCGGCCGCTACGCTCATAGAGATTTCAGCGTCACCCGCTCCTCCAGCTTTTCCGCCGCTTCTTTCCGCTCGCTGTAACGATCGGTCAGATAGGGGGATATATCACGGGTGAGGAGCGTAAATTTCATCAATTCTTCGCATACGTCGACCACGCGTTCGTAATAGGACGACGGCTTCATGCGTCCGTTCTGGTCGAACTCGGTCCAGGCCTTGGCGACGGAGGACTGGTTGGGAATGGTGATCATCCGCATCCAGCGCCCGAGAATGCGCATCTGGTTGACGGCGTTGAAGCTCTGCGAGCCGCCCGACACCTGCATGACCGCAAGCGTCTTGCCCTGCGTCGGCCTGACTGCGCCCACCGACAGCGGAACCCAGTCGATCTGCGCTTTCATGATGCCGGTCATCGCGCCATGCCGTTCCGGGCTCACCCAGACCTGGCCTTCCGACCATTGCGACAATTCCCGCAATTCCTGCACCTTGGGATGCGTCACCGGCGCGCCGTCGGGCAAGGGCAGCCCTTCGGGATTGAAGAAGCGCACTTCGGCTCCGAAATGGGTCAGCAGCCGCCCCGCCTCTTCGGCAAGCAGGCGGCTATAGGAGACCTGCCGCAGCGACCCGTAGAGGATCAGGATGCGCGGCTTATGCGTCGAAAACGGCCTGCGCAACGCATCGAGATCGGGCAGACGGAGATGCTCAAACGCTGCGGCAGGCAGATCAAGCGCTTCTGGCTGGGACTGCAGATCAGACAAGGCGCTTCCCCTGCTCATCCAGGATCAATTCGCCGTCTTCCTTGGCGAAGGGGCCGGTGAAGGTGTCGGGCAGGATGTCCAAGGCCTTCTCGGACGGACGGCAGAGGCGCGTACCCAGGGGCGTGACGACGAAGGGCCGGTTGATCAGAATGGGATGCGCCAGCATCGCATCGAGCAACTGATCGTCGGTGAGCGCGGGATTGTCGAGACCGAGCTCCGCATAGGGCGTGCCCTTCTCACGGATCGCTTCGCGCACGGTCAGGCCCGCATCGCTGATCATCGTCACGAGTTCGTCGCGGGATGGCGGCGTCTTCAGATATTCGATCACGGTGGGGGCGATGCCCGCATGCTCGATCAGCGCCAGCGTGTTGCGCGAGGTGCCGCAGGCAGGGTTGTGATAGATGGTGGCAGTGAAGCTCACACTGTTTCTCCCATGGGTTTTTCGGGATGATCGGGGCGCTCGGCGAACAGCCAGCGGCAGAGCGCCAGCGCCAAAAGTGCGCCGATCAATTCGGCAAGGATGAAGCCCGGCAGGTCGATTGGACGGATGCCGGAAAATGTGTCGGTCAGCGAGCGGGCGATCGCCACCGCCGGATTGGCGAAGGAGGTGGACGCGGTGAACCAGTAGGCCGCCGTGATATAGAGCCCGACCAGCGTCGGAATCTGTTCGGGCCTGTGACGCAAGCCGCCGAGAATGGTGACCACCAACCCCGCCGTCGCCACCACTTCAGCGAACCACTGCGCGCCGCCGGTCCGAACTGTCGCGGAGGCGGCCAGGAGCGGAAGATCGAACATCAGATGCGCGACCATGGTCCCGGCGACGCCGCCGAGGATCTGCGCGCCGACGTAAAAGCCGGCGTCGCGGGCGCCGATCTCGCGCCGAAGCAGGAAGATCAGCGTGACGGCCGGATTGAAATGCGCCCCCGAAATCGGCCCCAGCAGCGTGATCAGAACGAAGAGGATCGCCCCTGTCGGGATCGTATTGCCGAGCAGCGACACAGCGACGTCATCACTCAGGCGGTCAGCCATGATGCCTGAGCCGACCACGGTGGCGACGAGCAACGCCGTCCCGAGCGTTTCGGCGACGAGGCGCCGAGAAAGATCGGTCATGGGTCACCCCGCCTCGGACAGCGAGCGGCCGATCTCGCGGACGCGGCCCTCTGTCGTGAGCCGATCGAGGCTGGCGAGCGGCAGGCTGACAAAGGCGTTGACGCGGTTGCCGAGCATGCGATGCGCGTCCGCGAATGCCAGGCGTTTTTCGCTTTCGCTGCCTTCCGCCGCGGCCGGATCGGGAACGCCCCAATGCGCGGTGATGGGATGGCCCGGCCAGATCGGGCAGGATTCGGCGGCGGCGCTGTCGCAGACGGTGAACACAAAATCCATTTGCGGCGCGCCGTCAGCGGAGAATTCCACCCAGCTCTTCGAGCGGGCGTCGCTGATATCATAGTTCAGGCTGCGCAGCAGATCGAGCGTATAGGGATGCACCTCGCCCTTTGGCTGAGAGCCCGCCGAATATGCGCGAAACCGCCCCTTCCCGGCGCGGTTGAGCAGCGCCTCGGCGATGATCGAACGGGCGGAATTGCCTGTGCAGAGAAAGAGAACATTGTAGATCTTGTCCGTCATGACGATACCCCCATTGTCGTTGCGGATGGAATGCAGCAGGCCGAGGCGTCCAGCGCCGGCGCGCAGATTTCGGGATGGCCGGCGCAGCAGTCGCGCATCAGAAACTGCACGAGCGCGCCGAGTGCCGTATAATTGGCCGTATAGATGATCGAGCGCGAAGCGCGCTCCGAGACGATCAACCCGGCGCGATCGAGTTCCTTGAGATGGAAGGACACGTTGGAGGCGGAGACGCCGGCGCGCTCGGCGATGTCGCCCGCCGCCAGCCCGTCCTTGCCGGCCACGACCAGCATGCGCACGATGCCGAGCCGTGTTTCCTGCGCAAGCGCGGCAAAGGCTGAAAGCGCGTCCTTGTCTTCCATGATTCAATATTCCTATGATTCTTGAAATATTGAATAATGAAAGAACCCGCCGATGGCAAGCGCCGGCGGGCTTGAACGTCAGATTTTGCGGGTGATCAATTCCGCCACGGCCGACCAGACATGATAGAGCGAGCTGCCCGGCGCAGATTTGGCTATCATTTGACCGTCGAGATCGTAGCAGTCGCGCCAGAAGCCGCGCGGCCCGCCAGTCATATAAGCGTCAAGGAGATCGGCGGCGGCGGCATCTGCGAGCGCGCTGTGCTCATTGTCGGGATTGGCGAGACCGAGCATCAGATGCGCCTTGACCCGTTCCGCCTGAGCCCAGAGGCGGCGGCTCGTCTTGAGCGGCTGTCCGTCCAGGCCGACCTCGTCGATCAGGAAACCGCTTTTCGGGTCTTGCCCCAACCCAAGCGCCGTATTGAGAAGGCGCGCGGCGAGGTCCGAATGGTCGTCACCGGAAAGTTCGTCGTAACGTCGGATCAGCCAGACCCATTCGGCCATATGCCCCGGCTCCAGTCGATCCGAGCCAAGTTCGGACGAAAGATCCCAGAATGGGCCGAAAAACTCTCGCAGGCCGCCGAGGCGCTCGTCGAAAAACCGCGTCTTGAACAGGCCGAAGAGTTCGCCGGCGCGGGCCGCATGGCGCGGGTCGCAGCCGGTGTCCCACAGCGCGATCATCGCTTCGAAATAATGCATATGCGGGTTCTGCCGGCGCGGCATCGTCCCCAGATGATCTTCCGCCCAGCCGCCGGCCGGGGCTTTGAACGTGACATCCATGGCCGCCAGCGTCTCGGCGATCGCCTCGTCATAGACAGGCTTGCCGGTGGCCTCCGCGAGCCAGGTCTGCGCCAGGAGCACGCAGGCGTGATCGTAGAGATCGCGGACGGGATCGGCGATCGTACCATCCGTGAGGTTTATCGAACGGGCAAAGCCTGGTTTACCATCCGCCACCCAGGCCATCCGCCGGAGATGGTCATAGGCGCGCTCCGCCTTTTCGAGCCCTCCCTCGGGGCCGACGCCGAGCGACGCCGCATGGGCGTAGACATAGATCTGCCTTGCGGCGGTGCGAATGCGCACGACGCCGCTTCTGTCCTGCGCGCCGTCAAGATCGAGGCCTTCGACGAACTGGCCAGCCTGTTCGTCAAACGCGGCGCCGAGCCAATCCGGCAGAATTTGGTCGACGAAATACTGGCGAAGACGAGCGAGAGACATGGGCAATCCTTCGTTGTTCGGCAGCGGCAATTTAACTGGACTTTCTTGTCGTCACAATGAACGGATGCGGACATGGTGAATGCTGCGACGCAAAATATTCGAACCGTTGTCGGAGCCAGACGGGAACCGGCCTTCGTCCCGGGAGTTTCGAACAGCGGACCCTCCCGCACGGAATCTCGCCTCATGACGCTCCCCACCGCCACCTACCGCCTGCAATTTCGTAACGGCATGACCTTCGATCGCGCCATCGATCTCGTTCCCCATCTCAACCGGCTCGGCGTCAGCCATCTCTATTGTTCGCCGATCTTCACGGCCGCAGCCGGCTCCACTCATGGCTATGACATCGCCAATCCAAATGAAATCGATCCGCACCTCGGCGGCAGCGACGGCTTCGACCGGCTGGCCAACGCGCTGAGCGCCGCCAATATCGGTCTCATCCTCGACATCGTGCCCAATCATCTCGCCGCCTCGCTCGACAATGGCTGGTGGCGGAGCGTGGTGGAATGGGGGGAGGACAGCCTCTATGCCGGTCATTTCGACATCGACTGGAGCCAGAAGCTTACTTTGCCCTTCCTGTCGACCCCGATCGAGGAAGCCGCGACCACAGACGAGGCGCGTCTCGCCTTCGATCCGGAAAGCGGTGCCCTCGCTTTCTCCTTCTATGGCAGCGCCTACCCGCTTCATCCGCGCAGCTATGCGAACGCGCTGAAGGGCATCGCCGCGCCCGGTCTCGCCGAGATCCTCGCGCTGGCCTCCGCCGCCCGACCCGACAGCGAGGCGGAGTTCCACGAGGCAATGCGGCAGCTGCTGGCCAAGGCCACCGATCTGAACGCCGCGCTGCACGCCTCCATCTCGCCGGAACGACTGGTGGACATCATTGAGCAGCAGCCATGGACGCCCATACAGTGGCAGAAGGCTGCAAGCGGACTCAGCTATCGTCGCTTTTTTGAGATCACAGGCCTCGTCGGCCTGCGCGTGGAAGACGATCAGGTGTTTGAGGACAGTCATTCTCTGATCCTCGACCTCGTCGACAAGGGCGTGATCGACGGCTTGCGCGTCGACCATATCGACGGTCTGGCCGATCCCGAAGCCTATCTCGTCAAGCTACGGCAGCGGATCGGTCCGAACACTTATCTTGTGGTCGAAAAAATCCTCGAACACGAGGAGCAGTTGCCGAGCCACTGGCCGGTGCAGGGCACGACCGGCTACGAGGTCATCGCCACGACGGCATTGGCGCTGGCCCCCGATGATCTCGCGCCGCTCGACCGCGCCTATGCCGCCCTGACCAAACAGGATTACGATCCTCAGACAGAATTCGAAAAAGCGCGGCAACTGATGATCGACGTCAATTTCGAAGGCGAGGTCAAGGCGCTCGAACGAATGGCGCTCGATCTCGCCGCCTGCGAGGAAGACTGTTCGACGCCAGATCCCGACGGCATCAGCCGGGGGGTGCGCGGGCTGCTCGCAGCCTTTCCGGTCTATCGCACCTATGGCTCCCCATCGGGGCTCCGCGCTCAGGACGCAGACGTCCTGCTTCGAATTTTTGAACAACTCTATCGCAAGGCCGATCGCGACGACGCGCTCACACTGAGTTGCCTGCAGGCCATTCTGCGCGGCGATATGCGGTCGGAAAATCTTGACGACGCCATCCGCTTCCGCACCCGCATGCAGCATCTCACCGGCCCGCTGCTCGCCAAGGCGCTGGAGGACACGTTCTTCTACAGATATCATCGTCTTCTGGCGCTAAACGAAGTCGGCTGCGATCCCTTCATCCAGGGCGGCTCCGTCGAGCATTTTCACGCGCGGATGAAGGAGCGCGCGCTTCGCCAGCCGAACGGGCTGTCGGCGAGTTCGACACATGACACCAAACGCGGCGAAGACGCCCGCGCCCGGCTGTTTGCCATTGCTGAAGCGCCCGGCGTCTGGGCGGAGGCCGTGACGCGCTGGCGACGGATGAACGCCGCACGGGTCGCAGAGCTTCCGGATGGTCCGGCGCCCGAGCCGGAAGTCGAATGGATGATCTATCAGGGTCTCGCTGGCGCATGGCGGCTCGGCGAGGATGGCGTGAGCGAAACGAGCCTCAACGCCTTTCGCGACCGTTTTCTCGCCTATGTGGAAAAATCCGTGCGCGAGGCAAAGCTGCGCGGCAAATGGTCCGACGCCGGCAATGCTTATGAAAAAGCCGTCCTTGCCTATGCCGGGGGATTGCTTTCGTCAGACGCCGCAGCCTTCCGCGCCGATTTCGAGACGACGCTTCAGCCTTTCGCCCGCGCCGGCTGGGTCAACAGCCTGACCCAGACCTTGATCAAGCTGACCGCGCCGGGCATTCCCGATATCTATCAGGGGTCGGAGGGACTGGATGTCTCGCTGGTCGATCCCGACAACCGCCGTACGGTCGATTACGCCGCGCTCGAACGGCTCGAAGCCAGCCGGGCCTCAGGCTGGCCGCTAACGGCGAACGACATGGCGGCGCAGAAATTCCGGCTGATCGCCGACATGCTGTCGCTCCGCAAACGGCTTCCGGCCTTGTTTTCCGAAGGCCACTATGTGCCGCTGACGATCGAGGGGCCGGCAAGCGCGCATGCGCTGGCTTACGCCCGCGCGCATCAGGCGACGGCCTTGCTGGTGGTCGCGCCGCGCCTGCCGCTGACCTTCATGGAGGAAGCCGATCCCCGCACGTTCTTCGCCGGCGCCAATCTCGTCCTTCCTGCGGATCTCGCCGGCAAGACGTTTCACGCCATGACGCCGGACGCATCAATCGCCAGCGACGGCGACCGCCTTGCTTTGGGCGAGGTCTTTGCGACGGCGCCTTATGCGGTGTTTCTGGCGGAGCCTTGAGATCGTTGTTTCTGAACCTGCGCGAGAAACGACGAAACGTCGTCGTCTTGCGCAAAACGCAACCGGCCGCGGCATCCGTTGCCGCGGCGTCTGCGGAGTGAACGAGGCGAAGCCTCAGGCGACCGGCGCGTCCTTGGGCTTGCGCGTCGCGGGCTTTTTGGCGGGCTGAGCCTCGGATGTCTTTGTCGACGCCGTCTTTGCAGCCGCCGCCTTTTTGGCGGCGGGCTTTTCCGCGCCGTCAGTCTTTTTCACCGCGCGCGGCTTGGCGGGTTTGGCCGGGACGGCGTCCTCCGCTTCGATATCCGCGATCGCCTGCGCCCAATGCGCCTCATGCTGCCCTTCGGGCTGACCGGCGTCTTCCCAGATCTGGTGAGCGCGCTTACGGATGCGGTCCTCTTTCGTGTCTTCCATGCTGTGAACTCCCCATCGTCGGGCTATGAAATGGAAATGTCGCCCTGCGGCGTCGGGCCCGACCCGCCGCGGCCGGCTAACGAATCAAGCCTGAAGTTGTTCCACGCGCGACCGATGCGCTCCAGGTGGAATCGAGCATAAGCCAGCAGCTGCGGCATGGAAACACCGGCGCTGCGAAAACGATGACCTTGGACAGGAACTTTGCGGCATTGACAGCGTTGACCGCCGCATTTACGCCATGAGCTCGATTGGTCTAGACCGGACAGGCATGACGACTCCCCAAATCCTCGCCCTCGGCGTCATCGGGCTCATGATGGCCGTCTTCATCTGGGATCGCATCCGTTACGATGTGGTGGCCTGCGGCGCTTTGGCGCTGAGCGTGATCGTCGGGATCGTGCCCGCCGAAAAAGCCTTTTCAGGCTTCAGCGACGACATCGTCATCATTGTCGGTTCGGCGCTGGTGGTTAGTTACGGCGTTGCCCGCTCGGGGATTGTCGATCTCACCATCAAGCGCTTCTTTCCCAATCTGCAGACCGTTCATGCGCAGCTTGCCCTGCTGATCCTGTCGGTCGCCATTCTCTCCGCGTTCATCAAGAATATCGGCGCGCTCGCCATCATGATGCCGGCCGCCTTCCAGTTCGCCCGCAAGAGCGGCAAGTCGCCCTCGCTCTATCTGATGCCGATGAGCTTCGGCGCGCTTCTGGGCGGCCTGATGACGCAGATCGGCACGTCGCCCAATATCGTTGTGTCGCGCCTGCGCCACGAATTGACAGGCGAGAGCTTCACCATGTTCGACTTTACCCCCGTCGGCGCGACGCTGGCGGTGGTGGGCTCGGCCTTCCTGATCGTCTTTCACTGGATCCTGCCGGAGCGCCGCAACGAAAATCCGTCGATCGAGGAATCGCTCGACAGCAAGATCTATTCGACCGAAGCGACAGTCACCGACGATTCCCCGATCAAGGGCAAGGCGCTGAGCGACCTCCTGCAACATGGCGACCGGGAAATCGTCGCCACCGCCGTGATCCGCGGCCACACCCGCATGACGCCGTTTCCGGATCTGGTGATGAACACCGGCGACACGATCATCCTTGAAGGCAGCCCCAACAATCTCGACCGCGCCGTCTCAAGCGCCAAGCTGAAGCTTTCGGGCTCGCGGGCGCTGGTCAAGGATCGCGCCGATCTGATTTCCGTGGAGGCGGTGGTCACGCGGGAATCCTCGCTCGTCGGCCTGTCGGCGCGGCAATTGTCGCTGTCCAATCGCCGCAACGTCAATCTGCTGGCCGTCAGCCGCCAGGGCCATCGGCTGTCGGAACGGCTCGCCGAACTCGTTTTGCAGGAAGGCGATGTGATCGTGCTGCAGGGCAGCCGCTCGACACTGCCGAGCGTTCTGCAGGATTTCGCCTGTCTGCCGCTCGCCCAGCGCGACATCATGTTGGGCGCGACCCGCCGCGCTTATCTTCCCGTCATCATTCTGGCCGCCGCCATGGGCGCGACGGCGATCGGCGTCGCCTCGGTGCCGGTCGCCTTCTTCTGTTCGGCGCTCGCGATGGTGATCTTCGGCGTCATCCCGCTGGCGGATGTCTATAAGGCCTTTGACGGACCGATCCTGATCATGCTGGCGGCGCTCATCCCGGTGGCCGATACGCTGCGCACCTCGGGCGCCAGCGAGATCCTCGCCCACAATCTCGGCATACTCGCCCACACCATGCCTTCCTGGGGGGCGCTGACGCTGATCCTGGTGACGGCCATGGCGGTGACGCCGTTCCTCAACAACGCCGCGACCGTTCTGGTCATGGCGCCGATCGCCGCCTCTTTCGCAACAACCTTGAGCTACAAACCGGAAGCCTTCCTGATGGCGGTGGCGATCGGCGCTGGCTGCGATTTCCTCACGCCCATTGGGCACCAGTGCAACACGCTGGTCATGGGCCCGGGCGGCTACCGGTTCAGCGATTATCCGAGGCTGGGCCTGCCTTTATCATTCATCGTCGTCATCGTCAGCGTGCCGATGTTGCTTTGGGTCTGGCCGGTCAGCTGATCACGTCGAGATCGACGACGATAGGCAGGTGATCGGACGCCTTGCGGGCAAGCGGCGTGTCGATCACCCGCGCATCGATCAGCCTCAAGCGATCATTGTGAAAGACATGGTCGAGACGCAGCAGCGGCCATCGCGCCGGAAATGTCGCGCGCCAACGACCGGATTGACGCGGCGCCGCGACCCTCAGCCGTTCATCGATCAGCCGGAACGATCGAGAACGGGGAACCGCGTTGAAATCGCCCAGCAGCAGCAACGGCGCGCGCCGGCAACGTTCATGACCGATCCAGCCGGGACCGAGCAGCGTCTCGGCCTGCAATGTCCGCTCCGCCGGCGACAATCCGAAATGCGTGTTGAAGACCTGGATCTTTTGTCCGCACGCCTCGATCTCGATCCACAGCGCGCCGCGGGGTTCGCCGCGCGACGGCAGCGCAGCGGCGCGGTGAAGCTTGGACGGCAATGCGGTGAGGATGGCGTCGCCATATCGCTCCTCCTCCACATGCAAGGCCGGATGGAAATGCGCCTGCATCTTGAGGTGGACGGCGATGGCGTCGGCCTGGTCGACGCCGCCCGAGCGTTTTCGTCCGACATCCAGTTCCTGTAGTGCGATAATCTCGGCGCCGCTTTCGGCAATCACCTCGGCGATGCGCGCGGGATCGTGGCGGCGATCGGAACCGCGGCAGCTATGCACATTGTAGGTAAGCGCGCGCAAAACGCGCCGAGCGGGAGGATCCTGCGGCGTGGTCATGGCGGGGGAACCCATTGCGGCCGGATTCGTTCCCTCCCGACAGTTCAGGAGACCGGCGGTCCATGTTTCTCAAATATCTCGCGCGCGCCATTTTCGTCATCGCCATCCTCGGCGCGATCTATCTTCTCGTGAACACCTTGCGGCAATATTCGCTGGACGAGATCCTCTCCACGCTCGGCGCCATACCGCTCAGCCATCTGGCGATCGCCCTCGGCTTTGCCGCCTGCTCCTATTTCTGCCTAGCCGTCGGCGATTGGCTGGCGACGCGCTATGCCGGCAAGCCGCTGAAATTTCGCCAGACGGCGCTGGCCTCCTTCGTCAGCCTGTCGATCGGGCACAATGTCGGGGTCGCGGCGCTGTCGAGCGGGGCGGTGCGCTACCGCTTCTATTCGCGCTGGGGCCTTGATGCCGAGGCCGTCGCCAAGATCATCCTGTTCTGCGGCGTCACCGTCGCGCTCGGCCTGTCAACGCTTGGTTCGATCGGCATGGCGCTGCGGCCAGAAGACGCCGGCGACATGATGAAGCTCGACACCGCGACGATACGGCTGATCGCTGCCGGTTTCGCGGTGTTTCCCGTCGTCTATCTCCTGCTTTGCGCCGTGTTGCGCAAGCCGCTGCGTATCCGCGCCTGGAGCATGAAGCTGCCGCCCATGCGGCTGGCGCTGGCGCAGGTCGTGGTGGGCACAGTGAACTTTTCGTTCGTCTCGGCGGCTCTCCACCAGATGCTCACCGCCTTTGCGCCCGCGAGTTATCTGAAGGTGGCGGCGGCCTCAATCACCGCCAATATTGCCGCCATCATCTCGCATGTCCCGGGCGGATTGGGCGTGCTCGAGGCGACCATCGTGCATATTCTGCCGGGCGCGTCCTCGATCGCCGCCGTCATCGCCTTCCGCGTGGTCTATTACTTCATTCCCCTCGCCTTCGGCCTGATCCTGCTCGCCGCCAGTGAGATGACCCTGAAAAAGACGGCGGACTATCGACCCGCCGCCGCTGAATAGTCATCCTGCCGCAGGATCTACGCTGGTTCTGCCGCCTTGCGGCCGGACATTGCTGTCAGACGTCTTTGCGCAGCCTTGGCGCGACGAGCGTTCCAAGACGGCCGACCAGCGCCTCCCATAGCCGCCGCGCGCTCTTGATCGGCGTAAAAGGCTTGCGCGGATCGACGACGCCGGTGCCGAATACCGGGCCGGTCTTGCCCTTGTGAACATCGACGTCGAGGGCGCGCAGCCCTCGCGGCCTGACATTCAGATCCTCGATCGCGCCGATCAGGCTGGACCGGCGCGCCACGGCGGCTCGGACATCCTGCTCCGCGCAGTCGAGATGCTCGGCCATAAGCCGGTCGCGCAGCGACAGGATCGCACCTTTGCAAGCGCCGCTCTCGGCCTCGATGGCGATGTCGGATTCGGTGTCGAGCCCTTCCGAGCGATTGTTGAGATTGGAAGAGCCGAGCCGGATGAAGCGGTCGTCGACCACCACCAGCTTGGCATGGACCAGGATATCGCATTCGTCGCCACTGACGTTGGGCACGACCGGATAAAGCGCGCGGAAGCGGCCATGTCGGTCGGCGCGCTTCAGCCGGCGGATCAGCCGATCGCGATTGGCGCCCATCATGATCTTTTCAAGAAAGCCGTGCGAGAGACGCGTGACGATCACCACGACCTCGGGCCCATCGGGCTCGGCGAGCCGCTTGGCGAGCAGTCGGCCAACCTCGAAGGAGGCGAGATATTGCGTCTCGATATAGATGGAGTCCCGGGCGGCGGCGATCGCGTCCATCGTCAGCCGCATCGCCTCGCGCCGGCTGTTGCGGCCGCGAATGCCCGGCTCGGTGCGGGCGAGCGCCACCTCGCATCCCCCGAAATCATCCGACACGCTCGCCGGCCAGATCTGGTCATCCGGATTGGCGACCGTGGGGGTGATTTCTTCGCCGATGGCGTGGCGCCAACGGCGGCGAGCAAGATCGCCGATCATGGCGGCCGCTGCCCCGGAGAGCGCCGCCTGCAAGTCGTGCACTGGCTCGTAAGCTTCTCCCGAAGGCGTTACGCGCAGCGGATTTTCAGGTTCGTGGCGCGGATCATCCCAGCGCTTATGGGTCAGGTCGATGCCGCCGATAAAGGCCAGATGATCGTCGATCGTCACGAATTTCTGGTGATGCGACCCCCGGATGGCGTGCCGCCTGTCGAAACGGAGATGGATGCGCGGATGCGCCGACCAGCTGTTTTCGGAAAACAGGCTGAGCGACTTGCCCGAATAGATCGGCCCCATCGCCCAGACGAGAATGCGGATTTCGAGCGCTTCGTTTTTGTCCACCAGCGCGCGCAGCAATTCGCCCAGCGTCTCGCTCGGGCGATCGGGGCGAAGATAGATGTCGGGATTGAAATCCCAGCCGATGATCCAGATCGTCCGGCGCGCATTCCGGAAGGCCTCGTCGAGCGCGGCGAAATAGGCCGCGCCATCGACCATGAAGCCAACGCGCTCCGCCACAGCGGCGCGCCAGGCGTTGACCCCGACCTTGACGATAGAACCGTCGTCTAAAGAGAGATATTCCTGTCTCTGCATAAAGCTTCCCCTGATCCGCAAGCGCATGATCCGGTTCAACACCGCGCAAGCCGACTTGTTCCGTTCATCCTGCGGAGCAGAGCCGCTTCGACGGTCGCGCGCCCCGGAGGTCTACAGAGCGTTCGATCCGGGAAGCGGCCCGCCCGCAGGAGTTCGGGAGGATCGCATGCGGTTTCTCCTGCGCCGTCACAACCAGCGGCCCCTCTCCGGGTTCCGCCGTCGCAGGCAAAAGATGCAAACCGCGCAAAGACGGAACGGAACAGCGCGCGCTTCGTTGTTGATCGGACATCGAAAGGAGCGACACATGGGCAAAGCGCAAGACGACATCGAAGGCCGCCGGCAAAACCACGAAACGGTCGACGAAGGCAAGCCGGGACCAGCAGAAGGTCCGCACGCCCGCAAGGATCTGACCGATCTGGACAAGACACCGGGCGCCGGCGCATTGGTGGACAAGGATAATGAGGACGGCGATGTCGACGGCGGCGTCGGCTGATCAGTTGCACTGCGACTGAGGGTTACGGGCGAAAAGTCCCATGCCGATTTCGGTCAGCGCCTGGACAGAGGCGCGAAACACGAAGCCGCGAAGCGGAGCGGTCGCGCTGTCCGAACTCGCAAACACGAAGGGGATCGCTTTTTCGTCGAGCCGTTCGGCGAGATCGAATGCCTCCCGGGCGTCGATCTCGATATCGACGATCGCCGCGTCCACCGAGCGGCTTTCCAGCACGCTCAGACCGGCTTTCACCGTATCGACGACGAGGAAGGAGCCGCCCCAACCTTCAACCATGCCTCGGACGTCGTCTGAAAGAAAATAGTCGCGATCGATCACGAGCAAAAGCTTACCCTTGAAGCACTCCCGCGCGGTCCAGCGTTTTCGATCCATGTCGCAATCTTTCAAGTCATCGACTTGTTTCTACGCCAGAATCGACAACACGGTTCTTTAGCGTAACAAAGCTATGTCGCTAACTGAGAGCGCTCAAGAAAGGTTCTGATCAAGTCCCCAGACGGATCTTTTCGATGGTTTCGACCAGTTCGTCCTGCATCAAATAGGCGTCGGACACGCTGTTGTCGGCGGCGGCGTGGGCGATGAAAGCCTCAATGTTTTCCGGCGGCATTGCTTTTCCGAACAGATAGCCCTGGCCGAAATCGCATCCGAGCGCCTGCAGGCTGCGCACCTGGCTTTCGGTCTCGATGCCTTCGGCTGTCGTGGCGATGCCGAGCCCCTGGCCGAGACCGAGCATGGCGCGCACGATCTTTTCCTGCCGCTCGTCGTCTTGAAAGCTCGACACGAAGCTGCGGTCGATCTTGATTTTGTCGAATTTGAAACGCGACAGCTGCGACAGGCTGGAGTAACCGGTGCCGAAATCATCGAGCGCGACATGGATTCCAGCCGCGTTGAGATCGCCGAGGACGGCCTCCGCCGCCTCCATGTCCTTGACGATGGCGGTTTCAGTGACTTCGATTTCCAACCGATTGGGCGGCAGGCCTTCTTCGGCGAGAATGCGCAATATGCGCAGGCCCAGCAGCCTGTCGGAAAATTGCGCCGGCGACAGGTTGAAGGCGAGCCTCAGATGCGGCGGCCATTTGGCGGCGTCGCGGCAAGCGCGCTTGAGCAATTGATCCGACAATTCGACGATCAGGCCGGTTTCTTCCGCAAGCCCGATGAATTCAATCGGCGACACTTGCCGTCCGTTATTGTCCATCCAGCGCGCAAGCGCCTCGAAACCGCGCAGGGACCCCGTCTTCAGGTCTATCAACGGCTGGTAATGCGGGGTAATCACACATTTTTTCAATGCGTCGCGCAGGGAGATCTCGAGCGCCGCGCGCTGTTCCAGCGCCGCTTTCATTTCCTGTTCGAAGACGACCGCGATGCCCTTGCCCCGCTTCTTGGCCTCATACATGGCCGCGTCGGCCGCAAGCAGGCCCTGTTTGGGGCGGTCGATGTGATCCGGATCGAGCGCCAGGCCGACGCTCGCGCCTAGTTCCGCGGTCATGGACGACGACAATTCATAGGAGCGGCAGAGAAAGTTGGTGACGCGGCGCGCCTTGGCGGCGGCTTCCGCGAGATCCCTGACCTTTTCGATCACGACGAATTCATCGCCTCCGAGCCGGAATATGTCCTCTGGTTCGAAAATCGCCCGCAATCTTTCGGCGACCGCGATCAGCACTTCGTCGCCGGACTGATGGCCCAAAAGATCGTTGACGCGCTTGAAACCGTCGAGATCGATGGAATAATACGCGATCCGACCGCGTGGCCCCATGGCGTTCGCCAAGGCGTCGAGGCGGGCGTTGAGGCCCGCGCGATTGGGAAGACGGGTCAAGGAATCGTGATTGGCGATCCAGTTGACGTCGCGTTCGGCGGCGCTGCGTTTCCTGATTTCACCATGCAATTCGCCAAGACGGGACAAGGCGTAGATCAGACCCAAAAGACCGATGACCACGACGGCGGTCAGCACTTCGTCGACTTCAAGCGATTCATGGGTTTCCACAAATTCCGCCAGGGTTTCAAAGGCGTCATGCCGGATGGCGGCGAGCCAAATGACCACCCCGAGGCCTGTCAGCGCCAGCGCTTCGATATGCATGCGGCGTTTCTTGACCCAAGATCTGATCAACAGTTCCTCCTGCGGAATGCACGAACATTAGAGAACTCCACTTAAGGAAGGTCTAACGAGACACTTCAACCCTGGGACAAAAGCGATTTTTAGTGAACCATTTCACATATGCGGCGTTGAAAGCCTGACGAGAGGACAGGCGAAGAAAATGAACCATTTCAACGGCCAGCATGAAGCTGCAGGATGTCAGGACGACCTCGCCGGCGCCAGGACTTTGGTGATCCGTTTTCTCGCGGATCTGCGCGATCGTCCGATCGGCAGCGATATCCTGGACGCAAACGAATTGCCGGCCTCGCGATCGGTCATGATCGAGGCGTTCCGTATGCTGGTCGAAAACGAACCGCGACGCCGTATTCGCGACCAGCTGATCATGGTCGGCCTGCTGTTGTCGCAATATCAGCAAGGCGTGGGCGACCGGCTGAAAGTGCAGGCGGCCCCGGCGCCCGGTCTGTCAAAGCAGGAGGCGGAGCCGCCCCATATCCCCGCCGTCAGGCGCATCGAGCGCGCATTGTCCGCAGTCGATCCAGATCGCCTTAGACTGATGCGCTTGTTCGAGCAGGCGTCGATGCGAGCCATGTCAAAACCGGTTCAAAAGAGAGCAGCGCAAGCGCGGCAATCGGACGATCCCGGCTCCGGCAAGGGCGGATGGATGGCGCGATAGACTGACGATGAAGATAACTTACTGCGAGCAATCAAGCCTGAATTCTGTTGCGACAGCGCCATTCGGCGCGAGAGGGAGCTGGCGACATTGACATCCCAACCCGATCTCGACGCCTGCGCGCGCGAACCGATTCACATACCCGGCGCAATCCAGCCGCATGGGGCCTTGATCGCGATAGATCTGTCGTCTAATGCGCCTCTCTGGGCGTCCCAGAACTTCGAGGCGCGCCTTTCGTTCCAGCCTGAAAAACGACTCTTCGAGACTGGTCCGCTGGCCGATCTCTCCAGGGCAATCAGTGTTTGGCGGACGAGCCCTGACAGAACCCTGAGGAAGACGATCCCGGACGCCGGATGCACGGCCTTCGTGCATCGCAGCGGCGACATCGCCATTATCGATTTCGAAGCCTTGTCCGGCGATGCGACCGATGAGTTGCTGTCGCATCTCGCGAATTTCGCGCCTTTGCTTGCCTCTCGCGTCGACATTGACGCGGCGCTCGAGGCGACCGTGCGGTTCGTCGGCCAACTCAGCGGCTTCGACCGCGCGCTGATCTACCGTTTCGACGAGGCTTGGAACGGTCAGGTTCTGGCCGAATGGAACTCCGGCGCCCTGCCCGCCTATCTTGGCCTGCATTTTCCAAGCGATGACATTCCGGCGCAAGCTCGCCGTCTCTACGCGCTCAACCGGACGCGCATTATACCGGATATCGACTATGTTCCGGTGGATATCACACCGCTTGATCCCGACGCCAGGGGACCGCTCGACCTGAGTTTTTCGCAGATCCGCAGCGTATCTCCCATACATCTCGAATATATGCGCAATATGGGCGCCGCCTCGTCCATGTCGATTTCGATCATGGTGTCGGGCCAGCTCTGGGGCCTTGTCGCTTGCCACAGCCACGGGCCGCATTACGTATCGCCGGCACTGCGCGACGCCTGCGATTTCGCGGTCCAGTCGCTGGCGATCCGCATCTCCTCGCAACGCGACTCCGACAACGCGTCGCACCGCGCCCGCCATGCAAGCGTTCATGGACATCTGATCGGGGCTGCGACTTCGGCCGCCACCTGGAGCGAAGGGTTATTGCGCGTTCAGGATCAGTTGCTTGCCTTTGTCGGCGCCGGCGGGGCCGCCCTGATCGAGGATGACGAGAGCATCAAGACCGTGGGTCGCGCGCCTCATCAAGGCGAAATCCGCCGCCTTGTCGCCTGGCTCTCCGAGCGCGACGACGGCGACGTCATCGTCACTGACCAGTTGTCGAGGATTATCGATGTCGATCCGCGCACGGCGGAGACGGCGAGCGGCCTGCTGGCGATGCGCGTGTCGGAGCTTCACAACAGCTGGCTGATCTGGTTCCGGCCTGAGGTCGTCGAGACCGTGACCTGGGGCGGACGACCGCACAAGACCGTTGAGGAGAACGGCCGCATTCATCCCCGCCACTCCTTCGATGCCTGGAAAGAACAGGTTCGCGGCAAATCCGCGCCCTGGCGCGCCACCGAGATCGAAGCCGCCCGCTCTTTGCGCGCCGCCATCATCAATCTCGTATTGAAGAAGGCGGAAGAACTCGCGCAATTGAGCGAAGAACTGCGCCGATCCAATAAGGAACTGGAGGCCTTCAGCTATTCGGTCTCGCACGATCTGCGCGCGCCCTTCCGCCACATTGTCGGCTTCGCGCAATTGCTGCGCGAACGCGCGCCAGGGCTCGACGAAAAATCGAAGCACTATCTCGCCACCATCACCGATTCCGCCATGGCCGCAGGCCGGCTGGTGGACGACCTCCTGAATTTCTCCCAGCTTGGACGCACGGCAATCGCCTCACGGCCGGTGGACATGAACAAGCTGGTCACAGAAGTGGTGCGGAGCCTCAAAACCTCGATCGAGGACCGAACCATCGT
The DNA here is from genome assembly GCF_029892285.1 of Rhizobium sp. SG_E_25_P2. Taxonomy (GTDB): domain Bacteria; phylum Pseudomonadota; class Alphaproteobacteria; order Rhizobiales; family Rhizobiaceae; genus Rhizobium_E. The sequence goes on from NZ_JARXVM010000011.1 coordinate 48,431, forward strand.
CTGGACCATCGGAGATTTGCCGCCAGCCCATGGAGATCCGGGTCTCTTGCGGCAGGCTTGGTTCAATCTGATCGAAAACGCCGTCAAATACACGCGTCCCCGCGCCGAAGCGCGCATCGAGATCTCCGGCGAATGCGCGAGCGACACGTGCGCCTATGCCGTCAGCGACAATGGCGTCGGCTTCGATATGGCCTATTACGGCAAGCTTTTCGGCGTGTTCCAGCGTTTGCAGCGCGTGGAAGATTTCGAAGGAACCGGCATCGGTCTTGCTCTCGCCCGCCGCATCATCGAGCGCCATGGCGGCGACATCTCCGCCGTCGGCGAACCCGGTATCGGCGCACGTTTCGACTTCCGTTTACCGGCCCATCCGAAAGGAGATAGGAAACTTGCCTGAACTTCGGCCCATCCTGCTTGTGGAAGACAGTCTCCGAGATCTGGAACTGACCCTGACCGCCCTCGAAAAATGTCAACTCGCCAACGAAATCGTCATCGCGCGCGACGGCGCGGAGGCGATCGACTACCTGTTCATGCAAGGCGCGCAATCCGAGCGCGTCCCAGGCGATCCGACCGTGGTGCTGCTCGACCTGAAACTGCCCAAGATCGATGGCCTGGAAGTGCTGGAGCGCGTCAAGAGCAATGACAAGCTCCGCCACATCCCGATCGTCATGCTGACGTCGTCGCGCGAAGAGCAGGATCTTATCAGCAGCTATGAACTCGGCGTCAACGCCTTCGTGGTGAAGCCGGTGGAGTTCACGGAGTTCTTCAAGGCGATCCAGGATCTCGGCGTCTTCTGGGCTCTGCTCAACGAACCCCCACCAGGAAATCGCCGTCATGACTGAGACACACGTCGCGACCCCCTGCCTGCTGCTGCTGGAAGACAGCGTCATCGACGCGGAATTGATTTCCGAGCAGATCGATCGGCTCGAACCGCGTCCGCGACTGGTGATCGCCACCGGCAAGCAGGCTTTTCTCGAAGCGTTGGCGCAGGACAAATACGACCTCGTATTATCAGACTTTTCGCTGCCCGATTTCGACGGCATGGCCGCGCTCGACATCGTCGTCGAACATGCTCCTGAAACGCCGTTCATCTTCGTCTCCGGCGTGCTCGGCGAAGACGCCGCCATCGACGCCTTCCGACGCGGGGCCACCGATTATGTCCTCAAGCAACGGCTGAACAGGCTGCCATCCGCCGTCGAGCGAGCGCTTTCGGAAGCTCATGAGCGTCATCGGCGTCGCCGGGCGGAACATCAGCGCGAAATACTCGTCCGGGAACTCAGCCATCGCGTGAAGAACAACATGGCGGTGATGCTGTCGCTGATCCGCCGCACGGCGAAAACAGCGAAGACCGTGCAGGACTTCGAGCACAGCTTGAGCGCCCGCGTCACCGCGTTGGCGGATGGTCACGCCCTCCTGTTCGAAAACAACTGGAACGAAACGGCGCTGCATGCCGTGCTCGACCGCGCCTCCGCCAGTTTCGGCGGACTGCAAGGTCGGATCTGTGTAGAAAACGCCCCGAATGTCCGCATCAGCCCGCGGATCGCACTGTCGCTGGCCATGGTCTTCCATGAATTGATCGCCAATGCCGCCAGATATGGCTCTCTGTCGACGCCGAACGGTCGGGTGGACGTCTGCTGGCGGATGGAGCCGCGGCAGGACGATGCGCCGCTCGTGCAATTCAGCTGGATCGAGTCCGGAGGACCGGCGATCACAGCGCCAGGACAGGGCGGATTGGGCTCGAAGCTGATCCGCAGCATGATCGAATATGAACTGGAAGGACGAGCCTCGATGGAGTTCGCCCGCTCCGGACTGCGCTGCCTGCTCAGCTTTCCGCTGACTGAGGGGCTGACGTCGTCGTGAACCGTTCGGCGAGGATGCGGGACAGAGCGTTGAAGTCGCAGGGCTTCGGCACCATCGGGACGTCTTTCAGCATCTCCTGGACGCCTGTCAGTTCGGCATAGCCGCTGCAGACCACGACCGGCACACCGCGAGACTTGAGCGCTTCGATGACCGGAACGGAGAGTTCGCCGCGCAGATTGAGATCAACCACAGCGCCGTCGAGTTGGGCCGTATCGACCTGTTCGAGCGCCGCTTCGACGTTGGAGAGCGGACCTACGACTTCGCAACCTTGCCCAAGCAGGAAATCCTCCATGTCCATGGCGATGAGAACGTCATCTTCCAGAACCATCACACGCAGCCCCTTCAGACCGCCATTGAACCCACTCATCACGAAACTCCAGTCGCATATTGCAATAATGTCGGCGGGGTTGCTCGAATCGCGGGAAGACGCGTTGCAAACAGGCTGCCGGCGGAGGCACAACGCATTCGCACCGATCGAGTTGCGCCGCAGCGCAAAACAATTTTCAGCATATGGGCGCGCTCACGCAAAAACCCCTGAATTTCCAGAGTATATTAACGGTGAATTATCTTTCGGAAGTGGTAATATACAGCGAATAAGCAGAACCGTGCCAACGGCGGAATCCCGGAGACGACATGCGAGTTTGGCCCAATACGAGAAAAGGCTTGAGCCATGCCGGCATGGTTGTGGTTGTCGGTCTTCTTCTCGTGGCGCTCAGCGCGACCCTTGCTGCCCTCGTGGCCCAATCCGTCACATCGATCTATCACAATGCTGATCGAATCGATGACGCGCGCGCGGTGACGGCCGCGCAGGGGGCGTCGAAGTCAATCCGGGCGCGCCTTTCCGCGACGCTGCGCGACAACGCCTTCTGGGACGACGCGTATGCGATCACGCAGTCGCCCGAGGCAGAGCAATGGATCTACGACAACTGGGCCTCGACCACAGCGGACTATCCTCTCTACGACACCGCCATTGTCTATGACGGTTCGAACCGCGCGATCATCGCCTATCACAACGGGGTTGAAATCTCTCAGGTCGACCAGTTCTTCGATTCATCCCTGCCCACACTGCTCGGCAAAGCCCGGGAACCCATGCTGGATCGCGATAATTTGGCCGTCGGCTTCATCCGCACGCGGCTGGGCGTCGCCGTGGTCGGCGCGGCGCCCATCCAGCCCGGCGCTTTCGATCCGGACCGATCCAATAGCCGATCGCATATGCTGCTTTTTGCAAAGCACATGACGCCGGAAATGATCGGCGATGTCCGCGGCACCTTCAACATTCGGGGCCTCACCCTCAGCAATACGCCCGCCAAGGACAATCTCTCTATCGCGCTGCGCAATGTCAGCGGCGAACACATCGCCTATTTCGTCTGGCCAAGCCAGAAACCGGGAACCGCGAGTTATCAGAAGGTCGAGCATATGTTGTCGATCGCCGCGGGCATCTTCGTCGCGATCGTCGCGGCGATCGTCGCCGTGGCCGGCCTGCTGCTGCGCGACTCCCGCCAAAGGGAAAAGTCCCTGGCGTGGCAGGCGGCCCATGACCCTCTGACCGGACTTCTCAATCGAGCAGGTCTATATCAGCGCGCCGAAGAAGAGTTCGCGACGCTGGAGCGGCGGGGGCTGACCCTGCATCTGGTCGATCTCGACGGCTTCAAGGCCGTCAACGACATCTGGGGGCATCCGGTCGGAGACCAGTTGATCAAGGACGCTGCGCGCCGGCTCTTGCTCGGCCTTCCCGAAGACGCAGCCATCGCCCGTCTTGGCGGCGACGAATTCGCGGTCCTGTCCGAAGGCGAAGGCGAGATCGGCGCGACCATACAACATGCATTCTCGACGCATTTCGACATTGATGGGCGCGTGGTGAAAGTGGGCGCGAGCGTCGGCGTGGCGTCGACCGATCCGCAGACTGCGGACATTCACGAATTGCTGCGCCGCGCCGACCTTGCGCTCTACCGCGCCAAGGAACGGGGGCGCGGCGTCAATATCGCCTACGAGCCCGGGCTGGACCAGGACGCCCTCCGGCAACGCGACATGGAGCAAGACCTGCGCCAGGGACTGGCCAATAACGAAATCGACGTGGCTTTCCAGCCGCTGATCTGCGCGCGCAACGGCGCTCTGGGCGGCGTCGAGGCGCTGGCTCGGTGGAAAAAGCCCGATGGCAGCGTGATTGCGCCTGATCTCTTCATTCCGGCCGCCGAACGCTCCGGCCTCATCGACCAACTCGGTCTTCGCATCGCTGAACTCGCCTTCCAGGCTGCGGCCGAGTGGGGCGATACGCGGCTTGCGCTGAACATCTCCCCGATCCAGCTCAAAAATCCCTTCCTGGTGACAAATCTCGCCGAATTGATGCAACGGCGCCGGTTCTCTCCCAACCGGCTGACGATCGAAGTGACCGAAGGCGTGCTGATTTCAGATCCGGCACAGGCGCACAAGACCTTCGACGAATTCAAGGCGATGGGCGTCAAGATTGCGCTCGACGATTTCGGCTGCGGTTACGCCAGCATCGGCGCGCTTCGGGAATTCGGCTTCGACAGGCTGAAGATCGACCGTTCGCTGGTGATCGCGCTGGATGCGGATGAAAATGCAAGCGCCGTGCTGCAAGCGACAATTTCGCTCGCCAATGCGTTGAAAGTGGCGGTGACAGCCGAGGGGATCGAAACGGAGACACAGGCCGCCTTCGCAAAAATGTCAGGTTGCGACGAATTGCAGGGCTATCATTTCTCAAAACCGGTGCCGGCCTCCGAGATCGTCGCCCGTTATCTACCCCTTCTGGACACGGCTCCGAAGGTGGCTTGATCGCCGATCCTGCCCAGGCTTATCGGAGATTTGCCTTGGCCCTGGTTTCGCTCGTCGACAGCGAGCGGAAGAACGGAACAATCTGCCAAAGCGCCGACAGACCGACGAGCAGACAATTGAGGCCGCCAACGATGATGCGGAGCAATGTGGTGATAGTGAACTCATGCATGAAAACTTCCTGTGAGACGTAGCGCCCCAACCCCACGGTCAGCCTCGAAAGTTCCTCAATCTTCACCTAATTCGGTCCACCGCAATATTTTCATCAATCACGACTATTAAGACGCTTCCCTATGGCCCGGCCTTGGGCTAGCGAATCGCGCGGATAACGGCGCTTGCGAGATAAAAGACATGGCGATCATCACAGACCCAGCCCAGATCACGCCTTTGGCGGAGCCGGCGCAGCGGACGCAGCGGCGCTCGGCGCTGGTGGGGCCGACATCGGCGGCGCGCTGGCTCTTGCTGTTCGTGCTGATCGCCGGGGTTTATTTCTTCTATGGTTTCGTCGTGCCGGTGCTGGCGGCGCTGGTGATCGGCTTCGCCACCTGGCCGATCTACAAACGGCTGCTCGCCACGGTGAACGGGCGGCGGACGGTGGCCGCCTCGATCGCGCTCGCTTTGGTCCTCCTGGTGATCGTGGCGCCGCTGTCGATCGCCATCATCGCCGCCGTCAAGGAAATCAAGGTCTGGACGGCATGGGCCGTGGCGGCCAACGCCGCTGGCGCTCCGGCTCCCGCCTGGCTGATGCAGGTGCCGCTGGTCGGCGACGTCCTCAGCGAACAATGGACAACCCATTTCGGCAAGCCCGGAGGCTTCGGCGAATTGGTGCAGGTGGTTTCGGGCGCCAATATCGGCAATATCGGCCAGGGCGTGCTGGTGGTCGGCGCCACCGCTTTCCAGAAGATGCTCAGCCTGTTGTTCATGCTGATCACGCTGCTGTTCGTGTATCGCGATGGCGAACATCTCGTCGCCCAACTCGATCAGCTCGGCGAGCAGGTGCTGCCCGGGCGCTGGCGGCGGGTGTCACGCATCGTGCCGCTGACGATCAGCTCCACCGTCTCGGGCATGACCATCATCGCCATCGGCGAAGGCATCGTGCTCGGGGTCGCTTATTGGCTGGCCGGCGTGCCCTCTCCCGTCACCCTTGGCATCATTACCGGCGTCATGGCGCTCATTCCCGGCGGCGCGCCGCTATCCTTCACGCTGGTGTCGATCTATCTCGCCGCCAGCGGTAACTTCATGGCCGGCGTGGCGCTGATCACCTGGGGTTCGGTGGAACTGTTCATCGTCGACAAGACGCTTAGGCCCAAGCTGGTGGGCGGCCCGATCAAGCTGCCGTTCCTGCCGACCTTTTTCGGCCTGATCGGCGGCGTCAAGACCATGGGCTTTCTCGGTCTGTTCGTTGGCCCGGTGCTGATGGCGCTGCTGGTTTCGATCTGGCGGGAATGGGTCTACGAGGCCAAACAGGCCAACGACGCCCAGCTGCTGCCGGCCGCCGCTGAGATGGACGGCCCCTGAGCCGCAAGCGTTGCACCCCGCAAAAGGCCGGCGGATCGTCGATCCGCCGGCCTTGCCCTATCAGCTCTATGCCCTATTGCCTGCCCATCACCAGAGCTTGTTGATCTTCAGCATCACAGTGCGGCCCGCGCCATAGGAGCAGACCAGCGTTCCCTGGCAACCCGTGACATACTCCTTGTCGAACAGGTTGGCCGCCGTCAGCGAAACGCCGAGATTGTCTTTCTGGTAGCGAATGGCGGCGTCGGCCACCACGGCGCCCGGAACCCGCAGCGTGTTTTCCATATCCGCCCAGCTCTTGCCCTGATAGCGCAGGCCGCCGCCGATGCTGACGCCGTCCAGCATGCCGACCGGCAGCTTGTAATCGAGCCAGGCCGAAGCGGAGACATCCGGGATCAGATAGGGCGAATTGCCGACATAGGACGCCACATTGTGCTGGGTGATCTCCATGTCGAGATAGGTGAAGCCGGCCACCGCGCGCCATTGCTCGGTCAGATCGACCTTGGCCTCCAACTCGATCCCCCGGGATTTCACTTCGCCGATCTGTTCGCTGGCGTAAGTCGTGGGGTTTGTGAGCGTCCAGTTCTGCTTGACGATCTGGAAGACGGAGGCGGTGAACACGCCGTCGATGAAATCGGGGCGGTATTTGACGCCCGCCTCAAGCTGGTAGCCCTCCTCAGGATCAAGCCCCTCGCCGCTCGCGGTCGTGCCAATCACCGGATCGAAGAAGGTCGAGGCGCTGACATAAGGCGTGACGCCATTGGCGAATTCATAGGCGAGGCCGGCACGACCGCTGAGCGCCTTGTTGTCGGCGACATAGTCCGTTCCGCCGAGGTCATAATCGGAATCCGTATGCACGAAGTCATAGCGACCGTTGAGTGTGGCCACCCAGCCGGCGCCAAAACGCATCTGGTTCTGGGCGTAGAGCCCCACCTGCTGCTGCACCAGATCCTGGATCAGGTAAGGCGTTGTGACGATGTCGGCGCCATATTCGGGATCGAGCACGCTGATTGGCGCCGCATAGCCCGAGGCCTGCACCTGGTCGATGCCGAAATAGCGATAATCGATCCCGACCATCAGATCATGGCTGACGGGGCCGGTATCGAAAGAACCCTCGGCATGGGTGTCGACATTGAAGGCGTCGACGCTGGTGTGATGCTCAAAGCCGATGCGGTAGAATTCGGCATTGGCCGCATCCGCCGACGAGCAATCGCTGAAATAGGTGACAGCGTCATAGCAGCCATAGGTGTAGGGCGCGTTTTCGTATTTCTTCACATGGCCGTAGCGCAGCGTCTGCTTGAGCGTGACGCCGCTTTCCAGTTCGTGCTCGAAACTGTAGCCGATCATGGTCTGCCGCGTCGTTCCCTCGTCGAGATCGGGTTCGCCGTAATAGTTGTCCGGATCGACCTTGCCGAAGGGCGCGTTCTTCACAGTGCCGTAATAGGGCAGGAAGCTGCCGGCGCCATGGCGCTGGTCGAGCGTGGAGTAATAGGCGAAGACGTTGAGCTTGGTGGCGTCGTCGGGGCTCCAGGTCAGTTGCGGCATGACCGCGCTGCGCAGGTCGTTGCCGTAATCGGTCTGGTAATTGCCGCCCGAAACCTTGGCGGTCAGGCGATAGCTGAAGGCGCTGTCCTTGATTGCGTTGGACGCGTCGAAGCCGACATAGCCATTGCCGAAATTGTTGACGCCGGCTTCGGTGGAGAGAAGCGGCTGGTCGGTCGGCGTCTTGCGGGTCATGTCGACGATGCCGCCCGGGCTGCCGCCGCCATAGAGCGCCGAGGACGGCCCCTTGAGCACCGTGATCCGGTCAAGAAAATAGGAATCGATCTGGAAGCCCCCGAAGCCATAGCTCTGGAGATTGAGGCCATCGAGATAGCCGCCGGTCTGGGTGGCGTCGAAGCCGCGGATATAGACCCAGTCGGTGTCGGGATCGCTGCCGAACGGCTGGGCGGTGACGCCTGACGCATAGCGCAGCGCCTCGTCGATCTTGCCGGACACGGCGCGATCCTCGATCTCCTCGCGACCGATCACGCTCACCGATTGCGGCACGCGGGCGATCGGCATCGCCATCTTGGCGCCCGCCTCGGTCGCTTCCGCCGCATAGCCCTTCACCGGCCCATTCGCCGCGGCCTTCTCGTCCGTCTCGACGACGATCTTCTTGAGCTGGGTGGCCTCCTGGGCGGCCGCGCCGTGTGCCGCCGCAAGCGCGATCGCCGCGACGCCCGCCGCGAGCCACGCCGCACGGCTCGCCCCTCTCTTCATCTGTGTCATGCTTGTCCCCTTTGCGAGCGCTCACGCGCCTGCTTCACGCTTGATGATAAGATGACTGTATAAGTCAGCTTTTCGCGCGCTGCTTGACCGTTCTTTTGCGGGCTTGAACGTTTTTGTTCAAAATCACCAGGATTGACGTGGGCGTCACTCAATCAGGCCGATCCCGGCGCCAAACCGATGGCGGCGATCCGACATGACGCCGGAACATTCGGGTCAGATGCGCGGCGTCCGAAAAACCCATTTCCGCAGCGATTTCCGCGAGCGGCTGGCGCGTTTCGGTCAGTCTCGTCTTGACGCGACGGATTCGCGCCCGCATCTGCCATTGATGCGGCGGCAGACCGGTAGACGCTTTGAAGGCGTGGCTGAAATAACAGGCCGACAGGCCGGCGATGGCCGCAAGTTCATCAAGCCGGATGGTGCGCAGGCAGTTGTCCTCGATGAAATCCGTCACCTGACGCAATTGCCATTGCGCGAGTTTGCTGCGCATGCGCCGTTGCGAGACCGGCACCTTCATCACGGCGACCAGCAGAGCAAGCGCCAGCCCATCGCCATAGAGATCATGCAACGGTTCTTCGGACACGCATTCGCGCGCCAGAAGCTCCGCCAGAGCAAACAGCCTCGGCTCGGACACCATAAGCCGAGGCTGTTCGAAAGCCGCCGGCGAAAAATCCTCGCCGAAGCGTCGTTCCAGCGTCTCCGCGTCGAAATGCAGATCCAGATGCCGGACGGAACGGACGCCATGCGAATAGGCTTCGATGTCCATGCCGGCCGGAATAAAGGAGATGAAAGGGGCGACGCTGAGCCCCCGGCTCCGTCCGCCGATTTCGCGCATCTCAAACCGGGCGTCGCTGGCGCCATCGGCGGACAGCGCCACGAACAGGCGCGGATCGCGAGCGCTGTAGAAGCCGCCCGCGCCGGGCGCGCAGGTCACATCCCAGAGATCGGCGGCCATGCCGTTCCAGTAGCGCCGCTGGAAATAGCGTTCCACCGTATAGCCGCCGATGCGATTGGTCATGCGGGGAACGAAATTCATCGAGACGCGAAACCTTGTCCATGCGTGGCGCGGGGCGCGTCCGCGAGTTAACTTGACTTAACCTATCATATTATATAGCGGCGTTTCAACGCAGATGACGCGACAGGGCGCCCGGATACCGGGGTGACGCGAAAGGAACTGAGATGTCTGACACACAGCCGGTCTTCTCCACACGCGGACTGAGTTTCAAGGTCGCCGACCGGATGCTGCTTGACGACGTGTCGATCGCCTTCAAGAGCGGCTGCGTTTCGGCGCTGATCGGCCATAACGGATCGGGGAAATCCACGCTACTCAAGCTTCTGGCGCGGCAGATCGCACCGTCTGGCGGCGACATCCTGTTTTCCGGCGAACCTGTCGCCGCCTTCGGCGCCCGTCGCTTCGCCCGCGAGGTCGCCTATCTGCCGCAGGACCTGACGACGGCGGCAGGCATGACGGTAGCCGAACTGGCCGCAGCCGGCCGCTACCCCTGGCATGGCGCGCTCGGCCGTTTCACGGCGCTCGACCGCGCCATGGTCGAAGAGGCGCTAGAAATCACCCATACGGCGTCCATGCGCGACCGCCTGGTAGAAACCCTGTCGGGCGGCGAGCGCCAACGCGCCTGGATCGCCATGCTGATGGCGCAGGACAGCCGCTGCCTGCTCTTGGACGAGCCGACCTCGGCGCTCGACATCGCCCACCAGCTCGAACTTCTCGCCTTGATCCGCCGCCTGTCGCGCGAAAAGTCGCTGTCGGTGATCATCGTCCTGCACGACGTCAACATGGCCGCCCGTTTCGCCGACGACATCCACGCCCTGAAGGGCGGCCAGCTGGTCGCCTCCGGTCCGGCGCGCGCCATCATGACCGATGAAACGCTGCGCATGATCTACGGCGTCGACATGACGGTGATGCCGCATCCCGCCCTCGACATTCCGCTTGCCTATGTTTCCTGATCGCCTCCCCCTCAGCCGCCGCGCGGTGATCGCCAGCCTGGCTGTCGTCCCCCTCGCTCTGTCCGCCCGCGCCGAAGCGCCGCGCTTCCGCCGCATCGCCACGCTCGACTACGCCGTCGCCGCGACGCTGATCGAGACGGGCGGCGCGCTGGCAGCCGTCGCCGAAGCCGCCGACTGGGACAAATGGATGGGCGCGCCCGCTTTGCCGGCCGGCGTCGTCAATCTCGGCAGCGCCTGGGAGGTGAATTTCGAACTGCTGGCGGCGCTGAAACCCGATCTCATCATCACCACGCCGTATCTCGACGCGTTGCTGCCAAAGCTCAAGGACATCGCGCCATGCCTGCGGATTTCCGTCTTCGATGGTTCGGGCGAGCCGGTGCTGCCCAAGGCGATCGCCGAAACACGGCGGATGGGAGATTATCTCGGCGCATCCGCAGCGATTTCGGCCTATCTCGACCGGTCCGACCAGCTATTCGCCGATTGCCGCAGCCGCCTGGCCCGGTTGCCCGAACGCGATCTGTTGCTGTTCTACCTGATCGACGACCGCCACGCTTATGTCTATGGCGCGCCGGGGCTGTATCAGGGCGCGCTCGACCGCCTGGGCGTCAAGAACGCCTGGACATCGCCCTGCAATTACTGGGGTTTCGCCATGACCGGACTTGAAGGCCTCGGCGCGGCTGCCGGCGACTCCACCCACGCCATTCTCTTCGAACCCACGCCGCGCGACGTCATGGCCAAGATCGGTCAGAGCCCGATCTGGCAGGCCTTGCCCTTCAACCGCACGGGTCGCCTGTCCATTCTGCCGCCGGCGCTCGCTTATGGCATGGTGACCGAGGCCACCCGCTTCGCGGACCTGCTGACATCGGCGATCGAGGCACGCTCATGACCCTTTCCCTTTTGGATCCGCGCCGCAGCCCGCTCGCTCTGACCCTCGGGCTGACGCTCCTCGCAGGTCTGCTGATCTCTGCCAGGATCGACAGGTTTTTCGCGCTCGATCCGTCCGCCGCCGGCTACGAGATGGCGAAACTCGTGTTCCTGAACGCCGCCTTGCCGCGCATCGCGACGGCGCTGATGGTCGGGGCGGCGCTGTCGCTGTCCGGCGCGATCCTGCAGCAGGCGCTGCGCAATCCGCTTGCCTCGCCCACCACGCTCGGCATCGCCGCCGGCGCGCAATTGGCGCTCGCCGCAGCAATGCTCTATGCGCCCGCGCTCCTCTCCCTTGGTCGCGACGGAATTGCGCTCGCCGGCAGCGCTATCGCCGCAGGCCTCGTCTTCCTGATCGGCGCCCGACGCGGCCTCACCCCCTTCTCGCTGGTGCTGTCGGGCATGGTGATCAGCCTGTGGTGCGGCGCTTTGTCGGCCATCCTGATTCTGATGAACGATCGCTATCTGGTCGGCCTGTATGTCTGGGGCGCGGGCTCGCTGTCACAGCAAAGTTGGACGGTACCGCTCGCGCTGGCGCCGAAACTCGCCGCGCTTTCGGCGCTCGCCTTTCTGGCAGTCCGTCCGCTCGGTCTGCTCGATCTCGGTGAGGACGGCGCCGCCGGCCGAGGCCTTTCAGTGCGCTACGCCCGGTTCGCAGCGGTCGCCATCGCCGTGACGCTCGCCGCTGTCGCCACCGCCGCCGTCGGCGTCATCGGCTTTATCGGTCTCGTGGCGCCGCTCCTTGCCCGCATCAGCGGCGCGCGGCGGCCGCTGTCGCTGTTCATCTGGTCGAGCCTGATCGGCGCGGCTCTGCTGACGGTGACTGACGCGGCGCTGGTGGCGCTGCTCGGCGATCTCTCGGATTCGCTGCCGACCGGCGCCGTGACCGCGGTCTTCGGCTCACCGCTGCTGCTCATCCTGTTGCCACGGCTGAAGACGCGTTTTCGCGCCAGCGCCGCTCCGGTGGCGGCCGAGCGGTCGACGCCCGCCTGGGCGCCTATTCTGGCTATCCTCATGGCGATCCTGATCATCGTCGTTGCCCTGCTAGTCGGCAGGGGTCTGGACGGCAGCTTCGAACTGTCCGTCGGCCAGGCGCTTTTCGATGTGATGCCCTATCGCGGCCCCCGCGCCCTCGCCGCGCTCGGCGCGGGCGCGATGCTCGCGGTCGCGGGCGTCATCCTGCAACGCCTGACCGGCAACGAGATGGCGAGCCCCGAAGTGCTGGGCGTCAGCGCCGGCGCGACCATGGGCATGGCGCTGTCACTGTTCATCGTCGCCACCCCCGTCTTGGCGCTGCAGCTTGGCTTTGCCGGCCTCGGCGCGGGTCTCGTGCTCCTGGGCATCCTCGCCATGGGGCGCAGATCGGGCTTCGCCGCCGAGCGAGTCTTGCTGACCGGCGTGGCGATCAGCGCCATGGCGGACGCCCTGTCCGGCGCCATGAGCGCGATGGGCGATCCGCGCGGCATGGCGCTGATGCGCTGGATGAGCGGCTCGACCTATGCCGTCGACGTCGAGACCGCCGTGATCTCGCTCGCCGCAATGTTCGTCCTCGTTGCGTTGGCGACCATGACGCGGCGTTGGCTGCAGATCCTGCCGCTCGGCCCGGCGCCGGCGCAGGCGCTGGGTCTTGCTTTGCCGAAGATCCGCCTGGCGCTCTACGCGCTCGCGGGGCTGCTCACCGCCGCCGCAACGCTGACGGTCGGACCGATGAGTTTCATCGGGCTGATGGCGCCGCATCTCGCCCGCGAGGCCGGCCTTCGCCACGCCGGCGCCCAGACGCTTGGCGCAGCGCTGATCGGCGCCGCCCTGATGGCGCTGGCGGATTGGTGCGGCCGCATGCTCGCCTTCCCCTATCAGATTCCGGCGGGCCTGGTGTCGGCGATGATCGGCGCGCCCATGCTCGCTCTGCTGATGAACCGCCGTCGCGACTGAAGACCCGGCCTTTCGATTTCGAAAGGATTTGCTTATAGGGTCTGCGCATCACAGCCGCCCGCCCGCCCATCAGGAGCCGACATGTTCTTCTTTCTGTCCAAGCTCGTCGACACGCTGATCCTGCCGTCCAACATCATGGTCGCGCTCGGCGCTCTCGCGGCGCTGTTGCTGTTGTTTCGCTGGCGCAGGCTCGGCGTCATGGCGGCGGCGCTGGCGCTCGCCATACCGATCGCCGCCGGCTTCACCCCGCTGGGCAATCTGCCGGTCGCCGTGCTGGAGGATCGCTTCCCGGTTCCAGATCTCACGGAGCCGCCGACCGGCGTGGTGATGCTCGGCGGCGCTGTCGACCTGCATCTGTCGATGGAGCGAGGCCAGGTGATCCTCAACGACGCCGCCGAACGGGTGACCGAGACGGCGGCGCTCGCCAATCGCTTCCCGACCATGCGCGTTTTTCTTTCCGGCGGCTGGAGTTCGGACACCGACAAGGGCCGCGTCAGCGAATCCTCCTTTGCCCGGCAGGCGCTGATCGGCATGGGCGTCGCCCCCGAGCGGATCGAGATGGAGGAGAATTCACGCACCACCTTCGAAAACGCTGTCGAAACCAGAAAGGCGATCACGCCGAAATCCGGCGAGCGCTGGCTGCTCTTGACCTCTGCCTCGCATATGCCGCGTTCGGTGGCGGTGTTTCGTGAACAGGGGCTCAATTTCATCCCCTACCCCGTCGATTACCGCACCCGGGGACTGGCGCATCCGCTCAACCGCCCGCGCTCAACCGCAGTCGGGCTGACCAATCTCGATCTCGCCGCCCATGAATGGATCGGCCTTTTCGGTTACTGGCTGTCAGGGCGGACAAAGACGCTGATGCCCGCCCCCTGACTACCATTTCAGCGCAAGGCGTAGACGTCGACGGGATGGCCGAGGCCCTTCAGGACATGGAGGCCGACGCCGTCGACCTCGTCCTGGCAGCCGGCGCGCTCGACGAAATCGCCCGACAGCAGAACGCTGCGGCCGAGATCCTTGGTCAGAGTTTCCAGCCTCGACGCGATATTGACGACCGGGCCGATCGCGGTGAAATCAAGCCGGCGCCGCGAACCGATATTGCCATACATCACGTCGCCGATATGAACGCCCGTGCCAAAGCGGAGATTGGGCAATCCCCGCTGCTCATGCTCACGGTTCAACGCTTCCATGCGCCGGCTCGTATGGCGGATGGCCAGCAGAAGTTTTGCGCAGGCCTGAGGGTCTGACAGCGGAAATATAGCCAGAAGCCCGTCGCCCATGAATTTCAGGATCTCGCCGCCCTGATGCTCGATCGGTTCCGACAGCGCGTCGAAATAGGCGTTCAGCATGTCGATGACGTCGTCACGCGGCCACAGGTCCGACAGCGAGGTGAAATCGCGGAGATCGCAGATCATGATCGCGGCCTCGATCGTCGCGCCGCTGCCGCGCGTGGAGGCGCCGGCGAGGATCTGTTCGCTGGCATGCGGGCCGACATAGGTTTCGAGCAGCGTGCGCGCCATGCGGTTCTTCACCCGCACTTCCGACGCCAGCGCGAAGATGGGCAGGATATCCCTGAGCGCGACGATCTCCCACGGCTCAAAGCCGCCGGGCCGATCGCTGGAGAATGTGATGATATGCTTCTTGTCGAGCGTGTATTCGAGCGGCCAGGCGAGATATTCAGTCAGCCCCTGGCGAAAGAGATCGCCATAGAGCGGAAAATACTCTTCCAGCGCGGGATCGCCGAGGATCTGCCGCACCTCATTCACGCCGCTATAAAGCAGCCGCGCCGGGCTGCGCTGGAATTGCGGCGTCTCTTCGATGCCGTAATCGAATGTATCGATCTCGGCTTCCTCCATGCCGCGCCGCCAGAGAATGCGCGCGCCCAGCCATTGCGGGTGATGCACCCTCAAATGAATGGTGGCGCGGCCGATCATCATTCCGGCCGCGTTCAACCGCACACACATGTCGCGGAACAGATTGTCCAGAAACCGCTCGCTCCGTGTTTCACTCACGAGCCAATCCAGCACTGGATTGCGCGCCAATGGCCAGACGCCTTCGGACGGGTCGGGCCGGTGGTGTTGTGCGGCGCCCTGGTTATCCTGTGCTGTCGTCATTGCATGCATGCCCTCTCGCTTGTCCGACAGCCGCCCGCCACTGTTGGTCCATGGGTCCAAACACGAAGGGCGCCAAATCGCTTAGCAGACATAGTTTCATTCCAGCCGAATGTAAGGCGCGAATTAGAAAAAAACCGCCCTGTTGCAGAGACGGTACATGGCTCCGCAGAAGGCGCAAGACACTTTGCCATGCAGGGCGTCAAAGGCGCGGCCATCCATAACAAAAAGCCCGCCGACATGGCCGGCGGGCGAGACGTTGCGAATGGCGACGCCTAGATCAATCGTCTGCGCATTTGGTGACGATGACCGAGCAACCGCTGTCGTTCTGCTTGCAGATCTTCATCGCCTTGCGTTCGGCTTCACCCATGTGATCGCCCCAATTGGCGCCCCAGCCGCCATTCGATCCCGCCGCAAGCGAACCGCAGGCATTCTTGAAATATGTGGCGACTTCGCAATCATTGGCGCGGTCGGCGCAATTGCCAAGCGCCTCGCGTTCGGCGGCGCGGCGGGAGTTGAAGCCCGTGCTCCAGCCAAACGAGCCGGTTGAGCCCGAATAGGCGATGGCGCCAAACAGGTCGTCGGCGAACGCCGCGACCGGCGACGTCATCAAGCCCGACGCGATGGCGCAGGCAAACAGGATCTTTTTCATTGCGGAGAACTCCCCTTGGTTTCCGTCTGTGATGCGGGCTCGCCCGCGCTCGGCGCGCACTTAACCACGCCCCGTGCAAGACCATCAATCGCGATTTGAGCTGCACCCAAATTTGGTTTGCAGACGGCGCGATGCGGCTGCCGGTTTGCCTTGGGCTCCGGGCCCGTGCTAGCGTGACCAAGCGTCAACGGAGACAGTGATGGCCGTTCGGATCGGGACTTTCAACATCGAAAATCTATTGAATCGCTTCGATTTCACCGGCTTTCGCAACCAACTCCGCCAGGATCGCGCCCTCAGACTGTTTACCATCGATTCGGAAGCGGATTACCAGCGGCTGGAACAAGCGCGCATGGTCTCGTCGACCGACGACACAAGGCAAATGTCTGCGCTCGCCATTGCCGACGCGGACGCCGACATTCTCTGCCTGCAGGAGGTCGAAAGCCTCGATGCGCTCAACGCCTTCGAATATGGCTATCTCTACAAGATGGTCGGGGAAGGCTACCGTCAGAAATATCTGATCAAGGGCAATGACAGCCGCGGCATCGAGGTGGCGGTGATGATGCGAGAGCGAACCCGCGACGGCGCGCCGATCGAATTCATCGACATTCGCAGCCACGCCGAAGTGACCTTCCGCGACTTCGGCCTCTATGAGGAGGCGCTGACTGCGACGGAAAAGCCCGACGACCGCATCTTCCGGCGCGACTGCCTGGAGCTAGATGTCCGGATCGGCGGCAAACGGTTGACGCTCTTCGTGTGCCATTTCAAATCCATGACCAGTCCGCGCGACGGCATGGACGGCCGCACCGCGACCATGGCGCTGCGCCGCGCCGAGGCTCGCGCCGTCCGGCGCATTATCGAAACGCGCTTCGGCGACGGCGTCGCGCACCGCAATTTCGTCATTTGCGGCGACATGAACGATTACCAGGAGAGGCTGCTGATCGACGGCAACCGTCGCACGGGCTTTTCCTTCACGCCAAAGGACGAGGACGAAAGCGCGCTCGATGTGTTCAGCAGCGACGGTTTTGCGGAAAACGCGGTGGCCCGCCGGCCCGTTGATGACCGCTGGACCCTGTTTCACGCCCGCGGGCTTGAGGAGCGGCATCTCTGCCAACTCGATTACATCTGGCTTTCGCAGGCGCTGTCGGCGGCCAATTCGAAGGGTGCGCCCGACATCGTCAGAGCCGGTCAACCTTTTCGCACCCCTTTTCCGCCTGGACAGGAGGTCGACCGCTATCCGCGTATCGGCTGGGACCGGCCGAAGGCGTCCGATCATTGCCCCGTCGTCATGGAGCTTCATCTGCCGTGAATAACCATCAAAGTCTCGAAGCCGCCGGCTTTCCGTCCGCAGGCCGGGTGTTTCCGGTCGCAGGTCATCGCCTCGTCGTCCATGACGGGGATCACCCGTGGGTTCTGGAGAACCAGGCGGCGATCGACGAGAATTGGGCGCGCGAAGTGGCGGCCAATCCCGCCTTGTTCAATGGCCGCATGGTGTTTCAGCGCAATCTGTCCTTCGCCGACGGACATATCGATGGCGAGGCCTATCTCGCGCCTTTCGCTACATTCCTGCATTGGCGGAGGCTGGCGCGACCGGTGGGCGGCTATCATCTCTTCGCTTTGCCCTTGCCGATCTCGTCGGACGGCGCGCTGATCGCCATCCGCATGGGGGCGCACACCGCCAATCCCGGCCGGGTCTATTGCGCGGCGGGCTCGATGGATGAGAGCGATGTCATCGACGGCCATTGCGACCTCGAATTCAATATGCGCCGCGAGGTGCTGGAAGAAACCGGTTTCGACATCGCGGCGGCAAGGCAAGACCTTCAGAGCTACGCGGTGCAGTCGGACAACACGGTGACCGTGTTTCGCCGCGTCTTCTTCGACATGACTGCAGATGAGATGCTTGCCCGCATCGCCGCCCATGTGGCGGATGATCCCGAACCCGAAATCGACTGCGCGCTGGCGATCCGCGACGCGAATCCACACGCCCACGACTATCCCGCCTTCATGCCGCTCGTGCTGAATTGGCTGTTCGATCAGAAAGGATGATCATGTCCCGCGCCTACGCCATCTACGACGTCTTTACCGCCGATAAGCTCAAGGGCAATCCGCTCGCCGTCGTCTTCGACGGATCCGGCCTCTCCGATGCGGCAATGCAGACGATCGCCGCCGAGTTCAACCTGTCCGAAACCGTCTTTGTGTTGCCGCCTGAAAATCCCGTTCATGCGGCGCAATTGCGCATCTTCACGCCCGGCCGTGAATTGCCCTTCGCCGGCCACCCCACCGTGGGCGCGGCCATCGCGCTCGCCGAACGCCAGGCGCCTGGCGCGAGCATCGATCTCGTCAGCATGCTGGAGGAAAAGGTTGGCCCGGTGCGCGCCGCCGTCCGCCTCGCGGCGGGCGAGACGTCCTTCGCCGAATTCGACCTGCCGCGCCTGTCGGAAGAAATTCCGGCGGAATTCGACCGGCAGGCCATCGCCGACGCGCTTTGCCTGAGCGCCGCCGATCTCGGCTTCGAAAACCACCGACTGTCGCTGTGGAGCGCCGGCGTGCCTTTCGTCATGGTCCCGGTCTCGGGGCTGGCGGCAGCGGCGGCCGTGCGCTTCGACCCGAAACTCTGGACGAAGACGGTCCCATCCGGCGCCTGCTATCTCTATTGCCGCGGCGGCGAGGATCATCGCGCCAGCTTCCACGCCCGCATGTTTGCCCCCGACATGGGCATCACGGAGGACCCAGCGACCGGCGGCGCAGTGGCGGCGATGAGCGGCGCCATCCAGCATTTCGACGGTCTCACCGATGGCCATCACGCTCTGTTCATCGAGCAAGGCGTCGAGATGGGCCGGACCTCGCATATCCATCTACATATCGACACCGAAGGCGGCCGCGTGATCCGCGCCCGCATCGGCGGCCAAGCGGTACGGCTGGCGGCGGGAGAGATTTTCCTGTGACTTTTCAATCCTTCTGCAGGCCTGTCCAACCCTGTGGATTTTTTTCAGTTTTGTGACGGTCGAGGGGTTGCCAAGCCCGGGCAACCCCTTTATACGCCCCGTCAGACGCGCAAACGGCGCGACTGGAACGGGTGATTAGCTCAGTTGGTAGAGCAGCTGACTCTTAATCAGCGGGTCGTAGGTTCGAACCCTACATCACCCACCAGACTTCTTCAGATATTGAATTTCGAGATATCATCGCCGAGTCAGCGTGACCGGTTTTTGCCGTTTGGCTATATCCTCTGCCGGAACCGGATGTCCTAAAGCACGTCGCGATCTTTCAGATTCGCTCTTAACGCATCATCTCTTTATTTTATCGCATGTCGAAGCTCTTCCCCCCGATTGGGGAAAGAGCGCTGCGTATCGGGTTTTCAGAACTGGAAGTCGTTCTTCTCCAAGTCCCTGATTTCCATATCGGCGAGCACCAGCTTGGATCCGTCAGTCGCCGTGATCAGAAGGTTGTCGCCGACATTGTCGATGTGATTTTTCTTCAGATCCTTGAAGCTGGTGATCCCGGCCGCATCCGACAGGTCGATGACGTCGCCGTTCGCGCCGTCGCCTGTGAAGTCCATGATCATGTCCTTCCCATATTTGGCTCCGAAAATGAACAGATCGCTGCCGCGGCCGCCGGTCAGGATGTCGTTCCCCTTCCCGCCATCGAGTTCATTGTCGTTCTTGTCTCCGGTCAACTTGTCCGCAAAGTTTGAACCCAACAAATTTTCGATGCTGATATAGCTGTCGCCTTCAGCGTCGCCGGTGTTCTTGCCCGGGCGAGTAAGACTTGCGATCACGCCGGATTTCGCGTTGTCATAGGACGCGGTATCGGCGCCACTGCCGCCGTCGAGTTCGTCCGCTCCAGCCATCCCCTCCAGAATGTCGTTTCCGCGGAGGCCTCTGAGAATGTCATCGCTGGAAAAGCCGCTCAGGCGATCGTTCCTCGCCGTGCCGACAATTGCTTCCTCGACATCGACCACCTTGATGGTGAAGTCCTTTTCGAAGGACAGGCCACCGGAGTCGGTGACCCGCACCGTGATCGAGTAGGATTTCTTCGTTTCGAAATCGAGGGATTTTCCTTCGGCAAGGACGATTTCATCGTCGATGATATCGAACATCTCCCGAGCGCCGCCAACGATGCTGAAGCTCAAAGAGTCGCCATCATCGGGATCCACGCCCTTCAGCCTGCCGACGAGATCGCCGCCTTCGGCATCCTCGTCAATCTTGCTGTCCCTGAGCGCGATGCCCGTCGGAGCGGTATTCGGCGATGCGACATCAATGTCGAACACATCCGAGGCCGACGAGGAGCCGTCAGACGCCGTCACCATGACCGAGATGATCCCGACATCGTCTTCGCCGGGAGCGCCGCTGAAGACACCCGTTTCCGGATCGAAACTCAGCCATTCCGGCAGTTCGCCGCCATCCGCCAAAGTTGCGGCATAAAGAAGGTCATCGCCATCCACATCCTCGAAAGCGTCGACGGGCAAGGTGAAACTCCACGCCGCTCCCGCCGTCGTCGTCTGGTCTTCGATGGCTGTGACGAGAACAGGCAGATCGTTTTCCGGAGTCACGCTCAGCACGAAGCCCGTCGACACGGACGATGCGCCGTCGGACGCCGTCACGACGAGATTGATTTCACCGTTGAAGTCTTTCGGCGGGACGCCCGTGAAGGTTCCCTCCTCGAAGGACAGCCACTCTGGCAAGGCGCCGCCGCCCTCGAGCGAAGCGACAAGCGAAAGCGTGGCGCTGTCGATATCGGCGAACGTGTCGGCTGGGACCGTGAAGCTCCAGGATCCGTCTTCCGCGATCGACTGGCCCGCGATCGGATTGACAAGGACAGGCGCATCATCGACCGCGCCGATCACCACACTCCGGCTGCCGCTCACCACGCCGCCGAAACTATCGGAGACGGCATAGGTCAGAACAAGCTCGCCATTGAAGTTGGCGGCCGCCTTGATGGTGAACGTGCCGTCGTCATTGTCGACGATATCCGCGCCATTTGACGCCGCGAGATCGACGATGGACAGAGTGTCGCCGTCGGCGTCCGTGAAGCCAACCAGCAGATCCGCCGCCGATACGATGTAGTCCTGATCCTCGATTCCAGCAGCGAGAACGGCCGTCGCAGCCCCTGTCGGCACGATGTTCGCGGTGATATTGAACGTGAAGACGTTCGACGTCTCATCCGTGTCCTTGCCGCCAAAGGCGGATCCACCGTCGTCGACAACGGCGAAATTGAACGCAACGACCTCTCCCACCGCAAGCCCCGGAGGAGCGGCCCACGTCAATCCCGTAATGTCTTCGGCCAGGACGACCTGGTTTTCCGTCACCGCAACCCCATTGAGCAGCAGCGTGCCCACCGGCGGAAGACCGACAATCTTCACCCCCTGAAGGGCGTTGCCATTGGCGTCGACAAAGGCGAAGTCCTCGCTGGAGAAAGAATAGACTTCGTTTGCCCTGATATCGGCGTCGGCGTCGGCGGAGGACGGCGCGTCATTGTTATAGGTGATGGTCACGAGACCCGTCGTGGTCACCCCTTCATCGTCGCGGACCACATAGCTCAGGCTATCCGAATAGAACCCGGTTCCGCTATGCGTGTAGACAATCTTGCCGTCCACGATGGACGCAACGCCCTGGGTTGGATCGGATCCGATCGATTCCAGCGTTACCGCGCCGCTGTCGGGATCGTAGTCATTGGCGAGGACGTCGATGACGATGGGTTCGACGCCGCCATTGGCGAGATCGACGGCGTCCTGTGTCGCGACTGGAGCAATCGCGACGACGCCATTGACCACATCGAAGCGCCAGATGCCGACCGAGCCGGTATTGCCTGCATTGTCGTCGAGGCCCAGCATGTCGTCCTCGATGCCCGATTGCGGCAGTTCGACATAATGCACCCCGTCTCCCGCCGAATAGCCGGCGCTGGCGATCGCGCCGCTATGTCCGTCGACGCCGCCGCTCGCGTCGCCGGTGGTCCAATTGACGTCCTCGTAACGGAAGATCACCGAGAAATTACCATCGCCGGTGTCGACCAATTGCATTTGGAAGGCGTTGAGACTGTCGGTGTTGTTGGAATAGTAGCCGACATCGTCCCATGTGATGGTCACCACGCCGGCGGCCGCGTCGATGTCATACCAGACGAGGTTGGAGCCGGCGCTGGTTCCTCCCTCCGTCGGCGTGACGCTGCCGCTACGCGTGTCCACATCCGAGAAAAAGGCGGCGATGATGGGGATGGAAGAGCCGGCAATACCGAATGGCGTATAGGTCGAAAGACCTCCGTTGAAGGTGATATTGCCGTTGTTGTTCACATAAATACTGTCAAAGCGCGTCCCGAAGAAATTGATGCCGTCCTGGAAGACGGAGGAAATGTCGATGGCGGAAGACGAGCCGTCGTCATTGCGCGTCAGCGCATTCTCGCCGAAGCCGGAATCGCCGCCCAACCCGTTCACCAGAGCCGCCTGGCCGGTCGACGGCAGTTCGTCGACATCGCCAATGGTGATGTCGAAGGTTTTTTCGGTGACATTGCCCAAAGCGTCGGTCGCGGCCACGATAACCGCGAGAGACGAGGTGTACTCATAGTCGATCGGACCGGCGACCCGCAATTCGTTGCCGACGATGGTGAAGCGCCCGCCAGCGTCGTCCAAGAGAGAATAGGTGATGGCGTCGCCTTCGTGATCGCTGGCCGAGATCAGCCCGATCACCGTGCCGATGACGGCGTTCTCGTCGACGGCATTGGCGGTGAGCGCGAGATTTTCCGGCGGAGAGTTGATGTCTTCCACCGCAATCTCGAACGAACCGAGCGTCGACAGGCCCGTCGGATCGGTCGCCTTGATGATGACGGAGATAGGCGGCGAGCTTGTCGGATCGAGGTCGATATCGGCCTTGATACGCAATTCGTTGCCGACGATCTCGAAAATGTCGGCGGAGTCTCCTTCGAGCGTGAAGGTCAGAGGATCTCCGTCGGCGTCATAGGCCGAGAGCACGCCAACCACGGAGCCCGCGCGCGCATCGGCGTCAACCACCGCGCCCGACAGCTGGAGATCCTCCGGCGCGCTTGCGCTGCCTTCTGTCTCGTCGGAAAATTTCAGGATCTCAATGCCGTTGAGTTGATCGGTTCCGTCGAAACCCTCGCCGCGAAGATCGATGATCGTCGTGCTTCCGTCTTCATTTTCGGTGATCTGATAATTCGCGCGCGTTCCGGAGAAAATGGCGGTGTCGACACCGGTGCCGCCGTCGATCACGTCATTGCCTTTGCCCCCGACAAGCTCGTCATTGCCGCCGCCGCCGGCCAAGGTGTCATCCCCCTCGCCGCCATCGAGATTGTTGTCGATGACGGTCCCGGTGATCTGATCGCCGAAGCGGGTGCCGACGACGTTTTCGATGGTCGACACACCCGTCACGAAGCCGACCGATGACTGGATGACCTCGACGATGTTGGAGCTGTCGGAATTCAACGTCACCACGGCGCCGAAGCCTGCATCCTCAACCATTTGCTGATAGACGGCTTCGGAACCATCGGTCACCGCATAGATCGGCGTGATGCCCGCGGCCCGCAGCGCATCGGCCAGCTGGCTGAACCCGGGATAATCTTCTCCCGTCGACGGGGGTGTTCCGTCGAGAACCGTGTCGCCGTCATTGGGCGTGCCGATGCCCTCGCTCGCACCGTCGCCCGCCACGTGAGGCGGCGCGTCGGTGAGGATAATCGCGATTTTCACGCCATCCGCCGTCCAGCCAATCTCCGAAGTCCGCAGAGCGATCTGCAGCGCCGCCTCCAGTTGCGATTCTGGTCCATCCGCGCCGCCGCCCAGGGTGAGCGCGTTATAGGCCTGCAGGAAGTCGATGATATCAGACGTCAGCGCCAGATTCGTCGCATAGGCGTAATCGGTTCCCTCGTCACCGAACGACCCGATGGGCTTGTCCATGAAGGAGGTCAAGCCGAAGGTCGCGGAGGGATCGAACGCCCTGATCGCATCGATGATCTGCGGCACGAGATCCAGCACCATCGGCAAATCGTCCCCGAAGGAGCCGGTAAGATCCTGCGAGAACACGACCTGCAACGGTCCCCCCGTGGAGCCGCCGACGCTGCCGCCGACCAGGGTGACCAACTTTCCATTGACGGTTCCACCGGTGGAAAGATCAATGACCGCCGGACCTTCGGCGCCGGACAGGTCGAGCGTGTCCTCGCCAGAGGAATCGGTGATCTCAACCGTTCCGTCGAGATAGACATAGGTGTCGTCGCCGGAGCCGCCATCCAGGTCGTCGTCGCCGGCGGATTGGACGAGCGTGTCATTCCCGGAGCCGCCGAAAACCGTGTCATTGCCGGCTTCGCCATCAAGCTGGTCATTGCCGCCTTCGCCGTAAATCAAGTCACTGCCGCCGCGCCCGTCGATCGTGTCGTCCGCAGACGAACCATAGACGGTGTCGTCGCCCTCCGTCGTGATGCCGGCGTGCTGGGGAAGGTTCCAAACGGCGCCGTCTTCGAAGCGTAGCTCTTCGACCTGGTTGGACAATCCGTCCAGGAAGCCATCGATGACGATGGCGTCGCTGCCGTCGATCGAGATCACCAGATCCCCGTCCGATTGCCTGATCGTGACATCATCTTCGGTAATGCCGTATCCGAGCACGATAGCGTCAGTGTCGAGGTTCACTCCAGAACTTTCCGCGCCGGCGTCGGTTTCCAAGATTGTGTCGACGCCATCGCCCCATTCGAAATAATAGGTGTCCGATCCATGGCCACCCTGCAGGTCGTCATTGTCTTCACCACCCCTGATGGAGTCGTCGCCGTCGCCGCCGGATATCGTGTCGTCGCCGCCATTGCCATAGACAGTCCAGCCGACATCGGCGGCAGAGATATCCACCAGATCATTGCCCGAGGATGCGTCGACATATCCGGCCAGGCCGCTTTGGATGGAGCCGATCGCGAAAGATCCCTCGGAACTCAGGGTAATGTCGACGCTGTCATCCCCATCCGCCCCCACCAATGTCTGCGCGCCGTCGAACAAGTCGGCGTCGGCGGTGATATAATCGACTTTCAGGATCTCAACGTCCATGGTTGAGCCGGACGCGAATGAACCGCTGACAATCGCGGTGTCTACGCCGTCGCCGCCCATTAGCGTGACCATGGAGTCGGATCCCGATATGTCGATGAGGTCATCGCCTATGCCCCCATCCACATACATCGATTGTCCGGTATCCCAGGCCTCTCCGGTAATCGTGTCGTTGCCCTCGCCTCCAAAGGCCGTGTCGCGGGTTGTCTGCAAAGAGTTTGAATCAATAGAAATGCGATCGTCGCCATCGCCGCCAGCGATCACGTCGCTGCCGTCATCGCCCGAGAGCAAATCTGCGCCAGCCCCGCCGGTGATCGTGTCATCGCCGTCAGACCCATAGACGGTCCAACTGGCGTCCGCGGCGGACACGTCGATCGTGTCCGCGCCAGCCGAGCCGCTGACATACCCCGACAAACCGCTCGCGATCGCGCCGATCGCAAACGAGCCGTCAGAGCTCAGGGTAATGTTGACGCTGTCATATCCATCGGCGCCGACAAGCGTCTGCGCGTCATCGAAAAAGTCGGCGTCGGCGGTGACATAGCCCACTTTCACCACTTCAACATCGAGCGACGAGGCGGCGGAGAATGAGCCGATGGCGACAAATGTATCGACACCTTCGCCGCCTGTTACCGTGACCGTGGAACTGGCGCCGGATATCGTGATGACGTCATCGCCCGCCCCGCCGTCGACCGACACCGACTGGCTCTCATAAGACAGGTATCCGCCGATCGTATCGGCTCCGCCGCCGCCGAGGACGATATCGAGCGTCCCTTCCGTATTATTGCCATCGATGTCGATCTGGTCGTCGCCATCTCCCCCGTCGATCACGTCGCTGCCGTCATCGCCCGAGAGCAAATCTGCGCCGGCCCCACCGGTGATCGTGTCGTCGCCGGCAGAACCATAGACAGTCCAACTGGCGTCGGCGGCGGACACATCGATCGTGTCGGCGCCCTCTGAGCCCGTGACATATCCGGACAGGCCGCTCTCGATCGCACCGATCGCAAACGAGCCGTCAGAACTCAGGGTAATGTTGGCGCTGTCATACCCATCAGCGCCGACAAGCGTCTGCGCGCCATCGAAAAAGTCGGCGTCAGCAGTGACATAGCCCACTTTCACCAATTCGATATCGAGCGACGAGGCGACGGAAAACGAGCCGCTTGCGTCGAATGTATCGACCCCTTCGCCGCCTGTTACCGTGACATTCGAACTAGCGCCTGAGATCGTGATGGCGTCATCGCCTGCCCCGCCGTCGACCGACACCGACTGGCTCTCATAAGACAGCGATCCTCCAATCGTATCGGCGCCGCCGCCGCCGAGGACGATATCGAGCGTCCCTTCTGTATAATTGCCATCGATGTCGATCTGGTCGGCGCCGTCTCCCCCGTCGATCACGTCGCTGCCGTCATCGCCCGAGAGCAAATCGGCGTCTGATCCGCCGGTGATCGTGTCGTTGCCGTCAGAGCCGTAAACGGTCCAACTGGCGTCGGCGGCGGAAACGTCGATCGTGTCGGCGCCCTCCGAGCCCGTGACATATCCGGACAGGCCGCTCGCGATCGCGCCGATGGCGAAGGATCCCTCAGAACTCAGGGTAAATTCGACGCTGCTATACCCATCGGCTCCCACCAATGTCTGCGCGCCGTCGAAAAAGTCGGCGTCGGCGGTGACATAGCCCACTTTCGCCACTTCAACATCGAGCGACGAGGCGGTGGAAAATGAGCCGCTTGCGACAAATGTATCGACATCTTCGCCGCCTGTTACCGTGACCGTGGAACTGGCGCCGGATATCGTGATGACGTCATCGCCCGCCCCGCCGTCGACCGACACCGACTGGCTCTCATAAGACAGCGATCCGCCAATCGTATCGGCTCCGCCGCCGCCGAGGGCGATATCGAACGTTCCCTCCGTATAGCTGCCGCCGAGATCGATCTGGTCGTCGCCGTCTCCACCGTCGACGATGTCGCTGCCGTCATCGCCCGAGAGCAAATCGGCGCCAGTCCCGCCGGTGATCGTGTCATCGCCGTCATAGCCGTAGACACTCCAACTGGCGTCGGCGGCGGAAACGTCGATCGTGTCGGCGCCCGCTGAGCCTGTGACATAGCCCGATAAGCCGCTCTCGATCGCGCCGATCGCGAAGGATCCCTCGGATGTGATCGTGATACTGGCGCTGTCATACCCATCAGCGCCGACCAGCGTCTGCGCCCCATCGAAGAAGTCGGCGTCGACGCTCACCTGTCCGGCCGAGACAACTTCGACATCGATCGAAGAGGTCGAGGAAAACGACCCGGAGGCGATCAATGTATCGGTGCCTTCGCCGCCCGTCACGCTGATGGTGACGTATGAGCTGCTGCCATATATCTCGATGGCGTCGTCGCCGCTTCCGCCATCGACGGACAATGATTGACTGTCTTCTGACAGAGAACCTGAGATCGTGTCGGATCCGCCGCCGCCCAGAACCGTATCGCTGGTTCCGCTGCTGTAATTGCCCGACACATGTATCTGATCATCGCCATCGCCGCCGTCGACAATGTCGTTGCCGTTGTCTCCGGAAAGATAATCGGCGCCGGATCCACCCGTGACCGTGTCATTTCCGTCCCCGCCGTAAAGGGTGACGGAATAGCCCGCGAAATCGCCGCCCTCCAGCCCATCGGATATTACGTCGTCGCCGCCGTCGCCATAGATGTTGTCGAAAACGTAATAAATCGGATCGGAAGGATCGGTATTATCTTCCGTGACTTCCGTTTGAAGTATTTCAGACGTATAATCACCATTTTTCACTTGCCCAACGACGACGGCCATGCTGAATTCCCCCTTTATTTTTCCTCAAACGGCACAGGAGCAATCATGTCCCTGTTTTCGTCGATGAGACGGGGAGCGAAACAGAGTTTCTATTTTGTTTCACCCCCCATTTGGGGGAGGTTAACAAATAATTAGCAAAACTAAGTTTGTGTTCGAGCGTGGAATTCTGACCGTCGAGCGTCGGCAGGCCTTCCAGAGAGCCCGGAACGGACGGAAAAGGGCTTTATGGGGCATTTTCGCTTTTGTTCACACTTTTGCGATATTGTGACACCATTATTCATTCGAAGTGACTTATAATGCGTGACACTGCAGAGACCATTGGGCCTGAAGGCCAAGATGATTTCCAATCGCTTTTTGCGACGCATCCGTCGCCAATGTGGGTTTATGACCCCACAAGCCTTCGTTTCCTCGCCGTCAACGACGCCGCGCTTGCCCTTTACGGTTATACCCGCGAGCAACTTGCCAAAATGACCGTTCTGGACATTCGCCCGACCTATGAGCGCCGGCGGATGCAACTGGCGGTGACGGCGCGGAGCGACATCGAACGGGCAGGACGCTGGGTTCATCTCAAGGCGAATGGCGAGACCTTTGAGGTGCAGACTTATGGGCGGGCGATCCGCTTCCGCGGCGTCGACGCAATCCTGGCGATGGTGCAGGACCGCACTGAATTCAACGAGGCTCAGCGCAAGGTCGACGAGGCGCAGAACATCCTCAACGCGATCATTGAAAACATGCCGAATGGCGTCTTCGTGAAGGATATCGCCGCCGACGGCGCCTATGTCATCTTCAATGCCGTCAGCGGCGCCAATGACGGCAAGGATCCGGCCGACGTTCTGGGCAGGCGCGATATCGACATCTTTCCGTCCGACGTGGCGAACGTCTTTCTCGCATCGGACCAGGTGGCGCGCTCGTCCGGCGAAGCCTATGTCTATGAGGCTCCCCACCGCATCGTCGACGGATCCGAACGGATCATCAAAATCACCAAGAAGATGCTGGATCTGGGCGACGATCAGCAGCCGCGCTTTTTGCTCGGCGTTTCCGAGGATGTCACCGAGGCCCGGATGTTCGAACGGCGGCTCGAAAAGCTGGCGCTGGAGGATTCGCTGACCGGGCTCGCCAATCGCGCGGCTTTCATGGACCATCTCAACAAGGCCATGAAAGGCGGCGGCGTGGTGGCGCTGGCTTTTCTCGACGTGGACAATTTCAAGGACATCAACGACACCGGCGGCCATAGCGCCGGCGACGCCCTGTTGCGCCAACTCGCGGCTCGACTGACGGCGGCCCTGCCCGATACGCTGGTGGCGCGCCTGGGCGGCGACGAATTCGCGCTCGTGGCGCGACTGGCCGACGCCAGCCAGGTCGACGCCTTTGGAGAGAAAGTGCAGGCGGTGTTTGCAGCGCCCTTTGCGCTCGAGATCGGCGAGGAATTTCTCAGCTGCAGCCTGGGCGTGGCCCTCGCCCCGCATCACGCCGATACTGAAGAAGAATTGCTGCGCCTCGCCGATATCGCGCTCTACGCCGCCAAAGAGGCGGGACGCGCGACATTCCGCATCTATTCGCCGATCATGAGCGCAGCGGCCCAGCGTCGTCGTCAGATGACCATGGAATTGCGCGAGGCGATCGCGCGCGACGAATTGGTGCTGCATTACCAGCCGCTGTTCCGTCTGGCCGACGGCGGCCTTTCCGGCTTCGAGGCGCTGGTGCGCTGGCGTCATCCACGCTTCGGCCTGATCGGCCCCGGACATTTCATCGATCTCGCGGAGTCCACCGGCCTCATCGCCCCGCTCGGCGACTGGGTGCTGCGCCACGCCTGCGCCACGGCAAGCGCTTGGCCCGCCGATCTGTCGGTGGCCGTCAATCTCTCCGCCCGCCAGTTGCAGGGCATGAGCAATCCCGAAAGCGTCGAACACGCGCTCGCCGAAAGCGGGCTCGCCCCTCATCGGCTCGATCTCGAAATCACGGAATCGGTGTTTGTCGGCGACACCCAGCACAGTCTTGCGCTGTTCAAGGCGCTCAAGGCGCTGGGGGTGAAGATCTCGATCGACGATTTCGGCACCGGCTATTCGTCTCTCGCCTATCTCAGAGATTTCCCGTTCGACACGATCAAGCTTGACCGCAGCTTCATCGCCGATCTCGACAACAACAAGGGCTCCCTATCGATCGCAAGAGCGGTCGTTGCGATCGCCTCGGGCTTCGGAGCCACGACCGTCGCCGAAGGAATCGAAACGGAAAGCCAGGCGGCGGCGCTGAAGGAACTGGGATATGATCTCGGCCAGGGATTCCATCTCGGCCGACCGCTGCCGCTAGAAGCGGCTGAGGCCTTGATTTCCCTCCACCAGTCCGCTCCAGTTCCGGCTCAGCGCCGCACGAGGCGCAAGGGCTGAACGCGCGACCACCTGCGGGGTAGGTTTTAACCCTGTTGATAATAGCCGCGATTTCCCTGCAAGAGGGACTTGCCAAGGCCGAAGAAGCTCTTTATACGCCCCGTCAGACGCGCAAACGGCGCGACTGGAACGGGTGATTAGCTCAGTTGGTAGAGCAGCTGACTCTTAATCAGCGGGTCGTAGGTTCGAACCCTACATCACCCACCAGATCTCTCTTTATCCTGTAAAGACATATATTTATCGTAGCGCTGAGATTGCGTGCTGACAGGCGCGCTCAGTCGATAGTGAACGTTTCGGCGTCGCATTGTCGCGCTCGCCGCCAGCTATGCGACCGACACATCCGCGCCCCAGCGAAGAAGCGCCTCCTCACCCGCAGGGGTCAGCGCATAGACGCCGCGCTCGACGCGGACAAACCAGCCGTAAACATTGTTTTGCAGGATCTTGGCGGCGTCGGGACAATCGGGCCGCAGCTCTGCGGGCCGCGTCCGGCCAGCGCCGATCAACCCGGCGACCGCCAGCGCCTGCTGGCGATAGGCCGTCATCTGCGGAATGCGCGTCGAGCCGCCGATGATAGGATCGCCGCGCCGACGGTCGAATTCGCGCATCAGTCGCGACCGCCGTTTCGGATTGGTGCGCGGCATCGGCGACACCGATTTGACGATGACTTCCGCTTCGCCGCGATCGTCGACGCCGATCATGCCGAGACCCAGGCGACGGCAGAGATCGCGGAAGCGTCGATCCGCCTCGCGCCCCCGCCCCTTGGCAGACACCCGCGCCGCGATCCACACTTCGTCTGCCGCTTGCGCGCGATCGACCGCCTGCAGCACGAGTTCGAGGTTGAAGCTCATTTTCAGTTCGCAGACGACCACCACCTCGCCCGCCTCGCCCGCCATCCGCCCGACCACGTCGCAACCGCCGACCTCGCCTTTGACCTCGAAGCCCAGGCTTTCGAGGAAGCGCTTCACCGGCAAATAGAGATCGGTTTCCATGAGGAGTCCGGTAGGGTGCTGGGGACAATGGAGGAAGAAAGTTCGCGGCGTGCTCCGCCCCTGATCCCCCTGCCGGGACCTTCTCCCCGCGCCAGCGGGGAGAAGGAGGATATGGCAAGGCCAGTGCTCCACCACCCTTCGCCCCGCCATGCGGGCAGACTATGGCGGCAGCCGGATGAGGCGCGGCGCACGCCGTCGATCCCAACCGTGGGAAGAAATCCCATCCCGCCGCGCAGGCGGACCGCCGGTGGATTCCAGCCTGACGCCGCTTAAGCGGCCAGCGCAGCGCTTTCCGTGGCGATGAGTTGGCCCAGCCGCTTGACGCCCTCGTCGATCATCTCGTCGGACGCGCAGGAGAAGGAGAGCCGGATGGTATTCTCGCCGGAACCATCGGCAAAGAAGGCGCGGCCGGGCACGAAGGCGACGCGCACCGTCTCGATGGCGCGCGCGAGCAGCTTTGCGCCATCCATGCCCTTGGGCAACGTTACCCAGACGAACATGCCGCCTTCGGGCCGTGTCCATTCGACGCCCGCCGGCATGAAGGCGTCGAGCGCCGCCAGCATTTTTTCGCGGCGATGGCCATAGGCCTTGCGAACCTTGGCGATCTGTTCGTCGAACAGGCGTTCGGCCACTTTATGAATAGCCATCTGGTTGATGGTCGAGGAATGCAGATCGGCGGCCTGCTTGATCAGCACCAGCTTGCGCACGACTTCGGAATTACCGACCACCCAACCGATGCGCAGGCCCGGAGCCAGCGTCTTGGAAAAGGTGCCGCAATAGAAGGTGCGGGTCTTCTCGATATCGCCGCCATTGCGTTCGAGATCAAGCGCCAGGATCGGCGGGACGCTTTCGCCGGCATAGCGCAGCGATTGATAGGCGGCGTCCTCGATCACCGGCACGTCGAGTTTCTCGGCGAGATCCAGCAGCCATTCGCGCTCGGGCCGCGTCATGGTCACACCGGTCGGATTGTGGAATTCCGGCACGCAATAAGCGAATTTCACCGCGCCGCCCTTTTCCTTCGCGGCGTCGTGATAGGACGAGGGCTCGCGGTTGGAGAGCGGCAGCAGCTTGTCGTAATTCGGCTCATAAGCGTTGAATGCGCCGAGCGCGCCCATATAAGTGGGCCAGGTCACCAGCGCCGTGTCATCCTTGGACAGGAACAACTTGCCGAGGTAATCGAGCAATTGCTGCGAGCCCGATGTGATAAAGACATTGTCGGCGCCGCAGATGATGCCGATCTTGCCCATCTCGTTGGCGATCCAGTCGCGCAGCGGCTTGTAGCCTTCGGACACGGAATATTGCAGCGCCGCGTCGCCCTGGGGGCTGGCCAGCACTTCGGCATAGGCTTCGGCCACTTCAGCCTTTGGAAACAGGTTTACATCGGGGATGCCGCCGGCGAAGGAGATGATATCAGGCTGCTCCAGAAGTTTGAGCAATTCGCGAATTTCAGACGCCTTCATGCGGCTCGCGCGCGTGGCGAAAACCTGTTGCCAATCCATGGATTCGTTTCCTCTCGATATTATCCCTGCAGAAGATCATGAGAGCGACAATAAGTCAACAATGCTGACCTAATTTTCGGAGCATGTTCGCTTGCGACGCCGCCTGTCGCGTCGGCGCTGGACTACGCAATTTCCCAGTATTTTTACCAGTAATTTCACGTCGTTCGCTGCGTTGCGGTAGAGGTTTTTTATACAAGATGAAATACATGTCGGGGGCGAGGTTCCGATTTCGAGGATAACGTGCGCCGGCTCCGACTTCTCACCCACATCATGATCGGACTGGACCGAGGCACGCCGGATATCCACTGGCGCCAACTTGGCGAGCTCTTTCGCATCACGCCGCATCTTCTCGCCGCTCTGGGCATCGGGCTGGCGGCCGTGGAGCCATGGCTCCATGGGCAAATCGGCGCTGTGTATATGGCGCTCGGTCTGATCGCATCCCAGCTTACGATGCGCATCGCCGGGCAGGCAGCCTTCCGGCGCAGAAAGGATGCGTCGCTGACGAAATGGACCCGCATCTTCGCCGTCGTCTCGGCCGCGTCAGGGCTGTTTTGGGGGCTGGCGCTTGCCTCGCTCTATCTCGGTGGAAATAGCGACAGCCAATTGATTGTCCTGGCGGTTGGTTGCGGCATCATCCAGTCCGCCGCCGCCCGTGCGTTCATGTCGCCAGCGCCGATGCTCATCAACATCGCGCTTGTCATGAGCACGGTGTCGACGGCCGCGGCGTTGGAGGGGCAATGGATGATGGCGCCGATCTGCGCTGTCTATTTTCTGTTCCAACTCACCTATCTCGCACGCCTGAGCAACCTATACCTCAACGAGATTCAGGCCGGATGCGAACGTGAAATCGCGTTGGAGCAGTTGGCGGACGCCAACAAACGCCTGAAGCAAGCCAATGAGCAACTCGCGCGCCATGCATTGACCGATGGCTTGACCGGCATCGCCAATCGTCGCAGTTTCGACGCCGTCTTGAACGCGGCGTTCGACGATGCCGGCAAAGCAGAGCCGCTGTCGCTGATCCTGCTCGACATCGATCATTTCAAGGCCTTCAACGACACACACGGCCACCAGGCCGGCGACGACTGCCTCAGGCTGGTGGCGCGTGTCATCACGGATGCATTGGCCGACAGCCGCTATCGCGCCGCCCGTTACGGCGGCGAGGAATTCGCGCTGGTCCTACCCGGCGCAGATTCCTTCGAGGCGGCGCGTTTCGCCGAAACACTCCGCAGCGTTATCGAGAGCGTGGATACCTCTGATCTCGCAGGCGCGCCGCAATCGATTTCCGCGAGCCTCGGCGCCGCCACCCGCACCCGCGCCGACCAGACGCCCGCCGATCTCGTGGCACGCGCCGACCGGGCGCTCTATCGCGCCAAGCAAAAGGGCCGCAACCGCGTGGCGGTGGATGGCGAAGGCGACAGCGCCTCGGCCTGATCGTCAGTTGCGGCCACGAAAAAACCGGGGTCGCCCCCGGTTTCTCAAATTTTCGTCATTCGACTGGACAAGCCTGTATTGGCTGCGAGCCCGGTCAATGCGCTTTGTCTTGCCGCTGTTAGTTGCGGGCCTTGTCGACCAGCTTGTTCTTGCCGATCCAGGGCATCATGCCGCGCAGCTTGGCGCCGACTTCCTCGATCTGGTGGTTGTCGTTCATGCGGCGGATGCCCTTGAAGCGAGCGGCGCCGGCGCGGTATTCCTGCATCCAGTCCGAGGTGAACTTGCCGGTCTGGATGTCATGCAGAACGCGCTTCATCTCAGCCTTGGTTTCCGCAGTGATGATGCGCGGACCGGTGACATATTCGCCCCACTCGGCCGTGTTGGAGATCGAGTAGTTCATGTTGGCGATGCCGCCTTCATAGATCAGGTCGACGATCAGCTTCACTTCGTGCAGGCATTCGAAATAGGCCATTTCCGGAGCATAGCCGGCTTCCACCAGCGTCTCGAAGCCGGCGCGGATGAGCTCGACCAGACCGCCGCAAAGGACGACCTGCTCGCCGAACAGGTCGGTTTCGCATTCTTCCTTGAAGGTGGTTTCGATGATGCCCGAACGGCCGCCGCCAACGCCGCAAGCGTAGGACAGAGCCAGTTCAAGGGCGTTGCCCGAAGCGTTCTGATGGATGGCGACGAGGCAGGGAACGCCGCCGCCCTTCTGGTATTCGCCGCGCACGGTGTGGCCGGGGCCCTTCGGCGCGATCATGACGACGTCGACCGAAGCCTTGGTTTCAATCAGGCCGAAATGGATGTTGAGGCCGTGGGCGAACGCTATGGCTGCGCCGTCGCGAATGTTGGCGGCGATTTCATCGCGATAGATGTCGGCCTGGAGTTCGTCCGGCGTGGCCATCATCATCAGGTCGGCCCAGGCGGCGGCTTCAGCGACCGTCATGACCTTGAAGCCGTCGGCTTCTGCCTTGGCGGCAGTCTTGGAGCCAGCCTTCAGCGCGATGGCGACATTGGCGGCGCCCGAATCCTTGAGGTTCAGCGCATGGGCGCGACCCTGCGAACCGTAGCCGATGATGGCGACGTTCTTGGACTTGATGAGGTTGAGATCGGCATCACGATCGTAATAGACGCGCATGTTGAATGTCCTTCCCTTAGCTGTCTGTCTTTGAATTCGGCGGCCTTAGCCCGCCATCCCCTTATCGGTTCCGTAAAGGCGAAGGAAGGCGGCAACCGCCCTCTTCGCCCGCGAACCAAACTCTTTTTTCGCCGCCGACATGTCCTCGCCGAGCAGCAGCCGAACATGCCAGTCCTTGACGATCAATCCGTAGAGAACCTCATAGGCTTCCGTGACGTCGTCGAACTCGATGAGACGCGCGCGCTTGGCGGCGATCAGCAGAGTCGCCGCGCGGCGGCCGATCTGCTTGCGGCCTCGTTCAAGCAGCATCTCGCCGAGCTGCGAGCCATCGCGGCTGGCCTGGCCGATGGCGAGCCGATTGAGCGCCAGCGACACATCGCCCGAGAGCACGTCAAGCAGCGCGATGGCGAAGTCGTCGAGCATCTTCTCAAGGCTGTCGCGGGTCAGCGCGCCGGCATTGGCCTCGCCGGTTTTCACCTTGGAGGCCTGATAGGCGATCATCGCCTCCATCAGCCCGTCGCGATCGCCGAACCACTTGTAGAGGCTTTCCTTGGAGCAATTGGCGGCGCGCGCCACGCCCGCCGTCGTCAACGCTTTTTCGCCGCCCGACACGAGCAGGCGCAACGCCTCCTCCAGCACGGCGTTCTGCCGTGGCGAAAACTGATCCGGATTGGTCTCTGCCGTGGTCAACATCGCTCCACCTCAATGTTGCAGTGCGGTACCGTACGGTACGGTTCGCGGTGTTTATGCAGCGGATTGGGGGTGAGGTCAAGGGGAAAGATGAACGCTTCATTATCGTAGACGCCTGTCCCATCAGATGGTACATTCAACCACGAAGGCGATGGGCGCACGATGATCGAAAGCTTCCGCGATGGTTGGCTTGGAGAGTTCTTCGAGGCTAACAAGCCGAGCAAACGAATTCCGGCCGACATCTCGGATCGATTGTTTCGCAAGCTGCAGATGATCGATGACGCGACCTGTGACGCAGACTTGCGAGCGCCGCCGAGCAATCATTTCGAAAAGCTCGTCGGTTCCCTGTCCGTCTTCCACTCGATCAGGGTCAACAAGCAATGGCGGCTGGTCTTTCGATGGGATCCATCCCGAGGCGTCGCCTCATCGATTTATCTCGACAATCACGATTACAGGTGAATTCCATGCAAACCACCCTTCGTAAACCCGTCTCGGTCGGCGAAATGCTCGTCAAGGAATTCATGCAGCCGCTCGACCTGACCCAGACCGCGCTCGCCGCCGCGATGGGCGTTCCGCGCAAACATGTCAATGAACTCTGCCATGACAAACGGGCGGTGACCGCGGCGACGGCGCTGATCCTCGCCCGCGTCTTTGGTAACAGCCCCGATTTCTGGCTGAACACGCAACGCCGCACGGATATCTGGCTGGTGATGAACACGCCCCGGGAAAGAGAGCGCGTAGAACGCGCCAAGCCGATCGATCAGGCGGCATGAGCGGAACCGCAGGAAAGGCGCGATACCAACCCAAATATCTTCAGCGCTCTCTCCGCGCCCAAGCGCTACTCTTCGGACATTCCCAGACCGGAGCGCCCCATGCAAAAACACCCTGCCCTGCTTGTCCCTCTGCTTTTCGCGATGACCGCGCCGCTGCATGCGGAAGATCGAGCCGCTTCCGGCTTGTTCGACCAGCGCTATTGCGAGATCCTCACGGTGGAGCGCCAGCGGCTCAAGCTTCACGTTACCGTCTACAACACGCTCGGCTACAACACCTGCCCTGAAGACGCTTGGCGCAAACTCAATGCCCATGTGCTCGCGCGCGAGCTCGATGTCGAAGCGACGCAACTCAACGGTCCGCGTCACTGGCTGATGGACGGGATTATCGGCAAGGGCGCGACCGCAGCAGGCGAGGTGAAAACCTTCGGCGGCATCGAAATGGCGGCGCGCGCCGAGATCACCATGCCGCTGCTCAGTGCGCCGATCGGAAAGACCTATTACCAGCCGACCGAGGTCAACCGGGAGACCGTCTGGCTGTTTGCCGCCGGCAAGCCGGTGTTCGAACTCACCGATCCGCAAGGCCAAGTCTATATGATGCAATCCTATGCGCAGATCGTCGATCCCAAACTCGCGCTGGCCGACCTTCCCCGCCTCGGCGCCCGGCTGAAGCTGCCGAAAGGCTGGACCTATTCCTCCCGCGTGCTCACCGAGGATTACAAGTTGGAGGCCAAGGGCGTGGCGCATGTGCTTCAGGACGAGTTCCAGAACACCTATCAACGCCGCGCTCCCTGACGGTCAGCCCGGCCAGCGCTTGATGAAATCCACGAAAGCACGGAGCGGCGACGGCATGTGGCGACGGCTGGGATAGTAAACATAGGGCCCGGAAAACGGCTGCTGCCAGTCTTTCAGCAGCTCCACCAGAGCGCCGCTCTCGACATGGGGCCGACTGACATCTTCAAATGTGGCCAATACGCCAAGCCCGGCCAGCGCGGCCGATAGTTCGATGTCGATGAGATTGGCGACCAGCGGACCATCGGGGGCGATGCGAACGATCTCGCCATCTTTCTCGAATTCCATCGCTGACATCCGTCCGCTATCAAAGCGATGGCGGATGAAAGCGTGCTTGAGAAGATCGCGCGGATGCTCCGGAACACCCTGTCGAGCCAGATAGTCCGGCGAGGCGACGGCGGCGAAGCGTTGCATGCGTGGCCCGATCGGCACGGCGATCATGTCCTGCTCGAGGCTCTCGTCATAGCGGATGCCGGCGTCGAAGCCCTGGGCGAAGACATCGATGAACGTATCGCTGGCCTGCACTTCCAATGTCACCGCCGGATACTCCCGAAGAAAAGCGATGGCGATCGGCGGCAGGATCTGCCGGGCGATGAAGGACGGCACATTCAGCCGCAACCGGCCGGCAGGACGATCGGATGTTTCCGCCACCTGTTCAAGCGCGGTCGAAATCTCCGAGATCAGCGGCCGGACTCTTTCCAGAAGCCGCTCTCCCTCTTCAGTCGGCGTCACGCTGCGGGTGGTGCGGTTCAATAGTCGCGTTTCCAGCCGCGCCTCCAGCCGCCGCACCGCTTCGCTAAGCGCGGAAGCCGAGACGCCGCGCAACGATGCAGCGCGCCGGAAGTTACGGCATTCGGCAACGGCGGCGAAGGCTTCGAGATCGGCGAGCGGCAACTGGTTCATTGTATGAAATTCCGCACAGGTCGTTTCATCTGGATCAGATTATCGCACAGACTGATACGCGGTAAAAGACCGTCATTCCCGACCCACGAGACGGGACGAACGCCAAGGAGACAGATCATGAAGACCACCACACTCGGAAAAACCGGCCCGCAGACTTCGGTCGTCGGCCTCGGCTGCATGGGCATGTCGGGCATGTATGGCCCGTCCGACCGGGCGGAATCCATCGCCACCATCCACGCCGCCTTCGATGCCGGCGTGACGCTGCTCGACACCGGCGATTTCTACGGCATGGGCCATAACGAAATGCTGATCGGCGAAGCGATCAAGGGCCGCCCGCGCGACTCCTTCCTGCTCAGCGTCAAGTTCGGCGCGCTTCGCGCCCCCAATGGCGGCTGGCTCGGTTACGACGCCCGGCCGGCGGCGGTGAAGACGGCGCTCGCCTATACGCTGCAGCGGCTCGGCGTCGACTATATCGACGTCCACCGTCCCTCGCGCCTCGATCCCAATGTGCCGATCGAGGACACGATCGGCGCGATCGCCGACATGGTCAAGGAAGGCTATGTCCGCAATATCGGTCTGTCGGAAGTCGGCTCGGACACCATCCGCCGCGCCGCAAGCGTGCATCCGATCAGCGATCTGCAGATCGAATATTCGCTGATGTCGCGCGGCATCGAAGCTGAAATCCTGCCAACTGTGCGCGAACTGGGCATCTCGGTCACCGCCTATGGCGTGCTGTCGCGCGGCCTGCTCAGCGGGGCTTTCAACCCAAGCGTCATTGCCGCGAGTGATTTCCGCGCCCATAGCCCGCGTTTCCAGGGCGAAAACGCCGAACGCAATCAGGCGCTGGCGAAAGCGCTGCAGGAAGTGGCCGAAGCGCGGGGCATGAGCGCTTCGCAGGCCGCCATCGCCTGGGTCGTCGCCCAGGGACAAGACATCGTCCCGCTGATCGGCGCCCGCAAGCGCAGCCAACTGTCGGAATCGCTCGGCGCGCTGGAAAAAACGCTCACGGCTGATGATATCGCCCATATCCAGGCGGCGGTTCCCACCGACGCCGTGGCCGGCACGCGCTATGCCGAGCAGATGATGTCGCATCTCGACAGCGAAAAGCGCGGCTGAACGCGCAACGTCAGCCATGTCCCGGCAAAAGCCGGGGCATGGCTACACCGCATGCGTCACCGGCAGCGCCCCGCTTTGTTTCAGCGCCTCCATCGAGATCGAGGCGGACATGTCAAACAGCTCCACCTGTCGGATGATCTGCTTGTAGATCACGTCATAATATTCCACCGACGGCAGCGCAATCTTGAGGATGTAATCGTAGTTGCCGGTGAGCCGATGCGCCTCGACGATTTCCGGAATACGCGCGATCGCCTTGTGAAACGCCTCGACCCAGTCATCGGAATGCCGGGATGTTTTGATCAGCGCGAAGACCGTGGTCGGCAGGCCGATCTTTCTCGGATCGAGCGCCGCCCGTCGGCCGAGAATATAGCCCTCCGTCTCAAGCCGCTGTATGCGCCGCGAACAGGCCGACACCGATAGCGCGACGCGCTCGGCAAGCTCCGCCACCGGCAGGCCGGCGTCCGCCTGCATCAGATCCAGAATTTTGCGATCACGATCGTCCAGCATCGCATTTTTCGCGCAATTTTTAGCGCGCCTTTCTCATAATATGTGCAAATTGTCAGCGTCATTCTATTCAAATACGATCAATATCGCAAACAATCACCGCCTTGGGCGCGCTATTTTAATGCCGGAACATTTTTATGGGGACATGATATGAAAACCATCGGCCTGATCGGCGGCATGAGCTGGGAAAGCACCGCTGTCTATTACGCAAATCTCAACCGCATGGCGCGCGCCGCCTATGGCGGACTGGCATCCGCGGATATTCTCCTGCGCTCGGTGAATTTCGACGAAATCGTCGCGCTGCAGAAGGCCGGTCGCTGGGACCGCGCGGCAGCCGTTCTCGCCGACGCTGCAGCAAAGCTGGAAAAGGCCGGCGCCGATTGCGTGCTGATCTGCACCAACACCATGCACAAGGTGGCCGACGAGGTCGAGGCGGCGCTTTCGGTTCCACTCCTCCACATCATCGACGAGACAGCGCTGGCGCTGAAGGCGGCGGGCAAGCGCAAGCCGCTGCTGCTGGCGACACGCTACACGATGGAGGACGGCTTCTATCATCGCCGTTTCGCGACGCATGGGCTTGAAATCGCCACGCCTGATGAGGCCGGCCGCGCCCGCGCCCATGCGATCATTTTCGACGAACTCTGCGCCGGACATGTGCTGGATGGCTCCCGCGCCGATCTCACCGCGCTCATCGAGACGGCGAAAGACCAGGGCTGCGACAGCGTCATCCTCGGCTGCACCGAAATCTGCCTCAGCCTCGACCCGAACAAGACGCCGCTTCCGGGCTTCGATTCCACCGCCATTCACTGCCGCGCCGCCGCCCGCTTCGCTTTTCCGAACGAATTGCGCCTCAGCGCTTAACGAATAGCAAGAAATCGCGCTTGATTTGGAAATGATCATTCCCTATTAAATGGGAAACGATCATTTCCGAAAGGCGCGATCATGTCCGATACGCTAGACCTGCAGAAAAGCCGCGGCCGCCCGCGCGAATTCGACACCGAAGCGGCGCTCGACGCCGCCATGGCGCTGTTCATCGAACGCGGCTATGCCGCAACCGCCATCAGCGATCTCGGCGCGGCCATGGGCCTGACGGCCGGCAGCATCTACAAGGCCTTCGGCGACAAGCGCGGCGTCTTCATCGCCGCCCTCGAACGCTACACCTCCACCCGCGGCGCCCGCATCTCCGAACATCTCTCCGACGCCGCCAATGGTCGCGAACGGCTGGCGCGATTGATCGACTATTACGCCAGTCATTCCCACGGCGACTCGGGCCGCCGCGGCTGCCTCGTTATCGGCTCCGCCCGCGACCTTGCCCTGTTCGATCCCGATTTGCAGGCGCGCGTCGAAAAAGCCGTCTCCGTCCGCGAAACACTGATCATCGACACAATCCGCGACGGCCAGACCGACGGCTCCGTCCCATCGAGCGTGGATGTGGAAGCCACCGCCAAAGCCATGCTCTGCCTGCTCTACGGCATGCGCGTGATCGGCAAGACCGGCCGCAGCGAGGCGGAAATGCGCGCCATTTCCGCCGCCGCCATGAAACTTCTCGACTAACCCCTCTCCCAAGACGCCAACCTCGATCGGAGCCTCCGATGTCCATCGCCACCACCGCTGAAGGCGCTCGCGCGCCACAGGCGATCTCGCCTCTCCTGACTTTCCTCTTTGCCGCGACCTGCGGCCTCGTGGCCGCCAATCTCTATTACGCCCAGCCGTTGGCCGGTCCGATCAGCGCAGAACTCGGCATGAGCCCGGCCGCCGCCGGTCTGATCGTCACCCTAACCCAGATCGGTTATGGGCTGGGTCTGCTGTTTCTCGTGCCGCTCGGCGATCTCCTGGAAAACCGCAAGCTGATGCTCGGGCTGATCCTCGCTGCGGGTCTTGCTTTGCTGGGCGCAGGTTTCGCGTCAAACGCCAGCCTGTTCCTGGCCGCCTCGCTGGCCATAGGCCTTGCCTCGGTTGCGGTGCAGGTGGTCGTGCCCTTCGCCGCCGGCATGGCGCCCGATCACGCCCGCGGCCGCGTCGTCGGCAATGTCATGTCGGGCCTGATGATCGGCATCATGCTGGCGCGGCCGTTTTCGAGCTTCCTGTCGGAATTCATGTCCTGGCGCGCCGTTTATTTCATCACCGCCGCGTTGATGGCGGTGATCGCGCTGGTCCTCAGGTTGAACATTCCGGTGCGCCGCCCCGTCGCCCGCATACGCTATGGCGCGCTGCTTGCATCTATGGCCAAGCTCGCCGCCACCGAACGCGTCCTGCAGCGGCGCGCGATCTATCAAGCCGGCATGTTTGCCGCTTTCAGCCTGTTCTGGACCGCCTCGCCGCTCCTGCTCGCCAGCCCCGCCTTCGGCCTCAGCCAGACCGGCA
This sequence comes from Rhizobium sp. SG_E_25_P2, assembly GCF_029892285.1. Lineage (GTDB taxonomy): Bacteria > Pseudomonadota > Alphaproteobacteria > Rhizobiales > Rhizobiaceae > Rhizobium_E. The sequence goes on from NZ_JARXVM010000011.1 coordinate 90,840, forward strand.
TCGCGCTGTTTGCGTTGGCGGGCGCAGCGGGCGCCATAGCCTCGCCGATCGCAGGCCGCCTCGCCGATCGCGGATTGACCCGGTTCGCCACGATCGCGGCGATGCTGATGGCGATGGCGGCCTTCCTGATCAGCCATGCCGCCACCGACGGCTCTACTCTCGCGCTGACCCTGATGGTCGCCGCCGCCATCATCCTCGATTTCGGTGTCACCACCAGCCTGGTCTGCGGCCAGCGCGCCATCTTCAGTCTGTCGCCTGATAACCGCAGTCGTTTGAACGGCCTGTTCATGGCATTCTTCTTCGCCGGCGGCGCAGTCGGCTCGGCGCTCGGCGGCTGGGCCTATGCGACAGGCGGCTGGGAGCGGACGAGTTGGGTCGGCCTCGCCTTTCCCACCCTGGCTCTGCTGGCGCTTCTGACCGAATTCCGGCCGGGCCGGACTGCAAGGAAATCATAGTCGCGGATGTCTTCGCCTCGGATGCGCAGGCTGGTATCATCCGGCCCGCACATCCGGAGGCATTTCATGCGCATCAAGACAGTTCTCATCGCCCTGGCTCTCACCGTTTCAGCCGGGGCGGCGTCCGCCGAAAAACTCTGCGGCTGGATCGAAAACCCCACCCCCGGCAACTGGTGGCTCACCGACCGCGACGGCTCCTGGATTCTGGCCGCACAAGGCGGCGCCGAAGCCGAGGGCATGGACCTTATCGGCGACATCTCGGCCGGCGACTATGTCGCCACCAACGGCAATTATGGCTATGGCTGCGCCTGCGTGGATGCCGAAGTCGACGTCTCGGAAAGCCGCATCGTCAGCATTTCGAGCTTCAAACAATTGCCCCTCAAGACCTGCAAACGTGACAAGGCGCTCAAAACGCCGGCTGAATGACCCCGTTCACCCAGCCGAACCGGATCCTGCCGGCAAAGCGTAAGCCACCTGGGTGATCCAATTCGCCGGATCAGGATCGTGAAGTATGCTTTTGTGGAAAATGTTGAGACAACAGGCATAGGCCATGCCGTCTGCCCCCGGGCTTTGCTCGGGGGGACACCCCATGACTCCCATCCAGCCACGCAGCATTGAGTGGACCTCGCGCAGCCTGTCGTAATGACCGCGCCACTGAACAGACACGAAAAGTCCGCCCGGCATATAAGCGGAACGGAATGGCGTCTTGGCTGGCAAGAGGCGCGGCGTGAAATAGCCGAACTCGATCTCCATTTCCCCATTCGGGGCGAAGAGATTGTAGCGAAAGAAAGCCCGGCCGTAATCTGTCACCTGCTGGCTCTGCAATTCCGAGCGGACTTCAGCCAGGAAGACTTGGGCCTGCGTCATCAATTGCCGCGCACTGAGGCGCGACCGCAAGGAGAGATAGGGCTGCTTCTTGAAACGCACCCTTTCGGGCAAAGTCAACATAAGGAAAAATCCCAGCCAAACACCGCGTTGTTATCAACGCGCTTACAGCTCAGCCTATAGATCCGAGACCAGATGAAGAAAAGGCCCGCCGCTTGTCTGTCGCGCCTTATGGCCGACATTTCGGACAAAACTTGCGGTCATGGTTTCAATTAACGGTGAACAGCGAAAACACTCATAAAATTGTATCTAAGTCGATCTTCGGCGACCCAATGGGCGGTCACAGACCTCTTTTCGCCAGCGATCGCATCGCTTGCGTGACAGGTAACGACGGAATTTTTCGTCATGCGCTCCCGGCCGGCTCAGATCGCTTGCCCAAGCGCGCGCCGGAAACGACGAACTGTCTCGGGCATTCCGTATAGGAGAGCATCCGCCGTCAGGGCGTGACCGATGGAGGCTTCGGCAGCATAGGGTATCCGCGCCATCAGCGCCGGCAGATTTTCCACCGTCAGATCATGGCCGATATTGATCCCCAGTCCGAGGTCGCGGGCATGATCGGCGGTCACGCCGAGTTTCTCGATCCACGCCGCCGCCGCCGCCGGATCATCGAAACAGCCGCCATAAGGGCCGGTATAGAGTTCGATGCGATCGGCTCCGACCTGCTTGGCGATTCCGACCAGATCTTCGCCGATGCCGCCATCGACGAAAAGCGACGGCCGCATGCCGCCTGCGCGAAGCCGTTCACAGACTTGGGCAAGCAAGGCGCGGTTTGCAACCAGGTCCCAGCCATGATCGGAGGTCGCCTGCGAGGCATCGTCGGGGACCAGCGTCACCTGATCCGGGCGGACGGATTCGACCAGTTGCAAGAAATCTTCGGAGGGATAACCCTCGATATTGAATTCGCTGCCGGGAAACTCGCCGTCGATCAACTCTCGCAGCGCCGGCGCGTCGGAAAAGCGGATATGGCGTTGATCTGGCCGCGGATGCACCGTCAGTCCTCCAGCGCCCGACTGCAGCGCGACACGGCCCAGCCCGACAACGCTTGGCCAGGGCAAATCCCGGCGATTGCGCAACATGGCGACGGCGTTGAGGTTCACCGATAGGCTGGCGGCCATGACGTTTCACTCCCGATCCCTATTTCAGCCGTATCTAACCGATCGACCAGCGGGACTCCAGCGACTTTTCTTTATCTTTCCGCACGCCAATTTGATAAATCCCAAAGTCTGCGCTAGGTTTAACGAACATGATGCGTCATGGCGATAGACGAACCGCAGCGGCGCAAGAAGATGGCGGTAACGATGATTTTCCATTACCTATAATTGAAGAATGGTGTATAAGTATTCTCGAATATTAAGGGGCGCTTCTGGACGACATCCATGCGCAGCTTGCTGATATAATGATAATTTTTCGACTGTAGCGCATACCTGACGAACAGTCAGACGGCAACCGGAAGTGAATGATGCGTAGCGCATGAACAGAATCCCGGACGACGGCCATGAACCAGAAACGAGCCGTTGACGGGGAGAGGAAACGCCGATCCGGACAGGAGCCCGGAGAGAGTAGGACGTGATGCAAGAGCAAAGCCCCGATCGCCTTCAATTCGTGACGGAAGAGCCGTCCGGCTGGCAATCGATCGCCCATATTCCCGACATACCGCTTCCCAGACCTTTGCCGGATCATGCGCTTCCGATCGCGGAAATGGCGAATTTCTTCGGCGTCACGCACCGAACCCTGCATTTTTATGAGGAAAAGGGACTGTTACAGCCTGATCGGAATGGCGCTATGCGGATTTATCCGCATCGGCAGATCCGCATGATGGGGCTGATCAACCTCTGCCGGGAAACCGGCATGGCGATCGTGCAAATCCAGGATCTCTTGACCGATCTGACCTATTCTGAAAGCGCGGCTGAAAGCGAAGCCAAGCTCAGGGCGGCGTTGATTGGCAGACGCAACGAACTCGTGTCAGAAGAATCGTTGATTCGCCGCCAGATGCAGCAAATCACCACGGCGCTGCAGGAGATGGATGCGGCGCGCGACGACGCGGACAACCAGAACTTTCCCGCCCACCCTCCCTTCCTCAGCGATAGCGAATTCCGCTGCCTCAAGCTGATGGCCGAGGGCTACAATCCAGTCCGCATCTCCAAGGCTCTCGACATCGCTCTTGAACAGGTCTTGTCCATGGAGGCCGGCATTGTTCGCAAATTCAGTGCGTCGAACCGCTTCCAGGCGGTAGCGAAGGCCGTGCTGCTCGGCATCGTGGGGGATTGAGGGCAAACCGCTTGTCGTCTGTGGGCAGTCTGGCTTTGCATGCGTCGAAGATGGGCGCCGCGTTCCGAGCAACCGAGCGTGTACAAAGACACAATTCTGATCTATACGACGCGTCTATGCTGACTGCTGGGCCGTTACATGAAGTTTTTCAGGATCAGAACGTTTCGTGATGAAATTGTTTGCGCGGACGAAAACACTGGCCAACTGATCAATACCAATTACGATAATCTCGATGAGCGCCATGTGCCTGTCGTCGCTGTGCGGTTCAACGACGACGACCGCATGCTGTTCTTGGCGAGTGTCGCTCTGGACGCCCTGGCCATTCGCTGCGACAATCTGGGACGCTCGGCGCCGCTTCTTCCTCTCCAGGCTTATTGGACAGGTCGGGATAATCTTTACAATCTTGTCTCTTTCGAAAGCGGGCTCTATCTCTGCGCGCCTCCTGTCAGCGCCGATCACCCCGAGCATATCTTATCGGCGAACCGGCGCGATGCCGACAAGTGGGAAGAGTTCCGGCTCACTGAATTCACGCTTCCCGAAGAATTCGGCTATTTGCGAGAGCCGCTGGACGCTCTTGCCCCGATCATACGCAGCCTAATGGTCGATACCGACATCGCCGGCGCCCTTGGTCATATGAGGCCGGACCTGATTGCCCCGGTGAATGGCCTTACGCCCATGTTGGGCGAGAAGCGCCTCGAACACTACGCGAAACAATTGCTCGCGGCTCCTGAGTTAACCGAGATTTTTGCATCCGCCTTTCCAGGCGACATCTGGGCGACCCATGGTCTCGGGGAACTGCATGCGACGCCGCGCCCAGACCACACACTCCGGGAGATCGGCCCAGCCTTTGACCCGCTCACCAAAGCTGCCCGCGACCGGGTCTATGTGTCGCTGCCCCAGGCCTGCGTCAGCGCGGCGCGACGCCTGGTTGAGCCGACGAAAACCGCCTGCGTGCTCGCCACGGCGCGAAACGAAGGGATTTACCTCATAGAATGGCTCGCATACCACCGGCTGTTGGGGTTGGAACAGTTCTACATCTACAGCAATGACAATGACGACCAGTCCGATCTTCTGCTGTCGGCTCTTGCCGAAGCCGGAGAAATAGTCTGGATTCGCAACATCGTCGCCGATGGCGGTGCAGCGCAACTGAAGGCCTACGGCCATGCTTTCGGGATTTCGCCAGATATACTTCAATATCGCTGGTGCCTGACAATTGACCTGGACGAGTATTTCGTCCTCAACCCAGAACGATTTTCTTCGGTCATCGATTATCTCGACTGGCAGGAGCGCCAGGAAGTCGACGCAATCGCGCTGAACTGGGTCTTTGTCGGCCCAACGGGCGAAAGTTCTTGGCGGGATGAGCCGCTGCGCGAGCGATTCCGCGATCAACTCGGGTATCCTCCGGTGGACCCGCATGTGAAGTCATTCTGCAGGCCGCAGAAGTTCATCTATTCAGAGCCGCATTTCCCGATCTCCGCCGAAAGATCCAACATCATATTTCGCGATTCAACCTCGGCCCTTCATAGCCATCAAAAAGCCTCCGAGCATTCAGGGATTTACGGAACTTCACTGAGCGACAAGCCTAACCGAGACTACGCCTGCATCTATCACTACTTCTTCAAGTCCGCTGAAGAGTTCATGTGGAAGTTTTCCCGCAACCGCGGCGACTACGCCAAGAAAAGCGGCCATGCCGGCGTGTCGATCACCAAGGAATTCGTAGAAAACTTCATGGAGTTTCACACGCCCCGTCACGCCTCGCGAAACGATTGGATCAATCGCTGCGCGCCGGATCTTGACCAGGAAATGGGCCGCTTGAAGGCCCTCCCCGGCGTCGCGGATGCGCTCGAAACCGTCAAGGCGGCGTTTCATGCCCGTGTCGCCGAATTCAAGCCGATCTTCGCCGAGGCCCCGGGCATCAAGGACGCGGGCGAAGCGGGCGGCGCCTTTTTGAGCCTGCTCGGCGAAAAATCGTCGCAGTAACCCGTCTGGCTTGACACATGCAAACTCTGTCAAAGCTTTAACTCGACAGGATTTTCCGTACGGACTAGCTGCTGAGCCATCATTTGAAGTGACAGGAGTCCAAAATGTACACATTGCTGATGCGCTACGCGACGCCGCTGATCACCGGCCTGTTCGTGGTGAGCCTGATCTCCGGCGTCGCGCTGTTCTTCCATCTGGGCCAGGCCTATTTCCACGGCATGCATGAATGGCTGAGCATGGTGCTGATCCTGCCTTTCGTCCTGCATCTGATGAAAAACTGGCGGCCGTTCCTGAATTATTTCCGCCGGTCGCCGATGGCCATTGCGCTCGGCGTCAGCCTGATCGCCTGTCTGCCCTTCGTCTATCAGGGCGCGATGGGGGCTGCTGGCGGCAATCCGGTGATGGGCGTCGTCAGAGCGCTCGAAAAGAGCACTCTCGCCAATGCCGCGCCGGTGTTCGGCAAGACGCCGGACGCCTTGAAAGCGGCGCTGGAGCAGAAGGGATATGCAGTCGCGTCAACCGAGACGACGCTTGGCGAGGTCGCCAAAGCGTCGAGCAAAGAGAGCTTTCAGTTGATTGGCGACATCACCAAGCTCGACCCCTGATCAGCGCACGATCGTGAGCGTCTCGGCGGCGCGGGTGACGGCAGTGTAGAGCCAGCGCTCGCGGCTGTCGCGAAAGGCCCAGGCCTCGTCAAACAGCACGACATTGTTCCATTGCGAGCCCTGCGCCTTGTGCACCGTCAGCGCGTAACCATAATCGAACTCGTCGTAACGCTTGCGCATCGACCAGGGGATCTCGCCGTCGATCTCCTCGAAGGCGGCTTTCAACAGCTTGATCTTGGCGGCGCCGCGATCCATGTCGTCGTCTTCGGGTCGGATGAGGAGATTGATGCCCGGCTTGGTCGTCTCCTTGGAGGATGACATCACCTGCCAGAGCGAGCCGTTGAGCAGGCCCTTGACCTGATCATTCCTGAGGCAGACCAGCTTGTCGCCGGCGGCCGGATAGCCGCTCGCAAACCCCTTGAGCTCGCGCAGGCGTTGATTGTAGCGCTTCCTGGTCTTGTTGGTGCCGACCAGCACCTGATCGGCCTCGAGCACCAGCGATTGCGTCACCTCGTTGCGCGAGATCACCTGCGCCGTCCCGTAGTCCCCATGCATGATCTCGCGTCCTTCGCGGATCTGCATGGCGAGCTGGATGATCGGATTGTCGCGCGCCTGACGGTGGATTTCCGTGAGCAGGAAATCCGGCTCCTGATCGGTGAAGAAGCCGCCGCCCGACACCGGCGGCAACTGGCCGGGATCGCCGAGCACCAGCACTTTCGTGCCGAAACTCAGCAGATCCTTGCCCAGCGCTTCATCCACCATGGAACATTCGTCGATGACGATCAGCGGCGCTTTCGCCACCGGGCTCTGGCGGTTGATGGAGAACATCGGAGTGACGGCCGTCTTGCCGGTCACCTCGTCCTCCACCTCTTCCTCGCCTTTCGGACGATAGATCAGCGAATGGATGGTCTTGGCGTTGGAGGCGCCGCGCGAGCGGAGCACCTGCGCCGCCTTGCCGGTGAAGGCGGCGAATAGTACCTCGCCATCGACATTCTCGGCGAAATGCTTGGCGAGCGTGGTCTTGCCGGTGCCCGCATAGCCGAACAGCCGGAACACCTGGCTCCGTCCGTCCTTCAGCCAGCGCGATACGGCCTGAAGCGCCTCATCCTGTTGGGTTGAAAATTGCATAGAGCCTTCTGGCAGGATTCTGCCGGGGAATGCAACGTCGATAAAGCTGAATTCATGTCTGCCGACGGCCGCCAGCGACGCGAGCCGCATTCACCACCTGAATAGCTCCTATCGAAAATTCCGACTTCTCCAAACTGATTGGTCAACTAATTAATCAACTGTGATGAAAGCGGCGGTGCAGGAGGCGTCGTCGCAATCATGTTCTCGTGGAGGGGAAAAAATGTCATTTAGGTCACGCACAACGATAGCGCTACCGGCTTCTATGCTCGCTTTATCCATAGCGACCGGAGCGGTCAGAGCTGAAGACACCAAGGCCATTGCGGCGACGGAGCCCAAGACATCGTCGTTCATTGATATTCTCAACGGCCATGTGCCTCCCGGCCCGTTGGCGCCCCTCGGTAAGACGCTGAGAAACAGGGGCATTCAGCTCGAATTCAACATCATCGACATCATGGTGGCCAATCCTTCAATGGGGCTGAAAACCGGCCAATACGAGAATGTGACGTTGTACGACGCGGGCGTCGATCTCGATCTCGAGAAACTCATGGAGCTCAATGGATCCACCCTGCATTTCCACTATCTCTATGTCCCGGAGCCGCACAACAACGGAACTTTTGGCTCCTATGCCGGCGATTCCTTGATCGGCAACTCCGGGCCTTACATTCCCGAAAAGTGGCATCTGCGCCAATTTGCATGGGAACAGAGGTTATTGGACGACAGGCTGGACATATCGTTCGGCATAGATCAGGCGAGCAATTATTTCGCCCTGCCTCTATGCAATCAGCCTTTCCTGTGCCAACTCGGCGGCCTCCAGACCGGGGTCGGTATGAATCCGCCGCCCTATTCCAACTATGGCGCTCGCGCCGCCTATAGCTTCACGCCCGAATGGACCGCGCAAGTCGGCTTCTGGCGCAGCAATACCGCCTTTCCCTTCACCAATGGTTGGGAAGGCTGGAATGGCGAGGTGACATTGCCGAACGGCGTCGTGCTGGACGAGCCGAACAACAGCCTCTACCTCGCGAATCTGGTCTACAAGACGACGCCGGCGACGGATCCCTATCCGAAATATTATGAAGCCATGTTCTACCATAATGATGGCGACCAGACCGACCTTCACACCGGCAAGACCCATAGCGGCACGAATGGCGCCTATGTGGGAGGGCGGCAGACCATCTGGCGAGAAAGCGAGGATCCCACCGCAGCTTCGGTGTCCCTCTACAGCAGCCTTTACGCCAGTTTCGATCAGGAAAACAATTACGGCCTTCAGCATGAACTCAACGCCGGCGTAACGTTGAGCGGGCCCTTTTCCAGTCGCCCGTTCGACAGTTATTCGCTGAAGGTCATCTGGGACCGGCTCACGCCCGACGCCGGCGCCTATCTCAAGGAAGCCAACACCGGAACCTACACCAATGGCCGAGACGAGGTGGCCATCGGCGTAGACGCCAATTTCGTGATTGCCGGGAGCCTGATTTTTCAACCCTGGGCCAACTATGTGATAAATCCCAATACGCTCCAGAATCCGACGGCGTCGGGCGACCCGAAAACCGGCTTCGCCATCGGCTTCAATCTCGTCTCACTGGCCGGCAAGGCTATCGGACTCTGAGAGCGGTTGAGAAGCCGCTCAACATTCGCCTCGACGTTTCGCGCTCCTTGGGAGCGCGGGACGACACCAGATGAAGGTCGCTGCGGCGTCATTGGCTCCGATCATCAGATAACGCAGCATTCGCCTGCTCCTAGTCACGTCCTGGTCTGTTGGCTATAACCGGCAAAGGGTGAATGGGGGCCAAGGCCGCATGAAAATTCTGATCCTCGGAGCCACCGGCTTCATCGGCTCGGCCATCACCGATGCGCTGGCCGCTCACGGCCATTCAATTGTGGCTATGGGCCGTTCGACCGGACGCGCCAAATCGCGCGAGACGGGGTTGAATCGCGATGTGAACTGGCTGACAGGCGATCTCAGCATGCTCCGCCAAGCCTCTGACTGGACTCGGCTTTTGGACGGCGTCGAGGTGGTCGTCAATTGCGCTGGCGCGCTGCAGGACGGCCTGTCCGACAATCTCGCCGCCGCCCAGCGCGATGCGATGCTCGCTCTCTACAACGCGGCCCGGACACAGAAGATACGCCGTATCGTGCAGATCTCGGCGGATACGAATGGAGCGGGCGCCGACGCCGCCTTTCTCGCCACCAAGCGCGCCGCCGACGAGGCGTTGAAGGCCTCTGGCCTCGACCATGTCATTCTTCGCCCCGCCTTGGTGATTGGGCGCAACGCTTTCGGCGGCACGGCGCTCATCAGGGCGCTGGCCGCCCTGCCCTTCGCGCTGCCGCTTATTGATCACGACAATCCCGTCGCCACCGTGGCGCTGACGGATGTGGCCGCTCAGGTCGTCGCCGCCGTCGAGGGCGATATGCCGGAAGGCGCTGATCTGCATCTCGCCAGCCCCGAGGTTCCGACGCTCGCCGAACTCGTGAAGCTGCATCGCCGCTGGCTCGGCCTGCCCGATGCGTCCGTCATCGGCCTTCCGGCGCTGGTGGGCCGCCCGGTGGGCGCGGTCGCGGACCTGCTCGGTCGTCTCGGCTGGCGCTCGCCCTTGCGATCGACGGCGCTCAGGGTCATGTCCGGCGGCCTGACGGCGCGATCGCCGGTCGAGGGCTTGATGAATGCCGGGCAGACTTTGGCCGCCCAGCCCGCCGGCGTCCAGGATCTGTGGTTCGCACGGCTCTATCTCCTGAAGCCCCTCATCTTCTTCACGCTATCGTTGTTCTGGCTATTGTCCGGCATGATCCCGCTCCTCGATCCCATGCGGGCGGGAGCGAATTTCCTGCCCTTCATGCCCTGGAGCGCGGCGCTCACCGTCACGATCGCCACCTGCGCGCTCGACCTCGCGCTCGGTCTCGCCGTTGCTGTCCGGCCATGGTCTCGACAAGCGCTTTGGGGCATGCTGGCGACATCGCTGGCCTATATGGTCGGCGGCTCGCTTCTTCAGCCCGATCTCTGGTTCGATCCACTCGGACCGCTCGTCAAGGTGCTGCCATCGCTCGCGCTGACGCTCGTGGCGCTCGCCATTCTGGATGAACGCTGATGGAGCTCGAACCCTTCCTTCGGCTCGCCCATGTCGTCGGCGCCGCCGTTCTCCTGGGCACGGGCGCGGGCATCGCTTTCTTCATGGTCATGGCGCATCGCAGCCACGACGCGAAACTGATCGCCCATGTTTCGGGCACGGTGGTGATCGCCGACACGCTGTTTACGGCCACCGCTGCGATCTTGCAGCCCATCACCGGCTATCTTCTCGCGCGCGAGATCGGCTGGCCGTTGACGGAGGGCTGGATCCTGCTGTCGCTGGCGCTCTACGTCTTCACAGGCCTGTTCTGGCTCCCGGTGGTGGCGATCCAGATCCGTCTGCGCGACCTCGCCCACCGCGCCGCCGCAGAAGGCGCACCCCTGCCGCCCGCCTATTTCAGGCTCTATCGTATTTGGTTCGCCTGCGGCTTTCCCGCCTTCGCAGCCGTGGTCGGCATCTTCTGGCTGATGCTCAACAAGACGGACCTGACTCTCTTCTTGAACTGAAGCAATTTGCGCCAAGGCCTTGCGGAGACTCGGCAAATTCTGTCAACGCAGCATCGGCCAGAGGCTCAGCACCAACAGCGCCGCCATGGTCAGGTTGAACCATTTCAGCCGCACCGGCTCCGACAGCCAGTCGCGAAGAAGCGCGCCGAACACGGTCCAGCCGCCCTGGCACGGCAGCGCCAGCAGCAGGAAGGCGAAGGCGACCACGAATACCGACAGCACGGGATGGGCGGGATCGGCATAGGCCGCCATCGACGACACGGCCATCACCCAGGCCTTGGGATTGACCCACTGAAACGCCGCAGCCGACCAGAAGCTCATCGGCTCGCCGACCTCGCCGCCCTCGCCCAGCGACCGCGACATGCCGATCGACCAGGCGATATAGAGAAGATAGAGTCCGCCGGCGATCTTCAGCAGCGTATAGACAATCGGCGCCGCCTCGAGCAGCGCCCCCAGGCCGAAACCGCAGGCGATCAGCAGGCTGCCGAAGCCGACTTCAATGCCGATCATATGCGGGATTGTGCGCTTCAGCCCGAAATTCACCCCCGAGGCCAGCAACATCATATTGTTGGGTCCGGGGGTGATCGAGGTGGTGAAGGCAAACAGGACGAGCGATAAAATAACTTCCGGGGACATAGGCGGCCTCCTCCAATTAGGTCAGCTTACCTGTCCCATTTCCACCGTCCAATGAATTGGCGTGATCGACAGGCAACGCAAAACGATGGCCTGTGGCGAATAAAAACACAGATGGCCGGAATAAACCGGGGCGTCCATGTGTCTCACTACTGCGGACCCAAATCTGGATCCCTGACCGAGGAGAGAGACGATGAAAACACTGATCACCCTGGCGTTCACCCTTGTCGCCACTGCCGCCTTCGCGGCATCGGCGCCCGTCAGCACCGTTGTGACCGAGAAGGGCGACGTTCTTGCCGGCAAAGATGGCATGACGCTTTACACGTTCAAAAATGACAAGGCGGGCCAATCCAATTGCTACGACGCCTGCGCCGCCAACTGGCCGCCCTTCATCGCCGCCGCCGACGCTGCAGCGGAAGGCGACTTTTCCCTCGTTTCCCGCAAGGACGGCTCGCTGCAATGGGCGAGAAATGGTATGCCGCTGTATTACTGGACCAAGGACAAGAAGATGGGCGATGTCACCGGCGACGGCGTGAAGGGCGTCTGGGATGCGGCCCGTCCGTGATCCGAACCTTCCGGAGCAAGATCCCTCGATGCCGGCGCATACCAGCGTCGAGGAACATCTGCTCGCTCTCCTGCCGAGGCTTAGACGATACTCCCGCAGCCTGACGCGGTCGGACGCCGACGGCGAGGATCTTCTGCAGGACTGTATCGAAAAAGCGCTGTTGAACCGCGATCGTTGGGCTGGAGGTAATTTCCGGGCCTGGGTCACGACGATCATGACCAATCTCTACCGCAACGGATTGCGCCGCGGCCGCCGCTTTCCCGTGCTTGATCTCGATGCCGCTGAAACGCTCGCCAGCGAAGAGCCGGCCTCCGACCCCCTGGAGCGACAACGCCTTGCCGAGATTCTCGATAGCCTCCACCCGGACCAGCGCGCCGTGCTGATGTTGGTTGTCGTCGAAGGCTTCAGTTATGCCGAGACGGCGGCAATTATCGGCGCGCCCGTGGGCACGGTGATGTCGCGGCTGTCGCGCGCTCGAGCCGAAATGAGCGCCCGGCTTAAAAACAGGAACATCATACACTTGCGGAGACAAGAATGAGCGAAGACGCCGCAACTGTCAGCACCGAAATGTTGCATGCCTATGTCGACGGCGAGTTGTCGCCGGACGAGGCGGCGCGGATCGAGGAATGGCTCGCCAGGCATCCGGATGCAGCCGCTGAAATCGCCGAATGGCGCCGGCAGAACGCGGAGATCAAATCCATGTTCGCCCGCTATGAAAAAGCGCGGCCGGGCGACCAATGGCGCATGCGCGCAACGCCCCGGCGCTTGCCTCGGGGTCGGGTCTTGCGATGGGCGGGCGCGACAGGAATGGCCATCCTTGTCTTCCTGGCGGGAAACCTCAGTTCCAGCCTCATATCCTTCAGCGCGAAGAACAATGGCGATGATCCGCCCCTGCAACGCCAAGCCAGCGCCAATTTTCTGGTTTACGCCAGCGATATGCGCCATCCGGTCGAGGTCTGGTCCGACGAGAAGGATCACCTCGTCGCCTGGCTTGGCAAACGCCTTGGCGCCTCACTCTCGGCGCCCGACCTGAGCAGTCTTGGCTTCAGCCTGGTTGGCGGCAGGTTGGTGCCAGTCGATGAAAAGGCCGGCGCGCTGCTGATGTATGAAGATAGCTCCGGAAAGCGCCTGACGGTGCTCATCGGCCGCAATGGCGAGAGCCGCGAAACAAGTTTCCGCTTTGCCGCCCAAGGCCCGATCGAGACCTTTTACTGGATCGACCGCGATCTTTCCTACGCTGTAACCGGGGAGATTTCCCGTGAGACCCTGCGGCGCATCGCCGATGAGTGCTACAGGCAATTCCAGATCTGAACAGCCCGCCGGCTGAACCGGCGGGCTTTGTCCTCACATGCCCTGGGAGCCGCGATTCATCGCGGCGATGCCGGTGCGGCAGACTTCGATCAGGCCGAGCGGCTGCATAATGGCGATGAACTGGTCGATCTTGGACGGCTTGCCGGTGATCTCGAACACAAAGTGATCCGTGGTGGCGTCGATGACCTTGGCGCGGAAGGCGTCGGCCAGGCGCAGGGCCTCGACGCGATGCTCGCCGTTTCCAGCCACCTTGATCAGGCCGAGTTCGCGCTCGATCGGCCGCTCCTGGCCCATTTCGCGAGCGCGGACTGTCAGATCGACGACGCGATGCACCGGCACGATGCGGTCGAGCTGGGTCTTGATCTGTTCGAGCACATGCGGCGTGCCGCGCGTGACGATGGTGATGCGCGACAGATGAGACTTATGCTCCGTCTCCGACACCGTCAGGCTTTCGATATTGTAGCCGCGGCCCGAGAACAGGCCGATGACGCGGGCGAGCACGCCCGGCTCGTTGGACACCAGGACCGATAGCGTATGGCTCTCGGCAAGCTCGGTTTCCTTGGAGATGAAATAGGCCGAACCGGTCGGCTGTAGATGTGCGTTCATGTCTGTTTCCTGCCCTTGTGTTTAGTGCGCCAGCTCGACGCTGACTGAATTTTGAAATTTCTGCGCCGCTCGCACCAATGCGCGATCAAAAGTTACGAAGGTTCCACCCAATCTCACGGATGCGAGGTGGAAGGCATCAGCAAAGTCCAGACCGTTCTCACAGAACGCCAACGCCGATCGAAAGCGTTTCGGCTCCTCGATAACCACCGTCGACACCTGCGCCAATCGCCCGAACAGATCGAGCGTCGTCGGCTTGTCCAGCCTGAGCACCTTTCGAAGCACCCATTCCGTTTCCAGCAGCACCGTGGAGAGCAGAAGAACGTCGCCGCCACTGATTATCCCTGCGGCGATCTCCCATTGTTCGCTGTCATCTCTCGCGAGATATCGAACGAGCACATTGGTGTCGACCACGCGGATATCCATGGCTATCGGCTCTTCCGCTCCCAGCGTTCCCGCACCTCTTGAGCGATCGCTTCTTCGATCATCTCATCCGTGATGGACGGCCCACAGTATCGTGGAAGCGATGCCGTGAACTCCTCGACCGTCAGCTTCCGCTGCGGCTCCGCTGCAGGAGACGCCACCGTAAGCCGCACCTCTTTGCGGCCGCCGCTGACGTCGACATCGTCGCCTTCGACGATGCCATGCGCCTCAAGCACCGCCCTCGGCAGCGCCACCACGTCATCTGGACTGATCTGCACCTTAGCCATTGCGATCTCCTGGCGGGAAGGATGTTGAGGATCATATCCCTCCCGCCGATCTTTATCAAACCAGCTGGCGACCCTTAGCGTCGATGGCGTTGGCGACGACTTCGTCGGTCGCCTCGTCCGGCAAGAGCATCTCGTTATGCGCCTTGCCCGAGGGGATCATCGGGAAGCAGTTGGCGAGATTGGCCACGCGGCAGTCGAAGATCACCGGCAGCGGGCTTTCGATCATCTCCATGATCGCCGCGTCGAGATTTTCGGGCTTGTCGCAGCGAATGCCGTGGCCGCCATAGGCTTCCGCCAGCTTGACGAAATCGGGCATCGCTTCGGTATAGGAGTTGGACAGCCGATTGCCATGCAGAAGCTGCTGCCACTGCCGCACCATGCCCATATACTGGTTGTTCAGGATGAAGATCTTGATTGGCGCGTTATGCTGCACCGCCGCCGACATTTCCTGAATGCACATCTGGATCGAGGCGTCGCCAGCGATGTCGATGACCAGGCTGTCGGGATGAGCGATCTGCGCGCCCAGCGCCGCCGGCAGGCCGTAGCCCATCGTGCCCAGACCACCCGAGGTCAGCCAGCGATTGGGCTCTTCGAACCTGTAGAACTGCGCCGCCCACATCTGGTGCTGGCCCACTTCGGTGGTGATGTAGGTGTCGCGGTCCTTGGTCAGCTCATAGAGCCGCTCAATGGCGTATTGCGGCATGATCACGTCATTGCTCTTGGCGTAGGCGAGCGAATTGCGGCCGCGCCATTTCTTGATCTGCGCCCACCAGTCGGCCAGACGTTCCTTCGAGGCTGCCTTGGCCTGGGCGCGATAGATCCTGAGCATGTCCTCGAGCACCGAGGCGGTATCGCCGACGATGCGGCAATCGACATGCACGTTCTTGTTGATCGACGAGGGATCGATGTCGATATGGATCTTGATCGAATTGGGCGAAAACGCGTTCAGGCGGCCGGTGATGCGGTCGTCAAAACGCGCGCCGACGCAGAGCATGACGTCGCAGTCATGCATGACCATATTGGCTTCATAGGTGCCGTGCATGCCGAGCATGCCGAGCCAGGCCGGACCAGAGGCCGGATAGGCGCCGAGGCCCATCAGCGTCGAAGTGATCGGGAAACCGGTGAGATCGACCAGTTCGCGCAGCAGCTTGGACGCGACCGGACCGGAATTGATCACGCCGCCGCCGGAATAGATGACACCCTTGCGCGCGCCGGCGAGCAACGCCACCGCCTTTTCGATTTCGGTCAGGTCGCCCTGGATTTTCGGCTGATAATTGGCCTTGAGGGGAACTTCGGAGGGCGGCACGTAGGTGCCGGTGGCGAACTGCACGTCCTTGGGGATGTCGACGACGACGGGGCCAGGACGGCCGGTCTGGGCGATGCGGAAGGCTTCATGCAGCACGCGGGCGAGATCGTTGACGTCCTTGACCAGCCAGTTGTGCTTTGTGCAGGGACGGGTGATGCCGACCGTGTCGCATTCCTGGAAGGCGTCGGAGCCGATGAGCGAGGTCGGAACCTGACCGGTGATGCAGACGAGCGGAATGGAGTCCATCAGCGCGTCCTGCAGCGGCGTCACCGCGTTGGTCGCGCCCGGACCGGATGTGACCAGCATGACGCCGACCTTGCCGGTGGAGCGCGCATAACCTTCGGCGGCGTGGCCCGCGCCCTGCTCGTGACGGACGAGAATATGCTGGATATCGTCCTGCTGGAAGATTTCGTCATAGATCGGCAGCACGGCGCCGCCGGGATAGCCGAAGATGTGCTGGACGCCATTGTCCCTCAAGGCTTGCAGGACGATCTCCGCCCCCGTCATCCGCATGTCGCTCATTGTCTCTATTTCCTTCCCTTCGAATTACCGCGCGCATTACCAAGTTTCAGGGCATAAAAAAAGGCCCCCGGAGGAGCCTCGTTTTGCGCATGGGTGGCTATCGCCGGACGGTTACACCGTCCTGCCCATGCGCCTTCCCACTACAAGAATGTTTGCGAATTTGATCATGCGCCCTGCATAGAGCGAAATTCTCCGGACGTCAACCGCGCCAGACGGAAAGACGCAACAGGCCAAGGCTGCCCCGAACCATTAAATGTCTCTAATACAACAATTCAACACGTTCGGGATAGCGGCGCAAAATTGCTGCGCTTGCTAAGTATTGACTTGATTTTCGTAAAATTACGGGATTGACCAGGAACAGGGAGCATATTGATGACGAAAGAGGGAATGGATTGCGTTTTCCCCGGAGCTCGACGATGTTCATTAATGAAGCGTTTACTCGCCTGAAGATGCGTCTCAGGGTGACCGAGAGTGCTGCGCTCGCGGACACCCATCGGTCGGTGGTGTCCTATCTGCTGATCGTCGGCGTGGTGTATTTTCTCTACAAGACGCTCGACTACATCGCAGCAGGGCTCGATCCCTCTCATTTCCTGACATTCACCTGCAGTTTGGTGACGGCGCTCATCTACGGAGCCGCCTATCGCTGGCTGAGATCGCGCAGCGCGATCACCGTGGCCGCGCTTGAGCGACTCTGCCTGACATTGCAAGTGTTGCTCTATGTCGATGTCATCGTCTACATTCACACTGACTACAGGGAATCGAAACTCGTCTATCTCTTGCTGATCGCCATGGTCTTCGCCATAGGCAGCGCCACTGCCCGATTGACGATCTTGAGCATCGCGGCGCCGATCGCAACGCTCGGCTTTTATGTCTATATCGGCATGCCCGGCGCGGATGCAGAATATTTGCGTCTGGCGTCGGCAACCGTGGCTGTCGTGCTCGGCGCCTTTGCCGCCTTGCGCAGCGCCCTCATTCGCCAGATCGCGGCGCGCGACCTCGCATCCGGTTATGCCGGTGAATTGGAGCGGCAATCATACATCGATCCACTGACTGGAATTAAAAATCGGCGTTCGGTGTTTGCCAATCTCGATCTGCTCACCCGCCAATCACAACCGTTCTGGTTCGGCGTCCTTGACCTGGACGGCTTCAAGCAGGTCAACGATCAGCATGGACATTCGGTCGGGGACGATCTTTTGAGCAGGGTCGCCAGCCGACTGCAACAGATGGCCGGCCCCGACCTGGTGGTAGGGCGGATCGGTGGCGACGAATTCGCGCTGACCCTCATCGGCGCTCGCAACGCGCAAATGGCCACCGAGGCGGCCAACAAGGTGATCAACGCCATTTCCGAGCGATACCGTCTTGACACCGTGGAGTTGAAGATCGGCGCGTCGATAGGACTTGTCGCGTTTCCCACCATGGCGTCCGAAGCGCGTGGTCTTTATGAAAGCGCCGATTTCGCGCTTTACAAAGCCAAACAGTCGGCTCGCGGCGGCGTGGTGATCTACAATGAGGCTGAGGCCGCAGAACAAAAGCAAAAAGAGGCGCTCGAACACGCCTTGCGGCTGGCGGACTTCGATCGGGAACTGCATCTGCTTTTTCAGCCGCAGATACGCCTCGACAGCCGTCAGCCCGAAAGCTTCGAGGCTCTGGCGCGGTGGAACAGCCCCACGCTCGGCTCCGTGCCGCCGGGAATCTTTATTGGAGCGGCGGAACGTACGGGACAGATAAAGGCCATCACTTCCGTCGTGTTGGCCAAAGGCTTGGCAACACTCGCCGCCTGGCCGGAGCGGATCGGCATGTCCTTCAATCTGTCCGCACAGGATGCGGGCGACATGAATTTTGTGGGCAGCCTTCTGGAACTGGTGCGCCGATCGGGCGTCGCGCCGCAGCGCGTGGAATTCGAAGTCACAGAGACCGCGATCCTTGCGGATCAGGACGCCGCGCATCGGGCCTTGTCGATCCTCGCCGAAGCCGGCTGCCGCATCGCGCTGGACGATTTCGGTTCAGGCTATTCAAGCCTCCAACATCTTCGCGTCCTGCCGCTCGACAAGATCAAGCTGGACAGAACCTTCGTGCGCGACGCGACGGAGCCCGGCGCCGCACGCGAAATCGTCGCCAGCGTTGTGGCGCTGTGCGAGAGGCTCCAGTTGCGCTGCGTTCTCGAAGGCGTCGAAACCGAGCAGGAACTCGCCGCGCTCTCGGACATGAAGCTGGACATTATCCAGGGTTATCTGTTCGGTCGCCCAATGTCGGAAACCGCCGCCGCCGATTTGATCGCCGCCTCGGCCTAATCCGCTCAGCGCCGCGCCGTGATCACATAGCGGTGCTGCGCGGCGCGCTCCAGTCCCCTGAGCAAACCGAAGTCGGCGCGTTGCGCCCGGTGAATGGCGGCGAGATTCGCATCCACGACGATGTCGCGGAAGCCCGCTTCGGCGAGCATGTCCGCCACGGCCCCGGCGCGCGCGCCGTTGGAAAAATGCACGCGCGAAAGGATGCTCCTATGGGTCGCGGCGAGATCCGGCCCCGCGCCATGGCGCGGACCCGCTCCGCCGCCGAGCCTGGAGATCCAGCCCGCCATCGCTCCGAACACTCTCGACAGCACGGTCGTATTGACGAAATCGCCATCGACGACGAGCAACATGCCGCCGGGCTTCAACACGCGTCGCCACTCCTTGAAACACGCGAGCGGGTCGACCAGCGTCCAGACGAGATGGCGATTGACGACGACGTCGTAGACATCATCTGGTTCCATCGTGTTCTCGGCGTCGCCGGTGAGGAAGCGGATCTTCCGCCCTCGCGTCTTCGCCTTGGCGCGGGCTCGCTCCAGCATCGGCTCCGCCCAGTCCATGCCTGTGACATCAAAGCCCAGATCGTCAAGGAGATGACTGATCACCGCCGTGCCGCAAGCAAGATCAAGCGCGCGCCGGCCCTGCCCCTCGCCGATATGCCGGCGCAGGAGATCCAGCCATGCGCGCCTCTCGGCCTCCGAGAAGATTTCATGGCCAGGCTGCGTGTCGAAGGTTTCGGCCCTGACAGACCAGTATGCCTTGATCTCGTCCCTCAATCCATGATTGGCGCGTCCGCTGGCGGTCATGACCCGTCTCCCATTCCAGTCTGGAATCGTTCGAAAAGATAATTCTTGACTGTTGAAATCAACAATTATAAGCCCCAGTTAACTCAACCAAGCGGATCAAGTAAAGATGTTTATTTTCAATAAGGTGGCCGTCGCCGCCTCGATCCTTTGCACCCTTCTTTCTGGTTCCGCCCTTGCTGGCGAAATCGTGACCGTCAAGGATATCACCGGCCGCGAGGTCAAGGTGAGCGTGCCGGTCGAGCGGGTCATTCTCGGCGAAGGTCGGCAGATATACTTCACCGCAGCCCTCGATACGGACGCGCCATTCAAGCGCGTCGTCGGTTGGCGCGACGACTTCAAGAAGGCCGATCTCGATGGCTACAACGCCTATCTCGAAAAATTCCCGGAGATGGACAAGATCCCGACCTTCGGCGGCATGAAGGACGGCACCTTCGACATCGAGCAGGCAGTGACGCTGAAGCCCGACGTCATCATCATGAATATCGACGCCAAGTCGGCGACCGAGGAAAGCGGCTATATCGAAAAGCTCGAAAAAGTCGGCATTCCGCTCGTCTATGTCGACTTCCGCGAAAAGGCGATGGAAAACACTGATCCGTCCATGCGGCTGATCGGCAAGCTCTATGGCAAGGAAGAACGCGCCGAGGACTTCGTGAAGTTCCATGACGAACAGCTGAAGCTGGTCACCGACCGCCTCGCCGTCGCCAAGGACCTCAAGAAGCCGCTCGTCTTCATCGAACGCGCCGGCGGCTATAGCGACGATTGCTGCATGTCCTTCGGCTCGGAAAACTTCGGCAAGATGGTCGAACTCGCCGGCGGCGTGAACATGGCCAAGGACATCATCCCCGGCACCTTCGGCACGGTGAACCCCGAGCAGATCACTGCATCCAATCCCGATCAGATCATCGTGACCGGCGCAAATTGGGAGCTCTACGTTCCCGGCGGCGCATGGATCGGCGTCGGCCCGGGCGCGGACAAGGCGGTCGCCGCCAAAAAGCTCGCCGCGCTGATGCAGCGCCCCGCCTTCACCGATGTCAAGGCGGTCAAGGACGGCAACGTCCACGCCGTCTGGCACCAGTTCTACAACAATCCCTACCAGTTCGTCGCCGTCCAGCAGATCGCTAAGTGGCTGCACCCGGACCTCTTCAAGGATGTCGATCCCGAAGCGACCTTCGCCGAACTGCATACGCGCTTCCTGCCGGTCGAATACCGCAGCGGCTACTTCGTCTCCCTGAATTCGGGGCACTAATTTCCCGGGCCGGCGCGCAAGCGCCGGCGTCTCGCTTCAAAAGGAGGTCGCATATGGCGGCAATTCCTCATGATGACGTCAAGGTCGAGGGCGCGGTGAAATACCGCGCCCTCGCTGCGCGTCGGATCCTTATTCTCATCGGCCTCCTTGCCGGGCTCGTCTTCACCCTCGCGCTCGACATGGGCCTCGGGCCTGCCCGCTACTCGCTGAGTGAAGTCCTCTCGGCGATTTTCACGCCGTCCGAAGTCGCCAATCAGCTGCGCGTGGTGATCTGGGACATCCGCATGCCGATCGCCCTGATGGCGGTCACGGTCGGAGGCTGTCTGTCGCTGGCCGGCGCGCAGATGCAGACCATTCTCGCCAACCCGCTCGCCAGCCCCTTTACGCTCGGCATTTCCGCCGCCGCGGGCTTCGGCGCGGCGCTGGGCCTGGTCGGCGGCGTGGCGATCTATCCGGCTGCGGTGCAGTATATGGTGCCGATCAACGCTTTCCTGATGGCGATGCTCGCCTCGCTGTTCATCTATGGCATGTCGACGCTGCGCGGCGTGACGGTGGAAACGATCGTGCTGCTCGGCATCGCGCTGGTCTTCACCTTCAACGCGCTTCTGTCGCTGCTCGAATATCTCGCCTCGGAACAGGCGTTGGCCGCTGTGGTGTTCTGGACCATGGGCAGCCTCACCAAGGCGACCTGGCCGAAGGTGGCCGTGACGGCGCTGGCGCTCATTCTTTGTACGCCGCTCTTCGCCCGCCGCGCCTGGGCGCTGACGGCGCTCAGGCTGGGAGACGACAAGGCGGCCAGCCTTGGCGTCAAGGTCAAGTCGCTTCGGCTTGAAACCATGATGGCGGTCAGCCTGCTCGCCGCCATTCCCGTCTCCTTCGTCGGCACGATCGGCTTCGTTGGTCTCGTCGGTCCCCATATCGCCCGCATGCTGGTGGGCGAGGATCAACGGTTTTTCCTGCCTGGCTCGATCTTGAGCGGCGCCCTGTTGCTGTCGGCGACATCGGTCGTTTCCAAGATGCTCATTCCGGGAGCCATATTGCCGATCGGCGTCATCACCGCGCTGGTGGGCGTGCCCTTCTTCTTCTCGCTGATCTTCACCAACAGGAGGCGGGCATGGTGAGCCTCAAGCTCGACAGACTGGGCGCCCGTTACGGCCGCGCCGAAATCTTCTCCAACATCACCACCGACCGGCTGATGGGCGGCGAATTGACGGCTCTGATCGGCCCGAACGCCGCCGGAAAATCCACTTTGTTCAAGCGTATCGCCGGCCTTCTGAAGGGTGCGGGCACAGTGACCGTCGAGGATGTCCGCGATGGCCGGCTGCCGGTCTGCTACATGCCGCAGGACACCGGCGCCAACGCCGTGCTCACCGTCTACGAATCCGTGCTGCTCGCCGCCAAGCAAGGCTCGGCTTGGCGGGTGTCGGACGGCGAACTCTCCGCCATCGACAGTGTGCTCGACGCGCTTAAGATCGCCGATCTCGGTTTCCGAGACCTCGGCGCGCTCTCTGGCGGCCAAAGGCAATTGGTGGCCATCGCCCAAGCGCTGGTGCGCCGCCCCGAAACGCTTCTGATGGACGAGCCCACGTCGGCGCTCGATCTGCATCGCCAGATCGAGGTGCTCGATTTCATGCAAGGGCTTGCCGCCGAGCAGGGCATGGCGGTGTTGATCGCTCTGCATGACCTGAACCACGCGCTGCGTTACTGCGCCCAGACAATGGTCATATCCGGCGGGCGGCTGATCGCCAGCGGCCCGACCCGCGAGGTGATAACGCCCGACATGCTGCGCGACGTCTATCGCGTCGAGGCCCGGGTCGAGCATTGCAGCCAGGGAATGCCGATGGTGATCGTGGACAAAGCCCTCAGCGCCGCCTGAGATTCGCCAGGCGTCGTGCGTTTTGCGGCTCAACTAATATAGCGCCGCATAAATTGTGAATTCTGGGGGTAAGATCTACACCGAAAATAAAAAAAGCTGCCGTAGTTTGGTGACCGTAAGTGAAGGGACGATCGGTCACGATGGGGCACGGGACAGACATTAAATGCGCGGCGTCGCTGGCAAACAGGCCACGGCGATGAAACTGCTGAGCGCAATCAGAGGCAGAAGCGCCTGGACCGACATGGAGCGGTCGCAGGCGCTTGCTGAAGCCTATCGGCCTATTCTCAGAGGTTTCCTGCTGCCGGGATGCGCCTATTACATCTTCGTGACCTATGCGCATTGGGGTGACGAGGCCGGCCTGCCGCTTGCGATTCTGGCAGGCATCAGCACGCTCACCGCACTCGCCTATGGCTGGATGCGCCAGAAGCCGCTGAACAATACGACGGTCACGCTCGCACGACTTGAACTTTGCGGCCTAGCCACAAATCTTCTGATGTTTTCCAACGTCTTCGCCTACATGCTGCTGCATTTCGAAGCGCCGAAACTCATCTATTTCGTCTTGATGGCTGTGGTCTTCTCGACATCCGGCGTGACGTTGCGTCTGACGATCGGCAGCATTCTGGTGTCGATCGGATCGATGTTCTGGTTCTCCCGCCTGGCGTCGCCCGAGCTTCAGCACCAATTCGCTTTTATCGGCGTCGCCACCAGTTTCGCTGCTTTCGGCATGGCGACGCTGTTGCGCCGCGCGATGGTGCGCCAGGTCGAGGCGCGGCTGCTCGCCGCCCGGCTGGCGGCGACCGATCCGCTGACGCTCTTGCCGAACCGGCGTTCGGTCTTCGACCGGCTGGAGCGTCTGGTGTCGATGCGCAAGCCGTTTCGCCTCGGTATTCTCGACCTCGATGGTTTCAAGGCCATCAATGATGTCTATGGGCACATCGTCGGCGATCAGTTGCTCGTCAGCGTCGCGGACAGGCTGAGGAGCTTTGCCAAGTCAGGCGTCTTCATTGGCCGGATCGGCGGCGACGAATTCGCGCTCATCATCGAAGACGAGATGGATGGCGAAACCACGCAGGCCTTCGGCGACAGCCTGATCGCCGCCATTACCGAACCCTACGCCATCCACTTTCTTCGCCTGACCATCGGCGCTTCCGCCGGCTTCAGCCATTTCCCCGAGACGGCTGGAAGTTGCGGAGAACTCTACGAGAAGGCCGATTTCGCTCTTTACAAGGCCAAGAGGAACAGTCGCGGCCGCTCAGTCCTGTTCGATCTCGGCGAAAACGAGGAATTGCAGCGCAACAATGCGCTGGAACGCGCGCTTCGCGAAGCCGATCTCGACAGCGAACTCTACCTCGTCTTCCAGCCACAAATGCACATGGCCGCCAAAGAGGTCAGAAGCTTCGAGGCGCTGGCGCGCTGGAACAGCCCTGTTCTCGGTCCCGTGCGCCCGGATCTTTTCATCTGCGCCGCCGAGCGCGCCGGCTTGATCCACAGGGTGACCGATATCCTGTTCGGCAAAATGCTGGAAACTCTCGCCCGCTGGCCTGCTTCGCTGTCGATGTCCTTCAATCTTTCGGCCCAGGATGTGTCCGATACCGCCTTTACCCAGACGCTGATCGACCGCATCCAAACGTCGGGCATCGCGCCGCATCGCGTCGAGTTCGAAATCACCGAAACCGCCGTGATGACCGATTTGCCGGCCGCCCGCGAATCGCTGCGCCTGATCGCCGGGGCCGGATGCCGGATCGCGCTCGACGATTTCGGCTCCGGCTATTCCAGCTTCGCCTATCTCGACCAGTTGCCGCTCAACAAGGTCAAGGTCGACAAGAGCTTCGTGCGCAAGGTGGCCGACAGCGCCTCGTCCCGCCAGATCGTCGCGGCGATCATTACCCTCTGCCGCAATCTGGATCTGCGCTGCGTGCTGGAAGGCGTGGAAACCGAAGAGGAAATGGAGATCCTCTCGCCGCTGAAGCCGGACATCATCCAGGGCTATCTCTTCGGCAAACCGATGAGCGAGGCCGACGCTGTCCGCGTCGCCACCGAGACACGCGCCGCCTGATTGGAGCGCGACAGTGCGAGACCCGATCTGTGCCGAAACAGGGCGCCTGTGTCTAAACAGGAAATTAACTCCGGAGCCTTAGTTTTGACCACTCAGGTCCGGGGTCGAACGCGTTGTCCCGCGTAAGCCCGGCAAAAAGGCTTATTGGAGAATTCTTTTGTATAGCAGGGAGTTGCAGAGCGCCCCGCAGGCGGGCTTGCAGGAGCGGCGCGCCCATGGCGCCACGTCGCGCGCGCTTGGCCATGTCGTCGCCTGCAGCGGCTCCACCGCCACGCTCCTCGCGGTGACCGGCGGCGAGGCCGGCGACATCGCCAGCCAGTTGACGGTCGGCAAGCTTCTCTCGATCGTGGTGGAAGAACGCCGGGTGGTGGCGCTCACGCGCGCCGCACGCGCCACGCAGGATCATTGGCGCGGCGGCGAGGCCAACGAATTTCTCGTCGATCTCGAACTTGTCGGCGAAGTGCGCATGGGCGATGACGGCGTCGAGCGCTTCTCCTCAGGTATTTCGGCCTATCCCTATCTCGGCGCGCCCGCCCATCAGATCCGTTCGATGGATCTGATGCGGATCTATGACAATGGCAAGCGCGAAAACTGCGTTGTCGGCAAGCTCAGTCAGGACGAAACGATCGAAGCCTCGATCCATATGCCCTCGATGCTGTCGCGGCATTTCGCCATTGTCGGCTCCACCGGATCGGGCAAATCCACCGCCGTGGCTCTGCTGCTGCGCGAAGCGATCGCCTCCGATCCCAAACTTCGGGTCTTGATCCTCGATCCACACAACGAATTCGCCGCCGCCTTTCCCGACAAGAGCGTGGTGATCGAAACCGGCAATCTCGACCTGCCCTTCTGGCTGTTCCGGCTGGAGGAATTCGCCGAAGTCCTGTTCCGGGGCCGCGCGGCCGTACCCGATGAACTCGACGCTTTGCGCGACCTGATCCCAGAAGCCAAGCGCGGCTTTCGCGGCGCCGAGGCCGGCTCACGGCGGCTGTCGGAGAAAAACGGCATCACCGCCGACACGCCCGTGCCCTACCGCATCGCCGACCTGATGGCTCTGATCGACGAGCGCATTGGCAAGCTCGACGGACGCAACGAGAAACCCTATTTGCGCGCGCTGAAACTGCGGCTGGCGGCGGCGATCAACGATCCGCGCTATCGCTTCATGTTTTCCTCCAACACGATCAGCGACACGATCAACGAAACGATCGCCACGATTTTCCGCATTCCCGGCGGCGACCGGCCGATCAGCACGTTTCAGCTGGCCGGCATTCCCTCCGAAGTCGTCAACTCCGTCGCCTCCGTACTCTGCCGCATGGCGTTTGAGATCGCGCTCTGGAGCAAAGGCGCGGTCCGGCTGCTGGTGGTCTGTGAAGAAGCGCATCGCTATGTGCCGGCCGACGCCAATCTGGGCTTTGTTCCCACCCGCCAGGCCATCGCCCGCATCGCCAAGGAAGGCCGAAAATATGGCTGCTCGCTGGGCATCATCACGCAGCGCCCTGGAGAGCTTGACCAGACCATCCTGTCGCAATGCTCGACCGTGTTTGCGCTCCGGCTCTCCAACGAACGCGACCAGGAAATCATCCGCAAGGCGCTGCCCAACTCCTCCGGCTCGGCGCTGAGCTTTATCTCCTCGCTGGCCAATGGCGAGGCGATCGCTTTCGGCGAAGCGGTGCCGGTGCCGATGCGCTTGAAATTCAACCGTGTGCCGGAAAACCGGTTGCCGAGCGCCCATGGCGTGGAAGTGGAGGAGGCGGAACTCGATCCCAGTTCGATCAATCTCGGCATGGTGGTGGATCGGATGCGCTCGACCGGCGGGCCCGACATCTCCGATTTCCAGTCGCGCATCTCGGCGGTGGAAGCCTCGATCTTCGACGCTGTGGTCACCGCGTCGAGCGGTGATGACATCGACCTGCCCTCGCTGCGGCTGGAGCCAGACGCCTCGCCGCTCGAACCCTACAATCCCGGCATGCTGCCCGGGCAGGCGCGGCTGGAAGCATCCGATGCGCCGCGCGCAGATTCGCGGCTCGACCGGTATTCATCGCTGCTGAAATCGGAATTTCGTCGCGAGGACCCGCCGTCTGCGGCGCCGAACGCCCGCGAAGAACTCTCCGCACGCCGCCAGAGCATATTGCGCAAGCCGCTCGACAGCCTGATCAAGCGCTAAGCAAAGCCAGCTCGGACGCCGCGCCGATCCTCATCCAGCTCTCATCCATCTGGTTGCGGAACCAAGTCGATTGACGCTTGGCGTATTGGCGGGTGGCGGCGGAGGAACGCTCGATCGCGTCGTGCCGGGTGATTTTGCCTGCGAGCATGTCGGCGATCTGGGAAACGCCAATCGCCTTCATCGCCGGCATGGCCGGCGGCAGATCGAGCGCCAGCAGCGCCTCGACCTCGCCAATCGCGCCGTGTTCCATCATCTGTTCGAAGCGACGGTTTATGCGTCCATGCAGAAGCGCGCGCTCGGGCTCCAGAATGATCTTTGTCGCGGATGCGGGATCGACGAGCGCCGGTCCTGTCATTGCCTGGAGTTTTCGAATCGAGCGACCGGTCACAGTGTGAATTTCCAGCGCTCTCAGAATACGCTGGCCGTCAGCCGGATTGAGCGTCGACGCCGCCTCCGGATCGCGTTGCGCGAGTTCCGCATGCAGCACTTCGGCCCCCTCCTCCGTCAACCGTTGCCGCCAGGATGCGCGGATGTCATCAGGGATTTCCGGCATCTCCGACAGGCCGCCGGTGAGCGCCTTGAAATAGAGCCCTGTTCCACCGACAAAGACCGGCAGCCTGCCGCGCGCCCTGACATCGACAAGCTTCGGCTCGACACGACGCAGCCAGGCGCCTGTGGAAAAGGCTTCAGTCGGCGCCACAACGCCATAGAGATGATGCGGCGCGCCCCCCATCTCCTCCGGTCGCGGCCTAGCCGTCAGCCAGTCGAGCACGGAATAGACCTGCATGCTGTCGGCATTGATCACCTCGCCGCCGTGACGTTGGGCCAGTTCCGCCGCCAGAGCGGACTTGCCGCTCGCCGTCGGCCCGGTTATCAGGATCGCGTCCATTCACCCATCCGAGGAAGTCCGATGGCTCTTGTCGCCACTCTCATTGCCAATCCGTCCCATCCTGTACTGGTTCCGCGTCTGGCTGAAAAGGCGGCGGCGGCGATTTCCGCATCGGGATTGTACTGGCTCGCCGACGGCGTCGCAGCCGACATCGCACTGCGCGACGGCGTGAACGCGCAGGACGCGGATGCGGCGCTGCGCCAGGCGCTGGATGGCGAGAAGGTCGACGTGGTCGTGCAAGACTATGAGACGCGCCGCAAGCGCCTGCTTATCGCCGACATGGACTCCACCATGATCGGCCAGGAATGCATCGACGAACTGGCCGCCGAAGTCGGCCTCAAGGATCTGGTGGCGGCGATCACCGCCCGCGCCATGAATGGCGAGATCGCCTTCGAGCCAGCTTTGCGAGAACGGGTGGCGCTGCTCAAGGGCCTGCCGTTGTCGGTGGTGGACGAGGTGATCGCCAAGCGCATCACACTGACGCCGGGCGGCATTGAACTCGTGCGCACGATGAAGGCCAAGGGCCATTACACCGCCCTGGTCTCCGGCGGCTTCACCGTCTTCACCGGCCCGATCGCCGAACAGATCGGCTTTCAGGAGAACCGCGCCAATATCCTCCTCCACGACGCCGGCCTTCTCACCGGCGAGGTCGCCGAACCGATCCTCGGAAAACAAGCCAAGGTCGACGCGCTCATCGACATCGCCTCAAAACTCGGCATTACGCCCGAAGACGCAATGGCCGTCGGCGATGGCGCCAATGATCTCGGCATGATCAAGCTCGCCGGCGCAGGCGTGGCGCTACACGCCAAACCCGTTGTCGCCGCCGAGGCCGGCATGCGCATCGATCACGGCGATCTCACCGCGCTTCTCTACATCCAGGGGTACCGGAAAACGGATTTCCATAACGCCTGACGCGCGCTACGCTCGGCGGTGTACAGGCGCCGCCGTTTGGGCTAAGCTCATGTTGTTCGAATGGGATGAAAACTAGAACCGGATCAATAAAGCCAAACACGGAGTGTCGTACGAGTTGGCGGCGCAAGCTTGGAAGGATCCGCATCTTTGGACATTCCAGGGTGAAGTCATCGATGGAGAGGCGCGCGAACATTCGATCGGCATGATTGGCGCGGCGACCCTGTTACTGGTGGTCCATACGGATCGCGATCGAAATGGCCAAGAAATCATCCGCATCATCAGCGCCCGCCGGGCCACGGCTCGGGAAACATATGTTTACCGACATGGACGAGATGTCCGCTGAGCTTCGTTCAGAACTCGCCGTGCTTGAAGCGGCGGGCGATCGGGACATCGACACCAGTGACGCGCCTGAAATGTCGATGGAACAGATGCTGGCCGGGCGCCGCAGGTCTGGCTCCGGCACGGGATTGGTTTCGATTGATCCCGACATCCTGGCCGGTTTTCGCAGCCAGACTGGGCAGAATGATCCGACCAAAGAGATCAATCGTGTACTGCGTGCTTATGTGAAGACCTTGGAACGGGATCCGGCCGAATAGACCTATGATCATTCTGCAAACACCCCGCCTCATCATCCGCAACTGGCGCGATGACGACCGCGATCTCTTCCATGAGATCAATTCCGATCCGGTGGTAATGGAATATTTCCCGCATCGCCGCGACCGGGCGGAATCGGACGCCCTGTTCGATTTCAATCGCAGCCGTATCACCGAACGCGGCTTCGGCTTCTACGCCTTGGCGCTCGCCGAAACGGACGAGCCGATCGGCTTTTGCGGGCTGGCGCTGGTTACCGTTTCAGGGATTTTTGCAGATGACGCAATCGAGATCGGCTGGCGGCTTGCGCATCGCCATTGGGGCAAGGGCTATGTGACGGAGGCGGGGCGCGCGCTGTTGCGCTATGGCTTCGAAACCCGCGGTCTCGATGAAATCGTGAGTTTCGCAGTCACGCAAAACCGGCGCTCAACCGCCGTCATGGAGCGGATCGGCCTCATGCGTCAGCCTGAACGGGATTTCGACTCCCCGCGCATTCCCGACGACATGCCGCACCTGAAACGCCACGTCGTCTACGCCCTGACCGCAGAGGAATGGCGCGCGAGCGCGGCGCCCGCCTGACCTCGCGCTATTCGAGCGGCACCGCCACCAGCCGCAATTCACCCTTGGCGTTGGCGATCATCAAATAGGCGTTGCGGCGATCGTTCTCACGCAGTTCCGCAAGCTTCTGCGCCAGTTCTTCGGGCGTATCGACGAAGTCCTGCGCAACTTCGACGATGACGTCGCCCTTGCGGACACCCTTGGCATAGGCTTCGGTTTCCTCCGGCGCGTCGAGCACCAGAACGCCCTCAACGGTCTCGGCAATCTTCATCGCCTTGCGGTTTTCCGGCGTCAACGCAGCGACCGCCAGGCCGAGCGTGTCCGACGCCGTCGGCTCCGCCGGCTTGTCGTCTCCGGGGGCCGAGCCGCTTTCCGGTTCGGCCTTTGCCTTCGCGGCCTCTTCCGTCTTCTTCTTGGCGTCCTCTTCCGGCTGACGGGCCAGCGTCACCTTGACGGTCATCTCCTTGCCGTCGCGCAGGATGACCATGTCGAGCGGCTTGCCGATCGGGCTTTCGGCGACGATGCGGGTGAGGTCGCGCATTTCGCGGACATCGAAACCGTCGAGCTTCAGCACGATGTCGCCGATCTTCACCACGCCATTGTCGACGGGGCCGCCCTTGATGACGCCGGAGATCAGCGCGCCATGCGCCGTCTCGAGCTTCAGCGTCTCGATCATATCATCGGTGACGGGCTGGATGCGCACCCCGAGCCAGCCGCGCCGCGTCTCGCCATAGAGACGCAACTGGTTGACGACATTGGCGGCGATCTCGGTGGGCACGGCGAAGCCGATGCCGATCGAGCCGCCAGTCGGCGAAATGATCGCCGTGTTGATGCCGATCACATCGCCATGCATGTTGAACAGCGGGCCGCCGGAATTGCCCCTGTTGATGGCGGCGTCGGTCTGGATGAAATTGTCGTAGGGGCCGGCATTGATGTTGCGGTTGCGGGCCGAAATGATGCCGACCGACACCGAACCGCCGAGACCGAAGGGATTGCCGATCGCCATCACCCAGTCGCCGATCCGCATCTGCCGGGAATCGCCGAGCCGCACGAAGCGCAGCGGCTTCTTTGGCTCGACCTTGAGCACCGCGAGATCGGTCTTGGTGTCGGCCCCGACCAGCTTCGCTTTCAGCTTCGAGCCGTTGGCGAAATTGACCTCGATATCGGTCGCGCCCTCGATGACATGATTGTTGGTGACGATATAGCCGGCCGGATCGACCACAAAACCAGAGCCGAGCGAGCTGACTTTCTCCGCGCTGTCGGAGCCGCCGTCCTTTTTCTTGAAATAGTCGTCGAACAGGTCCTGGAAAGGCGAGCCTTCCGGCAGGTTGGGTGACGGAAAGCCCTGATCCGCCTCTTCGCCATCAGCCTTGGCGTTTTGCAGGATGGCGATATTGACCACGGCGTCGGTCAGGCTTTCGGCGAGATCGGCAACCGACTCGGGACCGTGATCCGGCGTTTTCGCGGCGGCGTCCTGGGCATGGAGCGCGGCCGGCGACAGCGCGGTTGCACATGCGATGGCCGCGGTCGCGACAAGCGCTATGGCCCGACGCGCGCCGAAACTGCCGGCGCTCTTAGCTTTTGCCTTCATACCGTACCCCTCACCAAGCCGGGCGCGCCTCGCCCGGAATCATCTGGGCAGCATGCATGTGATTCTTGACGAAGAAGGGGCTGCTGGCTAGAGCAACCCCTCCCTGAACTGTTAAATTAACCGTGAGCGGCGCAATTATTGCGCAGCCGCAGGCGAAGGCGCAGGTTTCGGCACTTCACTCTTGAAGTACTGGAAGAATTCCGATTCCGGCGACAGCACCAGCGTCGAGTCCCCCGAGCCCAGCGAATTCTGATAGGCCTGCATGGAGCGATAGAAGGCGTAGAATTCCGGATCGTTGGTGAAAGCCTCGCCAAAAATACGGTTCCGTTCGGCTTCGCCCTGACCGCGCAGGATCTGCGCGTCCTTGCTGGCGGCGGCGACGATTTCCACCTTGCCGCGATCGGCCACGGCCCGACGGCGCTGCGCGCCTTCGTTACCCCGGGCGCGGATGGCTTCGGCTTCCGCAAGACGTTCGGCCTTCATGCGGTCAAAGGTCTGCTGCGACACTTCCTTGGTGAGATCGGTGCGGCGAATGCGGACGTCGGTGATGGTCAGGCCGAGCGATTCCGCGTCCTTGGTGATGTCGTTGCGCACTTCCTTCATCATAGAAGCCCGTTCATTGGACAACGCGGCTTCGAAACCACGCAGACCATAGACGCGGCGCAACGCCGAATCGAGACGTGTGCGCAGGCGGCTTTCGGCCTGCACGACATCGCCGGCGGCGATTTCGCGGAACAGCCGGGCATTGGTGATCTTGTAGACCACGAAAGCGTCGACCTCGTAGAATTTGCCGCCAGAGACCTGCACGCGCATATTGTCGAGATCCAGCCTCAATTCCTGATTGGAGACATACTGGACCCGATCGGCGTCGAGGAAGGCGAAGGGCATCTTGAAATAGATGCCGGGCTCGGTCTTCACGTCGGTAATCTGACCGAAGCGGATGACGATCGCCTGCTGGCGGGCGTTGACGATATAGAAGGACGAAAACAGTCCGACCACGATGATGAACAGGCCGATGGCGGCGACAGCGAGACGATTGGTCATTTCTGCGCTCCCTTGTCGGCCGGCTGGGTCAGTTGGTTGAGCGGCAGAAGCGGCACGACGCCCGTCTGGCCTGCGGCCGTGTCGGTGATGACCTTCTTGGAGTTCTGCAACACCTGTTCCATGGTTTCGATATAGAGACGCTTGCGGGTGATTTCCGGCGCCTTCTTGTATTGCTCATAGACCGACAGGAAGCGCTGCGATTCGCCTTCCGCTTCCTTGACGACGCGGTTTTTGTAAGCGGCGGCTTCTTCGCGGGTCTTGGCGGCTTCACCATTGGCCTGACCACGCACCTGGTTGGCGTATTGGTTGGCCTGCTCAAGCATCTTGTCTTCGTCCTGCTCGGCGCGCTGGACTTCATCGAAGGCGCTCGACACTTCCTTGGGCGGCGACACGTCTTCGATCGACACGGTGTTGACCACCACGCCCAACTTGTAGCTATCGGCGGTCTGCTGGATCGAATCCTTGACTTCCTGGGCGACCGCCTGGCGGTTGTCGCGGAAAATGTCTTGGGCGGGCCGGCGGCCAACCATTTCGCGCATCACCGAATCCGCGACCTGGGCAAGCGTCTTGCCCGGCTCGGAGACGTTGTAGATATAGGCCCGAGGATCGCTGACCGAGAACAGCAGCGAGAACTGCACATTGACGATGTTCTGATCGCCGGTGAGCATCAGGCCTTCGCCCTGGTCGCCGGCCGCGCCGATCTTCTGCTGCTGTTCGGCGACGTTGACCAGTTCGACCGTCTCGACCGGCCACATCACGAAGTGAAGGCCGGGACCGGAAATTTCTTCCTTGGGTTTGCCAAACAGGGATTCCACGCCGCGCTCGTCCGGCTGGACGGTGTAGACGGCGTTGAGCAGCCAAAACACCGCGACAAGGATCAAGACGATGACGAAGATGCCGCCATTCATGCCGCCAGGGATCATGGTCTTCAACCGATCCTGGCTGCGCCGGATGATCTCTTCGAGATCCGGCGGCGTTCCGCCGCCGCGCGGCCGATTAGGTCCCTGACCCCAGGGACTCTGGTTCTTGCCGCCGCCGCCGCCGCCCCATGGACCGCCGCCGCCGTTCTGATTGCTCCAGGGCATTCACACCTCTTATTGACAGACCTCAAGACCGACCATGCGCGACAGCCGGCTTCCCGCACACTTTATAGGTATCCACCCCATGTGTTTCAACGACGAGCGCCAGAGAACAGCGTTTTTTGCTGAAATTATGTCCCTGATACGGATCGCCGCCGGTAGGTGACGAACCGCGTCGGATAGTCGTCCTTTTCGCTGGCCGGCAGTTCCTCCCCGTCGATCGCCTCCCAAAGGTCGGGATCGATCGCCGGAAAGAACGTATCGCCATCGATTTTGCCCAGAATATGGGTGACATGCAGGAGATCGGCCGTCTCGAAAGCCAGCCGGTAGATTTCTCCGCCGCCGATGACGCAGATCTCGTCGGCGCCGAGTCGCCCAGCCTCCTGCGTGGCCAAGGCGACGCCAGCGTCATAGTCATGGACGACCGCCACGCCGTCGGCGGCGAAGTCTCGATTGCGGGTGACGACGATGTTCGTCCGACCGGGCAGCGGCTTGCCGATCGAAGCATAACATTTGCGGCCCATCACCACCGGCTTGCCCAGCGTCATGGCCTTGAAGCGTTTGAGATCGGAGGACTGACGCCAAGGCAGGCCGTTGTCGCGCCCGATGACGCCCTTGTCAGCCATGGCCACCACGATGGAAATCTTCATACAGCCACCGGCGCCTTGATGCTCTCATAGGCCTCATAGCCCACAAGCTCGAAATCCTCGTAGCGAAAGCCGAAAATATCCTTGACCGCAGGATTGATCTTCATGACCGGCAACGGTTTCGGCGTCCGGGTGAGCTGCAGCTTCGCCTGCTCGAAATGGTTGGAATAAAGATGCGTGTCGCCGAGCGTGTGGACGAAATCGCCGGGCTTCAGCCCCGTCACCTGCGCGACCATCATCGTCAGAAGCGCGTAGGCGGCGATGTTGAAGGGCACGCCGAGGAAAATATCAGCCGAGCGCTGATAGAGCTGGCAGGACAGCCTGCCTTCGGACACATAGAACTGGAACAGGCAATGGCAGGGCGGCAGCGCCATGCGCTCGACTTCGGCCGGGTTCCAGGCCGTGACGATATGCCGGCGCGAATTGGGATTGGTCTTGATGGATTCGATCACATTGGCGATCTGGTCGATCTGCCCGCCATCGGGCGCCGGCCAGGAGCGCCATTGCGAACCGTAGACCGGGCCGAGATCGCCGTTCTCGTCGGCCCATTCGTCCCAGATCGTCACGCCGTTTTCCTGCAGATAGGCGATATTTGTGTCGCCCTTCAGGAACCACAGCAGTTCATGGATGATCGAGCGCAGATGCAGCTTCTTGGTGGTGACGAGCGGAAATCCCTCGGAAAGATCAAACCGCATCTGGTGGCCGAACACGCCGCGCGTGCCGGTGCCGGTGCGGTCGCCGCGGTCGACGCCGTTGTCCAGAACATGCGACAGGAGATCGTGATATTGCTTCATGGTCGGCGCTCCGCTTTTTTTGCGTCGCTCCACATATAGGCAAAACCGCCCTGCCCTCAACAATCTCTTGTGCGCGCCCCCAGCTAATTGAAGCGGCGGCGCGCCGGCAGGCTCAGAGCGTATCGAGCTTTCCTAACTCCCTGGCGACGAGATAGTAGAAGGTCACGCGCGATTTCGCCCGTTCGCCCGCCATGATCTCGCAGACGGCGTCCACCGCCTGCTTGGCTGCGGGACCGATGACTCCGAGTTTCTTGCCGCACCACTTCTCTTCGACGCGCGCCAGTTCCCCGGAATCGGACGCCGAGACAAGCGAGGAATCGCGATTGCGCAGCGCGATGCCGAGATGGCGGACGATTTTGGCCACCACCGCCTCATCGGCCGATGCGTCATATTTCCGGACATTCTCGATATAGTCGCTCATCGATCCACTCCCTGATCACCACCGACGCAACAGGAGGTGGTGTCGGGGCCTGCGCGCGTCAAGACGATGGGGGCGACGATGACGCGACGATGACAACAAGCGAGGAAATCTTCGCCAATCCACTTCCCAAGCCGGCAGCCACGCCCTATATAGACGGTGCCGGTTCGCCGGCTATGGCAATAAACGGGCGGTGAAATAAACCCATTGGACCCGGGGGCGGTACCCGGCGCCTCCACCAAAAACGGCTCAAGACGAGAGCCGCTTTTGATGGGGGCGAAATAGGATCGACAAGGGCGTAAAGATCGACTTTTTGCTCGGCATGATACCACCGTTATCGGGTCAACAGAGTAGTTGCAAACGACAACAACGCTCAGGGTTACGCTGTCGCTGCTTAATCGCGGTGCCAGAAACCCAAATTAAGTCCTTACGGGTAGCACTGTAAGGCGGGGCTCGGAGGCGCCTGGCAACAGAAGCCTCCACTTCTTTCCCCCTCCGCCTGCCGCGCCCGGACGACGAAAAGCTTTGCCAAAGCAACAGAAAATGGCATAGTCAGACCAACATCTGGAATTGGAAATGGGAATCGACATGGGGCAGGATCACATCCGCTACGATATTTTGGCACAGGATGCGCTCAGAGGCGTGATCCGCAA
Source organism: Rhizobium sp. SG_E_25_P2 (assembly GCF_029892285.1). Taxonomy (GTDB): domain Bacteria; phylum Pseudomonadota; class Alphaproteobacteria; order Rhizobiales; family Rhizobiaceae; genus Rhizobium_E. The sequence continues at coordinate 126,985 of NZ_JARXVM010000011.1, forward strand.
GGTGTTGTCGGAAGTCTCCGCCACGGGCAGCCTGCCGGGCGAACATCATTTCTTCATTACCTTCCTGACCCAGGCGCAGGGCGTGCGGATTTCGCAGCAGTTGAAGTCGAAATATCCCGAGCAGATGACCATCGTCGTCCAGCACCAGTTCTGGGAACTGAAAGTGCATGAAGCCTATTTCGAAATCGGATTGAGCTTCTCCGACAAGCCCGAGAAGCTGACCATCCCGTTCGCCGCCGTCCGCGGCTTCTATGATCCCTCGGTGAATTTCGAACTCGAATTCGATGTGTCCATCGGCGAAGAGGCCGATCAGGGCGCTGAAATCACAGCCTATCCCGTGGCGGGCGAAGAAGCCAAGAGCAGCGAGGAAAAGTCCGAAGACGCCAAGGCTGGCGGCTCCGTGGTCTCGCTCGACGCATTCCGCAAGAAGAACTGAGACGCGCCATGGCGGCCGACATCATCAATCTCCGACAGGCCCGCAAGGCGAAGGCCAGGGTGGAGAAGGAAAAGACGGCCGACCAGAACCGGGTGAGCTTCGGGCGCACCAAGGCGGAAAAACAATTGACCAAAGCCTTGAATGACAAGGCCGAGCGCGCCCTCGATCAGGGCAAGCTCGATCGGCCCGAAAAAGGCTGACGCCTCGAATGACCAGTGCGGCGCTTGAAGCGCCGCGCCGTTTTCGTTCCAAAAATCAGAAGATGAAGTCGCCGCGATCGAGATCGGCTGCGTCGACGCCGTCGAGGGTGATGGCGCTATTGGCCGAGATCCGGATCACGGCATCGCCAGCATCCTTCAGGTGATTGTTGATAAGGTCGCGGAAATTGGTGATCTCCGAGACACGCGACAGATCGATACGATCTGCTTCCGCTTCCGAGAAGTCCATGATCCTGTCGCGACCGCTCTTGGCGGCGAAGCGGAATGTATCGGCGCCGGCATAACCCCAGAGCGTATCCTTGCCTTCTCCCCCATCCAGCGTGTCGCGGCCGTCGAAAGCATAGATCGTGTCATTGCCCTTATACGCCAGGAAAAGGTCATCGCTGTCGGATCCCCAAAGCGTGTCCTTCTTGGATGAACCGCGGATGGTGTTCCAGACGCCGTTCACCGTCACCGTCAGGCTGCCTTCCGACGTGGCCGAACCATCCGTTACGGTGTAGGCGATGTCGATCTCCGCCTTTTCGCCGCGCGCGAGGTCACTGCCCTGATAGCCCACCCGCACCTGGCCATCCTCGATCCAGGCCCAGCCATCGTCGGAGCTTGCGGAGACGGAAATCAGCGTCAAGCCGTCTCCATCCTCGTCGACGTCATTGGCGAGAACGTCGACCAGAACACTCTTTCCTTCGGCGACGCTGGCGGCGTCGTCAAAAGCCTCCGGCGGCGTATTGTCGTTAGACACGACCAGATCAAACACGTCGGAGGCGGCGAGTTGGCCGTCGCTGGCCGTCACCCGCACCGAAATCGTTCCGGTGTCTGCAGCGCCCGGAGCGGCGTCGAATGTCAAGGTTTCCGGATTGAAGACCAGCCAATCGGGCAGATCCGAGCCGTCTGCGAGTTTCGCCGAATAGGTCAGCGTGTCGCCGTCCGGATCCTCGAACGCGTCGGACGGGATCTCGAAAGAGAAGCTGGAGCCCGCCGATGCCTGGATATCCGCAACGGCCGCGACCAGCGTCGGCGCGAGATTGTCGGCAAGATTGACCTCGCCATCGCTGAAGGAGAGGATTTCGACCTCAACGAGCGTATCCTCGCCTTCGTCGCCGGAAAGCGCCGTCACCGTGTAGGAGCCGTCGCCGGCGGCGTTGATCGCATAGTTGGCGGCGGCGCCGATGAAGATCGCCGTATCGTTGCCCGCCCCGCCCGTCAACAGGTCGTCGCCGGCTCCCCCGGCAAGGCTGTTGTCGCCGTCATTGCCGGTGATCTCATCATCGCCCGCGCCGCCGACCGCGTTCTCGATTACCGCAGTATAGGCGATGGCGATATTGTTGGTCATCTCATTGACGGCCGAAAACGTGCCCGAGATCAGCGAGATCACGCTTTTGGTCAGGAATCCGCTGAAGTCGAGCGTATCCTCGCCGCCGGAATCGAAGATGGTGAGGATCGGGACTTCATTGATGGTGAAATCGAAGATGTTGGCGGCAGCGCCAGTGACGGTGCTGTTGAAGCCGTAAACAGTGGCTCCGAGCCGGGTCGTGGTCTCGACGCCATAGATGGACTGGATCGCCATGATGTCGTTGAGCATCGCGGTCTGTGGCGAATAGACCTGACCATCCTTCTCCCAATCCGCCCACATCACTTGCCCTTCACCGTCATATTGGTCGGGGCCGAAATAGGACATGATCGACAGCACGGTGCTGTCCTGATAGCTTGACGGCGCCCAGTTGCCCGAACCGTTATAGTCGCCCATATGGTCGAGACCGAGCGCATGACCGAGTTCGTGTATGATGGTCTCATAGCCGTACTGTCCGACGACCGGGTTCTTCACATCGTCGTAGTCGGGATTGAACCAGACGCCACCCGAATTGGGATAATAAGCATGAGCATAGTCGATACCGGTGGTGGTGTAGGCGATTTCGATATCGGAATCGCTGTCGACCCGCGCGAAATTGGCGGCGATCAACTCGTCCCAGCCTGTCAGCGCATATTCCACGATCTCGATCTGCGCGTCGTTCATGGCCACGAAGCCGTCCGCCTCGTCCCAGCCGACAAATTGCGATGCATCCAGCGGAAACGAATAGGTGATTACGTCGCCGGACCAGGAATTGCCGGAATTGAGTTGAGCAAGGACCTGATCAAGTGTCCAGTTTGCCGCCGCCATATGAGATCCCCCGTGATTCAGTCAGGGATGATTGGGCGCAACCACTAATATTCGGTTGATTTACGACACTGAACTTTCAATGACGGAGTAATTAAACCACTTTCGCGTCAAAACCGAACAGTCACGCCGTTTCCATCGAAACGAGCCGGCCTGAATATTTCGGCTTGGGAAGAGAAGCGTGATAGCGCAGCATGATGGCGATATCCTGCCGCTGGACCTCGGAGAAATATGCCGCGCGCCCGTCTCCGCAAGCCGTCAGGCCATACACAGCCTCCTCCGCCCCCGCCAGTCGCCCGGCTGCATCGTAGACTTCCAGATAGACATGCAACATGGAGTCGCCGGCGCCCAGCAGTCGAAAAGCCCCTCGCAACGGCGGCGCTTGCCGCACAGGTTCGAGATAGGTTGTCAAGCACTGGCGCGGCGCCATTGCGCAGCCGCTTCGCGCGCGATAATCCTCGCCGCAGTCGAGAATGGCAAAGCCTGTTGCTGCGATTCTGTCAAAGACCCGCGTCATTCCCCAGGATGACAGAGCGCCCGACGGCTGGAACCAGTCCTGTTCGGTGCGCAGTCCATAGGCGATGACGGGCGTATCGAATTTGATGGGATCGACCAAGGCAGACTCACACATAAGAAAGTCATAACATTCTTATTTATAACGATATAATCAAAGATCAAGCCATTGCGTCACCACGTCGAGCAGGGAGATTTTAGAACATGGGCATTTCCAAGATCAAACCGGGGATCCGCAACGAAACCGGCATCGCCGCCGCGACGAGCGCCTATGCTGAAGCCTTCGGGCCGCGTTTCTCGACCGCGCAAGCCTATCGCAACCAGCATTGCCATACAACCACATGGGTGCCTCCGCAACCACCGGATGGGGTAATTTTCATCCAGGGCGTTGAGGACGTGAAAACCGCGGTCCGGATCGCCAGCGACCATCGCGTTCCCCTCGTGCCGTTTGGGGCGGGATCGTCGCTGGAGGGGCAGGTCAATGCCGCCTGCGGTGGATTTTCGCTCGATTTCAGCCGCATGAACCGTGTCCTCTCGGTCAATACAGAGGATCTCGACTGCACGGTCGAACCGGGGCTGACCCGTGAGGAGCTCAATACGCATCTGCGCGACACTGGCCTGTTTTTCCCGATCGATCCCGGCGCCAACGCCTCGATCGGCGGCATGACCTCGACGCGCGCCTCGGGCACCAATGCCGTCCGTTACGGCACGATGAAGGACAATGTGCTGGCGCTGACGGTCGTGACCGCGAATGGCGAGGAGATCCGCACCGCGCGACGCGCCCGCAAGTCCTCGGCCGGCTATGATCTCACCCGGCTTTTCGTCGGCGCGGAAGGCACGCTCGGCGTGATCACCTCGGTGACGCTCAGGCTGCAGGGCATTCCGGAAGAAATAGCCGGCGGCTACTGCACTTTCCCGTCGCTCAAGCACGCCTCGGAAGCCGTGATCATGACCATCCAGCTCGGCATTCCCGTGGCACGGATCGAACTCATGAATGCGCCGCAGGTGGCCGCCTGCAATGCCTATTCCGGCCTTAGCCTGCCGGTGCAGCCGTCGCTGTTCGTCGAATTTCACGGCTCGCCCGCCTCGGTGGCGCTGCAGGTCGAAGCCTTTGGCGAGGTGGCCCGCGACAACGGCGCGACGGGTTATGTCGCGACCTCCAACGCCGAGGAACGCGCCAAGATCTGGAAGGCGCGACACAATGTGTTCTGGTCGGTGAAGGCGCTCGCGCCCGGCAAGGCCGTGCTCGCCACCGATGTCTGCGTGCCGATCTCCAGGCTCGCCGACTGCGTGACCGAAACCGAAGCGGATCTCGATGCGCATGGCCTTGAGGGTCCGATCGTCGGTCATGCCGGCGACGGCAATTTCCACGTCTCGCTGATCGTCGACGACAAGGATCCCAGTGAGATCGCCCGCGCCGAGGCCTTCATCGAACGATTGAACGCCCGCGCATTGGCGATGGACGGCACCTGCACTGGCGAACACGGCATCGGACAGGGCAAGCAGGAGTTTCTCGAGGCCGAACTTGGCGGTGGCGTCGAGCTGATGCGACAGATCAAGACCGCGCTCGATCCGCTCAATATCTTCAACCCCGGAAAGATCTTCGCGCTCGACCGGGGATGAGCCGCCTTCGCGCTTGCGTCATCGGCGTTTTCCCTTAACCTACAATCGACTAGCGCGGCCGGACGGCCCTGCCGCGACATGTGATCAAAGTGGCCTGAGGAAGACAAGACCGTGCTCGCCCGCCTGTTCATCGTCGTCGGAAGCCTGGTGGCCGCAGCGCTGTTTTCAGCGCTGATCGCCCCCTATTTCGTCGACTGGACCAATTTTCGGCAAGACTTCGAAAATCAGGCGAGCCGCATCATCGGCAAGAAAGTGGTGGTGCATGGTTCGGTCGACGCGCGCCTCCTGCCCTTCCCCTCGGTGACGCTGACCGATGTCCGCGTCGGCGAGGATGGCCAGGGCGGCGCACTCGTTTCCGCCCGGAGTTTTTCGATGGAGACCGAGCTCGCGCCCTTCCTGAGTGGCGAAGCGCTGATCTACAATATGCGCATCGACCAGCCCAAGGTAACGCTGAAGCTCGGCGCGGACGGCGCGCTCGATTGGGTCAAGACCGGCGAGCCGCGCATTCCCGCCGCCAGCGTCGTGCTGGAGAAAGTACAGGTCGCCGATGGCGAGGTGGTGTTCATCGACGAACAGACCGGCCGCACGCGCAAACTGACCGGCCTTGATCTCGATCTTTCGGCCAAGACGCTCGCCGGCCCGTGGAAAATGGCTGGAACCGGCGCGCTCGACGGCCAGCGCGGCAGTTTCACGCTCGCCACCAATGTGCCGGAAAATGACAAGGTCTTCCTCAAACTGCGGCTTATGCCCCAGAGCCCGGCGATCGCGGCGGAGATGGAAGGGCTAATCGGGCTCAAGGATTTGCGCCCCGAATATGCCGGCTCCTTCCGCCTGCGCCGGCAACTGGCCTCCGAACGCGAGGGCGGCGAGACTGCGGACGCGCTTTCCGCGTCGGCTCCGCGCATCCAGGGCGATTTCCGGCTCAACAATGACCGTATCCGCATCGACAAATACCAGTTCAGCATGGGTCCTGTCGACGATCCCTATACCGTAACCGGCGAAGCGACCATCGACGCCGGCCGCAATCCGGAATTCCTGCTGACGGCGGCGGGCCAGCAGGTCGACATGACCCGGATCGGCGGCGGCGAAGGCGAGAGCGCGGCGCTGCCGCTCAAGGACCGCCTGCGCGCCTTCCTGGCGCTGGCCGGCGATATTCCGGTGCCGCCGATGCCGGGCCGGGCGGAAATCACCCTTCCCGCGCTGATCGCCGACGACACCGTCATCCGCAACATCACGCTGAAGACCCGCCCCACCGGCGATGGCTGGATTATCGACCAGGCGGAAGCCGAACTGCCGGGCCGCACGCGGTTATCGGCCAAGGGCAAGCTGACGCTGGCCGCCGCCCAGGGCTTCCAGGGCCAATTGCTGCTCGCCTCCAATCAGCCTTCGGGTTTCGCCGAATGGGTGACCGGCGAAACGCCCGACGCGATCCGCCGCCTGAAAACCGCAGGCTTCTCCGCCAATGTCAGTCTCACACCGGACCTGCAACGATTCGAGAATCTTGAGATCGTCTTCGGCGATGCGCGCCTGACCGGGCGTCTCGAACATGAAATGAACGACGGCGAACAGCCGGCATTGTCGACGGAACTGTCCGGCAATGATTTCGATCTCGACACGATGACAGCCTTGGCCGGCCTGCTGACCGGCGAAACCCAAACGGCGGATCTGCTCGATCACCGGATCGGTGCCCGGCTGAAATTCGACCATTTTTCCGGTCTGGGCCTCGAAGCGCGCGACTTGGACGCCGCCATTTCGCTGTCGCAAGGCGCGCTCACCGATGCGCGCGTCACGCTCGGTGATTTTTATGGCGCCCAGATCGGCGTCCAGGGCGGCTTTGATCGCCTGGCGGAACGCCCCAGTGGGACGGCGCGCGTCAGCATGAAGTCCGAGGATCCATCCCGCCTCTTTGCATTGATGGCGGAGCGGCTGCCCGGCCATCCGGCGCTCGCGCGCCTCGCCGGCAATGCCGGCTATTACGCGGGCTCCGATTTTCGAATCGATCTTTCAGTCGGCAAGGGCGACTGGCCGATCGAGGCGACGCTCTCCGGCATTGCTCACGGCAGCCGCATGAGCGCGCGGCTCGCGGCCCAGAGCCTCGACCTCGCCAATTCCGGCGGCCTGACGCTCGACGCCACGATCGAGAATCCCGACGCCTGGGTCTTGCTTGGACAGGCCGGACTCAAGACTCTGCCGATCGACGCCGATCAGGATGGGCTCCTCACTCTCAAGATCAATCAGCCCGCCGAAGCCGATCCACAGATCAATCTCGCTTTTTCGTCGGGCACCACCGATCTCAGCATCACCGGCCAGACGGCGCTGGAGGCGGGCCGGTTCCTGTCCGGCTCCTATGCGCTCAGCCTCGATAGCGGCGATATCGCCCCCTATCTCGCCATGAACGGCCTGGCTTTGCCGCGGTTGATCGAGGGGCTGCCCTTCTCGCTGACGGCCAATATCTATTCGGAGAAGGACGCAGTCGCGTTCGAAAGCGTGGCCGGCAAAGCGGACGGAAACGTGTTTTCCGGTGCAGCCAGTCTCGATCGCACCCAGTCTGCGCCGCGGCTGGGCGGAGAATTTTCCGTCGACGCCGTGGATTTCGGCTGGCTGGCGGAAACGGTCTACGGCCCGCTCTTCGACCTTTCCGGCGATCTGTCCGCCGCCCCGCTGCCCAAGCGGCCGGTGACGCCGTTCAATGTCAGCCTCGGCTTGACGGCCAAGACGATGCGCATCGGATCTCTGGCCTCGATTGGCGACTTCTCCAGCCGGTTGACGATGGAGCCTGGCCGGCTGGCGCTGTCGGGCGCCAGGGGAACACTGCTTGGCGGAAAGTTCAGCGGGCAGGCCGAACTCGGCGACACCGAGGGATCGGGCTATCTCCGCGCCCGCCTCTCCGTCGACGACGCCGATCTCAAGACCGGCTTCTGGCGCTTCGCCGGCCAGCCGGTCGCAACCGCGCGCGCCGATCTCGCCATGACCCTGGACGCGGCAGGCGACGATCCCAGGGCGCTCTTGGACGGCGCCACCGGCTCGGGCGCGCTGACGCTGAACGGCGTCACGCTCAACGGTTTGAACGCCGCAGCCCTGCCGAGCCTGCTGTCGGGCGCGGACCGGATCGACGGCGAATTCACCGAAACCGCGCTGCGCCCGCTGATCGAGACGGCGCTGTTTTCCGGCGCGATCAAGGCGAACACGCTCGAAATCCCCTTCGCCATCGCGGGCTCACGACTGCGCGCCGACAAGGTGACCGGTGTGATGGCCAATGGCGCGCGGCTCGACGCGCAAGGCGCGATCGGATTGGCCGACGGCGCGCTCGACGGACAACTGACCCTCGCCTATGATCCGGGCGACGAGCGCATGAGCGGCGCCGACCCTTCGGTGACGCTGACTTTCCAGGGACCGTTCGCCGCGCCGGAGCGCAAGGCGGACATCACCGCCATGAGCAATTTCCTGTCGCTCCGAAAATTCGAACAAGAACGCCGGCGGGTCGAAATCCTGCAGGCCACCATGCAGGAAAAGCAGCGGTTGCGCCGGGAAACCATGCTGTGGAAAGCCAGGGACGCCGAGCGCGAGAGGTTGCGCCTGAAGGCGCTCGATGAAGCGCGATTGCTGCGCGAACAGCAGGAAGCGCTCGCGCGCCTCGCCCGCGAGGAAGAAGAGCGGCGCCAGGCAGAGAAAGCGCTGGGGAATAGTCTCAATAGTGGTCAGCCGGCGGCGCAGTGAAGTTTCGTCGGACGCCCCGCCTTAAAGGACGGAGCCATCGCTCATCGGGCGTCAACCGACCGGCGCCTCTTCGGCGCGCGCCCTGACCGCTCTCAACACATAGACGCGAAGCGCCGAGGAGAGATTGTCGCCCTCCTCGCGGCCCTCGTCGACATCGGCGATGAGGCTGGCCAGCGACAGGCCGCGCTCGGCGGCGATGGCGCGAAGCTCCGCGTGAAACTCCTCCTCCAGCGAAAAGGAGGTGCGGTGGCCATTCAGCGTCACCGAACATTTGCGGATCATAGACGCCTCCGGTCACTCCGCCGCAAGCGGCATGTCGTCAAGGTCGCGGACTTCGGCCTCGCTCATTTCCCGCGCCAGCCTTTCCTCTTCATGCGCATGCGGCTTGGTGAGGCCAGCAATCAGCAGATAGGCGACGGGCGTGATATAGAGCGTGACGAGCGTGGCGAGCCCCAGACCGCCGACAATGACCCAACCGAGCGCCACGCGGGCTTCCGCGCCCGCGCCCACGGCGAGCGTCAGCGGCACGCCGCCGAGCACGGTGGCGATCATCGTCATCATCACCGGACGCAGGCGGATGCGGCAGGCGTTGCGGATCGCGTCGCCCACCGATTGGCCTTCGTCGCGCAGCTGATTGGCGAATTCGACGATCAGGATGCCGTTCTTGGCCATGATGCCGACCAGCAGCACCAGGCCGATCTGGCTGTAGATATTGATGCTCTGGCCGGTGATCGCCATGGCGAACACCGCGCAGGCCAGCCCCAGCGGCACGGTCGCCATGATGATCAGCGCCGACAGGAAGCTTTCGAACTGCGCCGCCAGCACCAGGAAGATGATCACCAGCGCAAAACCGAACACCATCGCCATGCCAGAGGAATTGTCGCCGAGCGTCGCCGCCTCGGACAGCGGCAGAAGCGTAACGCCATCCGGCAGCGTCTTCGCCGCGATCGTCTCCGCCAGCGCCAGCGCGTCGCCGAGGCCGAAATCGCCCTTGGGGCTCGCGGTGATGCTCACGGCCCGGCTCTGGTTCTCGCGGGCGAGCTGCGGCGGGATCGAGCGCTCGCTCAGCGTGGCGACGGTCGACAGCGGCACGAACTTGCCGTCCGATGTTTTCAGGAAGATGTTTTCGAGATCCTGCGGATCGTTGACCGGGTTGCTCGACGACGTCAGGAACAGGCCAATGCGCCGGCCATCGAGAAAGACGTCGCCGATACTGTCGCCGCTGAGCAGCGCTTGCAGGGCCGAGGCGAGTCCATTGATGTCGACGCCGATATCGGCGGCGCGTTCACGGTCGATATTCACCGAAATCTGCGCCTGAGTAGGGTCAGCGTCCAACCGCACCAGTTCAAAACGGCCGGTGGCGTTCAGCGCGTCGATCATTTTGGCCGCGGCAGCGTAAAGCGCGTCGTAATCATTGCCGGTCAGCGCGAAATTGAGGCCGCCGCCCGCGCCGCGAATGCCAAGACTGTTCGGCTGGATGATATTGGCCTGCAGCGCCGGCGCAACCCGCAGCGCCGCGCGCACGTCGTCGGAAATCTCGGCCTGACTGCGCACCCGCTTTTCCCAGGGCGCGAGCGTCAGCACCATGAAGCCGGAATTGGCGTTGCCGCCCTGCCCCGAAATGACGAACATGTTGACGACTTCGCCGGCATCGACCAAGGGCTGCAATTCCGCCTGCACCCGGCGCAGTTGCTCCTCGGTATAAGCAAGGCTCGATCCCTGCGGCGTCTGCGCCCGCACCAGCACCGTGGCGCGGTCCTCGCGCGGGGTTAGCTCCTGCGGCAGCGCGAAAAAGGTCACGGCGGCGGCGAAGGAAAACAGCAGCGACAGCGCGATCACCGGTCCGGGCGCGGCCAGCATCACCGCCAATGATTTCTCATAGGCATAGGCGAAACCGCGGCCGAACGCGCCGATCAGTCCGCCGCTGCCGCCATGCTCGACATCCTGCGCGCCGATGAAGCGTGAGGCCAACATGGGGCAGAGCGTCAACGCCACCACGCCCGACAGCATCACGGCAATGGCGAGCGCGAAGCCGAATTCGCGGAATAGACCGCCAGCCTGGCCGGGCAGAAAAGCGAGCGGCACGAAGACGGCGGCGAGCGTGATCGTCGTCGCCACCACGGCGAAGAACACCTGCTGGGTGCCGAGCACGGCGGCGGCGCGCGGGCCCATGCCCTGGGCGCGGAAGCGCACGATGTTTTCGAGCACGACGATCGCGTCGTCCACCACCATGCCGGTGGCGAGCACGATGGCCAGCAGCGTCAGGATATTGATGGAGAAGCCGGCGAGATAGAGCGCAGCCAGCGTGCCGATCAGCGCCACCGGCATGGTGATGGTCGGGATCAGCGTCGCCGACAGGCTGCGCAGGAAGAGATAGATCACCGCCACCACGATGACCACAGCCAACACCAGCGACACCACCACTTCGTGAATGGCGCCGCGAATGAAGTTGGCGTCGTCGGAGGTGACACGGATCGTCATGCCCTCAGGCAAGGTCTTGGAAATCTCGGCGACGGCGGCGCGAATGCCCTGGGAAATGTCGAGCGTATTGGATTGCGCCTGTCGGATGATGCCGAGACCGACGCCCGGCGCGCCGTTGGAGCGCAGCGAGGATGTCCCCTCTTCCGCTCCGAGCGAGACATCCGCGACATCGCCGAGCCGCACTCGTCCGGAGATGATCAGTCGCTCGAACGCCTCCGGCGTGGTGATGTCGGAGGTGGCGCGCACGACGATATCGGTCTGGGCGCTTTCGATCGAGCCCGCCGGAACGTCGAGCGCGGCGGTCGACAGCGCATTGCGGATATCGGCAATGGTCAGGCCACGGCTGGCGAGCTTGGCCTGGTTGATGTCGATGCGGAAGGCCTTTTCGCGTTCGCCGTAATATTGCAGATCGGCGACGCCTTCGACGGTAGCGAGCCTGGGCTCGATCTTGTCTTCGATATAGACGGTGAGATCCTCGGGCCGCATGGTGGTCGAGGTGACCGCGAGCCGCATGACCGGCTGGGAATCCGCATCCGCCTTGATGATGCGCGGAGCGGTCACATCTTCCGGCAGCGTGTCGTTGACGCGACCGAGCGCGTCGCGAACGTCAGCCGCAGCGGCGGCAAGATCGGTGGTGTCGGAGAATTCGAGCGTCACGCGGCTGGAGCCGAAGGCGGAGACGGAGGACACGGATTTCAGCCCCGTCACCCGCGCCACCGCCCCTTCGATGACGTCGGTGACCTCGCGGTCGATGGTCTCGGGCGAAGCGCCATCGAGTTCCGTGCGCACGGTGATCACGGGCTGGTCGACGGAGGGCAGTTCACGCACTTCCACACCGCTCAGCGCTGCAAGTCCCGCCACCACGATCAACGCGTTGACGACGAGCGCGAGGATCGGCCGCCGAACGAAGAGAGCAGCCGAAAAGGCCTGTTTCAGCGCGCCGCCGCTCATGGCTTCACCGCCGGCGCCGCATCGGCCACTTTGTCGGCGTCCTTTTTCTTTTCGCCGAAGATCTGAACCTCGGCGCCGTTGCGCAGCCGCTGCAGGCCCTCGGTGACGATCATCTCGCCGACGGCGAGCTTGGCGTCGACCAGAACGCGATCCGGATTGCGCTCGATCACGGCGGCGGCCACGCGCTCGACCTTGTGATCCCGAACGCGCCACACGAAGGAACCCTGGCTATCCCATTGCACCGACAGCGGGTTAACGCTCGGCCAACGGTCGCCGCCCAGCGCCAGCATCACCTCGAAGGATTGCCCAGCCCGCAATTCATCGCCGTCATTGGCGATCTCGGCGCGCAGATGGATGGTGCGGCTAGCGGGATCGATACGGTTGTCAATCGCCGCGATCTTGCCGGTATAACTCTTGCCGGGACGGGCGATCGGCTGGGCGGACACTTCCTGCCCCTCCTCGATCAGGCCCGCAAAGCGTTCGGGCGCCCAGAAATCGACGAGAAGCCGTGAGCGATCGTCGACGGTCACGATCTGCGTGGCCGAGGTGACGTAGTCACCCTGGGTGATATTGACGATGCCGGCGACGCCGTCGATCGGCGAGCGTATCAGCCGCCGTTCGAGATTGAGTTCGGCGCCGGCGACGGCGAGACGCGCGGTTTCCACCCCCGCTTCCGCCACCTGCAGATCGGCGCCTGAGACGATCTTCTTGAGGTCGCGGTTGCGGGTCAGCGTCGTCTCGGCGCTTTTGAGTTCCACCTTGGCGCGGTCGAGCGCGATCTTCTCGACCTCGTCGTCGAGCCTCGCGACGACCTGACCCTGTTTGACGCGGTCGCCGGCATTCACCATCACTTCGGCAATCTGGCCCGACACGAACGGCGTCACCGCCACCGAGCGAATGGCGTCGCCATCGCCGAGCGCATTCAGCCGATCATTGACCCGGCCCTCGCCGGCGGGCTCCACCACCACGACCAGCGGTCCCTGATTGCGGCGGCGATTGTTGGATTGGGCCGGCTGCGCATCCGGCTCCTCACGCGCCACCAGAGCGATCACTGGATCGGGCACGCCGATCGAGCGGGCAAGCGACGCCGATCCCGGCATGAAATGCATCAGGATCAACGCGCCCACCACGAAAAAAATGAGGCCGGTGAGGATCTGGACGAGGTATCGCATTCATATCTCCAGTCTTGCGCCGAGTAGTGTTTACGACTTCCGAAACTCCCCGGATCTGCTTATCCGCAATTCGGTCCATCGCCACAAGATCGCCCGCCGCAAATGACGCAATTGTAATGATCGGGATCGGCCCGGCTTGACAAAGTCCATCAATGGGAGATTTTTTAGGCAAGGTGAATTTTAGCCCAGATTTCGAGCAGGATACGCATGTTGACAGCCCACGAATTTCTCCACCGCCTGCCAAAGATGGAAATGCATCTTCACCTGGAAGGTTCGATCCGGCCGGGCACGGCGGCGGATCTGGCCCATCAAAACAACGTGAAGCTACCGCCGCATGACAGGGTCGAGGATCTTTATCACTATAATGACCTCAAGGAGTTCCTCGACATCTACACCGCCGTCTCCGACAGCGTGCTCAGTGCGGACGACTTCAGGCGCATCACCTATGAAATGCTGGAAAGTTGTGCGGCCAACACTGCGCGCTATGTCGAATTCTTTTTTTCGCCGCAGGTGCATTTCGTCCATGGCGTGACGTTCGACACGATGATCGATGGCGTCATCGCCGGCATGGATGACGCAAAGGCCGATTTCGGCGTCGACAGCCGCATCATCCCTGGCGTCAATCGCGAACTCGGCCCCAAAGCCGGAGAAGAACTTCTCGACATGATCCTGGCGCGCAAGGAGGAGCGGCTGATCGGCATCGGCCTCGATTTTCTCGAAGCGCCTTTTCCGCCCGAACCCTATGCCGATCTCTTCGCCCGCGCCCGCAAGGCCGGGCTGAAGGTCACGGCGCATGCCGGCGAAAGCGGTCCCGCCGCCCATATTGCCGGCTCAATCGACGCGCTCGGCGTCAGGCGGATTGATCACGGCTATCATGTGGTGACCGATGAGGCGCTCATGCGCCGCTGCCGGGATGAAGGCATCCTCTTCACCTGCTGCCCTTCCACCGCCGCTGTCACCTCGCCCTGGACGGTCCTGGACGCCGAACATCCCATTCGCCGCATGGCCGATTTCGGGCTCAAGGTGACGATCAACTCCGACGACCCGCCGATGTTTTCCACCGATCTCGGCGAGGAATATCGCAAGGCGCATGATCTCCTGGGCTTTTCGCCCGACATGCTGCGCCGCTCCATTCTCGACGGCATCGAGGGCAGTTGGCTCGACGACGGCGAAAAACGGACGCTGGCCACCGCCTGGGCTGCGGAAATCGACGCGCTGATCGCGGAATTTCAGCCAATCCCCTCCCGTTTGGCATGAACAAAGCGGAAACTGTCGCTGGCCATCGGCAGCCGAATCACTACATTAGGCGGCATGACCAGTGGTTTCGACGACATTCCCTTCTTTGACGAGGAGCCGGACGCTCCGTCCGCGCGCCCGAAGACCAATCGCGAGCCTGCGCCGGAGCGCAGTGGCGGCAGCGGCATCGCCGCCCGGGCGCTGGCCGCCCGCAACGGCGCGGTGGCCCGGCCCTCTTATCTTGACGGGTTGAACCCCGAACAGTTGCGCGCCGTGGAAACGCTGGACGGACCGGTTCTGGTGCTCGCCGGCGCCGGCACCGGCAAGACGCGGGTGCTCACCACCCGTATCGCCCATATCCTCGCCACCGGCCGGGCCTATCCCAGCCAGATCCTTGCGGTGACCTTCACCAACAAGGCGGCGCGGGAAATGCGCGAGCGCATCACCCACCTCGCCGGCGAAGCGGTCGAGGGCATGCCCTGGCTCGGCACCTTCCACTCGATCGGCGTCAAATTCCTGCGCCGCCATGCCGAGATCGTCTCGCTGCGCTCCGATTTCACCATTCTCGACACCGATGACGTGCTCCGGCTGATCAAGCAGCTGATCCAGGCAGAAGGCCTGGACGACAAGCGCTGGCCGGCCCGGCAATTCGCCCTGATGATCGACGGCTGGAAGAACAAGGGTCTCGATCCCAGCCAGATCCCGGAGGGCGATTCCCGCGCTTTCGCAAACGGCAAGGGCCGCGCGCTTTACACCGCCTATCAGAACCGGTTGCTCAGCCTGAACGCCTGCGATTTCGGCGATCTGCTGATGCATCCGATCCGCATCCTCAAGACCAATCCCGACATTCTCGCCGATTACCAGGGCCGTTTCCGCTATATCCTCGTCGACGAATATCAGGACACCAATTCGGCGCAATATATGTGGCTGCGGCTGCTGGCGCAGCGGCCAGGGAGAAAGAGCCCCTCCCCAACCCCTCCCCACAAGGGGGCGGGGCTTGGAGCCCGTAGCGCCCGTCTCGGCGCAACCTCGGACACAGATGTCGTGGATGGGGACGAATTTCCCGGCGACGCGCCGCAGCCAGACTCCCTCCCCCCTGTGGGGAGGGTTGGGGAGGGGTCTTCATCACACGCCTCCGTCAATATCTGCTGCGTCGGCGACGACGATCAGGCGATCTATGGCTGGCGCGGCGCCGATGTCGACAATATCCTGCGTTTCGAGAAGGATTTCCCCGGCGCCGCCGTGATCCGGCTGGAGCGCAACTACCGCTCCACCGCCCATATTCTCGGCGCGTCAGGCCATCTGATCGCCCATAATGAGGGCCGGCTCGGCAAGACGCTGTTCACCGAGCGTCAGGACCCCGAGGACGAGAAGGTGCAGGTGCACGCCGCCTGGGATTCGGAGGAAGAAGCCCGCGCCATCGGCGAGGAGATAGAGCGCCTGCAGCGCGGCGACGGCGCCGACGGCGTCAAGCATCTCCTCAACAACATGGCCATCCTCGTGCGCGCTTCGTTCCAGATGCGCGAATTCGAAGATCGCTTCGTGACATTGGGGCTGAACTACCGCGTCATCGGCGGCCCGCGCTTCTATGAGCGCATGGAAATCCGCGACGCCATGGCCTATTTCCGCCTGGTCTGCCAGCCCGCCGATGATCTCGCTTTCGAGCGCATCATCAACACACCCAAGCGAGGGTTGGGCGACACCACCGTGCGCAATCTCCATGACTATGCCCGCGCCCGCAATATTCCCATGCTGGCCGCCGCCGCCGACATCGTCGAGACCGAGGAGTTCAAGCCGAAGGCCCGCAAGGCGCTGTTTGATGTCGTGGCCAATTTCCAGCGCTGGCAGAAGCTGCTGGAGACCATGGCGCATACCGAACTCGCCGAGCAAATTCTCGAGGAGAGCGGCTACACCGACATGTGGAAAAACGACAAATCGGCCGAAGCGCCGGGGCGTCTCGAAAACCTGAAGGAACTCATCCGCTCGATGGACGCCTTCGAAAGCATGCGCGGCTTCCTCGAACATGTCTCGCTGGTCATGGACGCCGAGCAGAACGAGCAGATGGACGCCGTCTCGATCATGACGCTGCATTCCGCCAAGGGGCTGGAATTCGACACCGTTTTCCTGCCCGGCTGGGAGGAAGGCCTGTTTCCGCATCAGCGCGCGCTGGACGAAGGCGGCCGCAATGGGCTCGAGGAAGAGCGCCGGCTCGCTTATGTCGGCCTGACCCGCGCCAAGAAGCGGCTGCATATCTGGTTCGTCTCCAACCGCCGCATTCACGGCCTCTGGCAATCGACCATTCCCTCGCGCTTCCTGGATGAACTGCCGCCCGACCATGTCGAAGTGGCCGAAGCCGAGCAGAGCTATGGCGGCTATGGCCGGGGCAATCCCTATGGCCAGTCGCGCTTCGACAAGCAGGAGCCGTTCGCCTCGTCCTATTCCTCCCCCGGCTGGCAGCGCGCCCAGGCCAACAAGACCGAGGCGACCCGCAGCAACTGGGGCAACCGCTCCGGCGTATCAGTGGAGCGCGTCGGTTACGGCGAAGCCGGCCCCACAGGCCGCGTCATCCAGGGCGAACTGGTCGCCAAATCCAAAATCGACGAACCGTCGAAATTCGCCATCGGCGACCGCGTCTTCCACATCAAATTCGGCAACGGCAATGTCGCGGCCATCGAAGGCAACAAGCTGACGATCGAATTTGACCGGGCGGGGCAGAAGCGGGTGCTGGACGGATTTGTGGACAAGGCGTGAGGGGGCTAAAGCCCCCTTTGTCTGCTTAGGCCGAAAACGTCACCGTCACGCCGCGCTGGCGAAAATAGGCCTGCATCAGCTTGCGGCCGGAGCGGTTGTTCTGCACGAGTTTCGACGGATCGAACACCGCTTCCTTGAGGCCGGCCTCCGTGAGCGCCGCCTTGAGCGCTGCGATGCGCAGGTCGAGATCTTCGTTGTCGGCGCGCAGCGAGTCGTAGATGCTGTTGATGGCGGCTTCGACGGTCGGGTTGCTCATGGATGGTCTCCTGTTCCGGGTGGCGCGCGACGCGCTCGATTGAGGTGACCCTATCGTTGTGAAATCGCTTGGCGTCAAGAGCGACGCGCCCACAGGCTTTGATTGCCCACGAGCGGCGCCCTGCTTGCTCTTTATCAATTACTAATTTTAGTCTTGATTAACCAAACCTGTTTACACTTCCCTCCCCAAGAGGTTGAGGAGGTTCGCCATGCATCACGCCGCCAGGCATGCTGAGAATGACGAGGAGCCCGCAGAGGCGGACGCGGCGGCGCTGAGGCGGGTCATCGCCGATCTCTCCCGCGAGGCGTCACTGCTCAGCGTCGACATCGTCGATGTCACCGGCGCCATTCAGGATGTGGCCGACGTTTCGCGCCGGCACCAGGGTGTGTTCCAAACCGTGGTCGGATCGGCGGAATGGATCGCGGGGGCGACGCGCAATGCGGCGGCGGCGCTGGGGCGCACCGATCAGGCGGCGGCTGACGCGCGCGCCTCGCTCACCGCTTCGGGGCAGGATCTCTCGCGTTCGATCAAGGACATCCGTTCTCTCGCCGACCGCACCGGCATGATGAGCCGCGAGATCTCCACCTTCTCCGGCGCGCTGACCGATGTCGACAAATTCGCCGGCGACATCGCCCAGATCGCCCGCCAGACCAATCTGCTCGCGCTCAACGCCGCCATCGAGGCGGCGCGGGCGGGCGACGCCGGCAAGGGCTTCGCCGTGGTCGCGGCCGAAGTTCGCGCCCTCGCCATGCAGACCGCCCAGACCACCGCCTCGATCCAGCAGACGCTGAACGGGCTCAAGGTCAAGATCGTGTCGCTCGGCGAGGCCGGCGCCCAGGCCATGCAGAACGCCGTCGATGTGCAAACCAGTTCCGGCGCAGTCAAGGACCGCTTCGACGCGTTGGAGACCACCATGTTCGGCATTCTCGATTCGTCGGCCGAAGTCACCGGCATCACCGCCGAGATCGACAGCCGTTGCAGCCAGTTCGTCGGCGATCTCACGGATGTGTCTCGCGACATTATCTCCTCCGGAACGGTCTTGCAGAACGCCGCCGAACGCGGCGCGAGCCTGGTGGCGCTATCGGAGCGCGTCATCCAGCATCTCGCCGCCTCCGGCGTCGAAACCGAGGACGCCGCCTGGATCGAGACGGCGATGGACCTGGCCCAACGCATCGGCCAGACCTTCGAAGACGCGGTGAATAGCGGCCGCATCCGGCTGGACACGCTGTTTGACCGCAATTATCGCCCGGCGCCCGGCGCCGATCCGCAACAATTCCTCACCAGCTATCTCGATTTCACCGACCAGGTGCTGCCGCCTCTGCAGGAACCGGTGTTGCAAAGTTCGAACCGCGTGGCGCTGTGCTGCGCCGTTGACGAGAACGGCTACCTGCCCACACACAACAAGCAATATTCGCATCCGCAGCGGCCGGGCGATCCGGTCTGGAACGCCGCCAATTGCCGCAACCGGCGCATGTTCAATGATCGCGTCGGGCTGGCGGCGGGGCGCTCTACGAAGCCGTTTATCGTCCAGACCTATCGCCGCGACATGGGCGGCGGTAATTTCGTGATGATGAAGGATATCTCCGCCCCCATCTTCGTCAACGGCCGGCACTGGGGCGGCTTA
The DNA here is from genome assembly GCF_029892285.1 of Rhizobium sp. SG_E_25_P2. Classification (GTDB taxonomy): domain Bacteria; phylum Pseudomonadota; class Alphaproteobacteria; order Rhizobiales; family Rhizobiaceae; genus Rhizobium_E. The sequence continues at coordinate 146,115 of NZ_JARXVM010000011.1, forward strand.
CGCATCGGCGTGAAAGTGTAGGCTTCCAAGCCGCGATGAATCCGGCGGCGTTGTGAACGTCCGACAGGGATAGAACAGACCCGTCAACCGCCCGCCGTCCACCGCAATCAAATTCCGAAAATTATTCGCATCAGAAAGTCATTCACAGCGGCAAACATCACGTCCCATCAACTCTCCCGGAAAACACACATCTTTCAAGTTTGTTACAATTAAACAGATGCAATATTTCCAGAAATAGAAGATCAACCGACAACACCGTCGAGTTGCAAAACTAAATTATTTTTTATCCAACTGTCCCTATTGACGTTTTTTAAAATATATTTGTATTTTCCCCACATCAAATGAGGGGAAACCGCCAGTGAAGAATACTATCGCAACTCTCGGCTTCAGCGTTCTTATGCTGTGCGCAACTCAGTCGCATGCAGAAATTTTGGACATGTCGACGCTGAAATGTTCAGACACCGCCGAATGGTCCGAAGACGAAGCCGGTTTGGTGATGTTCTGGATGCATGGCTATTACGGCGGCAAGGCGGGTGACACGCGGGTGGACTTCGACGCCATCACCGCTGTGGCCGCCAAACTCTCCGAAGCTTGCGCCGCAAATCCCGATATTGGGCTCATGACCGCTCTGAAGACGGTGGTCGGCGAATAACTCCGGTCAAGACAACGTCAACCACATGACAGGTGAAACATGAGCTTTTTTTCCAAAGCGGCGGCAGTCGTGGCGCTGACGGCGTCCAGCCTCGTCAGCGTTGCGCCATTCGGCGCGACAGCGGCGCTGGCGGCGGCATGCGAGGAGGCTCATGACCCCTCGCCTGCCTCGGATGTGTCGACGGGCATCAATTTCCACAATGAAACGTCCTATGCGTTCCGGGTGTTCTGGATCGATTTCGATGGCTTCCTGAAGGACTATGGTCTGGTGCAGCCCGGTGAAACCGCGAGCTACGACACCTATGTCGGACATCAGTGGATGGTGGAGCTCTATGCGTCGGAAGACCGCACAGAATGCTTCGGGCCGATCATTCCTCGCGACACTGAAAGCTGCCAGGCCCGCATTCTCTGGGATGACGGCATCGGCATCGACGCCGGTTTCTGCGATTTCTGATCGCTGAGCCGCTGGCGGACTTGGCTCTGCTGGCGGCTTCCCGGCGGTGAGATCACAAGCCTTTCGCCGTCAGCGTCTCGCGCCGCTCCGACAGTTTCAGGAAGCGATATCCCCTCGCCTTCAACGACAGCACGCCCTTGACCACGCCATCGCCCGCCGCATGGCTCGGCTGATTGATATGGGCGATGATCACGTCGCCGTCGCGGGCCGAGGCGAAATGTTTGGCGGTCACCGATGCGCCGAGCAATGAGCCGCCATCGCCATTGACCGAATAGCCGGCGATCTCGAAGCCCATTGCCTGGATTTGCTGGATGGATGTCCTGGTGTATTTGGCGGTCGCGCCGCGAAACCAGGTCGGCCGCTTGCCGGTCGCTTTCACAATCGCCTCGGCGCCCGCCTCGACCTCGCGCGCCACGGCTTCGGGGGAGCCCGCGGCGGCGATGCCATAGATCTTCACAGGCCTGTCGACCGCCGGCACGTGGTTTTCGCCATGGTTCTCGATCTCGAACAGGTCGGGATGCGCCAGCATGCGGGAGAAAGGTTCGGGATTGCGCTTCAGCCAACGGGCGGTGACGAAGATCGTCGCAGGAATCTCATTGGCGATCAGCATGTCGAGAATGCGGGCGTCGGTCGCGCCCATGCAGGCGTCGAAAGTCAGCGCCACCGCCAGACCCTCGCCCTGGATCCTGGCCATCACCAGCTTCGGTTCGAGAAGATGCGGGCCTGGGGCCTTGTTTGCCTTGGCGGCCATCGTCGAAAGCGGTTTTGCCGGCATCGTCGGCGTCTCCGGCGTTTCTGCCAAAACGGGCTGGGCCATAATCAGCGAAAGCGCCAGCAGGCCGCGCGCCGTCGAAATCGCCATGTCATGCATTCCTCTTCGTCAACAGTCTGGCCGGCGGTCCCGCGCTTGAAGTCGGGGGCGCGCGGCTTTATCTCTGACGCGAACGATTCAAACAATCGGTTAATTCAAAAAGAGAGTGTGCCTTGCCCGCCTTCAAAAATCTGCCGGAACCGCCCAGAGCCGCCAAGAAGCCCGTGACCGACACCAGACACGGAGTGACGCGGACGGATGATTACGCCTGGCTCAGGGCGGACAATTGGCAGGCGATGTTCAAGGACACCTCGATTATCGACGCCGAGATCCGCGCCTATCTTGAGGCGGAAAACGCCTATCAGGACGCCGCGATGTCCGATACGGTCGATCTGCGCAAGAAACTGTTCGACGAAATGAAGGCCCGCATCAAGGAGGATGATTCCTCCGTGCCGATGAAGGACGGCCCTTTCGCCTATGGCACGCTTTATGTGAAGGGCGGCGAGCACGCCCATTATTTCCGCACCAAGCGCGACAAGGACGGGCTGAAGGAAATCCTGCTCAACGGCGACCGCGAAGCCGAAGGCAAGGCCTATTGCCGCTTCGCCGGTCTCGATCACGCGCCGGGCCATGACAAGGGCATCTGGGGCTTTGACGATAAGGGCTCGGAATATTTCACCCTGAAGATCCGCGACTTCAAGACCGGCAAGGATCTTGCCGATCTGATCGAGAACACTGGCGGCGGCGGCGTCTGGGCCCCTGATGGCAAGAGCTTCTTCTATACGCTGCTGGATGAGAACCACCGCCCGTCCAAAGTCTTTCACCACATTCTCGGCCAGCCGCAGACGTCTGACCGGCTGGTCTATGAGGAAAGCGATCCCGGCTTCTTCATGGGCGTCGGCGGCTCCATGCTCAACGACTTCGTCTTCGTCGACATCCACGACCACGAAACCTCGGAATACCGGCTGCTCTCGACGAAAGATCTCACCGCCGAGCCCATGCTGGTGGCCGAGCGGGTCGAGGGCGTCGAATATTCGATGAGCGAAGGCGGCGACGTCTTCTACATCCTCACCAATGACGGCGACGCCAAGGATTTCAAGATCATGCAGGCGCCGGTGAATGCGCCGGGCAAGGACAACTGGACCGAAGTCGTCGCGCACCGCTCCGGCACGCTGATCCTGTCGGTCGAGGCCTATAAGGGCCATATCGTCTGGATGGAGCGGCATGAGGGCCTGCCGCGCATCATGATCCGCGACCGCGCAAGCGGCGAGGATCACTCGATCGCCTTTGCCGAGGAAGCCTACTCCCTCGGCCTGATCGGCGCGATGGAATATGACACGGACTGGATCCGCTTCTCCTATTCGTCGATGACCACGCCGTCGCAGCTGTTCGACTACAACATGAAGACCCGCGAGCGCGTGCTGCTCAAGACGCAGGAAGTGCCATCGGGCCATAAGATCGACGACTATGTCACCCGCCGCGTCTTCGCGCCGACTGCAGATGGCGAGAAGGTGCCGGTTACGCTGCTCTATCGCAAGAACACCAAGCTTGATGGCGGCGCGCCCTGCCTGCTCTATGGCTATGGCGCCTATGGCATCTCCATCCCGGCCTCGTTCAACACCAACTGCCTGTCGCTGGTCAACCGCGGCTTCATCTACGCCATCGCACATGTGCGCGGCGGCAAGGACAAGGGCTTCGCCTGGTATGAAAACGGCAAGATGGAGAACAAGAAGAACACCTTCTCCGATTTCATCGCCGCGGCCGATTATCTCGTGCGCCAGCAATACACCTCGTTCGACCGCATCGTCGCCGAAGGCGGCTCCGCCGGCGGCATGCTGATGGGCGCCATCGCCAATATGGCTCCGGAAATGTTTGCGGGCGTCATCGCCGCTGTGCCCTTCGTTGATGTGCTCAACACCATGCTCGACGACACGCTGCCGCTGACGCCGCCGGAATGGCCGGAATGGGGCAACCCGATCGACAGCAAGGAGGAATATGACTACATCGCCTCCTATTCGCCCTATGACAATGTCGGAGCAAAGGCCTATCCGCCGATCCTGGCGCTGTCGGGCCTGACCGATCCGCGCGTGACCTATTGGGAGCCGACCAAATGGGTGGCGAAGCTGCGCGAGCACACCACCTCCAAGAACCCGGTTCTGCTGAAAACCAATATGGGCGCCGGCCATGGCGGAGCGTCAGGCCGTTTCCAGCGGCTGGAAGAAGTCGCCTATGAATACGCCTTCGCGCTGAAGGTCATCGGCAAGGCCTGAACGCGCTGATCCTGGAACCTCTCAATCATGCAGCGGGCCGGCGGCGGCCCGCTTTTCTATGTCACGGACATGCGTCCTGAAGGGCAGTGGTTTTTATATAATTATAAGCATTAACTGGATCTAAAGACTCAGGTTGTATAGTTATACAATAAGCAATTTATAATTTAGAGAAACCCATGTCGCCCCATAGTTTTTATAGACTGAAGAGCGAGTTACGGTCTCTGCTTGGCGACAGAAGCGCAAACATTGCGTTCACTTTCGCACTTATCATCACGCCACTCCTGGTCGCCGTCGGCTGCAGTCTGGACTATGTCCGGTCCATGAATATCCGGACGAAGCTGCAGAATGATCTCGACGCCGCCCTGATTGCAGCGGTGAAGGACATCGACACCAAGAACGAAACCGAGTTGAAAGCCTCGGTGATCAATTGGATGTCGGTCTTGCAGGGCGGCGGCGCCGCCTACAGCCTTTCGGTGGGAGACATCAATCTCGATATGTCCTCCTCGACCATCAAGGCGACCGTCCGCGCCAGCGTCCCCACCAGCTTCCTGAAAATCGCCGGCGTCAATAGCGTCAATGTCGCCGCCGTCAGCGCCGTGCTCGGCGGAACGGCCGTCACCACCAAGAGCCCGCTGTCGCTCTATCTCGTGCTCGATCAATCCGGCTCAATGGACGAGTACACCAACTCCACCTACACCACGACCTGTAGCTTCGGTTGGTGGACCTATCAGTGCACGCTCACCTATACGAAAATAGCCGCGTTGAAACTTGCGGTCGCCAGCCTGATGACGCAGCTCAGCACGGTGGATCCAGAGACGAAATATGTCCGCACCGGCGCCGTCTCCTATAACTCGCAGATGCGCGGCTATTCGGATCTCGCCTGGGGCACGTCGGCGGCGCTGACATACGTCAACGCGCTGGATGCGACCGGCGGAACGTCCTCCACCGATGCTTTCGCCAAGGCCTATGCCTCCGTTAGCGCGACGACTGAAGCGACGATCCACAAGCAGAAGAACGGCGGCAACCCGTCACGCTATATCGTCTTCATGACCGACGGAGACAACAACAATGGTTCCGATGACACCGCCACCAAGCAACATTGTGACAGGGCCAAGGCGGCGGGCGTGGTGATCTACACCATCGCGCTGATGGCGCCGACAAAAGGCCAAGCGCTGCTGAGATACTGCGCCTCGAGCACCGACACCTATTTCACCGCAGAGACCGCAAGCGCGCTGGTTTCAGCCTTCCAGTCGATCGGCGAAAGCTCGTCCAAGACCATGCTGCGGCTGACGCAGTGAAGGATATTCGGGTGGAGGCGATCTCGGCTTTTCACCGCACTACAGCAGACCTCTGGCGCGCAGGTCAGGTGCGAAGATCGTAAGCGGCATAACCAGAGTATGAGGCTTGTCTTTAAGCGGCTCCGCCCCGAACGAGGCATACCAATCGGCGGCGCGCGCGCCCTTTGCGTCGATAATCAACAGAACGCCGCCGCTTTCATTGGCGATCCGCAAACAGCGCAAGGCCGCAGCGACCAGCAATTGTCCTCCCAGCCCTCGCCCCGCCACGGATAAATCCGTCGCGAGACGTGCAAGCCTGAATCCGGGAACGTCATGTCGCGCCAGTCCCTTGGTCATCGCCGCCGGCGCGGCTTCATGGACCACTGAAGCGGGCGCGATGGTGTAAAAACCGAGGATGCGGTTGGGGGGCGTTTCATCCACTGCGCAGAAGGTCTTGGCGGCGTTCTGTTCATGGCCTTGTCGGGCAAATCGTTGCAGGAACTCGTTCATCGGCGCGTCGCCACAATCAAATGACGCCCGGTCATGAGTTTTACGGATCGCTTCCTCGCGCCAAGGAGGAATGCTCATAAGCTCTCGGGCAGAGCTTTGATTGCAGCCCGCAGCTTGGCGTTGGGCTTTGGCGGGTTTTCCAAGAGGTCGAGGATACGCAGGTAGTCACGTTCTGACGCCTTGACAGTTTCCGCCTCAGCGATGACCGCCTCCGCTTCCCTGAGCGCGGACTGCGTCACGAAGTTGGTGAGGTCGGTGTTGCGCAAAGAGGCTGCTCGCAGCAATTTCGACTTCGCGGCCGCTGCAATCCGCAAGCTCATCCGCTCGTTATCCTCGACTGCTGTTCTCGGCATGGAAGCCTCCGTTCAAGCTAGAGCGTGTCTCAGCTTATCAGCCTCATTCTGTTGGTCCAAACCGGGATGATCCGCGAGGAGAAGGGCGCAGGTCGTAGCTGATGCTACGGCCAAGCCCTCCGACGAAGCGGGCGCCCGGTTTCGACCAACCCATCGGGCCGGATGAATTTCGGCCACTATCTTCGGCTTTTGGCTCCGCCGTACATCTGGGTACGCCCTCGCCAAAAGCCTTGATCCTGACCGAAATTGATCCGGCAGAATAAGGCTGATAAGCTGAGACACGCTCTAGCCCAGAGTAAGTCAACACGCGCCTCACGTCAATTGTACGCGTTCAATGCGTACATTCTCAGCTACTCAGGATATCCTCCAGGTCATCCTTGCTTTTCACCGCTTCGGCACAGCCTTCAAATAAGCCGCGATCGCCTCGACTTCCGCCTGCGGCAGTTTCGCCATGTTCTGCTGCACCTCGACCATGCTGCCGCCGACGGAATCATATTCGGGCGTGAAGCCGGTCTGCAGATAGGCGACGATGTCGGCCTCGGACCAGTTTCCGATCTCGCCGCCGGGGGTGATGTTAGGGATCTTGCCCTCGCCTTCGGGATTGGGGGCGCCGGCCAGCCATTCGCCCGACTTGAAGCCGCCGAGCGCGTCGCGCGGCGTATGGCATTCGCCGCAATGGCCTGGACCCTCGACGATATACTGGCCGCGCTTGACCTTGTCGTCGGCATTCGCGAGTTCCACGCGCGGACGATCGTTGAAATAAAGAAATTTCCAGCCGCCCAGCGCCAGCCGGATGTTGAAGGGGAAGCCGAGGTCATGCGGCGGCGCGACATGGTCGCTCTTGGGCAGCGTCTTGATATAGGCAAAAAGGTCGGCCACGTCAGCGGCGCTCATGCGGCTGTAGGAGCCATAGGGAAAAGAGGGATAGAGATGTTCTCCTCCGGGCCCCACGCCGCGGGTCATGGCGTCGCCGAACTCCGCCAGCGTCCAGCCGCCGATGCCGGCTTTCTCATCCGGAGAGATATTGGGAACATGGAACGTCCCGAACGGGCTCTTGAGCGCAAGTCCGCCAGCAAGCGTTAGCTTGGCGTCGCCCTCCGCGCCCGGCGCGGCATGACAGCTCACGCAGCCGCCCATGGAGAAGACGATCGCGCCTCGGGCGGCGTCGCCGACACCCGCCTGCTCCCAATGCTCGGCCGGCCAGGGTTGTGGCCGCGTGATGAACAGGAACGCGCCCGCGCCGATGACGCCAAGCCCGACCAAACCCGCCAAAACCTTGATTGCCCGCGTCGCCATGTCTCGCCTCCACGTGGAAAAGCCGCCGGCGGGCGCGCCAGCGGCGGATCGCCAATTCAGGCGATTACTTCTTCAGACGGTAGGCCTGATGGCAGGCGCCGCAATCCTTGCCGAGCACGCCCATGGCGGCGCCGACGCCGGCCTGGTCGGCCGGCAGCTGCGCCAGCAGCGCTTCGGCGTCAGCGGCGAGCTTGTCGGCATGCGCGTCGAAGTCGGCCTTGTTGCCCCAGATCGCCGGGCTGGCTTCCTTGGAGTCGTTTTCCGAACCCGCCGGGAACAGCGTCTTGAAATGCTTGATTTCGGCATTGATGGTGGTCAGCGCGCCCTTGACGGCGTCGGCGTTGTAATCCGCCTGACCCTTGGCGACCTTGCCAAGCGTCGCCATCGCGCCGCCGATCTTTTCCATCGTATGTTCGCGTTCCTCGCCGAAGCCGGCGGCCGAAACGGCCGTGGCGACGGAGATAAGACAGAGCGCCGTGACGGCGACGAATTTCCTGAGCATGTACCTCTCCTGACAATGATCTTGACCGATCCGGCCGGCGCGACAGATGAGCGCGCGCCATAGCAGTCGGATGGATTCCTCATGAAACAAAATGATTTTTTTGTGAACTATCCGCGCGCCCGGCGGGATTGACACGACGACGTTGGTAAACCGAGGGCCACGCCCCGGCATTGTCGCCGACCTGGAAACGGTATGTTCACAAATGCAAAAATCCCCGCAGACGTGAGCCAGCGGGGATTTCCTAAAACGATCGGCCTTACTTAACGGCGGCTTCGTACATTTCCAGCACGTAATCCCAGTTGATCAGGCTGTCGACGAAGGCTTCGAGATATTTCGGACGCGCATTGCGGTAGTCGATATAGTAGGAATGCTCCCACACGTCGACGCCGAGGATCGGCTTGGCGCCATGCACGAGCGGGTTTTCGCCGTTCGGGGTCTTGGAGATTTCAAGCTTGCCGTCCTTGACGGAGAGCCAGGCCCAGCCGGAGCCGAACTGCGTCGTGCCGGCGGCGATGAAATCGGCGCGGAACTTGTCGTAGCCGCCGAGGTCGGAAGTGATCGCTGCGTCCAGCTTGCCCGGCAGGCTCTTGCCGCCGCCGTCCTTCTTCATCCACTTCCAGAAATGGATGTGGTTGTAATGCTGGCCGGCATTGTTGAACAGGCCGGCATTCTTGCCATAGGACTGCACGACGACGTCTTCGAGCGAAAGACCGGCCATGCCGGCTTCTTCGGCGAGTTTGTTGCCGTTGGTCACGTAAGCCATGTGATGCTTGTCGTGATGATATTCCAGCGTTTCCTTCGACATGAAGGGCGCGAGAGCTTCGTAATCATAGGGAAGCGGCGGCAATTCGAACGCCATGGCGGTCTCTCCTGTTATTCCTTGTGGAAGGTTGAAAACCCGTTCGGAACATAGGTTTGAGGAGGGCTGATGGCAACCGTTCGGCCACAATAATTTGCCTCCCACGAAACCGCCGCATTGAATGATCAATGTCGGAAAGGACGCATTCGCGCCATCATAGAATCAACAGGAGACATCTCGATGCCATCCCGTAACACTTTCGTCCTCGCCGCCGCCATGCTGGCGCTCCCGATCGCGGCCTCCGCGTCTTCCCCGGACGCCTGGGCGAAATTCAACGAAGACGTCAAGACCAAATGCGCCGAGGCCGCCAAGGCGGAATTCCGTCGCGCCGACGTGGTGGTCGATCCGACCGGAAGCGAAACCTATGGCCTGGCGCTGGTCCATGGTCGCCTGAAGACGGAAAAAGCGCGCGGCGCGGTCCTCTGTGTGGTCGATAAAAAGACCGGCAAGGTCGAAATCGGCACTTTGCTTGGCAAGGACGTCGTGCGGGTCATGCGGCCGAAACCGGCCAAGACGGACGCCGATCAGACGGACGCCGCCAAAAAAGCGCCCGCGCCCACGACCGACGACAGCGACGCCGACGCGGAATAAGCCGACACTATGCGAAAGGCCGGCTCGCGCCGGCCTTCTTGCTATATAGCACTCCTGAGCGCCGTCAGACGCGGTGCGCTCAGGCGGTTTCCATATCCGTGTCGGCGCATTCTCGGACAATCATTTCAGGACAGCCCGAAAAGCTGCGGCCGCAGCGTTCTTCCCATTCCTGCGGCGGCTTGCCGTTGACTGCGCGCAGCGTGTAAATCACCTTCTGCATCAGCAGAATAAAGCTGTCGCGTTCCTCAGACGTCAACCCGGACAAAGCCAACTCGTTGATCTCGGTGGCTTTTTCGAGCGACTCCGCCCAGATTTCCTCCGCCCTCGGCGTCAACGAAACTTTCTGGACGCGGGCGTCCTTCTCATAGGGCCGTCGCACCACCAGTCCGTCGCGCTCCATGCGGGCCAGCGTATTGGCCACGGTCGCCTGTTCCTGGTCGAGCGCTTCGACGATATCCTTCTGGAGCGGAGAACCGGTTTGGTCGATGGCGAGCATCACCGCGAATTGAGCCGGAGCAATGCCGAGGGTCTTGAGCCGGTCCTGCAGCAGGGACGACATCAGGCGAGACATTGTCTTGCACAGATAGCCGGCATGCTCCTCCAAACGCATTTCATCCAGTTGCATCTAAACCAATCTCCAGTTCAGCAAAGCTGCCTTGCTTCTAGCACATATCTCGCCCAGCAAAAGAGGCGTGGCGAGAATTCCTGTCCCGCCCCGCCCTCCGTCGTTAAACGAACTGCGAAAGGCCGGGAACCGAGGCGATCACCGCATCCACGGTCTCGTCTCCAGCATATTGACGCGCAACAGCCATGGTTTGTTTCGCAAGCGCGGTAATTTCTCCCATCCCGAGGCCCAGGCTCATCAATTTCTGGCCGAGACCCATGATGCCGCCGCCGAGCAGCGCGCCGAAAATGCCGCCGCCGCCACCGCTTGCGCCATCGGCGAGCTCGGCCGCGCCGGGAATCGCCGCAATCATCTTTGCAACCGCCGCATCATCGCCTTCCTTGCGCAGGAAGGCCAGCATATAACCAATGGCCTGCGACGCCACATCCGCATCAAGTCCCACCGCATCCGCAACCTGCGTCACTAAATCCGTCATTCGTCCCTCCATGTTGACGTTTACGTCAATGTAATACCTGTCGCGCCCATCGGCAAGTCGGTCGCGGCAATTTCCCGTATTGCGTGAGGCGGCCCGGTCATCCGCCGTCACTTTAACCCTCTATAGCAAATCCCCTATGTTTCAATTATGTACAGGACATCTAATTATATCCGGAGGACGATATGCTGGTCGATGGCAAGATTTATCTCGGAACGAGCCGCAAGCCCGACGATTCTGTCAACAAGCCTGAATATCTCGACCTCAAATTCGCCAATCGACACGGACTGATCACCGGCGCCACCGGCACCGGCAAGACGGTCACCCTGCAGGTGCTGGCCGAAGGTTTCTCCAATGCCGGAGTGCCGGTGTTCTGCGCCGACATCAAGGGCGACCTCTCCGGCGTCGCCGCGCTCGGCGAGTTCAAAGATTTCCTCGACAAGCGCGCCAAGGACATCGGCTTCACCGACTATGATTTCCAGCAGTTCCCGGTGATCTTCTGGGATCTCTACGGTGAAAAGGGCCATCGCGTCCGCACCACGTTGACCGAAATGGGCCCGCTGCTGCTGTCGCGACTGGTCAACGCCTCGGATGCGCAGGAAGGCGTGCTCAACATCGCCTTCAAGATCGCCGACGAAGGCGGCCTGCCGCTTCTCGACCTCAAGGATCTCCAGGCCATGCTCAATTATATGGGCGAGAACGCGCAGGAGATCTCCAACAAATTCGGCTTCATCTCCAAGGCTTCGGTCGGCTCGATCCAGCGCGAATTGCTGATTCTCGAACAGCAGGGCGCAGCCAAACTCTTCTCCGAGCCAGCGCTCAAGATCACCGACGTCATGCGCACCACCAATGACGGTCGCGGCGCGATCTCGGTGCTGGCCGCCGACCGGCTGATGATGAATCCGCGCCTCTACGGCACATTCCTGCTCTGGCTGCTGTCGGAACTGTTCGAACAGCTGCCCGAGGTCGGCGATCCCGACAAGCCGAAGCTGGTGTTCTTCTTCGACGAGGCGCATCTTCTGTTCAAGGACTCGCCCAAAGTGCTGATCGAGCGCGTCGAGCAGGTGGTGCGCCTGATCCGCTCCAAGGGCGTCGGCGTCTATTTCGTCACCCAGAATCCCATGGACGTGCCGCAGACCGTGCTTGCCCAGCTTGGCAACCGCGTGCAGCACGCGCTGCGCGCCTATACGCCCAACGAGCAGAAGGCGGTGAAGACCGCCGCCGACACGTTCCGCCCCAACCCCGACTTCAGCTGCGCCGAAGTGATCACCACGCTCGGCACCGGCGAAGCCTTGATCTCCACGCTCGAAGGCAAGGGCGCGCCGTCTGTGGTGGAGCGCACCCTGATCCGCCCGCCCTCGGGCCGCATCGGTCCTCTCAATGAAGACGAGCGCCGACAGGTGATGTCGGTGAGCCCGGTGCGCGACATGTATGACGAGGATTTCGACCGCGAAAGCGCCTTCGAGATGCTCACTAAAAAGGCTGAAGCCGCAGCGCAGGCGCAGGCCCCGACCCAACAGCCGGACCCCGCCCAGCCCCAGGCGCCGGCCGACCAGACCGGCTCGATCACCATCGGCGGCTGGACGCTGCCCGGCTTCGGAACCGACCCGACGCCGCAGGCCCAACAACAGAAGAAGACCGGCTACCAGCGCGAAACCATCATGGAAGCCGCGATGAAATCCGCCGCCCGCTCCGTGGCCACCGCCGTCGGCGCCGCGATCGTGCGCGGGATCTTGGGAAGTTTGCGGCGGTAAGGAGGTTACGGCCGCGTTGCTTCGACCACGCGGCCGCCGTTCAAGACGTTTTGAGCATGCCAAAGCCGTTGTCCGGCGGACGATGCGTGTCTAGCAGAGTGCCGCAGTGTATGCTATTGTCATACACATGACGACAATTTCTCAATCGACATCCGTACTGAGCGTTCGTGTCAACGCTTCCGAGCGCGCCCTTCTCGAAGCGGCGGCGGAACAATCCCGCACGACGTTGAGCGAGTTTGTCAGGCGCAAGGCGCTGGAATCGGCCGAGGCTGAGATTTTGGAGCGCAGCATCGTGACGATCCCGTCGGAGCAATGGGAGGCGTTTGAGACCTGGGCGGCAAGACCGGCGGAGGTCAATGCGGGTCTGGCCAGACTGGCGGCCACGAAGCCCACCTGGGAAGATTGACATGGCGAACGTCCGGCCGCCCCGCCCGCTTGACCCGGGTGATGAACGGGGCAGCTTTGATTGCGGACGCGATGCCCTCAACACTTGGTTCCGCCGCCATGCGCTCGCCAACCACCTGAACGGAATATCGAGGGTCAATGTCCTCACAAGCGCGGAAGACGGCGGCATCGTCGCCTATTCGACGCTCAGCGCATCACAGATCGAGCGATCCTTCCTGCCCAAAGCGCAGCAACGCCATCGCCCCGAAGCCATACCGGCCACTTTGCTCGGACAACTCGCCGTCGACAAGCTCTGGCAAGGACAAGGCCATGCTGTCGCCATGCTGCTTCACACGCTCAAGATCGCGCTGCACGCATCGGATCTGATCGGGAGCATGGGCGTGATCGCCCATCCGCTCGATGACGGCGTCCGCGGTTTCTACCTCAAATGGGGATTTGAAACTTTGCCGCATGACCCCAAGCGCGCCATGATTATCCGAACGGTCGATCTGCGGACGGCGTTAAACGCGGACTGACCGAGGCATTGTCTTCCATTCCCACAAAATCCTCACCTCGGGAACCTTCCGAAACCGCTGCTCGTTCTTGCGGCACGACCCAACAACTGCATGGAGGACAACATGGCAATCGAACAAGCCCCCACGCCGGAAGGCAAGCAATCATCCAAAAATCTGCACGAAGCTGCCGCGGGCGAAGAACGCAAGGTCGAAGCCGAAAAGGGTTCAGACTTGAAGAAGGGCGCCGACCGTGTCGAGGAGCGGTCCCGCAGCAGCGACGGCAAGGGCCCCGGCGAAAAGCAAAGCTGACGCGAAGACCTCTTGAATGGCCTATGGCACGAGCGTCGCCGCCACCCGGTCCATAGCCTCCGCGCTCGCGCCAAGCCCTTCGCGCACGCCTTTGCGATCCGGCTCGCTGCGGTTCTGGCTCATCTTGCGCTTGCCTTCGAGCTTTTCGATCGGCATGCGCAGTCCGACAATGCCGCGCAACTGGCCGGCGATGAAGCTTTCTGGCGCGTCGGAGACGGCCCAGGGCGCGGTGCGGCCATTTTCGTGCAGGCGCGTCAGGCGTGTCACAACGTCGAGCAACCGGTCGGCGTCGTCGAAAAATTCTACCGGGCCGGAGGCATGCACGCTTTCATAGTTCCAGGTGGGCACGACCTTGCCATGCTCGGCCTTAGATGCGTACCAGGAGGGCGTCACATAGGCGTCCGGCCCCATGAAGATTGCAAGCCCTGGCCCGATCGCCTCTGCTTTCCATTGCGGATTGGGACGGGCGAGATGGGCGTAGAGCACGCCATAGTCGCCTTCGCTCTCATCAAGAAACATCGGCAAGGATGTCGCCATCGGCCCATTGGCTGTGGCGGTAATGAAATTGGCGAGCCGGCACGCGGCCATCATCCTGCGGATGTCCGAGAGGTCGTCGATGGCGAAGGCGGGCGGGGTATACATAGCGAAAATCCGAAAACAAGGCTGATCCAGCTGCCATCATGGACGATTTCGCGGCGACGGCAAGGCCCGACCAGCGCCCTTGGCCCGCAAGGAGGATCAAGCGCCTCGCGCGCCGAAACGCAAGCCATCGATCAGCAGATCGACCATGCGGGCGGCATGCGCCGCGCCATCCTCGCCGGAAGCCGTTGAGAGATTGCCGACGGCCCGCAAGAGATCGTAAGGCGCAACATCGGCGCGGATCTCGCCCGCGTCCGCCGCAGCGGTAAGAAGATCGGCGAGCACAGGTTCGAATTTGGCGCGAAAATAGTCCGGCAACGCCTCATAGGCGGGATCGCCGGAATGCAGCGCCGCCGCCAGGCCGCGCTTGGCGGCGATGAAGCCGGTATAGCGCTTCAGCCATTGCGCCAAGGCCACGTCCGGCTCAAGGCGCGCCGCGAGCGCCGGGCCTTCCGCCGCGCAATCATCGACCTCACGCCGAAACACGGCCGCGACGAGATCGGACCGCTGCGGGAAACGCCGATAGAGCGTGCCGACGCCCACCCCCGCCTGTCCCGCAATCTCGCGCACCGGCGCATCGACGCCGGAGATCGCGAAGACATGCTTGGCGGCGTCGAGAATGGCGTCCTCGTTGCGCCTTGCGTCGGCGCGCACGCCGCGCCTGGGCGACTTGTCGCTTTCTTCCCGCTCCATCGCTGCGGTTCTCCTTAAAGCAACGAACGCAAACGCCTCCCCTTGCAAAACGGAGCGCTGTTCCGTATATCAATCTCATAAACGGAACATGGCTCCGTTTATTGCGGAGCAACGTTCCGCTTCATGATTCCATAACGGCTCCCGCCGTCTTTGACCACCCTGAACAAGGATCCCGCCCGTGAACATGCTCATCTCCACAGCCCACGCCATTCCGGCGCCCGAAGCCGCCCCCACCATGTCGATCAGCCCGCTGCGCCTGCCGGCGCCCAATCGCGGCGCGCCGCTTGAATTGCGCATCACCGCGCCGATGACGGGCGACAATCTGCCGATCATTCTGCTGTCGCATGGTCATGGCCCGTCGCTCTATATACCCTCGAAGGATGGCTATGCGCCGCTCGTCAATTTCTATGCCGAACGCGGCTTTGCGGTGATTCAGCCCACGCATGGCAATTCCAAGGTGGCGGGTCTTGGTGCGCACGCCCCGGGCGCGCCGTTTTTCTGGCGGTCGCGGGTCGAGGATTTCACGCTCATTCTGGATGAGTTGGATGTGATCGAAGCCATGGCGCCGGCGCTCGCGGGCCGGCTGGATCGAACCAAGGTGGCCGCCGTCGGCCATTCGCTCGGCGGGCAAACCGTCGGGCTGCTGCTTGGCGCCGGACTGACCGACACGGCGGAGGAGACGCCTGTCACCATCCGCATGCTGGAGCCGCGCGTGAAAGTCGGCGTGCTGCTGGCTGCGCCCGGCAATGGCGGCGACAGTCTCAGCGACTATGCCCGCACCCATTACACCAGCCTCAATCCGGATTACTCCACGCTGACCACCCGAACCCTTGTGGTGATCGGCGATGAGGATGGCAGCCCCCACCTCACCCATCGCGGCCCGTCCTGGCATGCCGACGCCTTTCACGGCGCAGCCGGCGCCGAAGCGCTGCTGACGCTGCATGGCGGCAAGCATGGATTGGGCGGCATTGCCGGTTATGACGCCAAGGAGACTGACGACGAGGACCCGGACCGTCTCGCGGCGACCCAGCGGCTCACCTGGGCCTATCTCCGCTCAGCCCTCTATGACGCCGATCCCGCCTGGACGGAAGCCCGCGCAGCGCTGGCATCGTCGGCGGCGACGCTCGGCCATGTCGATCTGAAATAACGGCCGAGATGGTTGGGGCGTCGCGTCTCACGACGCCCCTCAAATTCTCACTCGCTCCCAGACATCAGTGAAAAGGCGGCGCCCTGCGGATCGAGCGCCGGGCAGATCCAGCCGCCGCCCGGCACCTGATGCGGCTCCATCAGCACCTGCCCGCCAAGTTCCGCGACCTTGGCGGCGGCGGCGCGGACGGAGGGAACTGTAATGTAGAAGCTCCAGCAGGACATCGGCATCTCCGGCCGCTTGTTCATCATGCCGCCGATCGGCCGGCCATCCTGCGTGAAGGTCTGGTAGACGCCGTATTCAGGGCCCATGTCCACAGCCATATCCTTTGTCCACCCGAAATGGCGGGCGTAGAAGTCGAAGGCGGAGCCTGCGTCCTGGGCATGCAATTCGTTCCAGCCAAAGGTTCCGGGCGAGCCCGGAGCCGGGCCGTCCGGCATCGATCCATCCGGCGTATCGGGTGAAAACACACAGATCACCGCGCCTTGCGGATCCGCCACGACAGCGAAGCGGCCAATGCCAGGGATATCTTCCGCCGGACGGTGGATCGCGCCGCCCGCATCCTTGAATGTCTCCGCCATAGCGTCGACGTCGTCGGCGTGGATATAGCCGGTCCAGTTGGCGGGAACGCCGCGCGCCATGACCTCTTCCGTCAGCGGCATCACGCCGGCAACGCCCATATTGGGGCCGGGCGGCCCGACGATCGTATAGTCCATGCCCGGCATGCCCGCATCGCGCGGCTGCCAGCCCACCACCTCGCCATAGAATTTGGCGGCGGCGGCAGTGTCCGTGGTCATCAATTCGTACCAGATGAATTGTCCTTGCATGTCCGTCTCCCTCGGGCGTCGCATGTCTCAAAAAAGAGACGTCTGAATTCAGCTATGGCAGCAGCTCGCTTTCGGCGCGTCTTCATATTCGTCGTGGCGGCGAATGAAGCTCAGCGTCGAAGTCTCGTTCCGGCCGAGCGGCGCGTGATCAAGGAACATCATCGTTCCCAGCGTCTCCTCCCCGCCCCGGGCATATTGCGAATAGGTGTGATAGATCGTCCCGTCTTCACCCCTGAAAAAGCTCGAAAGACCCGGAAGCTCGTCATTGGCGCGATCCGAGGGGATAGAGGTGAAATTGTAGAACACCTCCCCCGCCGCCAACTGCTCGGGCGTGAAGGAGACGTGGAAATCGTAATTGAAATCGCTGCCGAAGGATGAGACCCAGGGGAATGTCCAGCCCATGCGCTTCTTATAGGCGAGCAGTTTCGGCAGCGGCGCGCGCGACACGGTGACCAGACTGACGTCGTGATGATTGAGATGCACGAGCGCGCCGTCCATATGGTCGGCGCCGAAGGAGCAACCGGGGCACCCCGCCTCCCAATCCGGCCCGAACATGAAATGCACGATGATCAGCTGGCTGCGACCGGCAAACAGATCGGCGAGGCGCGCCGGTCCAGTTTCGGTCTCAAAGACATAGTCCTTGTCGACCTTCACCCAGGGCAGAGCCAGCCGGTCCCGGTTGACGGCGTCGCGCTGACGGGTCAGCGCCTTCTCCTTGACCAACAGCGCCTTGCGCGCCTCGAGCCACTCTTCACGCGATATGACAGCATGCTCCATCAGGCTTCCTCCTCGCCGCTGGACTTGACATTTACGTTGATATCAACATATATGAGCCATGTCAATTCAACGCGCCGTTCCCTTCCAGACCACGATTTTCGTCAAGGATCACTGCATCTGCCTGCATGCCCAGCGCGCGGCCCGCGCGCTCGCCCGGCGCTTCGACAAGGCGATGAAACCCTTCGGCCTCACCAATGGCCAATTTTCACTGCTGATGTCGCTTAACCGGCCCGAACCGCCGCCTCTGTCAGCGGTGGCGGACCTTCTCGCCATGGATCGGACGACGCTCACCGCCGCGTTGAAACCGCTGGAACGAGACGGCCTGTTGAAAGTTATCCCGAGCGAAAAGGATCGCCGCGCCCGGCTACTGCTGCTGACGGACGCCGGCCTCGACGTGCTGGCCCGCGCTTTGCCGGTCTGGAGGTCAGAGCACGAGGCGCTGGATACAGAAATGCCGCAGGGCGATATGGATCGCCTGCGGCAGGATTTGCGTCGGATCAGTTGACCCTGATCAGGCCAGCGTGACCTGAACTTCGGTGGAGGTGCGCATCGCATGGCTGTAGGGGCAGACGATATGCGCCTTGGCGACGAGGTCTTCCGCAATTGCGGGATCGACGTCGGGGACATCGACCGACAGCGACACTTCAATGCCAAAGCCCGTGCCGTCTTCACGCGGGCCGATGCCGACGGTGGCCGTCACATGCGTCTCGGGCGAGAGCTTCACCTTGGCCTGGCCGGCGACATATTTCAGCGCGCCGAGAAAGCAGGCGGAATAGCCGGCTGCGAACAGCTGCTCGGGATTGGTGCCGGGGGCGCCGTCGCCGCCGAGCTCCTTCGGGGAAGTGAGGTTGACGGAGAGGTTGCCGTCATCCGTCTTGGAGGAACCGACGCGGCCGCCGGTGGAGGTTGCGCGGGTGGTGTAGAGAATGGGCATTTCTGTCTCCCTGTTTGGATCTGACATGAGTTATATAGGGCACAATTATGTTGTGCGCAATATTATTTTACAAAATTCATTTCGACGTGTATGGATGGGCTCAGGAGACGACCATGACCCAAGATCCCTTGAGCCTCGACAACCAGCTTTGCTTCGCCATCTATTCGGCCAGCCACGCCTTCACCAAGGCTTACAGGCCGCTGCTCACCGAGCTCGGCCTCACCTATCCGCAATATCTGGTCATGCTGGTTCTATGGGAAAAACGCGCCGCGAGTGTGACAGAGATCGGCGCTGCGCTGGGGCTCGACACCGGCACGCTGTCGCCGCTGCTGAAACGACTGGAAAAGACCGGTTATATCAGGCGCGAACGCAGCCGGGAGGACGAGCGTCAGGTGATGATCGCGCTGACGACACCGGGCGTGACGCTGAAATCACGAGCCCAGGAGGTGCTGAAGACCATAGGCCAGGCGATCGGTTGCGATCTTGAGCAGATGCGGGTGCTGATGGACGGATTGCGCCGTGTAAGGCGCAATCTCGAAGAGGCCTGATCAGAGAACCACGATCTCGGCGCCGCGACCGACGCGACGATAGAGGTCGACGACATCCTGATTGAACATGCGGATGCAGCCGGACGAGGCCTGTTTGCCGACCGATTTCCAGTCCGGCGTGCCATGGACGCGGAATAGCGTATCCTTGCCATCGGCGAAGATATAGAGCGCGCGGGCGCCGAGCGGATTGTTGGTGCCGCCGACCAGGCCGCCATAGGAAGCGGAAAACATCTTCATCTGCGGCTTGTCGGCGACATAGTCGTCCGACGGCGTCCAGCGCGGCCATTCGCGCTTGAACTGGATCACGCCGCGACCCTTCCAGGCATAGCCCTGCCGGCCGATGCCGACGCCGTAGCGGATGGCGCGGCCATTGCCGAGCACGAAATAGAGATGGCGCGAACGGGTGTCGACCACCAGCGTGCCGGGCTTTTCCGACGTCTTATAGGCCACTTCCTTGCGCAGGAATTCCGGATCGACATTCTCGACCGGCACCGCCGCAACCCGGCGACCGCCCTCCTCGAATTCCGCATAGGCGGCGACGCGCAGCTTGGGCTGGGCATACATCAGCGACGGATGCTGCATCATCGCGCCTGTCGTGGCGGCGGACGCGATCGGATAGCCAGCGGTGTCCTGATAGATCACCGTTGGCTTGATCTCGTTGACGTCGGAGGTGAACACCGTCTTCTTCTTGACCACCACCGGGCGCGCCCAGACCGGATAGGTCTGCGCCACGAAGCGATCGGCGTCGGTGGAGCCGGTATCATAGAAGTTTAAATCTTCGGCGGAACTGATGCAGCCGGCCAAGGGCGCAGATAGAAGCGTAAGAGCCAGGACTGTCTTGAGCGTGCGCGTCTTCATATCAGGACTCCGCGAGAAGGTTTTCCGCCTTCCGCCATCGCACAGCCAACTGGCGCGGAGCTTATGCTGACGAACGAACAAACCGCCGGTCCGGGATGAACCACATCGCCGTCACGCCGGCATAGACGGCGAGGCCGAGCGCAGGCGACAGAAAGGACAGGCCAAACCCCGCGGCATAGCCGAGCATCGAGCCGACGCCTTTGATATCGCGGCCCACCGCTCGGGCGAAATCGCTCCCAGGGCCGTGAAGCGCGCGGAAGGCGCGGACAAGCAGGCTATAGGCGGCGGAGCAGAGAAAGAGATCGGCGCCATAGAGGGCGACGCCGAAAGTGGCGAAGGCGCCCTCGCCCATCACGGTGGTGGCGAAAGGCATGAGCGACAGCCAGAACAGCAGATGCAGATTAAGCCAGAGAATGCGCCCATCCACCAGGGTCACCCGCGAGAGCATGTGGTGGTGATTGCTCCAGTAGATGCCGACATTCACAAAGCTCAACACATAGGAGAGGAATACCGGCCAGAGCTCGAGGATCGCGCGCCAGTCCTCGTCTTCAGGCGGACGCAACTCTAGCACCATGATGGTGATGATGATGGCGATGACGCCGTCCGAAAACGCCTCGATCCGCCCTTTGCCCATGTTGCAAGCCTCCGGCCCCGGCCAGATCTGTTGCGGCCGGCGAGGGATGACATGCGCCGCCCGCCGGTCGCTCGTCTTGGCGATTTCCTGAGGATTTGGCGTTTTCCGCTGTGGCCGCGCTGCCTATTCCGCCGCTTTCACTTCGGATTAGGCAATCTCCGCCATTCTGGCGCGCGACGAACGGAGGCGAGCCGATGACTACGGGAACGGCATGGACGAGGCGGACATTGCTGACGGGGTCAGCGGCGGCGCTAGCCGTTGCCGCTTCGCCACGGCGTGTCTTCGCCCAGGACGCCTCCGGCTTTCGCGGCGCGCTGAATTCGGAAGAATTCGGCGTGCGCCCCGGCGCGGTCGATCCTGCGAGCCGCGCCTTCCAGGCCATGCTCGACGCCGCCGCCAAACGCGACGCGCCGCTGTTCCTGCCGCCCGGCCGTTATGAGATTTCCGACATCACCCTGCCCGAGACCGTGCGGCTGAGCGGCGTGCCCGGCGCCACGCAACTCGTCTATACTGGTTTAGGCCGTTTCATGCAGGCAGAGGGATCGAAGCGTATCACGCTTTCTGGCTTAACGATCGACGGCGCCAATCGCTGGCTGGGCGACGACCAGACGGCGCTCGTAACGTTACGCAATTGCCCCGAGGTCGATATTTCAGGCGTTGAACTGCGCGGCAGCCCCAAATTCGGCCTGTGGGTCGAACGCTCGGGAGGACGGATCGCCGACAACGCCCTGTCGGGCGCAGGCGAAAGCGGCCTCTATGCGGTGGAATCGACGGGGCTGCAGATCACCGGCAACCATGTCTTCGACTGCGGCAATGGCGGCATTCTCGTGCATCGCTGGAGCAAGGGCGCCGACAACACCATCGTCACCGGCAACCGCGTCGAGCGCATCGCCGCCAAATCCGGCGGCACTGGCGAGAATGGCAATGGCGTCAATGTCTTCCGCGCCGATGGCGTGATGGTCTCCAACAATCACGTCTCCAATTGCGCCTTCTCCGCCATCCGCTCGAACGCCGGCTCGAATGTACAGATCCTCGGCAACCAGTGCCTGGCGTCGGGGGAAATGGCCATCTATTCCGAATTTGGATTCGAAGGCGCAATCATCGCCATGAACCAGATCGATGGCGCGGCCAACGGCATCGCGGTGGTCAATTTCAACGAAGGCGGACGATTGGGCGTGGTCAGCGGCAATATCGTCCGCAATCTCAGACCCGAAGGGCCTTACGTGCAGGACGGTCAGTATTTCGGCATCGGCATATCAGCCGAAGCCGAAACCACCGTAACCGGCAATGTCATCGAGAATGCGCCGCTCTGGGGCCTGCAGATTGGCTGGGGGCCCTATCTGCGCAATGTCTCAGTCACCGGCAACATCATCCGCAGGGCCGGCGTCGGCTGCGCCGTCAGCGTGGTCGAAGGCGCAGGTTCGGCGCTGATCCAGTCCAATCAGTTTTTCGAGACGAAGGGCGCGGCCATCGCCGGTTTCCGCTGGGCGGAAAAAGTGACGGACGATCTTGTCCAGGGCTCGGGGGAGAGCTTCCCCCATTTGAGTCTCCTGGGCAACCAGGCCGCATAGGCCTCACGCCCCTCGTCTCGCAGCCCCTTCCTGGAGCCCCGGATCCAGTCCGGGATTGGCTCTCAGGCGCGGCGGCCGATCGTGTTGTAGATTTGGCGTCCAACCAGCCAGGCGACGGGTATCGCCAGCACTGCCCCGGCAAGCGCCGCGCCGCCGATTTGCCAGCCCTCGCTCATGCGAACCGACAGCAATGCGGTGACGGCCGTTCCCATCATGACGGTGGCGACCAGAACATAAATCATGGCGACAAGGCGAAACATGGCTCTCTCCTCTTGTAGGATGATGGCTTTGTTCGTGTTTAGCGACGGCTTGGCAGGCGGCGCGTGAAGCGGCCATGCAGATTGCGGATCCGCGCCTGATGCCGGGGATCCAGCCCCGCTGTCGCCTCCGACCGGCCGGTGGCGAGTTCAATCGCCGCAGCAATTCCGATCAGACCGAGCAGGATGACGAATGGCATGAAAAGTTCGACAACGTTGCGCATGACGCGCCTCCTTCATCAGCAATGATGAAAGGCTACACCCGCCGGCAGCCACCGCCTTGACCTCGCTCAACCGACTTTTCTGACAGGTGAGAAGAGCAGATCAGCCAAGTGGTTGGCGCGGCTCGCATCCCACTTTCACAAATTGACGGATGTCATGCGGAGAAGCGAAGAATTGTCGACAAAATCTCAACGACCTTGAAAGCCGTCGCCTGCGTGACCACTCTCTGGGACACATGCGATCATCACGAGGAGACGATCATGAAGACTTGGAAGGGCGTCATTTTCGGAGCGCTGATGGCGGCGACGGGCGCTTCGGCGGCATTTTCGGCCGACCGGGTCGGCGAGGTCGGGGTGGACTGGACGGGCAACGACATCGTCGTCGACGCGGTGCAGGACCCGAAGGTTCAGGGGATAACCTGCCATGTCGCCTATTTCGATCGCGGTGTGATCGATCGCCTCCGCAAAGGCAACTGGTTCGAGGATCCCTCCAACAGTTCCATCGCCTGCCGCCAGACTGGGCCGATCACCGTAGGCGACATCGATCTCGATGAGGATGGCGAGGAAGTCTTCCGATCGGGCCTGTCGCTGGTGTGGAAATCGCTGGTGGTCAATCGCATCTACGACAAGAAGAACGATACGCTGATCTATCTGATCCATTCGCGCGAAGTGGTGGAAGGCTCGGCCAAGATGGCCATCTCCACGGTGCCGCTTTTCAATCAGCAGGTCACCTGGACTGAAGGCAAGCCGCAATAGGCTGCATAAACGGCTAAGGCGCGGGAACCCGCCAACTTGGCTCCCGCGCTGAATGGTTTTTCAGTTCGTGCTCGGCTCAGGCGGCCTGCTTGAGCTCGTCGGCGATCACCGTGTCGAGGTTGAGGAAGCAGACCATCGACTTTTCGAGCGCCACGATGCCGCGGCAGAAGGCGCGCTGGGCTTCCGGAATGATTTCCGGGGCCGGCTGCAGGTCGTCATTCTTGATGGTCATCATGTCGGAGACCTGCTCGACCAGCAGGCCGACCAGCTTGCCGCCGATATCCGTGACGATGATCGCCGAACGCTCGGAAGGCTCGGTCATCTTCATGCCGAGACGGCAGGCCATGTCGATGACCGGGATCACCGCGCCGCGCAGGTTGATCAGGCCCAGCACATAAGCCGGCGTATGCGGCATCGGCGTCACCGGCGCCCAGCCGCGGATTTCGCGGATGGCCATGATGTCGATACAGAATTCCTGATCGCCCAGGTGAAACGACACGATTTCGAGGTGCGATCCGGACTGCTTGATCGTCATGCTCATGTTAGAACTCTTCCCAGTTGTTGGCGTTGGAGCTGGAGCCCGCCGAAGCGGTGGTTTTCGAGCCGAAAGCTCCTGCGAGCTTGTCGACCAGATTCTTGGCCGGCGACGGACGCGGGCGCGAGGCTTCGCTGGCCGGCTTTGCCGGGGCGAACAGTGTTTTGGCGCGTACCGGCGGCGAGGACGGCTGCGACGGCTGGCGCGGCTGCGGCGCGGCGTGATCGGAGCCGCCCGAGGAGAAGGCGGCCGAGCGGCCGGCCGTGGCCGAAATCTGGAACTGCTTCATCAGCGATGTCAGACCGCCCGCATCCTGCGCCAGCGTATGGCTGGCGGCATTGGTTTCTTCGACCATCGCGGCGTTCTGCTGGGTCATCTGGTCCATCTGATTGATGGCCGAATTGATCTGCTGGATGCCGACCGACTGTTCCTGCGCGGTGGTGGAGATTTCTCGCACGATCTCGTTGATGCGCGACACTTCGGACGCGATGTCGACCAGCGCGTCTCGGGTCGCCGTGACCAGTTCGACGCCGGTCTTCACTTCGCCGCTGGAGCGAGCCACCAGGGTCTTAATGTCCTTGGCGGCGCCGGCGGCGCGTCCGGCGAGTTCACGCACTTCCTGGGCCACGACGGCGAAACCCTTGCCGGCTTCGCCGGCGCGCGCCGCCTCGACCCCGGCGTTCAGCGCCAGCAGGTTTGTCTGGAAGGCGATTTCATCGATGACGTTGATGATCTTGCCGATTTCATTTGAGGCCGTCTCAATGCGCTCCATGGCGTTCATGGCTTCCGAGACGACGCTGCTCGACTGCTGCGCATTGGCCTTGGTGCCGTCCACCATCCGCGTCGCCTCTCCGGCGCGCTCGGAGGATTTCTTGACGGTCGCGGTGATTTCCTCGAGCGCCGCGGAGGTCTGCTCGAGAGACGCGGCCTGCTGTTCGGTGCGACGGGCCAGATCATCTGCGGCGCCGCGCATTTGCGAGGCGTTCGCCTCGATCGAGGCGGAATTGTTCTTCACCTCGGCGATGACGGATTGCAGCTTGTCCATGGCGCGATTGAAGTCCTCGCGCACCCGTTCGAGATCTTCACGGAAAGGCTTGTCGATCTGGATGGTCAAGTCGCCATCGGCCAGACGGGCCAGCGCATTGGCGAGGCTGTCAACGGCGAAGCGAACCTGCTGCTCCTCCTCACGGCGGGCGGCGTCGCGGGCAGAGCGTTCGCGATCATTGCGATCACGTTCCTGATTGGCGTTCTGCGCGAAAGAGCGCTTGTCGAGGCCGGCGTGGCGAAGGCTCTCGGCGGCGCGGGCCATGTCGCCAAATTCGTCGCCGCGATCGCTGCCCTCGATCTTCGTGTCGAGATCATCGTTGCGCATGCGCTCCAAACCGTCGCGGATAGCGTAGACGCCGCGGCGGATGGCGGCCGAATGGATCGGAAACAGCACCGACATGACGGCGATGCCGACCAGGCCGAGCAGAATCTGCATATAGAGGGCGTTTTCGGTCACGCTCTTGGCGTCGTTGACCGTGCCATCGGCCTTGGCCTTGCCCTCACGCGCCAGTTCCGCGAAAAGATTGCTCAGGCGTTCGCCGGCGCCGTCGATCGTGTCGTCGATCTTGGCGAATTCCGCATCTGCGGCGCCCTGTTCGATCAGATTCGGCAATTCGGTCAGAACCGAGGCCCTGACGGCGTCGATATCGGCGGAATAGGTCTGCGCGAGTTCCGGCTTGCCAATCGTCGCGGCAAGCCCACCCACCAGGCCCTCGGCCTGTTTCATGCGATCGAGCGCCTCCGACATCAGCGTGATGCGCTCAGCCGCGACCTTCTTCTCCGCCTTGTCGACAATCGAGTCCATGGCGGCGAGAACCATGCTGAGATTGTCGATGCGCAGTTCCTGGACCGCAGCGACGTCGTTGCGCAAGGCCTGTCCCTGTTCGAGGGTTTGGATGGCGCCGCGATTCTGCAGCCATCCGACGCCGACCATGGCGCCAAAGCCCAAAATTGCCGCTGCTCCGATCGACAGCAGGCGCTGATTGACTGAGAGGGATCTTTTCTGTTCCATTGGCCCCGCCGACTACGACACAAATATTTAGCGCAGCCTAATTCATCAATGGCTGCGAAGTGGTTAACGTTTGCTGTAGCCCCAATTCGTCTTTCCTGCCGCAGTTTAATATTGCGGGGTTAATCGACTGTTAAACAGTTGCTGACGCAACCTAGGCGAAAGGCGGCGAGTTCTGCAATTTCGCAAATATTCGCGGCTTCCAATTGTCGCCTTGCGGCGGACGCCGATTTTTGATCAATGCCTGTCGGATGAGGTTGCCAGCGTCGCTGCGGGCCAGGAAGGATTGATTCCATGAAGACCGTTCGCATCATACTCTTCATTCTTGCCGCCATGATGGCCGGTCTATTCTTCTGGCTGTGGCAGACGGCGAAGCAACAGGAAACCGCGTTGAGCAACGAGCCGTTCGGCGCGCCTTTCGCGCTGACTCGCCAGGACGGGCAGCCGATCACCGAACAGGCCTTCCGGGGCAAGCCGACCGCCCTGTTCTTCGGCTTCACCCATTGCCCGGAAATCTGCCCGACCACCGTCTATGAACTGTCCGGATGGCTGAAGACGGTCGATCCCGACAAGTCGAAGACGCAGGCCTATTTCGTATCGATCGATCCGGCCCGCGACACGCCGGAACTGCTTGGAACCTATCTGTCCAATGTCACCGACCGCATCACCGGCATCTCCGGCGATCCCGCCAAGGTCGAGGCCATGGCGCGAAGCTTCAAGGTGTTCTTCAAGAAAGTGCCGTCGGATCCGGCAAAACCCGATGAAGACTACACGATGGACCACACGGCGTCGGTCTTCCTGCTTGACAGGCAGGGCCGCTTCGCAGGAACCATCGCCTATGGCGAAAATCCCGATGTCGCCGTCCAAAAACTCAAGAATCTGATTGCGAGAAACTGACCGTGAGCGAAATCCGCCTCTATGTGACCACGACGGAAGCCGTGGCCGAAGCCGTACTCAACGCTTTGTCCGACCTGTTCGGCGAGGAGGACTACGCCATCGCCACCCAGGAAGTGGACGAAGTCAAGGAAATCTGGGAGGCCTCGATCTATATGACGGCCGATCAGGAGGCCGACATCGCCATCGTCTTCGCCGAACTGGTGAGCCAGGCTTTTCCGGATCTCACGGTGGAGCGCGAAGTGCTGCCCGACATCGACTGGATCACCAAGTCGCTCGAAGGATTGAAGCCCGTCCGCGCCGGCCGTTTCCTCGTCCATGGCAGCCATGACAAGGACAAGGTCAAGGCAAACGACATCGGACTGCTGATCGACGCCGGCCAGGCCTTTGGCACCGGCCATCACGGCACCACCGCCGGCTGCCTCAGCGCCATCGACCGGGTGCTGAAATCGCGCCAGATCACCAATGCGCTCGATCTCGGCACCGGCTCCGGCGTACTCGCCATCGCCGTGCGCAAGATGGCGCGCATTCCGGTGGTCGCCACCGACATCGATCCGGTCGCCATCCGCGTGGCGCGCGACAATGTCCGGCTCAACGGCATTTCCGAAGGCGTGCATCTCGCCACCGCGCCCGGCTTCCACCACCCTGTTTTCAGCGATCATGGCCCATTCGACCTGATCATCGCCAATATCCTCGCCCGGCCGCTGATGAAGCTTGCCCCGGAACTTGTCCAGAACCTTTCCGATCGCGGCACGGTGATCCTGTCGGGCATCCTCGCCGCGCAGCGCTGGAAAGTCATCGCCGCCTATAACGGCGCCGGCCTCAAGCATATGAAGACGACCTGGATGAATGGTTGGGTGACGATCGAACTGAGGCGCTGACAGCGCCTCCCCTCTTCGATCAGAGGCAAAGCTGAAAAACGCGCATAAAAAAAGGCGGCGCCGGGAGGAGGATGGCGCCGCCTTCGATCAGCAAGGCTGACCAGTCTTTCGGAAGCTGGGAGGAGGAGTGCCTCCGAAAGACAATATCATGTTCAGAACGAACGGCTTGGGAGGAGGAGGAGGCCGCCCGTCCGGAGGAACATGAAACTTTTGGCCGTTGGGCCGAAAACTTTTCTTGTCTCGCCGATCCGTTTCCGTCTCAGCGATGATCTAAAGATAATTCACTCGAATTGATTTTGTAAGCCCCCAGCCTACATGGGAGCCATGCATTTTTTGCATAAGCGAAGACATTTATCGGCTATTTAGCCGGAAAAGCGTGCAGATTCAGCGTGCGCTTGCCCGCATATTGTGCTTTTGCACTGCAACGATTATATCACCTCGCAACAAGGCGAAACGACGCCGGGGAGGATAAAGTGCTGATTATCTCGACGATCGCCGCCATGCAGGATCATCTGCGGAAACAGCGCCGCGCCGGAAAATCAATCGGCCTCGTTCCCACCATGGGCTATCTGCATAAGGGACATATGGAGTTGGTGCGCCGCGCCCGCAGCGACAACGACATCGTCGTCGTGTCGATCTTCGTCAACCCACTGCAATTCTCCGTCAATGAAGATCTCGACAAATATCCGCGCGCGTTGGAGCGCGACAGCGCCATGCTGCGCGAAGGCGGCGTCGACATTCTGTTCGCACCCGGCGTCAACGACATGTATCCCCGCATTATGGAGACGGTCGTCGACGTGCCCAGTCTCGGCTCGCGCCTCGAAGGCGAAGTGCGCCCCGGTCATTTCGCCGGCGTCGCCACGGTCGTCACCAAATTGTTCAACATCGCCGGCCCGGATCGCGCCTATTTCGGTGAGAAGGATTATCAGCAACTGCAAATCATCAGGCGCATGGCCGAAGATCTGGCTCAGCCAGTCGAGGTGATCGGGGTTGCGACGGTGCGCGAAGACGACGGCTTGGCGTGTTCTTCGCGCAATGTCTATCTGACCGATGCTGAACGCCGCGCCGCCGCGATCGTGCCGCGCGCGCTTGATGAAGCGCAACGCCTCATCAATGCCGGCGAGCGTGATCCCCGTGAAGTCGAGCGCGCGGTGACAGACTTCATTCGCAGCGAGCCGCTCGCCACTCCCGAAGTGGTGGCCGTGCGCCATGCCGAAACGCTCGAGCAGCTCGAGCGCATCGGCACAGGCCCCGCGCTCATCCTGCTCTTCATCCGCTTCGGAACAACCCGATTGCTGGATAACCGCGTGCTGATCCCCCTAGGGGCCATGGCGCGCTTCGCCTGAACGGAGACCGCCCATGAGCGTCCAGCCACAACAGAAACGCCGCGCCGCCGCCTCGATCCAGGCCTTGAAGGGCGACCGCCCCGTCGTCTGTCTTACGGCCTACACAGCGCCGATCGCAAAACTCCTTGATCCGCATTGCGACCTTCTGCTGGTGGGCGACAGCCTGGGCATGGTGATCTACGGCATGGAATCGACCGTTTCGGTGACCGTGGAAATGATGATCGCTCATGGCCAGGCGGTGATGCGCGGCTCGAAGGACGCCTGCGTGGTGATCGACTTGCCGTTCGGCTCCTATCAGGAGAGCAAGGAACAGGCCTTCCGCACCGCCGCCCGGATCATGAAGGAAACCAGCGCCTCCGCCGTCAAGCTTGAGGGCGGCGAGGAGATGGCGGAAACCGTGGCCTTCCTGGCGAGCCGCGGCATTCCGGTGATGGGCCATATCGGCCTGATGCCGCAACTCGTCAACGCCACCGGCGGCTATCGCTCGCTTGGCCGGTCCGACGCGGAAGCGGAAAAGATCCGCCGCGACGCTCGCGCCATCGACGACGCCGGCGCCTTCTCCATCGTGATCGAGGGCACGATCGAGCCTGTGGCGCGTGAAATCTCCGAAGGACTGAAATCCGTGACCATCGGCATTGGGGCCTCCGCCGCCTGCGACGGTCAGGTGCTGGTGTCAGACGATATGCTGGGCGTGTTCACCGAGTTCAAGCCGCGTTTTGTCAAGCACTTCGCCAATCTCGCGCCGGAAATCTCCGCCGCCGCTGCAGCTTACGCCGAACAGGTCAAGTCGCGCAGCTTCCCCAGCGAGGAACACACGTTCCAGATCAAGCGTCAGAAGCTCTGACCCGAGGCGCGGGCTCACCCTGGCTGGACGCCCGGCGCAGGGGCAAGACCGCGCCGGGCGATCGGCGCTTTGGGGTAAAGCGCCGAAAGGTGATGCGCCATGACGCGCAAAAAAACACGTCATCTCCTCCGAACCACCGGAGTGCGAGCCGAATACGCGGAACAGCCGGGCGCTTGCTGTGGATGAAAGCGAATCTCCGGCCGCGCAACTGAAAAAATTTGGCTCACTTCTCCCCCAAGAACATGGCATAGTTTTTTTCCGATCGACCGGCACATGATGCCGCGTTGTGCACAGGGGAAGGAAAAGCGTGAGTCCGCAAGCAGCCAGCGCCATCAGCTGTGACGTGTCCCGGTTCCGGGAAGACATCGCCATCATCATGGCCTCGGCTGAGATGCCCCGCGCCGTGCGCGGCTTCGCAAAAAGCTACGTCGCCCATTTCGAACATCGTCCGCTGCTCAATCTGGTCACCAGCGATCGTGGCCGGGTGATGATGGCCTGGATGGCGCTGTATTTCGACGCGCTGTACGACCCCGCCATTCCCGGCTCCGGCCTGACCGTCAATCGCTTCAAGGCGGCCTGCGCTGATACCGGCCTTTGCAGCCAAGGCCGCGCCTCCGCCATGCTCGGCGTCATGCGCTTCGCCAAGCATATCGAGCCGGTCACAGAGACTCGCCGCGGCCATTCGCTCAGGCTAAGCCCCACTGAAAAGCTCAAAACGGCGTTCCGCGAGCGCATTGCCAATGCGCTCAAGGCAATGTGCCTGGTCATGCCGGAAGGGCGTCTCGGACTAGACAATCTCGGCGATCCTGTGTTCGAACGCGCCTTCATCATCGGCGCCTGCGAGGCCTTTCTCGCCCGCGAACGGCCAATGACCTTTTGTCCGCTGGCCAAGCTTTTCGCCGAGAAAAAGGCGGGCTTCCTCATTCTGTTCAGCCTGATCCTATCGACCGAAGGCGACAGCCTGCCGGTGGACCAGCCGATGACGGCCTCCATCGCCGCATTGTCCAAGGCCTTCGCCGTGTCGCGCCCGCAGATCAAGCTCCTGTTTCGCGCCGTGGTCGAAAAAGGCGCGCTCCAGCCTGTCAGCAACGACGCCGGCAACCACTTCTATCTCTCCGAAGCGATGCGCGACGACTGCATGCGGCTGATGGCGGGATTTTGGGTGCTGGCCGCCTGCGGCGTGCGCGCCGGCCTCGCCGCGCTGGACGCGGTCCACGAACCGAGACCTCATCACGCAGCTTTATGAACCGATCAACAAGTCGAGATTGTCTTGCTCGCCCAAACGGCTAAAAGGCGTCAGCCTCTCGACGGAAATCCAGATGAATCGCGATGAAATCCTTTCCGGCATGCGCGCGACGCTGCCGTCGCTGATAAGCGCCCTGCCCTTCGGCGTGCTGCTCGGCGCCGTGTCGACCAATATGGGCCTGTCGATTGGCGAAATCCTGCTGATGAACATGACCATCTATGCCGGCGCGAGCCAGCTGGTTGGCATCGAACTGTTCCGCCACAATGTCGCGCCCTGGCTGGTGGTCGCCTCGATCTTCGCGGTGAATTTTCGCCACATCCTCTATTCCGCCGCGCTCGCCAATCACATCGAGCACTTCTCGCTCGGCAAGAAGCTCGTCGCCTTCTTCCTGATGGTCGATCCGCAATTCGCCGAAAGCCTGAAGCGGGCCGAAAGCGGAACAAAGCTGACCTTCACCTGGTATCTCTCCTTCGGGCTGACCTTCTACATCACCTGGCAGATCACCGCCGTGCTCGGCGCGATCTTCGGCTCGCTGGTTGGCGATCCTCGCGCGCTCGGCCTCGACGTGCTGTTGACCGTCTATTTCCTCGGCCTGACGCTTGGTTTCCGCAAGAAGGACAACTGGCTGCCGACGGTGCTGGCGAGCGGTCTCGCCGCCATCCTCGCCAAGCATCTCGTCGGATCGCCCTGGCATATCAGCATCGGCGCGCTGTTCGGCATTCTCGTCGCCACGCTTTTGCCGGTTCGGGACAGAAAGGCCTGAGATGGATACCACCTTCGCGCTCACCATCCTCGCCGCCGCCGTCGCCACCTATCTCACCCGCGCCGGCGGCTATGTGCTGATCCGCTCGATCAAGACGATCTCGCCGCGCATGGAAGCGGCGCTGAACGCCGTGCCGGCGGCCGTTCTCGCCGCCCTCGTCGCTCCCGCCTTCGTCTATGACGGCCTCGACGTGACGCTGACGATGATCGTCGCCGCGCTCATCGGACTGCGCGCGCCGTCGCTGGTCATGCTCGTGCTGGCCTGGATCTTCGTGGTGGCCTATCGGCATCTGGTGGGGTGAGGATCACCTATTCCCCGGCCTTGACCTTCTTGAAGCGATGCTCGAATTCCTGGCGCAGCGCGCGGCGGTCGAGCGCCGCCTTTTCACGCCGTTTCTTGACCTCGCTGTCCACGGCGAGCTTCGGCACCGACGTCGGCTTGCCCGCCGCATCGACCGCGACCATGGTGAAATAACAGGAATTGGTATGACGGCGTTCGCCGCTGCGGAGATCCTCGGCCTCGACGCGGATGCCGATTTCCATCGAGGTGCGGCCAGCGTAATTCACTGCGGCGCGGAAGGTGACGAGTTCGCCGACATGGATCGGCTGGCGAAACATCACCTGATCCACCGACAGCGTCACCGCATATTGCTGGGAAAAGCGCGAGGCGCAGGAATAGGCGACCCGGTCGAGCAGGTTGAGCAGTGCGCCGCCATGCACCTTGCCGGAAAAATTCGCCATGTCGGGCGTCATCAGCACCACCATTTCCAACTGACTCGGATCATGCGCGCGGTCCATGATTCACCCTTTCGCAACTGCAGCATTTAGAATGGGTTTAATCGGAGAATGTGCGGTTGGGAAGGCTGGATTTCGTGGTGGCGGCTTCACGAGTCTGGCGGGCGTGGACCGCCCCTCATCCCCCTGCCGGGACCTTCTCCCCGCATTGCGGGGCGAAGGCGGATGTGGCGCGGGCGGCGCAACATCGCCCTTCTCCCCGTTTTACGGGGAGAAGGTGGCGGCAGCCGGATGAGGGGCGGAGCACGCCCAGTCGCCTCACCCCAAAGGCGCCGTCGCCCGCTTCAGCCATGTCCTGGCCGCATCGTTTTCGATCAGCGGCATCAGTTTCTCGCGCGTTTCGGCGTGATAGGCGTCGAGCCACAAGAGTTCCTCGCGCGTCAGCATATGCGAGAGGATCAGGCGACGGTCGATCGGGCAGAAGGTCAGGGTCTCGAAGCCCAGCATCGGCCGGTCGCCGCCCTCGATCATTTCGGGCTCGGTGACATAGATGAGGTTTTCGATGCGGATGCCATAGGCGCCGGGGCGGTAGAAGCCGGGCTCGTTGGACAGGATCATGCCAGGCAGCAATTCCTGCATGGCGGCGCGGGAGATGCGTTGCGGCCCCTCATGCACCGAGAGATAGGAGCCGACGCCATGGCCGGTGCCGTGGCCGTAATCGGCGCCCGCCTTCCACAGAGCGATGCGCGCGAGCGGATCGAGATCGACGCCGCGGGTTCCCTTGGGAAAGCGCGCCGTGGAAATGGCGATCATGCCCTTCAGCACCAGGGTGAAGAAACGCCTCTGCTCTTCAGGGACCACGCCGATGGCGATGGTGCGGGTGATGTCGGTGGTGCCGTTGACATATTGGCCGCCGGAATCGAGCAGGAACATTTCGCCCGAACGGAATTTGCGGTTGGTCGGCTCGGTGACGCGGTAATGGATGATCGCGGCGTTTTCGCCCGCGCCTGAAATCGTGTCGAAGGAAATGTCCTTGAGCGGATTCTGCATGCGCTCGCCGACCCGGATGCGCGAGGCCTCCAGCGCCTTGACCGCCGTGATCTCGTCGAGGTTTTCAGGCGCCTGCGCGTCGAGCCAGGCGAGAAATTCCACCATGGCCGCGCCATCCTGCAGATGCGCCTTCAGCGAGCCGGCCAGCTCCGTGTCGTTCTTGCGGGCGCGCGGCAGTTTCGCGGGATCCTCCGCCGCCATCACCACGCCGCCCGAAGCCTCGATCAGCAGATGCAGCGCATAGGGGGCGAGATCGGGATCGAGCATCACGGGACCGGCGGAGGCCGCCGACGTCAGACTCGCGGCGAAGGCTGCAGGCTCCTTCTGCTCGGCCATCTGGGCGAGATAGGCGCGGGCTTCGATGCCGGTCTTTAGGGCGTCGAGAAAAATCTGGGCCTCGCCCGATGCGTGGATGATGGCGCGCGCCAGAGGATGCGGCGTATGCGGCACGTCCTGCCCACGGATATTGAAGGCCCAGGCCACCGAAGAGGGATCAGTCAGCACGACCGCGTTTGCGCCTTTTTCCGCGACGAGCGCGGCGATGCGGGCGATCTTGTCGACCGCCAGTTCGCCCGCGTGATCGCGCTGCTGGATCGTGACCGCGCCGAGCGGCTCGACGGGACGGTCGCTCCAGATCGCATCGAGCGGATTGATCGCCAGCATCACCAATTCGCCGCCGCGCGCGTCAAGCGTCTTTGCGAGCTTGTCGATCTCCGCCTTCGTATGCAGCCAGGGATCGACGCCGAGGCGCAGCCTGTTGGGACCGTTCTTCTCCAGCCATTTGTGCGGCGGTTCGCCGACCAGATCGCCGCCGGTGAACACCGCCCCGTCAACCTGCTCTTTGAGCTGGGTGGTGTAGCGCCCGTCGACAAAGACCACGGCTTCGTGCTTCAGGATGAGCGCGACGCCGGCCGAGCCGGTAAAGCCTGTCAGCCAGGACAGGCGTTCGGCGCATGCCGGCACATATTCGCCCTGATATTCATCGGCGCGCGGTGCGAGAAAGCCGTCCACACCCATCTCCGCAAGCTTCGCCCTCAGCCGCGCGACGCGGTCTGCGCCAAATTGCGGATCGGCAGTGGTGTCAAACGTCTGGAACATGGCGCACTCCGGCGGCTCGGGAATTCGATAGCCCCTGTTTAGCGCCGAGTCGGGTTCATGGGAACATGGCGCGGGCGAAAGGGCCGAAGCGTCGCAAAATGTTGAAAAACTGTCACATCGGCCGTCACCAGCCGGGAAATCCTTAACAAAAGGTTAACAACGTCAGTTTCGTACAATCCTCGCGGCGCAGGGTTTCCCAAAGACAGCCAATAGGCGACTCGACGGAAGGATATGAGATGGGAATGATCAGCTCTCTCGGCTCCCCGCTTATCGGCGGGTATTACCCGAGCTATTTTCAGAACCAGCGCGGCGCCGTGGGCGACGGCTTCAACCAGGCCGTCGACCAGACGGCCGACGACACACCGCGCGGCCGCGCCGCGTCACAGACCATGACGGCGAATG
Organism: Rhizobium sp. SG_E_25_P2; assembly: GCF_029892285.1. Taxonomy (GTDB): domain Bacteria; phylum Pseudomonadota; class Alphaproteobacteria; order Rhizobiales; family Rhizobiaceae; genus Rhizobium_E. The sequence goes on from NZ_JARXVM010000011.1 coordinate 181,459, forward strand.
ACTGGTCGGACGACGAGACCGAACAACACGCCGCCGCCCTTCAGCCGGTCGAAGAGACAGCTGACGACGTGGTGGAAACCAGCGACGAACTGGCCGCGCTCGAAAGCGAACTCGACGAATTGCTGTCGGTTTTTTTGCGGTAAACTCAACTGGCGATGAGGGCCAGCCACTCGTCCTCGGTCATCACAGTCACGCCCAAGTCGCGCGCCTTGTCGAGCTTCGAGCCTGCGCCGGGTCCGGCGACCACATAGTCTGTCTTCTTCGACACCGAGCCCGCTACTTTGGCGCCCAGGCTTTCGGCCCGCGCCTTGGCCTCGTCGCGGGTAAACCGCTCCAGCGAGCCTGTGAACACCACCGTCTTGCCGACAACCGGGCTGTTGGAGGCGACCGGGGCTTCCATCGCCAGCGGCGTCACCTCTTCCAAGAGACGTCCGATGACCGCGAGATTGCGCGGTTCCTTGTAGAACTCCACGATGGCGCGGGCTACGACTTCACCGATGCCATCGATAGCGTTGAGCTCGTTCCAGGCGTCGCCCGACAGGCTGGCCGCCTCGCGCATGCCACTCGCAAAGGCTTCATAGGTCCCGTAGGCGCGCGCCAGCAGCTTCGCCGTCGTCTCACCCACATGCCGAATGCCGAGCGCGTAGATGAAACGGTTGAGCGCGATCTCGCGGCGCGAGTTGATCGCGGCATAGAGTTTGGCGACCGAGGTCTTGCCCCAGCCGTCGCGGTTTTCGAGCTTCGACAACAGTGACCCTGCCTGCCGGCGTTCGAGCGTGAAGATGTCGGCGGCGGTCTCAATCCTGAGCGACGGATCTTCCGTCGTAAAGAAGAATTCGATCTGCTTCGCGCCCAGCCCTTCGATGTCATAGGCGTCGCGCGAAACAAAATGCTTGAGATGCTCCATAGCCTGCGCCGTGCAGACAAAGCCGCCGGTGCAGCGGCGCACGGCGTCCACCTTGCCCGTCTTCTCATTGACCTCGCGCACCGCATGGCTGCCGCAGACCGGGCAGGTCCTCGGGAACTCATAGGCCACGGCCTCGGCGGGCCGCTTGTCCATCACCACATCGACGATCTGCGGGATGACGTCGCCGGCGCGCTGGACAATCACGAGATCGCCGACCCTGATATCGCGTCCTTCGCGGATCGGCTCGCCGGAATTGCCGATGCCCTTGATGTAATCCTCATTGTGCAGCGTGGCGTTGGTGACGACGACGCCGCCCACCGTGATGGGGGTGAGGCGCGCCACGGGCGTCAGCGCGCCGGTGCGGCCCACCTGGATGTCGATGGCTTCCAGCGTCGTCATCGCCTGTTCCGCGGGGAATTTATGCGCGGTTGCCCAGCGCGGGCTGCGCGAACGGAAGCCCAGCCGCTCCTGCAGGTCCAGCCGGTCGACCTTGTAGACGACGCCGTCGATGTCATAGTCGAGATCCGGCCGCATCCGGCCGATCTCGTAGTAATGCGCGAGAATGTCCTCGACCGAGTTCAGCCGCCGCGTCAGCGGATTGGTCGGAAAGCCCCAGGCCTTGAACGCCTCAACCATGCCATGCTGGGTGTCGGCGGGCATGGCGCTCATCTCGCCCCAGGCATAGGCGAAAAAGCGGAGCTTGCGCGTCGCCGTCACCTTGGGATCGAGCTGGCGGAGCGATCCCGCCGCCGTGTTGCGCGGGTTCACATAAGTGGGCTTGCCCTCGGCCTCCATCTTGGCGTTGAGCGCGAGGAAATCGGCCTTGGCCATATAGACTTCGCCGCGCACCTCCACCACATCGGGCGCGCCTTCAGGCAGCGTCTCAGGGATTTCCGATATGGTGCGGATATTGGCGGTGACGTTTTCCCCCACCGCGCCATCGCCCCGCGTCGCCGCCGTCACCAACAGGCGATTCTCATAGCGCAGCGACATCGACAGGCCATCGATCTTCGGTTCAGCGGTGAAGGCGATCGAGCCATCCGGCAGCACGCCGAGGAAGCGATAGACCGAGGCGACGAAATCGGCCACATCCTCATCCGAAAACGTGTTGTCGAGCGATAGCATCGGCCTGACATGCGTGACCTGCTGGAAGCCCGCAGCCGGCGCGGCGCCGACCTTGCGCGTCGGGCTGTCGGGACGGACGAGATCCGGAAACGCGTTTTCCAAAGCCTCGTTGCGGCGCTTGAGCGCGTCATAGTCTGCGTCCGAAATCTCCGGCGCATCCTTGCCATGATAGAGCGCATCGTGGCGGGCGAGTTCCTTGGCGAGGAAAGCCAGTTCCTCGGCGGCGGCCTCCGGCTGCATCAGTTCGACGGGCGTGGCGGTGTCGGGCATGGTCGCATCCTGGTCAGTCGGGACAGTCTCTTCAGGCTCTCGATTTGCCAGACTTAGCTTTTGAGCGCCAGACCCAAGTGAAGCGCAAGCGCGTCTTCAACGGCTTTGAGGTCGAACGGACTCAGTTCCCCGATCTTGGCGCGAAGGCGGATTTTGTCGGCCGCCATAATTTGATCGGCCATGACCTTGCTGATTTTTCCACCGACTGACGCGCGCGTTTCGCCGGGATAAACTCTGTCCGCATTACTTGTAAGGGGAAGAACGACGACTCGCGCCAAATAGTGATTTGCGATGTCATTGCTGATGATGATCGCAGGTCGTGTCTTTCGAATCTCGGAGCCTATGGAAGGATCGAATGCAACCCACCAGACCTCACCCCGCCTCATTGCCGATGTCTCCGGAAAGCCCCGCCAGCCATTCCTTCGCCTCGGCTTCCCGACCAGTGTCCTCGGCCATAGCGCGATAGCCGGCTTCCAACTCCGCGCGTCGAAAATGCGGCTCAAGCAATTCACGGATATAGCTATCCAGAGGACGCCCGCCGGCGGCGTGCGTCAAACCGCTGAACGCTTCGTCCTCAATCGTGATGGTGACCTGTTTCGTCATGGCAAAATTCCCAGGCGCCCATTTGCCTTTCGCTGGTTTATGAAAGCATGACGCATCCCAAGGCGCAAGCCAAGCCATCGCGGGCGAACCCGGATTCATTGGAGGAAAAAATCACCCCTCGCCCGCGAGCAGCTTCGCTGCCGCAGCGCGCGCCTCCTCGGTGATCGAGGCGCCGGCCAGCATGCGGGCGATTTCCTCGCGGCGTTCATCCTCGGCCATGGTGGAGACGCGCGTGGCGATGCGGCCGTCGCCGCCTTCCACCGGGCCCTTGGCGATCAAGAGATGCGTGTTGGCGCGGGCGGCGACTTGGGGCGCGTGGGTGACGGAGAGCACCTGCACGCGCGACGACAGGCGCTTGAGCCGCTGACCGATGGCATCGGCGACCGCGCCGCCCACGCCGGTGTCGATTTCGTCGAACACCAAGGTCGGCGCAGAACCGCGATCGGCGAGCGCCACCTTGAGCGCCAGCAGGAAGCGCGACAGCTCGCCGCCCGAGGCCACTTTCATGATCGGGCCGGGCCGCGTGCCGGGATTGGTTTGCACATGGAATTCGACGCGGTCGATGCCGGAGGCGGTCGCGTCTTTCTCATCGGCGGTCACTTCCACCATGAAGCGGGCGCGTTCGAGCTTCAGCGCCGGCAGTTCCGCCATCACGGCCTCGGCGAGCGATGCGCCAGCGCCGCGGCGCTTGTCGGACAATGCGCGAGCAGCGGTCAGGAACACGACGGCGTTTTCCTTCTCGCGCTCTTCCAACCGCTTCAGTTTTTCCTCGCCCTGGTCGAGATCGGTAAGATCGGCCGCCATCTTGGCGGCCAGCGCCGGCAGACCGGTGACCGGCACGGAATATTTCCGCGAGGCGGCGCGCAGCGCAAACAGCCGCTCCTCGACGCGCTCCAATTCCTTGGGATCGAATTCGGTGCGGCGCAACGCCGATTCCACGAGATTTTGCGCGTCCGAGAGACGGTCGAGCGCCTCATCCAGCGCCTGCACGGTTTCTTCCAGAAGGCCCGGCGCTTCCTGCGACTTACGCTCCAGACGGCGCACCAGCGAGGCGATATGCGGCACCGGCGAAGCCGAGCCGTTGAGAAAATCCGAAGCCTCGGAAATGTCGGAGGCGACGCGCTCGACCTTCATCATCCGGGCGCGTTTTTCGGCCAGCTCTTCCTCTTCGCCATCGACAGGGGAAAGCTTTTCGAGTTCCTCCACCGACGCCCTGATGTAATCGGCCTCGCGGGCGGCGGCCTCCACCTTGGCGCGATGGCTCTTGAGCTCGCGACTTGAATCTTTCCAGGTCTTGTACAGCGCGGCCAACGCCTCGCATTCCTCAGTGAGACCGGCGAAGGCGTCGAGCAGCAGGCGATGCGCTTCGGTGTCCACCAGAGCGCGATCGTCGTGCTGGCCGTGGATTTCAACGAGTTTTGTTCCCGCCTCGCGCATCAGCTGCACCGAGACCGGCTGGTCGTTGACAAAGGCGCGGGTGCGGCCATCAGCGGACTGGACGCGGCGGAAGATCACGTCGCCGTCATCGTCGATGCTGTTGTTTCTGAGGAAGGTCCGGAGCGGATGCGCGCCGGGCAGATCGAAGACAGCGGTCACCTGCCCCTTGTCCTCGCCATGGCGCACGAGGCCGCCATCGCCGCGCCCCCCAAGAGCGAGCGACAGGGAATCGAGCAGGATCGACTTTCCAGCGCCGGTCTCGCCGGTCAGCACCGAAAGTCCGGGCTGGAAGGCGAGATCGAGCCGATCGATCAAGACGATGTCACGGATCGACAGCTGGACGAGCATGGATCAGACCATTTTGTTTCAGGTCGATTCGCCGAGGAGCAGTTTCTTGCCGGCGCGCGAGATCCAGGAGCCGGTGTTTTCGCGCGGCTCCAGGCCTTGGGTCTTCAAAAGCGCGAAGCTGTCCTTGTACCAATCGCTGTCAGGATAGTTGTGGCCGAGCACGGCTGCGGCGGTCTGGGCTTCGTCGGACAGGCCGAGCGCGAAATAGCATTCGACCAGACGAGCCAGCGCCTCTTCGACCTGATTGGTGTTGGAGAAGCTTTCGACCACGTTGCGATAACGCGACACGGCGGCCAGATATTCCTTCCGCTCCTGATAGTAGCGGCCGATCTGCATTTCCTTGCCGGCGAGGTTGTCGCGCGCCATGCGGATCTTCACCTGCGCGTCGTCGACATATTCCGAGGTCGGGTAGTTGTTGACCACCTTCATCATCGCTTCGATCGTCTTGGCGGACGCGCGCTGATCCTGCGTCACGACCGGGATCTGCTTGGCGTAGGCCAGGCCGATCATATACTGGACGTAGGCCGCATCCTTGGTCTGCGCATAGAGATTCATATAGCGCTCGCCCGACTGGATGGCGGCTTCGTTGTCGCCCTGGCGATATTTCACGAAAGTCGCCATCACCAGCGCCTTGCGCGCCCATTCTGAAAATGGATGCTGCTTGTCGATGGCGTCGAACTTGCGTTGCGCCTCGGTCAGCTTGCCGGCGTTGATATTGGCCAGGCCCTGATTGTAGAGCACGTCGGGCGGATCGGTCTGCACACCGAGTTTGGTGATGTCGAGATCGGGATCGCTGGTGCAGGCCGACAGGATCATGCCGGAGGCGCTGATGGCCAAGGTCACAAGCACAGCGCGCGTGGATAGTTTCATCATCTCACTTCCTGCAAATCCCCAGCGGGCCCGGCTTAATGAAAAGCCTCTGCGCCTCGCCTCTCCGTTCGTGGCGTTACTAGCCATAAAATAACAGCTATCGCAACGCCATGTTTACCCCTTCGGGCAAATTTGTGGCGAAAACGGGTCGGGGCGCCGGATGACCCGGCGCGTCCGCAAGATTGAGCCTCAGGCGGTCCAGGGAGCGTATTCCTGACGGTTGACGGCGATCATTTCGGGAGCCGCCACGCGCGGACGCTGGCCGGCGGATTCGACGATGTCATAGGCGGACGCATCCGACAGCAGCGCCTTCAGCGCCATGGCGTTGACCTTGTGGCCGCCGCGATAGGAGCGGTAAAGGCCAAGGAACGGCGCGCCAGCCAACGCCAGGTCACCCACGGCGTCCAGCGTCTTGTGCCGGACGAATTCGTCGCGATAGCGCAGGCCTTCAACATTGATGACCCGGTGATCATCGCCGATCACCACCGAATTTTCGAGCGAGGAGCCGAGCGCGAGGCCGGCGGCCCAGAGACGTTCGACATCGCGCATGAAGCCGAAGGTGCGGGCGCGCGACAATTCGCTTTTGAAGCTCGACGCCGTCAGGTCGCCCTGCCAGCTCTGCCGGCCAATGGTCGGGCTCGGAAAGTCGATATCGACCTCAAAGCGGGTGCCGTCATAGGGACGGAATTCCGCCCAGGAAGAGCCGAAATCGATTCGCACCTGCTTGAGCACGCGGATGTAGCGGCGTTTCTTGGCAAGCGTCTTGATGCCGGCCTGTTCGATGGCGTCGATGAACATGGCGGAACTGCCATCCATCACCGGCGCTTCGCCGGCGTCGATCTCGATGATCGCGTTATCGATGCCGAGCGCATAGAGCGCGGCCATCACATGCTCGACGGTCGCCACCGAACGCGCCGGATGCGTGCCGAGAACCGTGCAGAGATCGGTATTGCCAACGGTGGCGGACACGGCCTTGAGCTCGGTGACTTCGCCATTCGGCCCGGTGCGCTGAAAAATGATCCCCGTCCCCGCGTCGGCGGGATTGAAGACTGCGGTCACATCCGCGCCCGAATGGACGCCTATACCGCGAATGGTGAAGGGATTTGCGAAGGTCGTTTCAAATCCAGCCAGTCCTGATGCCATTTGGCCCCACATTTCCGAACGGGCCTTGGCCCATCCATCCGGTAACCCGGATTTAACCATGCACTCTGCGCGCTTTCGCCCGCAATTCGACTGGATCGCGCCCTCCAAGCAGATCCATCGTGAAAATACCGAGCGACCGTCCGCAATCCAAATCAATGTTTCTTTCCGCTTGTAACGGAGCGCAAGTCCTTGACGAGGCTTGTTAACCCGAAATCCGACGGAAGGCTTGGAAGTCTCGGGCGCAGCCGCGGCGTTATAGCCGGCAACATCCCTGTGGATGGCCTCGCTACAACGGTCTCGGAGACCGTTTTGCGGGCATGAGGCGCGCCGCGCGGCCGCCCGTGCTGTTTCAATACGATTCGTGCGGCCGAATCGAAAAGGGCCCGGCGTGAACCGGGCCCCCTGAAGTCTGTTGAACGCCTCAGTTCGACTGGCGACGCAGGAAGGCGGGAATGTCCAACTCTTCTTCCTGGCTGCGCGGCTGCGACGGCGCGGTGCGACCGAGATCGTCGAGATTGCCGCGACGCGGCGCATAGAGGCTGGCTTCCGGCGACAGCGGACGACGCTGCTGGGAAGACGCCGCCGGCGCGCCGGAGGTCATGTCGGAGGGAGCGGCGGGCTCGTCCTCGCGACGGCTCAGCGACGAGGTCAGGCGCTTGAGCAAGCCCATCGGGCCGCGCTCTTCGGCATGCGCCTGGGCGACCGGGGACGAACGATGCTCGATTTCGGCCTTCACCACCGGCGAAAAGTCTTCGACCTTCGGCATGCGATGCGATTCCGCCTCGGAGCGGACCTGCGACATCAGCGACGGCTCGGCGCGCATCTGCGGAGCCGGCTGCGACTGGGGAGCCGGAGCGGGCGCGACCGGAGCGCGCATCTGCATGGGCGCGGGCTGCGCTTCAGCGATCGGAGCCATCGGCTGCGGCGCAGGCTGCGCCGGGCGCTGCTGCATCTGCATCGGTTCGGGCGCGGGCGTCGAAAACAGCCGGCTCGCCGGACGGAAAGCGTCCTGTGCGGATTGCGCCGGCTGTTCCAGTTCCCGCATCAGCGGTTGGGTCACGGCGATTTCCAGTTCGCGCTCCATGTCGATTTCGGCTGCGCGGATGGTCTCCGCCACCGGATCAAGGCGCTGCGCGACCGGCTGCGGCGCTTGCATCATCGGCATGACCGGCTGAGGTGCAGCGGCCTGCATGACCGGCTGGGGAGCCGGCTGCGAAATCGGCGCGGCGGGCGCGGATGCCTGCGTGCGGATCACCGGCCTTGCTGCCGGCTTGACCTCAAAAGGGCGCGACTCTCCTGCGTTTTGAGCGCGATCGATGCCAGTGGCGACGACGGAGACGCGGATGATGCCTTCCAGGGCTTCATCGAACGTCGCGCCGAGGATGATGTTGGCGTCGGGATCGACCTCTTCGCGGATGCGGGTCGCAGCTTCGTCCACTTCGAACAGCGTCATGTCGCGACCGCCGGTGATGGAGATCAGCAGGCCCTGGGCGCCCTTCATCGAGGTTTCGTCGAGCAGCGGGTTGGCGATCGCGGCTTCGGCGGCGGCCAATGCGCGGCCTTCGCCGGAGGATTCGCCGGTGCCCATCATCGCCCGGCCCATTTCGCGCATGATCGAGCGAACGTCGGCGAAGTCGAGGTTGATCAGGCCTTCCTTGACCATCAGGTCGGTGATGCAGGCGACGCCGGAATAGAGCACCTGGTCGGCCATCGAGAAGGCGTCGGCGAAGGTGGTCTTGTCATTGGCGATGCGGAACAGGTTCTGGTTCGGGATCACGATCAGCGTATCGACCGACTTCTGCAGTTCGGTGATGGCCTGATCGGCGATGCGCATGCGGCGCTGGCCTTCGAAATGGAACGGCTTGGTGACCACGCCCACGGTCAGGATGCCCTTGGAGCGGGCGGCCTGCGCCACGACGGGCGCGGCGCCGGAACCGGTGCCGCCGCCCATGCCGGCGGTGACGAAGCACATATGCGTGCCATTGAGGTGGTCAATGATCTCATCGAGGCACTCTTCGGCCGCAGCGCGACCCACGTCGGGCTGGGAACCGGCGCCGAGACCTTCGGTGACCTGAACGCCCATCTGGATGATGCGTTCGGCGCGGGTCATGGCCAGCGCCTGCGCGTCGGTGTTGGCGACGACGAAGTCGACGCCCTGCAGGCCGGCGCTGATCATGTTGTTCACGGCGTTGCCGCCGCCGCCGCCGACACCGAAAACGGTGATGCGCGGCTTCAGCTCGGTGATGTCCGGCTTCTGCAATTTGATGGTCATGTTCTCAGTCCTTCCTGTATTCCGACCGAACCGCCGTTCCGGTCTTTATTCCTGACATGCCGTTCCGGACCGGCTCGGCCGGCGGTCTGGCGTTGGGATCTTCCGCGCCGCGAGCGGTCTCCCTCTCGCGGCGAAACTCAAAAACTGCTCTTCAGCCAATGCCCCATGCGCGCGATGCGGCCATTGCCGCCCGCCAGAGAAGACAAAAGCCCATGCTCCGCAGCGTGGATCTCGATATCCGCGAATTGCGGATAAATCAGGAGCCCTACGGCGGTGGAGAAAGCCGGTCCCTTCGCCGCTGCCGGCAGACCCTTGACGCCCATCGGCCGGCCGATCCGGACATTGCGGGCGAAGATCTGTCGCGCGAGCTCCGGCAGGCCGGTGAGCTGGCTTGCGCCGCCGGTCAGCACCACGCGCTTGCCCACGATGGGGGAAAAGCCAGAGCTGCGAATGCGGTCGCGAATCATTTCGAGCGTCTCTTCGACGCGGGCGCGGACGATCTTGGAGATCAGCGCCTTCGGCACCTGGCTCGGCTGCTCGTGATCCTCTTCGCTGATCGGCGGCACCGAGACGAGTTCGCGGTCGTCGGTGGAGTTCGATAGCGCCGAACCATGCATGACCTTGATGCGCTCGGCTTCCTCGATCCGGGTCGACAGGCCGCGGGCGAGATCGGTCGTCACATGATGGCCGCCGAGCCCGATGGCGTCGGCATGCACCAGCTTGCCTTCGGCGAACACCGAAATCGTGGTCGCGCCGCCGCCCATGTCGATGGCCGCGCAACCGAGCTCCAGCTCGTCCTCGACCAGCGCCGCCAGACCCGACGCATAGGGCGTGGCCACCACGCCTTCGACAGTCAGATGGGCGCGGTTGACGCAGAGCTCGATATTCTTGATGGCGGTGCGCTCGGCGGTCAGCACATGCATGTCGACGCCCAGCGTGTCGCCGAACATCGAGACCGGGTCGGCAATGCCGCGCTCGCCATCGAGCGAGAAACCGGTGGGCAGCGAATGCAGCACGGCGCGGTCGTGGCGCTGCGATTGATGACAGGCGGCCACCAGCACGCGGCGCACATCTTCCTGATCGACTTCCTGTCCGCCGAGATCGATGGTGGCGGTGTAGATATCGCTCTGCAGCCGGCCAGCCGAGACATTGACGATCAGACTGTCGACAGTGAGCTTGGCCTGGCGCTCTGCTGCGTCAACCGCGTTGCGGATCACGCCTTCCAGCGCGTCGAGATCGGAAATGACGCCGGACTTGATGCCGCGCGAGCGTTGATGGCCGATGCCGATGATCTCGATCTTATGGGTGCGGCCGGGCAGGACCTCGGTGGCTTCGCGCGGGGTCAGACGTGCGATCATGCACACGACCTTGGTCGAGCCGATGTCGAGCACGCTCACCGTATGGGCGCGCTTGGAGTTCAGAGGCTTGAGGCGCGGCGTGGCGGAACCTGCGGGACGGAAAATGCTCATATCTGCTCCTCCGCCTTCTTGAGCGCCTTGGCGCGCAGCGCCACAGCCTTGGCGCGGCGCTCTGTCGCGCCTTCGCTCAGCTGGATGGTGGTGCGATCGGCCAGCCGGAAATCGACCGCGACGATGTCGCGCTCCACCAGTTGGTGGTCCCGGTTCAACTCCGCGAGTTCAGCCATGGCGCGGTCCATGTCGTATTCGGGAAGTTTGATCAGCACGCCATTGTCGAGCTGCACGTCCCAACGACGGCCGGCCACGCGGATATAGGCTTTCACCCGCGCCTTGATGTCAGGCCATTTGTCGAAATCGGCCATGATATCGGCCGCGCCAGTTTCGGCGTCGCGACCGACGAACAGCGGCAGATGGGCGAATTTGTTGTCGCGCAACGGCGCGATCACGCTGCCGTTCTCTTCGATCAGCGACAGGTCTTGGCCATGCTGCCAGATGCCGAACGCGTCGCGCTCGACAAGTTTCACCGCCACCGTGTCGGGATAGATCTTGCGGACTTCGGCGTCGCGCACCCAAGGCAGGCTCTTCAACGCATCGCGGGTGCGCTGCGCGTCGAGCGACATCAGAGACGTCGCGCCGTCGAGACCAAGCTTCTCCAGAATGTCGATCTCGGACGTATGAAAATTGCCGGACACTTTGACATTGTTGATGGCGAAGCCGACCACCGAACTCATCGCCTGGGCGACATCCGGCGTCTCGCCGCTCAGCGAAAAGGCGTAGCTCGCCGTCAACCCATAGAACGCGACCAGCGATACGCTGCCGAGATGGCGCGGAATATTGACGCGGCCGGCGGCCAAGCTGCCCATGAACCGCACCACGCGGCGCAAAGGCCGCGGCAAGATCATTTTTTCACCGCCCTCGCCCGGGCTGTCGGCCCAGAGAGAATCGTCGGCGTGATTTTTTCGTGAGCCGAGGAGTTTCAACGCTGACACGATGCGTCCTCCACCATCCATCGCAGGAATTCGCCAAAGGAGTGGCCGGCATGAGCGGCCATTTCGGGCACCAGCGACGTGGGAGTCATGCCTGGCTGGGTGTTGATTTCCAACCAGATCAGTTCTCCGTCCTCTGAGAAACGATCGTCGTAGCGGAAGTCCGAACGCGAGACCCCGCGGCAGCCCATCGCCTTGTGCGCCTTAAGAGCCAGCATTTGGACAGTTTGGTAAATTTTTGGTGAAACCTGCGCCGGAATCACGTGGACGGAGCCGCCCGCGGCATATTTTGCGTCATAATCATAAAAGGCGTGTCCTTGCGGCGCCACTTCGGTGACTCCGAGCGCGACATCGCCCATCACTCCGCAGGTCAGTTCACGGCCAGCGACATAACGCTCCACCATCACCGTGTCGCCATAGCGCCAGTCCGACGACGTGATCACCTGCGGCGGATGGCTCTGCTCTTCCTTGACGATGACCACGCCGAAGCTAGACCCCTCGCGCACCGGCTTGACCACATAGGGCGGCTTCATCGGATGGCTGGAGGTGAAGTCGAAACGGTTCATCACTTTCGATTCAGCGACCGGCACGCCGCTGGCCTTGGCGACCTTCTTGGCCTGCTCCTTGTCCATGGCGAGCGCCGAGGCGAGCACGCCGGAATGGGTGTAGGGAATCTGGAGATATTCGAGGATGCCCTGGATCGAGCCATCTTCGCCATAAGGACCGTGCAGCGCGTTGAACGCCACATCCGGCTTGAGTTCGGCAAGCACGGAAGCGACGTCGCGGCCGACATCGACGCGGCTGACGCGATAGCCTTCCGCCTCGAGAGCGTCGGCGCAAGCGGATCCGGACGACAGGCTAACCGGTCGCTCGGAGGAAAATCCGCCCATCAACACCGCCACATGCTTTTCGCTCATTCCCAATCCCCGAAAACTCAAACGCTGAAACTAGAAATCCGCCCTTGCTTGAAGCTGACGCCAGCACGCCGCGCGCGGACAGGATTCGTTAGGATTGAGTAAAGACGATTAAGGTTAACGACTCGTTAACCAGTCTTAATGGGAAACAGCAAATTCAAAAAATAGCGGGGAATAGCGCCAGGCTGCGCCCTGCTTATGCGGCGAGGAAAGCCAGCCGCTCGTCCGACCGCTTCGGCGCAACCTCATGAATTTCGGCGACAACCACTCCCTGGGCCACGAAGGGATCTTCCAACACGAAGGCTTCGATCACGTCGCGGTCGCCACCCACCGCGATCACCGCGCCGCCGAGGTCGGGCAGCAGGCTGCCGGCCATCATCAGCAAGCCCCGTTCAAAGCCCCGCCTGAGCCATTCATTATGTCCCTCCATGTGATCCTTGGCGCGGGCGCGGTTGGCGGCAAACTTGAGAAAGACGATGAACATGATGATTGCTCCTTTAGAGAATTGAAAAGTCTGTATTTTCACTGTGGCTCGCGTCTGACGGCGACGTCCGCCAGCCACAGCTTCATCGCCGCGATTTCGCAGCGCAGGAAATCGTCGTCGCGAAAGGCGTTGTAGAGGGTCGCCGCGCCCTGGCTGCGGGCAAGCAACGCCATTGCAAGACCGTCCGCCTCATTTTCCGGGGCGAGATGAGCGAATTGCCGGCTCAACCAGTTTCTGAACAGCGTAAACAACGCTACCGCCTCTTCGCGTGCGGGATGTTCGATCTTGGCGAGTTCGCTGGTCAAAGTGCCAATCGGGCAACCATGCAGGCGGATTTTGTCGCAGTTCATGTCGAGGATATCGATGAAGCGGGCGATACGGCCTTCAGCCGTCGCCTCTTCACGCTCCCACACTTCGAGCATGACCTGCCGGTCGGCGGCGCGCTTTTGAATCACCTCTTTGAGAATCTCATCCTTCGCCTTGAAATGATGATAGAAATTGCCGCGGGAGATATTCACCTTGCCCGCGATGTCGGCGAAGGAGGTTGGCTCATATCCCCTGCGATAGAACATCTCGTCTGCGGCATCGATGATGTCGTCGCGCGTCCGCCGTCCCGCCATGCGCCCCTCCTGATCTCTCGATCACACTAGGACAATCGCCCTAATTACGAAATAGGGCGATTGTCCTAAAGCGTCAATTCTCCTCTCGCCTCCGCTTGATGAATTTTTGACGACAGGCAAGCGGGTTTGACGCGGATCAAGGATAGCCCGCGCTGCGGGACTAAATTGGCGTGGCAACCAAAGATCACATCACGTCAAGACTCGCCTGACCAAGGCGAGCCAACGGGATCCTTTTGACCAGGAGCCAGATATGTCCAATCTCATGCGAGCCGCCGTCGTGCGGGAATTCAAGAAACCCCTGGTGATCGAGGAAATGCCGATCCCGGAACCCGATGACGACCAAATCCTGGTGCGTTTCCAGGCGACAGGCGTCTGCCACACCGATCTGCACGCCGCTCATGGCGATTGGCCGGTCAAGCCCAGCCCGCCCTTCATTCCCGGCCATGAAGGCGTCGGCTATGTCGCGAAGGCGGGCAAGAACGTGAAGCGCGTCAAGGAAGGTGACCGCGTTGGCGTCCCCTGGCTGCATACCGCCTGCGGCTACTGCCCGCATTGCCGCACCGGCTGGGAAACGCTGTGCGGCAGCCAGCAGAACACCGGCTACTCCGTCAATGGCTCGTTTGCCGAATATGGGCTGGCGGACCCCGATTATGTCGGTCGCCTGCCGGACGCGCTCGATTTTGGCCCGGCGGCTCCTGTGCTTTGCGCCGGCGTCACCGTCTACAAGGGCCTCAAGGAAACCGAAGCGAAGCCCGGCGAATGGGTGGTGATTTCGGGCGTCGGCGGGCTCGGCCATATGGCCGTGCAATACGCCAAGGCGATGGGCCTGCATGTCGCCGCCGTCGATGTGCATGAGGACAAGCTGGCGCTGGCGCGCGATCTCGGCGCCGACCTCCTGGTCGACGCCCGTCAGGAAGACGCTGCCGAACAGGTGCAGAAGGCGATCGGCGGCGCCCATGGCGCGCTGGTGACCGCCGTGTCGCCTCTGGCCATGGAACAGGCCTTCCACATGCTGCGCTCGCGCGGCACCATGGCGCTCGTCGGTCTACCGCCCTCGAAGATCGCGCTTCCGGTGTTCGACACGGTTCTCAAGCGCATCACCGTGCGCGGCTCGATCGTCGGCACCCGGCAGGATCTTGAGGAATCGTTGCAATTCGCCGGTGAAGGCAAGGTGACGTCGCACTTCTCCTGGGACAAACTCGACAACATCAACGCCATCTTCGACCGGATGATCGAAGGCAAGATCGACGGCCGTATCGTGCTTGACCTCAGCTGAGCCTCGACATGCGCGTCGCGCCCGAGTTTTATCGGGCGCGGCCAATTCCGCAGGGCTCGGGACTATCAGCGCAGTTTCCCAAATATAGCGTCCGCCAAGCATCTGTTCATGATTTTGCGCCATGGTGGCGCCGAACGGGAACATGCCACGGCAGGACGATGTCGCAGACTCAGGTGCAAACTGTCGATGGATCCGAAATGGATCCGCGGGAAAACGATGGCGCGCGTCCGCCGCAGCCTGCAGCGGACCGGGTGGAGCAAACCACCCTTCACTTGCTGGATATCGCGGCGAAAACCTGGAAACTGAAGCTAACGCCGCAGGACGATCTTCTGGCGCGCGGCCTGAGCGTCAACCGCGCCCTTCGCATCATTGCAGACTATTGGCGCGCGTCCGGGACTGAACTGGACGTCAATATCTTCTTCCGCTGCCGCACAATGGCCGCCATCGCCCAGGCGATCGAGGCGGGCCTTGCCTATTCGGACGAAAAACTCGTGGTTCTTCGCGACGGCGACGCTGAACGTCCGCTGTTCTGTTATGCGGGCGGAGCCAACTGTTTTGTCGAAATGCGGGACATGATCGCCGCCCTGCCCTTCTCCGGTCGGGTCTACGGTCTGACGGTGACGGCGCGCCCGTTCCATCCCAATGTTCCACCGACCGTCGAGCGGGAAGTGCGCGACGCGGTCGTCGCCATACGCCGCATCCAACCACACGGCCCTTATCGCCTGCTGGGGTTTTCCTTCGGCGGCGTTCTGGCGCTCGAAGTGGCGCGCGCATTGGAGGCGGAAGGCGACAAAGTCGACTTTCTCGGCATGCTGGACAGCCCGCTCAGCGACCATTGCATCACCGCGTCCCAGTGGTTGACGTTGATGGCCCGGATTGTATGCCGCCAGGCGATCAGTCGCCTCCCGGTGATCCGGCGCCAATTTTGGCGGCGTCCTGCGGCGACCGCCTTTGCAAGCGCCGAGCCCAGCGCCGCCGCGCGCAAAGGCCACAGGCTGCTGCTGCGCTTTCTTTCACCCGTCAAACCGGATTATCACCTCTACAATCCGCAATGGATGAGCGGCTTTCCACCACGCTATTCCGCCATGGGAGAGCAGATTATCCGGATGAAAGGTCTCTATCGACCGCGCCGCTACGAAAACGAGACCTATTTTTTCACATCACACGGCCGGTCGCCGATCGACTGCTCCTCGCGAGATGTCTGGTCCCGCTATCTCGACAAGGCCCTTTGGATCGAGGCGAGCGGCACGCATCTGAGCATGCTGGTCGGACGAAACGGAAAGGCGCTCGCGATGAAAATCGGCGAGCGCCTCGACAATCCAGACATCATGCCATGACGCGATGCGCGCCGTCAGGCTGCGCATCGGCGGCGTCGATCACGTGTCTTCGTTGCATTCCGTGATTTCACACACGGATTCCGTGGTGGTCTTGTCGGCGCATTCATTGAGCGCGCGCTCGGACGCGTCGCTTTCGTTGTCATAGTTGTAGCTATAGCCGTATGAGCCTTCTTCGGACACGGCGATGCAGCCCCAAGCGCGCGCGGCGCTCGCCGACGACATGGTCGCAGCAGCCACGGCCAGAGCAATCAGACCATATTTATGAAATTTCGCCACGTCATTTTCTCCTGCGCTGGCGTAAGTCTTAGTGAACAATCAAGTTCCACAAAAGAAACGCCAGCGCCAGCGACAAAAATCGTCGACGCGCGAAACTGCGTACTCATTTTGGGTGGATCGGCGCGAGCGGCTAAAGCGTTTCTTTTCAATGATCCCTATTGGGGAACGCGCCCTCAGGCGCGGCGCGCGGCGCTGTGGCATGGACGCAGGATCAGGTTGCGCCCTCGCTGCTTGGCGGCGTACATCGCCGTATCGGCCTGCTTGAACGCGGTCTCGAACGCCACGCCTGCGCCGGCATGCGCCATGCCGCCCGACAACGTGACGAAAAAGCGTTGGTCGCCTGCGGAAAACTCACACCGGATCGTCTCGGCGCGCACACGATCGGCGCGACTAAAATCATCCTCCAGTCGCGACGCTTGGCTCAAGACCCCGAATTCCTCGCCGCCCAGGCGGCAGACGACATCCGTGGCGCGATCAAACACCCGCCGGATAACCGCCGCCACCGTCTCGATCACCTCATCGCCGGCGGCATGGCCGTGCCGGTCATTGACCTGCTTGAAAAAATCGATGTCGAACACGATCAATATCGCGTCCTCCGTTCGGCTGGCGAAAGCTTGAAGAAAGGCGCGACGATTGAGGAGCTTGGACAGCGGATCCACTCGGCTCATCTCGTCCAGCGCCCGATTGCACACAGCCAGCCCATGAATGTGAAGCCCCGCTCGAAAATAGACCAGGAAGGCCCCGCAAAGAGCCAGCGCCGGCGCAAGCGTGAAGGCGCAAACCAGCTTTTTCGTCGGGTCATTCGGCAAGACACCCACAAGATAGGCGCACATCCAAATCAGCGCCTGCACCAGCGCCATGCAAAGGGAAAAACAGACTGCAGCGACGAGGGCCTGTAGGGCGATTTGCGTTCGTGACAGTGCCTCGCCGTTCAAGCGCGTCATGAAGCTGAATGTCGTCAAGAAAGAAAGCATGATAAACCTATAAATTGCAAGAAATAACAGTCATTAATATTACGTGCCGAGCCTTCGACTCAGGGTAGATTGAACGATAGTGAATAAAATAATATTTTTGGACGTTCTTTTGTCGACGCAAGCCTGAATGCGCGCTGTAAAAATACCAACACACGCTGAAGTATGGAAAACGGACAAAAAACTCGACGGATATCCCGATTATTGCAACCAGGAAGATTGGCGAGATAGTCAAACGCCGCAGACCCAACGGCGCCCGGGCAGTCATGACCTCCACCAAAGGTGGAGGTTTGAAACGCTGCGCTTGAACCGCTAGAAGCGGTTTTGCTATGTCTTAGTAGCTACGGTTAAAGAGGT
>NZ_JARXVM010000012.1 GCF_029892285.1 Rhizobium sp. SG_E_25_P2
CCATCATGCGAAAGCTCATCGTGCTCGCAAACGCACTGCTGCGAAAAAAACAGAAATGGGTCTCCAAGATGGCTTGATCAAAACGGATACTCTAAAAAAAGCCCCGCCATCGGCAGCGATGGCGGGGCTTTCTGATGAGAGCGAGAGACGCTTACTTAGGCAGGTCGCCTTCGACGCCTTCGACGTAGAAGTTCAAGCCGCCGAGCACGTCGTCGCCAGCGCTTTCGCCAGCCTTCAGCCATTCGGAGCCGTCCTGCTTCTTCAGCGGGCCGGTGAAGGGCTTGAGTTCGCCGGACTTGATCTTGGCTTCGGTTTCCTCGGCCATCTTCTTCACGTCGTCAGGCATGTTGGTGTAGGGCGCCATGTAGAGAATGCCGTCCTTCAGGCCGTCCCAGCTCATTTCCGACTTCCAGCTGCCGTCGAGAGCGGCATTGACGCGCTTGACGTAATAGGCGCCCCAATTGTCGACGATGGCGGTCAGCTGCGCGTTCGGGCCGGCCTTGATCATGTCGGAGGCCTGGCCGAAAGCCTTGATGCCGCGTTCCTCGGCCACCTGCATGGGGGCGGTGGAGTCGGTGTGCTGGGTGATGATGTCGACGCCCTGGTCGATGGCCGCCTTGGCTGCGTCGGCTTCCTTGCCGGCGTCGAACCAGGTGTTGACCCAGATGACTTTCAGCTTGAAGGCGGGATTGATCGAACGGGCGCCGATCACGAAGGAGTTGATGCCCTGCACCACTTCCGGGATCGGGAAGGAAGCGATATAGGCGGCTTCGCCCTTCTTGGACATTTTCGCGGCGATCTGGCCCGAAATGTAGCGGCCTTCATAGAAGCGCGAATTGTAAGCCGTCAGGTTCGGGGCGGTCTTGTAGCCGGTGGCGTGCTCGAATTTCACATCCGGGAACTTGGCGGCGACCTTCACAGTCGCGTCCATGAAGCCGAAGGAGGTGGTGAACACCAGGCCGCAGCCCGAACGGGCGAAGCGCTCGATGGCGCGCTCGGCGTCGGGGCCTTCCGGCACGTTTTCGAGATACTGGGTCTCGATCTTGTCGCCCATTTCCTTTTCGAGGAGCTGGCGGCCGATGTCATGCGCCTGGGTCCAGCCGCCATCGGTCTTGGAACCGACATAGAGGAAGCAGACCTTCAGTTTGTCGGCGGCCTGGGCCTGCACCGAAAAGCCGAGAACGGCGGCGGTGGCGGCGAGGGAGAGAAGGAGTTTCTTCATGGGTTTTCCCTTTTGGTTGTTGCTCTTGGAGGTTATCTGTCGGGAACGAAGGGTTTCCCGAGGGATGCGGGCGTGTTGATCAGCGTCATCCGACGGTTCTGCGAAATGACGATCAGCACGATGACGGTGGCGGCGTATGGCAGCGCCGACAGGAATTGCGAGGGCACGTCGATGCCGAACGCCTGGGCATGCAACTGGCCGATGGAGACGGCGCCGAACAGATAGCCGCCGACCAGCAGGCGATAGGGCCGCCAGGAGGCGAACACCACCAGCGCCAGCGCGATCCAGCCGCGGCCAGCGGTCATATTCTCCACCCATTGCGGCGTGTAGACCAGCGACAGATAGGCGCCGGCAAGACCGGCGCAGGCGCCGCCGAACACCACCGTCAGATAGCGGATCGGGATGACCTTGATGCCCAAAGCATGCGCCGAGGCGTGATTGTCGCCGATGGAGCGCAGCACAAGACCGGCGCGGCTTTTGAACAGCACCCAGTTGGCGCCAATGATCAGCGCGATCGACAGATAAAAGATCAGATCCTGCTTGAACAGCACCGGCCCGAGAAACGGAATGTCGGACAGAAGCGGGATAGCGATGGGCTGCAGCTTGACGCCCTGCATGCCGACATAGGGTTCGCCGATCATGCCCGACAGGCCGAGCCCGAGAATGGTGAGCGCGAGGCCCGTTGCCACCTGATTGGCGACCAGCGTCAGAGTCAGAAAGGCGAACAGCAGTGAAATCGCGGCGCCCGCCAGAATGCCCACGACAATGCCGAGATAGGGCGAGCCGGTCATCTGGCTGGCGGCGAAGGCGCAGACGGCGCCCATCACCATCATGCCCTCGACGCCGAGATTGAGCACGCCGGCCCGTTCGGTCACCAGTTCGCCCAAAGCCGCGATGACGAGCGGGGTCGAGGCGGTGATGATGGTGATCAGGATTGATTCCCACACGCCCATGTCACTCTCCCTTGACCAGTTGCGCGGCCCGCGCGCCCACCAGCCGGATCTTGTAGAGGATCAGCGTGTCGCAGGAGAGCACGAAGAACAAGAGCAGGCCCTGGAACAGACGCGTCACCTTGTCCGACACGCCGAGCGACAATTGCGCCGCCTCCCCGCCCAGATAGGTCAACGCGAGAATGAGGCCAGAAATGATTGCGCCCAGCGGATTGAGGCGGCCGAGAAAAGCCACGATGATGGCGGTGAAACCGTAGCCGGGCGAAATGGACGGACGAAGCTGGTTGATCGCCCCGGACACTTCGGCAATGCCGGCAAGCCCCGCAAGCGCGCCAGACAGCAGCATGGAAAACCACACCATGCCCGAGGAGGAGAAGCCGGCGAAGCGCCCTGCCCGCGCCGATTGGCCGAGCACCTTGACCTGATAGCCGCGCATGGTGAATTCCATCATGAACCACAGGAGCACGGCGGCGATGATCGCCAAGGCGAAACCCCAATGGGCGCGACCGGATTCAGGCCAGATCGGCCCGAGAATGGCTGAGGCGTCGAACAGACGCGTCTCGGGGAAATTCTGCCCTTCCGGATTGCGCCAGGGGCCGCGCACCAGCCAGTCGAGAAACAGTTGAGCGATATAGACCAGCATCAGGCTGGTCAGGATTTCGTTGGTGTTGAAGCGGGTCTTTAGGAAGGCAGGGATGGCGGCGTAAGCCGCGCCGCCGATCATGCCCATCACCAGCATCAGCGGCAGCACCAAGGGCGAATTCCAGCCATAGAACACCACGGGCAGGAAAGAGCCGACGATGCCGCCGAAAATAAACTGACCCTCGGCGCCGATATTCCAGTTGCCGGCGCGATAGCAGATCGACAGGCCGGCCCCGATCATGATCAGCGGTCCCGCCTTGATCGCCAGTTCATGCAGCGACCATTCCTCGCGCAACGGATCGATGAAGAACAAATAGAGCGCTTGAAGCGGATCCTTGCCGAGCGCGGCGAACAGGATGGCGCCGCAGATCAGCGTCAGCATCAGCGCGATGAGCGGCGACGCGATCGAATAGAAGCGGGATGCGCCGGCGCGCTTTTCAAGCTCAATGCGCATATGCCGCGTCCTTCGCCTTGTCATGCATGCCGCCCATCAGCAGGCCGATCTTTTCACGGTTGAGGTCGGCGGCCGGATAGGCCTCGGACAGGGCGCCGTCGGAAATCACGGCGATATGGGTGGCGATCTCGAAGATTTCATCCAGATCCTGGCTGATGGCCACGACCGCGGAGCCAGAGCGGGCGAGATCCACCAGCGCCTGGCGGATGCGGCTCGCGGCGCCCGCGTCCACGCCCCAGGTCGGCTGGTTGACGATGAGCAGTGTCGGCTTGCGGTCGAGTTCGCGGCCGACGATGAATTTCTGCAGATTGCCGCCCGACAGAGAACCGGCCGCCGGGTCCTCGCCGCTTTTTCTCACATCCATGTCGTGACAGATCTTGCGCGACAGCGCCTTCACCGCCCCGCCCCGGATCACCTTCATGAGACCACCCGCCAGAAGCGAGGCGCTGTCGGAAACGTTACGCGACAGGATCAGATTGTCCGACAGGCTCATGCCTATCACCGCTCCGTGACCATGTCGTTCCTCGGGCACGAAGGCCGCGCCCATCAGCCGCCGCGCCGAAATTCCGGCGCGTCCGCAGGGTTTACCCATCAGGTGGACTGCGTCGTTGGTCGAGGCAAGATATTCGCCCGAGAGAATGTCGAACAATTCGCCCTGGCCATTGCCCGCCACGCCCGCAATCGCCAGCACTTCGCCGGCGCGCACGCTGAGAGAGACAGATTTGAGCGCAACGGCGAAAGGCGTGCGGGCCGCAGCGTTGAGGGCGCGAGTCTCGAGCACCACCGCGCCGGTTGCGGCGTGATGCGGCCGCGACACGGCGGCGACATCCGAGCCCACCATCATCCGGGCCAGCGAGGACGGCGTCTCCTGGCGCGGATCGCATGCGCCTGTCACCTTGCCGTGACGCAGCACCGTGGCGCGATCGCAGATGCGCTGCACCTCTTCGAGCCGGTGGCTGATATAGAGCACCGAGCGTCCCTCGGCCTTGAGCTTGTCGAGAGTCTCGAACAGACGGTCAGCCTCCTGCGGCGTCAGCACCGAGGTCGGCTCGTCGAGAATGATCAGCTTGGGGTTCTGCAACAGCGCGCGAACGATTTCGATGCGCTGGCGCTCGCCGACCGAGAGATCGGCGACATGCGCATAGGGGTCGAGCGGCAGGCCATAGGCTTCCGACAGCCGCCGGGCTTCTTCCGCAATTTTGGAGAGCGGCGCCGCGCCATCCAGCGACAACGCGATGTTTTCGGCCACCGTCAACGCCTCGAACAGCGAAAAATGCTGGAACACCATGCCGATGCCGGTCTTGCGCGCCTCGCCGGGACTGCCGATCGTTGTCTGGCGGCCTTCCCAGAGAATATCGCCGGCGCTCGGCTGCAACACGCCGAACAGCATCTTCACCAAAGTGGATTTTCCGGCGCCGTTTTCGCCGAGCAACGCGTGAATCTCACCTGGTTCGATCGAAAGATCGATCGCGCTGCAAGCGGCGAACGAGCCGAACAGCTTGGTTATCCCGCGCACTTCCAGCAGAGGACGCGAGCCCCCCGATTGCGTGTTGACCACGAACCACCCCAGTCTTCGCCGCCCGCCCGGGCCTTTTTGACCTCAGGGGAGAAGCAGTGTCGTTCCGCTCGTTTTTCTATCTTCCAGATCGGCGTGAGCGCGTGCGGCCTCCGCCAATGGATAGGTTTGGTTGATATTGATACCGACTTTGCGGCTGCGAACAACAGAAAAAAGCGCTGCGGCGCAGTCATCCAGTTCTTTCGGCGTCGCAATATAATTAAACAATGTCGGCCGCGTCGCAAAAAGCGAGCCTTTCTGCGCGAGAATACCGAGATTGACAGGCTCCAGCGGCCCGGAAGACTGTCCGAAGGAGGCCCATAGCCCGCGCGGCTTCAGGCAATCGAGCGATCCGGGAAAGGTGTCCTTGCCGACGGAGTCATAGACCACGTCGACGCCCTTTCCGCCGGTCAGATCCTTCACTGCCGCCACGAAATCATCCTTGCGGTAGTCGATGACATGGTCATAGCCATGCGCCAGCGCGAGCTTGACCTTGTCGGGGCCGCCCGCAGTGCCGATCACGGTCGCGCCCAGCGCTTTGGCCCATTGACCGGCGATCAGGCCGACGCCGCCCGCTGCGGCATGAAAGAGCAGCACCGTTTCCGGCCCGACCTGATAGGTGCGGTTGAGCAGATATTCCGCCGTCATGCCCTTCATCATCATGCCGGCGGCGGTTTCCAGCGAGATATCCTCGGGCACCTTGACCAGTTTGGAGGCGGCGATGTTGCGGATCTCGCAATAGGCGCCGTCGACAGCCGGATAGGCGACGCGATCGCCGATGGAAAGAGACGTGACGCCCTCGCCCAGCGCGATCACGTCGCCTGCGCCTTCCTTGCCCATCACATAGGGAAAGCCGCCGGGCGCCGGATAGAGGCCGCTGCGAATATAGGTGTCGATGAAATTGACGCCGATGGCCTGGTGACGGATCTGTACCTCGCCGGCCGCCGGCGCCGTCACGTCGATCTCGACATGCTCCAGGACGTCGCGGCCGCCATGGGCGCGGATGAGGATGGCCTTGCTCTTGGTCATGACGCCTCGCTTGATTTCAACGGCCGAGTTTGGGGAAAAGCTGCAGGATGAAGCCGATGACGTAGAGATAGAGCCCTGTCGCCATCACGCCCCAGACCACCCAGTCCGGCGCGCGGAAATGCATCAAGAGCGCGATGCCGCCAAGCAGCGACCAGAGCAGAAAGACCGCCAGATTGAGCGGACGCAGGCGCTTGACGCGCACCGGATGCAGGAAATGGATCGGGAAGAAGGTGAGGATGACCGAGATAATCACCACCGAGAAGGCCACGGCCTCGCTGGCGTCGATGACGAACAGGGTGAACACCACCATGTTCCAGACCACCGGAAAGCCCGAGAAGAAATATTCATCGGTCTTCATGCCCGTATCGGCATAATAAATCGCCGAGGATACGACGATCAGGCCGGCGGCGACAAACGACCAGGGCTCACCGATCATATGGCTCTGATAGAGCGCAAAAGCCGGCAGCAGCACATAGGTGACATAGTCGATGATATTGTCGAGCGTGTCGCCCGACCAGTTGGGCAGCACTTCCTTGACACGCACCTTGCGCGCGATCGGGCCGTCGATGCCATCGACCAGCAGCGCGAGGCCGAGCCACCAGAACATGTCGACGAATCGCTTTTCGGACGCCGCCACCACGCCGAGAAAAGCGAGAAACGACCCCGACGCTGTCAACAAATGCACGCAGAAAGCCCGGATTTCAGCATAGGGCGCGGCCTTGTAGTTGAACAGGTAGCTGAAAATCCTCATACCCAGGCCTCTCCCTTGGCTAGCCGCATGCGTCATCCGCCGCCCGTTTTTGATACATGTTGAAAAACGGATGCGCCAGATAAAATCGGTCCTGGGGAGAGCGTCTGGTGGCCGAATGGCGGAAACGACAAAGGGCGGGTTGCCCCGCCCTTTGCTCATCTCTGCTGGAAAACCTCAGTCTTCCTTCTTGGTCCGGCGCTTGCGCGGCGGCTCGTCTTCGGTGACGGTGGAGGCCTCGACCGCCACCGGCTCCGGCTTGGAGCGCGGCGATTTGCGCGACGGCGTGGAGGCGACTTCCGCCTCTTCCTTCGGCTTCACAGGCGCATCGGACAGCGTTTCGAGCACGATGCCAGTCTTGCCGTTTTCCAGCGGCCCGACGCTGACGCGCACGATGCCGCCCTTCTTGAGCTTGCCGAACAGGATCTCTTCGGCGAGCGGCTTCTTGATCGATTCCTGGATGACGCGACCGAGAGGACGGGCGCCCATCTTGTCGTCGTAGCCTTTTTCGGAAAGCCAGGTGATGGCTTCCTCGGTCAGTTCGAACGTCACATTGCGCTCGGCCAGCTGGCTTTCGAGCTGCAACACGAATTTCTGCACGACCTTGTGGACGACGGTCATCGGCAGCGGCGCAAACGGAATGATCGCGTCGAGACGGTTGCGGAATTCCGGCGTGAACAGCTTGGTGATCGCCTCGATATCGTCGCCTTCGCGACGCGAGGAGCCGAAGCCGATGGCCGAACGGGCCATGTCGGCGGCGCCAGCATTCGTGGTCATGATGAGGATCACGTTGCGGAAGTCGATCTTCTTGCCGTTATTGTCGGTTAGCGTGCCGTTGTCCATCACCTGCAACAGGATGTTGTAGATGTCCGGATGCGCCTTTTCGATTTCGTCGAGCAGCAGCACGCAATAGGGATGCTGGTCGACCTGGTCGGACAGAAGCCCGCCCTGGTCGAAACCGACATAGCCCGGAGGCGCGCCGATCAGCCTGGAGACCGTATGGCGCTCCATATATTCCGACATGTCGAAGCGGATCAGCTCCACGCCGAGCGACGAGGCCAACTGCTTTGCGGCTTCGGTCTTGCCCACGCCCGTCGGACCGGAGAACAGATAGGAGCCGATCGGCTTATTGGGTTCGCGCAGGCCGGCGCGCGCCAGCTTGATCGCCGAGGTCAGCGCCTCGATGGCGATTTCCTGACCATAGACGACGGCGCGCAGTTCCTGCTCAAGATTGGAGAGCAGTTCCTCGTCGTCGCGCGACACGGTCTTCGGCGGGATCCGGGCCATTGTGGCGATGGTCGCTTCGATCTCCTTTTCGGTGATCAGCTTGCGGCGCTTGTTGACCGGCAGCAGCATCTGCGAGGCGCCGGTCTCGTCGATCACGTCGATTGCCTTGTCTGGCAGCTTGCGGTCGGTGATGTAGCGGGCCGACAATTCCACCGCCGCCTTGATGGCGTCGTTGGAATAACGCAGGTGGTGGAACTCTTCGAAATAGGGCTTCAGGCCCTTGATGATCTCGATGGCGTCGTCGATGTTCGGCTCGTTGACGTCGATCTTCTGGAAGCGGCGCACCAGCGCCCGGTCCTTCTCGAAGAACTGGCGATATTCCTTATACGTAGTCGAGCCGATGCAGCGGATCGCGCCTGAGGACAAAGCCGGCTTCAAGAGGTTGGACGCGTCCATCGCGCCGCCAGACGTGGCGCCTGCGCCGATCACCGTATGGATCTCGTCGATGAACAGCACGGCGCCCGGGAAATCCTCGAGCTCCTTGACCACCTGCTTCAAGCGTTCTTCGAAATCGCCGCGATAGCGGGTGCCGGCAAGCAGCGTGCCCATGTCGAGCGAGAAGATCGTCGCGTCAAGCAACGCTTCGGGCACCTGCTTTTCAACGATGCGCTTGGCGAGACCCTCGGCGATCGCCGTCTTGCCGACGCCGGGATCGCCGACGTAAAGCGGGTTGTTCTTGGAGCGGCGGCACAGAATCTGGATGGTGCGGTTGACCTCGGAATGGCGACCGATCAGCGGATCGATCCGGCCGTTCCTGGCCTTGTCGTTGAGATTCACGCAATAGGCCTTCAGCGCGTCCTGCGGCTTCTTTTGCGCGTCGTCGCCTTCCTTGGCGGCCTTGGACTCGTGGGTCTCTTCCTCCACACCCTTGGGCGAACGCACATCGCCAGCGCCCGGTCGCTTGGCGATGCCGTGCGAAATGTAATTGACCGCGTCGTAACGCGTCATGTCCTGCTCCTGCAGGAAATAGGCGGCGTGGCTCTCGCGCTCGGCGAAAATCGCCACCAGCACATTGGCGCCGGTCACTTCTTCGCGTCCGGAGGATTGCACATGGATGACGGCGCGCTGGATGACGCGCTGGAAACCGGAGGTCGGCTTGGAATCCTCGTCATAGCCGGTGGCGAGGTTGGCGAGATCATTGTCGACATAGTCGATCACGGTCTTGCGCAATTTATCGAGATCGACGCTGCAGGCGCGCATCACGGCCGCAGCGTCGCCGTCGTCGATCAGTGACAACAGCAGATGTTCGAGGGTTGCATATTCGTGGCGGCGTTCATTGGCGAGGGTAAGCGCCCGGTGAAGGGCCTTTTCAAGGCTTGATGAAAATGTGGGCACGATCAGAACCTCATTTCTTTTCCATGACGCATTGCAGGGGATGCTGATGCTCGCGGGCGAAATCCATGACCTGCATCACCTTCGTTTCCGCGACTTCATAGGTATAGATGCCGCATTCGCCCACGCCGTGGTTATGAACCTGTAGCATGATACGGGTGGCGGCCTCCTTGTCTTTTTGAAAAAACCGCTCAAGGACATGGATGACAAAGTCCATCGGCGTGTAGTCGTCGTTCAAAAGCAAGACGCGGTAGAGGCTGGGTTTCTTGACCTTGGGCTGGACGCGTGTGATCACGGAGGTGCCCCTGTTGCCAGAGAAACCGTCCCGTTCGCCTTCGCCCTGCATGCGGTATGCGTGGATGTTCATGTGTGCCGTAAAACCTGCCGTGACTGCGACTGCATCCCATTTGGAATGCAACGCACTATGTGGTGACCCAAAGCGCCATTTTAAGGCCCTTTCATCAGGCCGCAATAATAATTAACCAGGCTTTAGCGGAAATGACGTCGTGAACGCCGCGACTCGCCGGGCAACAGAGGCTTGTACAAACGAAACCGGCCGCCCCCGTAGGGAGCGGCCAGCAATCAATCCATGTGTCGGGTCGTATCAGGCCGCTGCGGACGCAACAGCGCTCGACATCTTGTCAGCCTTGGACTTCACCACCTCGGCAGCGGCGGGAACCACGGCTTCGACCGGCTTGTACGCTTCCTTGGCGAGATCGGAATACATGTCGCCGAGCTTGGTCATTTCAGCGACATAACCTTCCAGCGCGGACTTCGTGTAGTTCGCCTGGATTTCCATGGCCGCTTCAAAGCTCTTCACGCCCATCAGCGCCTGCATATGGGCGACGGCGGATTCAAAGGACTTCTTCGAATATTCAGTCGTCTCCGAGGCGATCGCCTGGAAGCCCTTGGTCGTGGCCGAATAGCTCTTCAGCATCTTGTCCATGGCGTCTTTGCCGAACATGGTGGTATCGTCGAATTTGAACATGAATGGTCTCCTTCCCATTTCCGTTGCTGCTAATAGATAGTTGCAGCGCACAAAAAAGTCAAGTTTGATACCGCAACGCAACAATGCGTCGCCGGCCATGTGCCTGTTCGACAAGGGTTAATTATTTCCGCGCTTCGCAACCGAGAGTACGATTTCGGCGGCAACCTCAGCGGGAAGCGCCGCCGCGCTCATGCGCGTAAACACGTCGCCACACCCCGCCAGCATCGCGGCCCGATCGAGGCTGTCGCGCGACAATTGCGCCAACGAGCGCATCAGCATCGCCGGCCGGATGAATTCGTCGAAATATTCCGGCACGACCGGGCGGTCGGCGATCAGGTTCGGCAATGCGGCGCTCCAGACCTTGATGCGATCAAGCACCATCCGGATCAGAAAATCGGTCTTGTAGGTCGAAATCGTCGGGATGCCGCAGAGAGCCAATTCCAGCAGCACGGTGCCGGAAGCGGCGAGCGCCGCGTCGGCGCTCGAAAAGGCGGCCCATTTCTCTTCTTCGCCGACAAAAATCTCCGGCTTGATCTCCCAGTCGGCGATGATGCCGCGCACCATGTCCTGTTTGTGCGGCACCGTGGCGATGACGAAACGGGTGGTGGGATGGGCGGCGCGCATCAGTCGCGCGGTCTCGCCGAAAATCGGCAAAAGCCGCTTCACTTCATGGCTGCGCGACCCCGGCAACAACAGCACCGTCTTCTGATGCGGTTCGCCTGCCGCCCAGCGAGCCTCATTGGCTGCGCGAGCCTCCAGCACTGCCGGCAGATAACGCAGCCTGTGACCGATATAGGTTGTCTCGGGACCGCCGAGACGACGCATCACGTCCGGCTCAAACGGCAAGACCGCCAGGACATGATCGACATAGGCGCGCATGGCGGGGGCGCGATATTCTTTCCAGGCCCAGACGCTCGGGCAGACATAGTCGACAACGGGCAGAGACGGCAGCGCCTTGCGCACGCGCCGGGCGACGCGATGGGTGAAATCCGGGCTGTCGACGATCACCAGCACATCGGGCTTGGCCGTGATGATCGCGTCGGCGGTCTTGCGGATGAGCGACAGCAGCCGCGGTAGCTTCTTGATCACGGCGACAAAGCCCATGATCGAAATCTCGGAAAATTCGAAGACCGATTGCAGCCCTTGGCCGGTGAGCGCCGGCCCGCCGACGCCGACGAGTTCAACAACCCGCCCGCTTTGCGCCCTTATGGCGGCGATCAAATCCGCCCCGAGGAGATCGCCGGAGGATTCGCCGGCGACGATGCCGATGCGGAGAGGCCTCATACGCCGCCCTCCCCGATATCGGGCTCCAGGCCGAAGACGAACAATCCATTCTGGTCGGCAAGCTCTTTGACATCGCTCGCATCAAGCAACAGCGAGCGCCCGGCTTCGAGCGCAATGCCCGCCAGCCCAGCCTCGGCGGCGGCTGTCACCGTTCGGAGACCAGCGGACGGGAGATCGACGCGCATGTCCTGACCGGGCTTGCACAATTTCACCAGCACACCCTTGCGCTTGGCCGAAACGCGGCCTGCGGCCTTGAGGTCGCGCACCCGCGCGATCATCGCATCGGTGCCTTCGGGACCTTCGAGCGCCACCACGCGTCCGCCGACAGCGATCGCGCCCTGGCCGATATCGAGCGCGCCTATCAGGCGCGCGGCGCGCAGGGCGGCGTCAATATCCTTGCGGGCGGCGTCATCCGGCGCGACCGCGCCTAGCGGGCCGGTCTGCGCCAGCAGATCTGGGGCGACCTCATGGGCGCCGATGACGCGGCGACCCGGCGTTTCTAAAAATTCGATGACGGCGGTCAGTACGGTGTTGTCGCCGCCGCCGGTCAGTTTGCGGATCACGCCTGGAATTTTGAGAAGGCCAGACCAACCGAGTTTCACCTCACGGATCGGCGGACGGCGCGACACGCCGCCGGACATGATGATGCGGTCGACGCCGAGGTCATCGGCCATTCGCTTGAAACGGGCAATGTCGCCGAGACCGATCGACACATGATCGTAAGCCGACCAATCGCTGTCGACTTCGCCTTCAAGCGCGAAAATGAAGGGTTTTTCGCCGGCTAAGGACGCGGCGTCAGCTACATATCTGGGCAGCTTTCCGCTGCCTGCGATGATCGCCAGCCGGCCTTTGGCCCCTGCCCCGACCATCTCGCCCTATCAACCTTTGATGCGGTTCGGCGACGACAAGGCGCGATCCGAATCGGCGGCGATGAAATCGAGGATCTCCAAAACCTCGGGGCAGTCGAGATAGTCGTCGCGAATGCGCGCCGCAGCGACGCGCACGGCTTCCTCGCCCTCGAAAACATCTTTGTAGGCGCGGCGCACGCGGTGGATTGTCTCGCGCGGAATGCCGGCGCGCGACATGCCGACAATGTTGAGACCGCTGAGCACGCCGGGATTGCCGTTGATCATGCCGAAGGGAATGACATCATAGGCGACGCCCGTCAGGCCGCCGACAAAGGCCTGGCGACCGATGCGGGTGAACTGATGCACGGCGCAGCCGCCGGACAGGATAACCCGGTCTTCGACGCGAACATGCCCCGCCAGCATGACATTGTTCGACAGGATAATGTTGTCGCCCAGCCGGCAATCATGCGCGACATGGCTATTGGCGAGAAACAGGCAATTGGCGCCGACAGAGGTGATTCCGCCGCCGCCGACGGTGCCGGCGTTCATCGTCACGCCCTCGCGGATCGTGCAGTTGTCGCCCACGATCAGCACAGAATCTTCGCCTGCTTCGTGCAGGCTCTGCGACACGCCGCCAATCACCGCCATCGGATGAATTGCGCATCCCTTGCCGATTGTGGTCTTGCCCGTCACCACGGCATTGGAAAGGAGTTCGACGCCCTCGCCCAGCACGACATGCGGACCAACCCTGCAAAAGGGACCGATCACGCAATTGTCGCCCACGACAGCGCCGTCCTCGACGACCGCCATGGGATGAATGCGGGCAGAAGCAGAAATGCTGGTCATGCTTTATCCTTGGCGACCATCATGGCGCCGACATCGGCCTCGGCGACGAGAACTCCGTCGACCTTGGCGTCGCAGTGATATTTCCAGATATTGCCGCGCTGCTTCTGCTTGACGACATGGAACTCAACGCGATCGCCGGGAACGACGGGCTTGCGGAAGCGGGCATTGTCGATGGTCATGAAATAGACGAGATTGGCCTTGCCGCCCGCCTTCAAAGCGCAGATTGCGCCGGCCGTCTGCGCCATGGCTTCAATCAACAACACGCCCGGCATGATCGGCTGTTCGGGGAAATGCCCCTGGAACTGCGGCTCGTTGAATGTCACGTTCTTCACGCCGATCGCAGTATCGTCGCCATCGATGTCGATAATCTTGTCGACCAGCAGAAACGGATAGCGATGCGGCAGAAGCTTCATGATCTCCAAGACGTCGATCGCCGTGAGAACCTTTTTGGTCTCCTCGCTCATTGGCTGGAATCCCCCTTCTTGCCTGACCTAGAGCGCAACAGGATCTCGCCCATGTCGCGCATGAAATCCTTATAGGGCCGCGCCGGCACGCCGCCATAGACCTGGCCGGCGGGAACATCGGCAGCGACGCCGCTCATGGCCGCGATCTTGGCGCCGGAGCCGATCTCGATATGGCCGTTGACGCCGGTATGACCGCCGATCTGGACGCCGTCGCCGATCCGGGCGCTGCCGGCGACCCCGACCTGCGAGACAATCGCGGTATGCCGCCCGATGCGGACATTGTGGCCGATCTGCACGAGATTGTCGATCTTGGTGCCTTCGCCGATGACAGTGTCGTCCATCGCGCCGCGATCGATGCAAGTGTTCGCGCCGATCTCGACATCGTCCTGAATGATGACGCGGCCAATCTGCACAATCTTGATCATGCCCGCCGGGCCCGGCGCATAGCCGAAACCGTCCTGGCCGATGCGGGCGCCATTATGGATGATGACGCGATTGCCGAGATAGGCGCAGAGAACGGTTGCATTGGAGGCGATGGTGCAGTCCCGGCCGATCTTGACCTGCGCTCCGATCACCGCGCCCGCACCCACCCGCGTTCCGGACCCGATATGAGCGCCCGCGCCGACGACCGCCATGGGTTCTACGATCACGCCGTCTTCGAGCACGGCGGAGGGATCGACAAAGGCGGCCGGATGCACGCCCTCGCCTGCCGTCACAGGCAGCGGCCGGCTGGCCGCAGGGTGCAGCAAGTTGCCCGCTTTGGCGAAGGCCGTATGCGGATGCCCGGTCGTCAACACGGCGATATGAGCCGGAATGATTGAGGCCAGCGCCTCGTCGCAAATGATCGCGGTCGCCTGGCAGGTTTCGAGCTCTGCCTTGTTCTTGCGGGAGAGGATATAGCAGAGATCGCCCTGCTTGGCGCGATGCACCGGAGCTACGCCGGTGACAGTCAACGCGCCCAGTTCACTATTTTCAATGCGCAAATTGAGGGCAGCGGCCAGTTCATCCAGCCGCACGCCCCCATGTGGCGGAAAAAATTCCGAATGGGTCATCATACACCATGCGGCCCCGCCCGATCCGAAGAACGGGCGCGGCCGACCGTCAAGACATTAGAACGAACTGGAGATGCCGAACTTCAGGCGCTGCTGCTCGTCGTAATCTTCCTTCATGAAGGGGATCGCGTAGTCGACGCGCAACGGACCGAAGGGCGACGCCCAAATCAGGCTTGCGCCGGCAGACGCACGAAGTGCAAAGGCGCTGCCTTCAGCTTCGTTGTTCTTCACCTTCACTTCGTTGCCCCAGAGCGAGCCGGCATCCATGAAGAAGCCGCCGCGGAAACCGGAGTCCTGCGGAATGCCGGGCAACGGGAACGTGACCTCGGCCGAGGCCGTGAAATAGGTCGTGCCGCCAAGCGGATCGTCATTCTTGAAGGTGCGCGGACCGATACCCTGGCTCGCAAAGCCGCGAATATCGTTCGAACCCAGCATGAACTGGTCGAAGACATGCAGATTGCCGCCATTGAGCGACGTGACATGACCCGCCGTGCCGGCCACCGATCCGATCAGATCCATTTCGTCAGACAGCGTGTAGTAGTTACGCGCCTTGGCGCTGATCTTGTGGAAATAAGAGTCTCCACCCAGACCGGCGACTTCGTTGGTGAGCGCGGCGTAAATGCCTTCACGCGGCAGGACTGTCGAGTCCAGCGTGTTGAAAGTGATCGTGTTGGAGATCGACGAGGTAACCCAAGGGCTGCCATTCACGATGCGCTGATAGGGCTTGGACAGATCATCGATATCGTCATCATCCGCCTCATACCGCATCTCGCGATAGGTATATTTGAACTGGCTGCTGATGTCGTTGGTGATCGGAGCCGCCACGCGCAGGGAGAAACCCTGTTCGCCGTAGCTGTAATTGTCGTAATAGGAGTTTTCGGTCTTGAACAGATCGAAACCAGCCGCCAGGCGATAGCCGAGGAAGTAAGGCTCGGTGAACGACAGCGAATAATTGCGGGTCGACGCGCCGCCGCCTGCGGCCACGCGGATATACTGACCGCGACCCAGGAAGTTCTTTTCTTCGACCGAAGCTTCAACAATGAAGCCGCCGTCATAACCCGTCGCGTAACCGCCGCCGATACCGAACGAACCGGTGGACTGATCGACGACATCAACGATGATGACAACACGGTCGGGCGCAGAGCCCTGCTGCGTCGAAATATTCACCGACTGGAAATAACCCAGACGCTCAAGACGACGCTTGGCTTCGGCGATTTCCTGCTGGTTGAAGGCGTCGCCTTCCGACAGGTCGAATTCGCGGCGAACAACGTAGTCGCGCGTATTCGTGTTGCCGCGGATCTCGATGCGCTCGACATAAGCGCGCTCGCCCTGATCGACGAGATAGTCGACCGAAATGGTCTTGCTCACCGTGTCGCGATTGCCGCGCGGCGTCACGCGGGCGAAGGGGTAACCCGCCGCCGCGACGCGCTCGGAAATCTTGCTGATCGATTCCTGCACATCCTTGGCGCGATAGGTCTTGCCTTCGCTGCTTTCGGTCAGACCGCGCAGATCCTCGCCATTGACGCCATCGACGGTGCTTTCGACATTGATCGGACCGAAGGTGTAACGCTCGCCCTCATCCACATCAAAGGTGATGGTGTATTTGTTGGTCGCCGGATCCAGGACCGCGTTCGACGAGATCACGCGGAAATCGGCGAAACCGTGATTGTAGTAGAACTGGCGCAGCGCCTCTTCATCGGCGCGCAGCTTGTCGTCGTTATAGATGTCCTTGCGGGTCAGGAAGGACAGGATGCCCGATTCCTTGGTCAGGATCACCGAGCGCAGGCGACCGGCGCCGTAATGCGTATTGCCCGTGAAACTGATGTCGGCGATCTTGGTCCGGTCGCCTTCGTTGATCACGAAAGCGAGGTTGACGCGACCCTGACCAACCGGCGCAGTCTGCGTTGTCACCTCAACATCCGAGCGACCGATATCGGCGTAAGCCTTCTTGATCACCTGAAGGTCGGCTTCGATCGAGGCCTGGCTGAACGGGCCGAGCGCGCGCGAGCGCACCATGCCGGCAAGCTTGTCATCCTTGATCTTGCGGTTGCCGTTGAAGACCACCTGATTGATCAGCTGATTTTCATTCACGGTCACCACCAGCGAGCCGCCAGAGACGCTGATGCGCACATCCGAGAAGAAGCCTGTCGCATAGAGCTTCTTGATCGACGCATCGATGTCGGCGTTGCTGAAATTCTTGCCGGGGGCGATTGTCAGCGCCGCGCGAACCGCTTCAGGTCCCGTGCGGTCAGCGCCGCGCACCACGATGTTGCGTATGACTGCGGCTTCAGCGGAAGCAGGCGCGACGAACACCATAGTTCCGGTAGAAGTCAAAACACTGGCCGTTACAGCCAGGACAGAAACCGCGTTCCGAAATCTCGAACTACCATTCATTTTAACGTCTTACCTTTTCCCGCTTCACAGCAGCAGCAACGACGACCTTGGTCCCCGTCTGCCGTTTTAACCGCTTTTCCCCTACAAGCAAGGGAGAGAGTTAAATTCTGTTTACTTCATTTCGATGCGTGGCTGTTTCGCCACGGACACTCGAAGACATGGTAAACAAATTACTGCCAAATTCTGTACTCAACCAATCAGAGACGTGATGTCGTTCCAGGTGGCGAAAACCATCAAGGACAGAACCAGCGCCATACCGATACGGAAGGCTACGCCTTGCGCCACATCCCCGAGGGGCTTTCCGCGCAAGGCCTCAATCGCATAGAACAATAAGTGGCCGCCATCAAGTACCGGAACCGGCATCAAATTCAGCAATCCAATCGAAACTGACAGCACCGCCGCGAGATGCAGCAAGGCCACGACGCCAAGAGTCGCAACCTGGCCCGAGGTTTGCGCCACCCGGATCGGTCCGCCGAGCTGGTCGGCGGACATGCGTCCGGTGACCAGATTCAATAGATAATCATAGGTGCCGGTAACGATATTCCAGGTTTCGCGGACGCCTTCCCTGACCGCGCCGACGGGTGAATAGGTGACGGTGCGCATATTGCCGCTGTCGCGAGTCGTCAGCACGCCGATGACGCCGATTTCCATCTTATTGCCGAAAGTGTCGGTGATCTCGGTCAGTTTCGGGGTGATCGACAGCGGCAGTTCCTGATCATTGCGCTTGACGACGAGCGAGATCGGCAGACCCGGCCGGACGCTGACATAGCGACGGACATCGTCGAATGTCTCCACCGTCTCGCCGTCCATTTTCAGCAGGATGTCGCCTGTCTTGACGCCGGCTTCAGCGGCGGCGCTTTGCGGCTTGACCTCGCTGACGACGGGGTCGGCGACATATTTGCCATAGGCCATGAAAATTCCGGCGAGGATGGCGATCGCCAGGATAAAATTGGCGATCGGACCGGCCGCAACGGTGGCGGCGCGCTTCCACAGGGCCGCGCCGAGGAAGGTTTTATTGCGCTCCGATTCGGGCAGCGCGTTCACGCCTTCGAAATCCGGCGAACTCGCGGCGTCGGCGTCGCCATAGAATCGGACATAGCCGCCGAGGGGAATGGCGGAAATCTTCCAGCGGGTTCCGTGTTTGTCGGTGAACCCCGCCAGTTCAGGGCCGAAGCCGAAGGAGAAGGCGAGAATCTTGATGCCGCTCCAGCGTCCGACCAGATAATGCCCCATCTCGTGCACGAAGACGATCAGCGAGATCACGACGAGAAAAGGCAGCACATATCCAAACAGCGTCGAGAAAAAATCGGCAATCACGATCATTGGGCTTGCGCCTCCTTAAAGCGGGTTGCGCTTACTTAGGATGTTCAGGGGCCGGTCACAAGCTTTCCGGCGTCGGCCATCCAGCCGCCATTGACCACCGACAGCGCAAGGCCGCCGATGAAGGCAAGGAAGCAAGCCGCCACCAGTCCGTCGGCCCGGTCCATCACTCCGCCATGACCGGGAATCAGACGGCTCGAATCCTTGACGCCCGAGCGGCGCTTCACCCAGGATTCGAACAGATCGCCGCATTGCGACGCCGCCGACAGCGCCAGAATGATCGGCGCCAGCCAAAGGCTGACGGTTTCGCCGGCGGCGGCGATGACGCCATAGCCCGCCACAATGGCCAA
Source organism: Rhizobium sp. SG_E_25_P2 (assembly GCF_029892285.1). GTDB lineage: Bacteria > Pseudomonadota > Alphaproteobacteria > Rhizobiales > Rhizobiaceae > Rhizobium_E. Next base: position 18,766 of record NZ_JARXVM010000012.1, read on the forward strand.
GATCGCCCCGCCGATCGCCCCCGACCAGGTCTTGCCCGGCGATATCGCCGGCGCGAGCTTCGGCCCGCCGATGGCGCGTCCGATGAAATACGCGAAGATGTCGGTCGCCCAGACCACGGCGAACAGAAACAGCATGGTGATCAACCCGTCGCGATCGCCGCCGCGCAACGCCGCGAGCGAGACGCCCGACAGGCCGGCATAGAAGACGCCGCCAGGCAGCCACCAGCTGGACCGGCGCAGCAGCGCCAGAATCAGCGCCGTCAGGCTGAATCCCAACAGCAGCACGAGCGCCGTCTCTATGGAGCGAAACGCCGTCTCGAACATGATCAGGGCAGTCGCCGCCCAGCCGAACACAAAACCGAATCGCGACGCCGCCAGCCCGGTCATGGTCGACCATTCGTAGAAGATCAGCAATCCGATCAGCGCCGACAACAATCGGAAATAGATGCCGCCCTGCCAGGTGGCCAGGAGAACGAGCGGCGCGAGAACAATGGCGGATACGATGCGGAGTTTCAGTTCCCGGGTCATCCGGTCACCGCAGCCGCGGCGATGCCGCCATAGCGCCGTTCACGACCGGCATAGACAGCGAGCGCGCGGTAGAACACGTCGCGGGTGAAATCGGGCCAGTATTCGGGCACGAACAGCAGCTCCGCATAAGCGGCCTGCCAAAGCAAAAAGTTCGACAGCCGCTCCTCGCCCGAGGTGCGGATCACCAGATCCGGGTCTGGGATGCCCTGGGTGTCGAGCTGTGCGTCGAGCGCCACGGCGTCGATCTGATCGGGGCGCAACACGCCCGCCGCCACCTGCTCGGCCAGTTTTCGGGCCGCCCGGGCGATCTCGTCGCGCGCGCCGTAATTGAAGGCGATCACCAGCGTCAGGCCGGTATTGGCCTTTGTGGTCTCTTCCGCCTCGATCAGCAGCGGCAGGATATCGCCGCGCAGATTGTCGCGCGCGCCGATGATCCGGATCCGGACATTTTCGCCGTGCAGTTCGGCGAGATCGCGACGGATAAAGGCCTTCAGCAGACCCATAAGGTCGTTGACCTCGGTTTCCGGACGCGTCCAGTTCTCGGAGGAAAAAGCGAACAGGGTCAGAAAGCCCACGCCGGTGTCGCCGGCCACCCGAACGGCTTCGCGGACGGCCTCGACCCCCTTGCGGTGGCCCATGGCGCGCGGCAGGCCGCGACTCTGGGCCCAGCGCCCGTTGCCATCCATGATGATGGCGACGTGCCTGGGGATCTTCACCGTCTCTATTTTATTCATGAGAATAAGCCCGCCGTTCGATCCCGCCCATCATGCCCGTCGTTAGACCTGCATGATTTCCTTTTCCTTATCCTGAAGCAAGCGGTCGATCTCCGAAATGGTGTCGTCGGTCATCTTCTGGACCTTTTCGGAATTGGACCGGCTGTCGTCCTGGCTCATGTCGCCGTCCTTTTCGGCCTTTTTAAGGGCGTCCATGCCGTCGCGACGGACGTGGCGGGCCGCGACCTTGGCTTTTTCCGCATAGTCATGCGCGACCTTGACGAGCGACTTGCGCCGCTCTTCGTTGAGCTCCGGCAGCGGAATGCGCATGTTCTGGCCTTCGATGATCGGATTGAGGCCGAGATTCGATTCGCGGATCGCGACTTCGACCGCCTTGACCATCGATTTGTCCCAGATCGACACGCCGAGCATGCGGGGCTCGGGCACGGTGATATTGGCCACCTGGTTCAACGGCATGCGCGAACCATAGGCTTCCACCTGCACGGGATCGAGAATATTGGCCGAGGCGCGGCCGGTGCGCAGTGAAGCGATATCGCTCTTGAACGCCGTCACGGCGCCCTCCATGCGACGCTTCAACTCCTTGAGATCGAATTTCAAGCTCATAACCAGCTCCCGTTTTCAAAATCCGGCCCGTCGCCCCCGCGACAGGCAGCCATCCAGTTGATTTTAGGCGTCCTTGACGATGGTGCGGCGTCCGCCGCCCGTCAAGATCCGCGAGAATTCCCCGTCTTCGTGGATCGAGAAGACGATGATCGGAATGTGGTTTTCGCGCGCCAGCGCAACAGCGGCGACGTCCATCACCGCCAGGCCCTTTTCCAGCACTTCGGAATGGGTCAATTCATCGAAGCGGGTGGCGTCGGGCACCTTCTTGGGATCGGCGGAATAGATGCCGTCGACCTGCGTGCCTTTGAAAATGGCCTCGGCGCCTATTTCGGCGGCGCGCAGCGCGGCGGCCGAATCAGTGGTGAAAAACGGATTGCCGGTGCCGCCGGCGAAAATCACCACGCGACCAAGCGACAGGTGATAGAGCGTCGCGCGCTGGGAGAAGCTCTCGCAGATTTCCGGCATGGCGATGGCCGAGAGCACGACGGTGTCGATGTCGAGTTTGCGCAGCGAGGTGGCGAGCGCCAGCGCGTTGATCACGGTGGCCAGCATGCCCATATGGTCGCCGGTGACGCGATCGCCGCCCTTGGAGGCTACGGCGACGCCGCGGAAAATATTGCCGCCGCCCACGACGACGCCGACCTCGACGCCGAGCTTGCGCGCTTCGGCGATGTCATTGGCGATGCGGTCAGCGACCGCCACATCGATGCCGAAGCCCTGGCTGCCCATGAGCGCTTCGCCGGAGGCTTTCAAAAGCACCCGTTTGTAAAGTGGGGTGGAAGTCATGTCATCTCCCGAACATCTGGTTTGTCACGCAACGGTCCGACATCGCTTCCCAGAAGCGGAGACCGCGTCAGGCCGGACCTAGGCGCGACCAAGCGTCGACGACTCCGGTCGGAATCATCCTGTGGTCTTGCCGGATACACGAAGGGCATCGCGTTGTCACGCAATGCCCTTCGGTTTCGTTTCGACCTTTTGAATAAAGGTTCGCTAAGTCTTACTTCTTGGCGACAGCAGCGACTTCTGCTGCGAAATCGGTCTCTTCCTTCTCGACGCCTTCGCCGAGCAGGAGACGGACCATGCCGGTCACTTCGATTTCGGCGCCGGCGAGCTTTTCAGCGTCCTTGACGGCCTGGCCGACCGTGATGTCCGGGTTGATCACGAAAGCCTGCGACAGCAGCGCGACTTCTTCGAAGAACTTGCGCATGCGGCCATCGACCATCTTTTCGATGATCGCGTCCGGCTTGCCGGATTCGCGGGCCTGCTCGATGAACACATTGCGTTCGCGCTCGGCGACAGCCGGATCGACTTCTTCGGAGCGGATGGCCAGCGGGTTGGTGGCGGCGATGTGCATGGCGATCTGACGACCGATGGAGGTCAGAACTTCCTTGTCGCCAACGGACTTCAGCGCAACGAGCACGCCGAGCTTGCCGATGCCGTCGCCGGCGGCGTTGTGGATATAGGTGGCGACCACGCCATGCTCGACATGCAGCAGCGCCGAGCGACGGAGCGTCATGTTTTCGCCGATCGTAGCGATAGCGTCCTTGATCGTGTCTTCAACCGACTTGCCGGTGGCGGGATAGGTCGCCTTGGACACAGCTTCGACAGTGCCGTCGGTGGAAAGCGCGACAGCGGCGACGCCGCGAACGAGTTCCTGGAACGCTTCGTTGCGGGCAACGAAGTCGGTTTCGGAGTTCAGCTCGACGGCGACAGCCTTCGTGCCGCCCGAAACGATGCCGATCAGGCCTTCAGCGGCGGTGCGGCCGGACTTCTTGTCGGCCTTGGCGATGCCCTTGGCGCGCAGCCAGTCGATGGCGGCTTCCATGTCGCCATTGGTTTCGGCGAGCGCCCTCTTGCAATCCATCATGCCCGCGCCGCTCTTTTCGCGCAGGACCTTGACCATTTCAGCCGAGATAACAGTCATTTCAAACCTCTTTCATGTCGGCGAACCGCGCCGTGCTTCCAGATGAATTCAGCGGGCCGCGCTTTGCGGACGGAGTTTAACCAGACGCGTGACAGGCATGTGACAGACCCTCATGGAGCCCGGCGCCGCAATCGTCGAACGCAGTCCTGGATATCAGAAAGGCAAAGGCCTCGGACGGTTACCGCCGGGACCTTTGCCCTGAAGTCTCTGGGCAGGCCGTAGCCTGCCCATGTCGATATTAGGCGTCGGCCAGAGCCGGCTCTGCGATCGGCTCGGAAACGGCGCCGAGGTCCTGACCGGAGGCGGCGTGCTGACGGGACAGGCCGTCGAGAGCCGCGCGGGCGAACAGGTCGCAGTAAAGAGCGATGGCGCGCGAGGCGTCGTCATTGCCGGGGATCGGATAGTCGATCAGGTCCGGATCGCAATTGGAGTCGATGATGGCGACGACCGGGATGCCCAGACGCTTGGCTTCGTCGATGGCGATCTTTTCCTTGTTGGTGTCGATGACAACCATCAGGTCCGGCGTGCCGCCCATGTTGCGAATGCCGCCGAGAGCCTTTTCAAGCTTTTCGCGTTCGCGCTCGAGGTTCAGGCGTTCCTTCTTGGAATAGCCCGTGCCGTTGGAGGCGAGGATTTCGTCAACCTTGCGCAGACGCTGGATCGAGTTGGAAATGGTCTTCCAGTTGGTCATCATGCCGCCGAGCCAGCGGGAGTTGACGTAATACTGGGCCGAACGCTTGGCGGCGTCGGCGATCAGGTCAGACGCCTGACGCTTGGTGCCGACGAACAGGACGCGACCGCCATTTGCAGCGGTGTCGCTGATCAGCTTCAGCGCCTGGCTGAGCATCGGCACGGACTGCGCCAGATCGATGATGTGGATGCCGCCGCGATCGCCGAAGATGTACTTCTTCATCTTCGGGTTCCAGCGATGGGTCTGGTGACCAAAATGAACGCCTGCTTCAAGCAACTGGCGCATAGAAAAATCGGGCAATGCCATGCCTCTGACTCCTTTTCCGGTTGAACCTCCGTGAAGCTTGAAGCAGGTTGCCCCGCCACCGGGTGGACCAGACCGGATTTCTCCCGGCAAGGCCCGACTTCACGTGTGGAATGGGCGCGCCTTAAACCGAAACGCCCGGGATTGCAAGCGATGGCGCCGAGTTTTTAGGATTCGGCGCCCCAAATGCCGCTCATTTGCTCTTGCAGGTTTCTCCTGGCAGCATGTCGAGCTTGACCAGGCTGCCCTTGAGGACAAAATCGCCGTAATCCATGGTCAGGTCGCGAGAGACGCCGTTCGGATAGAGCTTGAAGGACATGCGGTAGTTCGGCAACGCGTCCGACATCTTGCCATCGTCGAAATAGGCGATGGTCACGGGCCATGCCTTTTCATCCTTCAACGCCCCGATCGCCTTGAGATCCTTGGCGTCCGCCTCTGTCGCAACCGGCGAACCGACCACAGTGGAGGTCGCCAGCGTCTTGTCGCCATCATCGGAGCCGTCGAAGATCCGGGCCTCGTAGAAATGCTGGCCCTTGGCGGCGATATTCAGCACGTCGAGCGTATGCTGGGTCGGAAAGCGGGCGTTGGCCAGATCCACCTGCTTTTCTTCGGGCGAGGTGATGTCGACCGCGATACCCTCGGGATTTCGCTCGGCGAAACCGTTCACTTCCTTCTCCAGCCGATCCTCGTTGTAGGTGCGCGATTCGAATTCGAAACGGCCGGACTTTGGATCTTCGAAGGTCGAACTCTGCTGGTCGGTGGTCTTCTTCTCGCCGCCCGAATCGAGTTGGGTCACGAAACGAAAATTCACCCGCCAGCCCGCGCAGGCCGAGCCGGTGAATTCATAGACCATTCGCCCGAACATATTGGAAATGCCGGATCTTTCCGACGCCTCGGCGAGTTCGAGATTGTAGACGGCGCGATGCGGCACAAGGCCCGCGGGCGTCTGCGCAAAGGCCGGCGTCAGGCTGGAGGCAGCCAAAACCGAGAGGATCGCCGCTGAAAATCCACGCCGCGAAATCATGCAATTCTCCTGTTGCGCCGCATCTTATTGCGATTAAGTAAGAGCATCAGCTTCACTGGAAGTAAACGATCCGCCAGGATCGGCAAACTAAAATCATCGGAAGGCGAGGACGACCATGGCGAACGCGATCGACGCGAAACTCGAACAACTCGGCGTGACCCTGCCGCAGGCGGCTGCGCCGGCGGCCAATTACGTGCCCTTCATGCAAAGCGGCAATCAGTTGTTTATTTCGGGACAATTGCCGCTCGTCGACGGCAAACTCTCCCATACCGGCCAACTCGGGGCCGGCGTCATTGTGTCAGAAGCCCAGGAGGCGGCCAAGAACTGCGCGATCAACATTCTCGCCCAGGCCAAGGCCGCGCTCGGCGGCGATCTGAGCCGGATCACCCGCGTCGTGCGTATAAGCTGCATGGTTTCCTCTGCACCCGATTTTTATGAGCATCATCTGGTCGCTAACGGCGCGTCAAATTTCCTCGCCGACGTGCTGGGCGAGGCCGGCAAGCATGCCCGCGCCGCCTATGGCGTTTCCGCCCTGCCGCTCAACGCCGCGGTGGAAATCGACGCCATCCTGGAAGTGAAGTCATGACCGACGCATCTTTCGTCATACGCCGCCCCATTGCCCATCGCGGCCTGCATGACGGCAACAAGGCGGTCTGGGAAAACACGCTGTCGGCGTTTGAGGCGGCGATCGCTGGCGGCTACGCCATCGAATGCGATCTGCAATACGCCGCCGACGCCACGCCCGTGGTCTTCCACGACGACGACATGCAGCGGCTGTGCAACTTCAAGGGTGACGTGCGCGACAAGACATCCGGCGAACTCGGCCTGATCTCGATCGGCGGCACGAAGGACAAGGTGCCGTCGCTCAAAGCGCTGCTCCGGCTGGTCAAGGGCCGCGTGCCGCTGGTGCTGGAACTCAAGGGCCGAGAAGGCGACGACGAAGGCTTCGCGTCATCGGTGCTCGATACGCTCGAAGGTTATGAAGGCGACGTCGCGCTGATGAGCTTCGACACCTGGCTGCTTGAAGAGTTGAAGGCGCTCGAAAGCCCCTACCCAGTCGGCCTCACGGCCGAAGGCGTGAAAGACAGTGAGTTCGACATTCACCGCAAGGCGATGGCGCATGGGCTCGACTTCATCTCCTACAATGTCATGCATCTGCCCAACGCCTTTATCAGCGAGCAGAAAGCACGCGGCATTCCGGTGATCTCCTGGACTGTGCGGACGCCAGAAATCAAGGCGCATTCCGACGCCCATGTCGACCAGATCACCTTCGAAGGATTCAGCCCGGAGGCGCAGGCCGCATGAAGACGCTGATGGTCCAGAGTTTCCGGGATATCGACCCCGAAGCCTGGGGCCAGTTGACCGGCGCCCGCCGCGACGGGCCCGGCTACAATCCTTTCGCCTCCTACGCCTATCTCTCTTCGCTTGAGGAATCGGGCTCGGCGGTGGCGGCGACCGGCTGGATGGGCCGTCATCTCATTCTCGAACAGGATGGCCGGCTGGTCGGGGCTGTGGCGGGTTACCTCAAGAGCCACAGCCAGGGCGAATATGTCTTCGACCATGGCTGGGCGCAGGCCTTTGAGCGCGCCGGCGGCCGCTATTATCCCAAGCTTCAGGTCGCCGCGCCGTTCACGCCCGCGACGGGCCCTCGCCTGCTCACGGCAGAAGGCGAGGATCGACCTAACCTCATGCGCCGCCTTGCCGCCGCGCTGCGCGCCGAGACCGACGAACTCGGCCTGTCCTCGGCGCATGCGACTTTCCTGCCCGATGAAGAATGGCGGCTGCTGGAGGCGCAGGGCTTCCTGCATCGCACCGACCAGCAATTCCATTTCCACAATGCCGGCTACGCCAATCACGACGAATTTCTCGAAACGCTCGCCTCGCGCAAACGCAAGGCGCTCCGGAAAGAGCGGCGTTCGGCGCTGGAAAACGGCATTTCCATCGACTGGCTCACCGGCAAGGACCTGACCGAAGACGTCTGGGATCAGTTCTACGCCTTCTACATGGACACCGGCAGCCGCAAATGGGGCCGGCCCTATCTCACCCGCAGTTTCTATTCGCTGATCGGCGAGCGTATGGCCGACGACATCCTTCTGGTCATGGCCAAGCGCGACGGGCGTTATGTGGCGGGCGCGATCAATTTCATCGGGGCCGATGCGCTTTATGGCCGCCATTGGGGCTGCATTGAGGATCACCCGTTCCTGCATTTCGAGGTCTGCTACCACCAGGCCATCGATTTCGCGCTTGCCCGCGGCCTGAAGACGGTCGAGGCCGGCGCGCAGGGCGAGCACAAGCTGGCGCGCGGCTATCTGCCGGTCACCACCCATTCGGCGCATTACATTTCCCATCCCGGCCTCAGGCGGGCGGTGCACGATTATCTCAGGCAGGAGCGCGCCGAAGTCGAGGCGATCGGCTCCTATTTGACAGAACACAGCCCGTTCCGCAAAAGCGGGGCCGAAGAAGAGTGAATTGCCGCCTTAGCGGCTTGAAAACAAATCGTTTCGGGCGCAAATTTCCCAGATCAGGCTGAGGAGAACGCGCATGCCCGGAACCATTCCCTACGATCCCGAAAACATTTTCTCGAAGATCCTGAAGGGTCAGATTCCGTGCCACGCCATCTATGAGGACGAGCACACGCTGGCCTTCATGGACATCATGCCTCAGGCCGAGGGGCATGCGCTGGTGATTCCCAAGACGCCGTCGCGCAACCTGCTGGATGCCGATCCCACCACTTTCATGTGGCTGATGCCGACCGTGCAGAAGATCGCCCGCGCCGCCAAGAAGGCGTTCCACGCCGATGGCGTCAAGATCGTGCAGTATAACGAGACCGCCGCCGGCCAGACGGTGTTCCACCTGCATGTCCATGTCATCCCGATCAAGGACGGCGTGCCGCTGAAGCCGCATGGCGGCAAGATGGAGGACGGCGGCAAGCTCGCCCACAACGCCGAGATGATCCGCGAAGCGCTGAAATTCGTTTCATGAAAACACCATGATTGCATGCGAGCCGGATGACGGGGGCGGAAAGGAACTGCCATGAAGGCCGCATTCATCGTCATGAGCATTCTCGGTTGCGATGATTCCGGTGTGCATTGCACGCCGGTGGCGTCGGTTGCCGAAGAGTGGCGCACCATCGCCGCCTGCGACGCGGCGTCCGAAGACGTTCTCAAGCGCTACCAAAATGTCAACAAACCCGTCGTGGCTGCGATCTGCCAAACTGCGGATGTTGGCGAAGATATCGAGCCGCTGTCGGATGTCGCCGAGGCCTCGGTAGCGCCGGTGCCGCCGCCCGCGCACAAGGATGATCACAAAGGTCTTATGGCGCGCGCCAAGGCGCTGTTCGGGCGCGCCGTCCCAAGTCGCGCGGCGCTGCAAAAATCAATCGAGACTCCGGTGCATGTCGTCACCGACACCTATTCCTGGGTGGCGAAGAAGGTTGTTCCCTAAAGCATGACGCCTTAAAGCGGGCGCCAGAACGCGGGCGGATACATGCGCTCTGGCGTGATCCGACGCAGGCGCGTTAAAATATGTAAAGATCAGTAAATTATTCCTTGATTATTTTACTCATGTTTTGTAGGCCGCAGCTCTGTCGAAAACGGACATGAAAACAGCAAGTACCCGGTTATTTTCCGGCTGATAGCCATTCATGCACAACCAAAGAACGTTTTGCCGTGATGCAACTTGCATTTTCCGGAACGGCGCCGCTATGGCTTTCGGACCCGTTCATCCTGTCCTTGATCCGCACATCCTTGCGTCTGCTGCATTTCGCCGGACTGGTGTTCGGCCTGGGCTTCGCGCTGTTCATCGATTTCTTCGTCAACAGGAAGGCCTATGCCGGATTGAATGACGATGACCTGGATCTGATCGTCTGGGCCTCGCGCTTCGTGAGCTTCGGACTTCTGGTTCTGTGGATGTCCGGCCTGGGCTTTCTTGCATTCTACGCCGCATCGGATCCGGCCAAACTCGCCAATCCCAAGATTTTCGCCAAGATCGTTATCGTGTCGATCTTGACCGCCAACGGCGCGTTGATCCACTGGCGGGTTCTGCCTGCGTTGCGCGGCTTGACCGGCAAGCCTGCCTTTACGGCGGCGCCGACGCGGACCAGGCGGTTATTCGCGCTTTGCGCCGCCATATCCGCGATATCCTGGGTCACCCCGATCATACTCGGCGCCGCGCCACAGTTGAACTTCGTCGTGCCGATGTGGGTGATTCTCTTCGCCTATGGCGCGGCGACGGCCGCGGCCTTTCTTATCGCGCTGTCGACGCTTTCGGCAGCCACCAGATCAACCCTGCTTGTCGACAATGGCGGAATAAGCCCGACAGGCGGCTGAACACTCGGCCTGCGCGCCGAAAAAACCCAAACAACAAAAACAGGAGAGACCCATGACCGTACTGGCTCAAGGCGGCAATCACTATTCGATTTTCTTCAAGGACGGCGTCGTCTACACCGCCGGCGAAAACAATGAGAGTCAGCTCGGCCGCGGTGAAGTCACCGACACTGGCGTCGCCTGGGGCGATATCGGCGCGATCAACCTGCCCGAGGGTTTCACTGACGAAATCGTGGCGATTTCGGCGGGCATGCTGCACGGCGCCTTCCTCACTGCAGAGGGCGAAGTTTATGTCTGGGGGGACAACAATCTCGGCAAACTCGGACAAGGCGACACCAGCAATTACGAAGTGCTGACCCCGGTCAAGGTGACCGGCCTCGATGGCGTCAAGATCGAACAGATCTACATGGCCAATGGCGCGAGCTACGCGATTTCCGACGAAGGCGTTCTCTATGCCTGGGGCCAGAACACCAACGGCCAGCTCGGCATCGGCAATCTCACCAATCAGGGGACGCCGGTCGCCGTTGCCGCCTCCTCCTTCGGCGGCGAAAAAGTCGCTTCGATCGATTGGGGCACGTCCTATGCGCTCGTGCTCACGGAAAGCGGCGAAGTCTATGCGATGGGCTCCAATGTTCAGGGCCAACTGGGGCCAGAGGGCGTGCAGGATGACGGGAGCTTTGTCCGTCGTTCCGAAACACCGCTGCTTGTCGATATCCCCGGCACGGTGACCAAGGTGATCGCCGGCACCAACACGTCTTTCGCCATTACCGAGGATGGAACGGTCTATGGCTGGGGCCAGTCGGACTATGGTCAATTGGTCAAGGGCGATATCGTCGATGGCCTGATCACCAATGCCGACACGGAAAATTCCGCCACCCCTACCGTCATCGAGGGCCTGCCGGACAATGTCGTCGACATCCATATCGGCTCGCGCTGGGTCGTGGCGCTCACGGCAGACGGTCAAGTCTGGTCCTGGGGACGCAATGACGAAGGTTGGCTCGGGCTGGAGCGGACGACCGGCGACGACGACATTCTGGTCGCGCCGACGCAGATCGAAGCGCTCGACGGGGTCAATATCGTCTCGATCTCCGGCGGCGCCAATCACGCCTTCGCGGTCGATGAGGACGGCAATGTCTATGGCTGGGGAAACATGAATCACGGCCGCCTCGCCACCGAACAGGCGGAAGGCACCTGGGCCACCGGGCCGATCCTCATTCCGCTCGAGGATGACGGGCGCGAAGTCATCATCGGGTCGAGCGATTCCGGCGAGACGCTGTTGGCAGGCGAGCTTTCCGACGATGTCCAGGGCTACGCGATCTACGGCTTCGGCGGCGCAGATACGATCATCGGCGGCGACGGAACCGACTATCTCGATGGCGGCGTTCTCGACGATGCGCTCGCCGGCGGCGCCGGCGACGACGTGCTGATCGGCGCATCCGGCTCCGATACGCTCGACGGCGGCGCGGGCGAAGACGAGATGCGCGGCGGCAAGGGCGACGACGCCTATGTCGTCGATGCGGAAAACGATGTCATCACCGAAAACGCCGACGCCGGCAGCGACACGGTTGTCTCGACGGCAAGCTACGTCCTCTCGTCCAACATCGAAACGCTCGAATTGGGCGGCGTCGGCGATATTGACGCGACCGGCAACGACCTCGCCAACAGCCTCAAGGGCAATGACGGCGCCAATGTGCTTGATGGCGCGGCAGGCGCAGATAGGCTGGCCGGAGGATTGGGCGACGACACCTATGTGATCGATGACGAAGGCGACGTCGTCACTGAAGAGGCGGATGCCGGCAGCGACCAAGTTCGGTCCAGCATCAGCTACACGCTCGGAGCAGCGCTCGAAAACTTGTCCCTGATCGGTGACCTGGATATCGACGCCACGGGCTCGGAACTCGACAACACCCTCACCGGCAATGACGGCGCCAACACGCTCGACGGGCTTGCAGGTTCGGACACGCTGGCCGGCGGCAAAGGCGACGACGTCTATGTCGTCGAAAGCGTCGGAGATTCGGTTGTCGAAGCCGCCAATGAGGGCCGTGATCTCGTTCGCGCCCAGATCTCCTACACGCTCGGGGACAATCTCGAATCCCTGGAGCTCGAAGGCTCCGAGGCGATCGACGCCACGGGCAACAGCCTCTCGAACACCCTCATCGGCAATGACGGGGCCAATATCCTCAACGGTCGCGCCGGCGCCGATGACATGTCTGGCGGGGCGGGCGACGACATTTATGTCGTCGACGACGCCGGCGATGCGGTCAGTGAAAGCACCGCCGCCGGATCTGATCAGGTTCGCAGCTGGGCGGATAGCTTCCGCCTGAGCGGCAATGTCGAGAATCTCGCGCTTCGCGGTTCCGCTCATGAAGGTCACGGCAACGCTCTCGCCAACGCGATCTCCGGCACGGCCAACAGCAACATGCTTTACGGCTATCAGGGGAACGATACGCTTACGGGCGGAGGCGGAGCAGACTCGCTGTTCGGCGGTTTGGGCGGCGACAGGCTCGAAGGCGGGCGTGGCGCGGACAGCTTGACCGGCGGCCTGGGCGACGACGTCCTGGTCGGCGGCGCGGGCATCGACACCCTGCAGGGCGGATCTGGCGCGGACACATTCGTCTTTGCAGAGGGTGACTCGGGCAAGCGCGCCGGAAAGGCCGACACGATCACCGATTTCTCCGTGAGCGGGGGCGATTTGATCGATCTTCAAGCCCTGGACGCCAACGTTGCGAAGAACGGCAACCAGTCGTTCTCCGTCATCGGCGACAAGGACTTTTCGGGACGTTCGGGTCAGTTGCGGGTCTACTCCGAAAACAAGGAAACCTATGTTGAAGCAGACATGAATGGCGACGCCAAGGCGGATTTCGTACTGCATATCGACGGAACCCGACGTCTGACCTCCGACGACTTCATCCTTTGATCCCAGCTTTCGAGCCGACGCCGGACCGGCTCGGCTCGAAAACAATCGGGATCACGGAAGCAGGGCAATTCCTGAGATCCAGCTTTGTTCGGATTGGTTTGAACGCTGATACACGACAGGGAAAGGGGCGCGTCACAGCGCCCCTTTGCGTTCGGTCCAACAGATTTCGCTCTCTAAAGTCAGATAGGGCAGACTTTGTACCGCTTATGCCGCCTCGACCGCGAGGAAAGAGGCATAGGCGCGCGCCGACTGACGTTGTTCGACGAAGTGCAGTCGTTCGACCATGTCGATCAACTGGCTCGACAATTCGCCGACCGCCTTGCGGCTGCGGAATCGCTCAACCAGCCGTGTCGCGACTGCACTGAAACCGGTGGCGTGCGGCTCGATCGATTGACGGCGCCATTCCAGCGTCGCCTCCACGAACACTTCCGACATTTCCCGCGCAAGTCCCGCCGCCTCGTAAAGCACGCGAATCGCGTGCCAGCGGCCGTCGGCGAGGATTGAGCGGACCCGCTTTTCCTGCAGGCTTGAGAGGTGCGAGATGGCGGTCGCGAAGAAATCGATCTTGCCGAGGCAGAGCGCCTGCATCAGGAAAGCCGGGGTGAGGAATTCCTGTTCGGCGAGATGGTCGATCAGGCTGTGCATGTCGCTCGCGTCCGCGACGCCGGCCAGCGCCACGGTCGCCTCTTCGCAGGCTTCCCGCAACAGGCGCTCGGAGCGGCGGGGGCCAAGAATATTGCGCATCAGGTCGCTTTCGCCCAACGCCTCCGACAGGCTGAGCGCCAGCCGATGGCGGGCGTCGAGCGGCAGTTCCTCGCGATCGAGCAGCATGTCGCGCAGAATCGCCGATGCGGCATGCCGCTCGGCGATGCGCCGCAGACTATGGCGGGTGACGATGGCGCCGGGATTGGCGAGCATGATCTCGATTTCCGCCTCATCGCCGATCTCGGCGATCGCCGCGCAGACCGGCTGGGTCAGCACGTAGCGCGAGGCGATCAGGGCTCGGGTGACGCCATCGCCGCGGGCGGCGAGATCGACCAGATCGATGTCCGACAGGATCGGCGACCGGCCGATCACTTCGGCGGCGATTTCCGGCTGATCGAGACAAAGGGAAAGAATGACCGGTCGTGGCGCCTGGTCTGCGCCGCCCAACGCCTGGGCGAGCGCAAGCCGCACTTTTGGCGAGGCATCGTCGAGCAGCCAGGTCATGGCGAGCAACGCTGCGTGTCGCTCATGAACATCCATCGTGGAATGAAGATAGGCGCGGCCGAGCGCATTGGCCGCCTTTGCGCGTTCAGACGCTTTCGCCTTTTCCGCCCAACGCATAAACGTCTCTATGATCACGCCCGACTCCCAGACTCGCGCCCTGTACTGAATTGAGCCTATCCGGCAAAAGTTTAAGATTGGTTCACCATGTTTGGAGAGGGGCGGTTAACTCTATGGGAAGAGCGGCATCATGAGCGCAGACTCCGATCCGGCAACGGCGCTGTCGAGGCTCCACTGGTTTCAGACGGACCGACAGGACCTTGTGCTGGCGGTCGTCAACGGCGAGTCGGAGCATCTTGCAGTCGATCTTCAGACGGTCTTGGCCGCGCCAAACGACGGTCTGCTCATCCGCCGCTGCGACGGACTTGCGGGAATCGAACGAGTGGAAACCGCCTTGCGGGTCGCCGAGGCGCGACTGGGCGTCGTTGAAGGTGAAACGCCAGTTGTCGCCAGCATGGCCGATACCGCCCGCGCCGTCCTCGCCCTGCGCAAACCGATGATCGCCTCGCCACGACTCATCGGCCTGACCTGGGATCGTCCGGCGCTCCGAAAGAGCCTGGGCTGCAGCGACCCCTCGCCGCTTCTCGATCAGGCGGGCCTGCAACTGCTCTACGCCGCCGCCGCCGCAGGCTGCGCCGCGTTCGACTGGCAGGCTGATACAAATCCGGAACTGGAGGAAAAAGCCCGCTCGCTCGGCTTCGCGGGCGCCTGTATTGGGTAAGCGTCAGCCGACCTTCGGTCGCGCAAGCTCGAACAGCGGGCCGGCTTCGGCATAGTCCATATAGCCCAGCCGCGTCACGGGACGGGCGAGCGCCACGTCGAAGCGGCCGTTTCGGATAACCGCGTCATCGATGCGAATGCCGACCACCTGGCCGAACACCATATGCGCATCCGTCTCCTTGCCGCCGAGATCTCGGGGGCGGAGGATCTGCGTGACCCGGCATTCAAGCACGGCTTTGGCCTCGGCCACATAGGGCGCGTCGACCATCTCGCCCAGGACGGCTGTCAGGCCGGCGAGACCGAATTCATCGACGCCATAGGGCACAGCGGCGGACGAGGCGTTCATCGCCTCCACGAGATCAGCGCTGACGTAATTGACGGTGAAGACGCCGGTTTCCTCGGCATTGCGGGCCGAATGCTTGTAACCCGACGACGAGAACATCACGATCTTCGGCGTATCGCTGACGATATTGAAAAAGGAGTAAGGGCCGAGATTGCGGCTTCCATCGGCGCCGCGCGTGCCGATCCAGCCGATCGGGCGGGGCGCGACGATCGCTTTGAACGGGTCATGCGGCAGACCGTGATCGCGGCTGTCGGCCCTGTAGAACATGGACCTACTCCGCCCAGCTCACAATGTCGGAAAGCTCGGGACGCGGCCGGTCGACGACGGGGAAATCGGTCGAGCCGATATGAATGAAACCCGCCACCTTCTCGCCCGGCTGAACGCCGAGGGTCGGAAAAGCGCGTTCATCGAAGGCCATCCATTCCGAAAGCCAGTTCGACACATAGCCATGCGCATTGGCCGCCATCAGCAGGTTGAGGCAGACGGCGCCCGCCGACATCACCTGTTCCCATTCCGGGACTTTCGCATGCGGGGCGGCGCGGGAAATGACCGCCACCACCACCGGAGCGCGGGTGAAGCGGGTTTCCTCGACCTTGACCATCTCTTCCGACAGATCCGGCTGACCAGCCTTGCGGATGGCGCACAGTTCAAGCGAGATCCGCTCGCGGACGGGCCCGGCATAAACGATGAAGCGCCAGGGGGCGAGCTTGCCATGGTCGGGCACGCGGCTCGCCAGCGTCAGCATGGCCTCGACCTCGTCCTTCGACGGCCCGGGTTCGCGCATCTGGAAGGCTGGAATGGAGCGGCGGGTGCGGAGATAATCGATCAGCGTGATATCGGTCTTCATATTGCCTCTATTGCGACGACAAGGTCGGACTTGAAATCCTGTCCAGCTTGCGGGAGAAGTGATCCGCCGCGAACGGAGAGTCAAGCTCGGAAATGAAGACCGTCATCATCGCCTCATTCGCGCCAGCGGCCCTCGCCGTCATGATTGCCGGCCCCGCCGCGCCTGCTCATGCGCAGGACACCGATCCTTTCACCGTCATCGAACCCAGCCGCCGGCCCGATGAAGCCAAGCCCGGGGCGGGCAAGGCCACGCGGCCGGAAGAGACGCCCCCCGTCAACGCCTTCTCGCCCCTGTCTCCGAGCGGCGACGCGCTGTTGTCGACTGGCCGGCCCGTGCATTTCGAGGCTCGCCTGGCCGATGGCGGCGCGCCGATGAAGTATGGTCTCTCCTGGCGGGTGTTTCGCCCCATCGCCGGCCCCGACGGCAAGCTGCCATTGCTCGCCAGCGCCGAGGGCGGCTCCGCCGACCTCGAACTCGAGCCGGGCGAATATTTCGTGCATGTGGCCTTCGGCCGCGCCGGCGCCACCAAGAAGCTGGTCGTGCCGGCGAGCGGCGATGTCGCGGCGCAGACACTGGTGCTCGACGCCGGCGGCGTGGTGCTGAACGCGGTGTCGGGATCCGACAACCGTATTCCGGTCAGCGAATTGAAATTCAACATCTATTCGACCGAAGTGCGCGAGGATGGCGAGCGCGGCCTGATCATGGGCGACGTCAAGCCGGGCGAGATCGTCAGGCTGAATTCGGGCACCTATCACATCGTTTCCAATTACGGCGACATCAACGCCACGATCCGCGCCGACATCCAGATCCGCGCCGGGCAATTGACCAAGGCGACGCTGCAGCACAAGGCCGCCAAGATCGCGCTGAAACTGGTGTCGCAGGAAGGCGGCGAAGCCATCGCCGACACCGCCTGGTCGATCCTGACAGGTTCCGGCGACTCAGTCAGCGAAAGCGTCGGCGCCTTTCCGGTGGTGATCCTCGCCGAGGGGACCTACACCGCCGTGGCGCGCCACAAGGACAAGATCTACCAGCGCGATTTCACCGTCGCGCCCGGCAAGAACCAGGACGTGGAAGTGCTGCTGGACAACGGCTAATCCGTCAGTCCGCCACTACACAGTCTTCGCTGTGCGCTCGCCCAGCGAAAACACCGATTCGTAAATATATTGCAGGATCGCCTTGCGGTCGGGGATGCGCGACAGCTCGTCCCAGGGCACGATCTGGCCGATATTGGAATAGATCGTTTCCCCCGAGAGCTGGCAGAATTCGCGGATCAGCAGCGACAGGCGCAGCGTCAGCGAGAAGCGGCTGACGAGATGGAACAGCCAGCCATTCTGGCCTTCGAAATAGATCGGCAGCACGCTGGCCTTGGCCGACTGGATCAGCTTGGCCGGGAACATCTTCCACGGCAGATCTTCGGCCTGGCCAAAGCCCTTAGGCGCGGTGGCGACGCCGCCGGCCGGGAAGATGACGATGGTGACGCCTTCCTTGAGCAGCCTGAGCGCCTCGTTGCGCGTCGCCATATTGATGGCCAGCGCTTCCTTGGTCTCGTCGAAACAGATTGGCAGCGAATAGGGCTTCATTTCCGGGATTTTCAAGAGCTGGTCGTTGATCAGCACCTTGAAGGGACGGCCCAGCTGTTCGGCAAGCGCCAGCACGGCGATGCCGTCGGCGATGCCATAGGGATGGTTGGCGACCATCACCACCGGACCATCCGGAAGATCCTTGGGCGGCCAGTTGCCCTTGACCGAGAGATCGATCTTGATGAGTTCGAGCATTTTGGAAAACACCCGGTCCGACTTGCCCACCACATCCGAGCGCCAGATCTTGTACATCTCGACATATTTGTCGCGGCCGGACAGGTTCTCGACGGTGCGGATCACCATGCGCTTGAGAAGCGGGTCGCTCTCATTGGCGTAGGACAGTTCTTTGAATTTCACGGGGGCGTTTCCACAATCATCGTCTACAGTTCTTACACTGATAAGAACCTAGGGTGACATAATGACGACAGGCGTGGATTTTGTCCACGCCTGCCGGAACTTTTGTCTGGTTCGTTCGTTCAACGCGCCGCGCGGCGCTTGAGATCCGGCGGGGTCGCCTCATCCACCAGCGCGGCGATGGCTTCTTCCAGCGCCATGGGCGTCTGATTCTGCGAACCGAGACGGCGCATGTTCACCGTCTGCTCCTCGGCCTCGCGCTTGCCGCAGACGAGGATCACCGGAACCTTGGTCACCGAATGTTCGCGGACCTTGTAGTTGATCTTCTCGTTGCGCAGATCCGCCTCGACCGACAGGCCGGCGTGACGCAGACGCTCCACCACCTTCATGGCGTAATCATCGGCTTCAGAGGTGATGGTGGCGACCACCACCTGCTGCGGCGCAAACCACAACGGCATATGGCCGGCATAGTTTTCGATGAGAATGCCAAGGAAGCGCTCCATCGAGCCGCAGATGGCGCGATGGATCATTACCGGCTGGGTCTTTTCCGAATTGCTGTCGATATAGAAGGCGCCAAAACGTTCGGGCAGGTTGAAATCGACCTGGGTCGTGCCGCATTGCCATTCGCGGCCGATGGCGTCCCTCAGCGTATATTCGAATTTCGGACCATAGAAGGCGCCCTCGCCCGGCAGGATGCCGGTCTTGATGCGGCCTTCGGACTGTTGTTCGATCTGCTTGAGCACATCCATCATCACGCTTTCGGCGCGATCCCACAGCGCATCCTCGCCGACGCGTTTGTCCGGACGGGTCGACAGCTTGACCACGATCTCGTCGAAGCCGAAATCCTGATAGACCGACAGGATGAGGTCGTTGATGCGCAGGCATTCCGCCGCCATCTGCTCATCGGTGCAGAAGACGTGGGCGTCGTCCTGGGTGAAGCCGCGCACGCGCATCAGCCCATGCAGCGCGCCCGAGGCTTCATAGCGATGCACCAGGCCGAATTCGGCCAGACGCACCGGCATGTCGCGATAGGACTTCAGGCCATGCTTGAAGATCTGGATATGGCCGGGGCAGTTCATCGGCTTGAGCGCGAAAACCTTCTGATCGGCTTCCTCGTCATCGGGATGGGTGAAGGCATGCGCGGATTTCACCGCGAACATGTTTTCCTGATACCAGCCCCAGTGACCAGAGGTTTCCCAGAGCGACTTGTCGAGCACCTGCGGCGCGTTGACTTCTTCATAGGTCCCGGCCAGACGGCGGCGCATATAGGCGGTCAGCGTCTGGAACATGCGCCAGCCCTTGCCATGCCAGAACACCACGCCCGGGCCTTCTTCCTGGAAATGGTAGAGATCCATTTCGCGGCCGAGCTTGCGGTGGTCGCGCTTTTCGGCCTCGGCGAGCTTGTGAAGGTAAGCGTCGAGTTCCGCTTGATCAGCCCAGGCGGTGCCATAAATGCGCGTCAGCATCGGATTGTTGCTGTCGCCGCGCCAATAGGCGCCGGCCACCTTCATCAGCTTGAAGGCCGTGCCGATCTGGCCGGTGGAGGCCATATGCGGCCCACGGCAGAGATCGAACCAGTCGCCCTGGTAATAGATTTTTAGATCCTGGCCCTCGGGAATGGCGTCGATCAACTCGCCCTTGAACTTTTCCGCCTTGTCGGCAAACACCTGCTTGGCCTTGTCGCGCGACCAGACCTCGCGGGTGAACGGCTTGTTGCGGCCGATGATTTCCTTCATCTTTTTTTCGATGACTGGCAGATCGTCGGGCGTAAACGGCGTGTCGCGATAGAAATCGTAATAGAAGCCGTTTTCGATCACCGGGCCGATGGTGACCTGCGTGCCCGGCCAGAGTTCCTGCACGGCTTCGGCCATCACATGCGCCGCATCATGGCGGATGAGTTCGAGAGCGGCGGGATCGGTGCGGGTGACGATCTCGATCCGCCCGTCGACAACGACGTCGGAGAGATCGCGCAGCGCGCCATCGATCTTGATGGCGACGGCCTTCTTGGCCAAGGATTTCGAAATGCTCTCGGCGACGTCGCGTCCGGTTGCGGAGGCGTCATAAGCGCGAACGGAGCCATCGGGGAAAGTGAGGGAAACGGACATATGCTTTTCCTTTATCCAGTCCCGCCAACGAATGCGGGTGGTGCTTGTAGAAACCGGACGAACCGGTGTTTGACGCGCGCGGTATAGAGCGATTTGGGCCGTTTTGGAAGGGTGGGCGGCGCCCATCGCCGCGAGCGATCCGGATCGGGCGCGCCAAAACCCTCCGCCGCGTCATCACGCCCGGAGTTTTCCTCATTGTCTCGCTTCGCCCAAAAGGGCTCGGCCGGGGCGCGAAGAACGCCTCGTTTGTTTAGTTTTAATATGACGCTCATCGCGCCCCGCATTCGGCGGTTTGTGCCTCGAACTTGACGCTCGTCGCCGCAGGTCGAGCCTGCGGGTAATCCGCCTCTAAAGCGGGCCTTACTGTAACGTCCCTTTCGAGACGCCACCCTGGGGGGACGCTTTCACGCCAAGTCCCCAGTGTTCGGGGGTCGTCGTTTCTCGAAGCCCCGGAGAAAGAGAGTTCACGTCGTCCCCCTTCCCCCAGCGCCGGCCCCATCTCGCCGCGACGCCTCGCGGTGTAGCCGATGATGGGACGAGGGATAGGATAAGGGGCGTGGGATGGTGGGGGATGAATTTATTTCCAAGAGTCTGATTTCTTGAAGAAGCCCCTAAAGTCCATGGACTGCGGCGTCGAACTCTTCCAACGTCGTCATCCTCGGGCTTGTCCCGAGAATCTAAGCCATCAAGCAAAATCAAGGCGTTGTAGATGCTCGGGACAAGCCCGAGCATGACGATCGCGAGGGTTTTGTTCCGTTTGCGGTTGACGGCGTGCGCGGCCCCTCATCCGGCTGCCGCCACCTTCTCCCCGTAAAACGGGGAGAAGGGCGATGGAGCCGCGGCATTGCCACATCCTCCTTCTCCCCGCAGGCGCGGGGAGAAGGTGGCGGCAGCCGGATGAGGGGCCGGGCAGCACGCAAAATATAGTCTCATTTTCCGGCATGCTCCCTGAGATCAAAGCCAGCCCCTTCTCCGCAACCGCGCCGAAAGACCTGCGGCGGCGATTGCAGGAACAGGAGCCGACGCTGTAGAGTTGAGCCGTGATCTTCATCAGGAGATCCCCCATGCGCGCCGCCTTACTCATGCTGGCCATAATCACTCTCTCGCCCGTAAGCGCCTTCGGCGAAACGCGCACTGTTCGAAACCAGCCGAGCCGAAGCGACATCAATGGGGATCTCGATGGCGATCTTTCCGGGACCAACAGTCAGAGCAAACAGTATTACTAAAAGCAAAATCAGGCGCAGCGGCCAGAGTGCTACAAGAACCGGCAGGGGAATGCGATTTGTAAGTGAGGGGATTGGACCATATGCCCAGAAACGTGCTTAATCTCGATTCATGAGAGACGGATCCTCCCACAATATTTCAGTGCACAACAAAAGTTGAGCAGCCGCCAAATTCTTGATTGGACAAACTCAGTTGATGCAGGGGTGTGGGCTATCTGAGCTGTGCGAGCCTCAAACGGAAACGAAGGGACTGCATTACCGATTTGGGTGTGGAAAACTCCCCACCGGCGGCGCTTTCAAGCAAAAGTGCGTTCTCACTCAGATTTACACCTTTTGCTCGCAGTTTCGTTTTTACCGACGACGGGATTGCTCCGCCGCCCCCATGGCTGGGTGTTCCGTCCAGATTTAATACGTGGACTTCTTTTCCCCGCTGGTAGAAGTGCACATGTTGTTTCTGGCCTTGCACATGCGGCTTATCAACCCTGGCAAGCCATCCTTTGCCGAGCTGATATTCTTTACCCTCCTCAATAGCGACACGGGCACAACGCAAGGCTTCCGCGTCATCTTCTTTGAAGATGATCGAAATTGGTTGTCTTGCTAAGAAATGGCGAAACCCATCCATACCCTGTTACCGCAGCGACGCTGCGAAACCGGCGATGGCGAAGGCTAGCTTGGGCCGCTCGTCACTGGGTGCAATTGCTAAAGCCCACCCAAGATTTTTTAACGCTAGCCCGCTGCGAAAGTCATGAAACATGCTCATCACTCCATTGCGACGTTGCGACAGCCAGCTTTCTAAGAAGCCGGGTTGCAGAGTATTCAGACCTGTCGACCGTTATCGAAAGGGGTTTCCGAGATAGATCACTTTCACCTCCCAGCAAAAAGATCAGCCCGCCGTCGTTATGCTCGAATAGTCCAAGCACATGTAATCGGTCCAGGGACGCCTGCAGAGCGGACTCTTCCATGTCGAAATTTGCGGCTGTCAGTTCTCCAGTTTTATGGGCAAATGCCACTCTTAAGACAGGCCAATCCGCTGGTTCCAGCCGTCTGACAACGTCTATCACCACTCTTTCAGGATTTGGCAGCTTCGGATCGACAGCGTTGCGGATGTAATCGGCCCAAACACGTTGAAGCACATCGTCGCTCTCGTTAGAAATAGCATCAAACAGCGGGATCGAAATTCTAGGATCAAGTGCACGTACGTTGCCCACCATGCCGCTTTTTTCGATGGCCTTTCTGGTTTTTTCCATCACTTGCGCTCTATTGCGCATCCGAAATCCAGCCATACTATCTTCGAAGGCGCCGGCAACATGCCGAATACCATTCCCGAAAACGTCATCAATCCACCCGCCTGCCTTTTCCGCCGTCTCCAGTGACTTCTGTCCGAGCTTCGCGAGTTCTTCATTCGCTTTGTCGCCCATATCTCTTCCCCATCTGTAATTAGGTGAATAAATCACCAGCACAACAGGGAGTCGAGTCTGCAGATTATTGAAGTGTGGTCGGCACCCTACCCAGGATGTGAAGCAATTTGCGCGCTCAGGCCCGCACAATCGACAAAAGGGTGTGGTCCAAACAAAATTCAACAATTCGAAATCCCCCCTTCACACCTCCCACCCATCCACCGCCGCCGCCTCGAACTTCGCCACGCGTCTGTCGCCGGTGATATAGCCGGTGACTTCGACGGGGATGTCGTGGGCGAGGAAGTCGCGTTTGAGGATGCGGATCGTGTCCTCGTCGGGGCGAAAGAGGATGTTTACGTCCTTCCCCCCCCATTGACGTAATCTCAATCAACCGAGGGCAAAACTGGGCGGGGCGCTGTGATCCTTGCAGGATGATGTCATCTTCTGCGCTGGCGGGGCGTCCACCGCGGCCGGGCGAAAGATGAGATAGCGGCTGTGGGCGGCGGCGCGAGCGCGGCTCTCACGCCCATGGTTCAACACGGGATGACGGCGGATCGGACACATCTTGGCGGCTGAGAGATTTGAGAGTCTGGACGGCATGCGCGGGGCGGCGGCGATGATGGTCGTTCTCCTGCATATTCCGATGATCGCGGGACAACAGGTCAAGCCGGGCACGGCCTATCTGGCCGTCGACCTGTTTTTTCTTCTCAGCGGCGTCGTCATCGCCCACGCCTATGGGCCGCGCCTGAGCGGCGGCCTGACGCCGAAGGATTTCCTCGTCGCAAGACTGGTCAGGCTGTATCCCATCTATGCGATCGGACTGGGCCTCGGCCTGTTGGCCGTCGCCGCGCAATGGCTGGCGACCGATGCGCCCCCGTCAATCCTGCGCCTTTCGCTGGCCGTCGTGACCGGGCTTCTGTTTCTGCCGTTTCCCGCCAATGGAGCCGATGGCGATGTCTACACGCTGAATTTTCCGGCTTGGTCGCTGTTTTTCGAACTGGCCGCCAATCTGGTCTTGGCGGTGCTGTGGCCGAGATTGTCCGCCGGCTGGCTGGCCGCCATCATCGGCGTCTCCGCCGTCTGCCTGATCGCCATGGCGTCGATCATCGGAACGATGGATGGCGGAACGCTCGGAACCAATTTCTGGATGGGCGCCCCGCGCGTGGCGTTCGGATTTTTCGCGGGCGTCGCCCTCTATCGGCTGCGCGATCGCCTTCCGCGCATCGCAGCGCCAGCCTGGTTGATCCTGGCGCTGGTGATCGCAATGCTTGCCTATGCGCCCGCCGCCCCGCTGACGGCGGCGTATGAACTCTTCGTCGTCCTGATCGCCGCGCCCGTGCTGGTGATGCTGGCGATCCATGCGAGAGCGGATGGTCCCCTTCGGTCGCTCGCGGCCTGGGCGGGCGCAATGTCCTATGCCGTTTACGTCATTCACGCCCCGCTCCGGGACATTGCGCGGCTCGGCATGGAAAAGTGGAGCATGCAGCCGTCGCTGTGGCTGGGTCTGGCCTTCGTCGCCGTCACGATGCTTCTGGCCGCTGTCGTCACCACCGTCCTGGATCCGCCCTTGCGCGTTTGGCTTGCGAGACGCGCGAGATCCTGGAGCGAGAGAAAATCGGGGTGACGTCCACCCCGCAGTGACAGGCAAGCGGTTGAAGGCGGCGATTTGGGGTCTGGTCGCTGGATCGCCGCGCAGTTCAACCAAGCGCCTAAATCCGGTCAGGCCTCACACCGCCCACGCGTCCCCCATCCGGTCCAGATCCCGGTCCGGCGCCGCATAGGGGATGAAGCCATCCTCTGCCGCCGCCGCCTCGAATTTGGCGATGCGCTTGTCGCCGGTGATGTAGTCGGTGACATAGACGGGGATGTCGTGGGCGAGGAAGTCGCGTTTGAGGATGCGGATCGTGTCTTCGTCGGGGCGAAAGGCGTTGTTTTCGTCCTTGTCGCCGCCGCGAAAATAGAGGTCTTCGATGCCGATGCCGCCGATGACGGAATAGTAGTCGGCGATTTCGTCGCGATAGGCTTTGCCGCCGTCTTTCAGCGCGTCGATGATCCAGGCGCCGTTCTGGGGAATGACGAAGAAATCATCGTTCTTTTCGCGGGCGTGTTCGGTCATGCTGACGATGAAATCGACCATGCGGTCGGCGGCCTGGGTGTCGTTTTTCGGGTCGCCCTGTTGGCGGTCTGATTTTTTGACTTCCGTGCCCCAGAAATAATAGGCGTCGACAATGTCGAGATAGGCGGCGTCGAAGCCGGCTTTGACGATTTTGTCGAAATCGCCGGTGCGCTTGTCGTTGAAGAGGGTGTTCTGCCAGTCCTCGTCCCAATAACGGACCTTGCGATTTTCCGGCCAGTTGGGATTGACGGGGCCCAGCCAGTCGGGCGCCTCAGAGGTGAGTTTGCCGGTGGCCTTGCCGGTGGTCGTCCAGTCCTTGTCCCAGTAATCGCGGAAATCGCTGGCTTCGCCGATGGCGATATAGGAGGCGACGAGGCGACGCCCGTCGGGGCCGTCCTGGATTTCGGAAACATCCTTGCGGGAGAAGCGGGTGGCGTTGGTTCCGTCGCCGGTGGCGTCGATCACCAGCATGTCATGCGGCTGGCGGGACAGCGCTTCCACCGACAACATCTGTCCATTGCGGCCCTGAAGCTGATAGCCCCAATTGTCGACCTCGACCCATCCGTTGCGTGTCATGTAGCGGGGCATCAGCATCTCCTGTTCAAATGGAAACTAGCCGATTCCCGCGCCCTTTCCACCTGCCTCCGAGCGCGACAGGCGGTCCCCGACAAAGGCGGGCTTCTTCTTGTCAACCAAATTTTTCGCAGCCTCGAAACTTTTCCAAAGGCTGAACGTTATCTGAACGAAGCATTCAGCGACGCTTCACGGCTCATCGGCTTTAATCAGCGCAGATGAGAGGGAAAATCCGGCACTCAGCCGATGTTCCCCAGGAAACAGGCAAGCGCCGCTTTATCGGTCATAAAGGTGGCCAAGCGGACACACGGTCTGACGGAAGGACAAACGAAATGATGTACATGACGCTCACAGTAATGGCAGGCCTGATCACGGTCATGTTCGTGGCGACGGCCGTGTCGTCCATCGTAACCTCCATCCGCGAGAACGACGCCGCTCGCCGCGCCGCGCTCCGCCGCGCCGCTTTCTAAATAGTGAACTGACCTCCTCCCCCCCAAGCGCGGGTGCGTTCCCCTCCCCGCATCACCCGCGCTTCTCTTGACCGGACGGCCATCCCCTGCCCGTCCGGTCATTTTTTTGTCCGCTCGACGGCTTGCGGTGTAGGATCACCGCCACCGAATCGAGCACCGCATGCGCCCCGACCTTCTCGCCGTCCTCAACGATATCCGCCCTCTGCAACAGGCCGGCGCCCATGCCGATGTCGTGGCGATGCTGTCCGCGCTGCCGGAGGCTGCCGAGGAGCCCGCTGTGATGGCGGCGCTGGCGGCCAGCCTTGTCAAGATCGGCCGGCACGTCGAGGCCGGGCGGATCTATGAGCGGCTTTCGGACCGGGTGGAGGACAAGGCAAACGCGTTTCGGCAACTGGCCTGCCGGTTGTTCATCCAGGCGCGCGCCGCCGAGGACATGGAACGCATCGCGATCGCCGCGTCAGAAGCCATCGACGCCGACCTCGCGCTTGACCTCTGCCGGGCGCTTCTCGCCCATGCCCGGTTCGCGCCGCTGACAGGTCTACTCGACCGCCTCGATATGACCAGGGCCGAGCAGGCCTTCTTCAAGGCCTCCAGCCTCAAGCGCATCGGCCGGCACGCCGAGGCGCATCGCTGTCTCCAATCGGCCTGCCTCCTTCATCCGGGCGATGTCGCCCTGAGCGTGGAACTGATCGCCTCGGCCCGCAGCATGATGGATTTCGACAGCCTGCGCCGTTTCGAGCAGATGATGGCGGAGCCGATGACGCCTTTCGCCAAAGCGGTTTTCACCCATCAGGCGGCGCTCGACCGGCTCTACTGGCTGGATGATGAGACGCGGCAGGACCAGCTTTCGGCGGATCAACGCCGCCTCGACCAGATCGCCAAGGTGGCAGGCGCGCCGCTGCGCCGGCGGATTTCTTCCGACGGCAAGATCAGCATCGGCTATCTCAGCGACGAATTCGGCAATTTCATCGTGTTCGACGTGCTGGAGCCGGTCCTTCTCGCCCATGACCGCGAACGGTTCTCGATCAGGCTGTTCGGCTACGGACCGCGAAAAATCGCCGACAAGCGGCTGGGTCCGCTTCAGGCCGATTATGTCGATCTCGCCGGGCTCGACGACCGGGCGGCGGCGGCGCGGATCGACGCGGAGGGGATCGACATACTCGTCGACCTCAAGGGCTTTACCCGCAGCAGCCGGCTCAACATCGCGCGGCTCTGCGCCGCTCCCGTCAAGGCCGTCTATCTCGGCTATCCGGCGACAGTGCCCGGCGCGGATTTCGACTATGCGATCACCGACATGTTTGTGACGCCGGATAGCGCCAGGGCGCAGTATCGCGAAAAGCTCTGCCGCCTGCCGGAAACGCAGATGCCGAACCGCGCCTTTGAGCCTGACGACATCCAGCCCGTCAGCCGCGCCGAGGTCGGCTTGCCGGAGGGAAAAGTCATTCTCGGCGCCTTCAATGCGCCGCGCAAGATGACGCCCCGGCTGTTCGATCTGTGGATGGAGATTTTACGCGCCGCGCCGGAGGCGGTGCTGTGGACGCTGTGCCGCAACCCTTCCGCCCGGCAATCGATGCTGAGCGAGGCCGCGCGGCAGGGCGTTGACGCCGACAGGATCTTTTTTATCGGCGATCCCGCCCCGCATCCTGTTTATCTCGGCCAGATCGCGCTCGCCGATCTGGCGCTCGACACAATGCCCTATAACGGCCATTCGACCAGCGCCGATATTCTCAGGGCGGCGACGCCGCTCGTCACCATGCGGGGACAATCCTATCACTCCCGCGTCAGCTGGGCGCTGCTTCAGGCCGTGGGATGCGCGGATCTGGCGGCGGCGACGGAGCGCGATTATGTCCGGCTGGCGCTCGACCTGATCGGCGACGCCGACCGTCGCGCAGGCTACCGGGCGCGTCTCAAAGCGGCGCGGGCCGTCTCGCCGCTGTTTGATCCCCAGCGCATGGCGCGGCATCTTGAAAAGGCCTTCGAGATGATGGCCGCGCGCGCGCGGCAGGGTCTTGACCCTGATCACCTCGATGTCGAGGCCGAGCCCCGTTAACGCAAGATCGACATCACCCGCCAGTGACAAGGCTGAGGGCGATCATCCACATCACCAGGCCAATCGCCGCATCGAGAATGCGCCAGGCATTGGGGCGAGCAAACAGCGGCCGCAGCAACCGCGCGCCATAACCGAGCGAAAAGAAGAAGGTGAAGGAGGCCGTCACGGCGCCGAGGCCAAAGATATGTTCTGCGCCGTCGTAGCGCGTCGAAATCGCCCCCAACAGGACGACCGTGTCGAGATAGACATGCGGATTAAGCCAGGTCAGCGCCAGGCAGGTCAGAAGCGTCGGCCAGAACGGACGTTGCGTTCCCCCCTCCGCCAGCAAGGCGCCGCCGCCGCGCCAGGCCGAGAGGAAGCTTCGCGCGCCATACCAGGCGAGAAACAGCGCCCCGCCGGCCCGCATGGCGGGATCGAGCCAGGGCAGCGCCGCCGACACCAGACGGAAGCCGCTGACGCCGAGCGCGATCAGCACCGCGTCGGAAAGCGCGCAGGCGAGGCAGACGGCCAGCACATGCTGCTTCAGCAGCCCTTGCCGCAAGACGAAGGCGTTTTGCGCGCCGATGGCGACGATGAGGCCGAGACCGGCCCCGACGCCGGTGAAGAAAATGGAGAATGTCATGCGCCCTCCTTGCTGGCGCCGACACAACTAGCGAACAGCTCTGAATTAGGATAGTTAAACTCCCTAATGCAAATTAAGCTGGACTAATCACAATGATCGACTATGCCTCCCTCAGGGCGGTGGCCGCAGTGGCCGAAACCGGCAGTTTCGAGAAGGCGGCGCGCATTCTGAACGTGACGCCGTCCGCGGTGTCGCAACGGGTCAAGCAACTCGAAGATCGGATCGGGGCGGCGCTGATCGCCCGCGGCAATCCCTGCACGGCGACCGACAAGGGCGCCTGGCTCTGCCGCCACATGCAGCATGTCGGCCTGCTGGAGCAGGAGTTGTTTCGGGAACTTCCGGGACTGGGCGGCGAAGAGCCTGGCGCGAACCGCGCCACCATCGCCGTCGCCGTCAACGCCGACAGTCTCGGCTCGTGGTTTTTGCCCGCCGCGGCGCAATATTCGGCCCGCTCAGGGCATCTCTTCAACATCACCGTCGACGATCAGGACCACACCGCCGAATGGCTCAAGCGCGGGCACGTGCTGGCCGCCGTCACCAGCCTCGACAAGCCGGTGGCAGGTTGCCGCGCCCTGGCGCTCGGCGCTCTCCGCTATCGCGCCACCGCAAGCCCCGCCTTCATGGCCCGGCATTTTCCGGCAGGCGTGACCGTCGAGGCGCTGGCTGCGGCGCCGTCGCTGACCTTCAATCAAAAGGATCGGCTGCAGGAACAATGGGCCATGGCCGCCTTGGGCAGCAGAGCGGCGCTGACCGGCCACTGGCTCCCCTCGACACAGGCCTTCGTCGACGCCTGCCTGCTGGGGCTGGGTTGGGGCATGAACCCGGATCTGCTGGTGCGCGATCATCTCGCCGCCGGACGCCTCGTCGAACTCGTTCCCGGCGCGCATCTCGACATTGCCCTATTCTGGCAGATCAACCGTCTGGCGGCCGATCAACTGACACAACTCACCGCTGCAGTGTCGCAAGCCAGCAAAGCCTGTCTCGTGATTGGCAAAAGCCAGATTTGAATAGTATTACTTATAGTTGACCCGCACATTAAGGTTAATTGAATCTTCACATTGAGAATTTCTTCACTATATTCCATACCGCTATGCAAGGAATACGGGAGGAAACCGATGTCCAGCCATACGGCTCAATACAACGCAACCCTGAAATTTAACGGCGTTCCCGCCGATGCGAGCCAGATCGAGGAGCGACTGGTCGAACTCGGCATGGACCGCGAGGCTTTTCACATCTGCCTTGGCGCCGAAGACAGCGCCGATATCCGCTTCTGGGAGCCGGATCAGGACGAAGCCCAGCGCTTTCTTCAGAAAATACGCGAACTTCAATAAGCGCCAGACCGGCCGGGCATGAAACGGCCGGAAAATTGCGCCGACAAGGGCGATGTGATTTAACCTCGCCCCATGGCCTTCACGCTCAGACAATTGCAATATTTCATCGCCGTCGCCGAACAGGGAACTGTATCGGGGGCGGCGCAGATGCTGTCGATCTCGCAATCCTCGATCACCGAGGCGATCAAAGAACTCGAAAGCGATCTCGGCGTGGCGCTGTTCGACCGGCATTCGCGCGGGCTGACCATCACCCATAACGGCCATCAATTTCTGCGCCATGCGACGAACATCCTGTCGCAGGTGTCCGACGCCCGCCGGGCTTTTTCCGAACAGAAGCAGGATGTCTCCGGCGCGCTCAATCTCGGCGTCACCTCGCTGGTCGCGGGCTATGTGCTGTCGGATCTGCTCAGGCGCTACAGGCGCGCTTATCCGGGTGTCGACGTCACCGCCATGGAGGACAACGGCTCCTATCTCGAACATCTGCTGGTCGGCGGCGAGTTGGACATCGCGGTGATGACCATCTCCAACCTGCGCGACCGCATGGCGCTGCAGGCTGAGATCATCGAGACCTCGCCCTATCGGTTGTGGTTGCCGATGGGCCACAAGCTCGGCGGCGCCGACATCATTTCAGTGAAAGACATCGCCCAGGAGCCGCTGATCATGCTGACGGTGGATGAAATCGAGGAGAATACCGGCAAACTGCTGACGGCGCTGGGCGCCAAGCCGCATGTCGCCTTCCGCACCCGGTCGGTGGAAGCGGTGCGCAGCCTGGTGGCGACCGGCGCCGGCGTCGCGCTGCTGCCCGATCTCGTCTACAGGCCCTGGTCACTGGAAGGCGACAGAATCGAAAGCCGCGATGTTTCGGGCGCTCTGCCGGTGGTCCAGGTCGGGCTCGTCTGGCGCCGGGGATCGTCGCTACCGACCGCCGCCCGCGAATTCCTGCGGATCGCCGAGACGGCGCGGGCGGTGCGCGATCGATGACAGGCGCTGATCAGAGACCGGGCGACGTGCCGCGCTGGGAAAAATCGTCCTCCACCGCGAAACGCGGCTCGACGCCGATATCGGCGAGCAGATGCGGCGACAGGCGACGCAATGCATCCGGCAGCGCAGGAGGGACCGAGGCGCTTTCATGGACGGAAAAGAACGCGGCGATCCGGTTGAGGATCTTGCTCCAGTCCAACGAAACATGGGCGGCGTGATGCGGGGCGAAAGAGGTCGACATAACCGGCTCCATCAAGTTTTTCTTAAAGGTTGTTTGATGCTTTTGTTATGACGCATTGACCGAAATAAGGGAAACGAGTAATTCTCAATCTAATTTCAAGCTTTTTTTGAAGGTAGCCCATGCGAGCCGCACCCGGCGCCCGAGCCTTGAGAACGCTGGTGGCGGCGGCTCATCACCTCAATTTCACCCGCGCCGCCGATGAACTCGGATTGACGCCTGCGGCGGTCAGCTACCAGATCAAGGAAATCGAGGATCAGGTCGGCGCGCAGCTGTTTCTGCGCACCAGCCGCTCCATCCGCCTGACCGAGGCCGGCGCCATCATGTGCGACGCCGCCAAGGAAGCGATCGACATTCTCGAAAAAGCCGTATCGCGGGCGCGCAAGAAAGCGCGGGGGGCGGATTATCTACGGGTGACGGTCGATCCGCAATTTGCGACGAAGTGGCTGATGCGGCGGGTAGACCAGTTCCGCAAGCGGCATCCCGAGATCGAATTGCGTTTCGATGTGTCCTATGAAGTGCGCGATTTCGACCTCGACGACGTCGATGTGGCGATCCGCTATGGATCTGGGCGATATCCAGGGCTGGCCGCCAACAGATTGTTCGACAATGTCATCGTGCCGGTCTGCAGCCCGCGCCTGCTCGCCTCCGGCAAGCCGCTGCAAAAACCCAGCGATCTGCAAATGCACACGCTTGCCCATATCGAATGGTCGCGGCCGGGCGTGACCTGGCCAAACTGGCGGATGTGGATGGCGGCGGCGGGCGTCGCCGATTTCGACGACAGCCGCACTATCGTGTTCGGCACCTCGACCGACGCGGTGGAGGCGGCCATCGCCGGCGAGGCGGTGGCGCTCGCCGATTTCGCCATGGTGGCCAGCGACCTATCGGAGGGAAAGCTGATCCGGCCCTTCGAACTCACCATCCGCGCCCCGTCGGAATACGCTTACTTCTTCGTCTATCCGCAGCAGAACAGCGGCGATTCCCGCATCGCCGCATTTCGCGAGTGGTTGGTGGAGGAAGCGCGGCAGATGGCCCTCTGACGCGCCCTGCCCTGATCAGAGCGGCGCGACCGGATGCGGCGAGCCGTCATAAGCGCCCCAGATCGACTGATCGAAACAGATCACCGACCCTGTCATCAGCCCGGATTCCGATGAGCAGAGATAGACGCAGGCGCGCGCCACCTCTTGCGGATCGACGAGACGGCCGAAGGGCTGGCCAGCGGCCGCCTTTTCAAGCCAATCGGCGGGCGCGCCATGGAATTCGCGCTGGATGCGGTCTTCGCCTTCCGACGCCATCCAGCCGATGTTGAGGCCGTTGATCCGGATCCTGTTGCGTAAAACTGCGTAAGCGGTGTTCTTGGTCAGCGTCTCCAGCGCGCCTTTAGAAGCGCAGTAGGCCGCGAGAAAGGGCTGGCCGGCCATGGCGGACATCGAGCCGATATTGACGATCGCGCCTTCGGTCCCTTCCCTGCGCATCAAGCCGATCGCCTCCTGCATCAGAAAGAACGGCGCCCGCACATTGATGGCGAACATGCGGTCAAACAGGTCTGGGCTGGTCTCAAGGATTGTGCCGCGATCGGTGATGGCGGCGGCGTTGACCAGGCAATCGACGCGGCCGAACTCAGTGTCGGCGCGGCCGATCACCGCCCGGGCATCCTCGACCCGTTCGAGATCGGCGGGCTGATAGACTGTGCGCACGCCGGTCTCGTCTTCGATTTCGCGGGCCTTGGCCTCGCCCTTGGCCTGGTTGCGGCCGCAGATCACCAGTCCCTCGGCGCCGCGTTCAGCGAACAGCCGGGCCACCGTCGCCCCCAACCCCTGCGTTCCGCCGGTGACGACAGCGATCTTGCCCGTGAGACGGGCGGCGTTCTCAGTCATGGATCCTCCTTCGTCACCCTCCGGTGACTCTATGCAAAAACGAAGAACCCTCCCCGGCGCCGGGGAGGGTCTTTCTCGCCGACATCAGGCCGCGGGGGAGAAACCACGGCTGGAGAGGACGTCGGACTGAGGTCCGGAGGCGGTCCGTCAAGCGCTTGTTTGAATGCGTGGCTCCTCTTCCCCGCATTCGAGCGCCGTGAGGAGCCCCGGTCTAGCGCCCGCGCCGATCGGTCGGCGGCGTGGGCGAAGCGCAGAAATCAGGTCAGTCTCTTCTCGGACTGCACGGCCAACGCCCTGGCGAAATCATCCGGCGCCATGTCGGAGGCGAGAGCGTCACGGAACAACTGCGCTTGCGTTTTCGGAGCCAGGCCGCCGAGCGGCGGATCTCGGTCGAGATTGGTCGGGAACGAATAACCTTCCGCACAAGAGGCGATGGCGTTATCGGCAGCAGCCTGGCTGATCTGGCCGCCCGCCAGCATGGCCTTCAGCGCCGGGAAAAGCGCCGCCGACATCTTTTCGCGGCCAACCGATTCCATTGCACGGCCGAAAGCCGAGGACACCTGCAGGAGATTGGCGGTGCGGAGAATATTCTCCGAACGGTTGGTCCCCGCCGCATGGATGAGCGCGGGATTGAAGAACGCCACATCGCCCTTCTCCAGCGGCAGTTGGACATGATGGGCGGTGAAGTAATCCTGAAACTCCTGCCGCGCCGAGACGAGATAGCCGAGCGGGTAGATCTGGCTATAGGGCAGGAACAGCGTCGGGCCGCTTTCGAGCGGCATATCGCAATGGGCGACGGCGCCCTGCAGCGTCAGCACCGGCGAGAGGTGATGGACATGAGCGGGATAGCGCTCGATCTCGCGGGCCGACTGGAAGCCGAGATGATAATCGCGGTGGAACTTCTGCGCCGTCCCGCCCGGATTGACCCGGTTGACCTGCGCCGTCATCTGGTAATGCGGCCCCAGCCAGGCTTCAGAGGCCAGCGCGATGATGGCGTTGCCATAATACTGGGCGAAATTCTCGGGATCGGCGAGGCAATGCTTTTCCAGCGAATTCCAGATCCGGTCATTGGCGCCGGGCTTGGCGAAATGGTCGCCGCCGCCAGTTTGGCTGCGATGCTGCTCCTCGATGATCTCGGTGAAGATCTGGGTGGCGCGATCGATGGTCCCGAGATCGGTGAAAGCGCGCTTGAAGACGGCGACGCCGGGGCCATGGGCAAAGACCTCGCAGATTTCGGCGAGAAGGTCGCGCCGGCCCTCATCCGTCGCGCAGGCGTCAACCACCCGCCCGGCGTCGTAGATCAGCACATTCTGCTCGACGGCGCTGGCATGCGGATAGTCAGTGAGATCGGTGGTCTGGCTGATCAGCGAGATGAAATCGTCGAGATCGCAATCGGCCTCGCGATACCAGACGCGGTTCGCCCGCATGGCTTTCGGATTGTCGGTCTTCATGGGCTCCTCCCTGAGCTTGACGAATGTAAGTTCAGTATAGGCGCGGGCTGTGCTAGGCACAGGGGCAATATCCATCAAAAATCCATCAAAACGGAAGGCGCGACATGGCGCATGACCATCTGATCAAGGACATTGCCTTTCAGGCCGGGCTCTCCACCGCCACCGTCGACCGGGTGATCAATGGGCGCGGCGGCGTGCGGCGGCAGACAATGAGCCGGGTGCAGGCGGCGATCGAGGAATTGAAACAGCAGGAGCAGGCCCAGGCGCATGCGGGGCGGACTTATGTGTTCGACGTGATCATGGAGACGCCGGACAGGTTTTCCACCGCCGTGCGGCATGCCTTCGAACAGGAGGCGGCGATCTCGCCGCCGGCGGTGCTGCGCGCGCGCTTTCATTTTTCCGAGCGGATCGAGGACGCGGCGCTGGTCAAACTCATCGCCCGGGTGCGCAACCGCGGCAGCCATGGCGTCGTGCTGAAGGCGGCGGATACGCCGGTGGTCAACCAGGCGGTGGCGGATCTCGCGCAGGCGGGCATTCCTGTCGTCACAATCGCCACCGACCTGCCGGGATCAGTGCGGATCGCCTATGCGGGGGCCGACAATCTCGCGGCCGGGGAAACCGCCGCCTATCTGATTGGGGCGACGCTCGCCGAGGGCGCGGTGCTGGTGACGCTGTCCTCCAGCCGCTTTCGCGGCGAGGAAGAGCGGATCGAAGGCTTCCGCCGGCTTCTGGGACAGCGCTGGCCGCATCTCCACATCGTCGAGGCGAGCGAGGGTTACGGCAAGGACGCCATGACCGGCGCGCTGGTGCGCGCGGCGCTTCTCGACCATCCCGGGATCAACGCCGTCTATTCGATCGGCGGCGGCAACCGCTCGATTCTCGACACGTTCGACGCGCTGGGGCGACACATCGCCTGTTTCGTGGCGCATGACCTCGACGAGGACAATCGCCACCTCCTGGCTGCGGAGAGGCTGAACTTCGTGCTCTGGCACGATCTGCGCCGCGACGCTGGCTCGGTGTTTCGCGCCTTTCTCGACTGGCATAAAAAAATCGGCCCCGCAAAGGGGCCGATTCTGTCGAAGCTGGATGTCGTGACGCCGTTCAACGTTCCGGTTTAGTTGGACGCCATCACCTGTTCTTCGCCGGCCCAGCCGCCGCCGAGCGCCTGGCATAGCGCGATGTAATTGAGCGCGAGCTGCTGCGAGCTCTGGGCCAGCTGCAGGTCCGCCGAATAGAGCGAACCCTGCGCCGTCAGCACATCGGAGAATTCCGTGTTGCCGGCGTCGTAAAGCTGCTGGGCGAGTTCCAGCGCGCGGCGATACTCGTTGACCGCGACGGAAAGGCGCGAATAGTGCTCACGCTCCTTGCGCAGCGCAACCAGCGCGTCCTCGACTTCCTTCACCGCCGTCAGCACCGTGCTCTTGTAAGCCAGATACTGAACCTTGGCGGTGGACTTGTTGAGGTCGACCATGGCCTTGAGCGTGCCCTGGTTGAAGATCGGAATACTGATCGACGGGCCGAAGCTCCAGCCAGTCAGGGTAGCGGTTTGCGTCTTGCTCGGCCCGATATTTCCCGAAAGCCCGATGGTCGGCAGACGGTCCGCCTCCGCAACCCCGATATCGGCCAGCGCGTAGTTCAGTTCCTGCTCGGCCTGACGAACATCCGGACGGTTGCGCAGCAGATCGGCGGGAACGCCTTCGTTGAACTTGATCTTCGGACGCTTGATCGGCGTGTATTTGGCGAACAGATTGTCGAAAGCCGCCGGCTCCTTGCCGAGCAGAATGGCGATCTGATTGATATATTGCAGACGCGCCTGCTCCAACTGCGGAATGTCGGCGGCGGTCAGGGCCGCCTGGGCGGATGCCTGCGCTTCATCGAGAGCGCTGGCGGAACCGGCCTCCAACTTGGCCTTGGTAATCTGCGTCGTGTTGTTCTGCACCGCCAGAGACTTCTTGGCGATTTCGATCTGACGCGCCGTGCCCTGAGCGTTCATATAGGCCGTGGCGATATTGGCGATCACGGTCAGGCGAGCGTCGTTGAGGCTCTCCTTGGAGGATTCGATATTGGCCTTTTCACGCTCGGATGTCTTGGCCCATCCGAAAGGATTGAGCGTCCAGGAGCCGGACAATTGCGCGGAATTGGTGGTGTAGGTCTGGGACGGAGACCCATGCGGATTGGCGTGGTTTCGCGTCACTTCGCCATCGAGGCCACCCGTCGGCAGATAACTGCCGATGTTCACCCGCGATGTGATGCGGGCCTGCCGCACTCGCTCGCGCGCCGTCTCGATGTCGATGTTCTGCGCAAGCGCTTCGTCGACCAGACGATTGAGGTTGGAATCGCTGAAATTCGCCCACCAGGTCGTGGTCGGTTGGATGGTTTCACCCTTCTTCGCCACCTTCTCCTTGAATTGCGGCGTCAGGGCAATGTCGGGTCCCGGCAGAAAACTGGTGCTGCAGGACGACATCAGGGCTGCGAAAGCGGCCAGCACGACAAGATTTTTCGACATGGATCAGACGAACTCCTGATCCCCAGGAATCATTCCCCGAGGCATTGTGAAATGCGCTTCTTCCGCTCCTGCGGAAAAACGCGAACCTAACTAGATGCTGGCGAGCCAGCCGGCGCAAACGCCGCGCCCGTCACATGACGCAATACGAACAGCGCGACTTCCCCCCGCGCCGAGTTCCGGAACCATACTCTTTTATTCAGCGCGGATGACAGGAATTCAACAAAAATTTAAGATTTGTCCACACGCCGTTCCTTGCGTCATTTCGGGACCGAACGGGTGATTCGCACGCATTCGAGAAACTGCGCTGCGAACGGCGTCATCAGCCATGCTGGAAAACCACGGCGTTTACTATTCATGCTTAGAAATTTAATCGAAGTCGATCCTGATCCGCGATCACGGTCGCCGGAAAGGTCAAGCTTAATTTTCACCTGAGACTGTTGCGCTTTTAACACTAATTCCGCAACAGGAAAGCCGGAATCTGTTCGGCCAATACCATCGAATCAGCGAAGCGACGGTGCCGGAAAGTCGCCTGAAGGGCGGATTTATGCGGGTCGCCTGGGTGGCGGCCCGCCGGATTTGCGCCATGCCTCAAGCGGCGGCGCGCGGCTGCATCGACTGGAGCCGTGCGAGCGCACCGCGAAGTTCGGCGACGGAATTGAAGACGGCGTCGTCGAGATCCATGACATGATATTTGACGGCCATGAACTTGACCTTGCCGTTCTGATGGAGGGCGACGCCAACCGGCTGGCCCGCATGTTCGATCACTTGTTTTTCCATGGCATTCCTTTCCATTGCGCCTGTGTTGCAGGTCGCTCTGATGTTCTGCTGAGGATTGACATCGCTAGAGCGCGGCGAGACCGCGCGCGCGACTGCTTCCGGAACAGTCGGCCGTCATGGAGCGGCCCCAAGAAGAAGCGGAACGATTGCGTATTTCCATTCCCTTGTCTCCCTGATCTGGGTGGCGAACCGCAGCGACCGGGTCGCTGCAGGCGGGAGGAGATATGGGTGAAGAAACGGACATTTCAATGACTGAGATCAATTGGGCCGAAGGCGGCTCAAAAGTCCGAATTCTCTGCGTTTTCGAACAGTTTTTTTTCGGCGCCGCGTTGCGGAAAAAACGGATTTCACGTAATTGTGAGCCACGACTTTCCCATGTCATAAATCGACCGTATTTCAACCGCTTGGAGTTGAAAGAGGCCGACTTGGAAAGGTCGCCTCATGCGCCTCACGCTAAGCTCGCGCATATCCACTGCCGCCACACCGGCGGTTGTCGCCTGTCGCGTTCGACAGGGCGCCGACCGGTGACAGACTTGGGCCGTCGGATAACTGCGTCTGTTTCGCCTGAAGCGCGATGACGGCAATGAAACGATAGGGAATGCAAAGGGCGCATCATTCAATTTGCTGGCCGGACCCGGTATGAGCCTCCCGCATGGAAGGGGGCTTTGATGGAGAGTTCTGGAACCTGTGCCGATAATGGCGCGTTTAGAACGCAAATTCGACAGACTCGCGCCTGAAAGTTTCTTTATCAATCGACAACAACAGATTCGTCCCTAGCAGCTTGCGTCTTACGGGTTCCAGAACATGACGATGAATGCCTCGCCGACCAACTCCTCTCGCGCCGCAACGGCGGAGACGACCGATATCGAAGGAAAGAAAGTCCTGATCTACGGGATGAACTTCTCTCCCGAGATCGCGGGCGTTGGCAAATATACCGGCGAAATCGCGGAATATCTGAGCCGACAGAAAGCCGATGTCACCGTGGTGACGACGCCGCCGCATTATCCCGGCTGGGCGGTTCGCGAGGGCTATAAGAACGCTTATTCGGTGGAAAGCCGCAAAGGCATGAAGGTCTTCCGGGTGCCGTTGTTCCTCAAGGAAAACATGGGCGGCGTCTGGCGGCTCATTGCGCCCCTGTCCTTCGCGCTGACGTCTGCGCCGGTCGCCTTGTGGCGTATCCTTCGCCATCGGCCCGATATCGTGATCTGCATCGAGCCGACGCTGTTTGCCGCCCCGCTCGCCATCCTCGCCGCCAAGGCGGTGGGCGCGCGCACCGTGCTGCATTCGCAAGATCTCGAAGTCGACGCCGCCTTCGCGGTGGGCCATCTCAAGGCGAACAAGTGGCTGCAAAAGGCCGCCTTCCTGTTTGAGAAGACCACGCTGAAAGCGTTCGACCGCATCATCACCATTTCCGAGCGCATGGCCGGCAAGCTGGCCGAGAAGACCGGCAACCCCGAACAGGTGGTGATCGTCCGCAACTGGGTCGATCTCGAACATATCTATCCGCTGGGTCGCACCTCCGCCTATCGCCAGGAACTCGGCTATGCCGATGACGATTTCATAGTGCTCTATTCCGGCAATATCGGCGCCAAGCAGGGCTTGGATACGCTGCTCGACGCCGCCCGCAAGCTGGAAGACAGCCATCGCAAGATCAAATTCGTGGTGGCCGGCGAAGGCCCGGCGAAAAAGTCGTTGATGGCGAAATATTCGGGCATGAGCAATGTGCAGTTCCTGCCTTTCCAGCCCTATGAGCGCTTCAACGAATTCATGAATCTGGCCAGCCTGCATGCGTTGCCGCAGGAGCGCGGCGCCGCCGACCTCGTGCTGCCGTCCAAGCTCGGCGGCATGCTCGCCTCCGGCGCGCCGGTGGTGGTGACGGCCGATATGGGCACCGAACTCGCCAATTTCCTCGGCGACAGCGCGCTGATCACTCCGCCCGGCGATGTCGAGGCTCTGACCCGCGCCATCCAGAACGCGTCGAAGGGCGACCGCGAGGATTACAAGGACCGTCGCGCCGACCTGTCGCGCAAACTGTCCAAGCAGGACGGCTGCATCCTGTTCATCAACGCCGTCACGGGCTGAGCCCGATGCCGCAATCCGGTTCGACCGAGCAAGGCGCCTTTCGGCGCCTTGTCAATTTGGGCCTGTTGATCGGCGGCTTCGGCGCCGGTCAGGGCTCCATTTTCCTCGGCCAGTCCTATCTCGTCGCCACCGGCCGCACGGAATTGCTGGCGCTGTTCGGCACGCATTTCTCTTTCGCGATGCTCGGCATCATCGCGGTGGAGGCGGGATCGCTGACGATTCTGGCGGCGCAGATCACAAGGCAGTTGCATTCCGGCGGAGAAAAGCTCGACGTGTGGCGGCTCTACTGGGAAACCACGGCCTTTCGCGTCACCATGGCGACTTTGCTCATCGTCGGATCGCTGCTCACGGTCGCCTTCCTGCCCCTGCCCGTTTTTTCCCGCGCCTATGTGATGTCGATCCTGCCAGCCTTCGCGGTCTGGGCCTTCAATGGCGCCGGATTTCTCGACGGCTTGCAGAAAAGCGGCGTCAGCGGCCTCACCGGCGCAATCGCCTATGTCGCCTCAGCCATCGCGCTTGTGCTTTCTCTCGATCTCGATTCCGAGACCGCCGGCTATGTGACCGGCGGCGCGCTGAGCCTGGGTTACATTGTCACCGTTCTCTCCCAGTTTATTGCGCTCTCGGCCTTCGGCTGGCGTCCGACCTGGGCGCGACCGAGCGCAGTCAGTATCCGCAAGGCTTTCATCGAGGAAAGCTCGATGCTGATGGGGCTGTTGCCCGGCCAGCTCTATTTCCGCGCTCAGCTCGCGATTTCCTCGCTTTTTCTCGGCGCGACCCCTACGGCCATGCTGGTCTACGCAAAGCAGATCATCGGCGCGGCGAGCCAGGTGGCGGCGTTTGCCCGCCGCATCGAATTCCCTCGCATGGTGCAGGCGCTGGAGCGCAACCCGTCGCTCGGCGTCGGGCCGCTGATGCGGATGCAGAAAGGCTCCTTCGCCATCGCCGGCGTGCTGTTTGCAGGCGTTGTCGCGGCGAGCTTTGTCGTCAAGGCTTTCGCCTCGGGCTTCAGTGTGGAAGCCTGGACCTTCCTGGCGCTGTTTTCGGTGACGATCCTCAGCGAATCCATCGGACAAGGGCTGGTGCAATGCCTGTTCGCGCGCGGCCGCATCCATGGCGCGGGCCTGGCGCGGCTGACGGCGGTGGTCGCCGCCACGATCTTCGGTTATGCTCTGGCGCGCAGCCTCGGACCGCAGGTGTTCATCCTGTCCGATCTTCTGTCGCATATGCTGGTGATATCGCTGACATTCTACTGGCTGAAGAGGGGTGACAGGACCTGATGGCGGCGGCTTCGATCCCCAAAACAGCGGAGCGCACGGGCCTGATGGCGCGGCTTGCGCGGATGGAGCCGTTCACGCTGTTCCTATCCGGCTTCATTCTGCTCTATGGCGCGGTATCGCTGCTGCTCGAACATGGGGCGGGCATTATCGGCTTTGCCAAGGCGCCCTATCTCAATGCCGCCTCCTATCTCTACGCTCTGGGCTATGTGGCCGCAGGACTCGCGCTCAACAAAGTGACGATCCGCTTTTTCCTGCCGCATCCCACTGCGATCCTGTTTCTGCTCACCGGCTTCATCGCCGCCGTCACAGGCATGCTGAATGGCAACGCCCAGCAATATATCGTCGCCTGGAGCCTCTATTTCGTCACCGCTGTTCTGGTGTTCCAGTTCTTCCGCAATCCGCGGACGGAGAGCGGGGCAGACACCGTGGTGAAGCTGCTTTATTCACCGCCCTTCCTGGCCATTGCGCTGGTCTTCGCCTTCCTCTCAGTGTTCAACAAGGACAATCACTACCAGTATATGCTGTTTGAGGTGATCGCCCTTTACGGCATGCTGGTCCGGCCGAGGATCGTCGACAAGGCCTTCGGCGCGATCATCTATCTGCTCATCCATCTCGGTTCGAATGACGGTTTCGTGCAGGTAGAGATCAACCGCGCCTCGAT
This sequence comes from Rhizobium sp. SG_E_25_P2, assembly GCF_029892285.1. GTDB lineage: Bacteria > Pseudomonadota > Alphaproteobacteria > Rhizobiales > Rhizobiaceae > Rhizobium_E. The sequence goes on from NZ_JARXVM010000012.1 coordinate 60,662, forward strand.
CCTGGCGGTCGGTGCGATCGGCGTGCTCTATCTGCTGTCGCGCCGGCATCTGGTGGTGTTGTTCTTCCTGATTTTCGCCGCGCTTGGCACGATCTTCTATGCGCTGTCGCTCGACGACGAGACGGTGGAGACGCTGCCGCGCAACATCAAGGAAGCCATCATGCTGATGAAGGGAGACAACGTCTATAACCACGTCTCTTCCTATCAGCGGGTCTATGAGGGCCAGATGGTGATGGAGGATTATCGCGACGCCACAGACGCCGAATGGCTGTTCGGCATGGGGCTGGGCCGCACCGTGGACATGACCGGCGCCGCCGACAAGACGCCCGGCCAGCATGCGCTGCTCGGCGCGACGGAAGTGCACAACATCCACTTCCTGCATTACGCCATCTTCCACAAATTCGGCTTTGCGGGACTTGTGCTGGTGGGCGGGTTGATCCTGGCGGTGTTCGGCATGTTCTTTGCCGATCTGTTCCGCGGCCGGCTCGACGATATCGCGCTGTTCTTCTATTTCTATCTCATCTACACGATCGTGTTTGCCTTTCCGGCCTCGAATTTTCTGATCGCCAATCCGCTCTGGCCGGCGTTTTTCGGCCTGTTGACGCTGTCGCGGCGGCGAAAGAGCCTGGCCGCCAGCGGTTTTGCCAGGCCTGAAACGGTCTGGCGGGAAAAACAGCCGGAACCGACTTAATCTCACCGCATTATGATCGTTTGACGCCGCCCTGCCCTCATTTCGGAGAACCTAAACCGATGAAGTTCATGATCGTCAATGCGTTCGGGCGTTCGAACCGCGGCGACTCCGTCCTGCTCGATGAATGCATTCACGAAATCCGGGCGCGCTATCCGGACGCGAAGATCGCCGGCGCAGTGTTCGAAGGCATCGCCGACGCTGCGGCCGTGCATCCGAAAGTGGCCTGGTCCGAACGCATCGGCAATACCGGCGGCGGCGGCGTGGTCAACCGGCTGAAGTCGATCATCTATCTGCTGGCGGCCTGGCTGTCGCCCTATCTGCCCTTTCTCGGTCTCGAGAAGTTGCTGCCGCCGGCGCAGCGCGAGACGCTCGCCGCCATCCGCGACGCCGATGTGGTGATCTCGGCGCCGGGCGGCTATATCCACGACACCAATTTCGCCTATTTCATCGCGCTTCTGCATGTGCATCTGGGCACGCTCTACAAGAAGACGGTCATTCTCGCGCCGCAAAGCGTGGGGCCGATCGAGCGGCCGCTGTCGCGCGCCGTCGCCCGCCATGTGCTCGGCAAGGTTCCCTTCCTCTGCGCGCGGGAAAGCTATTCCTACGACTTCCTCGCCCATGAACTGAAACTGCCGGAAAAGCAGATCTTCCGCACCGGCGACAGCGCCTTCTGGAACGACCGCGTCGAGGATGACGCGGAACTCGTCGACGGCATCTATCGCCAGATCGGCGTCGATCCCGCCAAGCCGATCTTCGGCATGACGGTGGTGAACTGGTCCTTCCCGAAATCGAAGGAACCGCGCGCCGATTACGAGCGCTACACCGACGCCGTGGCGCGGGCCGCCGACCATATGAGCGAGACGCATGGTCTGACGCCGGTGATCTTCAACCAGGTGTCCGAAGATCTGCCGACGGCCTATGACGTGCAGAAGAAGGCGAAACATCCTGTGGTGATTGACGCGGTGAGCCGCGAGCCGGATATTCTCCGCGCGCTGATCCGCCGCTCCAGCGTGTTCCTGGGCACGCGCTTTCATTCCTGCATCTTCGCGATGATGGCGGGCCGGCCGACCTTCGCCATCGCCTATCTGCCGAAGACAGAATATATCATGAACGATCTCAAGCTCAGCCATCGGCATACGCCGATCGACAAGATCGACTACGCCTATCTGACCGAGCGGGTGTCGACGGATTACGCTGATCTCGCCGCCTCCGAAGCAGAAATCCAGAATGCCGTGAAGGTCTATCAGACCAATTTCACCCGGCTACAGGACATTCTCGCCAAGATCGGGAGCAGCAAATGATCAAGCGGCTGGCGCTGACGCTGCCCACCATATCGCCGCTCGGCGGCGGCGTGTCGGAAGCGGTGCGGCTGCATCTGTCAGCGCTCGCGCCGGCGAGTTTCGAGAGAATCAGCGTGCATGCCGTGGACGCTTCGACCGAGAAGGTCGATCCCGCGCAATGGCGGGCGGCGGAACTGCATCTGCATCGCTTCTTCGGGCCGAAGAGCTACAGTTTCGCGCCCGGCGCGCTCATCTCGCTGCTCAAGGCCAATCCCGACCTCGTTCATGTGCATGGCGTCTGGCAGTTTCAATGCGCCGCCGCCTATGCCTGGTCGATGCTGACGGGAAAACCCTATGTGGTGAGCCCGCATGGCATGCTGGAGCCGTGGATCCGGGCGCGCTCCCCGCAACTCAAGGGCGCGGTGTCCAAGCTCTACCAGAACCGGTTCCTGCGCAAGGCGGCGGGCTTTCATCTGCTGACCGACAAGGAAGGCGGCGATGTCGCCGAATTCGTGACCGGACAGCCGAGCCGCATCATCCGCAATTTCGCCCAGGCCTTCGCAAGCGACGGACAACCTCCCTCGTGGATGAAGCCCGAGTATGAGGGACGCAAGGTCTATTTGTTTCTCGGTCGCATTCACGAGAAGAAAGGCTGCATGGAGCTGATGCAGGCCTGGGAGAAACTGTCGCAGGACGATGCCGATTTCGCCCGGGCGTCGCTGCTGGTGTTCTGCGGCTGGAACGACGGCATCGAGGGTTTCGAGCGGCGCGCCGAGGAACTCAACCGCCGCTTCGGCAATGTGCTGTTCGCCGGCCCGCAATATGGCCCGGACAAGGCGCGCTCCATGGCGTCGGCCCGCTATTTCCTGCTGCCGTCGAAGAGCGAGGGTCTGCCGATGGCGGTGCTCGAGGCCTGGGCGGCCGGCGTGCCGGGCATTCTCACGCCGGAATGCAATCTCGCCATCAGCTTCGAACGCGGCGCGGCCTTCCTCACCGGCTTTACGCCGGAGACGATCTATCCCGCTCTCAAGGCTGCGCATGCGCTGTCGGATGCGGAGTGGAATGACGCGTCCCAGCGTTCCAAAGCGCTCGCGGCGGAGGAGTTCTCCGAAGAAAGTGTCCGCAACGGGCTGCTCGATCTCTATCAGGCCGCCGTCGATTGGAAGAGGAAGACACGATGAGCGTTCTCGACGCCAAAGCCGCCAATCCGCGCGAGGGCGGACCGAGCTTTTCGCTGAAACACCGGCTGTTTCGCGCCGCCTGGAACCTCACATGGGCTGTCGCCGGCAGCTGGACGCCGGTGCCGCTTTATGGCTGGCGGCGTTTTCTGCTCAACGCTTTCGGCGCGAAACTGTCGCCCAAGGCGCGGATCTATCCCAAGACGGTGATCTGGTATCCCCCCAATCTGACCATGGATGACCATGCCTTGGTTGGCCCGGGCGTGATTCTCTACAATATGGGAGTGATGACAATCGGCTCTTACGCGATCATCTCCCAGCGCGCCCATCTCTGCGGCGGCACGCATGATCCGGATGATCCGCATTTCCAGATCCAGCCCAAGCCCGTGACCATCGAGCCGAAGGCCTGGGTGGCGGCGGAAGCTTTCGTGGGACCGGGCGTCACCGTCGGCGAAGGCGCGATTCTCGGCGCGCGCGGCGTGGCGGCGAGGAATCTGGAACCCTGGGGGATCTATGCCGGCAATCCGGCGAAGAAGATCCGGGAGCGGAAGAGGTTTTAGGCCTGGGCGTCACTTGGTAATCTGACCGGCGTGCATAGCCCCTCATCCCCCTGCCGGGACCTTCTCCCCGCGCTTGCGGGGCGAAGGGCGATGGAGCGCTGACGTTGCCACATCATCCTTCTCCCCGTTTTTTCGGGGAGAAGGTGGCGGCAGCCGGCGAAGTACGCCCCTCGCTGCTTATCCAATCCGATGCTGATAGGCGCCGCGCGCTGAGCTCGACACATAGCGCGACAATTTGCCGAGGCGGGTCTTCGAGACGGCCACGCCGAGCAGCTTGGCGCTGATTTCAGGCTCGCTCGCCAGTACCGAGGCGATCATTTCGGCCGGCGCGCCGCCCCATTCGGCGACCAGCACGAAACCATCCACGACAGGCGCGATGGCCGAAGCGTCGGCAGCGGCGGCGATGGCCGGCAGGTCGATGATGACGACGTCATGCTCGATTGCCTGCTTGGCGAGGAATTCGCGAAATTTTTCGCCGGTCCACAGCGCTGCGGGATCGGCCTTGCGCCCCTCGCCCACCGGCAGCAGGGTCAGATTGCTCTTGCGGTCATAAAGGGCGGCCTGATCGAGCGGCGCATCCACCATCACAGCGTCGACGATGCCGCCTGCGGGGCGGCCGGCCAGCCAGTTGGTGAGGTCGGGATCGCGGAGATGTCCGTCGACCAGGAGCACGCGGCGGCCCTGATTGGCCAATTGCGCGGCGAGATTGGCGGCGACGACGGTCTTGCCCTCGCCGGGAAGCACTGAGGTGACGCCGATGATCCGGGCCTTGTCCTCAGGCGCAGGCAGTGCGGCGACGCTTGCGGCGCGCAGCGTTTCGGCAAAGCGGTTATAGGGCTGATCGACCGAACGGCGGGCGCCGGCGGGCAGGCTGAATTCCGAGACGGTGGTCGAGCCGGCGCGGCGGCGTTCCTTTGGAACTACCGGCATATAGCCGAAGAAGCGGGCGCCCAGGCTGCGCGCGAGCGCATCGCCGTCGCGCAGGCCGCGATCACGCATTTCCCGCCAGGCGGCAAACAGGCAACCGAGCGCGGCGCCGAGAATGGCCCCGACCGCGAGCAGGAAGCCCTTGCGCGGCGCAATCGGCGCGCCAGGCGTCCGGGCGTCAGAAATGATCACGGCGTCGACGCCGGGCAAAGCGCGGGTGATCGTCACGTCCTGCAATCTGGCGGCAAGCGCGTCACGGGCCGGGCCGGCGGCCTTGGCGAGTTCGGCCTCGATCGTCGAGCGGATGCGGGCATTGGCGGCGTCGGAGGTTTCCGTCAGCGTTTCGCGGAAGGCTTCGGCGAAGGATTGCGCCATCGTGCGGGCAACCGTGGGATTACCATGTGAAAAGCCGATGGCGGCGACATAGGTGCGGCCCTGGCGGGTGACGCTGACGCCGGATTTGAGAATTCCGTCGATAGCCTCAGCGGTCGGAGCAACAGGCGTGAGCTTCTTGCCGTCGACACTAAACATGAGCGTGTCGAGCAAGGACGGTTCACCGCCACTCTTCAGGGCGACGCGATCGTCCTCTTTCAACGCGGCGGCGACCTTGCGGATCACCAGCATGGACTTCGCAAGCTCCATCTGGCTGAGGAACTGGCCTTCTTCTTCCGGCGTTGTGGTCACGGCGCCCTGACGCAAGGGATCGACGGCGAAGCCGGAGCGGACCATGACGGTGGCGGCGGCGCTGTAGCGCGGCGGCTGGCTGGCGGCGTAGAGGCCGCCGGCGGCCAGACCGAGAAGCGTGAACACAGCCAATCCCTTCCAGCGGCGACGCAGGACGCCGGCAAGCTGTTCGAGAACGTGAATGTCGGAGGAGGAAGCCGCGCTGTTGGCCAAGAAATCACCCGTTTTCGCCAAGAAAAGGCAGCCCCTGACGGGGCCGCCCAGGCGATATAGAATGGGCTTGTGTCGCAATCAAGGTGCGCGACGCGCCATGGTGAACGCGCCGGCTTACGCTGCGCGAAGCCGCCGTTGTTCGACGGCTATATTGGCCATGGAGGCGATGAGAATCATCGCCGCGCCGAGCCAGAGATAGCCTTCAGGCGCATAGCCGAACACGATCCAGCCGGCGGCGACATTGAGCGGCAGCTTGAGATCGTCGAAGGGCTGAACATAAGCGGCGTCGGCGCTTTCATAGGCCTTGGCGAGCCAATATTGCGCAAGCGCCATGACCAGACCCGACAACGCCACCCAGCCGAGAACCTCTCCGTCAGGCCATTGAAAGCCCGCGGCAACCGAGAAGGCGGCGTTGACCGGGGTGAGCAACAGCAGCAGCCAGACGGTCACCGTCGCCGAACTTTCCTTGGGCAGCAGGCTCTTGGTCAGGAGAGAGGCGCCGCCCCAGAGTGCGGCCGCCAGCACCGGCAGCAGCGAGTAGAGCGAGAAGGCGTCCGACCAGGGGCTGAGGATGACCATGGCGCCGGCAAAGCCGAGCGAGATCGCTCCCCAGCGCTCCACCGTCACCTTTTCACCTAAGAACAGCGCCGCGCCTGATGTGACGAAAAAGGGCGAAGTCATCACCAGCGCGATGGCTTGCCAGATCGGCACGCCATTGGCCAGCCCCATCACCCAGGCCTGCACGCCGAAGACCGACAGCGCCACGCGCGCCAGATGTGTCAGCGGCCGCCGCGTCGCCAGCGCGCGAAAGCCGGCTTTCACCACGACAGGCAGTGAAAATAACAGCGCGAAGCCATATTGCCAGAAAGCGTCTGCGGTGGGGGAAAGTCCGAGATTCATGGTGACATGCTGCGTCACCACATTCACCAGCGTAAAGCCGAGGCCCGCCAGCACCATGAACGCCGCGCCCCGGAAGGCGGGCGAAGAAATTCCATTCAAACCAGACTGATTCATGTTCGTATCCCATCGGGGTCAACACAAATCAGGGCGCACGAGGATGCGCAATTTCACCACGGACGCGCTCACGCACGGCTCCGGGCAGCCATTGTCAAACCCGCTCTCTTTCATCCGGACTGTGACCGTCGGCTCTGGAATTGCGCCAGATCTGCTGACGCCTCCTGCTTTTACAGGAGGCCGCTCGCGGGCTTGGATTTCTCCTTTACCGCCGGTGGGGAATTTCGCCCCGCCCTGAGAACGTCGCCGGTCGCCCGGCCGGTAAAATCTAGTCGATGCGGCCGATGACAGCAACACCAATCTCGCAACTGCGATAGGACTGCCTCGCCTAGAAAAAACAAAACCCGGCCATGTGAAGGGCCGGGCCTTGCGCCAAATCTAGGCGGAAGCGATCAGCTGTTGACCGCGTCCTTCAGGCCCTTGCCTGCCGTGAACTTCGGCACGTTGCGCGCCGGAATGTCCACTTTTTCGCCGGTCGAAACATTGCGGCCGACGGAAGCTTCGCGGCGGCTAACTGAGAAGTTGCCGAAACCCACGAGGCGAATCTCGCCGCCCTTCTTGAGCTCGTCCTGCACGGTGTCGAACACCGCATCCACAGCGGTCGCTGCATCGGCCTTGCTGAGGCCAGAGCGTTCGGCGACAGCCGCCACGAGTTCACTCTTGTTCATGTTTCCACCCCTTTCATAGTTGGTTTGAAACGATTCGTAATGTGATGGGCAGAATAGACATCGGCTGCCCGACGGCAACTCTGTTATACGAAAAACCCGGCAAATCCAGCCTGTTCAACGCTTTTTCCATAACGAAATGGCCGGTCTTTCGACCGGCCATCGTATTTTTCGGACCATTTTGGCGCGAAAGCCCTTTAGTGGGCGATCGACACCGATGCGTCGCCCTCAGCGTCGGGCTTGCCGGGCGTGCTTTCGAAGGATTCTTCCCATTCGATCGGAACCGGCTGACGCACCAGAGCATGCTCCAGCACTTCGCCCATTCTGGAGACCGGAATAATCTCCATATTGTTCTTCACATTGTCAGGAATTTCCGCCAGATCCTTAGCGTTGTCGGCCGGAATGAGCACCTTCTTGATGCCGCCGCGCAGAGCCGCGAGCAGCTTTTCCTTGAGCCCGCCAATCGGCGAGACGCGGCCGCGCAGGGTGATTTCACCCGTCATGGCGACGTCGTGGCGCACCGGAATGCCGGTCATCACAGAGACGATGGCGGTGACCATGCCGATACCCGCGGACGGACCGTCCTTGGGCGTCGCGCCATCCGGCACGTGCACGTGGATGTCACGGCGCTCAAACAGCGGCGGCTTGATGCCAAAATCGATGGCGCGCGAGCGGACGTAAGACGCCGCCGCCGAAATCGATTCCTTCATCACGTCCTTCAGATTGCCGGTGACCGTCATGCGGCCCTTGCCGGGCATCATCAGGCCTTCAATCATCAGCAACTCGCCGCCGACTTCCGTCCAGGCGAGACCGTTGACGACACCGACCTGATCTTCCTTGTCGGCTTCGTCATGACGGAAGCGCGGCACGCCGAGATAGTCCGACAGGTTGTCGACGGTAACGGCGACAGACAGAACCTTGCTGCGCAGGATCTCGGTGACCGCCTTACGCGAGAGCTTGTTGAGCTCGCGCTCCAGATTACGAACGCCAGCTTCCCGCGTATAGGAGCGGATGACTTCGAGCAGCGCCGCATCGGTGATCGACAGTTCCTTGGGCTGCACGGCATGGTCGCGCATGGCCTTGGAAATCAGATGCCGCTTGGCGATTTCGAGCTTTTCGTCCTCGGTATAGCCGGCGATGCGGATGATCTCCATACGGTCCATCAGCGGCGCCGGAATATTCAGCGTGTTCGCCGTGGTGATGAACATCACGTTGGACAGATCGTATTCCACTTCCAGGTAGTGATCCATGAAGGTGGAGTTCTGTTCCGGATCCAGCACCTCGAGCAGAGCGGAAGACGGATCGCCGCGGAAGTCCATGCCCATCTTGTCGATTTCGTCGAGCAGGAAGAGCGGATTGGCTTTCTTGGCCTTTTTCATCGACTGCACGACCTTGCCGGGCATGGAGCCGATATAGGTGCGGCGGTGACCGCGAATTTCGGCTTCGTCACGCACGCCGCCCAGCGCCATGCGGACATATTCGCGCCCGGTGGCCTTGGCGATCGAGCGCGCCAGCGAAGTCTTGCCGACGCCCGGAGGGCCGACGAGGCACAGGATAGGTCCGCGGATCTTGGTCGAACGCGCCTGCACGGCGAGATATTCGACAATGCGCTCCTTGACCTTGTCGAGGCCGAAGTGATCGGTGTCGAGGATCTTCTCGGCATTGGCAAGGTCGGTCTTGACGCGCGAGAACTTGCCCCAGGGCAGGCCCAGCAACCAGTCGAGATAGTTGCGCACGACGGTGGCTTCCGCCGACATCGGGCTCATCTGCTTGAGCTTGCGGAATTCGGCGTCGGCCTTTTCGCGCGCTTCCTTGGAAAGCTTGGTCTTGGCGATCCGGCTTTCGATTTCGGCCATTTCGTCTCGGCCGTCCTCGTCGCCCAGTTCCTTCTGGATCGCCTTCATCTGCTCGTTGAGGTAATATTCGCGCTGTGTCTTTTCCATCTGGCGCTTGACGCGCGAGCGGATGCGCTTTTCGACCTGCAGGACGGAGATCTCGCCTTCCATGAAGCCGAGCGCTTTTTCCAGACGTTCCTTGACGCTGACAGTTTCAAGCATGCCCTGCTTGTCGGTCAGCTTGATCGACAGATGCGAGCCGACCGTGTCGGCGAGCTTGGAATAATCCTCGATCTGGCCGGCGGCATTGACCACCTCTGGCGAGATCTTCTTGTTGAGCTTCACATAGTTCTCGAACTCGGACACGACGGAGCGAGACAAAGCCTCGATCTCGACGGCGTCTTCCTCGGGCTCGACCAGAACGCTGGCCATCGCCTCATAGAATTCTTCGCGATCGGTATAGCTGTCGATCTTGGCGCGGCCACGGCCTTCGACCAGCACCTTGACGGTGCCGTCGGGCAATTTCAGCAATTGCAGCACATTTGCGGCGGTGCCGACCTCGAAAATCGCGGCCGGCGACGGATCGTCGTCGGTGGCGTTTTTCTGCGTGACCAGGAGGATCTGGCGATCGGTGCCAATAACCTCCTCCAGCGCGCGGATCGACTTTTCGCGACCGACGAACAGCGGCACGATCATATGCGGGAACACCACGATGTCGCGCAACGGCAGGACAGGATAGTTCTGCTGGCTTTCTTCCGTCGGGAATGTTTTTTTGGTCATTTGTTTCCCTTTCAGTCCAGACCCTTACGGCTTGCGGAGAGTGGTCCACGCCGCCGGCCTGTTCGGGATAGAGGTGGAGATCCTAAGCATGCAATTCAAGGCTGGAACGAGCGCCGAAAATACAGGCTGTCAAAAATCCGTCATATCCCGCGAACATTCAATCCTATCCGGATGGTCCGAAGCTTACGCGATCGTCACGTATTAGCATCGCCGGAATCTCAAGCTTGTTTTGCGCCGATATGGCCGCCAAGGCAACGCGTTTTTCGCTCGATCGGCCCATAACCCGCTATTGACGCAAAAGCCCGGCCGGAGCCGGGCTTTCAAAATTTGGGGTGACCGCGCGGCTCAGGCCGAGGCCGGAGCCTTCTCGTCGCGGCGTTCGGCGTAGATGTAGAGCGGACGGGCGCTGCCCTTGGCCACTTCCTCGGAGATCACAACTTCCTGCACGCCATCCAAGGCCGGCAGCTCGAACATGGTGTCGAGGAGGATCTTTTCCATGATCGAACGCAGACCGCGAGCGCCGGTCTTGCGGATGATCGCCTTGCGGGCGATCTCGCGAAGCGCGTCCTCGTGGAAGGTCAGTTCGACGTCTTCCATCTCGAACAGACGTTGATACTGCTTCACCAGCGCGTTTTTCGGCTCGCTGAGGATCTGGATCAGCGCGTCTTCATCAAGGTCCTCCAGCGTCGCCACGACGGGCAGACGACCGATGAATTCCGGGATGAGGCCGAATCTGACCAAGTCTTCCGGCTCGAGATCGCGCAGCACATGGCCGACGCGACGCTCATCCGGAGCCGCAACCTTGGCCGCGAAACCGATCGAAGTCTTTTCCGAACGGGCCGAGATGACTTTTTCGAGACCGGCAAACGCGCCGCCGCAAATGAACAGGATGTTGGTCGTGTCCACCTGCAGGAATTCCTGCTGCGGATGCTTGCGACCGCCTTGCGGCGGAACGGAAGCCACCGTGCCTTCCATGATCTTCAGCAGCGCCTGCTGGACGCCCTCGCCCGACACGTCGCGGGTGATCGAGGGATTGTCCGACTTGCGGCTGATCTTGTCGACTTCGTCGATATAGACGATGCCGCGCTGGGCGCGCTCGACATTGTAATCGGCAGACTGCAGGAGCTTGAGGATGATGTTCTCGACGTCCTCGCCGACATAACCGGCTTCGGTGAGCGTCGTTGCGTCCGCCATGGTGAAGGGAACGTCGATGATGCGGGCGAGCGTCTGGGCGAGATAGGTCTTGCCGCAGCCGGTCGGGCCGACCAGAAGGATGTTCGACTTCGCCAGTTCGATGTCCTGGCTCTTGGAGGCGTGCGCCAGCCGCTTGTAGTGATTGTGTACGGCGACGGCGAGAATGCGCTTGGCCGTCTTCTGACCGATCACATACTCATCGAGAACCTTCATGATGTCCTGCGGGGTCGGCACGCCCTCGCGGGATTTCACCATGGAGGATTTGTTTTCCTCGCGGATGATGTCCATGCAGAGTTCGACGCATTCGTCGCAGATGAACACGGTCGGACCCGCGATCAGCTTGCGCACTTCATGCTGGCTCTTGCCGCAGAAAGAACAATAAAGCGTGTTCTTCGAGTCGCCGCTATTGCTTCCGCTGACTTTGCTCATTTTCACTTCCTTCCAGCACGCCGCGACCAGAAAGGAACGCGGGGTCGATCATGACACCCCGGCATGAAGCGGCGTTTCCGCTTTTACACGAGGCCTGGGGGACACATGGTTCGGCGGAACGCAGCACATTCGCCAGATGCCGGCAACATGTCCCCATTGCTCAATGGGAAGCCTATGTCATAATTCTTCAACATAGGCTTAATGCTAATCCTAAACGCCAGAGGCTTCCACGCAAAACGCTATCGGACACAATCTTGTCAAGAACAGGGCTTGTCAAGCGAAGAGCGAGCGCGCCGCTCTTCCATTCCTTGCGTTCGACGCGTCTTAAAGCCTCAGGCCTCGTCTCCGCCCTCGCGCTCGGCGCGGGTGGTGATCACATCGTCGACCAGACCCCAGGTCTTGGCCTCTTCGGCGGTCATGAAGTTGTCGCGGTCGAGCGCGCGTTCGACTTCTTCATAGGTGCGGCCGGTATGCTTCTCATAGATCTCGTTCAGGCGACGCTTCATCTTGAGGATGTCGCGGGCGTGACGTTCGATGTCGACGGCCTGGCCCTGGAAGCCGCCCGACGGCTGGTGGACCATGATGCGGGCGTTGGGGGTGGCGAAACGCAGGCCCTTGGTGCCGGCGGTCAGCAGCAGCGACCCCATCGAAGCAGCCTGTCCGACGCAAAGCGTCGACACCGGCGGACGGATGAACTGCATGGTGTCATAGATCGCCATGCCGGCGGTGACGTAGCCGCCGGGGGAATTGATGTAGAGCGAGATTTCCTTTTTCGGATTTTCCGATTCCAGGAAAAGAAGCTGAGCGCAGGCAAGCGCCGCCATGGTGTCGTCCACAGGGCCGATCAAAAAGATGATCCGCTCCCGAAGCAGCCGCGAGAAGATATCCCAGCCGCGTTCGCCGCGATTGGTCTGCTCGATCACCTGGGGAATAATCGCCATGGTGGTTTCAATCGGATCTCTCATGTCCATCCTTCACATAAACTCCCCGGAGATCGGTTATTTTCTCGGGAATCAACCTTTTCTCTTTTCCCATACATAGAGTGTCCGTCCCCCGGACTTCAAGCCATGCGCGGAAATTGCGCTATCCCTGTACGATTCGCACTTAAAGGCGGATTACGGCGGAGCATGGCTGCACCGGAATTGGCCGTCAGGGTGAACAATGTGTGAAGCGGCGCGCCAAAATCAGACGCGGAGATGCTGGACCGGATAGTCGGCCACGACATGATCCGCCGTCATCAGCACGAGATCTTCAGACAGCGCCTGGGCAATCAGCAGCCGGTCGAAGGGATCGCGGTGGATCAGCGGCAGATCCAGGACGCGCACAGCGTGGGCGCCTGTGACGGGGAGTTCTCGGTAGCCGCGCTCGATGAGAGCTGCACGTATCTCTGCTGCATCAACATTAAAGTCGAATTTGCCGATCTGTTGTTTCACAGCGATTTCAAATATGGACGTGGCGCTAAAATAGATTTCGTTCGCAGGAGAACGGAGAACATTCAGATGGTTTTGAGACAGCCGAGGATGGCTGCTCATCATCCACAACAGGATATTGGTGTCAGCCAAATATCTCAATCAGCGCGTCCTTCGAACAGCGCGATGATTTCTTCACTACACATCGTGTCGAAATCATCGGGCACTCTCAAGCGCCCTGCGAAAAACCCCACTTCGCGGGGGCTATCGGATTTCGTAGCCAGCGCGTTTGAAGGCGTGATCTCCACGACCGGCTTGCCGCCTCGTTCGACAATAATCGTCTCTCCGCCCTCGGCGGCCGACATCAAGTCGCTGAAATTGTCTTCCGCTTCCTGCAGGCTCACATGACGCATGGCCGTTCTCCCGCTCAACAGTACTGAATATAGGACAGGAGCGGCGCCATTGCAATTTTCATGGGCCTCGCCATAAAGTCCCGGCAAAATCACACGAGTAGCCCGCATGTCCCAGTTCCCCGCCTATTTCAAATTCGACGCCGCCAGCCGCCGCATATCGCTCGACGCCCGCAATCCGAATTTTTACCGCAATCCGAACATCGCCTATGCGGCCATGCACGCCGCCTCGCCCACCTTCTGGTGGGAAGAGGAAAAGCAATGGTATTTCACCGGCTACGACACCGTGAACGCCTTTTTGCGCGACCGCCGCTTCGGCCGCCAGATCACCCATGTGATGAGCCGCGAAGAGCTTGGCTGGGCTGAGCCGCGCGCCGAGCTCGCCGATTTCGACCGGGCCGAGTCCAAGTCGCTGCTGTCGCTCGAAGCGCCAGAGCACACGCGGTTGCGTACGCTGGTAAACCGGGCCTTCGTCTCGCGGCAGATCGAAAAGCTCAGGCCGGAGATCACATCGCTCTGTCACGAGTTGATCGACGGTTTCGCGCCCGATCGCGGCACGGAACTTCTGTCCTCCTTCGCCGAGGTCATCCCCGTCACCATCATCGCCGCCATGATGGGCGTGCCGATGGACATGCGGCGGCAATTGCTCGACTGGAGCCATGACTATGTGCGGATGTACATGTTCGGCCGCACCGCCGAGGACGAGGCGCTCGCCAACAAGGCCGCCCGAGACTTCGCCGACTATGTGAAGACGCTCGCCAAGGAGAAGCGCGCCAATCCGCAGGACGATCTGCTGACGCTGATGCTGTCGCCGGCCCGCGACGGCCAGTTCCTGACCGAGGATGAACTCGTCTCCACCGCCATCGTGCTGCTCAATGCCGGCCATGAAGCCACGGTTCATCAGATCGGCAATGCGGTCAACATCATCCTCGCTTCGGAACACGATCCCAAGGCGCTGTTCGCCGACGCCAAGGCCACAGAACTGACGGTCGAGGAAAGCTTCCGCATTTCCGCCCCCGTGCATATTTTCAAGCGCTGGGCGCTCGAGGATGTCGAGGTCGACGGCGTGCAGTTGCGAAAGGGCGACGAGATCGGCCTGATCCTCGCCGCCGCCAATCTCGATCCAAGGAAATTCACCGACCCCCTCGCCTTCAAGCCCGATCGCAACGAAGGCCTCAGCCTCTCCTTCGGCGCCGGCATCCATTTCTGCATCGGCGCGCCGCTGGCGCGGCTGGAAATGAACATCGCCCTGCCGATCCTGTTTGAGCGGCTGCCGAAGATGCGCATCGCCGAGGAGCCGGTGGTGAAGGACGTCTATCACTTCCACGGGTTGGAGCGGCTGGATCTGGTGTGGTGACGGATCAATATCCAGTGTCCGGCCAAGACTCGTGCCCCGCTGTATTGATCTGCGAAGTCCACTGGCGGGACATGCTATAGATTTCGGAATTCATCTTTACGGACTACGATGTCACCGATCGGAGATGCCCTCATGAAAAGAGTGTCGACAGCGGAAGCGAAAGCCAACTTCGATGATTTGATCACGCTGGTGAAAACGGGCGAAACGGTGGTTGTGACGGATGAGGCGCGCGATTTCATGGAAATGAAATCGTTGCAGACTGTCCAACGCCTGGAGGTTGACCCACTCGCGCTGGAAAAGCTCCACCGCACGTTTTCAGGACTGAGCATCGACGATATCCTTTCGGCGGCGCAAGAAGGGCATCGCTATTGAGCGCGCTGGTGACGGGTGCGTCCGTTGTCGCATTGTGGCTGCTGCCGGACGAAGCCAATCCTATTGGCGCGGCCCATTTTCGTCGGGCCGCCGCGTCTGGCGCGGCAGCAAGTAGCTTGGGACTTAATTCGGGACCGTAATCACACCCGGATCACGTAATCCTTGGTCGTCGTCTCGACCACTTCCCATGTGCCGACAAAGCCGGGCCGCAGGATCAGCCGGTCGCCGGCGCGGAGTTGGATCGGCTCGCCGCCCTCCTCCGTGACGATCGAATAGCCTTCGAGGATGTGGAAATATTCCCATTCCTCATAGGTGATCTTCCATTTGCCGGGTGTGGCGCGCCACACGCCGGCATAGAGGCCGCCCTCGGCCTCTTCCAGGTTCCAAGTCGTGAAGACAGGCTCTCCGGCGATCAGCCGGTCCGGCGCAGGCGCGCCGGTTTCGGGTGTCACGGAGGAGAGATCGAAACCGAGGGCGTGGTTTGTCATGCCTGTTCCAGAGCCTGTTCGAGATCGGCGATGATGTCGGAAGCGTCTTCGATGCCGACCGACAGGCGGACGACGTCGGGGCCGGCGCCGGCGGCGATCTGCTGCTCGGGCGTCAACTGGCGATGCGTGGTCGAAGCCGGATGGATGACCAGCGACCGCGTGTCGCCGATATTGGCGAGATGCGAGAACAGCTTCAGGCTTTCGACAAAGGTCTTGCCCGATTCGTAGCCGCCCTTGAGGCCAAAGGTGAAGACGGCGCCGGCGCCCTTGGGCGAATATTTCTTCTGCAGCGCGTTGTTCGGATCATCCTCCAGGCCGGCATAGCTGACCCAGGCGACCTTCGGATGGGTCTTCAGCCATTTGGCGACCGCGAGCGCGTTTTCGCAATGGCGCTGCATGCGCAGCGGCAGCGTTTCGATGCCGGTGATCAGCAGGAAGGCGTTCATCGGGGCAATCGTCGGGCCGAAATCGCGCAGGCCGAGCACGCGGGCGGCGATGGCGAAGGCGATATTGCCAAAAGTCTGGTGCAGGATCACGCCGCCATATTCCGGACGCGGCTCAGACAGCATCGGATATTTGCCCGAAACCGACCAATCGAACGTGCCGCCGTCGACGATGATGCCGCCCATGGAATTGCCGTGGCCGCCCATGAACTTGGTCAGCGAGTGGACGACGATATCTGCGCCATGCTCGAACGGGCGCACCAGATAAGGCGAGGCCATGGTGTTGTCGACGATCAGCGGCAGGCCATGCTTGTGGGCGATCTCGGCGATGGCCGAGATATCCACAAAAGTGCCGCCTGGATTGGCGAGGCTCTCGATGAACACGGCCTTGGTGTTCTCGTCAATCAGCGCTTCCATGGCCGAAGGATCGGACATGTCGGACCAGCGCACGTTCCAGTCGAAACTCTTGAAGGCATGGCCGAACTGGTTGATCGAACCGCCATATAGGCGCTTGGCGGCGATGAAATTGTCGCCCGGGCTCATGATGGTGTGGAAGATCAGCAACTGAGCGGCGTGGCCGGACGAGGTCGCCAAGGCCGCAGTGCCGCCTTCGAGCGCTGCGACGCGCTCTTCGAGCACCGCCTGGGTCGGATTCATGATGCGCGTATAGATATTGCCGAACTGCTGCAGGCCAAAAAGAGCGGCGGCGTGATCGGCATTGTCGAACACGAAGCTGGTCGTCTGGTAGATCGGCGTGATGCGCGCCTTGGTCGTCGGATCAGGCTGCGCGCCGGCGTGCACGGCGAGCGTGGAAAAGCCCGGATTGTCTTTGCTCATGAAGTCCTCCCATTATCGGCGCATCGCCCGGACGGATCGTCCCGAAACGCCATGTTGAATTGCGTTGGCGACTATAGCGACTGGAGAGAGAAGCGCGCGCAAAATTTGCGCATGAATAAGCGCCATCCTGAAAAATTGTTTCCGAACAATCCCGCCACCACCAGACATGGCGAGCGCCTGTCAGCGTAATCACGCGAGGGACAGCCGCTCGTCGCAAAATCCGGATCATGCCGCTGAACAACAAAAAGGCCGCTTTCGGGCGGCCTTTGATCATTACTCGTCGCGGTAGACTTTTTCGCGCCGCTCGTGGCGCTCCTGCGCTTCGATCGACAACGTGGCGATCGGCCGGGCGTCGAGGCGTTTCAGGCTGATCGGCTCGCCGGTTTCTTCGCAGTAGCCATATGTGCCGTCGTCAATGCGCTGCACGGCGGCGTCGATCTTGGAGATCAGTTTACGCTGCCGGTCGCGGGCCCGAAGTTCGATGGCGCGGTCGGTTTCAGATGACGCGCGATCGGCGAGATCGGGGTGATTGGCGCTTTCCTCGGCGAGATGGCCGAGAGTTTCGCGCGCTTCACGCAGGATCTCGGTTTTCCAGGCTATCAGTTTGGTACGGAAATATGCTCGCTGTCTCGGGTTCATGAATTCTTCGTTTTCCGAGGGAACATAGTTCGTAAGATCGATACTCTCACTCAACGCGATTCTCCTGAAGAACAACCCGTACAAGGCGGCTCTATAGCTCCGCAGCCTTTTCGATTCAAGCGGAAAGCGTGGATTTAACGTATTTTAAATCTGTCATATTCTCGTGCTAAGTGGTTATTTTTCGTGCATGAATTGCCTTCTTACTGATCAGAGCTTCAAATGCGCGCCCCTGTCAGGATCGCCAAAAGCAGCGTAAATCACCACAGCGTGACACATTGTCTCCATCCGGGACAGGATTGACCTTTCGCGGCACGGCTGGTCTAACCAGCCATCATGCCGTTGGGAGCACGATGGGACGAGATGACGCCACCCCAAAGCCAATTTTTTCGTCTTTTTCTGCTCAGGCACGCCAATGCGGCCTGGCCGGAGCCGGGCGGCCGTGATTTCGACAGGGCGCTGGACCGCAAGGGACAGGCCGATATCCGCGACGTCGCCATCCGCGCCTATGCCGCTGGCTACCAGCCGGAACGAATCGTCGCCTCGCCCGCGCGCCGCTGCAAGGAGACCGCGCAGGCGATACTCGACGTATTCGGCCCCATGGCGGCGGAATTTGACGACACGCTGTATGACCAGGGGCCGGAAGCCTATTGCCGTTTGATCGACCGCCATTCCGCGGACTCGAATGTGTTGATCGTCGGCCATAACCCGATGATCGAAGCCTTGGCCGCGCAGTTTGTAGCCGAGCAACCGGGCGAACTGGCTTTCGGCTACCCGACGGCGGGATTGCTGATTGTCGATTTCCAACGTCCCGTGCGTCTCGAACGCGGCGCGGCCACCGCCGTCGACATGATCGCGCCGCTTTGATCTTGCCATTGCGCGCCCTATATTGGCGACACAACAACGCATGCGGATGTCGCCTTGTCTCCTTCCCCCACCTCGTTCACCGATGAAGCCTGGATCGCGCTCGAAAATCTCGGCGACAAAGCCTCGGGACTGTTCAACCCGTCCATTCGCCTGGGGGTGACAGGCCTGTCTCGCGCAGGCAAGACCGTGTTCATCACCGCGCTGATCCACAACCTTCTCAATGGCGGACGGCTGCCGTTGTTTGAGGCGCAACGTTCGGGCCGCATCCGGTCGGTGGCGCTGGAGGAACAGCCCGACGACGCCGTGCCGCGCTTTCAATATGAGGATCACGTCAAGGCGCTGGTGGGCAAACGGATCTGGCCCGATTCCACCCGGGCGATCTCGGAACTGCGCATCACCCTTCATTATCAGAGCGCGTCCGGCTGGGGCCGCCTGCTGTCGCCGGGAAAGCTGTCGATCGACATCGTCGACTATCCCGGCGAATGGCTGATGGACCTGCCGCTGCTGACGCAGGATTTCGCCGCTTTTTCCGAACAGGCGCAAAAGCTCGCCCGACAGCCGCGCCGCGCCGGCTTCGCCCGCGACTGGCTGGCCCGCGCCGAACAGACCGCGCCGGATGCGCCTGCCGACGAAATGACCGCCCGTGACCTGGCGCAGGATTTCACCGCCTATCTCCGCGCCTGCAAGGATGATGAGCAGGCCTTCTCCTCGCTCGCCCCAGGTCGCTTCCTGATGCCCGGCGATCTCGACGGCTCGCCCGCCCTCACCTTCTCGCCGCTCGTCAAGCTTGTTGCCGGCAGGCCTGCGAAAGGCAGCCTGCAGGCGATGATGGAGCGGCGTTTCGAAGCCTATAAGGCGCATGTGGTGAAGCCGTTCTTCCGCGACCATTTCACCCGGCTTGACCGACAGATCGTGCTGGTGGACGCGCTGCAGGCGATCAATGGCGGACCTGAGGCGATTGAGGATCTCGAAACCGCGCTCGGCGACGTGCTGGCCTCCTTCCGGCCCGGCGCGAACTCCTTTCTCGGCTCGCTGCTCACGCGGCGAATCGACAAGGTGCTGATCGCCGCCACCAAGGCCGATCACCTGCATCACGAAAGCCATGACCGGCTGGAAGCCATCACCCGCCGCATGGTCGATCGCGCAGTCAAGCGCATCGGCCGCTCAGGAGCCGGTATCGACGTCATCGCGCTAGCCTCGGTGCGCGCCACCCGCGAGGCGACCGTATCCCGCGACGGCGACAGGCTGCCGGTGATCGTCGGCACGCCAATCGCGGGCGAAAAGATCGCCGGAGAGCATTTCGATGGAGAGAAGAAAACGGCGGTGTTTCCCGGCGACCTGCCCTCCAATCCCGACGTCTATTTCGACCGGGACGGCGCTTCCTGCAAGACGCCGCCGCAGGTCAACATCATCAGGTTCAGGCCGCCCGACATGGAAGATACGGGCGGCGGCATCACGCTGTCGCTTCCGCATATTCGTCTCGATCGCGCCCTGCAGTTTCTCATCGGAGACCGGCTGACATGAATGATGACACGCGACCGCGCGCTCCCCAGGCCTTTTCGCTTGGCGAGCCGCCGCCGCCGCCCTTGAAAGCAGAGCGGCCGCCGGCCGCCTTCGACGCCGACGTGACGCTGACGGCAGTGGAAGACGATCCGTTTCTGGCCGAACAGATGGCCGATCCAGCGGTCGCGCAGCCGCGCCGCAAGGGTTTCCCGCTGTTCTCGATCCTCTCGGGCGCGCTCGGCCTGTTGTTCTCCGCCGCCTTTGCGTTGTGGCTCGATGGATTGATCCGCGATCTCTCCGCGCGGGCCGACTGGCTGGGTTATACAGCGCTGACGCTGACCGGCGTCGCGGTCGCTGCGGCGCTCGGCATGGTCGGCCGCGAAATCTGGGCTCTGCGCCGGCTGTCATCGGTGCAGGATCTCAAGCGCGAGGCGGAGATCGCGCTCTCCGATCGCAAGCCCGCCCATGCCCGCGCGGTGGTCGCCCGGCTGGTGGCGCTTTCTGCCAAGATCCCGGAGACGGAAGCTGGTCGTAAGGCGCTGGCGGCGACGGAACAGGATGTCATCGATCCCGAAGGCCTGATCCGGCTGGCGGAACTCGAACTTCTGGCCCCTGCCGACCGCCGCGCGCGTCGATTGATCCTCGACGCCAGCAAGCGCGTGTCGATCGTCACCGCCGTCAGTCCGCGCGCCATCGTCGATCTCGGCTACGTCCTGTTCGAATCGGCCCGACTGGTGCGGACGGTGGCGGAGACCTATGGCACGCGCCCGGGACGTCTCGGCATGCTCAGGCTGTTCGGCGATGTCATCGCCCATCTCGCGGTCACCGGATCCATCGCGGTGGGAGACGGAATCGCCCAGCAGGTGCTCGGCCATGGCGTCGCCTCGAAGATATCGGCCCGTCTCGGCGAAGGCGTCATCAATGGACTGATGACGGCGCGAATCGGCATTGCCGCCATGGATCTTCTGCGCCCGCTGCCGTTTCGCGCCCAGCGGCGACCCGGCGTCAGCGATTTCGTCGGGGACCTGACCGGATATTCCGGTGGATAACCGACATCTGCAGCCCCGCCGTTGCAGCTCGGCAACAGCTGGCTTCGCCCGGAGCCAACGGAGAGTCGGCTGCGGCGCGAAACGCTTTTCAATCGCCGCAGCGGACGGCTAAATGGCGATAACGAAACTTTCAATTAACCATTCTCGGCCAAAACTGCGAAGATTGTTCCAGTAGCGGCTGCCCCGGAAGGAAGCTCAATGTTTTCGCGCGTAACCCCATTCGTCCTTGGCTTTGCGAGCCTCGTCGCCTTCGGGCCGGCGATGGTTGCGCCGGCGGAAGCCGGCAATCGCGACAAGGTGTTTTTCGAAGGCGTCGCCGGCGAGTGGAGCGGCCCGGGCGAAATCGTCGCCGGCAAATACAAGGGCACCAAGTTCAACTGCACGCTCACCGGCGTCACCGAGGGCAAGTCCACCGGCATGACGCTTGACGGTTATTGCCGCGTCGGCTTCTTCAAGCAGCCGATGAAGGCGACGATCATGTCGGAAGGCCGCAGCTACAAGGGCAAGTTCCTCGACGGCGCAGCCGGCAAGGGCCTCGACATCGTCTCGGGCAATGTCACCGGCCAGAAGATGGTGGTCGGCATCACCCGCGCCCGCCTCAACGGCGCGATGATCGCCCGCCTGCAGGGCAAGAATTCCATGACCGTGACCATTTCGGTGAAGGTCGACGAAACGATGATCCCGGTGATCGGCATGTCGCTGAACCGTCAGACGGATGAGATCGCGGTCGGCTCGGTTGAGTGAGACGTTGCGATCCGTGGGGCTGATTGGCCAACATAAGAGTGAAGAATGGGAGGCCGCCGCGCTTCCCTTTTTTATTTGGCTCAACGTTTTGGGCGCGCCAGGCGATGCTCGGCAACCGCCTTGGCAAGCTGCTTGCGGATCTCGTTGAAGAAGGCCTCTGGGATCATTCCGTAATCGATTCGATCCGGGTCATCGGGGCGGGGTCGGACATTCGGACCGGGCCATTCGAATTCGTTGACTTCCGATACGCGCACCCAGTTTCTTTCCCGATCAAGACCGATGGCTGCGCAAATCTCGGCCGGAATTTCGAGCGAGTTCTTCTCTTCACCCGGCTCGGGATATGCGTGCGTGATCGGCACGACCAGAGTTCGCCCAGACGCCTTGACATAGAGAACGATGGCGCATGGTCTATCCTTGCCGCTGGTGGCGAAGCCTCTTTGATGGTCGCTGTCCCACAGATAATCGAAACGGATCACCAGACCGGGAACTGGATCCGGATAGTTCACTCGGAAGCCTTGCCATATTCGGCGTTCATAATGGCGGACAGCGTCTCGTCATCCATGTCCCGCGCGTGAATAACCCGACGCTCCCGCTTCTTGAGCCGCTCGTAGTTTTCAAGTTCTTTCAAGCTGATATACGCGCCGATCGGGCGGCCATGCGACGTGACCTCCACGCCGCCGGACACCATTGCTTCATCGCGATACTTGCCGAATTCCTTGGCGAAGGTGGTGGCTGACACCTGGGTTGGATATCCCATGATCTGCTCCTGTTTCGGGCAGATTTACGGAAATTCCGTATTTTGTCAATGTATGGCTGACGGCATGACTTAAATGCCGCCAAGAAGTCACACCCGACGCCACCAACCCCGATCTGCGTCCGCCACCTCGATGCCGGCGGCGTCGACATCGGCGAGCCAGGCGGAAATGGACCGTTCGGCGATGACGAGATCGGGAGTGAGATCCGCGAGCGGCAGAAGCACGAAGGCGCGCTCGGTCATGCGCGGATGCGGTACGGTCAGCTCGTCGCTCGCCATACGCAGATCGCCATAGGCTAGCAGATCGAGATCGATGGTGCGTGGTCCCCAGCGCTCAATGCGGACGCGTTTCATCGACCGCTCGATCTCCAGACAGAGCCTGAGAAGCGACAGCGGATCGAGCGTGGTGCGGATTTCCGCCGCGCTGTTAAAGAACCAGTCCTGATCGGTCTTGCCCCAGGGCGGCGTCCGATAGAGCCGTGACACGGCGATCACGCGACAGTCCGCGCGATCGTCGACCCGGTTCAATGCCTCGGCCATATGGGCGACGGGATCGCCGATATTTCCGCCGAGCCCGAGATAGGCGACGGCGCCGGCTTCAACGTTGGGCATGATGCTCGACGGACACCTGGACATAATCGAGAACGCCGGTGATCGGCGCATTCGGCTTGCGCAGGGTGATTTTGGCGCGCACGATCTGCGGAAACTGCTGGGCCAGTGCGCGGGCGATCTCGGTGGCCAGCGCCTCGATCAGATAATAGCGGCGACCGGTGACGATTCCCTCGATCAGTTTGAAGGCGACGCCGTAGTCGACGGTCGTTTCCAGTGCGTCATGTTCGAGCGGACCGGCCGGCATGACCTCCAGTTCCGCGTCGACGAAGAAGCGCTGTCCCAGCACTTCTTCTTCGTCCATGACGCCGTGGCGCGCGAAGAAAGCGCAGTTGGCGAGTGTGATCGTGTAAGTGCCAGTCATGCAAGTGTTCCTCGCCCATCCGTTTCGCGGGCCTTGAGCATAGCATCAGCGACGCG
The DNA here is from genome assembly GCF_029892285.1 of Rhizobium sp. SG_E_25_P2. Taxonomy (GTDB): domain Bacteria; phylum Pseudomonadota; class Alphaproteobacteria; order Rhizobiales; family Rhizobiaceae; genus Rhizobium_E. Next base: position 84,010 of record NZ_JARXVM010000012.1, read on the forward strand.
CAAGGCGTCGCGGTTGAATGCGACATTGTGGACGCGGAAAATGGCCGCCCCCGAGATTCTGAGAAGCGCGCTCGTCGCCGCCGTCGCCACGTCGCGCTCGGCCGGCGCGCGATCCGTCAGCGCGCCGAGAAACCGTTTGCGCGACGTTCCCGCCAGAAGCGGATAGCCGAGTGCGATCAACTCGTCAAACCGGCTCATCAGCGCGAGATTGTCAGCCGGCGTTTCCTTGTTGAAACCGAAACCTGGATCGAGCACGAGCCGTTCCCGATCAAGACCCGCCGCCTGGGCGATCTCAAGCGTCGCGTCGAAGAACAGCCGTTGATCCTCAATGGGATCGGCCAGTTTTTCGCGGCCCCTGCCCGTATGCATGGCCACGACGCCCGCTCCAGTGTCCACAGCCGCCGCAGCCATGTCCGGATCTTTCTGTAAACCCTCGATATCGTTGATGATATGCGCGCCGGCCATGATCGCCAGCCGCGCGGTGTCGGCGCGATAGGTGTCGACAGAGAGAATGGCGTCGGTAGAGCGGGCAAGTTCGGCGATCACCGGCAGTATCCGGGCCTGTTCTTCCAGCGCTGACACGGGCGCTGCGCCAGGACGGGTGGATTCGCCGCCGATATCGATGATGCCGGCTCCATCTTCCACGGCCTGCCGGGCGTTTGCGACCGCACTTTCGACCGCCAGATTCCGCCCGCCATCGGAGAAGGAATCAGGGGTGACGTTGATGACGGCCATGATCACGGCCTCCGGACCCAGCCTCAGGCTGCGTCCATGCGCGAGGGTCCAGTCGAAGGGCGCGAAGGGCGAGGTCATCAGAGATCTCCGCTCGGGATGTCGTCGGCTGCTGATTGCATATTGCGCGCCAGCAGACAATGACTGAAAATGGACGCCAGCATAGAGGACCCGCAGAGGATGCGAGGAGTGAGCCGATGAAGAGAATGACCTGTTTCGCTCTCCTCGTTGGATTTCTCGCCGCATGCTCGTCCGCCCAGGCTGACATGATCGCGCGCAAGACGGTCACCTATTTCAGTATCGGCGGAAAGACCGCAGCCGATCTCGATCGCGAAATGTCCGAACGCGGACCGTTGCTGGCGACCGGGCGCCGGCATCCCGGCGCGACCCGGGTGACGTTTTCCGGAAAGGCGTCCTATATCGCCGAAGGCGGCCGATGCCGAATCGGCGAAGCGCGCATCATGCTCACCACCAAGATGATGCTGCCGCGGTGGAAAAATCGCTCCAAAGCCGACGCCCGGATGGCGTTGCTCTGGGACACGTTGTCGGCCGACATCAAACGACACGAGGAGCGGCATGCGGAGATCGCCCGCAACCATGCGCGCACGCTGGAACGCACTTTGCGGTCGCTGAGAGCGGAGAAAAGCTGCGACGCGCTGAAAGCCAAGGTTGCGGTCGCCACGGCGGAGGCGTTGGAAGCGCATGACGCGGACCAGAAGCGATTCGACCGAATCGAAGCCGCAAATTTCGGCGCTCGGATGACGCGCCTGCTGCGCTACCGGGCGACGGGACGCGCAGAGTAGCGCATTTCGCCCTCATTTCCCGGATTTTCGCCAGAATCTGCTCGAATGCAGCATCGAGCTTGCGCGGGGCTTGCGTCTTTCCTGTTAATTAGCTCGCTATTTGTCTTAGTTGAACTTGAAGACCATCTAAAATAGGGTCTCAATTACCGGACGAGTTGAAGCGGTCGCGGCGTAAAGCAGCTTTCTTTCGGTCTGCCTTGTGGTTTCCCTGACGCATTGGAGTGGCAACAGGTGTCTCCTCCCTCGCCTGTTTGACGATGCGTCTTCCTTGCCTCGCTCGTCACTAGATGCCGAGCGAGGCTTTTTTTGTCCGGACCAACGGCAATCGTCAGCTTTGCTTTTCGGGAATATGAACGACCAGGCCATCCAAAGCGTCGGCCATCTTGATCTGACAGGAGAGACGCGACGTGGGGCGCGTGTCATAGGCGAAGTCCAGCATGTCCTCTTCCATCGGATCGGGACGACCCGCCGTCTCCGCGAAGGCGTCATCCACATAGACATGACAGGTTGCGCAGGCGCAGGCGCCGCCGCATTCGGCGAGAATGCCCGGAACGGAATTTCGGATCGCGGCTTCCATGACCGTGGATCCCGAGGCGGCGTCCACTTCGAAGCGGGCGCCGTCGAAGGCGACGAAGGTGAGTTTCGGCATGATTGTCCTGACGAGTTGGAAAAGACTGGCCAGCCTTTTCCAACATAATCAGAAATGCGTCAACAACAGCGGCGACAGCCGCTCGCGATCAACGCGAAAGCTTGAGAATGAAATTCTCGGCTTCGATGACGGCGGCCCCCAGCATCGCGAGTGCGGCGGCGTCATTGGCGTCGTTTTCCACCTTCTCGGCGACCGAAGAGACGCTGAAAGCGCCGATGGCCAGAGCCGCGCCCCTGAGACGATGCGCGATGGCGGCGCGATTGTCGTTGGCCGCGGTGGACAATTCCGCCATGCAATTGCGCGCCTGGCGCGCGAAAATGTTGAGAACTTCCAGTTCGAGGTTCTTGTCGCCTGATGTCTGTCGCGCAAGATGGACGAGGTCGATGGGGCGAGCTCGCGAGGGCGCGGCGGCGTAATTGTCGGGAGCTTCGAATGCGACGGATGCGGCTGCCATGTTCATTTCCCTGTTCTTGTTTAGTTGTGACACATGCGAGTTTTCTTATGACCACAGTGTCGCAGCGATGGACGCAAGAACGCTTAATTGAGGCGTTTTCAGGGAAGGCATTTTGCAAAGATGGTTAACGATGCCTAAACAGGCTTAATCGCAAGGTTTTTCCAGCCGGGGCGGACAAATTGTCGTTAATATCCTCTCAACCTTGCGCAGAGCTTACCCACAAGTGATTGTACCAAAACGGCTTCTGTGCCACTACGTAACGTGGGAAATAAGGCCGTGTTTAACCAGCGGCCGCGAAAGTGACGGTTCCGCGAAACGCATCCATCGCCGCTTGTGGCGGGGCGTGCGACAATCGCCGGAGCGAATGCAGGGCCTCGACGTTTCGTTTCCAATCGGGACAGCGACGACGAGGTAGGAAAACGAGGCAGTTCGGAATGACGATAAAGAGCGAAAACGACGCCGTGTCGGAAAACGCCTACCGGGCGTTGGAAGAGGCCTTGGCGATCGACTTTCAGGACGACCATTCCGGAACGCAGCCGCAAAAGCGGGAGACCCGTGTGTCCGACGTCGCAAACCAGCCCGGCAAGAACGCGCAGCAGCGCATAGCGGACAACGCCCGTTCACTTGGTCCCGAACCAGGTCCGCGCGCGCCGTCGCATCGTCCCGCCAATGACCCCTTGCCCACTGCGGCCGCCGCGCTGACCCGCGGCTTCGACACGCCACGCTCGAAATCTCCCATGCGGATCGCCGCCGCCATGGCCGCGCTCTGGGTGCTTCTCGGCCTTGTGGCGGCGCATTTTCTTTACGCGCCGGAAATCTGGCAAATTTCCTCGCTGCGCGATCTCGGCGCCATTCCAGGCGCGTTGCCCACCCTGATCGGCATTCTCTTCCCGATCATGATCTTCTTCGCTTTCGCCTCGATGATCGCCCGAGCGCAGGAACTCAAGAACGCCGCCCGATCGATGGCGGAAGTCGCTCTTCGCCTTGCCGAACCCGAAAGCATCGCCGCCGAACGCATCATGACCGTGGGCCAGGCGGTTCGCCGCGAAGTTTCCGCCATGAACGAAGGCATCGAGCGCACCATCGCCCGGGCCTCCGAGCTGGAAACGCTCGTTCATTCCGAGGTCAACGCGCTGGAACGCAGCTATAGCGACAATGAGTTGCGCGTGCGCAGCCTTGTGCAGGAACTGGGCAGCGAACGCGAAGCGATCGTCGGTCACGCCGAACGCGTGCGGTCCTCGATCACCGGGGCCCAGGATCTGTTGCGCGACGAACTCGCCAGCGCCAGCCTGACCATCGCCAAGAACATAGCCACCTCAGGCGAAGCCGTCGCCCAGATGATCGATACGCAGGCCGCGATCATCATGCAGAAGAGCGGCAATGTCGCCAACACCATCGGCTCGGTGCTGTCCAAGAAGACCGAAGAGCTGGTCGGGGCGCTCGAAAGCTCGGGAATGGCGCTGACCGAGGAATTCGACACCCGCATCGAGACGCTCGGCGTGACGATCAGCGAGCGCGGCAACAAGCTGCTGTCCGAATTCGAGACACGCGCCTCGATGGTGGACGCCACGACGGAAAAGCTGAACGCGGCGCTTGCCGACCGCACCCGCCAGCTCAACGAGACCCTGATCGCCCGCACGCGGCAGATCAACGAGACGCTGACCAACAGCGGCGGCGTCATCAGCAATTCGCTGGAATCGATGCTGAAATCGCTGAACGCGACGCTCGACCAGAAGAATCAGGGCTTCCGCCAGGCGTTGAAGGCCACCGCCGACGATGCGATCATGGACCTCGATGTCCGCACCGCCTTCCTCGACGAGCGGCTGAAATCCTCGGTTGATCAGGTGTCCTCGGCCTTTGACGGCCGACTGGGCGAATTCGCCGACGCCTTCGACAAGCGCGCCGGCTCGCTCGACGCCAAGCTCAACGATAGCCTCACCCGCATCAACAAGGCGCTCGGCCAGGGTCAGGACGCCCTGGGCAGCACGCTCGAATCCTCGCTCGAACGGATCGCGCAATCCTTCAGGGGTCAGGCCGTGGCCATCGAAAGCGCGCTCGGCGCCGGCCAGGAAGTCATCGAAGCCGCGCTCGACGCCAAGGTCGGCGACATCACCAAGGTGATCGGACGCGCCAACCAGGAACTGGACAGCGGCTTCGGCATGCGCGCCGATGCGCTGGCGCAGAAAATCGCCGAACGCACCCAGGCGATCGAGACCGCCGTCACCACTGGCCACGAGCGCATGTCGAGCCTGCTCGACGATCGCTCCTCGGGCATCGCCGCAGCTTTCGACGAAACCAACCGCAAACTCGACCAGACTCTCTCTGGCGGCGAACAGCGCCTGGGCGCCCTGTTGTCGGAGCGGTCCGGCGCGCTGATCTCGGCCTTCGACAAGACCGAACGGACGCTGTCCGAAACGATCGGCGATGGCGAGCGCCGGCTGTCCGATCTCATCGACGGACGCGGCGCGGGCCTGGAACGTTCGCTGGCCGACAGCGCCGGGAGGATCGAAAATGCTGTCGCCTCGGGTGGAGAGCGCCTTGAGAAATCGCTCGCCGAGGGCGGCGCGCGCATCGAGAACGCCATCGGCTCGACGCCTGAAAATCTCGCCCGCATGCTCGACGAAAAGAGCCAGTCGATCGAGAAAACGCTCACCGACAACCAGCAGCGCCTCGACACCGCCATGGCGCGCGGCTCCGAACTGATCACCGGCGCCTCCGAAGACGCCCGTTCGCGGCTGGCCAAGACACTCGGCGAAAACGCCATCACCATCGCCGCCGTCTATGGCGAACATCAAAAGCGGATCGACGAGACGCTGCGCGAGCGCGCAGGCGAGATCGAGAAGACGCTCGGCGACGGCGCAAGCCGCATCGCCGAAGCCTCGCAGGACACTGCCCGCTATGTAACGGGCGCGATCGAACAGGGCGTCCGCGACATTTCCGAAGCGCTGGAGAATGGCGGCGCCGATCTCGGCATCCAACTCGCCACCACCCATGATCTGATCCGCCAGACGCTGGAGGATCGCTCCAACGCCATCACCATCGCGCTCGAAGAAGGCCGCAAGCAGCTCGACGACACGATCAACGAACAGGCGACCGGCATCGGCGCCAGCATCGCCATGGGGGCGAGCATGGTCGAAATGTCGTTCGAAGACGGCGAGAGCCGTCTGCGCAATCTCGTGGAGCAATCGACCCAGAGGCTGACGTCCGCAGTGGACGGCGCGACGGATTCGCTGACCTCGTCTGTCGAGCAAACCACTGGACAGTTGAAGGACGCCCTCTCCCGCAGCACTGTGGATTTCGAGGCCAGCGCCGGCAGTTTCTCCGAAAAGATCGCCGAGCGCGAACGCAGCCTGCGGCAGGTGCTCGACGCGACGGCGGATTCGCTCGACAGCCGCATGCAGGCGAGCGCCATGGCGCTGAACGCCAATGCCCGCAAGGTCGAGGAAACGCTGGCCCTTCGCGAAGCGAGCCTGGCCACCGCCATCGAAAACCTCGCGCAATCGCTCGACGAACGCCTGATCGCCACCGTGGGCGGGCTGAACGCAGATGTCGAGCGCAGCCATGACGCCTTGCGCCAGACGCTCGGCGACAGCGGCATGACTCTGGAGGAAACTGCGCAACGGTTGATCGCGCAGATCTCCGCCCATCGCGACGCGCTGCGCGACACCGTCGAGGCCTCAACCCAATCGCTCGATGAGCGGCTCGAAACAGGCGCCGCCAACATGTTGTCCAACATCATGATGCTGGACATGAAGCTCGAAGAGCGGGAAGCAGCGCTGCGTGACGCCGTCGCCGCCGCCAGCAACCGCTTCGAGACAGAACTCGGACAGCGCCAGGACAGTCTGGTGCAGTCGCTCGACGCGACGTCGCGGACCATCAGCGATAGGCTGGACGCAGGCGCCGCCAACTTCCTGTCGAACATCACGTCGCTGGACACAAAACTTGAAGAGCGGGAAGCGGCGTTGCGTGACGCCGTCGCCGCCGCCAGCAACCGCTTCGAGACAGAACTCGGACAGCGCCAGGACAGTCTGGTGCAGTCGCTCGACGCAACGTCGCGGACCATCGGCGAAAGGCTGGACGCCGGCGCCGCCGATCTCCTGTCCAACATCATGTCGGTGGACATGACGCTCGAGGCCCGCGAAGCCTCGCTGCGCGACACGATCGAGGCCTCCGCTGCCCGGCTCGATGGCGATCTCGCCCGCCGGCAGGACGGCCTCGCCCAGACCTTGGACGCCACAACGCGAGCAATCGGCGACAGGCTGGACGCAGGCTCCGCCGCCATTGCCTCAGCCGTTGAACATTTCGACGTCAGGCTCGGCGAGCGGGAGACCGCGCTCAGCCGGACGATCTCCGGCTCCGTGGAACGCCTCGACGGCGACCTTGCACAGCGGCAGGAAAGCCTGGTGCAAGCGCTTGAGGCGACATCGCGGACCATCGGCGAGAAACTCGACAACGGCGCCACCGATCTGCTCTCCAACATCATGTCGCTCGACATGACGCTGGAGGCCCGCGAACAGGCCATACGCGAGGCGATCGAAGCGTCTGCGAGCCGGATTGACGGCCAATTGTCGCTGCGTCAGGAGATCCTGATTCAGGCTCTGGAATCGTCGGGCCAGACGCTGGACGCGCGGTTCCAGCGCGGCTCCAACGCCGTGCTCGGCAATATTGAAAGACTGGACTCCACCCTCAGCCAGGGCGAAGCGTCGATTTCCCAGGCGCTCGCGGGGGCGACGGAACGACTGGAAACCGGGCTCGCCCAGCGCCAGGAAACCATGCTGCGCGCCGTCGAAGGCGTGGCGCAGTCGCTCGACGACCAGTTGCTGTCGGCGCTGTCGAACCTCAACGCCGGCGTCGAACTCAGCCATGGGGCGATCCGCGATACGCTCAATGACAGCACGCTGTCGCTGAATCAGATGGCGGAGCGCCTGTCGGCTCAGATCTCCGCCCATCGGCAGGCGCTGCAGGAAACGATCGAAGCCTCGACGGTATCTATCGACGAACGTCTCGAAAGCGGCGCCGCCTCGATGCTGTCCAACATTATGATGCTGGACATGAAACTCGAAGAGCGTGAAGAGGCGCTGAAGCGAGCGATCACCGCGGCCTCCAGTGAACTCGACCAGTCGATGAGCCGCTCCAGCCAGACGCTGAGCGAGCGCTTCGGCGAAAAAGCTGCTGAAATCGCCTCGGTGGCCGAAGTTTTCAGTCAGAGAATCGACGGCGCCCTGGAGACGGTGTCGAACCGCTTCGACGAGACGGGCGGCCGCATCCTCACCAGCTTCGACCGTCTGGAAACCGGCATTCGCGATGATGCGGGCCGCTTTGCCGAGACCATCGACGAGGCGGGCGTCAAACTCGGCGCGCTGATCGAAACGCAGATCCAGTCCTTCGATCGCGCAACGGAAACCGGCGCCAGCCGCATTTCAGGCACGCTCGAAAGCCACACCGCCCATCTCGACGAACGTCTGGAGACGATGGACCGCGCCTTGACGATCGGCCTTGAAAACGTTTCGCGCACCATCGACGGCAAGGCGTCAAGCCTCGCCACCACCCTGCGCTCCGCCGTGATCGACGCCGCGCAATCGATGGACGAGGAAGCGCAGCGCGCGATCGACCATATCTCCGGCAAGACCTTCGAATATGCCGACGAGATGGCGGCGCGCAGCGCCGGCTTCTCCAGCCGCCTCACCGAGGAAGCCGAGAGCTTCACCAACACGGTCCAGGCGAATGCCGACCAGTTCGCCACACGCCTGACCGGCGACGCGCAGATCATCAGCGCGCGGCTGTCGACCGAGGCGGACCGCTTCTCCGACCGCATGTCGTCGGAAGCGGACGCCTATGCGGGCAAGCTGGCCTCCGGCGCCGACGCCTTTACCGGCAAGCTGGCAACCGAGACGGAAAGCTTCGCCAGCAAGCTGGCGCAGAACGCGGAGGCCTTTACCGGCCGCATTGCCGGCGAGGCCGAGACCTTCACGGGCAAGCTCGCCGACCAGACGGATTCGCTGACCAACAACTTCGCCCGCAACGCCAGCCATTTCGCCGAACAGGTCGGCGCGGCGCAGCAGAAGGTGATGAGCGACGGGGCGGCGATCAGCCAGAGCCTTACGGCGGCCGAAAAGGCGCTGGCGGCGCGCAACGATGCGATCCGGACAACGCTCGACGATCGCACGCGCGAACTCAATTCGATGCTGGCGGCGCGCTCGGCCGAACTTAACCGTTTGATCGAGGAAAAGGCGCGGCCGGCGGCCGAGAGCCTGCAAAGCCTCGGCCAGACGGCGGCGGAAGATATCCGCAACGCCGCAGAACAGGGCGCAGCGCTGCTGCGCGGCGAGAACGCCGCGCTGGTGGACGCCATCTCCAGCCGCACACAGGAGGCGACCCGCGCGCTCGGCGACAGCGAACAGTCGCTACGCGCAACCGCGCTTGGCCTCATCGACGCGCTCGGCCAGAGCAATGCCGGGCTCCGTCAGCTGGTGGCGGAAGCCGCCGCCAATCTCGGCGCGATCGATGAAACGCTCAACAGCACCGCAGGCCGCTTCTCCGACAGCGCTACGCGGGCTTCGGATTCGGTCAACGCCGCCGCCCGCCTGCTCGAAGGCAAAGTCGAACGCCTGTCCTCGGTCTCCACCGATACGCTCGGCCAGATCGGCGCGCTGGTCGGCCGCATCGACGATCACTCCAAGGTGCTCGGCCAGGCCTCGACGCTGCTCGGCGCGGCCCAGTCCAACCTGGCGTCGACGCTTTCCGAACGCGAGGATGCGCTGCAAGCGCTGGCCGTCGGCCTTGTCCGCCGTTCCGAAGATATCGAGAACACCATGCGTTCGGTCAGCGGGTTGGTGGAAGCCGCTTTCGACCGCGCCGAAAGCCGCGCCGGCCAAGTGACCTCCAGCGTGCGCTCGGGCATTCAGACCTCGTTCGCCGATATCGGCCGGGTGCTGAGCGAAGCCGAACAGCGCGCCGACCAGATGGCCAATGCGCTGCGCGGCAATGTGGGCGCTGCGGCGCAGGACGCAGCCCGCGCCGTGGAATCGGCGCTCGGCAAGGCCAGCGAACAGGCTGATCAGGTGGCCGGAAAGCTGCGCGGCGCCGTGTCCGGTTCGCTCGCCGATGTCGACCGGATGCTGGACGAAACCGGAGCGCGCTCCACCGCAACCGCCGCCGACATGCGCCAGGCGCTCAAGGACGCGATCGAGGATTCGATCAACCGCTTCGCCGGCGCGACCGACGAGATCCGCCGGACCGCAGGCGAAATCCGCCGCGAGCTGACCGACACCCGCGCGGAGATCAAGCGCGGCGCCTTCGACCTGCCGGAGGAAGCCAAGGAAAACGCCGCCCAGATGCGCCGCGCCGTGGCCGAGCAGGTCCGCGCGCTGCAGGAACTCACAGGCATTATCGGCGTGTCCGCCTCGCATTTCGAAGCGCCGCGTCAGGCGGCCCGCCCGGAGCCTGCCCCGCGCGCCGCGCCGCAGCCGGTCTATGAAGCGCCGCGCGCCCAGGCCCCCGCCCCCGTGGCGATCGAGCCCGTTCGCACGGAGCCGCAGCGCGTCGCCCCGCCGCAGCCGCAGCCGCAGCAGCGGGCGCCTGAGCCGCGTCAGACCATCGCCGCGCCGGCGGCGCGTGTCCAGCCGCCGGTCGAGCCTCGCCGCGCCGAAGCAAAGCCCGTCGAGCGTCCGACCATCCCGCTGGCGTCCGCGCCGCGACAGGAAGCACGCAATCCCGCCCGGGAGCCGCTCGGACTGCGCGGCAGCCTCGGCGTCGATCCGTTGAACCGTCCTTCCACGCCGCGCGAAGAGCGCCCCGCCCCCGCGCAGCCCACCGCGCGCCGCGAGGAAGGCCAGGGCTGGATCAGCGATCTGCTGCGCAACGCCTCTCGCGAAGAAGCGGAAGCAGACACCCGTGCGGCGGCTCCGGCAGCCTCGCGAGTGGAAAACCGCAATCCGCGCCAGGTGGTGGAATCGCTGAATTCGCTGTCGGTCGACATCGCCCGCGCCATCGATCACGAGGCGTCGGTGGATCTCTGGCGGCGCTACCATCGCGGCGAGCGCGACGTCTTTACCCGTCGCCTCTATACGCTCAAGGGCCAGCAGACCTTTGATGAAATCCAACGCAAATATGACCGCGAGCCGGAATTCCGCGCCGCCGTCGACCGCTATATCGGCGATTTCGAAAAGCTCTTGAACGACGTGGCCCGCAACGACCGCGACAAGACGCTGACCCAGAGCTACCTCACCTCCGACACCGGCAAGGTCTACACCATGCTGGCGCATGCGGCGGGCCGGTTCTCGTAAGGGACACGGATCGGGCCAGGAAAATCAGGCCGTCTGGGCGACCAGACGGCCTTTTTTCATTCCGGCGGCGGTCATTCGTCTGATGGCGCGGCAGCGGCGGCGAGAAAGTGTTCCGCCCATTGCTGCTGAGGAATTTCCTCACCCAGCGAGAAAGAGAAGTCGGACGGCGTTTCGGCGTCTTGGTCTATCGAGCAGCGATAGCGAAGCCGCCGCCAGTGACCGCCGCCCCTGATGGCCGCGCCCTCGGCGACGATGACGGTCCCCTGCATCGCGATGTCGCGCATGGCGTAGGGCGCGACGGTGTCCGCCGCGAATTGGTTTGCGCGGCGCACCTGCTCCATCGCCTCGATGTTGCACAATTGTATCCGGCGGTCGTCCGTCGCGAGCGTCTGTAGCGCCTGTCGGGCAGGCAAGTTTTTCGGATCCGCCAACACACTGGCCGTGAACAACCGTGTCGCCGGATGCAATGCGGCGGCGGGCGCCGGTCTGGCGGGCGTCGCTTCGGGTTTGGGGATAGCTTTCAGGACGTCCCGTTGTTGCGGGGTCGCATGCGGCGCGGCGGTCGCGGGCTGCCCCATCCGATCGGCCCAGGACGAGGACGATGCGGGACGCCGGGTCTCCACGATCAACGCGACAGCGATGGGCGATTGAAGCGCCGGAGGCAGAGGAACCGCAACGCGCCAAAGCAGCACGGCGATGACGACATGGACGCATGAGGAGGCAGCAAGGCTGACGTTCAGTCGGCGGGACGCAGGGATCACGGCAACGGCCAGAGCGGAGGCGGCGATCGCCTCTGCCTGCGCGGCGGGGGACGTTTCGACATCAATCACCCTCTCTCCGCGCCTGTTTGTCGGTGAATAGTTTTAGGTCACATTTTGGACAAAATGAGGCAAAATCCGCGAGCCCGCGCCCGGATACACAATCCTCAAGCGCATCCCGCAGTCCGCTTCTCAGCGCTGTCTTGACGCGCAACACGCCGCTGTCTCAGCGGTGCTATAGACCCGTCAAGGCGTCCGCCTGAACCATTCCTGTTTCTGGACCGCCCTCAGCGCCTCAAGATCGAAATCCGCCATCACCACGGCGGGCTCGCTGCCGCCCATGGCGATGATCCGGCCCAACGCGTCGACTGCGAAAGAATGGCCGTCATCCTTCGGCGTGGGATAGTTCGCCACGGCTATGCCGGCGACCGATTGAAAGGCCATGGCCCGAACGCCGGCGACGCGGACATCTCCGACAACATTGTCATCCATGAGCGGACTGCTGTTGGGAATGAGGATCAGTTCAGCGCCTTGGATGACAAGGTCCGAGACGACGTCGGGGAATTCGCGGTCCATACAGATCATCAGCCCGACAGTAATATCGCCCGCCCGTGTCTTGATCCGCGCCACGGTCGAACGATCGCCCGGCGCGCAGGCCTCTTCGGGATTGTCGAAGAAGCAAATGTGGCGTTTGCGTTGATGCAGCGCCACCTCGCCGGCGGCATCGATCAGCAAGGCGGTGTTAAATGGTTTCGGCTCACCCTGCTCAAGGAACGTGGCAACGACGGCGATATTATGGTCGCGCGCAGCCTTGCGAAGCTGCTCGATGTATAGGCCATTCACAGGCTGAGCAGCGTCGAGCCACGCATTGCGAGACGTCTCGCTGTCGGGATCGAACCGACTATAGCCGTTGGAGAACATTTCTGGAAAAACGATGATCTCGGCGTCATTTGCCGCAGCTGCAGCGGAGACTCCGTCGGGATCCACGCCATTCATCACTTGCGCCAGGGCGACGCGCAAAATTAGGGGAGACATGCTGCAACCTCTCATGTCGTCTCAAACGCAGCGCCTTAGACCGTCAAGGCCCACGGTCACATCGCCTTCAGCGTCCAACCCACGAGATCTGTGGTCACCTTGCCGAACGCCGCATCCAGCGCGGTGATGAAGGCGTCATTGCCGGAACCGGACACCGGCGCGCTGGCGGTGAAGACGCGGCTGGCGCGCACTTCGCCATTGCGGTCGTTGAGCAACTTGGCCGACATTTCCACCTGGGCGCGGCTGCCGCCATAGGCCTGGATTTCGAAGGCGCGGATCTCGGTGATCACCTGATAGTCGATGGCGAGGCCCTGCCCCGGCATGCCGACGCCGCCCAGGCGACCGGTATTCTCAAACGCCTGCACGAGACGCGCCTGCACGAGACGCGGCAGACGGTCGCTCCAGCGCGATTTGGCGAGATACTGGATTTCGGCCTGGCTGACGCGGATCACCACCTGTTCGGAATCGAGCGCCTTGACCGCAGTCGGTTCGGGAATGAGGATCTGGCGCTGGGTGAGCTTCGGTCCTTCGACGCCCCGCACCGCCGTCAGCGAAAAGGTGTCATCCGGCGAACCGCCCAGGCAACCGCCCAGAGCCAGCAGGCATGCGCCCATGAAAAATGCCCGCGCCAATCGGATCACGCTACGCTCCCTAATCATACTCGCCCCGTCCAGCATCAATGCCGCACCCTGCCGTTATACGTCTTCACTTCGTCGCCGCCGAACAGCAGCCGCTGCGGGTCCTGATCAAGTCTGGTGATCGCCGAATCCAGCGTCTGCACGGTGCGGCGGGTGTCGGAGATCAGCGCGTCGATATTCTTGAGGCCGGAGCCTGAGAAGCGGGCGAGATTGTCGGCGATCGGGCCGATCCGCGAGTTCAGAGTGTCAGCCACCTGCTTGAAGGATTTCAACGTCTCGCGCGCATCGGCAAACAGCGAAGAGGAATCCCCGGTACCGAGGAAACTGTCGGCTTTGGCGAGAATGCCGTCGACGCGGGTGGACGCCTTGTTGAGCTTTTCCGACATTTCGGAAATGTTCTTGATCGTCTGGTCGATGTCAGGACGGCGGTTTTCGATATCGGAAGCGACGCCGCGGAAGGTCTGGATCGCCTGACGCGCATCCGCCACCGCCGCGCGGATATCGGCGACCGAGCTCTTGACGTCGGCGGGATTGACGGCCGCCATCAGCTGATCGACCTTATCCAGCGTCTTGGCCGCCTTTTCGCCGACAACGCGATAGGCTTCCGCAGTCTTGTTGAAGGTGTCGACAGCCTGGCCTACGCCGCCAGAGGCGTTGGCGAGATCCTTGCTGACCTTTTCGGCATTGGCGAGAATGGCGTCGATCTTCTTGGGGTCCACCGCTTTCACCAGGCTGTCGACCGAGGCCAGCGTGGAATCAAGCCGGCCCGACAACCCCTTGATGGTGCCCGACAGCGAGGTCACCGCCTGCAGGAATTCGTCGATGCCCTGGGAATTGTTCTTCAATGCCTGAGAGAACACCTCGACATTGGAAATGGTGCTGGTCAGCGGCTTGCGATTGTCGTTCACGAAACCCTGCAGCTGGATCAGCGTCGTCTCGGTTCGGTTCATGATCTCGGAGGCGGTGGCGACGATATTGGTGACGCCGGATTGCTCCGCGAGCAAGGTCGGCACCTCGCCGGCTTTCAGCGCCTTGTCGATCAGCCGCTCCTGCTGCGGATTGCCGCCGGACAATTCGATATAGGCGGCGCCGGTCAGGCCCTGAATTTCAAGCACGGCGCGGGTGGTAGGATAGATCGGCGCATCCGCGCGCACTTCTGTGACGGCCAGCGAAAAACGCGGGTCCTTGCGATCGAAGTCGAGCGCGCGCACCGTGCCGACGGGAATGCCGTTGAAGCGGACCGCCGAGCCGACGCTCAGGCCGTTGGCCGAGCCGGGGATACGCACCACCAGACGCTCCATCTTGCCCTCGCGCCCATAGGCGGACATCCAGTAGACAAAGCCGAAGGCAAGCAGCAGCACCACAAGGGTAAACAAGCCGACGATTGCGTAATTTGCTTTCGTTTCCATGCCTCAAGCCATTTCACTCGTAAAAGGGTTCACTGAAATCCCTATGGATTGACGTTAGGTGACCAGTCCTGGAATTGTACGCGCGCGTTTGCCGCGGAAATAAGACTGAACCCAAGGATCATCGCAATCGAGCATGTCCTTTATCGTCCCCTCCACCATTACACGTTTATTGCCGAGCACGGCAATCCGATCGCAGACGGAAAACAGGCTGTCCAGGTCATGGGTCACCATATAGACCGTCAGCCCCAGCGTATCGCGCAATTTGGCGATCAGCTGGTCGAATTCCGCCGCCCCGATCGGATCGAGGCCGGATGTCGGCTCGTCGAGAAACACCAGCGCCGGATCGAGCGCGAGCGCCCGGGCGAGTGCTGCGCGCTTGATCATGCCGCCAGACAGTTCGGATGGATATTTGTCTCCAGCTTCCGGCGCCAGCCCCACCAGTTCGATCTTCAAACGCGCGAGCTCGTCCATCAGTTGCTTTGGCAGGTCTAGATATTCCCGCATCGGAAACTGGATGTTCTCCTTGACGGTCAGAGCTGAAAACAGCGCCCCGTGCTGGAACAGCACGCCCAGGCGCATATCGAGCTGAAACCGCTCCTTGTCCGGCATCTTGCTGTAATCGGCGCCCAGCAGGCGGATCTCTCCGGCCCGGCGCGGGATCAGCCTGAGAATGGTGCGCATCAGCACCGATTTTCCCGTACCGGAGGCGCCGACGAAGCCGAGGATTTCGCCGCGATAGACGTCGAGATCCAGATTATCGAGCACGAGATGATCGCCAAAGCCCACGGTGACGCCACGCGCCGACAGAATGGCGTCCCTGTCGTCTGTCTTGGCCTCAGTCTGGTGGTTCGTCACACTATCCATGCCCGCCTCAGAAATCGATCGCTGCATAGAACATCGCGAAAAGGCCATCGACCAGGATCACCACAAAGATGGCCTTGACCACCGAGGCGGTCACATGCTTGCCGAGCGACTCCGCGCTGCCCCCCACTTTCAGTCCTTCGATCGAGGCCACAACGCCGATAATGATCGCCATGAACGGCGCCTTCAGCATGCCGGAAATGATGGTCGACAGATCGATCGCGCCCTGAAGCCGGGCGAGGAAGACTTCATAGGTGACGCCCGAATAGACATTGGCGACCAGCGCCGCGCCGATCAGCGCCGCGAAATTGGAAATCACCGTCAGGAGCGGCAGCGCGACCGTCAGCGCCAGAAGGCGTGGAAACACGAGAACGCCGACCGGATTGAGACCCATGACCTGAAGCGCGTCGATTTCCTCGCGCATCTTCATCGAGCCGATTTCCGCCGTGATGGCGCTGCCGGAACGGCCCGCGACCATGATCGCGGTCAAGAGCACGCCGATCTCGCGCAATTGCAGAATGCCAACGAGATCGACCACGAAAACCTCGGCGCCGAAATAGCGCAGCTGGAACGCGCCCTGCTGAGCGATAATCGCGCCGATCAGAAAGGACATCAGCGCGATGATCGGCGTGGCGTTGACGCCCATCTGTTGGAGCTGGTTGAAGACGGCCGCCGGCGACAGACCGCTGCCGCGGCCCAGCTTGAGTTGCGCGCCGCGCACCGCCGCGCCGATGATCGACATGGCCTGCAGAAAATCGGCGACAAAGCTCATCACCAGCCTGCCGAGCGGCTCAAACAGCCGATCAAACAGCGGTTTCCTCGGGGATGCCTCGAAATTCGGTTCCGGCAGCTGCGCCGGAAGGGCGGCGATCAGCTCGGCCACGTCCTGACCTGCACCATCGAGATCGACGGTGATATTCCTGGCTTCGAAAGAGGACATCGCCCGCCTGACGATCCAGGCGCCGCCGGTATCCATCTGTCTGACGCCAGTGAGATCGAGCGACACGCGGCTGACGGTTCTTTCGGCGGCGCTGCGAAGTTCGGCCTCGACGGCGGCGATGGTGCTGTTCAGCCACGCGCCCTGCAGGCGCAAAGTGAGCGCGCCGCCGCTTTCGTCAGCATTCAGGACGGCCGCGTCCGCCGAATCCTGCATAGGGTCATCCTTCGATAGGACGGCCCTCATGGCCGCCTCGCACTGAAAAGTCGTCGCCATAGGGCGAGTCACGTAAGGGCACTATTGACAATAGTTTAACCAGTGGAGCAAGGCGCTGTTTTGATCAGCATGACGCGATTGAGGATTCTATCATGACGCGTGCCCTGGAAATCACATTTCATCGCTACCCGATCGCCGGCGAGTTCCGCATTTCGCGCGGCGCCAAGACGGAGGCCGAGGTGATCGTCTGCGCAATCACCGATGGCGGGGCGGTCGGACGCGGCGAATGCGTACCCTATCGCCGTTATGGCGAGACGATGGAAAGCGTCGAAGCCGAAATCGCGGCAATCGGCGATGCAATAGCAAAGGGCGTGGGTCGCGACGACCTGCTCGCGCGGATGCGGCCTGGCGCAGCGCGCAATGCAGTCGATTGCGCGCTGTGGGATCTCGAGGCCAAGCTCGGCCTGGGACGGGTGGCGGACCGTATCGGGGTCATAGCGCCTGCGCCGCTGATCACCGCCTACACCCTGTCGCTCGGCGACGCTGAGGCCATGGGGCGGCAGGCGGCTGAGTACGCCCATCGCACGCTCCTGAAGATCAAGCTCGGCGCCGAAGGCGACGAGGCGCGTATTCGCGCCATCCGCGCCGGCGCGCCCGAAAGCGCCCTGATCCTCGACGCCAATGAAGGCTGGAGCGAGGAGACGCTTGTTTCGCTTCTGGCGGTGGCGGCGGAATGCAAAGTGAGCCTGATCGAGCAGCCCCTGCCCGCCGGCCGCGACCAGTTGCTTGCGACCATTGATCGGCCGGTGCCCGTTTGCGCCGATGAGAGCGTGCATGCGACGGCAGATCTCGCCGGTCTCCGCGACCGCTATGACGCGGTCAATATCAAGCTCGACAAGACCGGTGGGCTGACGGAAGCGCTGGCGATGAAGCGCGAGGCCGAACGGCTCGGCTTCAAGATCATGGTCGGCTGTATGGTGGGCTCGTCGCTCGCCATGGCGCCGGCGACGCTGCTGGCGCAAGGCGCCGATTTCGTCGATCTCGACGGTCCCTTGCTACTTGCGCGCGATTGCGAGCCGGGGCTGGTCTATGAGGGATCGACGGTGGCGCCGCCCGCGCCGGCGCTCTGGGGCTGAATGAGCCGCGCCCAGAGCACCATCACGAAACCGAGGCCGGCGGCAATGGACATGGCGTAGAAGCCGTGCACGCCGAAAGCATTGTAGAGATAGCCCGAGACCCAGGTGCCCAAGGCCATGAACAGCGCGATCATGGTGGTGTAATAGCCCTGCCCGGACGCTTCCCGGCTCTCATCGACATGGGCGATCAGAAAACGCTGAATGCCGATATGGGCGGTGGCGAAGGTGAAGGCGTGGGCGCATTGCAGGCCGAGATGGCCCCAGAAGCCGAGTTCCATCGGAAAGATGATCCAGCGCAGCACGGCGACGCCGCAGCCGAACAGGATGAGCCCCCAGAGCGAAATGCGCGACAGGAAACGGGCCGACAGCCAGAACATCAGGATTTCCGCCACGACGCCCGCCGCCCAGAACAGGCTGATCGCCTCGCCGCTGTAGCCCTGCTTGGCCCAGTAGATCGAGGCGAAGGTGAACAGCATCGCATGACTGCCCTGCGAGAGCGCGGCGCCGCCGATCGCCAGGATGAAAAACGGCTTCAGGAAAGGCGACGGACCCGCGGCCGGCGCGACATCGCCCGCAGCGCTCGCGCGAAAACCGGCGCGGCCGAGTCTCGGCGCGGTCAGGGCCGTGACGATGGTCAACACGAAGAAGGCGGCCATGGCCGGCGCGACCATGCCGCCGCCGGCAATGGCGAACAGCCAGCCGCCGATCAGATTTGTGAGGATGAAGGCGGCAGAGCCCCAGAGCCTGATGACGCCGTAATCAAAGCCCCAGCGTCGCACGCCGGTGACCAGGATTGCCTCGGCGACCGGCACATAAGGCGCGTAAGCGATGCCCTGCAGGCCATAGATGATCAGCACCGCCCAGAAGGACTGGCTGAAGCAGAGGGCCAGCGCCGTGATCAGCGATACGACCGAAGACCAGACAAGCACATGCACGCGATCCGAGGCGCGATCCGCAGCCCAGGACCCGAGCGGCGTTCCGATCATCCGGAGCAGATGCGGCATCGCCAGGATGATGCCAATTTCGGCGTCGCTCATGCCGAGATAATCGAGAAAGACCGGAAAGTAGGGTAGACCAATACCGTTGACCATCAGCGGCGCGCAGAACAACAGTGCAACGCGCAAGCCGAACAAATGCGGCGCGCCGGCGCGTTGGCTGACGGAAAGCGGCTGATGCATTGTGGTATTCCTGTCGCCGGCCGTCGGGGATGACGGCCTCCTCCGGCGCCCCGACGAAGCAATGAATGGCCGAGACAACCATCGGCTATCACTCGCGCCGTCGCTTCGCCATGCAAAAATCCGACGCGGCGTCAATTCGTCATACTGATTGCAAAGCCGCAACACTCCGTAATCTTTGCGGGTTTATCCGTATATTTTACGATGACCGCCTTACCGAAAGTTGCTACCTTATTTCCAGGATCAAAGGTGTTTTTCCTGCGATTTGTAGGATTTCACAGGAATTGTCGCCGATATTGATCAAATATTATCTCGGTTTTCGGATTTTTCTGGACTTTCGGCTTAACTTCGTCACGATTCAGGCTGATTTCGGATCGATCCGAAAGGAATGGAAATGACCCTATTTTCTACTCATGGTAGCCGCCGACCATGAATTAGCCGATTCAGAGGCGGCAAGGGGAGTGACATGTCCAGCATTTACACCGGGCCAGTGTTCGAAATGGCCCGCAACCAGTTTCGCAGCGTCGCCGACTATCTCGAAATTCCGGAAGGCCGCCGCGACCGGCTGCTTTATCCCAAGCGCGCGATCACCATTTCCTGCCCGATCCATATGGACAATGGCGAGGTCGCGGTGTTTCAAGGCTATCGCGTCCAGCATCACCTGACGCTCGGCCCCACCAAAGGCGGCACCCGTTTCGCGCCCAGCGTCGATATCGGCGAAGTCTCGGCGCTGGCGATCTGGATGAGCTGGAAATGCGCGCTGGCCGGCCTGCCCTATGGCGGCGCCAAGGGCGGCGTCACCGTCGACGCCTATTCGCTGTCCAAGCGCGAACTCGAAAGCCTGTCGCGCCGCTACATGCAGGAAATGATCCCCTTTGTCGGCCCGCATATCGACGTCATGGCGCCGGATATGGGCACCAATGAACAGGTCATGGCCTGGTTCATGGACACCTATTCCATGTATCAGGGCCGGACCGTCAACGAAATCGTCACCGGCAAGCCGGTCTCCTCAGGCGGCACCGAAGGCCGGCGCGAAGCGACAGGCCTCGGCGTCGCGCATCTGATCGGCCGGTCGATGGAGAGGCTCAAGATGACGCCGTCGGAAACCACCGCGATCATCCAGGGGTTTGGCAATGTCGGCTCCTACGCCGCGATCGAACTTTCGCGCCAGGGCGTGAAGATCATCGGCGTCTCCGACCACACCGCCTGCTATCTCGACCGCAAGGGCCTCGACGTCGACGCGCTGATCGCGCATACCGCGCGGCACGGATCGCTGAAGGGCTTTTCGACCGAAGCCCTGTTCGACCCGAACCAGTTGCTCGTACAGTCCTGCGACATCCTCGTGCCGGCGGCCATCGAACGGGTGATCGACGCAGACGTCGCGGCCAAGTTGAATTGCCGCATTCTCGCCGAAGCCGCCAACGGCCCGACCACGCCGGAAGCCGACGCCGTGCTCGACCAGCGCCGTGACGAGATTTTCGTGATCCCGGATATTCTGTGCAATTCCGGCGGCGTCATCGTCAGCTATTTCGAATGGGTGCAGGACCTGCAGCAACTGTTCTGGAAGCGGCATGAAGTGCTCGACCGCCTGCGCGGCCTGCTCGACGACGCTTTCCAGCGGGTCATCGCGCGTGTGGAAAAGGACAATATCTCCCATCGCGTCGCGGCCATGGCGATCGGCGTCGACAAGGTGGCCCAGGCCAAAGAGACGCGCGGCCTGTTTCCCTGACAGCCATGCTATCGCATGCGAAAGGCCGCAGCGGTTACCCGTCGCGGCCTTATTCATATCCGGCTTTCGTGATCACACCGCCGCGCGGGCGGCGACTTCCATTTCGGGTTTGGGCGCGGTCAGAAGCTTGATCGGC
The DNA here is from genome assembly GCF_029892285.1 of Rhizobium sp. SG_E_25_P2. Classification (GTDB taxonomy): domain Bacteria; phylum Pseudomonadota; class Alphaproteobacteria; order Rhizobiales; family Rhizobiaceae; genus Rhizobium_E. Next base: position 104,963 of record NZ_JARXVM010000012.1, read on the forward strand.
ACGAGCGGGCTCGGCTCGGACTTGGCCTTCTCCACCTTATTCCAGCGCACCAGCTCCATCGAGCCGTCGAAATTCTCGATGATGGCGGTGCAGCTTTCGACCCAGTCGCCAGTGTTGATATATTTGACGCCGCCGATATCCTCGATCACCGCGTGATGGATATGGCCGCAGATGACGCCATCGACCTGATGACGGCGAGCCTCTTCGGCGACGACATTCTGGAATTCGCCGATGAAATTGACAGCGCGCTTGACCTGCAGCTTGGCCCAGGCCGAAAACGACCAGTAAGGCAGGCCGAGACGGCGGCGGACCTTGGCGATGATCACGTTCAGCGCGATCGCCATGTCATAAGCCCAATCGCCGAGATGGGCGATAAACTTGGCGTTGCGCACGACCACGTCGAATTCATCGCCATGCAGCACGAGATAGCGCTTGCCGTCGGCGGCCTCGTGGATGATGTTCTTCTCGACTTCGATGCCGCCGAAATGGATGCCGGGATAATCGCGCATGAAGGCGTCGTGATTGCCGGGGATATAGACGATGCGGGCGCCCTTGCGAGCCTTGCGCAACAGTTTCTGGACAACGTCGTTGCAGTTTTGCGGCCAGTGCCAGTTGCGTTTCAGCCGCCAGCCATCGACGATGTCGCCGACCAAAACGATGGTTTCGGCCTCGTGGACGCGCAGGAAATCGAGAAGAAAGTCCGCTTTGGCGGCCTTTGATCCCAGATGAATGTCGGAGAGAAACAGGGTGCGCACGCGGCGGGTGGATTGAGAGTCTGCATCTTCTGACATGACATCGCCTCACGATTATTTTCGCCCTTGGAAAAGCAGACTCCTGTTTCACCATTATGACAGGGTGGTTTTGAAACAGGATCGTTAAGCGCGCATTCATGTTTTTCGGAGAATGATCTCGGTTCCGGGACATGAAATCCACAAACAAGGTGCGCCGCGCGGTCATGATAAATCGCCTGATCCTGCCTGTCGTGCTGGCCGGCCTTGTGTTTCCAGGCGCGGCGCTTGGCTCGGACATCTGCGAAAGGCTGAGTTTTGATCTCGCCACGCTGTCCAGCCGAGAAAACCCGACCGCGCAAAGCCGCAAATATGCCCGCGCCATAAATGACCAGAAAAAGTCGCTGCGCGAGCTGGCGGTCTCATTGCGCGAAAAAGGCTGCTCATCCGGCAGCATCCTGACCGTCGGCGCCGCCTCGGACGCCGCATGCTCGGATCTTGAGGACAAGCAGGCGCGGATGCGGCGCAATCTATCCATGTTGGAAAGCAAGCGCATTTCGCTGTTGTCCACGGCGGACGATCAGGCGCGGAATCGACGCCGTCTACAACAGGAACTCAACGCCAATGACTGCAACCGCGCGCGCCCTCTCGTCAGCGCGCCAGAGGAGGCGTTAACGCCGTTGGTGCAGGACGCGCCCGGCGGCATGGAGATCATTCGCGCCCCCGATAGCGAGGTTGGTCCCGCCAGCCACGGTTTCGTCGATCTCGGCGGCGCCGGCGCCAGCGGCGGACTGGTGACGCTGTGCGTGCGCACCTGCGACGGCGGCTATTTCCCGATTTCGTCCCGCGCTTCGAGCTTCAATTTCCGTCGCGACGCCCAGGTCTGCTCGATGATGTGCCCAGGCAACGAGACCGAGCTCTTCTACCGCAGCATCGCCAGCGAAAGCACCGAGATGCGCTCGGCGATGTCGGGCGAAGACTATGCGGCGCAGTCCTATGCCTGGCGCTTCCGCACCCAGCCCAAAAGCGCCCAATGCGGCTGTAATTTTTCGCTCTATTACAAGGAAATGCTGCGGCGCGAGGCTGTTGTCTCCGGCAAGGAGCAGCCAAAGAAGCCGGCAGGCTCGATCGTCTGGGTCAAGCCGACATTGCGTGGGGGATTAGCTCAGGAGCCCTCGCAAGACCTGACGCGCAAGGAGCGCCCCTATACGCCCGACCCGAAGATCCGCGTCATCGGCACATCTTTCCTGCCTGACGACCGCGCGATCGATTTCCGCAACCCTGCCACGACGGAAAAAGACGCCGGATAAAACCACCGGTCAAGGTTCTATCCAGCTTGCTCCTCCACTACAGTCGCCAGACAGAATCGCTGGGGCGGACGGGCATGAATCAACAGGTCATCATTCATTGGGGAATTTCGAGCTTTTTCGGCTGGGGCGTCTATGGCCTCAACCTCGCGCTCAACTGGGCGGGGGATTCCGGCATCGAGGCCCGCACGTCCTTCGCCTATAATCCCGACCAGGTGGTGGTGGATCCGCTGAGGCGGCTGGCGCTGCGCGGCTTCGAATACAATTCCCGCCAGTTCGTGTCCCAGCTCAAGCCGTTCGAGGGCAAGGCTGCCAATGTCGAGGCGACGTTGCTATCGGCGCTCGGCAATGATTTCTCGATGAGCAAGGGACCGCACAACACTGAGATCCATGGCAAACCGACCATCGGCGTGGTGTTTTTTGAAATCCCGCAGCTCTCCGCCGAGACGCTGGCCCGCGCCAAACGCTTTCCGCTGATCGTCTGCGGCTCGACCTGGAACGAAGAGATCCTGCGCGCCTATGGTCTGAGCAATGTCACCACGGTCATCCAGGGCATCGACCCCACCCTCTTCCATCCCGCTCAGCGGCAGGGCGTGTTGTCTGATCGCTTCATGGTGTTCTCAGGCGGCAAACTGGAGCTGCGCAAGGGCCAAGACCTGGTGATGGCCGGCTTCGCCCGTTTCGCGAAACGCCATCCAGAGGCGCTGCTCGTGTCGGCCTGGCATAGCCCCTGGCCGCAATTCGCCCGCACGCTCGACCGTTCCGGCAAAGCCGCGCCCCTGCCCTTCGGCGCCGACAACAAGCCGGATCTCGCCGCCTGGGCCCGCGCCAATGGTCTGGCCGACACGCAGTTTCTCGATCTGGGCGCCGTGCCGAATGCGCTGATGCCGCCGATCCTGCGTGAAATGGACGTGGCGCTGTTTCCGAACCGCTCCGAAGGCGGCACCAATCTGGTGGCCATGGAAGCTATGGCCTGCGGCGTGCCGACCATCCTGTCGGCCAACACAGGTCATCTCGACCTGATCGACGGCAAGAACTGCTATGCGCTGGAAACGCAGGCCAGCGTTAGCGGCGAAGGCGCCGGCGTCGGCTCGGTCTCCGGCTGGGGCGAAAGCAGCGTCGACGAAATCGAGGATGCGCTGGAGCGCGCCTGGCGCGACCGCAACGACGCCCGCCGTCGCGGCGAGCGCGGCGCGGCCAAACTTGGCGGTTATTCCTGGTCGCGCACGGCCGAGCAGATGCGCAAGATCGTGCTCGCAAACCGGGCCTGAGGCGGACATCGCGGATGGACATCGCGGTCTATGGCGGCCTGTTTCTCGCCGCCTTCGGGGCTGCGACCCTTCTGCCCATGCAATCGGAGGCCCTGCTCGCGGGGCTGCTGATTTCCGGCGGTCATCAGACCATGCTGCTGATCGCGGCGGCGAGCCTCGGCAATATTCTCGGATCTGTCGTCAATTGGGCGCTGGGCCGGGGTATCGAGCGCTTCGGCGGCCGTCGCTGGTTTCCGGCGAGCCAGGCGCAGCTTGACCGCGCCGCGCTCTGGTACAACAAATATGGCCGCTACAGCCTGCTGCTGAGCTGGGTCCCGATCATTGGCGATCCCATCACGCTGATCGCCGGCGTGCTGCGCGAACCTCTCCTGCCCTTCCTGATCCTGGTGTCGATCGCCAAGCTCGGCCGCTATCTCGCCGTAGCGGCCATCGCCCTCAACTGGGCGTGAGCATGACGGCCGCGCGAGCAGCGGCGCGGTCGATCACCGGCGCATAGCTTTCTCCAGCGTTTTGTCGCTCCAGCCGCATGGACGGATACCAGGGCGTCGTGTCGCCCGCCGTCTGCCAGCGCCAATCCGGCACCGCGCGCAACATGGCGATCGTGCGACGGCCGAGCGCGCCGGCGAGATGCAAAGGCGCGGTGCAGACCGAAACCACCAGATCGAGATTGGCCATGATCGCGGCGGTGTCGATGAAGGCGTCGGGGCCGGAGTCCGCATCGGGCCCTGGGTGTTCGAGCAGATAGCTCACGCCTTTCACGCGCCAACCGGTTCCGAAATCGGTGGGCTCGAGGTCTTCGCGATCGAGCTTCTGCAACGCGATCAGCCTGGCGTCGGCCATGGCGGCGAAGGGCGCCAGATCTTCGGGCGACGACAGGCTCCTGCCCCTTTCCGCCGGGGAATTGGGATTGCCCTTCCAGACCAGACCGATCTTGCGACGACCATCGTCCCGGAGACGCGCTTTCCAGACGGCTGCCGCCTCGGCCGGCGCGGTCAGATGCGCGGCCATGACCGGAACCGCGCCAAGCGTCAGCTTCAGCCGATGCGGCAGGCTCAACAAGGCCGTGTGAAAATCGCCATCGGAAGCACCATGCGTTCCCGTAACCTTGATGGGAAATGGCAGCGACTGCATCAGCGCGGCGAGCTTTTCCGGCACATGGAACACCACGTCACCACCCAGTGACGCAAGCAAGCCGAGGAGGCGCGCGAACTGGATCGTATCGCCAAGCCCCTGTTCGCCATGCACGATGATGCGCTTGCCAGCAAGCGGTTCGCCCTGCCATTCCGGAATATTGCGGTAGCTCGGCCGCTCCTTGAAATCGGGGGTCTGCCAGCGCCACTCATATTCGCGGAAGCCATTGGCGAAATCGCCAAGCCGCATGAGCGCCAGACCGAGATTGTAGTGGCCTTCGGCGGCGTCGGGCCATAGCGCGGTCGCCTGGCGAAGCAGCGCAATCCCTTCATGCGACCTGCTGGTGTCGACAAGCAGATTGCCGAGATTATGCATTGCGATCTTGTGAGCCGGCTCCAGAACGAGCGTCTGACGATAGGCCTGTTCCGCCTCGTCGAGATTGCCGCTTTTCGCCAGCGCGATCGCGAGATTGCACATCGTTTGCGCCGATTGCGGTCCCAGTTCAATCGCCTTGCGATAGGAGAAGACCGCGTCGTCAAATCGCGCCGCGTCGGTGAGCGCATTGCCGCGGTTGAACCAGAAATCCGCGCGAATCGGTTGCATGTCCGCGAGATCATCGAAGATCTGCAGCGCCTGATCGAGACGACCGGATTGCCGCAACGCGGAGGCCATCAGCGATTGCGCGTCGAAATGGCCGCGATTCCAGGCGAGAACCTCGCGATAAACAGCGATGGCGCCGGCATAATCCCGCTGCTTGTGGAGATCCACCGCGCGCGTGAGCCGGGCCTGCACATCCTCATCGCTCATGGTCTGTCGGGGCTGCGCCGTCATTGCAATTCTCCTCAGCGCGCCGCCGCCAGGGCCGCCAGCCGTTCGGCGGCCGGCGCGACGGCGCTTGCCCAGTCACCCACTGACGTCTGACGGAACAGTGTCAGCGACGGATACCAGGGGCTGTCCGAACGCTCGTTCAGCCAGCGCCAGTCGGCGTGATACTTCAACAGACCAAATGTCGGCACGCCCAGGCTCGCCGCCAGATGCAGCGTCGCGGTGCAGGACGACACGACGAGATCCAGCCCCAGAATAGCCGCGGCCGTTTCAGCGAAATCGCCAAGATCCTGCCCCGGGACCAGCATCGAGCGGGCAAAGGCGCAGGAGGCGATCTGCTCGATCCCATCGGTCTTCTGCAGGCTGACGAAACGTACGCCGGCAACCGCAAACAAGGGCTCAAGCGCCGAAAGCGGCGGCGAACGGCCGGCGTCGGCGCGAGCCTTGGGATTGCCTTGCCAGATCAGACCGACATTCAGGTCCTCGCCGGCAAAGCGGTTTTTCCAGGCCGCGACGCGGGCTGGATCAATGTTGAAAACCGACGGCGGCGGCACCGTGTCAACCGTCACGCCGAAGACCAGCGGCAGGCTGAGAATCGGCACTTCGAGATCCATCTGCGGACGATTGCGCCCCTGTTCTATCAGGACCACATTGGGACCGAAATCGATGGTGCGGAACAGGTTGAGCAGCGGGCCGCGCATTTCCAGCACCAGCTTGCCGACGCGCCGCGCCGCCTCCGCCACGAAGCGGATGAACTGGATATTGTCGCCAAAACCCTGTTCGCCATGCACCAGCAACACCTTGTCGGGCGCCGGCGCGCCGTCCCAGCGCGGCACGCTGAAATCGCGCTTGCGCATTTCCTTGCTGCCCCAGCGCGCCTCGTAGTCGCGGAAGCCGCCGATGAAATCACCCGCGAACAGTTTGGCGTGCGCGTGGTCGAGAATCATGTCGAGATCCTCGCCTTCCAGCGAGCGAGCGATCTCGAAAGCCGCCAGCGATTCTTCCGGGCGATGCAGGTCGCGCATGGCGTTGCCAATGCCGCGATGGGCCTTGGACAATTTCGGCTTCAGACGGATGGCGGCGCGATACTGCTCCACCGCCTCTTCAAAGCGGGTCTCGTCGCGGAGAATATTGCCGTAGGACAAATGCGCTTCCGCCGTCGGCTTGATGGCGATGGCGCGCGACAACAGGGACATCGCCTGTTTCTGCCGGTTCAAACGTCTCAGGCTGATCGAGTAATTGGTCAGGAATTCCGGCGAATTCTCGCCTTCCCGCTCCGCCTCGCGGAAAAGCACGGCGGCTTGCGCGTTGCGATCCTGATGCAGCGCGCTGACGCCGAGCATATGCAGCGCGCTCGGGCGCAGCTTCTTATAGCCGAGCACGCTGGCGAAACCCTTCTGGGCGCCGGCGAAGTCATTCTTGCGCTGCGCCTCATGGGCGGCGTTGTAGGTCGCCAGGGGATCGAAGGGCTTGATCTCGCCGGGCGCGGCCGGCGCCGAAACACGACGTTGCGAGAGATCACCGTTGGCGAGCTTCTCCAGCGCGGCGGCCACGCGTCCCATGACCGCGGCGAAAGGCTTTGGCTCCACTTCGCCCGCATATCGGCGGAACAGCCGCGTTTCTGGATACCAGGGGCTGTCGGACCGATCGCGCAGCCAACGCCATTCCGGATGGGCCTTCAAGATCACCCAGCAGGGACGACCGAGCGCGCCTGCGAGATGCGCCACCGCCGTGTCGGAGGTGACGATCAGGTCGAGATTCATCATCATCGCGGCGGTGTCGGCAAAAGCTTCCTTGCCGGCATCGTAATCTGCGCCAGGGCGCTCGACCTCGAACAGCCCGCCGAGCGCGTCGATCTGTTCCTCTCCCTTGCCCTTCTGCAGGGCGATCAGCCGGACGCCTGGGATTTTTGACAGCGGCTCAAGCGCTGTCAGCGGATAGGAACGGCCCTTGTCGACCTTGGGATCGGGATTGCCCTGCCAGACGACGCCGACACGGAAGCCCGGCTTTTCAGCCAGCCACTCCGCCCATTTCGTCACTCGTTCGGCATTGGCGGTGAAGTAACTCACCCGCGATGGGATCGTTTCAAGCCGCATGCCGGTGAGCCCGGGCATGCTCATCATATAGGCCATGGCGTCGGTCTTGGGCAGCTTGTCGCCATCGCCAAACACGCCGTCGACGCCCGGCACCGTTTTCAGCAGGTGACCGATCACCGTCCGGCAGGCGATATAGACTTTGTCGGCGCCGCGTTCCTTGAACCAGGTCGCGTAACGGCAGAACTGGAAAGCGTCGCCGAAACCTTGTTCGGCCATCAGCAGAATCTTCAGGCCTTTGGGATCTTCGCCGGCCCAGAGCGGTACGCGCGGGCGATTGGCCATCAGGCCAAGCTTGTCAGATTTCAGCCGCCATTCGTAGTGCTGCAGGCCGCGTTCGTATTCGCCTTCGTTGAGCAGGGCCATGCCGAGCGCCAGATGGGCGTCGGCGTAACCCGGACGGACGGAAATGGCCGTCGAAAAAGCGCGCTTGGCCGCCTCGTCGTCATCGCCCTCCATTTCGGCGATGCCGAGATTGTTCCAGCCTTCCGCATGTTTGGGATCGATGGCGACGGCGCGGCGCTGGTAAAACAGCGACAGGCCGAGATCGCCGTGATTGCGCTCGTAGACGCCGAGATTGGACAGCGCGTCGGTGTTCTTGGGATCGAGGAAAGAGGCCTGCTCCCAGGCTTCCGCCGCCTCCCGGAATTTTTCCGCCGTATTCAGCGTGGCTCCCAGTTGCACCCAGAGCTTGGCGTTTTCCGGCTCCAGGTCAACGGCCCTGCGCATGGCGCGTTCCGCTTCAATATGGTTGCCCATGTCGGAATAGACCGAAGACAGCGCGGTGAGCACGGTCGTGGTTTTCGGATCGCGCTTGGCGACGCTTTCCAGCCGCGCCAGCGCCTCGGCATGCTTGCCTTCGGCCGATTCGCGCTTGGCGAGCGACACCAGCGAGGGAGAATGAGACGGATTGACCGCCAGGGCGAAATTCAGCGCGCGGCGAGCGTCGGCGCGCTGGCCCAGGCTATCGAAGAGCACCGCGAGATTGCTCCAGTAGTCGGCGGTTCCGGGCGCCATCGCCACCGATTGCATGGCGAAGGCCAGTCCCTTGCGCGCCGCTTCCGGGCTGCGTCGACCACCTTCCAACAGCGCCATAGCTTGGAGATTCATCAGATGTGCGTCATCGCGACGATACGCGATAGCCTTGCCATACAGCGCGATCGCGTTTTGGAACTGGCCGATGCCGTGCAATTTGACGCCATCCTTGACCGGCTGCTCGCCGTAATCCTGGCCGAGCGCGCCGAACAGATCGACGAGGTCGGCGCTGGCTTCCTCGAATGTGGAGCGCCAATCGCCCGCCTGCTTCTGGCGGAACAAGCGCATGCTGGGATACCAGGGCGTCAGGCTCCCCTCGCCGCCCCAGCGCCAATCCGGCGCTTTCTTGAGGAACAGCCAGACCGGCCGGCCCAGCAATCCGGCGAGATGGGCCACCACCGTGTCCGAGGTGATCACGAGGTCGAGAGACATAATCATCGCTGCGGTGTCGACGAAAGCCTCGTCACCGGCATCAAAGTCACCGCCCGGAGACAAAACCTGCAGGCCCGCAGGCGCCGGCTGGTCGAGGCCGAAATGCCGCTGTAGGGAGATGAAATTGGCGCGATCCGATAGAACTGCGAGCGGCGCCATAGCCGAAAGCGGGATGGAGCGACCGATATCGACCGACGTTTTGGGATTGCCCTGCCAGCAGAGCCCAATGCGCCAGGTGGTCTTGGATTCGCCGCGCAGGCCAAAACGGCGCCATTTTTCGGCCCGTTCGGCCTCGACGCGAAAACGGCTGACGCCGATCGGCACATTGCCAGGCTCAAGCCGCGCAAGCCGCGGCAGCGACATCAGCGGCAACCATGCGGAATGCTCGGGCAAAGGCTCCGCGTCCGAACGCAACTGGATATCGGTCTTGGTGAAGAGATCAAGGCGCGACAGGACATTGAACATGCGCCGATGGCAGACGAATACGAGTTCCTTGACCCGCTTCCGCGCCGGCGGCAACAGGCGGATAAATTGAAAGACGTCGCCGAATCCCTGCTCGTGGACGACCAACAGACGTCCATCCGGCAGTTCTTCTCCCGCCCAGAGAGGCATATCCGACACCGGGGTCTTTTCCAGCGCCGCAGATACGCGCAGCCTCAGTTCGTAATCGTCCCAGGCGTCCAGCCAGTCGCCGCGATACAGACGGTTCACGGAGATGTTGTAGCGCAGCAATTCCCAATCGGGCCAGCGCTTGAGGCCGTCGACGTAATGATTGATGGCAGCGTCAACCAGACCGAGATTCCGGAGCGACGCGCCGCCATTGATGAAGGCCACTTTCTGCTCGGGACTGCGCTGCAACACCCATTCGAATTCCGCCAAAGCCTCACGATCCCGGCCTACGGCCTGAAAAGCGGCCCCGAGAGACAGGTGAGCCTCGATGCTATCGGGCGCGATTTTCATCGCCGCGGCGGCGAGTTGATGCGCCCGCGCATGTTCCCGGAGGTCGAGCGACAATTGCGCCGCCTGAACCAGAAGGCCGACATTGTCGGCATCCATGGCAAGCCCCCGCGCCACGGCGTCGTAGGCCTCAGCGAACCGACCCGCGCGCGCCAGGGCGACGCCGAGATTGGTGTAGCCGCCGATCGCGCCCGGCCTCAAAGCGACCGATTGCTGTGCGGCGACAACCGCCTCCTCGACCTGACCGCTGGCCAGCAAGGCCGTCGAGTAATTCTGCCAGGCGCTTGCCTGCGTCTGGTCAAGCTCGATCGCTTGCTGGAAATAACCCAGCGAATCCGCCGAACGATCCGACAGATGCAGGGCGACGCCCATATAATGAAACACCGACGCGTCGCGAGGATGTAGACGGGAGAGATCCTCCAAAGCCGCGAGACTCTCCGCTATCTTGCCATCGCCGAGCAATCGCCGGCAATCATCCACGGAATAACGCTCAACCCCGGTCATCTCCCCGCCCATGCTTTCTTCGCTCCTGCTTTCCCGACGGCGAACCGCCTTATTGGACCTTGTACTTCTGGTAGGACTTCTCCTCCATAAGACCCGACCCTAGCGCGAAGTTGACCTCGCGCTTCAATTCGGCGCGTTTATCGTTGGTGATATAGACGGCGCGGGCAAGCTGGACGAATTTATCGCTGAAATCGCCGGAATTCTCACAATCGCGGATATCGTCCTCGATATCCCAGAGCTCGGCGTTGACGTCGTAAAGCGCCTTAGTCAACCGGGAAACATCGTCGTTCTCGGCATGCGCTCCGAGCTTTTCAGTCAGAAGCGTCAATTCCTTGCGGACATTGACCAGCTTCCCCTCATCCGTCATCCGGTCGGATTTGATTTGCAGAATGGTGATCTTGTCGACCAATTCTCCCCAGGACACGGGCACTTCGATCATCGGCGCTTCCTCGCATTTCAAGAATCAAAATCGTTAGACCGACAGACTACGGGAGCGCGGCGAAAACCGAAAACGAAAAGGGCGCGGATCTCTCCGCGCCCTCCCCTTGTTGAAGCCTTTGAAGCTTAGACCGACCAAGTAATATCGGTTTCGCTGAGCTTGCCGGCGGTGATGTTGGTCAGCTTGATGTTGAGATCCGCCGAGCCGTTCCCGTCTGTGTCGATTTCGAGCAAATTCGTCGAGGTCACGAAGCGCGCCTCTGCCGAACCGCTGCTCGTCCAGCCGCTGTCGTCGCCGAGATAGGTCAGCGAGCCGCTGCCGCCTTCAATCACGATGACGTCGGTATCCACGGCGAAGTCGGTGATGACATCGGTGTTGCCGGCATTGGTCGTGATGTTGAAGTGGAACTCGTCGAGACCGCCGCCGCCGGTCACGGTGTCGTTTGCCGCGCCAGAGGTGAAGATGTCGGCGTTCGAGCCCAGGGACACCACCGCGCCCTGCGAGCCGGTCGTGACGATTTCGTCGATGCGGGTGGAGCCAGTGATGGTTTCCACATTCGTGAAGGTCACATCCGTCGTGTCGCCAGCCAAGATCACCGAGTCGGAACCCGCGCCACCGTCAACCGTCGAGCTGGCGTAGCCCGACGTCAGGGTGAATGTGTCGCTCGAACCGCTGCCTGTGATCAACTCAACCGCCGTAAACGTGCCGGTCGCGGCAGCGCTGAAGGTGATCGAGTCGGTGCCGGCGCCCAACGAAACCCTGCCCGTAAAGGTCGAGGTGACGTTGATGTTGTCGGCATTGGCCGCGCCTGTGACCGTTTCGACACCGGAAATGGTGACGGTATTGTCATAGGCGCCCATCACGATCGTGTCGCTACCCGAGCCGAGGTTGAAGAGCCCACCTGTGCCTGCAGCGAGCGTCACCACGTCGGTGCCAGTACCGCCGGTCAGCGTATCGACGTTGGAGACGGTGAACACCGACCCGCTATCGTTTGCGATCAGCGTATCGCCGCCCGACACAAAGTCGAACCAGCCGCCATACGCGTCGCCGTCCCCGATCGTTACCGTGTCGTCGCCGGTGCCGCCGGTGACGCTTTCGATGCTGACGATCGTCAGAAGGTTGGTCGCGTTGGCCAGGATGAGCTGGTCATTGCCGTCGCCGAAGTCAGCCGAAGCCAAAGCCGCCGCGCCGGAGAGCGTCACCACATCGGCGCCAGTGCCGCCGAGCAGGCTTTCCGCATTGGCCACCGTACCGGTGAAGCCAGCGTCGAGCCAGGAGAGACGATCGCTCGTGCCAGCGCCGAGGTCGATGAGTTCCGCGCCGCCCGAGGAGATCGTGACGATGTCGGAGCCGGAGCCGCCGGTGATGGTTTCCGCATTGGCGGCCGTAATGGTGGCCCCCAAGGCTGCGTCGAGCGTCAGTTCGTCGGAGCCGCTGCCGAGGTCGACAGTGAGCGCCGTGACAGCCTGAGCGAAGGTCACCAGGTCGGCGCCGGTGCCACCATTGATGGTTTCGACATTCGCCACCGTGATATCGTTGGAGAAGTCGCCGAGCACGATCTTGTCGCGACCCCCAGCCAGATCGAAGTCGTCGCCGACGACGGCTGCGCCGAAGGTGATGACGTCCTTATTGGCCGAACCCACGATGGTTTCCACATCCGAGACGGTGATCGAAGCACCGGCTGCGGAAAAGTCGAGGGAGTCGTTTCCGCCTTCGCCATCGATAGAGCCGCTGGTGAGAGCTGCAGCCAACTTGATCGTGTCAGCGCCGGAGTTGCCGACGATGGTTTCGATAGCGGTGGCCGTCAGGACATTGGTGCCCGCAGACAAGGTCAGGCTGTCTTTGCCACCCAGCAGATCCACGCTTCCGGCCAGTGTATTGCCCAGAGTGAGGACCTGGCTGCTCGCGCCGCCGACGATCACGTCAACATTTGAAAGTGTCGCCGTAATTGCCGCTCCGGAGAAGTCCACCGTGTCAGCCGCGCCGCTGTCGAGATCGATGTATAGGCCGGTATGCGTGCCTGTCACGACGATCAGATCGGCGCCGGACGAACCACTGATCGTATCGACGTTGGACATCGTCACGGTCGCTGCGGTCTGAAGGATGACAAAGTCCTGCATATCGCCGCCGACCACCGTTTCAACATCGGCGATCCGATAGATCATATCCACCGTGCTGCTGAGGGTCAGCTTGTCATTGCCCCCGCCGAGCAGGAAGCGGTCATTGTCGAGGCCTTCGACGACGGTGATCTCGTCATTGCCCGCGCCACCCGTCACCGTTTCGAAGAAGGAAACAGACAGTGTCGAGCCCGCAGAGTTCAAGGTCAGTTGGTCGGTGCCGCCCCCGGCGTCCGTAAAGACGCCGACGGTGTAGCCCGCACCCAGGGTCACCACGTCGTTGGCCGAGCCGCCTGTGAAGGTTTCGACACCCGTGACGGTCAACGTGTTGGCGACGCCGTCAAGGACGAGCGAGTCATTGCCAGCACCGAGATCGATTGCCTGAGCCGTGATGCCGCTCAGCATGGTGATGACATCGCTGCTCGCGCCGCCGACGAAGCTTTCGACACCGTCGAGGGTAGCAGTCACATTGAAGTCACCGAAGACCACGTCGTCGCCGACATCTGCGCCGAGATCGATGGTCAACCCGGTCGAGCTGCTGTTGACATACACCTTATCCGCGCCACTGGTGTCACCAGTGACTGTTTCGATCGAAGCGATCGTGACCGTCTGCGCGGCGTCGAAGACAACCGTATCAGTGCCCGTGCCGCCGGTCACCGCATCGACGTCCGTGACGTTGATGGAGTTGGTGAAATTACCAAGGGTCACCGAGTTAGCGCCGGCAGCCAAGTCGATTTCCGTGCCAGACGCCACGTCGCTGAAGGTGATGACGTCATCGCCAGCGCCGCCGGTCAGGGTTTCGATGCTCGCCAAGGTAACAGTCGCGCCTGCGGCTGCCGTGGTCAGCGAGTCATTGCCGCCAAGTCCGTCGATAACGCCTTCCGCATATGCCGCACCCAGGGTGATGAGATCCACCCCGGCACCGCCGGTTACCGTTTCGACATTGCTGACCGTCAGCGTATTGCCGCTGGACGTCATCGTCACAGAGTCGTCGTCGCCCAGAAGGTCGATCGCCATGGCGATCGAGTTGGTGAAGGTCAGCGCCTGCGTGCTGGCGCCGCCTGTCACGGCTTCGACATTGCTCAGCGTCGCGGTGGCTGCGGCGTTGGTGAAGACAACGCTGTCGCCGGTGCCGGCCGCCAGGTTGATCGTCACGCCGAGAGTGAGACCCTCGACGGTGACAACATCGTCAGCCGCATTACCGGTGACAGTTTCGACATTCTCGACCGTGAAGGTGCCAGCGGACGTACCGACAAGCGTGACCGTGTCAATGCCGGCGCCCAGATCGAGGGCCGAACCCGTAACGCCATCCAGGAAGGAGATCGCGTCGATGCCTGTTCCACCTGTCACGGTTTCCACCGCGTCGACAGTCAGCGTTGCGCCGGAGTCGCTGGTCGTCAAGGAGTCGGCGCCGCCGTCGAAGTCGTAAGTACCCGACAGTTGCGCGCCGCTTAGCACGACAATGTCGACCCCGGTGCCGCCGGTGAACGTATCCACTCCGCTGATGGTGACGGTGCCGCCATCGTTCAGCGTCAAGGTATTGATCCCGGTCGCACCCAGCGAGAAGGTACCATCGGCCGCGCCATCGACGATGATGAAGTCAGCGCCTGTGCTGCCGATGACGGTTTCCACGTTGGACACGGTGAAGTCATTGGCGACAGCCGCCAGTGTCAGCTTGTCGTTTCCGCCGTCGAGGTCGATGACCTGGTCCGTCATCCCGGAGCCGAGCGTAATGACTTCGACGCTGGTGCCGCCTTCAATGGTTTCGACATTGGTCAATGTGGCGGTGGTGTTGAACGCATCTGCGAAGATGACCCAATCGTTATCCGCGCCGCCATCGATCACCATACCGGTATGACCGGCGGTAACGGTGATCTTGTCGTCATCATCGCCGCTATTGATGGTTTCGACGTTGGAGACGGTGATCGTCATGCCCGCCGTAGCGCCCGAATTGGCGTTGATCGTGTCGTCGCCTGCGCCGAGGTCGATCACCGCGCCTGCTTCGCCGTCCACCAGAGTGACGATTTCGATGCTGGCGCCGCCGGTGATGGTTTCGACATCATCGACCGTCATCGTTGCACCGAGCGCCGAGGTCGTCACGGTGTCCGTGCCCAGGCCGCCATAGATCGAAATACCGGTTTCAGCTCCCGACAGGATGACGTTGTCGTTGTTGGTGCCCGTTACAGTCACCAGTTCGATGCCGGACACGGTCACCGTGCCGCCTTGCTCGATCGTCAGAGTATCCGTACCGCCGCCAAGCGTCAGCACCATGTCGGCCACTTCCGACGTGTGGACCTCGTCAGCTCCGCCAACGCCAACGACGGTTTCGATGTTCGCCACCGAGACAGTGTTAGCGAAAGCGCCGAGCGTCAGCTTGTCGGAGGTCGAACCGCCGAGGTCGATTTCGCCGCCGGTGAACTGGGTCAGCAGCGTCAGGGTTTCGCTGGATGCGCCGCCGACGATGGTTTCAACCTCGGAGAGCGTCGCTGTCACATCGCCAGTGCCGTCGAAGGTCACCTGATCGTTGCCGCCTTCAAGGTCGATGGTGAGCGCAGTGGCCGCACCGACCACCTTGACCAGATCGGCCGCGGAAGAACCAGTCAGTGTTTCAATCGCGGTGACCGTGATGTCGCCAGCAGCCGTCAGGGTGACGCCATCTGCGCCGGTGCCGCCGACAACCGATTCGACATTCGTCACGGTGACGTTGTTGGTCGAGGCCGTGAGCCTGATCACATCGTCGCCGCCAGCGAGATCCACGGAAATGTTCAGCGAGGTTGCTGCAGTGATGTCTTCGTCACCGCCCATGCCGACGATGCTTTCGATATTGGCGACCGTGATGGTTGCGCCGCTACCGTTGGTGGTCAGAATATCGCCTGCGTCAGCAGCGCCGTCGATGTAGCCGCCGGTGTAAGCAGCGCCGAGGGTAATGAGGTCTGCGCCAGACGAACCGTTGATGGTTTCGATGGCGGTCGCGGTCAGCGTGTTGCCAGCGTTGGCAAGGGTCACCGTATCGGCTGCGCCTTCGAGGTCCAGCGACATAGCGATGGAATTCGCGAAGGTAAGCACTTCGATGCTGTCGCTCGCATGAATGACTTCGACATCAGTCAGGGTCGCGGTGACATCGGCATCGTCGAAGTAGACGATATCGCTGCCGTCATCGAGATCGATCGTCATGCCGGCGGAGGAACCTTCGACATGGATTTCGTCATTGGCGGTGCCCGCGCCGGTCACCACTTCGACATTGGTCACCGTTGCAACAAGCGCGTTGCCGCTGGCGATCGTGACGGTGTCTGTGCCGTCGCCGAGATCGATTTCCGTACCGGCAATGACCTCACTGAAGGTGATCTTGTCCTTGCCTTCGCCGCCGGTGATGGTTTCCGCGCCGTCGAGCGTGATCGTCGAGCCAGAGTCCGACGTCGTCAGCACGTCGGTGCCGCCTTCGAAGTAGATCGTCAGGCCCGTTGCAGCAGCGGTGAGCGTCACGTCTTCATTGGTCGCACCGGTCGTGGTCAGGGTTTCCAGACCCGACACCATGACGGTGCCGCCGGCCAGGAGTTCCAGCGTATCGGTTCCGAGGCCAAGATTGGCGGTCAGGTTCGCCGCGCCGTCCACGACCAGGTAGTCGTCGTCCCGACCGCCGGTGACGGTTTCCACATTGGCGATCGATAGCGAGTTTGTCGCATCCGACAGGATGATCGCGTCGTTGCCCGCCTTCAGGTCGACATAGTCGCCTGTGCGATCGTCGCCGAAGGTGATCACTTCGACGCCCGTGCCGCCGACCACCGATTCCACGCCGGTAAGCGTGACGGTCGCGGTCGTCGAACTGAACTCGACCATGTCCGTGCCATTGCCGAGATCGATAGACATGCCGGTCGCATCGCCGGTGATCATCAGATCGTCATCGCCTTCGTTGCCGGAGACGACTTCGACATTGGCCACCGTCAGCGTGACGCCGCCAGGGCCATCAGCGTAAATGGAGTCGGTTCCGGCTCCGAGATCGATGGTCGCGCCGGTTTCAGTGTCAAGCAGCGTGACCATATCGGTCGAAGCGCCGCCAGTGATCGTTTCAATCGAGTCGACCGTGACCGTGCCGCCCGCAGCCGCCATGGTCAGCTTGTCCGTGCCGTCGCCGAAATAAAGCGTCATTCCGGTCTCGGCGCCAGACAGCGTCACGAGATCCGACGAGGTGCCGCCGGTCACGGTGTAGGATTCGACGCCAGAGATGGTGAACGAACCGCCGGCGGAGACTTCAAGCGTGTCCGAACCAGCAGCAAGGTTGATGGTGGAGCCGGAATCGGCGCTGGCGACGATCACGTAATCGTCGTCGGCATTACCCGTCAGAGTCTCGACATCGGTAACGGTCAGCGAGTTGGCGTTGTTGGAGAGCGTCAGCGTGTCATTGCCGCCGGCGAGATCAACGCTCGCGCCGTCTGCCGCCGTCGTCAGAACGACGACATCGCTGGATGCGCCGCCTTCGATCGTTTCGACATTGCTGAGGGTGGCGGTGCCGCCCGCGCTGAGGGTGACCTTGTCGTCGCCGTCATCGAGATCGATGGTCAGAGCGCTCTGCGCGGTCAAGACCGTGATCGTGTCGCCATTGTCGGAACCGACGACGCTTTCGACATTGCTGACCGACAGGGTCGCGTCAGAGGTGGTGGCGGAGAGATCGACGACGTCGACGCCGAGGCCGAGATCGTAAGAGCCGCCGGTCATCGCGCCCGTCACATAGACGGTATCCGCGCTCTTGCCGCCGACGATGGACTCAACCTCGTCTACGGTGAGAGTGTTGAGGAAGCTTGCGAGGGTGATCTTGTCTGCGCCGCCGGCGAGGTCGATCAGCCTGTCGTCCACGATCGTGGTAAACACAACTTCGTCATTGCCGGCCGCGCCGGTCACGGTTTCGACATTGCTGACGGAGATCGTGCCGCCATTGGCGCCGAATGTCACGCTGTCGTTGCCGCCAGCCAGGCTGATGGAAACGCCAGTCGCCGCAGTGCCATCAAGGGTGATGGTTTCAGCGCCCGCGCCACCCGTGATGGTTTCCACATCGCTGATGGTTGCGGTCGAACCAGTGGATCCGCTGAATGTCACGGTATCCTTGCCGTCGCCGAGGTCGATCGTGCCGCCCGTCATATCCGTCACAACGATGATAGACTGAACGGATGCGCCGCCCGTCACCGTTTCCACGTTCATCAACGAGAATGTGCCGGTTGAATTGTCCAGCGCCAGGGTGTCGGCGCCGCCAGCCAGATTGATCTGCGTAGCGGTCTTCATCGTGCCATAGACGGCAACGATATCGGCGTTAGCGCCGCCGATCACCGATTCCACATTGGTGACGCTGAAAGTGCCCGACGACAGAGCCGCCGAGATATCAAGCGTGTCGATACCAAGACCGAGATCGACCATCATCGTGTCGTCGATATCGGAAGCCACGACCACGTCGTTGGTCTTGCCGCCGACAATCGTTTCGATATTAGCAATGGTTACGGTGTTCACAAAGCCGCCGAGAGTCAGCTTGTCAGCGCCATCGCCGAGGTCGACAGTGCCGCCAGTGACCTGGGAACCCAGTGTCACGACATCAACATTGGCGCCAGCCCCGGAGGTGATCGTCTCGACGTTGGAAATGGTGAAGGTGCCGCCCGAGTCGCTAATATTGAGCGTGTCATCGCCATCCTTGAGGTCGATGATCAGCCCTGCCGCAGTGCCTTCGATATAAACCTTATCGGCGCCTGTTCCGCCGGTGACGGTTTCAACATTCTCGATGGTCACCGTATTGGCGGCGTCCGCCAAGGTAACCTGGTCCTTACCGGCTCCGAGATTGATGGACACGCCTTCAGCCACGCCGCCGAGGATGATCCGCTCAACCTTTGCGCCGCCAGTGATCGTTTCGACATTGTCAACAGTCAAGCTAACCGCGCCGGACGCCAGGGCCAAAATGTCGGATCCGCCGCCGAGATCATAATCCGCGCCCGTGATGCCCGTGCTCAGCGCAACAAATTCATTCTGGTTGGAACCGGTGACAGTCTCGATATCGCTGACCGTCAGGGAGTTCTGGAAGTTGCCGAGGGTCAGCGAGTCCGAACCCTTGCCCAGCTTGATGGACGCATCGGTAAGGATGGTGGCCGCAACCACCACATCGCTGGAAATGCCGCCGGTGACGGTCTCAACGTTGGAAATGGTGAGCGTGTTGACAGCCTTGGCAAGCGTGATCGAGTCATTGCCGCCCGCGAGATTGACGGCCAGATCAGCCGCGCCGGTGAAGACAATCGCGTCATTGCCGCTCTTGCCGACAATGGTTTCGATATCCGAAACCGAAAGCGTCGCGCCATCCGTGTCGAGCGTCAGCGTGTCGTCGCCAGCGCCCAGCTTGACCACGCCGCTCAGCGCGCCATCGAGCGTGACGTCATCGTCCTTGCTGCCGCCTTCAATGGTTTCAACATTGGCGAGCGTGATATCATTGTCATATGCGCCGAGGATCACCTTATCCTTGCCGCCCAGCAGATCGAGATCAACAGCGCTGGCGCGACCGGAGAAGGTCACGACGTCAACGCCGGAATTGCCAGTGATATCCTCGACACCCTTCACGCTGACCGCATTGGCGCCCTTGGCGAGGATAAGCGTATCATCGCCCGCGCCGAGATTGACGGTCATCTTCTTGGTGAGAATACCCAAGGTGATCTTGTCGTCGGCTTCGTCACCCGTCACCGTTTCGATATTCGATACCGTGATGGTCGCGCCGTTCTCATCGATGATGAGCTTGTCATTGCCGGCAGCAAGATCGATCTTGCCGCTGTTGTAGGCGCCATCGAGATAGACAACGTCTGACGACGCAGCGCCAGTGATCGTCTCGACCTTTTCGAGATAGATCGTGTTGTTGAATTTGCCGAGCGTGACCTTGTCATTGCTGCCGCGCATATTCACTTCGACGCCCTGGGCGGCGGCTGTGAACACGACGGCGTCGGCGCTGGTGCTGCCGGTCAATGTTTCGAGGTCCGCCACGCTCACCGTGGACGCTGCGGTCAAGGTCAGCTCATCATCGCCCGCCCCGAGGTCGATGACCGCTTTCTGCGATGCCGCCAGTGTAATGTCGTCGTCACCAGCGCCCCCGCTGATGGTCTCGACGCTGGTCAGCGTGAGGTTGTTGCTGGATCCATCCAGCGCGAGGCTGTCATTGCCGCCCAGCAAATCGAGCGATCCGGAGACAGAGGAGTCAATCAGGATCACGTCCGACTTTGCGGAGGCGGTGATTTCCGCCAGGCTACTCACAGTTACAGTCTTACTCGTCGTCGCCATAATACAGCCCCTTTTGCGTATTTGGGAGCATCGTATGCGGGAATGATTACGCAAACCTTACCGTATAGGTATTAGAAAGCACGAGGCTCCAAAATTTATGCAACATTTTCAATGGGCATAACAAAAAACATGCACGCCGAACCACTCAGATTTTAATCGTTCAATTTGTCCGCCTTAATGCTTTGCGAAGAGATACAACCGGAATTTTATTTTAGAAACTCATGCGCTTCGCGTTGGAACTGCGCCACCTCGCCGGATAATCGGCACAAGGCCCGTCAGGCTTCCCGGCCCGCCTCAGGCCAGTGCATGCGGTTATCCCCTCATATTTTGGGGGCGAATCTTAGCTTCGGAGAACAGATTGAGCATCTTCTTCGGCTTTCGAAAGCTTTGCCGCCTCGGCTTTGAGTATGACGCATGGTCGTGACAAGCTAAAAATATTAGAGAATCGCGGAACACGGTCCTGAAGACCGCGATCTCTACAGATGCAAAAGAGGGGGCAGGCATGGCCATTACGAACGAGATTTCAAGCCAAAGCGAGACAATAGCGTCCGCGGCAGTCACGGATGTGGTTGCAAGCGGCGACAACCTGATCGACGGCGTGCTGAGCGACGCCAGCTGGTCGGGCGACAGCTTGTCCTACGCCTTTCCGGACAAGGCTTCGGACTACCGCTACGGGGGCGAAAAGAACCATGGCTTCAGCGCGGTCGAGAGCAACATCAGATCGGCGGCGCGCTATATTCTCGACCAAACCTATGGCGGCAAGGCGAATGACGGCTTTTCGGTCGAAGGCTTCACAAAGCTGACAATCAACGAAGGCGCGGATGCAACATCGGAAATCCGCTACGCGAACTCCAACTCCGCCAACCCAACCGCCTATGCCTATTATCCAAGCAACACACAACGCGGCGGCGATGTCTGGTTCGGCGACAACTATGCCTATGAAAACGCCAGGTTGGGCAACTATGCTTTTGCGACCGTCATCCACGAAACAGGGCACGCACTCGGGCTCAAGCATCCGCATGAATCGGGAAACGGTCTCGAGGCGCTGTCCCGGCGCTATGATTCCCTCGAATATTCGGTCATGTCCTATCGAAGCTACGAGGGCGCCTCCACCAAAACCGGCTATGTCAATGAAACCTGGGGTTTCCCGCAAAGTTTCATGATGGCCGACATCGCCGCCCTTCAATATCTGTACGGCGCGGACTTCTACACCAATGGCGGCGACACCGTGTATAAATGGAAGCCCGACAGCGGCTCGACCTTCGTCAACGGCGACGCCGCCCTCAAACCCGGCGGCAACCGCATCTTCGCAACCATCTGGGACGGCGGCGGCACGGACACCTACAATCTGGAAGCCTATCGAGACGATCTTTTGATCGATCTGCGCCCAGGCCAACATTCCCGCTTCAGCAACGCGCAACGCGCCCATCTCGATGCCGACGATAGTGGCCGGTTCGCCAAAGGCAACATCTACAATGCTCTTCTCTATAATGGCGACGAACGCTCGCTGATCGAAAACGCCGTCGGCGGTTCGGGAGATGACGTCATTCGCGGCAATTCGGCGGAAAACCGACTTTGGGGTTCCCAGGGCGCCGACAGACTGTCAGGCGGAATGGAACACGACGTTTTGATCGGCGGCGGCGGCGCGGATGTCTTCGTGTTTGAAAAGGGTTGGGGACGCGACCAGGTTAAGGATTTCGGCGGAGCCGATACGATCGATCTCAGCGCGTTCGACTTTGCGTCGTTTTCAGCGGTCAAATCGCTGTTCACGCAGACCAAGATTGGCGTCGTCATCGATTTCGGCAGTGACGACGCGCTGGTGGTGGCCGGTTCAGAGATCGCCGACCTCGATCGCAATAACTTCACGCTGTAGTCGGCAAGCGCCGGCTTTCGCGCCTGTTGAAAATAAAAAGGGCCGCCCGGCGACCGGGCGGCCCTTCTTCAATGTCTTGGAGACAGCGACAGACTTATTCGCCCGCGTCTTCGGCGGCAGCCTTTTTCTTCGGAGCCGCCTTCTTCTTCGGAGCGGACTCTTCGCCAGCCTCGTCTTCGGCCTTCGCGGCCTTCTTTTTCGGCTTCTCGGCCTTGTCTTCGGACGAAGCCTCGTCCTCGTCTTCCGCCATCAGTTCTTCTTTGGTGACGGTCTTATCGGTCACCGAGATCTGCGTCAGCAGGTGATCCACGACCTTTTCTTCGAAGATCGGCGCGCGCAGGCCGGCGATAGCGCCAGGGGTCTCGCGGAAATACTTGATGATTTCCTTTTCCTGGCCCGGGAACTGCTGCATCTGGGCGTAGAGCGCCTTGTTGAGCTCGTCTTCAGAGACTTCAACGCCAGCCTTCTCACCGATTTCGGAGAGGACCAGGCCGAGCTTGACGCGACGTTCAGCGAGCTTGCGATATTCTTCGCGCGCCTTTTCTTCCGTCGTGTCTTCATCCTCGAAGGTCTTGCCGGACTGGGCGAGGTCAGAGGCGATCTGGCGCCAGATCTGCTCGAACTCGGCGTCGACGAGGCGCGACGGGGTATCGAAAGCGTAAAGAGTGTCCATCTGGTCGAGCAGCTGACGCTTCAACTTCTGGCGGGTCACCGTGCCGAACTGGCTTTCCAGCTGGCCGCGGACGATTTCCTTGAGGCGATCGACAGATTCAATCCCGAGCTTGGAGGCGAGTTCGTCGTTGATTTCGACTGCTTCAGCGCCGGCGACAGCCTTCACCTTGATGTCGAAAGTCGCTTCCTTGCCGGCCAGATTGGCGGCGGGATATTCGGCCGGGAAGTTGACGGTGATCACCTTCTCGTCGCCAGCCTTGGCGCCGACCAGTTGCTCTTCGAAGCCGGGGATGAAACGGTTGGAGCCGAGCACCAGTTCAGCGCCTTCGTCCTTGCCGCCGTCGAAGGGCACGCCATCGAGCTTGCCTTCGTAATCCATGGTCACGCGGTCGCCGTTTTCAGCCGCGCCGTCCTTGTCGGCATAGCTGCGGGCGCTCTCGGCGATGCGGAGGATCTGCTCTTCGACTTCGCTCTCGGGGATCTCGACGACTTCGCGGGTCACGGAGATAGAGCTCATGTCCTTGAGTTCGATCGGCGGAATCACTTCATAAGAGAGAGTGAATTCGAAATCGGCCTCGGCGGCGAGAATCTTGTCGGCTTCCGACTGGTCCTCGGTCATGGCGATTTCCGGCTGGGTGGCGGACTTTTCGCCGCGGCCGGTGAGGATTTCGGTCGGACGGTCGCGAATGATCTCGTTGACCAGTTCGGCCATCACGGACTTGCCGTACATCTTCTTCATGTGGGCGAAGGGCACCTTGCCGGGACGAAAGCCGTTGATACGGACGCGGCCCTTCACTTCCTCAAGCCGCTCGTTCATCCGAGCTTCCATGTCCTTGGCCGGAATGACGACCTTGAGTTCGCGCTTCAGCCCATCCGCGAGCGTTTCGATAACCTGCATGTTCCTACCTTCATAATCGCGGCGGCGCAGCAGAACGCGCCAGCCTCTCGTTATAGATGAACTCCACCGCTCATCCGCCGGAAAAGCGCTTTATGCAAATTCGGAGTCCTTTTGCAAGCAAAATGGGCCGTGAAAGCCGGAGTTGCCGTCTTTTCCCGTGTTGCTCGCCCATGTCATGCTTGTGCTCTGCCTGAAGCCGTCCCGAAATTCGAGATCTGGTGCGGGTGGAGGGACTCGAACCCCCACGCTTTTGGCGCGAGAACCTAAATCTCGTGCGTCTACCAGTTCCGCCACACCCGCATCAGCGAAACCGCTTCAAGCCGTTTCGTCGCCGCGTCCTTAGCACCGTCGAAACGGCAAGGGAAGAAAAACATCGCGTGCTGCCGTCGCTTTTACACAATGTAAATACCAGCTTACTATAGTAGGCCATGTCGGGAGCCAATTCCCAGCTATGCACTCGGCGCATGGGGCCATTGAGTTTTTTGCGCTGCAAAAAGAAAATTTATCATACTATTGTCCTTCTCAACGACAGGGCGGACCTGACGAGACGGCAGTTGCGAACCGTCGGCGATCTGATCGCTTTAGCTCTCCCGAAAGGGTGATGGAATTCGGGGTCGCGATCTCCTCCTCCCACGCGCCCCGATGTGACTGATGGCACTCCTCCTCCCAGCCGTCGGTCAGACTCAACGACGCCCACCGGACCTCCTCCCCCGGTGGGCGTTTTGATTCCGGCAACGCCTGCGTTTCACGCCTTTTCCATATCACGTGGCTGCGCCAGCAGGACGATCGCGCTTTTCAATGCGCGACTGCGGCGACCGGGCGATCTTCATGCAACGCCGAAAAAAATCACTGGCGGAGCCGAGACAAAGCTCGGAATGACCATAGTTTCCCCGCATTTTGCGAGGACCGCGCCACATTCAGCCGCACCGCCTAAAAAACAGGCCGATTGGCCATACAAATGCCCTCCTCGCGTCAATCTGATTAATAAAAGTTAAATTATGTGAGCCACTTAGGTTAATGAGATGCGATTCTTGCATAGGTGCACTGCTGCAATGGCGCTGGTTTCGTGTGCGCTGCAATATTATATTCCGGTCATGAAATTCGGAGCGGCGAAACAGATCGCTCCAGACCGAAAAGGAACCGCATCATGAACATCGCACGCGCTTACAACAACTGGGTCAAGTATCGTCAGACCGTCACCGAACTCGGCCGCATGACCAATCGCGAACTCAGCGATCTCGGCATTGCTCGCGAAGACATCCGCAAGGTTGCTCGCCAGGCCGTTCTCTAAGCTTTCAAGCACTGCATCCACGAAAGCCGCCGGAGCGATCCGGCGGCTTTCGTGCGTTTTGGAGTCTCGCATTGCAGGCCTTCGTTGACGCTCCGACATCCAACGAATTTGCCTCTGAGCCCGCCAATGCGGGCAGCCCCGGTTTTCGGCCGTTAACCACTGGCGAAACTTTGCGCCTCGCCTTCTTATTGTGCATCGCATGCTTATTTGCATAGCAGCTGCACACAAATCGCACTCCACCTTATTATTATTCGCGTGTATAAAGAGATCATAAGTTTTCGAGCCGGGCAGAAAGCCAGGCCGCTTCAGAAGTCTAAAGAGGAAACGTCCATGAACCCGCTTCGCATCGCCATCAATTGGGTCAACTATCGCCGCACGATCTCCGAACTGTCCAACCTGTCCAACGACACGCTGCAGGACATCGGCGTCAACCGCTACCAGATCCGCAACATTGCGGCTCGCTCCTTCCGCTAAGCGGCGAAAGAGCTACCATACATATCGTGTCAACGGCGCCCATTCGGGCGCCGTTTGCATTTGTAGCGCTTGCCGGAGCAAACGGGCGGCGACTTACGCCGCCGCCCGTTGCATTCACACCAGTTCGCCGAGCGCCGCCGGGCTGAACTCCTTGAGCGCATCCAATTCGCCCTTTTGCACCTTCGCAACCCATTGCGAGTCGTTGAGCAGGGCGCGGCCCACCGCAATCAGGTCGAACTCGTCGCGCTCCATGCGCTCGATGAGATTGTCGAGACTTGCGGGCTTGGACGATTCACCGCCGAAGGCCGCGATGAATTCGCCGCTCAGGCCGACGGAACCGACGCTGATCGTGGCGGCGCCTGTGAGCTTCTTGGCCCAGCCAGCGAAGTTCAGGCCCTTTTCGCCATCGATTTCCGGGAATTCCGGCTCCCAGAAGCGGCGCTGCGAGGCGTGGATCACGTCAACGCCAGCATCGACCAGCGGCTGCAGCCAGCTCGCCATTTCGTCCGGCGTCGTCGCCAGACGGACCGAGAAATCCTGCTGCTTCCACTGGCTGACGCGGAACAGGATCGGATAGTCAGGGCCGACGGCGGCGCGGACGGCTTTGGTGACTTCCACCGCGAAGCGGCTGCGGTCGGCGATGGTCGGGCCACCCCAGGCGTCCTGGCGTTCATTCGTGCCAGCCCAGAAGAACTCGTCGATCAGATAGCCATGCGCGCCATGAATTTCGAAGGTGTCGAAGCCAAGCCGCTTCGCATCGGCGGCGGCCTGGGCGAAAGCGGCGATGGTGTCGGCGATATCGGCGTCGGTCATCGCCTTGCCGCGCGGCTTGCCCGGAGCGAGCAGACCCGAGGGGCTTTCGATGCCTTCAGGATTGTAGTCCTTGTCGGCGATGGTGCTGCCGGTATGCCAGATCTGCGGGCCCATGCGACCGCCGGCGGCATGCACGGCGTCGATGACGTTTTTCCAGCCGGCGAGCGCGGCCTCGCCATGAAAATCCGGAATGTTGGGATGGTTCTTGGAGGCGCTGCGCGCCACCACCGTGCCTTCCGACAGGATCAGTCCGACATCGGCTTCGGCCCGACGGCGATAATAATCGGCGACGTTCTGGCCGGGCACGCCTTCGGGCGAGAAGGTGCGCGTCATCGGCGCCATCACGATTCGGTTCTTCAGCGTCAGGCCCTTGATCGTCAGCGGGCGAAACAGCGTGTCTGCGGTTTTCGTGGTCATGTTGTCCTCTTTGAAATCGCACCTCGGGAGGTGGACTCCCTATGTATAAATTGTATACCAAGTAGCAAGAACGCACTTTCAGGCTACCAGATATACGCAAGGAAACCACATGCCCGGCGATGCCTGCTTTCCCATCCGCACGGGGATCACCAACAGGTTGATTCTCGACCAGATCGCCGACAAATGGTCGATCCTGATCCTCGCTGTGCTCTGCCAGCAGCCGCGCCGCTTCAACGAGATCCGGCGGGCGCTCGACAGCGTCACCCAGAAGGCGTTGACCCAATGCCTGCGCCGATTGGAGCGCAACGGACTGGTGTCGCGGCGCATCATCGCCAGCTCGCCCGTCGGCGTGGAATACGCCATCACCCCGCTCGGCGCATCGCTGAAAGAGCCGATCCGGGCGTTGCATGCCTGGACGCTGGATCACGAGGCGGCAATCCTGACGGCGCAGCGCAATTACGACGCCGCCCAGGGCGTCTTCAGCGAAGCCGCCGAATAACGCCGCTGAACCGACTTGGTCTTTTGCCGATCGTCATGTTAAGAGCCGCGCCATGAGCACATATCCCTCCCCCATTCATGTCATCGGCGGCGGACTGGCCGGCTCCGAAGCCGCGTGGCAGATCGCCAGCCGCGGCGTTCCCGTGATCCTGCACGAGATGCGCGGCCGGCGCAAAACCGACGCCCACCAGACCGACAGCCTCGCCGAATTGGTTTGCTCCAATTCCTTCCGGTCTGATGATTCCACGTCCAACGCCGTTGGCGTGCTGCATGCGGAAATGCGCATGGCGGGCTCGCTGATCATGTCAGCGGCGGACGCCAACCAGGTTCCGGCGGGCGGCGCGCTCGCGGTTGACCGCGAAGGCTTTGCCGAAGCCGTCACGCAGCGGATCGCGGACCATCCGCTGATCACTGTGATCCGCGAGGAAATCACCACTTTGCCGCCCGAGGAATGGGACAATGCGGTGGTGGCGACAGGACCGCTGACCGCACCCGATCTCGCCGAATCCATCCGCGCTGCAACCGGCGCCGACGCCCTCTCCTTCTTCGACGCCATCGCGCCCATCGTTCATCACGAAACGATCAACATGGATATCGCCTGGCACCAGTCGCGCTATGACAAGGTCGGCCCCGGCGGCACGGGCAAGGATTACATCAATTGCCCGATGACCCGCGAACAATACGAGGCTTTCGTGGCCGCGCTGATCGCCGGCGAAAAGACCGAGTTCAAGCAATGGGAAAACGTGCCCTATTTCGACGGCTGCCTGCCGATCGAAGTGATGGCCGAGCGTGGTCCCGAAACGCTGCGTCACGGGCCGATGAAGCCGATGGGCCTGACCAATGCGCATAACCCCACCGTCAAGGCCTATGCCGTGGTGCAGTTGCGCCAGGACAACGCGCTCGGCACGCTGTTCAACATGGTCGGCTTCCAGACAAAGCTGAAATATGGCGCGCAGACCGAGATCTTCCGGATGATTCCCGGTCTTGAGAACGCGGAATTCGCCCGTCTCGGCGGCCTGCACCGCAACACCTATATCAATTCGCCGGTATTGCTTGATGGCAGCCTGATGCTGAAAAGCCGCAAGGGCCTGCGTTTTGCCGGCCAGATCACCGGCTGCGAAGGCTATGTGGAAAGCGCCAGCATCGGGCTTCTGGCGGGCCGCTTCGCCGCCGCCGAACGGCTGGGCGAGACGCTGACGCCGCCACCCGCCACATCCGCCTTCGGCGCGCTGCTGGGACATATCACCGGCGGGCATCTGGCGACCGACGAAGAGCCCGGCAAACGCTCCTTCCAGCCGATGAACATCAATTTCGGCCTGTTTCCGGAGCCGGAACCCGGCAGCGTCGCGACCCAATCCGAGGGCAAGCGTCTGCGCGGCAAGGAAAAAACCGTGGCTAAGCGCCGGGCGATCGCGGCGCGGGCGCTGGCGCATTGCCGCGAATGGCTTGCCGGGACACCGTCCGGCTGAGACGAAACAGCGGACTATGACGAAAACGCCGAGCGCTCAGATTGTGGCGCTTGGCTCGAGATCCCTGTCGGCGCGGTTCGCCACGGAACCCAGCAGCCAGAGCGAAACTTCGGCCGCGTCCTTTTCGCTCCGGAATGAAAACACGCCCGTCAGGGCCGTATGCTCGTGAAATTCGATCGAGAGGGTTTTGGGATCCGCGGTCGCCGAGAGTGTCACCCGTTCAGCGTCGATCAGGCTGCAGAGATAGCGATTGGACACGCGCCGCATGCAGCCTGCGCCGCCTGTCCACAATCGCAAGAACACCATGTCGCCATCGATCGTCATCACCAGATTGCGAATGGCTTCATTGGGATAGGCGCGCGCAAATTCGAGCACGGCCAAGCCGGCGTCAAAACGCTCATTGGCTTCGCTCTGGCGCACGAAACCGGTCGCCCAATAGAAGAATCCCAAGGCGGCGGCCAGAATTACCGCCCAAATCGCCAAGACCATCGGCCCACTCCAGCATCAACGTCCATTCGCTAGCGCATCAAGCTTGCGTGAATGTGGGCCGCCACGCAATCGTCGCCCCATGCAAAAACGCCGGAACAAGGTGTTCCGGCGCATTTTTTCGTCATGGCGATCGTTTACTCGGCCTGGGCGACCGGACGCACCAGCGGCGTGATGCGGCGGATGGTGACGCGGCGGTTTTCGCGGGCGGCTTCCTCGGTGTTGATCTTGAGGTAGCGCTCGCCATAGCCCTGGGTGACCAGGTTTTCCGCCGGGATCTCGAACATGTCCGACAGGACCTCGGCCACCGATTCCGCGCGGTGATCGGACAGGACGAGATTGGATTCGTCCGAGCCGACGGCGTCGGTATGACCTTCGATCAGGAAGGTCTCGCCCGGGTCCTGGTCGAGAATCTGCTTGATCGCCGCGCCGACGCGCTTCAGCGACGCCGCCTGGTTCATCGAGATATCCCAGCTGCCGGTGTCGAAAGTGATGGTGTCGAGATCGATTCGGCGCACCTTGTCGCGGATACGCGCCGAATACTTCACTTCATCGACGGAATAGACGCGCTCGACGGGTTCAACCGGCGGCTCTTCCAGGAATTCTACGTAATTGCGGTTCGGCTCCCTGGAGACGTCGATGATGTAGTCTTCGACCGGAATGGTGAGACGCATCGGCGGCAGGCGCGCGCCCGGATCACGCAGGTACAGGCGATCGGCGCGACCGGCATCGAGAATCGGCGAATAGAAGATCACCACCTCGCGACCGGGACGCTCGATGCGGGTGCGCTTGATGATTTCGCCATAGCGGTTACGAACCGTCACGATGCGGGTCCCATCCGGACGCACGATGATTTCGCGGATGCGGTTGTTGTTGAGGCGCTCATAACGGGTATCGCCGCGACGGCCCAACCGATCGCGGTCGTCGTCGCGGACGATGACGCGGTCGTTCAGCTTGATGATAACGCGGTTGTCGCGGTCGTTCACACGGCGGCCTTCGCCAAGGTCGTAGCCCTGGAAGCCGGTGATGCGTTCGCCTTTCTCCTCCATCACGGGACGAACGCGGATCGGCTTGCCGTCCTGATCCTTGAACCCGGCCTGGGCTTCGCGGTCCGAACGCGGCGCACGCACGGGCTCAGCGTCCTGCCGTTCACGACGGCGGCGCTCGCGAGCGTTTTCATCGCCCTTGTCGGCGTCCTTCTCGCTGTCGAGCACGGCGGCGCCGTTCTTGACCGGAAGGCGCTTGGGCTCGCCGCGCTTTTCGTCAGCCTCCGCCTTCTTGTCGGCGCGGGGCTGCGTTTCGATCTCCTCGACCGAACCATTGTTGCGCTTGCGCGGCTTTTCAACCTGATCGGTCTGACCCGCATTGTCTTCGGCCTGATTGTTGCGCTTGCGCGGCTTGTCCTGGCCCTGATCCTCGATCACGCGATTGTCCTGGCCCTCGGCGGTGTTGCGCTTGCGGTCCTTGCGGTTTTCCTCTTGCTGCTGACCTTGCTGCTCTTCCTGCTGGCGCTTGCGCTCCTGACGACGCTGCTCCTTCTGGCTCTCGGCGTTGTCATTCTGGCGCTGCTGCTCTTCCTGCTTCTGGCGCTGGCGCTGCTGCTTTTCCTGCTGGCGCTGTTCGCCCTGCTGCTGGTCCTGCTCCTGCTGCCGCTGCTTTCGCTCCTGCTGCTTCTGTTGTTTTTCCTGCTGCTTCTGCTGTTTTTCTTGCTGCTTCTGCTGCTTTTCCTGCTGGCGTTGCTGGCGGCGCTGTTCTTTCTGCTGCTGGAGCAGTTCTTCCTCGGACTGGACTTGAACGACATCCGTGCTCTGCGGCGCAGCGATAACCGATTGCGGAATAGGCGCGGCCTGAACCGGAGAGAGGCCCATCAGGGCGATCAGCGGAATCGCCGCCGTGGCCAATAGCTTGTGTCGTAACGCCATGAGACTGTTTCCTCGCGCTTCATGTTGTTCTGTTTTCCGAATCTCAGTCGATTCGAGGCCATTTTATGTTTTCACACCAGCCTTGCCGCCAGACTTACGAAATCCGGCCTTTATCAACACTGAACCGACGGTTCAGTTCCCGTTCATATTCGACCTCGCGAATTTTCGTGGGGACGCGGCGGTGTTATGGTGTTGCAATTGGCGTGGGAAAAGGACCATTATTTCAAGGCGAGGCGCTATGAAAAAGCGCCAACAGACAACCGCCAGGCGCAATGCCTGCTTCGCATACAGGGGAAAATCATGAAAATCGCTCGTCGCCTGACCCTAGCCGCGGCCGTTTCGGTCATCGCCGCCATCTCCGGCGCAAGCTTCGCCGCCGACAAGATCGTGATCGGCACGGAAGGCGCTTATCCGCCGTTCAACAATCTCGAAGCCGACGGCACGCTGACCGGTTTCGACATCGATATCGGCAAGGCGCTCTGCGAAGAACTGAAGGCCGAATGCACCTTCGTGACCAATGACTGGGACGGCATCATCCCGGCGTTGCAAGCCAAAAAATTCGACGCCATCCTCGCTTCCATGTCGATCACGCCGGAGCGCAAGGAAAAGGTCGATTTCACCGTCAAATACTACAACACGCCGCCGGCCATCGCCGTGCCGAAGGATTCTGCGATCACCGAAGCCAGCGAAGCCGGCCTCGACGGCAAGGTTCTCGGCGCCCAGTCCTCGACCACCCATTCCAACTATGCCGAAGCGCATATGAAAAAGTCCGAACTCAAGCTCTATCCGACCGCGGACGAGTATAAGCTCGACCTCGCCAACGGCCGCATCGACGCCGTGATCGACGACGTCGTGGTGCTGTCGGAATGGCTGAAGACCGAAGACGGCGCCTGCTGCAAGATCCTCGGCACGCTGCCGGTCGATCCCGCCATCAACGGCGACGGCGCTGGCATCGCCGTCCGCAAGGGCGATGATGCGCTGCGCGAAAAGCTGAACGGCGCAATCGCCGCCATTCGCGCCAACGGCAAGTACAAGGAAATCAACGCCAAGTACTTCCCGTTCGACGTCTACGGCGAATAATCACAGGCAAAATGCTGAAACGCGGCGGGAGACTTGCTCTCCCGCCCGTTTTGCCTGACAAGAAGAGCGAGAAATCCCGAAAAGGGAGCAAAGGGGAATAGAATGCAGGGAGAAGCCGTTTCGACGGCGGAGAGCAACGTGTCTCTCCTCGCTTCCATATCGTCTGGTGTCGATGCGCTGTTCAGCGCCATCTGGGCGTTTCTGCATCCGGTGTTGGCGACGGTTGATCCGCTGTGCGGTCCCGTTGGGGTGTTCAATCTTTTCCTGTCGAAATCGCTGCTCGCCTGCGGCGCGGCTGGATGGGGCGACGAGATCGCCTTCGGTTTTTATGTGACCGCGTCGCTGTCGATCTGCACCCTGCCCTTCGGCCTGCTGCTTGGCTTTTTCCTGGCGCTGGCCAAACAATCGCAGGAACCCTATTTGCGCCGCGCCGCCGATGTCTACACGACATTGTTTCGCGGCCTGCCCGAACTGCTGACGCTGTTTATCATCTATTACGGCACGCAGCAGGCGCTGCAGTCCGCACTCGCCGGCCTGGGCTATGAAGGTCCGGTGGAAATCAACGCCTTCGCGGCCGGCATGATCGCGCTCAGCGTGGTGTTTTCCTCCTATTGCGCCGAAGTGCTGCAATCGGCCTTCAAGGCCATTCCGCGCGGCCAATATGAAGGCGGCTATGCCGTCGGCCTGTCGCGCGGCAAGACCATGCGCCTAGTAGTGTTGCCGCAACTGATCCGCATCGCCCTGCCCGGCCTGGGCAATCTCTGGATGACGCTGCTCAAGGACACCGCGCTTGTCTCGATCGTCGGTCTGTCCGACATCATGCGCCAGACGCAGATCGCCGCCCGGGTCAGCAAGCAGGCTTTCTTCTTCTATGGCGTCGCCTGCCTGTTGTTTCTGGTTCTCGCCATCCTATCGTCCTTCGTCTTTTCCTGGATTGAACGAAAGGCCAAGCAGGCGGAGGTGCGGGCATGAGCATTGCGCATGACTTGATCGCGCCGCAGCCGGCCCCGCCCGATCCGCCTCGCGCCTTTTCGCTGGAGCGGCTTGTTGGCATCGTGTTCATGGGCGTGTGGCTGGCGGTGTTTATCGCGGCCGGCTTTTCTATGGTGGAAGGGTTCAGCGGCGACAAATTCGCCCGCTACGCGCCCAAGCTGCTCTCCGGCCTGGTGATCACGCTCGAACTGGTCGCCGTGTCGATCACGCTCGGCGCGCTTCTGTCGCTGCCGGTCGCCTTTGCGCGGATGAGCAAGAATCGGGCCTTGTCGGCTCTGTCCTACGGCTATGTCTATCTGTTTCGCGGCACGCCGCTGATCGCCCAGCTCTTCCTGATCTATTACGGCTTCGGCAGTTTCAAGGGCTTTTGGGAAAGTCTGGGTCTCTGGTGGTTTTTCCGCGAAGCCTATTACTGCGCCATCCTGTCCTTCACGCTCAACACCGCAGCCTATCAGGCCGAAATCCTGCGCGGCGCGATCGAAAGCGTGGCGCGCGGCCAGATGGAGGCCTGCCATGCGCTTGGTCTCAACCGTTTTCACGCCTACCGCAAGGTCATCCTGCCGCAGGCGATCATCGTGGCGCTCAGGCCCTATGGCAACGAGATCATCCTGATGATCAAGGGCTCGGCGATCGTGTCGATCGTCACCGTGCTCGATGTGATGGGCGAGACGCGGCGCGCCTTTTCCCGCACCTTCGATTACCAGATCTATATCTGGGCGGCGATCATCTATCTGGTGATGGTGGAGACGCTCCGAAATGTGTGGAACTGGCTGGAAGCGCGGCTGTCGCGGCATCTCAAACGCTAAAAAGCGTTGGCAGCACTCATTGCACTCCGCTGCCAACCCACTGATTTTTCATAGAAATGTCATAAACTACGCAATCTCTTAAGCTTTGGTCAACCAAGAGGGCGTTCAATGGAACGGCAAGCTCAGGGAACTCAAACATAAGAGATTGCCATGCATCAAGAACTCGACATGCGGCTCAAAGGCTACGGCCTGACCACAGCCGAAATCATCTATCGCCTGCCCGATCATCCGAGCCTGCTGCAAAGCTATGTCTGGCAGCATTACGATCTGGCGCCCGACTTTCCCGAAATGATGAGTTTTCTTGCCTTCTGGCGGGCGAAGCTCGACGGCGCGCTGCATTCGGTCCGCTATGTCCATAACCGGCTGATCACGCCGACGGAATGGCGGGCGCTGAAAGGCGAGATGATCCTGCATTGATTTTACCGGCCATCAGCCGTATGAGCCCCTGAACACGGGCGAAGGACAGCGAGTGATGGCCAAGAACAAGAAAAAGATCGACGAACAGGCGCTCGCGGACGCCTATAATCTGGCGCTGTCGCTGGAAAAATTGGGCCAGTTCACTGAAGCGGCCGAAGCCTATAAAAAGGTTCTGGCGCTCGATCCCGACGATCACGGCGGCGCGGCCGTCCGTCTCGCCTCGATGGGCCTGGGCGAAATCCCGCCGAAAGCGCCCGACGCCTATGTCGCCACGCTGTTTGACCAGCATGCCGAAGCATTCGAGAGCATTCTGGTCGATCAGCTCGAATATTGCGTGCCGATGCTTTCGCGCCAGCGCATCCAGGCGCTCGGCCTTGGCCCGTTCAAGAAAATGCTCGATCTCGGCTGCGGCACGGGCCTCACCGGCGGCGCGCTGCGCGATATCGTAGAGGACATCACCGGCCTCGATATTTCCGAAAACATGGTCGAGATCGCCCATGAGAAGGATCTCTACGAGACGCTCTATGTCTCAGAGGCCGCGGACTATCTCGAAGACAACGACGACGGTCCCTTCGATCTCGTCACCGCCACCGACGTGCTGCCCTATCTCGGCTTTCTCGAAGAACTATTCTTCGGCGTCGCCGACAATATGACCGCCGGCGGCCATTTCATCTTCTCCTCCGAGACGCTGCCCGAGGACACGCTGCAAGGTCGCGATTTCATGGTCGGCCCCCACCAGCGTTTCGCCCATTCCAGCGCCTATGTGACGCGCGCGCTCGATGGAGCCGGCTTCGACCTGGTCGAGATCGTGGACATCACGGTGCGGCTGGAGGACGGCGCGCCGATCGCGGGGCATCTGGTGACGGCGAAGAAGCGCGCCGACTGATTGTTCTCAGACTGCCTGATCGGGTGCAATCCGCCCTTTCCCAACCTCTTCCAATCCTCTAAACCTCCCGCAGTTCATCAGACTTGCGGGAGTTTTTTCATGGCGAAGGCGGCGTTTATCGGGCTTGGGGTAATGGGCTATCCCATGGCGGGC
Source organism: Rhizobium sp. SG_E_25_P2 (assembly GCF_029892285.1). GTDB lineage: Bacteria > Pseudomonadota > Alphaproteobacteria > Rhizobiales > Rhizobiaceae > Rhizobium_E. Next base: position 140,243 of record NZ_JARXVM010000012.1, read on the forward strand.
CATCTCATGGTCAAGGGCGGCCATGAGGTGACGGTCTATAACCGCACCACGGCAAAAGCGGAGAAATGGGCGGCCCAGTTTGGCGGCGCTTTTGCGCTCACGCCGGCGGAAGCGGCGAAGGACGCGGATTTCGTCTTCACCTGCGTCGGCAATGACGACGACCTGCGCTCCGTGACCACCGGTCCCGATGGCTGCCTGTCGACGATGAAGCCCGGCGCCATCCTGATCGACAACACCACGGCAAGCGCCGAAGTCGCCCGCGAACTCGAAGCGGCGGCGGAAGCGCGCGGCTGTTTCTTCATCGACGCGCCCGTCTCCGGCGGCCAGGCCGGCGCGGAAAACGGCGTGCTGACAGTGATGTGCGGCGGCAAGCCTGACGTGTTCGAGCGCGCCAAGCCTGTGATCGACGCCTATGCCCGCATGGTCGGTCTGATGGGCCCGGCTGGATCAGGGCAGCTCGCCAAAATGGTCAACCAGATCTGCATCGCCGGGCTCGTTCAGGGCCTCGCCGAGGGTATTCATTTCGCCAAGAAGGCCGGACTGGACGTCGAAAACCTGGTCAGCGTGATCTCCAAGGGCGCCGCCGGCTCCTGGCAGATGGAAAACCGCCACAAGACCATGAACGAAGGCAAGTTCGATTTCGGTTTCGCCATCGACTGGATGCGCAAGGATCTCGGCATCTGCCTCAACGAAGCCCGTCGCAACGGCGCAAAACTGCCGGTGACGGCGCTGGTGGACCAGTTCTACGGCGATGTGCAGGCCATGGGCGGCAATCGCTGGGACACCTCGTCGCTGCTCGCCCGTCTGGAGAAATGAGCGGGCTCGCCAAAACATCCGACGCAAACGAGGTCATCGCCGCGCTCAGGGCGATGGCCAATCCCGACGCTGTCGCCAGCATGGCGCGGTTCGGCATCGTTACGGAGACGGCGATTGGCGTCTCCAACCCCGATCTCCGGGCGTTGAGCCGTAAGATCGGCCGCAATCATGACCGCGCTTTGGCCTTGTGGGCCAGCGGCATTCGCGAGGCGCGGCTGCTCGCCGCTCTCACCGAAGAGCCAAGACTGATGTCCATCGATCAGGCGAGCGCCTGGGCGGCGGACTGCAATTCCTGGGAACTGGTCGATTGCGTCAACGAACCGATCATGCGCGCCGGGCATGGACCGATGCTGATTGCCGAATTCGCCGGCGATGACCGCGAATTCGTTCGCCGCATGGCGTTTTCGATGATCTGCTGGGGCGCGGTGCATCAGAAGGCTTTGGCGGACGACGATGTCACTGGCTGGCTCGTCCATGTCGAGGCGCAGGCCCGCGATCCGCGCAATTTCGTTCGCAAGGCGGTGAACTGGGCGCTCCGGCAAATCGGCAAACGCAACCGCGCCTGCCATGCGGCGGCGCTGGCGCTCGCCGAACATCTTGCCGAAAGCGAAGACAAGACCGCCCGCTGGATCGGCAAGGACGCAGTTCGCGAACTGGAGAGCGAGGCGGTCTACAAGCGCCTCGCGAAGCGCGACTGATTATTCCTCGTGATTCTTGGGCTGTTCGAGGATCATGTAATCCAGCGGCAATTCGGTCGTGTATTTGATCTGCTCCATGGCGAAGACCGAGGAGACGTCACGGATCTCGATCTTGGCGATCATGCGCTTGTAGAAGGCGTCGTAGGCGGCGATATCCGGCACCACCACCCGCAGGAGATAGTCGACATCGCCGCTCATACGGTAGAATTCGACCACTTCGGGAAATTCGGCGATCACTTCGGAAAAACGCTTCAGCCATTCGATCGAATGGGAATTGGTGCGGATCGACACAAATACGGTGACCTTGGTGTTGACCCTTACCGGATCGAGAATGGCCACACGCCGCTTGATGACGCCGTCCTCCTCCATCTTCTGGATGCGACGCCAGCAGGGCGTGGTGGAAAGACCGACCTTCTTGGCGAGATCCGCCACGGCGAGCGTGGAGTCCTCCTGAAGAAGTCTCAAGATTTTTCTATCGAGCCGGTCCATTCACGCCTCCAGTGGAATAATTTTTCGCATAATTGCATGTTTCCCAAAAAAAGACAGTCGAGCAATCAGACAATCCACCGGGAAACGACTGTGCGCAGTTCTGGCAGCAGGTCCATCTCGAACCAGGGATTGCGCTTCAGCCAGCCGGTATTGCGCCAGCTCGGATGCGGCAGCGGCAGAACGCCTTGCTCGACAGGCCGCCGCCAGTCGCGCACTGTTTCGGTCATCGGCGCCTTCCGTCCGAGATGCCGAGCCTGCGCGTGCGCGCCGATGGCAAGAACCAGTTCGATCTGCGGCATAACCGACAGGGCGCGGTCGCGCCAGAGCGGCGCGCATTCCCTCCGCGGCGGCAGATCCGAACCATGGCGATCATAGCCCGGAAAACAAAAGCCCATCGGCAGGATGGCGAAATTATCGGGATTGTAAAATTGTTCCCGGTCGACGCCCAGCCAGTCGCGCAGCCGGTCTCCCGAGGCGTCGTTGAACGGCAGGCCGCTTTCATGCACGCGCAACCCCGGCGCCTGCCCCGCGATCAGAATGCGCGCCTTGGCCGACAGCACCGCCACCGGGCGCGGCTCATGCGGCAATCGCCGCTCGATCCCGCCTGCAGGCGCGTCTCGACAGAGACGACAGCGGGCGATCTCCGCTGCAAGCGCTTCGATTTCCCGCGTCACCGCGCCGTCGCGCAGGGACGCGCGCCGATCCGATCCCGCCAGGCGATCAGCGCGCCATATTCGTCGGGACAGGACAGCCGCGCTGCTTTCATGAAGTCAAAGGCGACCAGCAGCGTGATGTCGGCGATGGAAAAATAGTCGTCGAGCAGCCAGTTGCGCCCATCCAGATGCCGGTCGAGGAAACGCATGGCGTCGAGAGCTTTGGGCCGGTTCGCTTCGGCCCATTCCTTGATCTGCGGCTGTTCGGCCACGGCCATGCCGGGATGGCCATGGCGAAAGGCGGCCCCGACATGGGAAAACAGACCGAGTTCGACGCGCCTGTTCCACATTTCCACCAGCGCCCTCTCGCGAGCGTCGCGCCCGAACAAGGGAGGCTCGGGATGAATCTCCTCGACATAGCGGCAGATGGCCACCGACTCCGAAATATGCGCGCCGTCATCTAACTCCAGAACCGGAACGCGATGCAGCGGATTGATGCGCGCGAAATCGGCATGCAAGTGGGCGCCGGATTTGAGATCGACGTGAATACGCGGGATCGTCACGCCTTTTTCGGCGAGAAAACACTGCACCCGGCGCGGATTGGGCGCCCAATCGGAATCATAGAGTTTCATTCCACTACCCTGCGCTGGCGTTTCAGCAGACGCCGCGCGGCGGCGGGCCTGCCCAATATTTATGGAAGGTCGAAAAACCGCGCAAGGAAGGAGCCGCCATGTTCCTGCTCCTCGGACATCGCGTGCCGATGCCCCTTGCGCCAATCCGCCGGACGTTCGAACTCTCCCGCCCACACGCCCCGCCGCGCCTGTCGCGCGTCCTCCTCCTCGGTGCGAAACCCGCCGAAAGCAACGGCCATGCCGGACCAGACCATGGCGGCGTTGACATCCTCGCCGGCGGCATCGCAGTCGACAAGCAGCCGGCGATATTTATCCTCGCGTCCACCCGAGCATATGACGCCACGCTGGGCAATGAGTTTGCGCAAGGCGTCCCGCGCTTCGGCTCCGCACGGCCAAGCCCTTCCGCCGCGAAAACAGGTCTGGGCGAGTTCCGGGGCGTCGATCGCCCGGAGCCTGAGTTTGCGGCCATCGAGGTCGAGACTGTCGCCATCCACGACCCTGAAAGAGCCGCCGAGGCGCTCCGCCTCGTCCTGCCCCAGCTTGAGCGCGACCAGGCCCAGCAGACATAAAAAGCAGAATGTAAGGAGCAAGTCCCTGACGAGTCTCATTTTTTCATCTCAATGGATTCCACGGCAACCTGTAGCGGCCGAATGCGGCATGGCAAACAAATGCTTAGCGAGGCAGCATCTTTTTAACGAATGAGTGATAATCTCACCCCCGTAATTGCGTGTGCCAGTTTCAGGTCATGAGTCAGAAAGCAAGTTTGTCTCCAGACAAGATCATCGTGGATCGATCCCGCGTGTCCCGGAATAAGGACGTGGCGCGGGCGGTGAAAACCACGCGTGAACGGCTGCAGACCAACGCTTCTGTCGGCAATTCCTTCGACAAGGAATTGCTCGCCCTGCACCTGTCGTCGATCCAGTATAGCGCGGCTGCCTTGCCGCTGTTCGCCATCGTCATCAGTCTTATCGCCAATTCCGTTTTCACCGGCGTCAATCTGTTCAGCTGGATGCTGGCCAGTCTCGCGGTTCATTCCCTGCAGCTGTTTGTTTCGAGGCGGGCGCAACGCAGCGGCATCACCCATGAAAATGTGCAACGATGGCGTCGGGCGCTGATCGCCGCACAGGCGCCAGTCGGTCTGTGCTGGGCGTGGTTCGCGGTCATCGATTGTTCCGCCTGCACCGTCGATTCCTATTTCTACTTCAAGAGCGCCGTTCTTATTCTCGCATTGTCCGCCACGTCGATGGCGCAATCCATGCTGCGGGGCGCGACCCTTTACACTTTTCTGCCTGTCGTGGTCGCTCTCGCCTATGGCGGATTTCAGTCGCGCGCGGCGACAGATCTCGCCTTGACGGCGGTGTTTACCATGTCTCTGGTGTTCTTCGTGTTCATCACCAACAGGCTCTACAGCTCCAATATCCAGGTGATGTCGTTCCAATCGGAAAAAGACGACCTGATCGCCGAGCTCGAAGTGGCGAAATCGATGTCTGACGAAGCCCGTCGCCGCGCTGAAGAGGCCAATCTGGCCAAATCGCGTTTTCTCGCATCGATGTCACACGAGCTGCGCACGCCGCTCAACGCGATTCTCGGCTTTTCGGAAGTGATGGCCACTGAAGTCCTCGGGCCGCTCAACAACCCGACCTACAAGGAATATGTCGCCGACATCCATACGTCGGGCCAGCATCTCCTCAACCTCATCAACGAAATTCTCGATCTCTCCCGCATCGAGGCCGGCCGCTACCAGCTCAACGAAGAAGCCGTGCAGCTGGTCGACATCACCGAAGATTGCATCGGCATGGTGCAGCTCCGGGCAAAGTCCAAATCGATCCGCGTCGTCGAGCAATATGAACCTTCCATGCCGTCGATCTGGGCCGATGAAAAGGCGGTGCGCCAGATCATCCTCAACATCCTGTCCAACGCGGTGAAATTCACCCCGCAAGGCGGCGAGATCGTCGTCAAGGCGGGCTGGACCGCCTCGGGTGGCCAATATGTGTCCATCAAGGACAATGGCCCGGGAATTGCCGAAGAGGAAATTCCCGTCGTGCTGTCGGCTTTCGGCCAAGGCTCCATCGCCATCAAAAGCGCCGAACAGGGCACGGGTCTCGGCCTGCCGATCGTGCAGGCGCTGCTGCACAAGCATGATGGTCAATTCTACCTGAAGTCCAAGCTGCGCGAAGGTACGGAATGCATCGCCATCCTGCCCGCCAAGCGCGTGCTGCAGACGCTTCCAGCGGTCGAGGAGACCGCTGCTGTCGATCGGAAGAAAAAGACGTTCGCCTGATCCTGACCCCGCCGAGCGCGGGAGCCGCTACAGGAAAACGACCCAGGCCATATAAAGCCCGACCGACACCAGCATGCAGAACACCGCGAAGGATCCGAGATCCTTGGCGTGCTTGCCGGTTTTCGATACTTCCGGCGACACACGGTCAACGAGCTCTTCCACCGCCGTATTGAGCGCCTCAAAGCCGAACAGGATCAGGAAGAGAATGACCAGGATGAGATATTCGGCGAGGGTCGCGCCGACGGCGGCGAAAAGCGCCAGCGCCGCCACGAACATCAGCATTTCGTGACGGAAGGCGGATTCCCCAAGCGCACGCCTGAAGCCAGCCAGTGAATAGCTGGCTGCCGCGAAGAGATGCGCCAGACCCGTCTTCTTCTCTTCCGGCGCTTCCATCGTGCGTCTCCCGTCTTGTCGCCCCAATCGCGCGTTCGCTCGGACATGTCGCCTGCGAATCGCGCCTGGCCCGAATGACCTTTATCAAGCCGATCCTGTTGCGAGGCCTGCGTTGCGGCCCATCGGCCCGTCAACCCTTGTTGCTGACGCCTGCGCTATCGAAAGTCGCCATGCCCGCATGGCAGGCGGCGGCGGCCTTGACGATGCCGGCGGCCAACGCCGCGCCCGAGCCCTCGCCCAACCGCATGCCGAGCGCCAGAAGCGGCGTCTTGCCGAGCTTGTCGATCGCCTTCATATGCGCCGGTTCAGCAGACACGTGACCGATCAGGCAATGATCGAGCGCCGAGGGATTGGCGGCCTTCAGAATGGCGGCGGCGGCAGTGACGACATAGCCGTCGAGCAGCACCGGTATGCGTTCCATGCGGGCGGCGAGGATGGCGCCGGCGATGGCGGCGATTTCGCGGCCGCCGAGGCGGCGCAGAATTTCCAGCGGATCGGAGAGATGATCCTTGTGCAGCGCGACGGCCTTCTCGACAGCGGCGATCTTGCGCTTCAACACCTCGCCTTCAGAGCCCGTACCGGGGCCGACCCAATCCTCAGCCGTCCCGCCATAGAGCGCAAGATTGATGGCGGCGGCGATTGTGGTGTTGCCGATACCCATTTCACCCAGGCAGAGCAGATCCGTGCCGCCAGCGATGGCCTCCATGCCGAATGCCATGGTGGCGGCGCAATCGCGCTCGGAAAGCGCCGCCTCCTCGGTGATGTCGTTGGTCGGATAATCGAGCGCCAGGTCGAAGACCTTGAGGCCGAGATCATAGGTGGCGCAGATCTGGTTGATCGCCGCGCCGCCATTGGAGAAATTCGCCACCATCTGCTTGGTGACTTCAGCCGGATAGGGCGTGATCTTCTGTTTGGTCACGCCGTGATTGCCGGCGAAAATCGCCACCAACGGCCTGTTAACGGCGGGCTTGCGGCCTGTCCAGGCGGCGAGCCAATAGGCGATTTCCTCGAGCCGGCCGAGCGAGCCCAGCGGTTTGGTGAGCTGGCTGTCGCGATCGCGCGCGGCTGCGAGCGCCATGCTGTCAGGACCGGGCAGATTTACGATCAGATTGCGAAAATCGTCGAATGGCAGGCCGCTCACGCTCATGACCCAGGTCTCCTGTTTTTTCTTTCCCGGCGACGGATGCGTCCCTATTATCCGCAGTCGCCGCGGGCGGCAACCTTCATCACGCCGCCGCCGGTCGCAAAGGAATGAGTTTGATGACGCATGCAAATCTGCTGGTGGACACCGCGCGCGCCGTGGGCTTCCTGAGCCGCCTGCCTGTTCCCGCCCGCTTCTTCGATGGCTATGACGGATCGTTGACGCGGGCCTCGCGGGCCTTCCCACTGGCGGGGCTTATCGTCGCGGCGCCGGCGGGCGTGCTGCTCGCCGCCACGCTTGCTTTCGGCCTCGAGCCTTTGGTCGCCAGTGTCCTGGCCTTGGCCGTTATGGGCGGAACCACCGGGGCGCTGCATGAGGACGGATTGAGCGACGCCGCCGACGGTCTTGGGGCGACACGCGACCGTGACCGGGCGCTCGCCATCATGCGCGACAGCCGCATTGGCTCGTTCGGCGCAGCCGCGCTCATTCTCTCCTACGGTCTCAGGACAAGCGCGCTCGCGGCTGTCTGCGCCGCCATTGGCCCCTTGGCGAGCATGGCGGCCTTGCTCGCCGTCGCCGCCTTGAGCCGGGCCGCCATGGTCTGGCACTGGCGCGTCTTGCCGCCGGCGCGCACGGATGGGCTCGCAGTGGCGATGGGCGGGCCCGACGGTGCGAGCGCACTGTTCTCCACCGTCTCGGCGGCGATCATCGCCGCCTTGCTGATCGGTTCTTTCGCCGGACCGTTCCAGGCGCTCGGCGCAATGGCGGCGGCAGCCGCGGCGACAGCGGGCTTCAGCCGCTATGTCCGAAGCCGCCTTGGCGGTCAAACCGGCGACACGATCGGAGCCACGCAGCAATTGTCCGAAATCGCCGCGCTGCTTGCTCTTGCGCTCCTGACATGACAATCCCCATATTCGCTGCAATACGCATCAGAAGGTCCGCCATGGAATCCCCCTGCATTCTCGTCTGTTCCATCGACGACAAGACCGGTTACTGTTTCGGCTGCGGGCGGACCCGCGAGGAAATCGGAGCCTGGACGCAGTATTCCAGCCAGGAACGCCGCGACATCATGACGGCGCTGCCGGCCCGGCTCGAAACAATGGAGCGCAAACCGCGCCGCGAGACGCGCCGCACACGGATGGCGCGAGGGAATATTAGCTGATGCAGCGCGTGTTGATCGCCATCATCGTCGGCCTTTTGCTGCTCATCGGCGCCCTGGCGCTGGCGCCAGACAGTTTCAACATGGACGGCGACCAGATCGCCCAACTGGTGAAATACGGCATGATTGCCGCCCTGATCGGCTCCGGCGTGTTGGCGAGCCAACGCAATCTCGGCCAGGCGGTGCGCAGTCTGGCCATCTGGTCGCTCATCGCGCTGGCGCTCGTCACCGTCTATCTCTATCGCAACGACGCACAGGACGTGGCCTCGCGGCTGACCGCCGGCCTGATCCCTGGCCGCGCCTCGACCTTTACCGACGCACAGGGCTTTAACACCGTGGTGCTCTACAAGGCCAGCAATGGTCATTTCCAGGCCGAAGTGTCGATCAATGGCAAAAACGTGCCGATGATGGTCGATACCGGCGCGAGCATGATCGCGCTGACCTATGAAGACGCAGAACGCGCCGGCCTCGACATGGCCGGGCTCTCCTTCACATCGCCTGTCATGACCGCCAACGGGCGGGCGATGATGGCGCCGGTGACCATCCCCTCGCTCAGCATCGGCGGCATTGAGCGCACCAATATCCGCGCCGGCGTGGCCGAACGGGGCCGGATGGCCGAAAGCTTGCTCGGCATGAGCTTCCTGCAAACGCTTAGCGCCTTCTCTTTTGAAGGCGACGAGTTGAAGCTCCGCGACTGATCAGGTCAGGCTGACGAAAAAGCGGATCGACACGACGGTGAGGAACAGGCCGAAGCCGATTTCCAACTGCCGCTTGTCGAGCGCATGGGCAAGCTTCACGCCATAAGGGGCGACCAGCAACGTCATCGGCATGACCAGCGCCACCGTGATCCAGTTGACAAAACCGGTCGAGAACGGCGGCAGGAACGGCTCGCCCCATCCCGCCCAGACGTAGCCGATCAGGCCGGGGATGGAGATGAGCACGCCGACGCCCGAGGCCGTGGCGACCGATTGATGCACGCTGCGTCCGAACAGCGTCATCCAAAGGTTCGACAAGACGCCGCCGCCGACGCCCATCAGCCCGGAAAACAGGCCGATGCCGAAACCTGCGCCCGCATTCACCGCGCCCTTAGGCAAGTCATCCCCCAGCCGCCAGCTCTGGCGGTTGAGGAACATGCGGATGGCGATCAGCAGGGAAAGAACGGCGAAAATGGCGCGCAGCTCCCAGCCCGACACATAGGCGGCCACAAGCGCAGCCGCGACGACGCCGACAGGAATGGACAGCGCCCATCCTTTGAGAACCTCCATATCGACGGCGCCGCGGGCCTTGTGAGCGCGGAAAGAGCGGATCGAGGTGGGCACGATAATGGCCAGCGAGGTACCGACCGCGACATGGGTCCTGACGGCGTCGGCGACGCCCAAGAGACCATAAACCTGATAGAAGACCGGAACAAGGATGGCCCCGCCGCCTACGCCGAACAAGCCCGCCAAAAGGCCTGAGACGACGCCTGCGGCGACGAGAGCTGCGGCAAAGACGATCAGTTCCGACATATCGGGCATAGGCGGGCTCCTGTTGGCTGGAGACTTCCGCTAAGCCCCTTCGGTTCGCGCTACAAGCCGCAAACGCGGTCAATCCGTCCTCAACACCAGGTTTGGACTACTTCCATTCACCGTCCACGTCGCAGCCTTTCGGTGGAATGGGCAGATCGCCGAACCGCTGCTTGAGCATCTCGCAGCCATATCTGTTGATCGGCCCGGGCATGATGGCGTTGAGGCTTGAGCCGACATCATCGAAGGGACTGTCGGCATGGGCGACATAGGCGTACCACTTGCCCCCAACCAGAAGAAGCATGGCGGCGAGCAAAGTAGGCTTGGCTATTCGGTGAATTCTGGAAGCTGATGTCTTGGTCATGGCGGCAAACTCTATCTGTCGCCAGCATAACGCGCCGCAATTAAAGACTATTCATGGCGAACGATAAAATCTTAACAATTGTGGCGCGGCGTCACAGGCTGCAATGCCGGTATCCCTTTTTGCGGGCGCGCATGTCGAAATGGAAGTGATCGCCATGATAGGGGTCGCCAGGGCCGAGCACGGTCGTGAAGTAGCGGCAGGAGTCCTCGCGAACAGTTTTCAACAGACCCTTCTCACGGAATTGAAAGAAGCCCTTCTTGCGGACATCGATCTCCTTGCCGTTGTTCAGAATGAACTTGCCGATATCGATGGCGTTGCCGCGCGCATGCTCCGACCAGGGATTGTTCGATCGCGAGTTCATCTTGCGGCAGGAATAGGACGACATCTGATGGATGGTCTTGATGCCCGAGAAATAGCGATAGCGGGCGGCGGGCACGAGTTCGTTGCGCACCCATTTGGCGAAAGCGCGCGTGACAGTGCAGTTCAGTTTGGCGGCGGGCTTCAATTGCACGCCGCTGGCAAAGCCGCTCACCAGGATCGGATGGGCGATACCGCAACTGGCGCCGTCCGAAATAGGGGGAATTTCCTTGAAGCGCACCCCAAGCTTCTCAAGATCCTGACGACAGGCTTTGTCGGCCTTGGTCAAGCCGCCATAGGATTCGGGAACCTGCATCGGATCGGAAAAGCGCGGAATGAAAGCGACCTGCTGTTCCGGCGCTTCTTTACGGCGCGTGGGCATGGTGATTTCACTGGCCTGGGCCGCCTGATCGAACGGCACGGCGCTTGCCGCCGAGGGGGCGGACATGTCGACCAGTTCATCCGTGCCGACGCCGGCGACGACAGGCTGCGCCGTGTCGCCCTCGGCGATGTCGCGGGCCTGCTCTTCGGCAAGACCGACCGGCGCGACGCCGAGACTGTCATCGATGTTGACGCCTTGATCGGGAATCGTCATCGCCTGCGGGCCAGACGGCATGGGCTGATCTGCGTCAGACGCGGCGTCCACCAGCGGCTGATCCTGCGGCGTTTCTCCCATACCGGCGAGATTGGGTTGATCGAGATAGATGTCGACATTTTCGGAGGTCTGGGCCGTATTGCCGGGCGCCGCATATGTTGACTGGCGCGTCTGCCGCGTTACCTTGACGCTGGAGACGGTTTCAGAGCCGATATCGGCTGGCGGCGTCAGATCTCCCGAACAGGATGTCAGCGCGACGGCGACGCTGGCCGTCAGAAGACGCCGGCTCCAAGTGACACAGAACGCAAAACGCATACTCTCATCCGTCGGCCAAATTCCGATGCGATTGCTCAGTTTAGGGCCGAAAGGGTTAGCGGAGCGTAAAGCTTTCTAGCTATGCACCGGAGAATCAGAAAGCGGCGCGGCGATGCGCCCGCCAAAGGCGCCACATTCTGAGCCATTGGGCCGAGACAACGGCTTCTGACAAGCAGCCGGCGCCAAGTTTTTCCGCTCGATCGAACACGGGCTCAATCAAGGCCAGCGGCAAGAAGGCGTCGGCGACAGGCGTCGTCAATCTGCCCTTCGCGGCTGCGCGCGCTGTCGCCAGATGATCGCGGCCATAGCCGATAAAGGCGGTGATCGCATGAACGACGGCGGGGCTCTCGCCTTTCAACAATGCCTGCCCGTTCAATCCCGTCGCGGCGAGAATGTCGGCGGGCAGGTAGACCTGCCCGCGGCGGCGATGCAGCGGCATCAGCAGCAGCGTTCCCGCGACCAGTTGCGCGATGCCGGCATGGCCGGCCGCGTCGGCGAGTGACGGCGCGGCGTCGGGAGCCAGGATCAGCGCCGCCAACTGGATCAGCGCCGACGACGTTTCTCCAGCATAGCCTTCGAACATGCGTCGGCTTTCCATCGGATCGTCGTAGAGATCGAAAATCCGCGCCTCGGTCATGGCCGCCAGCGCCGGGCGCGGCAGTTTGTGTTCCTCGATGGCATGGATCAATCCCGCCGCAAGCGGATTGGCCATGGCGTCGCCGGCGCCCTGTCCCTCCACGAGATCACGCCACCATTGCAGACGGATCTCGCCTGGCAGGGGGTCGCGGACGATATCGCGCACCCGCGCCAGTTCGGCGTTGAAGGCGTAAAGCGCCGCGATCGCGCCGCGCTTGTCCTCCGGCATGAGCAGACAGGCGAGATAGCGGTCGAGATCGGTCGACCGCAGCGTGGTCAGGCACGCCTCATAGGCTTCGATGCGGCCCATGGCCATGGTTCACTCCACGGCGATCAGCGCGGCTGCAGCCGCGCGGCTTTCGGCGAGCAGAATGTTGAACGTGCGCACCGCCGCGCCCGTGGACATCGGGTCGGCGGAAACCTGCGCCGCCTTCAGCGCCTCGCGCAGAGGTCGCTTCAGCGGCATCAGATTCTTTCCGGTGCCGACAAGCAGCACCTCGATTTCGGCGGCCTCGGACAAAACGCGCGCGAGGCTTTCTTCATCGATATCGGCTCCGTCAGCGACATCCCAGCCATAGATGCCCGAAGGCAGGCACAGAATGGATCCCCGATGGCTCATATCGGCGAAACGGAAGCCGCCATTGCCATAGGCGTCGATCGGCGCCCGTCCGGGGAAATGCTGTTCGCGGATGATGATGCCTCTGGCCACGCCTTACACCGCCTGCGCTTCGGGGGCCTTCTCGTCCTGTTCATCCTTCTTGTCGAACGCGTCCGACCGGAGCTTGAACAGGATGAGGATCGGCGCAGCGATATAGATCGAGGAGAAGGTGCCGACCACGACGCCAAACAGCATCGAAATCGTGAAGCCGCGAATGACCTCGCCACCAAACAGCACCAGCGCCGCGATCGCGATCATCGTCGTGACCGAGGTCAAGATGGTGCGCGACAGCGTCGAGTTGATCGAGGTGTCGATCAGCAGTTCGAGCGGCATCTTCTTGTATCGCCGCAAATTCTCGCGCATTCGGTCATAGACCACGACCGTGTCGTTGAGCGAATAGCCGACGATGGTCAGGATCGCCGCGATACTGGTGATGTCGAATTCGAGCCCGGTGAACACGAACAGACCGATGGTCAGCAACAGGTCATGCAGGGTGGCGACAATGGCGCCGAGCGCAAACTGCCATTCGAACCGGAACCAGATATAGACCATGATCGCCAGCAGCGACAGGCCGACGCCGATCGCGCCCGTCATGGCGAGTTCGCCGGATACCGACGGCCCCACCACTTCCACGCGGCGGAAATCATATTCGTCGTTCAACTCGCCGCGGATCTTGTTGACGGCAGATTGTTCGGCGTTCTCGCCGGCTTCCTGGCTCTGGACGCGCACCAGCACCGAGCTTGGATCACCGAAGCCCTGGACCTGCACGCCGCCGAGATTGAGTTCGCCCAGGCGGTCGCGAATATTGGCGAGGTTGGCGTCGCCCTGCTTCGCCTTCAGTTCGATCATCGAGCCGCCGGTGAAATCAATGCCGAGATTGAGGCCTTGGGTCGCAACGCCAGCCACCGACGCGATGGCCAACGCGGCCGAAATGCCGAATGTCCATTTGCGCACGCTCATGAAGCGAATCTGGGCAAAATCGAAGAATCCGGTGCGCACGCCCTTCGGCAGCGCCTTGGGACGCGTGCGGCGCAGCCAGATGGAGATCATCAGACGCGAAACGGTATAGGCGGTGAAAACCGTGGTGATGATGCCGATCGACAGGGTGATTGCGAAGCCGCGCACCGGACCAGAGCCCATATAGAACAGGATCACGGCGGCGATCAGCGTCGTCAGGTTGGCGTCGATGATGGTGCCGAACGCCTTGTTGAAGCCGGTTTCCATCGCCTGCGTTATCGGCCTGCCCGCCTTCACCTCTTCCCGGAAGCGTTCATAGAACAACACGTTGGAGTCGACCGCCTGACCAATGGTCAAGACGATGCCGGCGATGCCGGGCAAAGTCAGCGTCGCGCCCAGCATCGACAGGATGGCGATGATCATCACCACGTTGATGACCATGGCGGCCGAGGCGATGGCGCCGAGCGTGCCGTAGAAGAATTGCATGAAGGCGATCACTGCGACCAGGCCGATCACGCCGGCGATGAAACCGGCGCGGATCGAGTCGGCGCCGAGGCCGGGGCCGACGGTGCGTTCTTCGACAACGGTCAGCGTCGCGGGCAGCGCGCCGGCCCGCAGCAGAACCGCGAGGTCGGCCGCGCTCTGGGCAGTGAAGTTGCCGGAAATCTGACCGGCGCCGCCAAGGATCGGCTCATTGATGACAGGGGCCGTAATGACCTGATTGTCGAGCACGATGGCGAAGGGCTCGCCGACATGCTCCTGAGTGATGCGGCCGAATTTCTGCGCGCCGGCCGAATCGAATCGGAACGACACGATGGCGGCGTTGTTTTCCTGATTGAAGCCCGGTTGGGCGTCGACGAGGTTTTCACCGGTCAGGATGGCGCGCTTCTGCAGAAGATAGGGAACCGGCGGATCATCATTGGAATAGACGATTTCCGAGCTGGCCGGCGGACGACCGTTCATCGCTTCCTGGACCGGCATCGAATTGTCGACGAGGTGGAAGGTCAGCTTCGCGGTCTTGTTGAGAATGGCCTTGAGGCGTTGCGGATCGTCGAGACCGGGAACCTGCACGATGATGCGGTCGACGCCCTGGCGCTGAATCAGCGGCTCGGTGGTGCCGAGTTCGTCGACGCGGCGGCGAACCACTTCGATCGACTGAGACACGGCGGACTGGATGCGGTAATTCAAGCCTTCATCGGTGAGGTTCACCTCGAAGGTTCCGTCCGCAGTGTTGTTGACCGTGGCTTCCTGAATCGACGAACCGGCGAAGCCGCCGACGCTCACGAGTTGCGTGAGATCCTTCAGCGATTCCTTGGCGGCGTCGATCTGGGACGCGTCACGCAGCTTGAAGGTCACCTGCTGGCCACGCACGGCGAGGCCGGTATAGCCGATGGAGGCCTTGCGAAGGTTGCCGCGGACATCGTCGAGCACGGTTTCCATGCGCTCCTTGACGATGTCGCCGCGCTCGACCTGCAGCATGATATGCGAGCCGCCCTGAAGGTCGAGGCCCAGCGTCATCGTCGTCTTCGGGAACCAGGACGGCATGCTGGCGAGCACATCCTTGGGGATGAAGTTCGGCGTGGCGATCAGGATACTGACCAGCGTCACGAGCCAGATGGCGATGGCTTTCCAGCGCGAAAAATACAGCATGAGCGTCTCGATATGGTTCCGTCAGGCGAAAATGCAAAACGGCGCGGAAACCGCGCCGTCAAAATTATCAGGGCTTGTTGGCGGCCACTGGCTCGCCCTTGACGCGGACTTCCGCGATCATGGCGCGGACGACGCGGACCTTCACGCCTTCGGCGATTTCGGCTTCGAGCTCATCCTGGCCTTCGGTGATCTTGGTGACCTTGGCGACAAGGCCGCCGCCGAGCACGACCTGATCGCCGCGACGGATGTTCTTCAGGATTTCCTCGCGCTTCTTGACCTGCTGGCGCTGCGGCCGGAAAATCAGGAAATAGAACACCACCATCATCGGCACGAAGAGAAGAAGAATGTCCAACCCGCCACCCAGCGGCGAGGACTGCGACGTTGCCGACTGCGCGAAGGCTTCCGTGAAAATCATTTGATACTCCCGACGATGAAACGTAGACGGCCTGGTCCGGCCGGTTTTCTGGCCGCCGGAATATAGGAACATGGCCTGTCAATGCAACAGGACGGATGGAAATAACACTTCGTAAACCGACGTTTTCACCGGCTTCCGACCTTTCGGGGTCCAGGCCTGCATGTTAGCTGCCTCTCCACCTGAAAAAAGGAGCGACACGATGAACGACGAAATCCTGGCCGCGATCCTCACGGAGTTGAAACGACTGGCCGACGCCGCCGAACGCAGCGCCGGCCCCAAAGCGCCTGAAGTCGACTGGACGGCGGCCGACTGCTTCGTCTGGTCGCCGGAACGCCTTGCTCTTCAACCTGTATCGCGCCCCAATCGCGTCGATGTCTCGCTGATCAAGGGCGTCGATCACGTCAAATCAATCCTGCACGACAACACCGAGCGGTTTGGCGCAGGATATCCGGCCAACAATGTGCTGCTCTGGGGCGCGCGCGGCATGGGCAAGAGCTCGCTGGTGAAAGCGGTGCACGCCGCCGTAAACGACGCCCTCTCCATCCGGCTGAAGCTGGTGGAAGTGCACCGCGAGGACATCGGCACGCTGCCGGCGCTGATGGAGATCCTGAAGACCAGCAGCGAGCGCATCGTGCTGTTCTGCGACGACCTCTCCTTCGATCACGACGACACCTCCTACAAGTCGCTGAAAGCAGCGCTGGATGGCGGCGTCGAGGGACGGCCCGACAATGTCGTGTTCTACGCGACCTCGAACCGGCGGCATCTTCTGCCGCGCAATATGATCGAAAACGAACAGTCGACGGCCATCAATCCGTCCGAAGCGGTCGAGGAAAAGGTGTCGCTGTCAGACCGGTTCGGCCTGTGGCTCGGCTTCCACAAATGCAGCCAGGACGACTATCTCGCGATGATCGACGGCTATGCCGACTATTTCAAGCTGACGGTCGAGCGCGAGCGCCTGCATGCGGAGGCGCTGGAATGGGCGACGACGCGCGGTTCGCGCTCCGGTCGCGTCGCCTGGCAGTTCATCCAGGATCTCGCTGGACGGCTGCGCCAGACGCTCTGACAAGCAGGTCCCGAAACGTAAGGAAGCCCGGCTGAGGGGCCGGGCTTCTCACGCGCGATCCTCCGACGCACAACTTACTGGAGGAACGTCATCGGGTTGACGGCCACGGCATTCTGCCGGACCTCGAAATGCAGTTTGGGACGTTTCGCGCCGCCGCTCATGCCGGAATTGGCGATGACCTGCCCGCGCGTCACCTTGTCGCCGCGCTTGACATTGAGATCAGCCGCATTGCCGTAGACGGTGACGGTGCCATCGTCGTGGCGCACCAGAACCGTGTTGCCGAGATCCTTCAGGCCGCTGCCGGAATAGATCACGACGCCGTTTTCGGCGGCCTTCACCGGCGTTCCCTCCGGAACCGAAATATCGATGCCGGTGTTGCGGGCGCCTTCGACATTCTGGCCGTAGCCGGCGATCACCGCGCCGCGAACCGGCCAGCGGAACTTGCCGATGCCCGTGGCGTCCGGTGCGTCTTCGCCACTGTCGGACGACTTCTGGACTTCGGCGACGCTCTTTTCAGCCGCAGGCGGCGTATAGGTCTTCGGCTTGGCGGCAGTCGCCTGCTTGACGGCCTGACCTTCCGGAACGGCCGCAGTCTTGACCGGGTCGGCCGCTACAGCGCCAGCGGCGGGGATGACGAGCTTCTGGCCGATGCGGATATCGGCGACCGCCATCCCGTTTGCCTTTTTCAGCGCATCGATGCTGACCTTGTTGGCGCGGGCGATCTTGGCGAGCGAATCGCCGGGTTTCACCACATAGCCAGCGCCATCCGGGGCGCTTCCGGCGTCCGCGAGTTTGGCGTCGACCACCTTCTTTTTGTCCTGCAGCGAGGCGGGCAGCGCGGCCTGCTCCTGACTCGGGGCCTTGCCCGGCACCGGAACTTTTTTGGAGCTCTCGACAGCCGGCGGCATGGTCTGGGCCATCGTGTCGGTGACCGGGATCACAACCGTGCGGCCATATTTCAGGTCGGCTGCGGTTTGCATATTGTTGGCGCGCAGGATTTCCCGCTGCGGCACGCCGTATTTGGCGGAAAGGCCCGACAGCGTCTGACCGCTCTTGATCTCGACGCGCGGCGAGCGACTGGTCACCTTCCAGATCGACTGGGCGCTGCCGGTGCGGATCGGGTCGGCGTTCTTCTGGCTGTCGAGCGTCATCACCTGGCGCGCCGGCATCGGCTGGGCGAGAGCCACGCGCTCCGGACTTTGACCCGGCGCGCTCAATTCCGCCCGCTGCACGCGGGACGCAGCCGGGGGCACCGTGCTGGTCGCCAGCGCGTCATAAGGCTGATCCGGATATGGCTGGTTCAGCGCGTCATTGCCGGCGAGATCGCCTTTCGAGATGTCGGCCCTGGGCGTCGGAACTTTGCCATTGACGGCATTGACCCGATGGGGAACCGAAGCGGTCGTCAGCGTGTCCGTCCGCGAGCGGGAGAACAGGCTGTCGAAACGCGTGACGTCCGAACTGCAACCCGTCGCCGCGCCGGCGAGGAGCATCACCGTAACCAAACGGATGGAAGACATTCTTGACTTTACGATTTCATAGCTACGCATGACTGCAACCCGTGCAACGCATTACCTTAGCTATGATTAAAGCGCGTTAGAGTTACCGTGCGGTTAACTGCGCGGAAATGAGTAAAATAAATCTAGAAAACGATAACCTTAACAATATCTTGCAAAAGGCCTCAAAGCCCTGCCTCACAGCGTCTGCGCCACCTGCTGCACGATTGGCTGGAAGGGCGTATCAAACAGATCTTCGCGCTCGAAACGGCTGCCGGCCTTAACCAGCCGGATCATCCTGGCGACGCCGTCTTCACCCAGAACGGGCGCGAGCATGACGCCGCCGGAGACAAGCTGTTCCGCGTAAATTCGCGGAAAAGCCGAAAAACCGGCGGTGATGAGAATGCGATCGAACGTCCCCTCACCCTGCAGACCGACATTGCCGTCGGCCTGGCGGACGATGACATTGCGCAGCGCCAGCTTGTCCATGCGCTCCTGAGCGAGATTGACCAGCGTGCGGTAGCGGTCGATGGTCAACACCCTCTCGGCGATGCGCCCCATCACGGCGGCGGTGAAACCGCTGCCTGTGCCGATTTCCAGCACGCGATGGCTTGGCTTCAGCTTGAGGAGATCAATGAGGATGGCGGAGAGATCGACGCCTTCCATCACCGCGCCGCATTCGAGCGGCAAGGTTCTGGATGACCAGGCGTTGCCACTGAAGTCGGACGGAACGAACAAATGACGAGGCGTCTGCTCGATCGCGTTGAGCAGATCGGGATTGTTGACGCCCTTGGCGCGCAGCCTGAGGCAGAGAGCGGCAAAACCTTCCTTGCTGCTCACGCTCTGCGGCATGTCAGGAATCCTTGAGAGCCTGATCGATCCGGTCGAGCAGGCTGTAATCGGTCAGATCGAGTTTGAGCGGCGTCACCGAAATCTTGTCGGCCTTCAGCGCGTGAATATCGGTGCCTTCGCGGAAATCACCCTGCCGATTGTCGAATTTCAGCCAGTAATAGGGAAAGCCGCGACCATCGATGCGGCGCTCGACATTGACGCCGAAATCGAGCTTGCCCTGCGACGTGACCTCGACGCCCTTGACGTCGGAGGGCGCGCAATTGGGGAAGTTGAGGTTCATCAGCGTCCAGGCGGGCATATCGACGTCCAGGAGCTTCCTGATCAGGTCCGGGGCGAAGAGCTCGGCGATCTCCCAGGGGGTGACGCGCTCGCCGTCGAAATAGGCTGCGGCCTGGCTGAGCGCGAAAGACTTCACACCCTGTAGCGTACCCTCGATCGCGCCGGCGATGGTGCCGGAATAGGTGACGTCGTCGGCCATGTTGGCGCCGGCATTGACGCCCGAAAGAACCAGATCCGGCTTGCCCGGCAGCACTTCCTTGCAGCCCATGATGACGCAATCGGTCGGCGTGCCGCGCAGCGCGAAATGCTTGTCCGAAATCTTTCGGAGCCGCAAGGGCTCCGAAAGCGTCAGCGAATGCGCAAGCCCGCTCTGATCGGTCTCCGGCGCAATGATCCAGACGTCGTCCGACAGCGTGCGGGCGATACGTTCCAGCACCGCCAACCCTTCGGCATGGACGCCATCGTCATTGGTCAGGAGGATCCGCATGGACTCAGCTCGCTTTCTCGATCTTCTTCAGACCGCCCATATAGGGCAGCAACACATCCGGAATTGTGATGGAGCCGTCTTCATCGAGATAGTTTTCCATCACGGCGATCAAGGCGCGGCCAACGGCGGTGCCCGAACCGTTCAGCGTATGCACGAACTTGACCGACTTATCCGTGCGATCGCGATAACGCGCATTCATGCGACGCCCTTGGAAATCGCCGCAGACGGAGCAGGACGAGATCTCGCGATAGGTGTTCTGCCCCGGCAGCCAGACCTCGATGTCATAGGTCTTCTGCGAGCCGAAGCCCATGTCGCCGGTGCACAGCGTCATGGTGCGGAAATGCAGGCCGAGCTTCTTGAGCACGGTTTCGGCGCATTCGGTCATCCGCTCATGCTCGGCGATCGAGGATTGGGCGTCGGTGATCGACACGAGTTCGACCTTGTTGAACTGATGCTGCCGCAGCATGCCACGCGTGTCGCGGCCGGCGGAGCCGGCTTCGGAGCGGAAGCAAGGGGTGAGCGCGGTCAGGCGCAGCGGCAGGACATCGTGTTCGAGGATCTGCTCGCGCACGAGATTGGTGAGCGGCACTTCCGCCGTCGGGATCAGCCAGCGGTCATCGGTGGTGCGGAACAGGTCTTCAGCGAATTTCGGCAGCTGGCCGGTGCCATACATGGCGTCGTCGCGCACCATCAAGGGCGGCTGCACTTCGAGATAGCCATGCTCCATCGTATGCGTGTCGAGCATGAACTGCCCGATGGCGCGTTCGAGACGGGCCAGTTGGCCCTTGAGGATGGTGAAGCGCGCGCCGGCGATCTTGGCGGCGCCTTCGAAATCCATCCAGCCGAGCGCTTCGCCGATCTCGTAATGCTCCCGGGCGGGATGGTTCCAGCGGGGCTTGTCGCCCAGCACCCGGGTCACGACATTGTCGTTCTCGTCCTTGCCAACAGGCACATCGGCGAGCGGAATATTGGGGATGCGCGACAGCGCGTCATTGAGTTCGGCGGTGATGCGGCGCTCTTCTTCTTCGGCCGCCGGCAGATCGACCTTGATCGCCGCCACTTCGGCTTTCAGTTTTTCCGCCAGCTCCATGTTCTTCTGGCCCATCGCCGCGCCGATCTCCTTGGAGGCGGCGTTGCGGCGCGACTGCATGTCCTGCGCCTTCTGGACGATGGCGCGGCGCGTCTCGTCGAGCGCGATGAGGGTGGCGGACTGGGCTTCGGCTCCGCGCTTGGAAAGCGCGGCGTCGAGCGCCGCTGCATTGTCGCGAATCCATTTGATATCGAGCATGTGAACACCGTCTCTTGGCTCAGGGGCGGAATCCCGACGCGTCGTGATTCCGGATCACCGTGGTTTTGGCGCGCGGAGAGCGGAAAGACAAGCCGCAAGCGCGGCTCGCCGGTCAAATCAGGCGGACCCCTCGGAGCTTTCGTCCGAAATCCGCTGTTTGCGGGACTTCTCGATCAGCCGCGCCGCATAGATGGCGACCTCATAGAGGATGATCGTCGGGATCGCCAGACCGAGCTGCGAGATCGGATCCGGCGGCGTCAACACGGCGGCGACGATGAAGGCGATGACGACGGCGTATTTGCGCTTTTCGGCGAGCGTCTTCGAGCTCAGCAGTTCGACGCGCACCAGCAGCGATGTCACCACCGGCAGCTGGAACACCAAGCCGAAGGAGAAGATCAGCGTCATGATCAGGCTGAGATATTCCGACACTTTCGGCATCAGCGAAATCGCAATCTGCCCCTGGCCGCCCGTTTGCTGCATCGACAGGAAGAACCACATCACCATCGGGGTGAACAGGAAATACACCATGGCGCCGCCCAACAGGAACAGCACTGGCGAGGCGATGAGGAACGGCATGAAGGCGGCGCGTTCGTTTTTATAGAGGCCGGGCGCCACGAATTTGTAGATCTGCGTCGCGATGACCGGAAAGGCGATCACCATGGCGCCGAACATCGCCACCTTGATCTGGGTGAAGAAGAATTCCTGCGGCGCAGTGTAAATCATCTCCGTCGTGCTGGGGTCGAGATGCGACCAATCGACGGCAATACGATACGGCACCACCAGCGCATTGAACAATTGTTCGGCGAAGTAGAAGCAGACCAGAAAGGCCGCGAAAAACGCGACGACGGCCCAGATCAGCCTCTGGCGCAGTTCGATCAGATGCTCGATGAGCGGCTGCGGCTTGTCCTGGATCTCTTCACTCATGCGTCACCGGTCTCATCGGATTTCTTGGCGGACTTTTTCCGCGTCTTCGGCGCGTCCGGCGTTTCGCTTGCGACCTTGGCAGTGGACTTGCGCGGTGCGCGCGCCGGCTTTTCGACGTCGCCATCGGCTTTTTCGGCCTTGGGCTTTGTCGTGCGCTTGGCCTTGGGTTTCTCGTCAGCGGCAACCGCAAGCGGCTTGGCGTCGACCACGGCGGGCACAGGCTTGGGCTCGACGACAGCCGGAAGCGGCGCAGGCTGCACGACGACCGGCGGCGTCTTCAACGCTTCCGGCTCGGTTTGCGTCGGCGCGAGTTGCGCCACCGGTTCAAGAACCGGATTGGACGCCGGCAAGGCCGCGTCCGTCTTCTCTTCGACTGCGGACACACCAGCGGACGTAGAAGGCTCGTCCTTCAGATCGGTCGCCTTGCGCAGGTCGGACTTGATGTCTTCGCCGAGTTTGCGGATCGGGTTGATCGCGTCGCGAAGGCTGTTGGTCGGGTTGAGCTTGTTGACTTCGCTCAATCCCTTGCGGACATCGTCGAGTTCCGCCTCGCGCAGAGCCTCATCGAATTGTGAACGGAATTCATTGGCCATTCCGCGCACGCGGGTCGCCATCCGCCCGAACGTCCTGAGCATACCCGGCAGATCCTTTGGACCCACCACGATAATGAGAATGAGCGCGATGACAAGGATCTCGCTCCAGCCGACTTCCAGCATGATAATTATCCTGCGGCTGGAGCGGCTCGGGCCGCCCCTGCCGGCGCCCTGTTACTTCGCTTCGTCGGCCTTGTGATCCACGGACGGCGTCTTGTCGGCGGTTTCTTCCTCGGCCATGCCCTTCTTGAAGTTCTTGATGCCCTTGGCGACATCGCCCATCAATTCGGGGATTTTGCCGCGGCCGAAGAAAATCAGGATCACGGCCAGAACAATCAGCCAGTGCCATACGCTAAAGGAACCCATGCTCACACTCCCAGTTTTGTGCCAACAAGACTTAGTCGGTCTTTATGGCTTTTTCAAACACCAATGTATCACGTTCGTTCATCGAGACAACGACATCCCGTAGCCCATGCGGCACTTCGTCCGCCCGGATGCGCGCCCGGATAGGCTCATCGAGCCCTTCGACGGCCAATGTGAACATGTCAACAACGCCGAGAAAGCGGCGTGACAGGATGCGCGCCGCCGCCCCCTCGCCTTCGGCCGCGATTTTCAATCCGGAAAGACGCAGCGCTACATCCACAGTTTTGTTGTCGGCGAGATCGGGCGCGGCGATTGCGCCGAGCGGAGTTTCCACCTGCCCGCGCAAAACCACGCCCTCGAACAGATTCACCTCGGAAAAAAACGATGCGGCGAACAAATTGGCCGGGTTGCGATAGAGAATTTCGGAAGGGCCGACCTGCACCAGTCGGCCGTCCTTGAGAAGCGCGATCCGGTCGGCCATGCGCATGGCCTCTTCCGCGTCATGGGTCACCACGATCGCCGTCACCCTCGCCTCGCGGAGAATTGACAGCGTGTCGGCGCGGATCGCATCCTTCAGTCGGGAATCGAGGCCTGAAAACGGCTCGTCCATCAACAGCACGGCGGGACGCGGCGCCAGCGCGCGCGCCAAGGCGACGCGCTGCTGCTGCCCGCCGGAGAGCCGGTGCGGGTAATCTTCGGCATAGTCGGCAAGCCCCACACGCTCCAGCGCATTCAGCGCTTCGGCCCGCGCCTCGGGCTTCGGCAGCGCCGTCAGGCCATAGCGGACATTGTCGACGATGGTCATATGCGGAAACAGCGCGAAGTCCTGGAACATCAGCCCAACGCCGCGCCGTTCGGGCGGCAGGAAGGCGTCGGGGCCAGCGATCTCCCGGCCATTGAGGAGAACCCGGCCCGCGCTTTGCGCCTCTATTCCGGCGGCGATGCGCAGCAATGTCGTCTTGCCTGACCCAGACGGGCCGAGAAGGCAGAGCACCTCGCCCGGCTCCACGGTAAGCGACAGATCCGACAGGATCGGCTTGTCGCCATAACTGTGGGTGATGTTTTCGAAGCTCAAGCCGGCGGCGAAGGTCACGCCGGCCGATCGGCGAGGACTCTGCGCATCCTTCAGGCTATTTGTGCTCGGCAATTGCGTCTATCCCGGCGGACATCGCGCCCGCTCATTTTAAGATGACGCTATTCATCCGCTTCACCCCCGGGTGTCAAGAGGCCGAGTTCTTCGAGATCGAGCTGGGTGATGGGATCTTCGTCGCCGGCAAGCTCGTCGTCGCTCTTCGGAATTGGCGCGGAAAGCCCAGGCGGAATGCGCCCCGTGAGCAGGCCCGCAGCCTTGAGCTCCTCGATGCCCGGAAGATCACGGATTTCCTCAAGACCGAAATGATCGAGGAAATCGCGCGTCGTGCCGAAAGTCACGGGCCGCCCCGGCGTGCGTCGGCGGCCCCGGAACTTGACCCAGCCCGCTTCCAGCAGCACGTCGAGCGTGCCCTTGGAGGTCTGAACGCCCCTGACATCCTCGATCTCCGCGCGCGTCACCGGTTGGTGATAGGCGATGATCGCCAGCACTTCGAGCGCGGCGCGCGACAGTTTCTTCGGCTCCTGCCCTTCCTGGCGGACAGCGAAGGACAGATCGGCGGCGGTGCGAAAGGCCCAGAAGCCGTCGATCTTGACGAGATTGACGCCGCGCGCGGCGTAAAATCGGCTGAGTTCAGCGAGGATGCGCGGCACATCGGCGCCGCGTGGCAGGCGCTCGGACAGGTAATGTTCCGAGACCGGGTTTGCGGAGGCGAAGATCAGCGCTTCGGCCGCCCGCGCCGCATCTGAATTCAAGATATCGCTCAGAAGAGCTTTGGTTTCCGGAGCGATCGCGTCAGTCACGTCCCGCCTCCATGGCTTCGAGATCGGCGTCGGTGATCGGGTTGGATCCCGTCCGCATGAAAATCGGCTGGAAGGCCCCTTCCTGCCGCACCTCGATGCGGCGTTCGCGGATCAATTCCAGCGTCGCGGCAAACGAACTGGCGATGGCGGTGGCCCGCTCCTCGGGATCGGCCGCATAGCGGATCAAAAATGTGTCTAGCGCCGTCCAGTCGTCCAGCGCGCCCACAATGCGCGCCAGCATCAGCCGGGCGTCGGCCAGCGACCAGACCTTGCGTCTCTGGATGGTGACATTGGTGATCGCCTGCCGCTGGCGGAGATTGGCGTAGGCGGACAGGAGATCATAGAGAGAGGCGTCGTACGCCGACTTGCGCTCATCGGGGATGAATTCCGGCGCGCCGCGGGCGAAGAAATCACGGCCGAGCCTGTTGCGATTGACGAGCCGCATGGCGGCGTCGCGGATCGCTTCCAGGCGTCTCAGACGATAGGCGAGCGTGGCCGCCAGCTCTTCCCCTGAAGGGCCGTCGTCCTTCGGCGCCTGCGGGATCAGCAAACGCGATTTGAGATAAGCGAGCCAGGCGGCCATCACCAGATAATCGGCGGCCAATTCCAGCCTGACACGACGGGCGCTTTCGATGAAGTCGAGATATTGCTCGGCCAAAGCCAGCACGGAAATGCGGGCGAGATCGACCTTCTGATTGCGCGCGAGATGCAGAAGCAGGTCGAGCGGCCCTTCGAATCCCCCGACATCGATCACGAGGGCAGGCTCGGCCTCCGCCACCGGCAAGGTCTCATCGATCCTTATGGGGCGATCCTCCCAGAGCTTTTCGAGAGGCGCCTGATCCTGCGCGTCGGGTCCCGCCGTCATCGCCCCGCCTCAGGCCGAGGGAAGAAGGGCGGCGAATTCCGCGCGTAGATCCGGCTCATTGCTGCCATCTGGGGCCGTAAAGGCAGCTTCGGCTCTTTCGGCGCGCTCCCTGGACTTTCCGGCGAGCAGTTTCACTTCGGCCTGCACCTCCAGCATTTCCGACATCACGCCATTGCAGTGCAGAACGACATCGCAGCCGTTCGAGGCGATGGCGCGGGCGCGTTCGCCCAGCGTCCCCTTGAGCGCGTTCATGGAGCTGTCGTCTGAGATCAGCAGACCGTCGAAACCAAATTCGCCGCGGATGATCTCCTCGATCACCTTGCGCGATGTGGTGGCGGGGTTGTCAGGATCGATGGCGGTGAACACAACATGGGCAGACATGCCCATCACCTCATTCGTCATGGCCATGAAGGGCGGAAAATCATGGGCGCGCAAGTCGTCGAGCGGCGTGTCGACCACCGGCAGATCATGATGGGAATCGGCGAAGGCGCGACCATGGCCGGGCATATGCTTCATCACCGGCAGCATGCCGCCAGCTTTCAGACCTTCGGCGGCGGCGCGGCCCATCTGGGTGACGATATCGGGATTCTTGCCGTAAGCGCGGTTGCCGATCACGTCGTTTGCGCCTTCGACCGGCACATCCAGCACTGGCAGGCAGTCCACATTGATGCCGAGCCTGAGGAGATCGAAGGCGTGCAGCCGTGACATCAGCCAGGCGGCGCGAACGCCCTTTTCCGCATCTTGCCGCCAGATATCGCCGAGATCGCGGCCGGAAGGGTAACGCGGGCAGAGCGGCTCACGGATACGCTGAACGCGACCGCCCTCCTGGTCGATCAGCACTGGCGCGTTGCGGCCGACGCTGTCGCGCATATCCGCGACCAGCCGCTTGATCTGCTCGGCGTCGGCGGAGATGTTGCGGGCGAACAGGATGAAGCCCCAGGGATTGGCGTCGCGATAGAAGGCGCGCTCAGCTTCAGTGAGTGTGAGGCCGCTCGCCCCGAAGATAACGGCATTGACGTCGGTCATGAATGATCTCTCGTGTGGATTTTTCAGACGCCGTGATCGCAAACCGCTGCGCGGGCTTGCGCGACATGCTGGAAAACACGCGCGGCCGGAACGAGATGTCCCGGCCGCGCGCAGATTAAGCGGAAAACTTACTTGGAAACAAGGCAGGAACCGCCGGCGGCCTTGTAGCGGGCGCAGAGTTCCTGGGCGTCCTGCTTCGAGCCGGCGGGAATGCGAACGCGATAATAAGTGCCCTTGTTGGCGATCTGGGCGCGCTTGATGTCCACCCCACGCCCGCCGATCACGCCGGAGAATTTCGCCGACAGACGCTTGTATGAGGTTTCGGCGTCGGACTGGCTCGGCAGCGACGCGATCTGGATCACGTAGGACCCTGCGGGCGTCGGCGTCTGTGCGGCGGGCGCTTCGGTCTGCGGCTCGGCGCTCGCCGTCTGGGTTTCGGCGGGCTGGCCATCGGTGACGCGGCCCTGATCGGTCACGGCTCCAATGACATTGACGGGCTGTTCCACCGGACGATTGGTCGGGACCGGCATATTGAGCGGCGCGGACGCGGTTTCCTCGGCAGCCGCTGGCGGCGTTTCAGCCGTCGCCACGCCAGTTGCGGCGGCGGCGGGCACTTCGGCTTGCGCCACGGCGGCGATGGCAGACTGATCGGCGTCGACATTGGCCGCAGGCGCCTCCGCAGCTGTTTCGGCGGCGTCGGTTTGATTGTCCGCCACTGGCTGCGCCGCCTGCTCCTGGCCGACAGCCGGATCGGCGGACGCCTGTTCGATGGTGCGTGAAATGTCATCCGGCGGCAGGCGCTCGGGAACGTCGGTCGCCTGGGGCGCGACGGCGGGCGCATCGGGCGACGCGGCGGCAGTCTGCTCCACGATCTCCTCACGCGGCACCAGCGAGCCGTCCGGACGGACGATCATCGTGCGCACTTTGCGCGGGGCGACGCCGGTCGCCACCTTTTCCGAAGTGGAAACATTCTCCGTCGCGCCTTCCGGCAGCAGTCGGGCGTCGGACGTGTCTTGCGTCGGCGTGCCCATGGCGTCCTGCTCGTCGTCCATCGGCAGATTTTCCGGCAACAACGTCTTCTGGACGACATCGACGGGCTCTTCGTTCGAAGTCACGAGGCGCGGCTGCTTGGCTGCATCCGTGCTGACGCCCGAGACCCGATCATAGACCGCCTTGTCCTGATTCGGCACTTTCTGGCCGCCAGGGTTCACGGGCGCAACCTTCATTGGGTCCTTGTCGGCGAGAATGACCTTCGGTTCGCCAGAAGAAGCCACCAGCCCATCTGCGCCGCCCATGAAGGCGTAGACGCCCGCGCCGCCCAGCATGACAACGCCGACGACCGAGGCGGCGAGCACAAGAACGCGCTTTGAGCGGCCGCGATCTTCCCGCGTCTCTTCGAGATCCACAGGCGACAGCGCGACGCGATCGAGATTTACGGTGGCGCGATTCTCCGACAGCGACCGGCGGAAATCTTCCTCCAGCGCCTTCTCGAATTCGTCGAAATCACCGGTCGCCTTGTCGGCAGCGGCAGCCGGAGCGGCAAGACCGCTATCGGCTCGCGAAGCCGTGCGATTAGGCAACGTCGCTGCGGCTGGTTCCGGACGCGCAGCGAAGAACTCCGCCATGTCGGCGTCGATATCGAGATCGTAGTCGGCGGGATCCGTCGAACCAGGCTCCTGATCGACCACCGGAAGTTCCGGCACATCGATCTCGGCCAGAGCTTCCAGAACATCCTCCTCGACCGAGATCTGCGAGGGGTCGAAAGGCAGAGAGGCGTAATCAGCGCTCCCCGCCTTGACCGGAGAAGCGTCAACCACCACGGAGGCGTGGCGAACGGGCGCCGCGATATTCTCCACGGCGGGATAGGAATCGTCGATCGGCTTGGGGGAGATGGCGGCGGCGGCGGGTTTGGCGGCCGGCGCATCGTCCATCACGTCGAGCAAGTCGAGTTCGATTTCACGAAGATCCAGTTCGAAAGCGTTCTCGTCGAAGAGTTCGGCGTCGGAGAAGAACGGAAAGTCGTCCTCGTCACCCGATTCGACGAACGCGTCGCGGCTACGGCCGACAGACGCCTCCAAGGTCGGAGCAGCGACGGGGGCGGCTGGAACCGGCTCAGGCGCGCGCTGCGAGGACGTTTCCGCCGCCCGGGGATCGACATGTTCGGCGGCAACGCCGAACGCGGTCGAGCGCGACCATCCAGTGCGGGTGACGACAGGGTAGCGTTCGACGTCGGAGAGGAGGCGATCAAGCGCCATGGCGTCGGCCGTGGAAGGCTGGACATTCGCAACGGGCTCGACCACAGCGACCGGCTCTGCCTGCAGCGGCTGACGCCAGAAGGCGTCGTCATCCAAAGACGACGGTTCGATCGAAGGTTTGGGCCAGCTCGCCAGATCTGGTTCCGCCTGGGCTATCGCGGCAGGCTCCGCGTCATCCAGATCGGCGAAATCGACCGCATCGGCCATTGAACGATGCAGTTCATCCTCAAGCGCCGCAACGAGCGTATCGGCAGGGAAATCCGCCGCATCGTCCCATTCGTCCTCGACGAGATCTTGCGCTTCCTCGTAATGCGGCTCTGCCTCTGGCTCGGCGTCAATATCGAGATCACCCTCGACATCGACGAAATCGCTCTCGTCCAGACGCCAGACGTCGGCATCGAGAGCCGCATCGACCGGAAGATCGACGGGCTCGGGCTGCGGCGCAACTTCGTAAACGGGGAGTTCCGGTTCGCGACGAACCAGGACTGGCTCAACGAAGGGCGCTGAGGGCGCGGCGATCGCGCCATCCCTTCGGGCGTCGAACGCTGCGAATTCCTGCATGATCTCTTCCTCGAGATCAAACAGCGACCGACCGACAGGGTCGATTCGCGGCTGCGTCTGGGCTTGGAAAACCGGTTCGGCGGGTGATGCGACAAAGGCCTGAGCGGACGCGGAGCGCGCAACGGACGGCGCTGGCTCCACCGGCGCATAGGCGACCGGCTCTTCCTCGACAAACGGGTCGAACGCCTGAACCAAAGGCGCCTCAGCCACCGGAGTCGCGGCGAAACGGACGTCGCCATCGACAGCCGGGGCAATCGCTGGTGGGCGGGAAATGGAGGCAGCGGACGCGTCTTCACCGATCTCGTATTGTTCGAGCTCCTTGAGGAGTTCGTCTTCGAGATTGAATTCCGGCTCGCGTCGAGGCGTCGAAATCCGCGCGCGACTCGGGGTAACGGGAAGGTCGAAATTGACGATCCGGGCAAGCTCGGACAACGGATCGTCTTCCGAAAGGAAGCCGCCGTCGGCGTTTTTCTTCAGCACCCGCTGGTTATCTGCCATTTCACCACTCGATCACGCATCTCACACAGGACATGCCAGAGCATTGTGGGCAAATGGTGACTTCCGTTACATCTCATCCGGCGCGGATGTGCCGACAATGGACAATCCGGATTTCAGAACAGCAGCAACGGCGCGCACCAACCCAAGCCTGGCCTGCGTCAATTCTCTATCGTTAGCCTTAACAAACCGTAACTCCGGATTGTCACGACCTTTGTTGTAATGCGCGCTGAAGACACCCGCCAGATCATAGAGGTAGTAAGGCAGGCGGTGCGGCTCCATCGCGGAGGCGGCTGATTCGATCAATCTCGGATATTCTGCCAGTTTGGCGACAAGCTGCAACTCGTTCGGATCTGTGATCAGCTTTTTCGCCGCTTCCGAGAGCGTTTCGGCGCTGATATCGAGATCCGGAAAGGCTTCGAGCGCCTGGCGCAACACCGAAGCGCAACGCGCATGCGCATATTGCACATAAAAGACCGGATTGTTGCTGGACTGCTCCGTCACCTTGGCGAAATCGAAATCCAGCTGTTCGGTGCTCTTGCGATAGATCATCATGAAGCGGACGGCATCGGAGCCGACCTCGTCCACGACATCGCGCAGCGTCACGAAATTGCCGGAACGTTTGGACATCTTGAACGGCTCGCCGTCCTTGTAGAGGTTGATCAGCTGATAGAGCAGCACGGTCAACTTCGCCTTGCCCTCGGACACGGCGCGCGCCACCGCTTCGAGACGCTTGACGTAGCCGCCATGGTCCGCGCCAAGCACATAGACCATTTCGCTGAAGCCGCGATCGTATTTGTTTTTGAAATAGGCCACGTCGGCTGCGAAATAGGTGTAGGAGCCATCGGACTTCATCAGCGCCCGGTCCATGTCGTCGCCGACATCGGTGGAGCGGAACAGCACCTGCTCGCGATCCTCCCAATCCTCGGGCGTCTGCCCCTTCGGCGGCGGCAGCGATCCGCGATAGACATGGCCCTTATAGGTCAGGTCGTTGATCGCGCTCTGGATCAGCGCGCCGCCATCGGCATGCAGCGAGCGCTCCGAGAAGAACACGTCGTGATGCACCTTGAGCATGGCGAGATCGTCGCGGATCATCGCCATCATCGCGTCGATGGCGCGATCCCGGATGATCGGCATCCATTCGGCCTCGGTCATGCCGCGCAGCTTGGAGCCGAACTCATCCTTGAGCGCATGGCCGACCGGCACGAGGTAGTCGCCGGGATATAGCCCTTCGGGGATCTCGCCGATCTTCTCGCCGAGCGCCTCGCGATAGCGCAGGAACACCGAGCGCGCCAGCGTGTCGATCTGCGAGCCTGCGTCGTTGATGTAATATTCCTTGGTGACGTCATAACCCGCCGCGATCAGCACATTGGCGAGCGAATCGCCAACCACGGCGTTGCGGCAATGGCCGACATGCATCGGTCCGGTCGGATTGGCGGAGACATATTCGACATTGACCTTGCGTCCGCCGCCGATGGTGGAGCGGCCATAGGCTTCGCCCGCCACGATCACGCCGGCGAGAAAGCGGCTCCAATAAGCGCCTGAGAGGCGGATATTGATGAAGCCGGGGCCGGCGACCGACACTTCGGCCACATCAGCGTCTTCCTTGAGATGCTTAATGATCTCCTCGGCCAGCGCGCGCGGCGCCATGCCCATCGGCTTGGACAGCACCATGGCGGCGTTGGTGGCGAGATCGCCATGTGAGGCGTCGCGCGGCGGTTCGACGACGACGCGGCTCAAATCAGCGCCGCGCTTGTCCTCCGGAATGACCTTGTCGGTCAGGATGGATTTGATCCGGGTTTCGAATTCCGCAAACAGGTTCATCGCATATCCTTTCGGCGGCGGTCGCCGTTGCAGCCGCCGTCTCAGCCATTTCGCGGGCTGCCCTATCGCAAATCGGGTGTCCGGTCAAACAAACGCCTGTGGGCGGCAATGGCGTAATTGTCGGTCATGCCGGCCAGATAATCGCCGACATGACGCGCCTTGACATGTTCCGGCATGGTCTCGATCTGGTCGTACCAATAATGGCTTTGCATTTCCTTGGGCGCCGCCATGAAAGCGGAATAGAGATCGGTGACGATCTCGGCTGCGCCGGCGCGAATGCGCATGATCTCAGGATGCCGGTAGATATGCGTGAACAGCAGCTTCTTGATCTGCCTGTCGGTGACCGCCATCTCATCGGAAAAGCTGGCAAAGGTCAGGCCCGCACTGCGAATATCGTCGGCCGACTGCGGCTTGATCTCCTTGAGGCGCTGCTGCGTCACGCTGATGACGTCCTCGACCATATGGGTGATCTGGCGTCGCATGATCTCATGGGTGAGCCGGCTGTCCTCCAGCCCGGGATAGCGGTCGCGCACCTCGCGCATCAGACCGGCCAGGAACGGCACCTCATCGAGCATGTCGAAGGTCAGGTAGCCTGAACGCAGGCCGTCATCAATATCATGGGTGTTGTACGCAATGTCGTCGGCGATCGCCGCGACCTGCGCTTCCAGACTGGCGTGGTTGAAGAGCTCGAGGTCATGCAGCGCGCAATAATCGAGGATCGGCTGCGGCACGGCTCCGCGCGTCCCCTCTCCCTTGCCGTCGACAAGCGGCCCGTTATGCTTGACCAGTCCTTCGAGGCTTTCCCAGGTCAGGTTCAGCCCGTCGAATTCCGCGTAACGGCGTTCCAGCTTGGTGACGATGCGCAGCGACTGGGCGTTGTGGTCAAAGCCGCCATAGGGTTCGAGCGCCGCATGCAGGGCATCCTCGCCCGTGTGACCGAAGGGCGTGTGGCCGAAATCGTGCACGAGCGCGACGCCCTCGGCGAGATCTTCGTCAAGTCGCAGCGCGCGCGCCAGAGCCCGGGCGATCTGCGCCACCTCGATCGTATGGGTCAGGCGGGTGCGATAGTGATCGCCGTCATGGGCGATGAACACCTGCGTCTTGTGCTTCAAACGCCTGAAGGCAGTGGTGTGGACGATGCGGTCGCGGTCACGCTGGAAATCGGATCGCGTCGGGCTGCCGCCTTCCTCAAACAATCGTCCGCGCGTCTTCCAGGCGTCCGCGGCATAGGGCGCGTGCGCGCCGACGCCGAAACCGAGAGCCTGCCTGTCTATCGTCATGAACTCCATTCCCATTGACGCCTGTCCGCCTCCTACTTACCTAGTGCTTCCAGTCAATAGAAGCAGGACATTGCCCGAAGCTTCTCTTTTGACGTATCATCAACTGACCCAACGGACCTTGACCCCGATTGGAGAGGAAGACCAGCATGAGCAACATGATTTCACTCACCGACGCGGCAGCGCGCCGCATTGCCGCCATCGTCGCCAAGGACCCCGCCAAGACCGCGTTGCGCGTTTCGGTCGAAGGCGGCGGCTGTTCGGGCTTTTCCTACAAATTCGACCTGGTCGCTGATCAGGGAGACGACGATCTCGTCATCGAGAAGAACAACGCCAAAGTGCTGATCGATTCGATGTCAGTCATTTATATGGACGGTTCGGAAATCGACTTTGTCGATAATCTGATGGGCCAGAGTTTTCAGATCAAGAATCCGAACGCGGTGGCAAGCTGCGGATGCGGAACGAGTTTCGCCATCTGAGGCTGTTGGGCGATTGATTCAGGATCTGGCGACACATGCCGGAAAAGGTTAGACAAACCCTCCGAGAGATCGAGCGCCGAGGAAGACCCGCATGAAAATCGCCACCTGGAACATCAACGGCGTTCGCGCGCGCATCGACAATCTCCTGGCCTGGCTCAAGGAGTCTGCGCCCGATATCGTCTGCCTGCAGGAAATCAAGTGCCAGGACGACGCCTTCCCGCGCGGCGAGATCGAAGCGCTCGGCTATCATGTCGAGACCCATGGCCAGAAAGGCTTCAACGGCGTGGCGCTTCTCTCCAAGTTGCGGCCCGAAGACGTGCTGCGCGGCCTGCCGGGCGATGAGACCGACGAGCAATCGCGGTACATAGAAGGCGTTTTCTCGGTCGAAGGCGGGGTCGTGCGAGTGGGCTGCCTCTATCTGCCAAACGGCAATCCCTCCGCGGACCCGGTCAAATATCCCTATAAGCTCGGCTGGATGCAGCGGCTGGAAGCCCATGCGCAGGCGCGGCTGGCGCTTGAAGAGCCGTTCATCCTGGCTGGCGACTACAATGTCATACCCGAACCGCATGACTGCTGGGACCCGAAGGTCTGGGAGAATGACGCCCTGTTCCTGCCGGCGACCCGGCAGGCGTTCCGTAGGCTGGAAAATCTCGGCCTGACGGACGCTGTGCGGGCGACCTCCGACGTAGCGCCGCTCTACACTTTCTGGGATTACCAGGCCGGCAGTTGGCAGAAGAATTGGGGCATCCGCATCGACCATCTGCTGCTATCGCCGGAAGCCGCCGATCGACTGCAGTCGACCAGCGTCGAAAAATATGTGCGCGACTGGGACAAGCCGTCCGACCATGTGCCGGTGGCGGGCGTCTTCTCCTTCTGAACGGATCATCCGAACAGGCGGTCGCTGGCGAAAATCAGCGCATGGCCATGAATGCCGAGCGCGGCGTAATAGCCGAAGCCAACCAGCATGCGCTCGGCGGGAGCCATCTCGTCGAGCTCATGGCGCGATTTCACATTCGATTTGCCCTGGGTCAGAAAGCTCAGGGCCAGCATCACCGCCAGCCCGCCATACAGCGCCTGCAGCGGAATGCCGATGCGCCAGCCGATCCACACCACCGCTGCGGTGACCAGAAACGTCGCGCCCATCAGCCCATCCCGGGTCGGAAACACCTGCCGGATCACCTGCCCGCCATCAAAGCGCGACATCGGCAAGAGGTTGAGCATATTGAAGGCGCCCAGGACGAGCATGAACAGCAAGATGAAATCGGCGGCGACGGGATCCGACCCTGAAATCGCGCCATGGGCCGCAACGCCGATCGGAACCAGAAACGCCGAGAAACCCGCGCCCATCAAGGCGCAAACCGCCACTTCCATTTTGGAGTTGTAAGGCCTGCCGCCCACTGCCACCCCTCCTAAAAGCGGGATGAAAATCATCCGCACCCGCTGATGCCCGAAGGCGCGATAGGCGGCCATGTGACCGAATTCGTGCAGGACGATGGTCACGGTCAGGATGGTCGACAGGATGAGGCCATGCCCCTTCAATCCAAAGAATGGCCAGAGCAGAAGCGTCGACAAAATGGCTAGCGCAACTTGCGTCAAGGGGCGCTCCATCACGCCGGATTGTCCGGCCTCCCCTGTTCTCAGCCATGTTTCGATTTCGCGCATCTCCCGGCGAAGCATGATGACGCGATAGAGAAAAAACGCCAGGCCGCGATAGCGATCGACCACTTCGACCGTGAGTTCCGCCTTGTCCGTGGCGCCGCGCACGCTGCGCTTCTCCGAATAATGCGACCAGAACACGGGATCCAGGGCAGAATCCTCGATCACGCGCGACGCGAAGGCGAGTTTCTCGCCGGGGTGAACACTCTCGATAGCGAGCTTTCGCCGGATCGGCTCGCCTCGGCGATCGTGATGACTCATGGTCTGGAGCACGCATCCGTCCCCTTCGCCGGCGCGACTGTCGAGGATTTTCGGAGACCAGGTCGCGTGCTCGCCGAGTGGATGCACCATTGCCCAGACCTGCTCCGGCGCGGCGTTGAATGTCCGGCGCATGACGATGCTTCGGCGGCCGAGCGGCGCGGCCATCAGCAGCCACAGAATTCCGACATTCAGAGCAAGCAACAGGATCGAGGATGGCGAAAGGGGCATGGGCGCTCCACATCAAGACGTTCGCCCACAAGTAGACGCCCGAATGTTGAAACGGCGCTTTCTCTTCCGTTAAATTTTGAGCTGTCTCACTCGAAAGAGTGATTTTCGCTGCAAGGCTTGAACATGACCGAAACCACGGCGCCGTTTCTGTTGAAAAAACGGGCTTCGCCGCGCAGTCCTTCCGCAAAGGACTGAATCAGACGAAAACCAAGCTGGCGGCTCGTCGAAGGATCGAAATTGTCGGGATAACCGCCGCCATTGTCCTGCACCTCAAGGACAGCGGCGCCATCCTCCTGCCGCTTGAAATGGAGAGAAAGGCTCAGCCTGCTGGCGGCGCTGTCGGCATGTTTCAACGAATTCATCAGCGCTTCCAGCACAATCATCGACAGATTGGTCAACTGCTGGACACTCAGCTCGATGGGATCGCAATCCACCGCGAGATCGTAATCGCTCACGCCGCCCGTGGTCAGAAGATCCTCGCACAATTCCCGAAAATAGCGATCGAGCCGCACAGCGTCGGTCGATGGATCATAAAGCCTCCGGTGGACGCGCGACATCTGATCGATTCTGAGCCGAGCGTCCTGCAGCACATCGACTGCCTCGGGAATGTGTTTCAGTTTACGCTGGGTGATCGACAGCAACGACGCCACCATGGCCAGATTGTTGGCCGTGCGGTGCTGAAGCTCCTGGAACAATGAGCGCTGATGTCGGGCCAGACCGAGCCGTTCTTCGGCAAGGGCGCGGCTGCGCTCCTTTTCGACCTCTAGCGCCGCGATGGTCTTGTTCAACCAGGCGATGATGGCGATATCGATCGTCGCGACCAGAGCGAAATACGCCAAGGCGAGGATTACGGGCCCATTGACGCCAAACTCATTCTCGGGCGCAATAAAAAAGCGCCAGGCGGCGAGCAGCGAGAGCACGGCGCATAAGACACCCGCCCGCGCCCCGCCGAAAACACTCGACAGGATCACCGCTGGGAAAAATGTAAGGAATGGAAACCCGGCGGGCAAATAGTGATCTGATGCATGTCGCAGGAGAAATGCGAGGCCAAATGCCGTGACGGCAAGAGCATAGCCAAATCCGGGAATGCGCTGCACGTCCTTCGTCAGACGGTGCAATCCGATCAGACGACGTTCATACCAGGCTCCGTCTGTCCACATGTCGCTTTGCCCTTGGAATGCGGTGCAACCACAAATCCTTCAAAGCTATCCCTTAGCAAATTCTCAGCTAAATCAACACGTAGATTTTGATGAGGCTTTGATGATCATCAGGCTCAAAATGCAAAAAAGCCCGCCTCGAAAGGCAGGCTTTTTTGATTGGTGCGGTCGAGAAGACTCGAACTTCCACGGGTTGCCCCACAGCGACCTCAACGCTGCGCGTCTACCAATTCCGCCACGACCGCATCGTGGTAGAGCGCCGACTTCCGCCGGCGAGGGAGCATCTAGCAAATGGATTCCGGCCGCACAAGAGCGGTGTGAAAGTTTTTTGACGATATTTTTCGACGCCGCCGCAAACTGGTGCAACTCTCGGGCTTGCGCTGGGCGACTTGCCTTTGTGGATAATTTTCCCCACATAGGCGGAATATAGCATTCGAGGATTATTTCGCCATGCAGCGCGCCGAGCTTTCCCAGTCCATGTGGCCCGTAGAGGCTGGAAACCCAGTGCGTTGGCGCATTTCCGAGGGGCTCGTGAGCTATCCCGACGCATTGGCGGAAATGGAATCGCAGGTCGCGAGAATCGCCGCCGGCGAAGCGGACGAACTGATTTGGCTGCTCGAACATCCGCCGCTCTACACCGCCGGCACCAGCGCCGACGCCAAGGATCTGCTGGCGCCGGATCGCTTTCCGGTCTTCGCGACCGGGCGTGGCGGCGAATACACCTATCATGGCCCCGGCCAGCGGGTCGTCTATGTCATGCTGGATCTGAAACGCCGCCGGCAGGATGTGCGCGCCTTCGTCGCCGCGCTGGAAGAGGTGGTGATCGGAACCCTCGCGGACATGAATATTCGCGGCGAACGGCGCGAGGATCGCGTCGGCGTCTGGGTGCAGCGCCCAGAGCGCCCTCGCCTGCCGGACGGCTCGATGACTGAAGACAAGATCGCCGCAATCGGCATCCGTTTGAGAAAGTGGGTCAGCTTTCACGGCGTCTCGCTGAATGTCGATCCCGAGCTCGATCATTTCGGCGGCATCGTGCCCTGCGGCATCTCTCATTACGGCGTGACCAGTCTCGTCGATCTCGGCCAATTGGTGATGATGAGCGACGTCGACACGATCCTGAAGGCCAATGTCGAGCGGGTGTTCGGCGCCGTCGAAATCGAACACCGAGGCTGAGGCCGCATTGCAGCGATTCAAGGGCGGTGATATGGCCTCGGCGAAGGACGGCGACGATGGTCTCCTTGCCGGCGTCGTCTCCGCTTAGGATTTTGACGCAAATCAGGCCGCAAGACCGTTTCGCACCTTTGCTTGAAATACTCTAGACTGTCATGGGAGACGCGCAGATGCACAGACCGATCCGGATCGCCCCTTCAATTCTCGCCGCCAATTTTGCGCGGCTGGGACAGGATGTGACCGATGCGGTGACGGCCGGCGCGGACTGGATCCATCTCGACATCATGGACGGCCATTTCGTCCCCAACATCTCTTTTGGGCCAGACGTCGTGAAGGCGCTCAGGCCGCTGACCGACGCCGTGTTCGACTGCCATCTGATGATCGCGCCGGCCGATCCCTATCTCGAAGCATTCGCCAAAGCCGGCGCCGACATCATCACCGTACATGCCGAAGCCGGCCCGCATCTGCATCGCTCGCTACAGGCGATCCGGGCGCTGGGCAAGAAAGCCGGCGTGTCGATCAACCCGGCCACGCCGGAAAGCGTGCTCGACTATGTGATCGACCAGGTCGATCTCATTCTGGTGATGAGCGTCAATCCCGGCTTCGGCGGACAGAAATACATTCCCGCAGTGACCGAGAAGATCGCCCGCATCCACAAGTTGATCGGCGACCGGCCGATCGAGCTCGAAGTCGATGGCGGCATCACCGCCGAAACCGCCGGCATTCCGGCAGCGGCGGGCGTCAATGTGCTCGTTGCGGGCTCCGCCGTCTACAAGGGCGACGACGTCGAGGCCTATCGCGCCAATATCGCCGCTATCCGCGCTGCCGCCGAAAAGGCGCGCGGATGAGCCGCCGTCTCCGAGCTTTCCTCCTGTCTCTCGCTTGCGGCGCGGGCCTATTTATGGGTCAGGCCGC
The DNA here is from genome assembly GCF_029892285.1 of Rhizobium sp. SG_E_25_P2. Lineage (GTDB taxonomy): Bacteria > Pseudomonadota > Alphaproteobacteria > Rhizobiales > Rhizobiaceae > Rhizobium_E. Next base: position 179,361 of record NZ_JARXVM010000012.1, read on the forward strand.
GCAGGCGGGCGATGCGGCGGAAATGCGGGTGATCGGATTTTCCGCCGATGCCCGGATGTTCGCCTTCGAGGAATTCGGGGTGCAGGATGGCTCGGGGTTTCCCTATTCCAACATCTTTGTCGTCGATCTGGCGCTGGATAAATTCGCCCCCGGCGCGCCGGTGCGGGTCACCATCGAGCGCGAGGCGCCGATCAAGGATGCGAGGCTGAGGGCGTGGGAGAAGGCGCGCAGCCTGATTGCCCGTTACGGTGTTGATTCCGACCCTGGCGCGTTCGCCGCCTATCGGGCGGCGGCCGATCTTGGAGCATCCGGAGACGCCGTCCGGTTCAACCGCTATCCGCAAGCCCCCAATGTGGCGCGGCCCTACGCCATCGCCATCCAGAGCAAGCCGTTTCCGGCCACCAAGGACTGCCTGAACGCCAGCAACGGCTTCAACGGCTTCATGCTGAAGTTGGTCGAGGCGAATGGCGCGCCGGTCGACCGATTGCTCTATGAGGACGCCGCCGTGCCGCCCAGCCGCAAATGCCCGACAGGCTATCGCGTCGGCGCTGTCGTCACTGGCGGCGCGAATGCTGTTGCCGCTGTCGCCATGATCCAGGCCTCCAGCCAGGGATTTGAGGGCGACGACATCAGATGGATCGCCGTTCCAATCCATCTGGACGCGCCATGACGATAGCGCGCGGGCGACTGAGCGCCGCGCTGGCGCGGATCGCGGACGCGGCGCCCGCGCCGCTTACCGTTCTTCTGGGCTCGACCCTTTTCGGCGCGCTGATAGCGCTGGTCGCCGCGATCGATCTCAATGACCGAAATCAATTCCTGATGCCGCAATGGCCTGCGGTTCTGGTGATGTTCTTTCTCGGCGGCGCGCTCGGTTTCGCGCCGGCGCTCTGGCTGTCGCGGCTGCTGTTCGGCGCCCGTCAGGCGATCGCGCGGAGCATGGGCGCGACTGTGATCATCGCGCTCGCCACGCATCTGGCGCTCGCCGCGCTGTTTGCGCTTGAATACAGGTTCTTTTACGCGCATTGGCATGCGCCCGCCTTCACGCTGATCTGGGGTTTCCAGTTCGCCTTCACCACGCTGAGCGCCGCCTATCAGTTCACCGTGATCTCCTTTTCCATCTATGGACTGCCCGGAGCGACGATTTTCCTGGGTTTCGGCCTGTGGTTTGGCCGCTCATCGCATTGATGCGGGCGGCCGCATTTGTTAGACGGGCCGCAACCCCAAGCGCCGCAAGGAAAACCGCCGATGATCCCGCGTTACTCCCGCCCCGAAATGGTCGCCATCTGGTCGCCGGAAACCAAGTTCCGCATCTGGTTCGAGATCGAGGCGCATGCCTGCACGGCATTGGCCAATATCGGCGTGATCCCGCAGGATGCCGCAAAGACGATCTGGGAAAAAGGCTCGGCGGCGGAATTCGACGTCGCGCGTATCGACGAGATCGAGGCCGTCACCAAGCATGACGTCATCGCCTTCCTGACCCATCTCGCCGAATTCATCGGTCCCGACAGCCGTTTCGTCCATCAGGGCATGACCTCGTCAGACGTGCTCGACACGACGCTGAACATTCAGCTCGTGCGCGCCGCCGATCTGTTGCTCGCCGACATGGACCGCCTGCTCACGGCGCTCAAGACCCGCGCCTTCGAACACAAGGACTCGGTCCGCATAGGCCGCAGCCACGGCATCCACGCCGAGCCGACCACGATGGGCCTGACCTTCGCCCGCTTCTATGCTGAAATGCACCGCAATCGCGCCCGTCTCGTCGCCGCCCGCACGGAGATCGCGACCGGCGCGATCTCCGGCGCCGTCGGCACATTCGCCAATATCGATCCGTCGGTGGAGGAATATGTCTGCGAACAGCTCGGTCTCGCCGCCGAGCCGGTGTCGACCCAGGTCATCCCGCGCGACCGTCACGCGATGTTCTTCGCTACGCTCGGCGTCATCGCCTCCTCGATCGAAAACGTCGCGATCGAAATCCGCCACATGCAGCGCACCGAAGTGCTGGAAGCGGAAGAATTCTTCTCGCCGGGCCAGAAGGGCTCGTCGGCCATGCCGCACAAGCGCAATCCTGTGCTCACGGAAAACCTCACCGGCCTTGCCCGCCTTGTGCGCATGTCGGTCGTGCCGGCGCTCGAAAACGTGGCGCTCTGGCATGAGCGCGACATCAGCCATTCGAGCGTTGAGCGCGCCATTGGCCCAGATACGACGATCACCCTCGATTTCGCGCTCAACCGTCTGGCCGGCGTCGTCGAGAAACTGGTGATCTATCCGGACAACATGCTCCGCAACATGAACAAGTTCCGCGGTCTGGTGATGAGCCAGCGCGTGCTGCTGGCGCTGACGCAGGCCGGCGTGTCGCGCGAGGATTCCTATCGCCTCGTGCAGCGCAACGCGATGAAGGTGTGGGAGAAAGGCGCCGATTTCCTTGAGGAACTGCTCGGCGACGCAGAAGTGCGCGCCGCTCTCACCGAGGAAGAAATCCGCGAGAAATTCGATCTCGGTTACCACACCAAGCATGTGGATACGATTTTCCGCAGGGTGTTCGGCGAAGCCTGATTTCCGTACTGGCAATGACACAAGCGGCGCGAATCCACACGGTTCGCGCCGCTTTTTTCGGCTTTTGCTGATTTTTGCCCATATGGACCGGATTTCATAGCTTTGACCTGCTTGGATTTCGCCCGCGCGATAGAATAAATTCCCGCTGCGATCCGTCTCGATAGGGCGAAAGCGCGATCCCGGCGCGCGAAAATTGGACCCCGGGAGACAATCAAGAGGTCATCATGCCACGCATTTTTCGCAGCGTCCTTCCGGCGACGCTGATTTCCCTGGGACTCGCCATGAGCCCCATGACATCTGTCGCCGCTTACGCCGCGACCTCTGCGGCCTATCAGTCCAAAAAGCTGAGCGCCGGCCAATTGCTGGATAAACAGGCCCAGGCGATCCTGGTGACCATCAGGGCGATCAAGGCGCTTCCGAAAAACAAGCGCGGCCAGTCTGCGCCGCTGCTGAAAGCGCTGGCCGAGGCCGCCAAGCAATTGAAAGCGGTCGACAAGGCGGCGCGCGGCAAAAGAACTGCTGATCTGGCGAAAAGTCTGCCAAAATACGCTTCCGCCGTTGCTCAGGTTGAACTGAGCTACAGCCTCGCCAAGATCAAGGACAAGCAAGTCAAGATCGGCGTCCAAACACTTGGCAAGGCCTGGGAAGACTATCTGAAGCGGGTTAAGGGCGGCACGGCCGCAAATGCCAAGGACGCCGCCGTCAAGAATGGCCGCCGCCTTGCCGCAATCCAGAAGCGTATTGCCGAAATGTCTGCGCAAAAGGCGCTCAACGCTCGCCAAAAGCAAGAAATCGCTCGCCTGCAGCGCCTGCTCGACCGCGCCTGGCAGGCCAACAGGCTTCCAAGCCAGCAATGGCAAACAGTCTATCTGATCGCCGCCTTCGACGGATACTACTCTGGCTATTACTATTGGTACGCAGCCTATGAGCCGCAATATTATGCGGTCTATCGCGACCAGTGGGAATACATTTCCACAACCACAACATATTTCTACGAGGAAACGAGCACCTACTACGAATCCTACTCCTGGGAAATCTATGAGGAGACGGTCCAGGTGTCGGAAAGCTATGACTTTTCCTATTCCGCTGAGGAATATCAGAGCTTCTATTCAGAATATCAGAGCGTCGAGGAAAGCTTCGAGCAGACTATCGAAGAGGAATATTCGTCCACCGAGGAAGTCCAGGAAATCGAAGCCGCAGAAAGCTACGATTCCGAGGAAGTCGTGGAGGATGTCGCTGATATTGCCGACCCCCAGGTCGACGAAGCTTCAACGCTGGAAGAAGAGCCGGCTACCGCCGCAGACGACGAACAGGCTTTGCCCGTTGAGGACGCCGCAGACGAAGCCATGATGGATAACGCTGCAGACGAACAACCAGCTGATGCAGATGATGCGCCGCAGGACGCCTCGGACGACGCAACGGTTGCCCCAGAAGACAATGGCGGTGAAATGAACGCGGACGATCAGTCTGGCGATCAAGCGCCCGAGGCCAACGACCAGCCCAACACTCCAGACGAACAAGTCGCTCCGGTGGATGAAGCGCCTGAGGAAGCGGCGCCCGCCGAGGATAATTCCGACCAAGCCGCGCCGATGGACGAAGCGCCCGAGGAAGCGGCGCCCGCAGAGGACAATTCCGAGCAGGCAGCGCCGATGGACGAAGCGCCTGAGGAAGCGGCTCCTGCCGAGGACAATTCCGAACAGGCCGCACCGATGGACGAAGCGCCCGAGGAAGCGGCTCCTGCCGAGGATAATTCCGACCAAGCCGCGCCGATGGACGAAGCGCCTGAGGAAGCGGCGCCCGCAGAGGACAATTCCGAGCAGGCCGCTCCAATGGAAGAGGCGCCGGAGGAAGCGGCGCCCGCAGAGGAAAACTACGAGGAGGCGGCCCCGGCGGAGGAAGCAGCGCCCGCTGAGGAAGACCAGAGCCAGATGGACGCTCCGGCGGATGACGGCGGCGAATCCATGGCCGATGATTCGGGTGGCCAGGAAGAAGCCGCGCCCGAAGACGGCGGCGACGTCGAACAATAAGCGGAGCGCGCGAAGAAACGACGCGCGCAAAACCGACGAAGTGACCTATCGCGCGGCGCTTGACACAGGCGCCGCGCGACCGCATTTGAGAGGCATGAAAGCTTCAGAAACAGACATTCTCCTCATTCCCGGCCATGGCGCTCCGCATCAGGACCACTGGCAGAACCGCTGGTCGGGCAAGCTCGCCACCGCGCGACGCGTCGAGCAATCCTCCTTCATGGAGCCGGATCGCGACGCCTGGGTCGACGCTATACGCAAGGCGATCGCTGACGCCGAGCGGCCGGTCGTGCTCGTCGCGCATAGCCTGGGAATTGGGGCGGCTCTCCACGCCCTTGACGGAAACGCTGACAAAATCGTTGGCGGTTTTTTCGTGTCGCCGCCGGACTTGACCCTAAAAGGCCCACACAAGAAGATCTTCGAGACTTTCGGACCCTATCCGAATGCGCCGCTGCCCTTCCCGTCAATCACCGTGGCGAGCCAGAACGATATCCACGGCTCCTATGAACACGCGGGCGATGTGTCCAATGCATGGGGTTCGTTTCTGGTCGATGCGGGCAATTCCGGTCATATCGATATCGATTCGGGGCATGGCCCCTGGCCGGAGGGCACGATGGTGTTCGCGCAGTTTCTGTCTCGACTAAAACCCAGAAACTGACCGGTTGATATAACAAAAAAGCCGCCCCGAAGAGCGGCTTTGAACACTGGGAGCGGCTGATATCAGCCCTTCTCGATCTGGTCGGCGGCGACAGCGAGAAGTTCCGCCATTTTGGCGCGAATGTCTTCGGCGGACTTGGAAACGCCGCCTGCGGTCAGGTCGCCCAAAACCTTGCGCACGACATCCTCGTCGCCTGCTTCTTCGAAATCGGCGGCGACGACTTCCTTGGCATAGACGTCGGCGTCGGCCTTGCCGAGCAGTTCGGCGGCCCAGAGGCCAAGCAACTTGTTGCGCCGCGCGATGATCTTGAATTTCTTCTCTTCATCATGGGCGTATTTGTTTTCGAAGGCCTTTTCGCGATCGTTGATAGCCGACATTGGGGTCTCCCGAATTGTTGCAATGTTCGCGTCGCTTATAGTCGTTCAATTCGGAAATCGAAAGTGCGATTTCGTCTCACATGCCGGCGCGTGCTCCGCGACGCGACACAGCAAAACCGCCCCGACGGAAGAACCCGGCGGAGCGGCTGTAGAGTGGCGTGCAGTCGGAAGGATCAGGCGGCGATAGCCTGCTGCTCGGCAAAGAGAAGCTCGACCATCTTGACGCGAACTTCGAAATGGGCGCAGGGAATTCCAGCGCGGTTGAGATCGAGGCGCACTTTGGCGGCCATGACATCGTCATCGGGCGTGCCAAGGTAGAGGTCGGCGAGCTGCGAGGCGTAGGCGGCGCTGTCGACGCCGATCTGTTCGGCGGTCCAATCGGCGAGGCGGCGCGTGCGGCGCATGATGGCGTGGAAACGCACATCCTCGTCATGAGCGAACTTGTTTTCGAGCGTGGTTTCGATCTTCTTGATATTCTTCATGTTCTCGTCCCCGTTTGCCTGTGATCTTGACGATCATCGTTTCGACAAGGTCAGTTCTACAACCTGCGACTGAAAACTTCGCAAAATGGTTCGTTACAATTCTCTCTAACCTCTGTTATCTGGACATCAGCCGATGCGTGATTGTGAATTCCGATCTTTTCGGCTAATGAGCGTTTAACGCATCGACGGGGCGGCGCAGTCCGCGTGAGTCTCCGCCAAACGAAAAGAGAAGACTAAATGAACAACCGTCGCCGCCGGATTTACGAAGGCAAGGGCAAAATCCTTTACGAAGGTCCGGAGCCGGGCACGCTCGTGCAATTCTTCAAGGACGACGCGACCGCGTTCAACAAGAAAAAGCATGAGATCATCGACGGCAAGGGTGTGATCAACAATCGCATCTCTGAGTTCATCTTCACCCATCTGAACCGGATCGGCATTCCCACCCATTTCATCCGCCGTCTCAACATGCGCGAACAACTGATCCGCGAAGTCGAGATGATTCCGCTTGAAGTGGTGGTGCGCAATGTCGCCGCCGGCGAACTCGCCTCTCGCCTGGGCATCGAGGAAGGCCTGGTTCTGCCGCGCTCGATCATCGAGTTCTACTACAAGTCGGACGCGCTCGACGACCCGATGGTGTCGGAAGAGCATATCACCGCCTTCGGCTGGGCGAGCCCCCAGGAACTCGACGACGTGATGGCGCTAGCCATCCGTATCAACGACTTCCTGACCGGCCTCTTCCTCGGCGTCGGCATCCAGCTCGTTGACTTCAAGATCGAATGCGGCCGCCTCTATGAAGGCGACATGATGCGCATCATTCTCGCCGACGAGATCTCGCCGGATTCCTGCCGCCTCTGGGACATCGAAACCCGCGAGCGTCTCGACAAGGATCGTTTCCGCAAGGATCTCGGCGGGCTGCTCGACGCCTATCAGGAAGTCGCGCGCCGTCTGGGCATCATCAATGAGAACGAGCCGATCCGCAGCGCGGGCCCGGTGCTCGTCAAGTCGGACTGAAGGGTCCGCACCAAGCTTCTATCGGACATGCAGAGGGATATATGATCAAGGCGCGTGTAGTTGTTACGCTGAAGAATGGGGTTCTCGACCCGCAGGGCAAAGCCATCGAGGGCGCGCTGTCGGCGCTCGATTTCTCGGATGTCGGCAGCGTCCGCCAGGGCAAGGTGTTCGACATCGAGATCGCCCATGACGACAAGGCCAAGGCGGAAGCCGATCTCAAGGCGATGTGCGAAAAGCTGCTCGCCAACACCGTGATCGAAAACTACAGCGTCAGCCTGGGCTGATCTGAAGTTCGTCGTTGAACTTGAGGCCGCTGCGGGATTTCTCGCGGCGGTATTTTTATTTTGGCCATTCTCACGCCTAGAATATACTATGAAGACGATATACAATTCCAAAGCTCGTTATAGTTGAGGGACTGGCAATGGCTGATGTGACGCAGGAATTGATGTTCGAAATCCTGAAAAACCTTCAGCAGCGCTTCGACAAAGTCGATCATGCGGTTTCCGAGTTGCGGCAGGACATGCTGTCCATTCGTGGCCATCTTCACAATGTACAGGGTGATCTGAACGGAATTAGAAACGTCTGCGCCCGTATTGATGATCGGACCGATCGGATCGAAAAACGGCTCGACCTGCGCGAATTCGCAGAAACGGCGCAAAAGCCGCTTACGCCATGAAACTGAGTGATGCCCACTGACGCCCAGATTTCCAAATTCATGAGCTAAGTCTTGCGCCATGCGCCGCACGAGCTCGATCTTGAAGTCGACCCGCAAGGCTGGACCGACTATGCGCAGTTCAGCGACAGGCTGCGCGCGCAGCTCGGCGTGTCCGACTGCGACATCCGGCGCGTCATCGCCGAGAACGCCAAGAAGCGATTCACACTTGAAGATGGGCGTATACGCGCCGCCCATGGGCACAGCATCGACGTCGATCTGCCGCTGGAAGCGGTCACCCCTCCGAGGATACTTTATCATTGAACGACGGCGGCGGCCTGGCAGGAGATCGAGACATCTGGTCTCAACCCCATGCAGCGCAGCCATGTCCATCTGTCGCCCGGTCTCGAAACGGCCAGGCAGGTCGCAATGCGGCGGCGAGGTTCGCATATGCTGTTGACGGTGGATGCGCTGGCAATGGCGGAAGCAGGTTATGCTTTCCTTCGCGCCGACAATGGCGTATGGCTCACCGCGAACGTCCCGCCGGACTTCTTGTCCCCCGTTACGGAGATTGCCCGATGAAATCCGCCGTCGTCCAGCTTCCTGGCCTCAACCGCGACCGCGACATGATCGCCGCCCTGACCAAGATTTCGGGACAGGCGCCCGTGACCATCTGGCAGACCGAGACCGAGATCCCCGACGTCGACCTGATCGTCATTCCCGGCGGCTTTTCCTATGGCGACTATCTGCGCTGCGGCGCCATCGCCGCGCGCATGCCGGTGATGCAGGCGATCCGCGACAAGGCGGAACAGGGCGTGAAGGTGATGGGCGTCTGCAACGGCTTCCAGATTCTGCTCGAGGCCGGCATGCTGCCGGGCGCCTTGATGCGCAACGCCTCGCTGAAATTCGTTTGCCGCGAAGTGAAGCTCGAAGTGGTCAACGCTGAAACCGACTTCACCCGCGCCTATGAAAAGGGTCAGATCATCCGCTCGCCGGTCGCCCATCACGATGGCAACTATTTCGCCGACGCCGAAACGCTGGCGCGGATCGAGGGCGAGGGACAGGTGCTGTTCCGCTATACGCCTGAAACCAATCCGAACGGATCGATGAACCATATCGCCGGCGTGATGAACGCAAAGGGCAATGTGCTGGGCATGATGCCGCATCCGGAAAACCTGATCGAGGCCGCCCATGGCGGTTCCGACGGCAAGGGCATTTTCGCCTCCGCGCTCGACGTTATCGCAGCCTGAGTCGATTTCCGACGACTGATCGTTTTTCGCCATCATCCGACGGAGATATTCGGCATGCGCCTGTTGTTTCGCTCTATGCTGATCGCAGCTTCAGCGCTCGCCGCATCCTGCTCGACGGCGCCGCCCCCCGCCCCGCAGGCGTCGATGCGCGCTCTGCCGGTGATGGAGCGGGTGGCGCTCGGCGCCAATGCGTGCTGGTTCAAATCACGCGACCCCGCCTTCAGGAAGTATCGACTCGCCCCGGAGCTCAATTCGTTCAGCGGCACGCCCCGCATCCTGTTGGTGCCGGCGCATTCGCCGGAATCGCGTCCGCTGCTCGTGGTTCAGGCGAGCGGGGAAAGGGCGAAATTGAGCGCTTTCGGTCCTTTGATGCAGGACGCCTCGGTGTCGGGCCGCATCAATGCCGACGTGCTGCGCTGGGCCCGCGGCGGCAAAGGCTGCTGATCACTTAGAGTATCCGTTTTGATCAAGCCATCTTGGAGACCCATTTCTGTTTTTTTCGCAGCAGTGCGTTTGCGAGCACGATGAGCTTTCGCATGATGG
>NZ_JARXVM010000013.1 GCF_029892285.1 Rhizobium sp. SG_E_25_P2
TACCCACCAACCCTCGGAATTATGCGGAGTAAAATCCACCGCAAACACCGGCAAAAGCAGGCTTCAGCGGCCAACACTTCGCATAATCCCGCTCTCTGCATAATCGACATTGCCCGCGTAGATGCGGAAGTGCGGGCCCTTGTCGGAGGGGTTGTCGATGCGGGCGATGCGGGCCTTGACGTTGAGGGCCAGTGTGCGGATCGAGCCGGTGAAGCCGTTTTCGGTGGAGGTGAAGGTGCCGATGGTCGCCATGTCCAAGTTCCTTTCGGTTGTTTCGGGCCGCGCCCTTCGCGGCCTCGATGGCTGTCGCACGGATCGGGGACGATCGGACCGCACCCCGAAGGGGCCGAAACGAAGTGGAGGGCGGCAGGGAGCGGCTTTGTTGCTCCGCGAGGAATGCGAACGCAGTTTGCAGGGGAAGAAAGTTGGGACGGCCGTTGCGGGAGAACGATCGAGGCGAAGCCGGTCTCCGATCAGACATGCCTCATCGAGCCCGCGGAGGACGTGGCTTATGACAGCGGCGTGAGGAACTTGGACGTGGCGGCCCTCGTCAGTATGCTCCCTTTGGCGGAACAGCCCGGGCGCGAAGCCGTTCCCCCGTTTCTAAGTCACAACGTCAACTTCGGATGAGAAAAACTCGGCCAGCCGGGGCAGTTGCCTCCGGTTGTCAACGCGATATTGTCGGGCCGCGATTCGTCGCCTGGAGGATCTATGCGTCAGCAGACAAAACCGTTTATCATCGAAATCAAGCAATCCCGAAAGCTGAGAGCCACCGATCGAAAGCCGTCGATCTGGGGGAAGCTGGACCTCACGTCCGATCAGCACGCGCTTGCGGTTAGCGAGCCGAAAGAGCTGTCGGCCGTTGCGGGTGACAACGACCGACCTTGACGTCTCCTACGCAGCCGCTCTCTTGTCGGACTGAATGGGCTGGAGACCGTGCAGGAAGCTGACAGCACGCTGGGCATGGGCTGCCGCCTGAAAAATGGCCCGCTTGTCGTCGGAGAGGACCTTCAGCCACGAGCCGAGGTAAGACGCATGGTCCGGCCGTGGTTCCAGCTCCGGCGCGATTCCGAGATCGGCGCATAGGAAGCAGCTGCCGAGCTCCGCAATCAGTTCTTCGCGAGCTCGCTCGGTCTTGTCCTTCGCATAGCGGCTGAGATCGCGCCCGACACGATCGGCGCGCGCCGTCCAATGGCAACTTTCGTGACTGAGCGTCGCCACGTAAGACGCGGCGTCGCGAAAGGTCTCGAACGGCGGCATCTGGATGTGATCCGTGACCGGCGAATAATAGGCCTGCGCCCCGCCATGCCGGATAACGGCACCCGTGTTGCGGAAGAAGCGATCGGCCTGCTCGACCCGCTCGACCGGATCGAGCACCGGACCCGGTCGGTGATGGTAGTGTTCCGGCAGCCCGTCGATCTGCTCGATGTTGAAGACCGTGTATGCCTTCAGAAACGGGATCTCCCGGTCGACTTCTCCACCATTGCCGTCCGCCTCGGACTTGGTGAAGCGGCTGGCAAAGACGACCGCCGAACCGGTCTCGCCCTTGCGCACCGCCGCTCCCAGTTCGAGTGCCTGCCTGAACGTCATCCACATGGGTGAAGCAAAGCCGCGCGCCATTCCTTCCGACCATAACAGGAGAATGTTCATGCCCGAATAGGGCTGGCCGTTGTATCGCAGCGGCCGGCTAATCCGGCCATCCGTGTTGGCCGCATGCCAGGGTTTCATCCAGGGTTTTACACCCTTTTCCAGATCGGCAACGATCCTGTCCGTGATCCGTGCATAAATGTCGGCGCGTTCGCCCTCGGCTTTCCTGCTCATGTCCTTATTCTCCGTTTTGGAGACCGCGCCCATCGCGGCCCCGTCGCGGAGGTCCGAAGACAGGAGCGATCAGGCGGCCGGCAGCACCGGAACGGCCGCAACGGAGTGAAGGACGGCGAAGCCGTTGCGGCAGGCCGCCGGCTCCTGCAGGACCACCGACCAGGACGGGGCCGCGTGGCGAGCAGGGCCCCTGTTTTTCCTTCTCTTCCTTGGCGCGACATGGAAAAGGGCCAGTCCCAGAGGAACCGGCCCGAGGATCAGTGAGAGGGAAAGGGCGGAGCCGAAGCTCCGCCGGAAACGGCTCAACCGAGAGCCGCCATCTGCGCTGCGGCCGCCTTGCGGTCGAGCGACTGGCCGGGGTTATCGACCGGGCGGTCGAAAGGCTTCCAGGCGTCGCCGATGACGTGGCCGTAAGCTGCGACCGCGCCCTCGGCCGCCATCCGCAGCGCGTGGGACTGTATGCCCATGTCGGCGGCGAATTCACGTTTGCGCTGCGCGGCGCTGTCGTAGCCGACCGGGCCATCGAGATCCTCGTCGCGGGCGTCGTTTGCCGATTTGGCGGTCGCGTCGCGAGCTTCGGAGACTGCGCGGCTGTAGAACTGGCCGGCTCCGTGCGCCGAGCTGACATAGGCTCCGACGATCCGCTGGAGATGGATCTGCATCGCCTTCTCGCCGAGGCCGTCCGAGAGGCCATCGGCGGTCTCAATGATCAGACGCTCGTGGAGTTCACGGATACCGTCGCTGTCGACCACCGCGGTTCCAAAACTCTCGGCGATCAGCATTGCCTGGGCGGTGTCCGGGCAAGTGAGCCTGACCATTTCGAGGGTTGCGCCCTTGCGGAGCGGCACGACGCGAGGCGAGGGTCGATGGGTTGCGGCTTTGGCCATGGGATCTTCCTTTCGTGGTTTGCGTGCGAAGCGGCTCCGGCCCCTGCCGGTCTGCCCTTCGATGCGATCGACAGGAACCGGCTGAGGACGGGCGCTTTCACAGGTCCGGGGCAGCTGGACGAGCGAAACGGGTTTGCGGACAAGCGGGGTAAAACCCTGCGAAGGACGCGGGGCCGTTTTGCGAGGAAGGCTGCACCGGCCGCTTCGCGGCGCGCCAGCGGCCTTGAAACGATCGGCCGCCGGTTCAGACCGCAGCGATAACGAAGGGCGGCCGGCAGGGGTTGGGCTGTGACATCGAAACCCCGGAGGAGAGAACCCCTTGCGAACGACAGCCCGCATTTCTCTGCCAGCGCATCAGCCCGCACCAAAAATGCGCCTCCCGGGCAGGCTCACACCGCCGCACTGTTCGCGTCATCGCCGAGCGTCATGCGCATGGTGGCGATCGCCCGCTCCTGGCGTTGGAGTTTGCGAGCCAGGGCAGCGATTTCCGTTCGCCGCTCGAAGGCGAGCCGCTCGACGTGATCCTGAAACAGCTCTTCGTCGGAGCGCGTCCACCGCGACCCGCCCCGGCGGTGCGAACGGGCTTTCGCCTTCTCGGTGACCGCTATGCGCTCGGCCCGGCCCGTGATCTGCCGCTGAATGCGATCGAGATGATGGCGCGTCTCTCGCCGCGCCGCCTCCATGCGGGACAGAAGGACGCGGGGACTGACCGGATTCATGGACTGGTCACCCGCGCCTGCCAGCCGACGAACGACGAGGGTCCGTCATAGGTAGGGTGCCGTGCCGTATCGATCACGAAGCCAAATTGGCCAACCTCGTACTCGTCGCTTGGCACGAGATGGCGGCGTTCTTCCACATCGGTTGCCCGGACCCCGCCGATCGTGGCGATGACCTCGGTCATGCCGACATGCTGATCCGAACGCAGCGCGGAGATGACGATCCAGTCGCTGGCCTGCTCGCGCTCAAAGGCGCGGCGATCCTTTTCATGAGATTCACCGGGGGCAAGTGGCCGGCCGAAAATGGCTTCCCAGGCCTCTGGCCAGCTATCCCGCACCGTCCTATCGGCGCACTTGCGCTCGTATCCGGTAAAGAGGTTCGGATAGGCAAGGGCAACTGCGGCCCATGCGGCATCTTCTTCGTACCAACCACCGGCGCAATGCAGCATCGGATGGATTTTGACATTACGCTCGTCGGACAACTTGATCCCGCCATGTCCTGCCGTTGTGTGGGAGACGATTCCTTCCGCGTAGACGGTGGCGCCCTGTGACGGTCCCCATGGCGTGGAGCAGTTCATCCGGACAGTTTGCCGGGCGAGCGCCCGGAGGTCTCGGACGTGCTCGGCCTGCTCGATCATCCGTGCCCGAAATTCCGTCTGATCGGCAACGGCGCCATGATGCGAGTAGAAGTCGTCGCGCTTGAGCTCGGAAAGCGGCCGTGATACCCGCCAGGCACTGGCGAGAAAATGCTGGCCATCACGTCCCGACACCATGGCGACAACGAGATCGCCGACACGAGCGACAGGCAGGCCATCGGCGCTGCGGCTGAACTCCAGCCCCGGCAAATCACGGGTGGAGGCTACTTTGGGTTGGACAGCAGGCGTGTTCATGCCGCGACCCTCCCTTCGACATGGGCGGCCGCCACTTCATCGGCAGTGACCTCTTCCAACACGGCATTGGGATAGCCATGCCGGGTCAACCATTCCTCCGCCGATTGGCGACTGGCGGCGAGGTGGACGAGCTCGGCGTTGTCGCCGGCGCGGTCGAAGACCCTGATATGGCCGAGCTGCGGGCGCTCGATCACCTTGAATGTGAGGTTGCTGTCGAGAGAGAACGTCCTGTGGATACGGATAGTGATGTCGCCATTGGCGCCAAAGTCGCCCTCATGCAGCGTAAAATCCGGCGACAGCCAGACATTGCCGATGCCACGCTTGCCCTGCTTTTGGATCAGCCGACCCTTGCTGTTGCGGTTTTCCCAGGCGGCAAGCTTTTTCCTGTGGCGTTCGGGCGGGCGGGGCGTGCCGTCGGACCAGGTAACAATCGCGCCGATCGGGGCGAGGTCATAAATCAAAGACGCGGACATGCGTGTGCTCCTGTTTTGAGGTGTGGAAACAAAGCCGCCGCCGGTGATGGCCGGCGGCGGTATCGATCAGAATGACGTCGTGGAGAGGGTTACTCGGCCGCAATTCCGTAAGCGGTATCGGGATCCTCGGTGCTGGTGTCAGCGGCGGCTTCATCCAGCTCTTCGAGCCCGGTTTCGGCTGGGTTGCCACCGTCCTCGCCTTCCGGAACATGGGGTTTGTCGACCGCGCCGTCTTCGATCGACGGATCAAACTCACCGTCGGCGCCGTCCTCGATGCCGACCATCGGTCCGTCGATGGGTGCATCTTCGTCCTCGCTGCCATGCTCCATGTTCTTGACCAGCCACTCGGCCAGCTTCGCGTCATCGGGTGCAAAGAAGGCTGCCGGATGCACGAAGCGTTCGTCCTTGAAGTGCTCGACAAGGGCAGCGCGGGTGTCCCTGACGCGCGGGCGGGGGGCGACACTCGTGCCACCGCAGGACGCTTCCAGCGCGGGGCGCGAGAGGCACGCGAGGAACTCCTCCGTGCCCATGTTCGGAAGATGGGCGTCGGCGCCGATGGCATCACCGGCGATGCGGGCAACGATGCCGCTGTCCGAGCGATTTGTCCGCGCCGACAGGGCGCCGATCAGGGTCAACCTGGCCACGACGCGAAGCGTATCCATGTCGAACTCCAGCTTGCCGCTTTCGCCGATCAGCCGGACGGCATGCCGGGCGAACCGCCTGGACCCGTAGAGTTGCCCGGAGGCCTCGGCGCCGGAGTCGACCGAGACGTTCTGCCCGGCAAACGCAAGCACCAGCATTGCCAAGAGGGTATCGTCCTCGATCGGCGCCCGGGCCAGCGCCTCATGCAGCGCGTCCGTGCGAAAATCGCCGATCATGTCGACGCCGTTTCGGGTCACGTCCGGCCGCATCTTGGCTGCAACATCGATACCCTCGTTTCCGTCCTCACCGCCGAGCTCGGTCGAACCGGCCTTGCCCTTGGCTTTTCTGACCTCCGGCATCCTGAAGTGAGCAGTCTGCACCTTGCCGTCACGGTCGAGATACATGGCGGTGCAATCGCCCTTGCCGGGCTTGCCATAGATACGCTCCGCCTTCGGCGGCAATTGCGGCTGACCCCAGTTGTTGACCTCGACGATGGCGCCCTTTTTGGGAAGGTTGCTGCTCATCCATTCCTGCTGCGCGCCGAGAAATGCTTCGACGTTGGTGGTATAGCGGTTATCCTCGTCGGCCGGTCCAAACAGGTCTTCGGCCCACTCGATGCCATAGGCCTGGCGAAGATCGTCGCCGAAACTGGCGTCACGCGCGAACATGCGGGTCTTGGTGAGGCCGTTTGCGATCGCCCACCAGGACGCCGTGTCACCCTTCTTTGGCTTGTGGGCCTTCCAGACTTCCTTCTGCTCGTCGAGCGACGCCGCGGAAATCGTGCGAAGCTGCTGCTCGTTCGGCATGTCGCCCTTGGCCATGTGGTCGAGCATCGCTGGCAGGACGTTGGCGAGCAGGCGAAGCTTGCGGATCTGTCTCACTGGCAGGGCCAGCGCAATCGCAATCGCCTCCTCGGTCCAGCCGAGTGCAACGAGGCGCTCGATGCCGCGCCATTGGTCAACCGGATTGAGCGGCTCGCGCGCGATGTTTTCGATCATCGAGCGCATGGCGCCATTGTCGTTGGCCGCCTCGACGACGATGACATCGATTTCCTTGATGCCCGCTGCGATGGCCATGCGGGTGCGCCGGTGTCCGGCTTCAAGGACATAGCCGTTGCCGCCGGCTTCGGCGAAAATGACGGGCGGCTGGATGACGCCTACGGCCTTGATCGTCGCAAGCAGCAAGGCGTCAGCCTGGGGCGTCGATTTCGACTGGCGCGTATTGTCGGGATTGTCCTTCAGCGCGCGCGGATCGACCTTCATCAGTTGCATGGGAGCGTTCCTTTCCGAGATGCGGATCCGGCCTTCTGCCGGTCCTTCCTGTCTTCATTTTTCCCTGAAGACATCTCCCGGACCGCAAAGCGGCCCGACCGTCGCAACTGCGGGCGAGCGGCCCTGCCGCGAAGGACAAGCAGGGCTAACAGCCTTGCAAAGGACGAGTGGCCGGGCTGCGCAGGTGGCGGTTGAGCGACAGCGGCGACGGGAGGACCGATCTGCGACGGATTTCTCCTTCTTCTTTCCCAATTCCTTCCAAGCGCTTCGTGCCTACCCGCGCCGCAACTCACGCAGTTGCAGATGTACTAGAAATCGCCCTAAACTAGTATTCCCGCTGCCCCCGGCAGAAGCACGCGGGATGAGAGCGGCAAGATGCACAACCAGAGGGCGGCTCACTGCTGGCCCTGTCACAACGAGAATATGAGAATGCGTGTAACCTAGATTGGCGATAGCAAGCCGACCACCACGGGAGGGGACTATGGGATTTCTGCAGATTGCGAGCTGGAATATTGAACATCTTAGCGGCGCGCCGCGCGCGGAGCGAAGGCAGAGTGCTTTCGCTCTTGCAGATCACATCGAGATGTCAGGGATTGATGTCATTGCGCTCCAAGAGGTCTACCTGACCCCCACTGACGCGGAAGTTCGGTTGGGGGAAAATCAACCGGTCATACAAAGCCGCGCAAAATCGGATCGCAGGAACGCCGATCTGGATATCGTGTGTTACCTCTTGGAAGAACACCTGGATGATCCTTGGGCATACGAAATCGTCCCCAACCGCCAGGCTGGAGATAAATCGCAGCTGTGTGCTGTGATGTGGAATACACGACGCTTGACCCTCGACAAGATCACGGCTTTGGACGTTAGCCATGAAGATGCAGAGGACGCTCTTTGGGATCGCAAACCTCATCTGTTCAGCTTCAGTTCGGAAATTCTGGTCTGGCGACGCCCAGAAAATGGTGACTGGCAGCAACTTCCGGAGAAAAGAAGGCTTGGTTTGGTGCCGCTGCACATGAAGTCTAACTATGGCGGCGTAACCCAGAACCGAAGGGTTAGGGGGAAAGAAGCTGTCAGCCTCTGCGCGGCAATTGCGAGGGTCCGAGCGGATATCGACCCAACCTTGGTGTTGATCGGTGATACTAACATTCTCAACAACGCCGAGCCCGCAATCGAGGCATTCATCGATGGCGGCTTTATCGATCTCAACAACAATGACAGTGCCACGTATTGGAGCGCACAATACAAGGAAGCGCCGTTCGACAGAGCCTTCGTGGCAGTAGATCGTCCGGAATTTCGATACACAAGACAGTACGTATTGCGGTCATCCGATTTGACGGCTCACGATCGTTTTCTGTCGGATCACTATATGATCAAGATCAGCGTCAAAGACTATCTGGACGATGCCGACCCCAGGTGAGCGCCGGTCGAAATGTGCGTCAGCCCATGGTGGAGCAGGTCGTCGCCGATCAAAAAAATGGGCCGTCGGAAGAACCGAGGCCCATGAAGTGTGAAGGTCAATAACCTCCAGAGGGGAACAGCTGTTGCGGCGGCACTGGGAGGAGACCGCCATGTGCATCAGCTGTGTGCACAATGATGATATTTTGATCAGATGGAAAACATTTATTGTGCAATGCACCTATGTGCATGCTGCACTGCTTCCGAAATCAGCCAGCCTCTCTGGCAGTGGCCCCTGCCTCGCGCGCCTCGGCCGCGAGCTCTGCCTCAACCGCCCGGAGCTGACGACGCATTTCGACCAGCTCACTCGCGAAGGCAAAATCGCCACCCTGACGGGACTGGTAGGAACCGAGACGCCGGCGCGCTTCCTCCAGCCGCTGGCGATAGCGTTGCCGCTCGCCGTCGAAATCATCCAGCGCATGCTCGAGGCGGGAGACAGCGCCGAGCGGCGTCACGGTGACGGCGAGATCGATCTCGTAGTCCGCGCCCGTGCGCTGAAGCATGGTGGTGTAGCGATAACCGTCAGACCTGCCGAACCGCTCGCCGTCATAGACGAGATCGAAGCCACCAATGGAGGCGATGACGATCTCACCCTCATGTTGAAGCTGGACGAGGGTCAGGATTTCCTTCATCAGCGCAAGGCCGGCGTCCTTTCGTGCTTCGTATGAAACGCCCGTGACGGTCATCGTGAAGGCATCTCCCGACGTCGGAACAAGGCGTTCAATATCGCGGCCGATCTCGCCGATCCGCCGGGTCGATACCTCAATGTCGCGTTCGGCGTCCCGAAGCTGCCGGCGCACCGCGAACAGGTCGTCATCATGGGCGGCGCGCAGCCGTTCGAGCCGAGCGATATCGGCTTCGAGCCCGGCCTTCTGCATCAGGCGCTCGTCGCCCGAGGCAATCGCCTTGGCCATGGCGAACTGGTTGGCCTGGCCTTCCCCAAGGTCGTCCAGCCGGCGGATCGAAGTGTCGCCGGAAAGGGCAGCAGTGATGAAGCGAGCCTTGCGCTCGTTGTTCTGCCACATGGAGGCATCCAGTGACCCTTGCGTGGCGTAGGCGAAGATGTCGACGATATCGTGCTGATTGCCCTGGCGGACGATACGGCCCTCGCGCTGCTCGATCTGTGACGGCAGCCACGGCACATCGAGATGATGCAGCGCCTTCAACCTGAGCTGGGCGTTGACGCCGGTGCCCATCATTTCCGAGGAGCCGATCAGGAAGCGCACCTTGCCCGATCGGACGTCACCGAACAGTCGCTGCTTTGCCTCGGTCTTCTTGAAGTCCTGTATATAGGCGATTTGCGACGCGGGCACGCCCAGTCGGATCAATTCGTCACGGATCCAGCGGTAAGCAGAGAAGCCGCGTGTCTTCTCGACATTGATGGTGCCGAGATCGGAGAAGATCATCTGCGCAGCGCCCGGAAGCTCATAGGGTTTGCCGTCCGGCAGGTAGTAGATATTCTCCGACGTTTCCTTCCAGATGCCAAATGCGTTCTCAATGAGGAGATTGAGCTTGTTGCCCGGCTCGTTGTCGTTTGCCGGAATGACCAGGCGCAGGTCGATCGCCGCGTGTCGGCCGTCGGTGATGACGGATAGCAGGATATCGTCGCCGGGCTGGACCGGCCCCTCGCGCATCTCGATAGCCTTGATGCGGCTGTCGAGGACTTGCTGATAGAGTTTGAAGTCCGCCGTTGGCTGCGCCGTCAGGATCTGCCGACGGCCGGTCGAGAGGTCCGGAACCTTCACATATTGCTTCAGGTCCTCCGGCATCACCACATCGGCGAACGAGCGGAACATGGCGATCAGCTCCGGCACGTTGACGAAGCTCGCGAACCGGCTCACCGGCTTGTATTTGCCGGACGGCTGGATTTCGAGTTCGGTCGTCGTGTCGCCGAAGGTCGAGGCCCAGGCGTCGAACTCGTGAAGCCCGCGTTCACGGAGCGCCTCGTGGCCGAGCAGGCGCTGGATCGAAAACATCTCACCGAGCGTGTTGGTGATTGGCGTGCCGGAGGCAAGCACGAGGGCGCGGCTAGGATTCTTGGTCTCGATATAGCGGGACTTGACATAGAGGTCCCAGGCCCGCTGCGATCCGTTCGGGTCAATGCCTTTCAGCGTCGACATGTTGGTCGCAAAAGAGAGTTTGCGGAATTCCTGCGCCTCGTCGACGATGATCTGGTCGGCGCCGATTTCCGACATCGAAAGAAGGTCGTCCTTGCGGGTGGAGAGCGCTTTCAACCGCTCTTGCAAACCTTCTTTCAGGCGCTCGAGCCGCTTGCGCGACACCCGATCCTCGCTGTCCACCTTCGTCAGAAGATCCTCGTAGAGCTCGAGCTCGTCCTGGATCATCTGGCTCTCGAACGCCGACGGCACAGCAATGAACCTGAAGGCCGAATGGGTGATGATAACAGCATCCCAAGTGGCCGTGGCGGCGCGCGACAGGAAACGTGCCCGCTTGTCCTTGGTGAAATTCGTCTCGTCGGCGACGAGGATACGAGCGTTCGGATAGAGGGCGAGGAACTCACGCGCCGCCTGTGCGAGGCAATGGCCTGGCACGACCAGCATCGCCTTGGCGATCAGGCCGAGACGGCGCTGTTCCATGATGGCGGCCGCCATGGTCATCGTCTTGCCGGCGCCGACGGCGTGCGCAAGATAGGTCGAGCCGGAAGAGATTATCCTCCAGATTCCGCGCTTCTGGTGCGCGTAAAGCTGGAAGGTACCGCTGGCGCCGGGTAATTGCAGGTGCGAGCCGTTGAAGTTTCGAGGCGCGATGTTGTTGAAGCGGTCATTGTAGACTCGTGCCAGCCGGTCGGTCCGATCAGGATCGGTCCAGACCCAGTTCTGAAAAGCTTGCCTGATCTTTTGCAGCTTGTCGCGGGCTGCTTCGGTATCGACGACATTCAGGACACGGCGTTCGCCGCCAACATCCTTGAAGACGTCGAAGATTTGCGGAACCCGGCTGTTCAGGGCATCGGCCAGCAGTTCGCCGGCATGGCGGCGCGCCGTGCCCCATTCGGAGGTGCCAGTGGCGTTGTAACCAAGCTGCCGTGCCTCGACGGTCCATGACCCGAGCTCCGGCATGTGGTGGATCCGGATGTCGGCATCCATCGTCTCGTGCACGAAGGCGACGACATCGGCAGCCGGGATCCATGGCGCGCCGAGACGGGCGGTGATGTCTGAGGGACGGAGGTCCGCGGGCTGGACATCCTGCAACGCGCGGACATTGCGCTCGTATAACGGATCGAGCGTGGCCGCCGCTTCGGCGACCGTTAGCTTCGTGCGGACCGGGCCTGAAAGGTAAGCGTCAGAGGTCTGCCAGGAGCCATCGACGGGATCGCGGAAAATAGCGTCACCGAGTTCGCCGATCACAGCGTCGGGGTCGCGATGCAAAAGCTCGGCAATATGTTCGGGATCGACGCGGCCGCGCTCGTTGAGAACGACGGCGAGCGCATCGGCAGCACTGGTGATGACGGGTGGTGCCGGAGGAGAGATGACCCGCTCCGAGAAGATCGGGCCGGGTTTTGCCGTATCCGTTTCGAGGTCATAGTCTTCGATCGAGGCGACCAACCAGCAATCCGGGTCGTCCAGGAACGGCTGAATATTCGGACGACGATGGATCTCGCGGACCTCGCCGCTGTCCTCATCCTCCGAGATCGAAACCGTCGTGTGGTTGATCGGCCCGAAGTCTCGGACGAAGCTCGACCAGGCGATGCGCAGCCGAATCTGTAGATCCCGCCACGGCTGATCGCGTTCCTGCGCTTTCAGCACCTCGCGCACGGCGTCGCGGATCGGGATCAGCTTCTTGATGATCCGGACATGCTTTTCGGACAGGCCGTCGCCTGACCTCCCTTTCCGCACCGAAACCGCTACCGGTGCACCGTCGATCATTTGCATGAGACCGTGTCGGTTATTGATGAAGAAGCTGCCTTCGCGGACCTTGTCGTTGCCGGAGCGGAGTTCGACGGTCTCGCCCAGTTCCTCTTCCGGATCGATGTCGATCCGCGTCGGCTCACCGTCATACAGATCCTCCGGAAGAAGAGCGATCACGGCCTTCAGTGCCGTTTCGAGATCTTCACCGGCCCGTGGCTGGCACGTATAGGTCTCGCCGAACGGGCCAGACGTCAGGGCGTGCTCACCGAGTACGAAGTCCGGATGCTGGGCGAACCAGCGGTTCACGCGGATTGCACCCTCGTCGGATGTGGCCGGGCACACCTCTTCCAGATCGAGCCACGACAGATCACCCTCCGGCTCGCCGCCCTTGCGCTTGCGAAAGAACAGGATGTCCACGATCACATCCGTGCCAGCGTCTCGGCGGAAGCTGCCCTCGGGGAGGCGGGCGGCTGCGACCAGATCGGCGGACCTGGCGATATGCTCTCGAGCTGTGCTGTCCGCCTTGTCCATCGTGCCGCTGCTTGTCACGAACGCGGCGAGTGCACCGGGCTTCAAGAGATCGATCGAGCGGGCGATAAAGTAGTCGTGCAGCCGCAGACCAAGCGGACGGTACCGCCGATCCGACCGAACAGTTCGGTCGGAGAAGGGTGGATTGCCGATTGCGAGATCATAGATCGCATTGAGATCGGTGCGCGCGAAGTCGGCGTTGATGATCCGCGCCGTCGGCTGAAGCAGCCGGGCAATCCGTGCCGTCACTGGATCGAGTTCGATGCCGGTGACATGGCTTGTTTCTCTGAGCACCTTTGGCATCAGCGCCGGAAACAGGCCCGTGCCGACCCCCGGCTCAAGCACGCGGCCCCCGCGCCAGCCGAGTCGCCGCAGGCCCGCCCAGACCGCCCGAACGATGAACTCGGGAGTGAAGTGAGCATACTGGGTACAGCGCGCGAGCGAGGCATAGTCGGCATCGGTGACGGCGCTTTCCAGCGAACTGCCGAGGTCGTCCCAGTCTCCCCGGAAATCGATTTCGCCTGGACGCCGGAACATGCCGTTTGCGAGTTCCGATGCGCCAAAACCGGTGAAGCGGATCAGCCTCGCCTGCTCGTCACGGGTGGCGTGTCGATCCTGCCTCTCGATTTCGCCGGCGACGAGGATAGCTCCGACATTCGCCTTCGCCCGTTCCTTCCAGGTCGCGGCCAAGCCGCGATCGTCGCCGTCGTCGAGATGGAAGTTGGCCCGCGCGCCTTGTCTCCGCGTCGCCGGCTGCTTGGCAACTGGTGGAGGCAATGCCGGCGTAGGGGAGGGCGGCGGCGGATCGGGATCGTCGTCATTGGCGGCGAAACCACCGAACGTGGTGGCGCCCAGACCAAGGCCAGACGACAATGCAGTGCTGCCTGATATATCGAGGGTGAAGGGATCTTGGGACATGGAAGCTCCTTTTCGAGGATGTGCGCCATCGCCCACGGGACAGGTCCCGCGGCCGCGAAGGCGGATGAAAATGAGATGCGGGAATTTGGGCCTGGTTCGTCCGGCTGCAGCGATCGCCAGCTACGAGCGCGAAAGTACGGAGAGCTGCATCGTTTCCGTCGCAAACTCCGCCCGCAGATGCGTGGCTTCCGGATGTGTGGACAGCATGGCTTCCAGGCTGTCAGCGTCGATGAAGACGACGCCGTCGTCTCCCCCGAAACACCGGCGCTTGTAATGCCAGTAGTCCGGATTGATCTTCGGATCGCACTCCTCGGCATAGACCACGAGTGCTTTCTGGCCATCCGCCAATTTGCCGTTGGAAAGCAGATAGACGCCTTCGTCGCCGACGATCCACAGGCCAGGCCCTTCGTCCTTACCCGGGAGAAGTCCATAGTGGGGATTGCGGAAACCGCCATTGGCTGCGGCGTCGATGAGTCCGCGCGCGATTACCGCACGGACCTCGATCACACTGAAAGTGAACATGGCCTCTTCCTCACGCGGCGATCGGGGAGGGAAGGTGGCGAAGATGCACCGGAAGCTTCGCAGCGACCTCCTCCTCGGTGAGTTCGTAAAGCAGCTTCAGGAAAGTGCCCTCGTTGCCGCCATAGAGCATCACGGTGCGCTTGCCGCGGGCGGACTGCGGCCACTTGTCTCCGGCATAACCGCGGTAATCGTCGGCAGTCGTGCTCCAGATATGCTCGAGCCGCTCTTGCCGCGTCATGGCCCGGACCGGACGGCTTTCGCGCTCGATGATGGCGACGCGCATCGTTTCAACGGATGCCTTGTCGGAAAGATCGCAATAGCCATGGAAATAGCGGATCGCCTCGTCGATCCTGAGTTCGAAGAACACTGATGTCACAGATCCGGTCATGAATTCGCGCATTGCGAACATGGAACCCCGGATCCAGAGCGGCGGCAGGATCTCGAACATGTAATCATGCTCGGTCTCGCCGATCTCGAACCATTCGCCCGAGTAGAGCGGCGCGGCATCATCGTCCCAACGGTCAGGGCGCTGGGCGTGACGGTCGAACATGCGGAACATCTGCTGGCGGCTTGCGACGCCCTGAAAAACCTTGGCGGTTGCGGGAGAGGGGATCATCTGCGGCTCCTTGCGCGTTTTCGGACCGAAGTGCGGCGCCGTCATTTCGACCTCGCCATCCCCTTCAATCCTTCATGACCTCTTCCGAGCCGCCGGCATCGTGTCCGGCCGGGTCAAGGGCCGGCTCAGCCGGGCGAAGCCTCCCTTGACGCGGGCGGCGGGAATGCGGCACGCGTCCTTCCCTTTTTTCCCGTTTTTCCATTTGCCTGATCTTCAGGGTCTCGTTCCAGTCCTCCTCGGGCGGCCGCAGCCGCGTCCAGTCGCAGCCGGCATCTTCGGCGAGCGCCCGCAACCGCGCGGCAAACAGATCGCCCTGGGAGTTAGCGTCGGTCGCCGCGACCAGCTGGGCGTCTGGTCTGGAGACCAATTCCCTCAGCGCGGCTTGCGTGGCTGGCGACCAACCGCCGCCCGTACTGAGATAGAGCGTTCCGTCACGCAACCCTTCGATTGCCGCGAGACTCATGGCGTCGATCGCCGCTTCCGTGACCGCCAGGCGCAACGCAGTAGGTGGCCCGATACGGAAGAGGACCTTCGTTCCTCCAGAGGCGAACCCCCGGTATTGCGGGCCTCGTGCCTCCCAGCCGGTCACGACGCCGACATCGTCCGTATGAGCTGCCCACATGCTGCCATGCGGACCTTCCCGCAGAACGTCTTTTTTGAGCGCCGCGCGGAGCAAAGGCGCCGGCAGCCAGCGCTCGCTATTGAGGTAACGCCATGTCGAGGATCCGGGCCATGGTCTGCGGCGCGCCTGCCAACGCTCAACGAGAGAGGGGTGGAATCCTCCATCATGCATCACAGGCTTCCACTCCGGTTCCGTGATCTCGAAACCAACCAGGTCAGCGACCCGCTCGACGCACTCGAGAAAACCGACATGGTCGAGATGCTCGACAAGCCCGAAGACGTCGCCTTTCGCATCGCTGAGCGGATCGAACCACCCGCGCCCCTCATGCGTGACGATGATTATTTCATGGTCGCGGCGAAATTTGATCGCCCGCCGGGTGCTTTCCTTGACGTCGATGGCGAACCGCGCCTGTTCAAGAACAGCTGCGCAGCTTACCCGTTCACGCAGCGCTTCTATGTCTCTTCTCTTCATTCTATTTCCGATCGCCCGTCGATCGGCCTCCGTTGCCTTCCTTGCCCGTCATTTCGCGGGCACCTTCGGCCAGCCGCGAAGAGCAAAGGCGGCAAGGGCGCGGCTGGCAATTGTTGGATCATGCAATGCCGACCGCGGCGAAGCCTCCCTTGCGGCGTGCTGCTCGCTAGGGGCACGCCAAAGGCAAAGGCCGGCTCAATGCGCCGGCCAGGGGAAAAATTCGTGCACGATCGCAAGATCGTCATCGGCGTCGATCTCGTCAGAGGGCAGGACGCCGTACTCGCCGTCGACTTCGAAGACGGTGACCGGGACCATCAGGTCGCGGGAGAGCTGGAAGGCGTGGGACTGTGCAAGGGAAAGATCGTGCGACATTTGAGAGGCTCCATCCGGGAGCGGGCCAATTCCCGCTCGATGGCTCCTCAAAAGGCCTGGGTCCGGGCGCGATCACCGCGACGGCGAAGCCGGTGCGGCCGCAGCTTGCTAGCGGACCCTTTACGGGTTGATCGTGGAAGATCCGGAACCGGGCCAGGACGCCATCACAGACAAGCGGGATTGTCATGCTTCGGCGGTGACGCAGGTTTGCGCACGGCTTTCACACCTGTGCACTTTGCTTTCCGCCGCTTTCGGCAGCAAGCTCGGTTCCGTTTTCAAGCCGGCGGCAAGAGCGCCTGTAGAAATCTATCAAGTCATTCACTGAGGTCGGCTTTCTGGAGCGCCTCCTTTATCGATTTTGCCTTCAATGCGGCCAACGCATTTTCCAGGCAGCTCTCGATATCGGCGACGTTTTTGCCCTCAATGAAAGCGATTTCGGCGACGGTTCTGCCTCGAGATATCCACCGAAGGCAGGCCTTTTCAAACGGCGAAAGTCTCCATTCCTTCATGACGAAAATCGCACTCCGTTGCGCAGAGGTCGGCGGCAGGTCTGGTACCGGGCGCCAGTATTGAAGTCTCGGCAGGAGCCAAGACGGCGATGCCGCCGAGACCTGTGTGACGGCAGCCGACGCGCCCGCCAAGTTCAACGGCGTCGATCCGTACGCCTACTTCGCCGACGCGATCACCCGCATCGTCACCGACCACCCGCAAAGCCTTCTTCAAGGCCTGCTGCCCTGGGCCTATGCCCCAATGCCACTCAGGGCATTGGCCTGAAAACAGCGGTTACGGTCGCCAGAACGGCCATTGGTGACTTCCAATCCACGATCCGCTCCAAGACGGCACTCCATTTAGTCAGACCAACTGCCAGTGTTCGCAAAACGCCTTGCTGAGGGTGTGACAGCCGCACGGCGCATGTCGATGGCCGTCCTTCTAAGTTGTTCTGCGTGATTATCGAGGTGATGGCTGAGCTTGAACTCGGCAATCAGGTTCCGCAAGCGATTGGCTTCGTCTGCTAGAGTGGATGCGGATGCATTGGTTTCCTCTACCATGGCTGCGTTCTGTTGCGTGACCTGATCCATCTGGTTGACGGCAGTGTTCACTTCCGACATGCCCACAGACTGCTCTTGTGCGGCCGTGGCAATTGCGTCCATATGCGTATCGATCGTATGGATATAGCCTTCAATAATCTTCAAAACTTGCCCGGTTTCACTGACTAGCTTCACGCCGCTCTGTACTTCCTTGCTGGAATTGCCAATCAGCTCCTTGATTTCCTTCGCAGCCTTTGCCGATCGCTGGGCGAGTTCGCGCACCTCCTGCGCAACGACGGCAAAACCCTTGCCCGCATCGCCCGCTCTCGCTGCCTCGACACCTGCATTCAAGGCGAGAAGATTGGTCTGGAAGGCGATCTCGTCGATAACGCCGATAATGTTGGTAACCTGGTTAGACGACTGTTCGATTTTTTGCATGGCGCTAACCGCGTCGGCAACCACCTTGCCCGACATCGTTGCCCGCTCACTGGCCTCCTTGGTCGCAACGCGTGCCTCTTGAGCCCGCTTCGATGAACTTGTCACATTCACTGTGATCTCATCGAGTGCGGCGGCCGTTTCTTCAAGGGCTGCAGCCTGCTGTTCCGTTCGCCTTGACAGGTGATCGGATGCATTGCTGATCTCGCTTGATCCGCTGCCAACTGCCTCTGCTGCGGTTGAAACGCTCCCAAGCGCTTCGTCCAGCTTTTCGAGTGCGCTATTGAAGTTTTCCTTGATCGACTGAAACGCGATGGAGACTTGCCCCGTGACGCGCGTGCGCATATCGCCGTTCGCCAACTTTTCGAGCGACATGGCAAGATTTTCAAGGAAGGCCGCCTGATCGCGATTGGCTTCTGTAAAGGCCGATTCCGTTTCCTTCAATTTTCGGTCCAACTGATCCTGGAATACCTTTGCTTCCTGCTCCAGCCGTCCGCGCTGAACGGCATTCTCCTTGAACACAAGTACGGCTGACGCCATGTCCCCCATTTCATCCCCTCGATCCGTGCACGGCACTTCACAATCGAGGCGGCCATCGGCGATAGCCTTGACGGTGGTGGTCATGGCGCTCAAAGGTCCAAAGAGGCGCTTTCTTAAGACGACGTAGCTTGCTGCTAATACAATAAGGATCACTAGGGCTACGACGCCAGAAATGACGGCTTGGCGAAAGGCCGCCTGGCGGCCAAGGTCAGCGACCTCAACGGCTGAAATCATCGAGACGGTCGCGATGTTTGTTGTGGCGTTGATCGCCGGAATCAACTTGTTCAGCCAATCGGTGAATGCCATCTCCGGCATCTGCCCAGCCTGCACTGCGGAAACGATTCCACGCCGCAAAGTACCGAACTCACCTTCGAAGTACCCATCTTTCGCTTCGGATACGGCCCTGCGAACTGCGTCGCCGATGGCAGGATCACTTGCGCCGAGCTCGACCATGTCCCAATATGTCTGCGTCCGGCCTTCGGTCACATCAAGACGCTTCTTCTGTTCGGCATTCAGTGTCGGTCCGCCGGTATACGGAATATGGGCGATTTCCCAAACAGAGCCGCCGACGTTGCGAACGTTCCAGGCGTTATTTTTTAGAGCGGCAAGCTTGCCCATGACGGGATCGATGGATGCCATGTCGTCCTCAATCAGTGCAGCAAGCTGCACGATCTGATCCATCAATCGATTTCCTGTTTGCGCGAAGCGCTCACCAAGCGCGGTGTTGCGCTGGGTAATTGGCAGGGAAAGGGTATTATCGAGATCGGTACGCAAGCCTTTCAAGTCAGTCACGCTCTGTAAAAGCTGATCACGCAGGCTTTTCAGCTTTTCGTCGCCGAGGCTTTCCAGGTATGGCGCAGCAGCGGCAACGCCAGCATCCACCGTGTGCCTGTTCCCGGTCATCAGCTTTCTGGCGCCGTCAAGTGACGAACCTTCCATCCGCAACAAATTGGGGCTGTCAGCTTTCTCAGACAGCAATCCCATCTGAATTGTCAGAAGATCTTTGTCGAGATTTGCAAATGCCGCCGCTCTATTGGCATTGCTCATAGTAAGCAATGATGTCTTTAGATTTTCCAACGTCAGCATGATTGCGATCGCTCCGATCAGCAAAAACAATGCGCCGACAATTTTTTTGATAGTAAAGTGGCGCAAGATCGCCTCCATTGGTTAGCAGTCAGTTGTGATAGGGACTTTAGTTATTTACGAATGGATTCAAGCCGCGGCCGCCGAGAGATCCCAGCCACAGACGCATAGCCAGTCGCTGGGGTGCTGCGGCCTTCCTCTTCGCGCATTTCTCCGACGTTAAACCGAGACAGCAACTCGAAAAGCTGTCCTGCTTCCTTCGCAAGTTGGCTAGCTGCAGCGCTCGTTTCCTCGACCATGGCCGCATTCTGTTGCGTAGCCTGGTCCATGGTGTGGACGGCAGTGCTGATTTCTTTCAGCCCCGTTGCCTGTTCCGAAGATGCCAGGACAATCGCACCGACATTGTGATCGACCTGAACGACCTGCTCGACAATCTCCTGTAAAGAGGTACCGGTTGTTCCAACCAAAGCCACGCCGGTCTTGACGAAACCGCTCGACTTGGCGATCAGATCCTTGATCTCCTTGGCGGCTACTGCCGACCGTTGGGCTAGTTCCCGAACTTCCTGTGCGACAACGGCGAAGCCCTTGCCAGCGTCGCCAGCACGGGCCGCTTCGACACCCGCATTCAGCGCCAGCAAGTTGGTTTGGAAGGCAATCCCGTCGATGACACCGATGATGGTGGCAATTTCCGACGATGAACGTTCGATATCCCCCATGGCTGCAACCGCCTGCGTCACCACCAACCCCGATTGCTCGGCACTGCCTTTGGTACTGCGAACCAGTAGCCCCGCTTCCCTGGCACGGTGGCTGGAGTCGGCAACCGTTGTCGTGATCTGCTCAAGAGCGGCGGCCGTTTCCTCAACGGAAGCGGCCTGCTGCTCAGTGCGTCTCGCCAAATCATTCGACGCAGACTGAATTTCCTGAGAAGCCGAAGCAATAGCAGCGGCGTTCTGGGATACAGTCCGCATGGCGGAACAGAGACCGGAAGAGGTCTCGTTGAAGTCACCGCGAAGCTGATCAAGGGACGGAAGAAATGGTACGCTTATGGACTGCGTCAGATCACCCCGCGACAGCGCCTTGAGTGCAAGGCCTAGCTGCTCGACATTGTTTACCCGCGCCGTAATGTCGGTTGCGAACTTGACGACCTTGAAGACTTTGCCGTTCATGTCGAAGATGGGATTGTACGAGGCCTGAATATGAACCTTCCTGCCGCCTTTTCCAACCCGCATGAACTCTTCAGCAATAAACTCGCCTGCAGCAAGGCGCGTCCAAAAATTCTGGTAGTCGACACTGGCAACGTAGGTAGGTTCACAGAACATCGCGTGCTGCCGTCCGACAATCTCAGCGGCCGTATAGCCCAGCGTCGTTAGAAAGTTCTCGTTCGCTGAAAGAACCTGACCCTGTGGCGTGAATTCGATAACGGCTTGGGCTCGGGAAATCGCCGCGATTTTGCCTGCATCTTCCGCGGCTTGTAGCTTTTGCTGGGTTACATCAGTCGCGAATTTTACAACCTTGACCGGTCGACCGTGGTGGAACACCGGATTGTAGGAGGCTTCGATCCAGACCTCCTTGCCGCCCTTGCCGATCCGCTTGTACTGACGCTGATCGAACTCCCCTCGGGCGAGCTTTGCCCAGAACGCCCGATACTCCGGAGATGCCACCTCAAGGGGATCAACGAAGATGCTATGGTGCTTTCCAACAATTTCGGAGAGCTGGTAACCCAGTGCCTTACAGAAGTTGGCGTTAGCCGTGACGATGGTCCCGTCGATCTTGAATTCAATAATTGCCTGAGAACGTTCAAGCGCGGCTAGGACTGCACCTGCGCCAAACTTCACACCAAACATGCATCTCTCCATCCGGTCTTGCAACACGGGCATCCGGCAGGATCTGCTTACGGACAAGCGTGCTTTCACCTAGAAGGAGCGCAAAAAATTAGGAATATGTAAATCATAGCGCTGGCTAGTTGATATATGCGGACTGTTTATCTCTCCTGCGTATCGGTGATCTTTTAATTCCCCGCACCGTTCATGTCCCTCGCTTGAACAGTTCGCCTGGCTTCTCTCAAACTCCGCGTAGAAGTGCCGCGCGAATTCGCCTGACGAACGAAAACCCCATTTCTGACCAATCACTGAGACACTCGATCCGCATCCAGTCTTGAGGTCATTGTAGGCACGCTGGACTTGCTTCGGAGAAGTGGAGAGGCATTTTCAGATCATGCCGCGAGATTGTGGTCGTAGCTATCGTGCTTCGGCTTCTCGGACTGGTGCAGTCAACGAAACCAATGCCCTTTATGTCAAATGGCCGATATCGCCGAGAGCCACTGATGCTCACTTGAGGCGGACATATATGAAATCGGCGGCGAAGGGAGGAGCTGGCAAGCTACGTCGTTCAGCTTGCGTTCCTCACTTGGCCAAAACCACAGCTTCGGGCCGACTGGGCCTATTGCGTCGCGTCGACGAAGAATTCGAAGCGGCTCCGCCCCTTGTTCTTGGCCACATAGAGCGCGATGTCGGCGTTGCGCTGCACTTGAAGTAGGTCGATGTCCTCGCCGCGGCCGACGGCGATGCCGATGCTGCAGCCAACTTGGCATTCAATCTGATTGATCCGGATCGGCTGGCAAATGGTCGTAATGATGCGGTCGGCAAGTGAGGACAGGTCGTCAGGGTCTGTCAGGCCCGGGGCGTAGAGAACGAACTCATCGCCACCGATTCGCACGACGAAGTCGCCCGACCTTGTGTTGTCGCGCAGGACGCTTGCCGCCTGCTTCAACACTCTGTCGCCAACATCGTGACCGAAGGTGTCGTTGATCTGCTTGAAACGGTCGAGATCGATATGCAGCACGGCCATACCCTCCGAGACCGTGTCCGGATCCAGCTTCATGCGGACGAGCTGGTTGTCGAGATAGCGCCGGTTTGGCAGGCCGGTGAGCGGATCCAGGAGCGCCATGCGCTCGATCTCGGCCTTGGCGTTTTCGAGGTCCCGATTGCGGGCTTCGGCCACGCGGCGGGCGTCTTCGAGCGCGCGACGCAGGTTGCGGTCGTCGCTGACGTCCCAGTTGACACCGATCATGCGGCGGTGACCGTCGGCATCGACGAAGGGTAAAGCATTCATTCGGATGTCGCGCACATCGCCGCCCTCGAGGATCACCCTGTAATCGTCGGAGAATGGCATTAGGCTGGCGACATGATGGTCGACACGGGCGAGTATCCGCGCCTTGTCGTCCGGGTGGAGCGTCGCCTCCCAAAACCCGCTCACTTCCACGTCCTTCGTCTCCTCCAGTCGGTAGACGCGGAACATGCCCGCATCCCATTGGCACAGTCCAGTTTCGAAATCGAACTCGAACACCCCGATGCCCGACGCCTCCAGGGCGATGGAGAGCCGCCGCGACAAGCGTTCCAGAGCTTCCTCCGAGCGCTTTCGGTCGGTGATGTCGATGTCGGTGCCGACGATGAAGAGCGGATCGCCGTTGGATCCCCATTCGACGGCGGACGTGCGGCACTCGATCCAGAGCCAACTGCCGTCCGGCCGACGCAGGCGGTAGTCGTAGACGTTGCAGCTCTGATCACCGTCGCGCTGGCGCAGCACCATGTCCAACACCCGGTCGCGGTCATCGGGATGGATGGCGACCATGATTTCATCAAGGGACGCCGGCAAACTGTCACCCGGGCCGAGCCCGCGCAGCGTCTTCCAAGAGTCTGCGTAGGCCTGCTGGCCGCTGCGCAGATCGAACTCCCAGATGCCGGTCTTGGCGCTTGCAAGGGCGAGGTTCCACCGCGATTTCGATCGGACATGCTCCGCCTCCCGGGCGGTGATGTCCGTGAGATCCTGGATCTGCAGAAGCAGCGCGTCCGGCTCGCCGCCGGCTCGCATCGTCTTGAGGTGGACGCGGCAATGGGCGAGCCGCCCTCCGGCTTGCACGGAGACCTCTATGGCTTCAACCCGGTCCGGCGCCGTCAGGAGCCCGGTGAGCAGCGCCTTGGGTAGGGGGCCGTCAACGGTCTCGAAGAACGTTCCAGGAGAGAGACCGTCCCGTGCGCCCGGGCCGAAGAAGTCGATCGCCAACCGATTGGAAGCCAGGACTTGCCCCGCTCCGTTCAACAGAAGGGACGGCAGCGGCAAATCGTCGAACCACGCCGGCGCCCGCGGGTGCTGCCCTGTTGTTCCGACGGTCGGGCCGGTCTCTCGCTGCATGAATGTATCCACCGACGTCCTTTAAGCCCTGGGATTTCCAGTTCGACCGGGATGTTTCGTTTTTCTACTCCGGGTTGTCGCTATCCGACGCAACCAGAACTTTGGCATTAAAATCGCCGAACAAATTTGCCAAATTTAGCAAGCAAAAGATGTTGCTTTCCTGAGCGACCATACCGTCCGAAAAGGATTTGTCGAAAGACGTGGTGATCTCAGGAAGTGGTTGAATCTGATCGCTTCTGATTGTTAGAATGTCAGATACCCGATCAACCAACATACCGATAACCGCGTTGTGAACGTCGGCAACTGGTCCCGTCGATCTTGAATTCAATAATTGCCTGAGAACGTTCAAGCGCGGCTAGGACTGCACCTGCGCCAAACTTCACACCAAACATGCGTCTCTCCATCCGGTTTTGCAACGCGGGCATCCGGCAGGATCTGCTCACGGACAAGCGCGCTTTCACCTAGAAGGAGCGCAAAGAATTAGGAATATGTAAATCTTAGCGCTGGCAAGTCGATATATGCGGACCGTTTATCGTTCGTGCGAATCAGTGATCTTTGATCCTCTCAGCGCTCATGTCCCTCGCTTGAACAGTTCTCCTGGCTTCTCTCCAAACTCCGCGTAGAAGAGCCGCGCGAATTCGCCGGACGAACGAAAGCCCCATTTCTGACCAATCACTGCGACACTCGGTCCGCATCCAGTCTTGAGGTCATTGTAGGCACGCTGCAGCCGTACCTTTCTGATATAGAGTTGTGGGGTGGTCTCCAGTTGTTCACGGAAAGTCAATTGCAGTGACCGAATACTGAGCCCTGAGGCGACTGCCACTTCTGCGGGTGTTATCGGCAGATGTGCGTTGGCGTGGATGTACTCAAGCGCATTGCGAAGAAGCCGGGGCAACTCGACCGAACCATGCCGGAGCGCGGCAGAGTAGGAGTGCCGGGAGCCGTACAGGATGGTATTGATAAGGGCATCCTGAAGATTGGCAACGGCCAGCGGGTTGCCAACCAGCCCACCATGTTCGGCAAGCCCTCTTTGCAAAGTGTCGCAGATGCTTTCGCAGGCGAGGTGAATGGGAAGGGGCATACCGTCCGGCTCGAATGCAATACGAGCAACATGTTCATGTCCGAGCCGGTCGGACAGTGCTT
Source organism: Rhizobium sp. SG_E_25_P2 (assembly GCF_029892285.1). Taxonomy (GTDB): domain Bacteria; phylum Pseudomonadota; class Alphaproteobacteria; order Rhizobiales; family Rhizobiaceae; genus Rhizobium_E. Next base: position 24,491 of record NZ_JARXVM010000013.1, read on the forward strand.
TTTTCAGGGTACGTGCCTCGATGATCATCCCTTTTTGAGACGACATCGGCTCTATAAATTTTCCCTCCGAGGCCCTCCGGTCGACAAGAATCGTGGTCGGTACTCTGTCGGCGGAAATCGGCGAGGATTCTTCAAGATCTAACGTTTTGCGTTGAACAGCAAAGACAAAATCATCCAGAGCACCGATGCATCGTGCGTGGTATCCGGTAGCCGACGCGGAGGCAAAGATCAGCAACTTGTCAGCTTGAAGGGACCTGCCGCGAAAGTGGAATTTTTGCTTGTCGGTATTCAGTACGACAGGAGTTTCCAAGTCACTGGTGAACTCGTTCGCTTCATCAATATCGGAAAATTCCATATGCCACATGCCGGAACCCCTCAATTCAGCAACAGGCAATAGAGGCATCCTCATATTGTAACGCAGTAGGCCCTGTCGTAATACATGAGTAATATATTTTTTGGGCTTCGATAATCCGTTCGTTTAAATTTTGGAATTTAGCCTGACCTTCTTCGATGAACGGCGTTCAGCCTTTGCGCCCGAACATAGGTGGCAACAGCGATCTGACGGCAAGCAGTTCGAAGGTTTCGACATTTAGATGCACGGCGGTGTCCGTTCCTAGTCTTTGTAAATGGCCAACTTTTGCAGGCCATTGCGCATTGGCGTCTAGAAGATTGCAGACGCTTCTCTCATATCTACACTCGTTTTAGGTCAGCAGACTTTCACGACCTCAAGGTCGAGCAGTTTCGCGAGTTTCTCGATGCGCCCGGCAATATGCCCGACGCCGACGGCGCAGTGGTGGGCCGGTCCTTGCGCATTCCACGCCTCGACGAACCGGCGGGCGCCGAGCGGGAACTGATACCGGCTGTTGGTATTGCCGATTTCGAGGATCGGACCGGCGACGGAGGCGCCTTCCGCGCAGAGCAGCTTAACCTTGCCGGCACTCTCGATGACGGAAAGCAGCGTCACCGGTCCATGCCTCACCGACATCTCGACGCTGACGCCGGAGCCGACCTTGCCGTGGAAAACCTGCAGCGGCCGGATCTTGGTGCGCCCTTCGGCAATTTTGGTATGACCCGGCCCGTCATGCCCCATCAGCACGACGTCGGCCGCAAAATCCATAGCATAATACTCGGTGAACGAGCCGCCGACACCGAAGCTGTCCATAATCTTCATGGCCTGGGCGTTCTTGATCTCGTACTCACCGGCCACCGGCACGCCATCGGCCGTCAGCATGGAGCAACCGACGATGATCGAGGTGATGATATCCTCGTATTCGTGGCCGGGCTGGGACTCGTAATAATAGGCCAGCGACCCGAGCGACTTCTTGTTCACCAGCTTACGCAGCGCCACGGCGGTTTTTGCCGCCCGCGCCAGTTCCTTCGGGTCGCAATCCGGCTGCACATCGAATTCCGCTTCGATCGTCGCCAGACAGGCGGAGATTATCCGCCTCGCTGACATCCTCCCGCAGCCGCGCCAGTTCATCAATTTCCAGCACTTCAATATGGGTGCCGAAGGCAGCGGCCTGCGCGGTCAGATCGGAATAGATATCGAGCATGCCGTTGTAGTAGCGGCCCATGACGCCGAGCCGGTTATGCGCCATCAAATGCGCGACGCGCGCGGCCTCGATCCAGTCGTTGATTTCCTCCTCGACGATCGGATCATCGGTGAGAACACCTGTCACCTGATGAAAGCTGATGCCTGCCCGATGGAAGACATTGGCGATTTTGGGGACGGGGCAGGCAGAGCAATGCGCCAGCCAGTCGCCGGTCATCGCGGTTCGATCACCGAGTGCGTTGAAGGTGGCATAGTCGATGGCCACGGTCGGCTGCAGGTTGAGGATGATCACCGGGACCTTTGCCCGGCGTACCACCGGCAGAACGGTCGAAGACAAGGCATAGGTGGTGATGTAGAAAAAAATGATATCGACGTCCGCCTGGCGAAACTGATGCCCAGCCTCGAGCGCCTTTTCGGGTATATCGATCAGCCCGAGGTTAACGACCTCGACGCAGGGGGCGCGCAAGCTTTTCCTCGACAGTATCGACATAGCCGCGCAGCCGTGTTTCCAGACCTTTGAACTGCGGCCAGTAGGCCTCCAGACCGATGCCGAAAAGGCCGGCCTTCAAGGGGCGTTCAGTCATTTCTGTTTCTCCGATGCAATAGTGAAAAGCGTCAGCTCTGCAGGCGCACGCGCAGCTGATCGAGGCCGACCGCCATCAAAAGGACGATGCCGCAGGTGACGTCCTGCCAGAAGGACGACACGTTCATCAGCGTCAGGCCGTTGTTCAGCGTGCCGAGAATAAGGACTGCGATCAGCGTACCCCAGACGCTGCCGAGTCCGCCGAACAGACTGGTGCCACCAAGGATGATGGCCGCAATGATGGTCAGCAGATGCTGTCCTGCACTGAAGACCAGCAACTCTTCTCAAGCTGATTAAATCAAACTTCACTCATGTAGTACAGCATCATACAGCGCTATCGCCGCACGCAAGTCCTGAACAAAGCTTACCTGGGGCCATTCGCACCAATGCCGGAAACACATCTCTCAAAAGCAAACAGGCACCTAGCTTTCACCGTCGCACAGTTTGCAGAGGCGACGAACCTGTCTCTGGTGTCGATCGACAGCAAGGGAAACATAGAGTTCGTCAACCCATCTGCATGCAAGTTGTTCGGCTACACCAAGGCCGAGATGATCGGGCAGCCGATCATGATCATCATCCCTGAGCGGATGCGGGGCGCGCATATGGCAGGGCTGCAGCGAGTAGCAGGGGGACAGGCTCCTCATTTCGGCGGACGGCCGGTCGAAGTTTGTGCCCTGAAGAAGGACGGTACAGAGTTTCCCATCGAAATCATCCTTTCTGTATGGAGTGGCAAGCAAGGGTTTTGCGCAGGCGCCGTCATTACCGATATCAGCGATCGACGAGAACGGGAAAGCAAGCTGCTTCGGCTGGCCAGTCAGGATACATTGACCGGACTTTCAAATCGCCACAGGTTTTCCACGCTCCTTTCGGAATGTTTTGATTCGGGAAGTGCGGCTTCCATCATTCTCCTAGATCTGGACGGGTTCAAGGAGGTGAACGATACGCACGGACATCTGGTCGGTGACTGCCTTCTGCAGGCGATCGGCGTGCGCCTCCCCTACCTGCTCGGCCGAAATGCAGAGGTTGCTCGCATCGGCGGGGATGAGTTCGCCGTGCTCTTGAACGGGACCAACGACCCTCTTAAAGCCCACGCTCAGTCACAAGCGATCCTTGAAGCATTCCGCAAGCCTTTCGACGTAGGAGGGCACGTGCTGGAGCTTGGAACCAGTATCGGGATAGCGCTTGCTCCCGCTCACGGAAATGACGCTGAAGAACTGATCGCCAGTGCGGACTTCGCGTTGTACAGGGCTAAAGCCGAAGGCGGAAATGTCATTCGAATTTACGATGCGACAATGCGCAGCGAAACTGCCGCACGCCGAGAACTTCGCGATGAGCTTCTTCGAGCGCTCCGTGGCGGCGAACTTGAATTGTTCTATCAGCCGCAAGTCGATCTTCTCGACAGGCGGATTGTCGGGCTCGAAGCGCTGTTGCGTTGGAACCATCCACAACGGGGCTTGCTTGCTCCGGGTGCCTTTCTGCCAGCGTTGGACCAAAGTGCTCTGGCTCTGGAAATCGGCTGGTGGACACTCGATCAAGCCGCCGCGCGCGCCGGCGACTTGCAGGCGTCGGGGCATGACATCAAGGTGAGCGTCAACCTCTTTCCAGGTCAGCTGCGCGCTATCAATCTCATTCATAGAGTCGCCGATGCCCTTCAGCGTCATTCCCTGAAACCGGAGCGGCTCGAACTGGAGGTGACGGAAACCATTGCGCTCGCCGATGATGACCGCTCCTTCGACGCCATGACCGCTATTCGAGAACTGGGAGTGGGCATTGCATTTGACGATTTTGGTACGGGCTACGCTTCGCTCAGCTCGTTGCAGCGTTATCCGCTGACGACGCTGAAAATCGATCGAGGTTTCGTGCAACACATCAACTGCAAGCCATCGGACCTTGCAATTACTCGCGCACTGGTGGTTCTAAGTAGCGAGATGGGGCTCAAAACGATCGCTGAAGGGATTGAGACCGAGGAGCAGGAACGGGCGCTCATCGAACTGGGATGCCTGTTCGGCCAGGGATACCGCTATTGTAAGCCGGTTCCGTTTCGGACCATCCTGGATCTCCTTGCGCATACCGCCAGTCCGACGCAGCAAATCTGTTCAATCGCCAGCTAGGTGCTCTCAGGTTTTTCTACGACATCACGCTTTGCCAGAATGATGTGCCCGAGCGGATAGCCAAACTTCGGCGCGAACAGTGGGACCACGAGCAATACGGAAGATTCTGTTAGATTTAACTAACATTCTAGCGAAATCACCCGGCGGATTTCGTCGGACTTGAAGCCAATCATTGATGGCGAGCGGCGTCCGGGAAGCGCGATGACATCGTAGAGCTCGGTCACAACGCCCTCGATCGCCAGCCAATGCGCCACGTCGCCAGTGCGGAGATCCACCACCTGCAATCCACAGCGGGGCTTCATGGCCTGCGCATCGAGACGGTCCTGCAAGGGCAGGCCCTCGAATGTGCGATTGGAGCGCGGGGCCGATAAGCCGATGACGGCGTAATGGCCGGAAAAAGTGAGGCCGCGCGCATAGCCCGGCAGGAAAGCGATCGGCTCAAACGCGCCGGAGGCGAGATCGACCCTGCCGAACTCGCCCCTGCCTGAATTCAGCACATAGAGCTGGCCGTGGTGCCAGCGTGGAGAGTGCGGCATTGAGAGGCCAGAGCAGACGATCGCGTTGGTCTCGACATCCACCACGACGCCGCCGGCGACACGCGCGTCGCGCCAGCTATCGGCCACATCGCCCTTGCCGACCGCCGTTATGAAGGCAGGCCGGCCATCCTTCATCGCCAGCCCGTTGAGATGACAGCGATCCTCCGCCGCCAACCTCGAGACGAACGACGGCTTCCAGATCGGCCTGAAGGAATGGGTCTCGGAAATTTGGCCAATGCAAGAGAACAGCGTGTTGGCGAACACCAGCTTGCCATCGGCGGCATAGCCCATGTCGTGGACATCGAGATCGCCGGTAAAATGGCTCATCTGCGGCACATAGACGGCGTCCGCGCCATTGGCCGTCTCGCCGTTTCCCAGGGCGTCGACGAATGTGTAGATCTGATAGAGCGAGGCAATCGCCAGCCTGTCGCCGCTAACCGCCATGCCCATGGGACGCTCAAGCGTGCGTTCGAACACGGACAACTTGTCGGTCTGGGCATTCGCGCCGACGAACAGGACCTTGCCGGATTGATAGGTCGAAAGCGCGATCGATCCGCCCGTTTCCCGGAGCCAGGACACGAACTGGCGCGACGTCAGGAGTTCGAGCTTGGGGGCGCTTGCAGGCATGCTGGTCATGGGTTCATTTATTTCGGGTTTGAAGGCTGGTTAAGTCCAACGGCCTTGGACCTTTGCATTTTCCTTCATTCGGGTCATGGCGCAATTTCTTTTAGCAACAGGCACAGCGGGCGCAACCAGCGCCCGCCGGGCCGGAACCCGCTTACAGCATCAGCGTTACGTCGTGATCGACCGCGATCGAGGCCAGAACTCTGTGGCTGTCATTGTCGACCAGATTGACGAAAGTATAGTCGCCGCCAGCTGTGCCGTCGAGATTGCGGTTGAGCTCGGTCGACACCCAGTCGGCATCCCCCGCGCCGGTGTCGAACAATTTCAGCCTGTCGCCGCGATTGCCCGCAACCACGAGATTGTTGTGGCTGTCTGCGCCGGTGAACAGGCTGTTTCCCACATTGGAAAAGTGGAACACATCGACGGCGGCGAGGATAAGCGTGTTCTTGCCCGTGGTGAGATCGAAGCCCTCTATCCCGGTGATCTCGGCATTGGAGAAATTGCGGGCGTCGAGCGTAAAGCCGGAGCCGGCAAAGGCGATGATATCCTGTTTGCCGCCGCCCGCGTCGATCAGCCGGAAGCCGGCGTCGGAGGTCACGATCCGGTCATTGCCGGCGCCGGAGCGATAGATGTCAGCGCCGCCCTTGCCTTCAAGCGTATCGCCACCGGCGCCACCCATCAGAATTTCCGCCGCTGCGGCGCCCGTAAGATTGATCGACTTCGTGCTGACGCCAAATGTGCCGCCATAGAGGACGTAGGCGTGGCCGTCATAGACGCTTCCATAGACCCCCGGCCCGCCGACAATCAGATCGTCGAAGCCATCGCCATTGATATCGCCGGCAGAGGAAACGGACGAGCCGACGGCTTCAAGAGGGGTTCCGCCTTGAATGATGAAGCCCTGGCTGGCTGTTATCACGCCGATGTCAATGACCTGGCGACCCTCGACATTGCTGCCGAAGCCAGAGGCTGTGCCGAAGACCACAACGGCCCCGCCAGCCAGCTTTCCGCCATAGCCGGAACCGTAGCCGCCGACGAGCAGGTCATCGAAGCCGTCGCCATTGATATCGCCTGCCGACGACACGGAATTTCCGTAGGAACGGTTTTTAATGATGAAGCCTTGATCCGCTGTGAGTGTGTGGAGGTCGACGACTTGCCGGCCTGACACGTCAACGCCGAATCCGGAGGCCGAGCCGAAGATCACATAGGCGCTTCTGGTGTAAAGCGTGCCGACGATGAGATCGTCGAAACCGTCACCGTTGACATCTCCGGCCGACGACACCGATGCGCCGGCAAAGTCGCCTGCGGCATCAGCCTGAATGATGAAGCCCTGGCTTGCAGTGAGATCACTTATGGCTACCACCTGCCGACCAAACACGTTGGTGCCGAATCCGGAGCCTGTGCCGAAAATTACATAGGCCTCTCCGGATTCATTAAAATATTCAACGCCTTGATAAGTGAAGCTGCCGCCTGCGTCTGACCCGCCCGGCGCACCGACGATGAGATCGTCGAAGCCATCACCGTTCACATCACCTGCTGACGATACCGAAAAGCCGGCCGCCTCGTTTGCTTGATCGCCCACGATGATGAAGCCTTGGTCGGGTGTGAGAACGGCGAGGTGGACCACCTTTCGGCCCGAAACGTCGATGCCGAAGCCGGAGGCCGCACCGAAAATCACATAAGCTTGGCCAGCAGCGGTATCGTAGTCGCCTCCCCCTGTTGCACCGACGACGAGATCGTCGAAGCCGTCACCGTTGACATCTCCGGCCGACGACACCGACCCACCAGCGTTGTCATTTTCTGCGTCGCCCTGGATAACGAAGCCTTGGCTGGCGGTGAGCGTGGTGAGATCGAGCGCGCGACGTCCGCCGACAAGGCTGCCGAAGCCGGCGTCCGCGCCAAAAATCACATAGGCTTCGCCCGCATTGGAACCGCCGTCGTCGCCCCGTTTTGCAGCAACGATTAAATCGTCGAAGCCGTCACCGTTGACATCTCCGGCCGACGACACGGACATGCCCAAGGCGTCGTACATGGCGTCCCCCTGGATGAAGAAGCCCTGGGTGGCGGTAAGCGTGGTGAGGTCGAGCACGCGACGACCGCCGACAAGGGCGCCAAACCCAGAGGCCTTGCCGAAGATCACATAGGCGCCGCCCGCAAAGTCGCCCCCTCTATCATCGCCGATCGCGCCAACGATCATGTCATCGAAGCCATCGCCGTTGACATCGCCCGCCGAGGAGACGGAAAAACCGACAAAATCTCCGGCGATAGTCTGGAAAACGAAGCCATGGCTGGCTGTGAGTGTGGTGAGATCGATATTGTCGACGGTGCTTTCGACGGTGAATGTCGCGCCAGCGCCAGCGCCTGCAACTGCGGGCAGGCCTTCGCCGTAGCTTGCCGATACTGAAAACAAATGCTCGCCATTCGAAAGCGCGACACTGGAATGGTCGAAGATCCAGCGGCCATCAGCGCCTGCGACGGCAATGCCGATCTGGACGTCGCCATCATAGACGACGATCCGCGCAAATGGATCGGCTGTGCCGTTGAGGAAAAGCGTTGCGTCGCTCGTGGTGGCGCCTGGCGATATGTCGCCATCGACTGCGGTCGCCGAGATGATGACCGGCGCGCCCGGTTGACGACGGTCGATGACGACATCACCGAATTGCAGCAGTTCGACCGTATTGTCGATTTGCGATGAACTGCCTGACTTGAAAATGGTTAAGCGCCCGTCGGCATCGTAGGATGCAACGTATCCCACCGCGTTGCCGGCAAACACCGCCGTGTCGACACCGCTGCCGCCGGAAACCATGTTCTCGCCGGCGCCGCCGTTCAGCGTATCATTGCCCGAGCCGCCTTTCAGCGTATCATTGCCGGCGCCGCCAATCAGCGTGTCATTGCCGGCGCCAGCTATGATCTGCACGCGGTTGGCGGATTTGGTCACGCCAGACGCATCGATCATGTCGCTACCGGAGCCGCCCGTTACCTTCAGCACATCGCCGTTGGCCGAACCAACCAGAGCATTGGTGACGGTCAGGCTATTGCCTCCATTGGCCAGAACGATCTGCTCAACGCCGGACACCTTGGCGAAGTCGGAGGCTGCAATCGCGCCCGCTGTTGAGAAGACCAGCTGGTCCACGGCGCCGCCCTCACCGCCAACGACCTTGTCGCTGCCGGTCAGGTGCTTGGCCGCAAAGCTGAAACTGTCGGCCCCGCCGCCGCCGGTGAGCGCGTCATTGCCGGCGCCGGCGATGATCTGGATCCGATTGGCGGTCGTCGTCACGCCTGAGGCATTGACGACGTCGTTGCCGGAACCGCCGGTCACCTTCAGCATGTCGTCGGCGGCCGACCCGACCAGCGCATTGGTCACGGTCAGGTTATTGCCGCCATTGGCCAGCCGGATATGCTCGATGCCTGATACTTTGGCGAAGCTCGCAGCTATGATCACGCCGCCGCTGGTGAAGCGCAGTTCGTCAGTGCTTTTGCCGCCTCCGCCCGATATCTTGTCGTTGGAGCTGAAGGTCTGCGGCGTGAATTGGAAGATGTCGGCGACGCCCGTCTTTCCGACAAAAGAGTCCGCCTTGCCAGTCCCTGTAAACTTCACCACAGCGTCCTTCCATATCCATATTCAATAATTTCGTTAAATGGCGATGCGACACGTCCGACGCGCGCGACACGTCAATCCTGCAGTGAAGCCGACCTCGTGACTGAGAGTTATCAATCAATTGTTTGCAGAAAATTTGAGAATCGGAAATTTGTTCGCGCCGATGCAGCCGGGCCTACAACTGCCCCCAGGGCGGCTCTAGCAATCAAGCGCCTGATCTGAGCGCCAGTGCGCATTCAGTGAAACGGATCATACCAACGGCCATTTCTGCAGCCTGTCGCAATAGACCGCGCGTCAAATCTGACGCGCTGTGTGACGTCATGCTGGACGCGCCAGCCATGGCCGCATAGTTTACCCAGATGTGCTCCGACCGACTCGGCGCCATTCATCTTCAGGCAATGGAAGTAGAAATGGATCTGGTCTCATCCGGGGAGAAGACGCAGGGGCTCGATTTCGGACAACTTCAAATCGATCCTGAATGCATGTTTGTGCATCGCAATGGGCGCACAGTGCGATTCACCCGCAGCGAACGGGCCCTGCTGCTGGCGTTGATCGGCAATCCGCGCCGCCTCATGAGTCGGAGCCGACTGCTGGACGAGATCGCCACGAGAATTTCCGAGCCATCCGACCGCAATATCGACTTTCTCGTCAATCGCCTGCGGTCCAAGCTGGGGGACAATGCGAAGGCGCCTGCATTCATTGCGACTCAGTATGGCGAAGGCTACCTCTGGATCGCAACGCCAGCGCCTCCCCCGCCGCTCGATGCCTTCCTGGTCATCGACCTGACATCCGAGCTTGATGGCCATCCCTTCCGCCGGCAGGCTTCGGTGCTGATGGATCGGCTTCAGGATGCCCTGTCCGCCGGCATTGGTCCGGTGCGCAAGGTTGCCAATCTCGACAAGCTTCTGCGGGTTGTCCCTGAAAAATCGCGCTACTCCCTGCAAGTGAGCTTTCACGCGGATCATGGGCGGCTGAGCAGCGCCGCCGCTTTGCGCGAAATGCCATCCAAGCGCATCATGAAGACATTCCGGTTGCAACTCGACGTCGAGGATGACGCGTCATTTGCAGCCGAGGCGCTCCGGGTTTCCGCTGGCGTCGTCGACGCTCTGGAGCAAGCGCAGAAAGAAGCCTCGAGCGGCTTGGGCATATCCGAGGACGACGCGATCGAGGCGCGCTTTGAAAGCGCCTCAAAGCTGCTGTCTGCCGACAATCCGAAATGGCTGGCGAAGGGCGATCTGCTCGGTAAAATCCGCCAACAGAATCCGCAGGATTCCGATGCCGCGCTTCAATGGTGCCTGCATCTGTTCTCAAAGCTTGTCCTGACCGAGCCATTCGCCGGAATGAGGCTGGAGGAGCGCGACAGAACCGAGACGGAAATCGAGAGCACGGTGCTTGATTGCCTGCCCGGCATCGGGAGCAATCCCCTGCTGATGCTGGCGGCGGCCAAGCTACTCTATTTCATCAACCGCGGCCATCTTGACCTCGCAGAGGAAATTGCCGAGCGCGCCTTCCCTCCGACACAGGATTTTACGGCCGCCCTGCCCATTCTCGGTCAATTGAAATATGCGCGCGGACGGTATGACGAAGCGGTCAAGCTGTTCGACCGGGGCATCGATCTGGCCACGCCCGGCTCGGAATTTCACTGGCATATGCGGGTGCTGAAATGCCTTGCTCTGGTGGCCGCAGGCCATAGCGGCGCCTCGGCGGCGCAGGCCACGGACATCGGCAATTTCGGCGCTGGCAGTCTTCGCGAAATCAATCTGATGCTGGGATGGATGACCGCGTCTCCAGATCTGCCCTTGCCGCCCGCATCGGAAACGGCCCTGAAAGAGCTGGGCGCTGCGGGCGCTGCCCGTGGGCTTGAATATCTATATTTTAGCTCCGCCCGCCACATCACCCTTGAAACGGGTCGCTCCAATGTAATGCGGGCTATGATCGCGCATGTCTCGCGCCTGCATGGCAGGCAGGCCATTCCCGACCTGGTTCTGCGCGGCGTCGGGGCCGCGCCATCATCCTGAGCGAATTTCAGATTGTGTTTCGGCGCAAGCCTTGATGACGTAGACGCCCGAGACGACCCCAGTGTGTGGCAAATTGTGATTGTTTGCAGAGCGCGGCTTCGAGGTCGATCATAGCACGATCAACCGCTGGGTATTGGCTTTTGCGCCGATGATCGAAAAACGGCTGCGGCAGTTTCGGCGACACCATTGCGGCTCGATCCGGATCGATGAGACTTACGTCAAGATCCGCGGCAAATGGCGCTATCTGTACCGAGCCATTGATAAACACGACAATCCTGTGGATTTCCTGTTGACCGCTAAGCGCGATCTCGACGCCGCCAAGCGGGTCTTTCGCAAGATGCTCAAAGACGAACCCTTGTTGTCGCCGAACAGGATCGGGACGGACGTGGCCAACACCTTCCCGTCAACGATCAAAACGTCGGTTGGTGATGGGCTTCTCCATCCGGACCCCGTGCATTATGTCTCCAAGCATCTCCAGCAAGGTATTGAAAGCGACCATTTCCGGGTAGAGAAGAACATGCCAAAAATCGGTGGCTTCCAATCCTTCAACACGGCGCGGCGAACCATCGCGGGTTTCGAGGCGATGCTGTGGTTGAGGAAAGGCTTTGGCTTTTCCGGCGGCTGGACTGTCAACGATCAGAACGATTTGCTTGCGCGCCTCTTCGGACTGCAAAAGGTTAACAAAGCATGAAAATGAAGATACGCACGGGATAATCGCGCGCTCCGAAAATGTTTGCGACAGGCCCTCCTAGTTTGACTTTGTTTCGCCTGCCAATAGTACATGGAAAATCTCGACACGTGGATCCACCCGATCACTCAATGAAAACCGATGAATTGTTTCAGTTCAGGCGTTTTCGGCGCTGTGAAGACCTCTTCAGGGCGGCCGATTTCGTGGACGCGCCCCTGGTGCATGAAGACGACGCGTGAGCAGACGTCTCGGGCAAATTTCATCTCGTGGGTCACCATCATCAACGTCATGCCTTCTGCCGCAAGCTCGCGCACCACGGCGAGGACTTCGGCCACCAGTTCAGGGTCGAGAGCCGAAGTGATCTCGTCGCAAAGCAGCGCGATTGGCTGCATGGCGAGCGCCCGGGCGATCGCGACGCGCTGCTGCTGGCCTCCGGACAGCTCATCGGGATAGGCGTTGAACTTGTGGTCAAGACCAACCCGTTCCAGCATCTTGCGCGCCATCACCTCGGCATCCGCTTTCGGCGTCTTCTTCACCACCATCTGCGACAGCATGACATTGCCGCCGGCGGTCAGATGCGGAAACAGGTTGAACTGCTGAAAGATCATGCCGACCTTGAGCCTGAGCGCCTTCAGATGCAGTTCGTCGGGCAGCAATTGCGCGCCGGCCACCGCGATCGAGCCGCTATTGATCGTCTCCAGGCCGTTGATGCAGCGCAGCAGCGTCGATTTTCCGGATCCGCTCTTGCCGATGATCGCGATCACCTCGCCGGGCTGCACGTTGATATTGATGCCCTTCAACACCTCGTTTGCGCCAAAGCTCTTGCGGACTTCAGTGATTTCGATGAGCGACATTGAGCTTCCTTTCGAGGATCTGGCTGCTTTTCGACAGGGGCCAGCAAAGGGCGAAATAGATGAGGGCAACGAGGCCGTAGACGGTGAAGGGCATGAAGGTGGCGTTGGTCACCATGGTGCCGGCCTTGGACAGTTCGATGAAGCCGATGATCGAGGTCAGCGACGTACCCTTCACCACCTGCACGGAAAAACCAACCGTCGGTGGAATAGCGATTTTCAGCGCCTGTGGCAGGATGACGTAGCGCATCTGTTCAAGGTAGCCCATGCCCAGGCTGGCGGAGGCCTCCCATTGCCCCTTGGTGATTGATTCCACGCAGCCACGCCAGATTTCAGTCAGAAAGGCGGCAGACCAGAGGATCAGCGCCACGCCAGCGGCAAGCCAGGCCGGAACGTCGATGCCGACGAGGCCAAGCCCGAAAAAGGCGAGGAACAGTTGCATCAGGAGCGGCGTTCCCTGAAACAGCTCGACATAATATTTCGAGACGATCCGAAGCGCGCGGCTGCGGCCGATCCGCATGAACAACAGGATCCCGCCGACCAGGCCACCGCCGACGAAAGAGACTATCGACAGCAGGATCGTCCAGCGGGTGGCGAGCAGGAGGTTGCGCAGGATATCCCAAGTGGTGAATTCGATCATCGCTGCGCTCTCCTCGGAAAGATCATCGTGCCGGCCAGCAGCAGCACCTGCCGCAGCAGGATGGCCAGCAGCAGATAGACAAGGGTCGAGACAAAATAGGCCTCAAAGGCGCGGAAGGTGCGCGACTGGATGAAATTGGCCGCGAAGGTCAGGTCTTCGGCGGCGATCTGCGAGACGACGGCAGATCCCAGCATGACGATGATGACCTGGGAGGAGAGCGCCGGCCAGATGCGCTGCAGGGAGGGCACCAGCACGACATGGCGGAAGGTCTCGAACGGCGTCATCGCCAGGCTGGAGCCCGCCTCGAACTGGCCTTTGGGCGTCGCCTGAATGCCGGCGCGGATGATCTCACAGCTATAGGCGCCGAGGTTGATGATCATGGCGAGGTTGGCGGCCGACAATTCACCCATCTGCACGCCGAGGGACGGCAGGCCGAAGAAAATGAAAAACAGCTGGATCAGGAAGGGGGTGTTGCGGATCATCTCGACATAGGCCCCGACCACCGGCTTGATCCAGGAGGGGCCAAGCGCGCGCGCCCAGGCGCAGGCGATGCCGAGCGCAATACCGAAAATACCGCCGATGGCGATCAGCTCCAGCGTGATCAATATGCCCTTGACCAGAACGGGATAATATTCGGCAAGCCAGGAAAAATCGAAAACATATGTCATGGATGCGGAGCCTCTCTGAAGGAGCTTGGGAGGAGATCGGGCCGATCTTTCGACCGGCCCACATCAGAGGGATCAAAGGTCAGCGGGAAGGCTGGCGCCCAGCCATTTCTGTGCGATGGCCTCGAGCGAGCCGTCCGTCTTGGCTGTGGCAACGATGGTGTTGACCTTCTCCAGAAGCGCCGGCTCATTCTTGTTGAGGCCGATATAGCAGGGCGAATTCTTGATCAGGAACTTCATCTCCGGGCGCTTCGGCGGGTTGCGGGCAAGGATCGCGGCAGCGACGACGTTGCCGGTGGCGACGACGTCTACCTGACCGGACAGGAAGGCGGAGATCGTGCCGTTATTGTCCTCGTAGCGCTTGATCGTGGCATCGGCCGGGGCAATCTTGGTCAGTTCAAGATCCTCGACGGCGCCACGGGTCACGCCGATGCTCTTGCCGGACAGGTCTTCGGCCTTGGCCACGGCCACGTCGGCCGGTGCGAAGACACCGTTGAAGAATGGCGCGTAGGCCTTGGAGAAGTCGATCACGGCCTCGCGCTCGGCATTCTTGCCGAGGCTAGAGATCACCAGATCAACCTTGTTGGTCTGCAGATAGGGAATGCGGTTGGCGCTGGTGACCGGCACGATCTCGACCTTGACGCCCAGCTTGTCGGCAATCAACTTGGCCATGTCGACATCGTATCCCTGAGGAGCCATGTCGGCGCCGACGCTGCCGAAAGGCGGGAAGTCCTGGGGAACGGCAACGCGCAGGGCGCCGCGGGTGGTGATGTCGGCCAGCGCATCGGCATAGGCGGTCTGCGGCGCGGTTGTCAGCGTCAGGGTGGCGAGCATTGCCGAGGCGGCGATAATCAGGTTTCTGCGGTTCAGCATTCAGTTGTTCTCCTGGTTGTTGTTGGGAAGGTCGTTCCGGATGCGTCTGGATTGACGTTCCGTGAGGTCGGCATGGAAAGGGAATGGCGAAGATCGGCCAGCGGGTCGGGGCGCACGGTCAGGTCCAGCCCGGCTTCCACTTCGTCGAGATGTTCGATCGAGAGCTCGGCCGCCCGGGTAAAATCGCCGGCGACCAGCGCTGCGGCAATGCCGCAATGGCCCTTATGGGATTGGCGGGCGTGATAGTCCGACTGGTATTGCAGCGATATCAGCATGGTGCGGGCCGTCAGATCGCGCAGGATGTCAACCAGAACGGTGTTGCCCGAAAGCTCGGCAATGCGAATGTGAAAATCGCCCATGAGATAGGTCAGGCGCTGGCGGTCGCCCGAGGCGATGGCGGCCCGCTCCTGATCGAGATGCGTTTCCAGAATGGCGGCGCCATCGGGCGGCAGGGCCGTCAGTGAGCGCACCAGGCCCGATTCCAGCGCCCGGCGCGCGCCATAGACCATCATCGCTTCCTCGGCCGATGGCTCGATCACGTACCAGCCGCGGCGTGGGCTGACCTGCACGATGCACCGCGCCTCAAGCCGCATCAGCGCCTCGCGCACACGGGTTCTGGAAACGGAAAATACAGTCGCCAACTGGCTTTCGCCGAGCCGCGTTCCGGGTTTTATGCGGCCGGACAGGATCCCTGAAACGATGGCTTCCTCTATTCCGGCTCTCTTGTCGCTGCTGATGTCGCTGTCTTGCATACAAGATGGGAATGCAAGTGTTGTGCCAAGATCAAATGTAAAAGTATACCAGAGGTCTAAGCGACAATTCTCGCTGCCGCTGCACGCCTGGTTGCAAAAATTATCTTGAATTGCCCATTTTGCGAGCATGGCAGCGAGCGTCAGGAGCTCCTCGATCGGAAAGATGCGCCGCCAGCAGGTGAACCTCTCTCTGATCGACGACGGGAGGATCATCATCGGTCGTATCTCCGTCAAGATCTTGACCACGCCTCCGCGAGGGAAGCGGCACCGTCGTCAAGGACACCGACAATCCGAATCGCGTGTTTCGATCCACACCTCCGCGAGAGAGGCGACTGTCTGGGTGCAAAGCACGGATATTGCTCACTTGCAAAGAGCCGATGCGCGAAACAGGGCGGCCGGGCGGCGAAACGCTGTCGGAGATATGACGCCGCGCAGTAAACAATTCACGATTTCAAAGAGCTGGCGCCGGTGCGAACCTGCCGGGCTTTTGCGGCGCGCTTGGGGTTCGCGCCGGAAATTGTCACCAGGCGGGACGCCTGGGGAAACGGCCTGGCGTCTCAGATGATCAGCGGCGCGTTGAGGTCGGCGGCGGGCTTGGCGCCGACATGCTCCACCCGCCGCTGCCAATTGGCGCCGAGATAGTAATAGCGCAGGCTGTCCACCTCCGGTTTGATGATGCCTTCGAGCCGCGCCTTCAGCTTAACCCATTGCGCGGGATCGACCTCGATCTCGAAGACGGAGAACTGCACCCGTTGGCCATAATCGCGACAGGCCTTGGCGACGGCCCGCAGCCGCGCCTGTCCATTGCCTTCAAGCGTGCGGACGTCATAGGTGACCAGGACCAGCATGGCGCCCCCTCATTTCCAGAACCATGGCGGATAGGCGTCGAGATCGCCGCGCAGATGTCGGGCCAGCATCTGCGCCTGCAGATAGGGCACAAGGCCGAGCGGGGCCTTTTCGTCGAGAAAGGCGTGCATGCGCTCCTCCCGCTTGCGCTCCTGCCAGGCCGTGAGCACGGTCTTTCGCGCCTCGTCCGTCATCAGCACGGCGCCGCCCTCCTGCCGTTCGAAATCGCCGGCGCGTAGTTGGCGGCGGTTGATCAGCGACAGCGCCAGCCGGTCGGCCAGCACCGGGCGGAGTTCTTCCATGAGGTCGAGCGCAAGGCTCGGCCGGCCGGGTCGATCGCGGTGAAGGAAGCCGGCGGCGGGATCGAGCCCCACGCTTTCCAGCGCCGAGCGGCAATCATGGGTCAGCAGCGTGTAGAGAAAGGACAGGAGCGCGTTGACCGGATCAAGCGGCGGCCGCCGCGACCGCACGGTCCAGCGCAGTTCGGGATCGGGCGAGCGGATGAGGAGATCGAAGACGCCGAAATAGAGATTGGCCGCCTCCCCTTCCGAACCCCGTAGCCGGTCCAGCGTGTCGTCGGCGCGCTCGACGCGCCGGAGGATCTGCGCCAGCCGCTCGGTGGCCGTCTCGATGCGTTGCCGATCCTCGGGTCGATGGTCGTCGCCGTAATCGCGCAGCGACCGCATCAGGACGGCGCGCTGATTGGCGATCTTGCCGATGAGGAAGGAGCGCACCACCTCTTCGGGCGCGTCGCACACCCGGTATTGCGCCCGCCGCAGCAGGATATTGCCGGTGACCGGGCCTTCGAGCCGCGCCTGAAAACGGCCGTTTCGATCCAGAAAGGTGAGCGTGATGCCCGCCGCCGCCAAGGCGCCCATCAGCGGTGGCGACACATGGATGGCCCCGAACACGACCACCGCGGACAGCATGTGCAACGGCACGCGGCTGCGCTCAACGCCCTCGATCTCCGCGACGAGATTTTCAACTTCCTTACGCAGCGCCGCGCCCTCGGTGGTCACATAAACAGTGTTGAGCAGCTTCTTCATGGGGCGCTTTCGGTCGCGAGGCTGCTCTCCACCATGCGCGACCGCCAGGTTCGCACCGGCCGCTGCACGGCGTCGGGCCGGCAGTGTTCGAGAAGGGAGCAGGCGCGACAGCGCTCGCGCCGCGTGGTGGGCGGCGGAGTGCGCCCGGAGGAGACGATTTCGGCAAGCGCGTGAACGGCCTCTTCCGTCACCCGGCGCAGGTCTGCATCGAAAGGCACGGCGACGCGACGCTTGGTCTCGCCCGATACGTGGGCAATGATGGCTTTTTTCGCGGGTCGCCGTTGATCTGCTATCAGGCGCTCGCTTTTGGCCACAGTGTATTTGAATGCCGCAAATGCCTAATGAAGACCGTCGGCAGAAAATACCCAACCAGAAGGTTTGTGTTTCGGCGTGGGGGTTGACCCTACAGTAGGCGTTGAACGTTGACCCCAGTCGTTCCGCAGAAAAATCAAGTGGCGCGTCATGTTAGGTTACGCCGTCTGGGCGTGCAGAACCAAACTCGCCCACTCCACCGCGAACAAGTGCATAACCCGGCGAGGCAGACACGTCTTTCCCATCAGCACGCAGCGCCAGCAGCGTGGGCGCAATGATCCGTCAAACTTGAGCGGGATCTGGTCAGGAATTGCACTCGCTCCAGGAATGCTTTTGTGTCGAAATGTCTCGCGGCGCTGTTTGAACTGCTGGAATGAAAGAAAATCTCTAGATTGAGGACAGGTATAGCGCGGATTCTGCGTATCATATCGATATAGGCGCGCGTCGTAATAGCAAATGATACGTCCTCGGAGCGCAGAGCATCAAATGCATCAGGCGCCGTCGGCGCCACATGTGCCGTATATCCGCTATCCGCGAGCTTTTTGGAAATCTTTCCCGCAATCGTCTCAGGCAAGAAGATGACTATTCTTGCATAGCTTGAATCTTTATTCATTGAACAACCTTTGCGGGCATAAGGTGGCGCTTAATGTGACGCGCGGGGATTTCTTCCGCACGTCACGTTTGCATGCGTCATCATAGATCGGTTTGAAACGCGCCCTGCATCAGGAGGCTGTTTTGTCAAAGCGCGAGGCGAGTCGCGTTTTGGCGCGACGGCAGACGCGATTGCGCCTGTCGAGGACATCCATAGCAAAAGCCGTTGCCACGGCAGGGAAAAGCGAGCGATTGGCCGTCGCCCCTCAGAAAATGAAGTCGGATGCGTTGATCGCGGCGGCCTTCTCATCGTGAAGAATGATCCTGTCGCTGCCTGCAAGATCGAGGATTACGCTGGATCCGGAGCGATGCACGTCCAGATCCGAAAAGCTGTTCACGGATGTGTAGCCGCTGAGGTCAATGAGGTCATGCGAGGACGAATGGTCGCTCGCGTTGAAATCGGTGATAACATCAACGCCGGAACCTTTGGCGAAAACGAAAGTGTCCGATCCCGCGCCGCCAGTCAGAATATCGCGCCCGCGCCCGCCAGTAATCACATCATGCCCGGCATAGCCATTCAGTTCATCGGCATAGCGTGATCCATTGATCACATCAGCCCCTGCGAAGATCTTCTTCGTTAGCGCCTTGTCATCGCTCAGGTCAGTCAGGCTCTTTGCCGCTTCCCCAAGCTCCGACGCTGAGACAGAAAGGCCCGTAATCGTTACCACCGCGCCGTCATCGTCGGAAACACGCTCATATCCGGTAATCGTCCCTCCCTTCGGGACGCCGAGCCAGCTGTAGCTCAAATTCGTTCCCGTAAAAATCTCTTTATAATCAACATAGTCAGCGACATATTGGCTTGATTTTTCAGTATGGTCTTCAGCGAGCAGCAGCGTCGAGAAATCAAAAAAGCTCACGCTCGTTGAGTATTTTGCGTTTATGGTCGCCATGAAGAAATCTCCGAGATGTGAAAAGCTTGCTGATATTGAGCCTGGGCAACCCGATGGGTCAAATGAAGTGATGTTCTGAAATGTTGCGGATTATGCGCAACGATCCCGGGCGCACATGAAAATGTGAGAAGAAACAGGCCTTCGATCGTCGTATCAACGCTGCAGCCGGTTGCCGCAACATTTTGCAATATTTCTGAACATAGTTTTGCATGGGATCGGTTAGATATCGAATGACGCGCGGCAAAACTGCGCCTTTCATCAAATCGGACAGGCCGATAGGCCAAGAGTTTTAGAGATGGCAATGTCTATGCAGCAGCCTGGAAATACAGCGCCACTCAAACCTGCTGCAACAGCACACACTCGTATATTGATTGTCGAGGACGATGGCGATATCGCAAGCATGCTTGTCGATCTCGTGAAAGGCAGCGGTTTCGAGGCAGCTTCTGTCGGAAATGGTATCGAGATGGACAGGATGCTGGCCCGCCACGAGTTCGATCTCGTGCTCCTTGACGGGATGCTTCCCGGCGAAGACGGCTTTAGCATTTGCAGGCGACTGCGCTCCTCCGGAAAGACGCCAATTCTGATGTTGACGGCTCTTCGAGAAGATATAGACCGGATTCTCGGGCTGGAACTGGGCGCTGACGACTATGTCACCAAGCCTTTCAACTCCAGAGAACTGATGGCGCGCATCAAAAACATCCTGCGCAGGGCCTCTGACCGTGATGGTGTGGCAGACGACCGTGAAGCCCTTGTGTTCTCAGGATGGCGGATTGACCCCAGAAGCCGGGAGTTGTTCGACGCTGAGGGCGCTCAGGTTTCCATGACCACTGCAGAGTTCGATTTGCTTTGGGCGTTTTGTCGCCATCCCAACAAGGTTCTGACGCGCGAACAGCTTCTGATGATGACGCATGCAGGCGCGGCGGGGCCCGTCGAACGCAGCATCGACGCCCACATCAGCCGGCTTCGCCAGAAGATCGAGCCGAACCTCAAGGATCCGACATTCATCAAGACGGTGCGACTGGGCGGCTATCTCTTCGCCTCGAAGGTTGAGCCGTTGAGATGAGCGCATTGCGTATCGCCTCCATCCGCACGCAACTCCTGTTCCTCGCCATCTTATTGGTCGTCTTCGTCTCGGCGGCGGCGGCCATAACGGAGCCATTTATTTATGGCCGCCACGACAAAGGCATCGAGATCGGTTTGTTCGCTGGCCGCGTGCAGATGGTGCTTGAACAATTTGCCGAACGTCAAACCCGGGAGAAGGAAGACGCAGTGCTTCAGTTCGCCCGTCGCCTTGGCGCATCCGTAGACCGGGCTGAGCCCAATCTTGCTTCCTTCGTCTACACGCCTGGGGCGCCGAACGCCGAAATTCTCAAACAGATCAAGGAACTGATCAATGACGGTATTTTGACGGCGCTCCGTAACGCCGTTTCATCCAACAGCGAACCACCTGCGCTCATCGTTAAAGTCGATGAGACTCGGGCATTATCCTTCACGATGCCGCAGTTTCCGAGCAGCGTCTGGTTGGCGCCCGCTATGGCGAGCGGCATCCTGAAAATCGTCATTCCACTGATACTTCTGGCATATCTCGGCAGCTGGCTGGTCACCGAACCGCTCATCCGCTTCGCGGCGGCCGCCCAGCGCGTCAGCATGGACGACCATTCCGAAGAGCCGTTCAAGGCGGAAGGCGCATCTGAAATCAGAAGCCTGGCTGCGTCCCTGAACATCATGCAAAGCCGAATTCAGACGATGCTTCGCGAGCGAACCCGCGTGCTACGCGCCATCAGCCACGACCTCAGGACGCCGCTTACGAGGCTGCGCATGCGCATCGACCGATCGAATGAACCTGCGCTCAAGGAAATGATGCTTGCGGACATCACGATGCTGTCCTCCCTGATCGACACCAGCCTCAGCTTTCTGGACAATAGGTTCGAGCCCGTGCGCAAGGTGGATTTGTCGAGCTTATTGCAAACGATTGCCGACGACTTCTCAGATACCGGCGTCATGACGCGGTTTGTCGGACCAAGACGCCTGACATGCCTGTGCATGCCGCAAGGATTGATGCGGGCCATTTCCAATCTGGTGGACAATGCGTCCAGATATGGCGAAAATATCGAGATCTCATTGAAAGACCAGGGCGACCGCATCGTTGTCCTAGTGTCAGACGATGGCCCCGGCCTCTCGGATCATATGAAGAAAAAAGTCCTTGAGCCGTTTTTCAAAGTTGACGAGTCCCGGCAGACTAGCGCCAAAGGCAGTGGGTTTGGACTGGGTCTCGCGATCGCGCATGGAATTGTGGTGATTGGCCACAAGGGGTCAATGAGCTTGCTCGACCGATTGCCAAATGGCCTCATCGTGGAGATTGTCTTGCCAAAAGGCCAGCTTGTTCAGGCTTCGAACTTGCCAGACCTGACGCCCGCCGCCTGAACTTGCGCCAGCGCGAACATCTCCAAACATAAATGAAGACACCGCAATGTCTTCAGCAGCTATTTAAGCGTCAGCCGCAATCGCCGCATGGCGCAAAAAAGCAGGCTGGAGTCTATGCTATTGAAAACAAAGTCCATTGCGAGCGTCTGCCTCATCGTTGCAAGCGGGGCGCTTACGAGCTGCGCCACTGCAGATCCCTCAGCCTATGCGGGTCTTGCCTCTGCCCAACAGCTTAAACCCGACCCGAACGACAGGACTGGTCGCATCCCGTACCGTTACGATGGCGGGGCGAATTGGAGCGAGTATGACAAGGTCATCATAGACCCGGTCACAATCTACCAGGGGCGGGACAATCAATTTGTGAAAGTCAGCGAGCAGGAGAAGACGGCGCTAGCCGACTACATGCAAAAAAAAATCACACAGACGCTGCAGACGCAATTTTCGGTCGTCAATTCGCCCGCGCCCGGAACCCTTCGTGTCCACCTGACGCTCACAGGCGCACGCAAAACCACACCGTTCCTTGGGCCGGCCTCACATCTTGATGTTGGCGGCGGCGTCTACAATGCTGTTCAGGCCGCACGTGGCAAGGAAGGCTCGATGACCGGCTCGGCAAACTACGCCGTGGAAATCTACGACGCGACGACCAATGCTCTGCTGCTGGCCTATGTCAGCAAGCAATACCCCAACGCAATGAATGTCGGCGCAAGCTTCGGCGCTTTGAAGGCGTCTGAGGTGGCCATAGACAAGGGCGCCGATGCACTGGCGGCGCAACTGCGCCCCTGATTTGAGAGTCTTTCCAGCCGACGCAGAAATTTCCATTCTGGATCTTCCCCGTTACACGCAGGCACAGCTCGCGAATGGCATTCAAGAAAACGGCTATTCCGAAACTGTCGGCAAAAGAAATATTCGAATATTGGGCGACGTGGCAGTTGCCGAACAATACTTGACGATGAATTTTCCAAGTGGCGCGCAAAACGCCGCGATAGACTTTTTTTCTTTGGTTAGAACCCAAGATCGCTGGAGGATTGTCTCAGTTGTAAGTGACAACGTCGGGCCGGGAGAAAATTGATTTCACGAGAGTTGACCACATTTACCCGCAACCCTGGCGCGTGGACACTCTTGACGGTATCGGCATTCGGACGTCACCATAGCGACTTTCGTAGGGCGGATAGTGCATCATTGCATGACAGTTTCAATAACCGGCATTTTTGCCCTGTTCCGCAAATGCAGAACTATCAACAATTTTATTAGGGAAGGGTGATGACGAGCTTTCCGGCAACTCTTCCGCTCGCGCTACGCCGCTGCGCATCCGCGACCTTCTCAAGCGAAAAGACCTGCTCGATTGGGAGGTCAAACGCGCCCGTGGAATAGAGCGCGGCGACATGCCTGAGGGCGATTTCAGGATGGCTGTCCTGAGACATCGTGACCTGCGCACCGTGTTTGGGTGCATCGATGTCCGCGATCGACAGAACACGGGCAGGATCGCCCACCATCTCGATGAGACCGGGGATGACGCCTGCCCCGGCTAGGGTCAAGTGCTGCATCAACCCCCTGCGGTGCAAGGGCGCGGACGCGGGCTGGCAGCCCGTGTCCGTACGTCGTCGGAACCGCGCCGAGCTTGCGAAGATAATCGTGCTTTGCTTCGCTTGCCGCGCCGATCACTTTGACGCCGCGTTGGCGCGCCACCTGGACGACCGCGCTGCCCACCCCGCCCGAGGCGCCGACCACCACCAGCGTCTCTCCGGCTTTGCTACCAACCAGATCAAGGATGCGCGTCGCCGTCTCGCTGACAATCGCAAGGCCGCCTGCCACCTCGAACGACATGCCGTCCGGAATGTGTGCCCAACTGGTCAGCACCGCATGTTGGGCCATGGCGGTCCGGCGAACGGTGATACCGAATACACGATTACCGACCGCGACATTGGACACGCCGTCGCCCACTTCGTCGACGATACCGACCGCCTCGGCGCCAACGCCGCTGGGGAGATCTATCGGCATGAAATCACGGTAGATTCCCGACCTTAGCTTCCAGTCCAGAGGGTTGACGCCTGCCGCCCGAACCGCGATGCGGATCTGGCCGGCGCCGGCGTGCGGCGCAGCGATGTCGACAATCTGCACACGTCGGGTTCGCCATAACTTTCGTATTGAACGGCTCTCATGGATCTTTCCTTTTCATTTTGAGTAAGGTGCAAAGCGATTGAGGTCTCGCTGCCTGCGTTTCATCAGCGTGGCGCTGGGCAGCCGGCCTATCACCGGCCAGCCGCCCAGCGCCGACGCATCAACGCAAGCCGCCGCTGGCCAGGATGTTCTCGCCGGTCACGAAGCTCGCATCGTCGGATGCGAGGAATGCAACCACGCGGGCAATGTCGTCCGGCTCTCCGGCTCGACCGAGCGGCGTTTGCGATACGATGCCAGCCTCCATCTCAGATCCTGCGATGCCGGCGGCCTTAGTTCCTTCCGTTGCAACGAAGCCGGGGCTGACGACGTTGACCCTGATCTTGCGCGGCGCGAGTTCCTTGACCAACACGTCGGAGATCGCGTTCACCGCTGCCTTGCTCGCGGTATAAAGCGATGTGCCCGGCGATCGCAGCGTCGTGATCGACGAGGAGATATTGATGACGCTGCCGCCTTCCTGAAGGTGCTTGATCGCAGCCTGGGTCGTCAGCAGCACGCCGAGCACGTTGACATCGAAGACATGCCGATACTGATCCTCGGTGAACAGTTCGACCGGTCCAGCCTCCCAGACGCCCGAGTTGTTGACGAGGATATCGAGCCGACCGAACTCGGACACCGCCGCCTCGATCAGCGCCTGTGCCTCGGCGGCGACGGACACGTTGCCCTGGACGGCGATGGCCTTACCTCCGGAGGCCTTGATGGTGTCAACGACGGCGTCTGCACCTTCCCTGCTGGACGCGTAGTTGACGACCACGGCCGCGCCATCCTTTGCCAAAGCTTTGGCGATGCCCGCACCGATACCTTTCGACGCCCCGGTTACGACGGCGACCTTGCCTTCGAGTCTGTTCATTTGCGTTACCTTTTTTGCTAAGCGAAATTCAGCCACCATCGGATTGAGGCGCGTCAGTTCTACAGTTCGGAAATATAGAACTGTTGAACTGTGTGTCAAGCTGCGATATGGAAAAGCCATGAGACCTATAGTTCACCCAGCAATCGAGAATGTTCAGCCGGAAATGATCCTTCATGCCCTGTCGGATCCCGACCGGGCGGCAATTCTCGTCAACATCATGGAAGAGGGCGGCATCAAGGCCTGCTCAACAGTCTCGGCGCTGGGTGACAGGGTCATCCCGAAATCGTCGCTCTCCAATCATTTCAAGATCTTGCGGGAGGCCGGGTTGATCCGGAGCGAGCGCCAAGGCAAGCAGATGAGAAACCACCTGCGTCTTGCCGAGGTGAACGCACGTTTCCCCGGCTTGCTGGGGGCGATCATGAACGCGTACGCGTCCAGTAATTCCGGCGACGAGACGTCGGGCGTGGGCGCCGGATGACCGGCGCATCTCCACTCGGGTTCAGCGCGGATCAACCAACGGCCTGTTCGGCCGCGCAGGCGCGGTAAGGCGAGGCTGCGTGGTTTCAACCGCTTGACGCCTAGCGGGCAGTCTTCCGGGTGGTGGTGACGCTGCCCGCCTTGCGGCCACGCGTTGCCGGCTTGGCTGGAACGTCGGTCCCATATTCCCGCCACCAGGCAGCCAAGGCCTCCATCGTCGGCTGGAGACCGCGGGCCTTGGCCGTTATCTCATAATCCACACGCGGCGGAACCTCGGCAAATATCGTACGAGAGATCAGGCCGTCGGCTTCGAGCTCCCGAAGTTGTGCCGTCAGCATGTGCTGCGTGATACCCGGGATCGCCTTTCGCAATTCACCGAAGCGATAGATCCGCTGGTTGAGCAGCCACATGATCTCAAGCTTCCACTTGCCCGAGAGCAGCGTGAACGCCCGGCGCATCTCGTCCTGCATGGTCGCGACACGATCGCCATTGGTCTGGTTTTCCATACTTACCACCAAGAATTCATCCTACTTGCGCTTCCCGCTCATAGGCTACATTTTCAATACACGCTCCACCGCATCATGGAAATGCGCCAGCGCCCAAACAAGCCATTTTATCGAGGACCTCACCGGGCCACTGGTGGGCAGGAACCCCTATGACCGAAACCAATTTATACTGGATAGCGACAGCGATGCTGTCGTTGCTCTACCTCTCATCCGCTCTGCTTTATCTGACGAGAAGCGAGCAAGTCCGGCAGATCATCGTCAAGCTGGGCTATCCCGGTTACCTTGTCCAAGTCCTGATCATCATCAAGCTTCTCGCCGTGGCGGCGATCCTTTCGCGCTTCAGCGTAGGGCTCAGCGATCTCGCCTATGCCGGGATGTTCTATCACCTGGCCCTCGCCGTTCTCGCCCATCTGGGCGTGCGCGATATCAAGGCCGCACTACCGGCGGCAGTCGGTCTTGTGCTGATCGCCGGATCATTTTTCACCCAGAATGCCGCGCGCGAAATGCCTTCGCCCTACGCTCCCTTCGGAGCCGAGACGATCGGGGATGCGCGATGAGGGTGCGGCCCCTTGGAGCAACCAGCTCAAATCACTGACCGGCGCTGGATCCGCCATGCGCCAGTCATCAGCAACGGGCAACGCCACGGCGTAACCCACATCTCAGCCCAGTATTCACAGGAGACAAACATGGGTCGACTCAACGGAAAAATCGCGATTGTCACAGGCGCGGGTCGAGGTATCGGACGGGCGACCGCCAAGTTATTCGCAGCGGAAGGCGCGAAGGTCGCGGTGCTCTCAATCACACCCGCCAATGTGGAAGCGGTCGTCGCGGACATCGAGGCCGCCGGCGGAACGGCGCTCGGGGTGCCCTGTGATGTGAGCAGCGCCGATCAGATCACGGCGGCTGTGGACATGGTGGTCGCAGCCTATGGCGGGGTCGATATTCTGGTGAACAACGCCTTCGATCCCTCGGCTGTCATGTCGTCAATCATGGAGTTGTCGGTCGAGCAGTTGCAGCGCAACTTTGATACAGGTCCGATCGCGACCCTGCGCACGATGCAAGCCTGCTATCCTTATCTCAAAGCGAGCGGAGAAGGTCGCGTCATCAACTTCGGTTCGCCGGCGGCGCTTCTCGGGATGCTGCCCTATGCACCCTACAACATGGCCAAGGAGGCGACCCGCGCTTTGACGCGAACCGCCGCACGAGAGTGGGGACCTGACAAGATCACCGTGAACAACATTCAGCCGGTGGCCGAGACCTGGGGCGATATCGAGGTGCCGCCGGCAAACAACGCGCTGCAACGCTATGGCTCGCCGGAGAACGACATCGCGCCTGTCCTTCTGTTCCTGGCGAGCAAGGATGCACAGTTCCTGACCGGCTACACCCTCTCGCCGGATGGCGGCATGGTCATCGACGGCGCGCGCTGACGCGCGCTTCGCCAGATCGCTGCGGGGACCCAGGCCCCGCAGTTATCCGCCCGACACATGGAAGAACTCACAATGATCCACGTTCCCATCACTTCACTCTTTGCCGCGGCGTTCGCCGTCGCCCTTGTCATGCTGTCGATCCCTGTCACCTTGCGGCGCATTAAGGTTGGCGATCTGGTGGGGGATAGTCGTGACGAGAAGCTCCAACACCGCATCCGGGCACAGGGTAATTTCATCGAGTATGTGCCGCTGGGCGTCATAACGCTCGGCCTGGTCGAGGCGCAGGGTGCGGCAGCCTGGCTGGTCTTTGCGATCGGTGGAACCTTAGGCCTTGGAAGGCTGCTTCACGCGGTCGGCATGCTGCGCGCGAATGCTCCGCTTCGCGGCTTCGGAATGATCTTCACCTACCTGGCATTGATTGCAGCGGCAGCTTGCCTCATTTCACTTGTGCTGGATATCGCCCCCTTTTGATGCTTTCGCCGGTAAACCCGTCCCAAAGGAGCACTTTGGTCGTGAACGCGTCTCGCAACCAGAGTATGGGCTCTTGATGGGATACGGACTCACCACACCACATACATTCTGTCGTTATCTGGACCAGGGGTTTATAACTTTTAGCCCAGCAGCCTCAAAAGGGCGCGTGTCGCGAGTTGCGATCGCAAGGCCGTTTGCTGCCGCGGTGGCTGCAATATAACCATCAGCAGTGCCGATCGCTTTCCCAGATATTCGAGCACGCGCCATTAGTTCGGAATAAGACTGAGAAGCAGCCAGATCGAAAGACAAGATTCGCTCGGAAAAGTGGGCCAGCACTTCGCCCTCAAGGCGATCGCGAAGGACAGTTTGCCGTTTCCCTAACGGCATGGCAGCGACCCCGAAGCGAAGTTCAGCGATTGTTATTGCGGAGAGGAACAGCGTTTCAATAGCTTGATCGTCCAACCAGGCGATTACTGCCTGATCAGGAACTGGCTTCCAAGGCTCGGATATAAGATTGGTGTCCAGCAAGATCATTCGAATGTCATCGGTTCAACAGGTGTCTTGCCGCGGCTTTTCTGCAGGGTTTCAATGTCGCTATCGGAAAGCTCAGCGTCCCGACCAATAGCCGTCAGCAACGAACCGAGCTTAACTCGTTCATGAGGACGAACAGCGGCTTCAATAATGTCACGGATTTCGGCCTCGGTGCTCCGGCCATGATGAGCCGCTCGCACCCGCAGAGCACGATGTGTTTCGTCAGACAGGTTTCGAATGGTGACTGCCGGCATTGATATCACCTCTATATAAATGATGTCTTCGATATCAAAATACGCAAAGTGCCGACAAAATTCAAGAGGCTCATGAACTAGGTAGGGCATCCAGTCTGTTTAGATATCAGTGCCTTGAAGGATATCGAACCGTCGGCCCTGCAGCAACGCTACGCCTGCTGCGACCGAAGGGACCTGGTCCAGGTCCACAACGATACCTGTCTCGATCGTTCCACGAGGATCACACCAGCGTTCGAAAAATTCACCCGTGATGTTTGAGCGTCCCGATGATCCTCAGTGAGGCATTGAAGGAGCAATGCATATTCGTTGTTACGCGCTACCAGGACCTGGCACACTGAGCCCTACGGTCGGGCATCTTCGCTTCATGAACCGGTCTTGTGCAGCAATCCAAGGCTATGTTCAATGGCGACGCGGACGGAGTCGAGCACGGGAATACCGAGTTGCCTTTCCAGTGGCGCGGCAACCGTCGCGCCAGCAAGATTGGTGCAAAGGATGAGGATCGCATCGACCGGCTCCCGCGCGACCTCATGGGCCATGGCCGCGATTTCGTCGGGCGGAATGGCGGCATAGTCGGTGTTATGGGTCAGGTTCAGGCGAACCGCGGAGGTAATCTCGATGCCGATCATCGCATAATTTTGAATGATACGCGCCTCGAGCTCCGCCACATAGGGCGTGACGAGACCGATGCGCCGGGCGCCGTGCCGCCGCAAGGCATCGTTGAGGGCCATCGTCGCCGTCGTCGCGGGAATGCCGGTATGCGCTGTAATCACGTGCGTCAAAGCGATGTCCCGCTCGAAGCCGAGCCAGCCTGCAGCCGTTCCGTTCCACAGGATGAGATCGACCTCCGCGTCTGCCAACAGCCAGGCCGCCGCCAGCATACTGTCGCGCTCGAACTGCCGTAGCGAAGCATCGTCCGCCGAAATCGTCACTACGCCGATGCGCGACACATGCGCGGTCACGGATCCGTCGGCGGGCAGAAGCTTAGCAGTCTGCGGTTCGACGACGGTGTTCGACGAGGGGATGAGCATTCCGAGACGTTTCGGGCGGAGGAGCACCATGCCCGCCTCAGACGATCGAACGCCGCGAGGCGATGCCGCCATCGACGGTCAGGATCGTGCCGGAGGTATAGCCTGAGCGGAAAGACGCCAGGAAGACGATGAGGTCGGTCACCTCGTGGATATGGGCCGGGCGGCCCAGCGGATAGGTCTGGGCGAGTTCACCATAGCGCTCCTCGTCGCCATACACGTCCTTCGCGCGCTTCTTCAGCATGTTGTAGATCCGGTCTGTGTCGACCGGGCCCGGATTGACGCCGACCACGCGGATATTGTCATTGAGGCTCGATCCGCCGAGCGCCCGGGTGAAGGCCATCAGACTGGCATTGCCGACGGCGCCGGCGATGTAGCGCGGATCGGCGATTTCGCCGCCATTGCCGATATTGTTGATGATGACGCCACCACCGGTCGCCTTCATACGTGGATAGTAGAGACGGCAGAGGTTGATATAACCATAGACCTTCAGTTCCCAGCCCGCGCGCCATTTCGCTTCGTCGATATCGAACAGCGAGCCCGACGGGATAACGCCGGCATTGTTGACCAGAATATCGACATCGCCGACCGCATCCGCCAGGAGCTCGGCCGCGCCCGGCTCGGTGAGATCGCTCGGGAACAGCGATACGGAGGCGCCCGGAAAGGCCTGTTCGATGTCTGCCTTGAGAGCCGTCAGTTTGTCTGTACTGCGGGCCGTCAGGCGAACCGCGCAGCCTTCCTCGGCAAAGGCTCTCGCAAGGCCGGCGCCGATGCCTTGCGACGCGCCGGTGATCAGAACCGTCTTGCCGGTCAAACGCAAATCCATGGAAGTCTCCTGTGTTATTCTCTGCGACGATGTTTCGTTAGGAGAGCGCCGTCGTGTCGGTCTGACCGCGATCCACTCGAAGCGGCGCCGGCCGGTCGAGGCCGAGATGATCGCGCAGCGTCGCGCCGGTATAGTCCGTGCGGAAGAGCCCGCGCTCCTGTAGGATGGGTACGACGAGATCGACGAAATCGTCGAACCCCTCCGGGAAATATGGCGGCATGATGTTGAAACCGTCGGCGGCGCCGTTCTCGAACCAGTGCTGCAGCGTATCGGCTATGTGCTCGGCGGAGCCGCAAAGCACCCAGTGCCCACGCGCGGCCGCCATCAGGTTGTAGACGTCGCGCAAGGTCATACTCTCGCGCCTCGCCTTGGCCAGCATGACACCAACAAAGGAATGGTAGCTGTCGGGAAGGGCAATATCGGGGACCGGTCCGTCGAGATCATATCCGGCCATATCCATTCCGAAGCGGTCTGACAGCAGAGACAGTGCATTGGTCTCTGACACGAAGCTCTGGAGAACTTTGAGCTTGTCGAAGGCCTCGCGCGCGGTGCGCCCGACGACGGGCATGACGCCCGGCAGCAGCGTCACGTCCTCGGCGCGCCTGCCGAATTCGGGCAGCAGCGCCTTGAAGGTCTTATACTGCGCCTGCGCCTCCGTGAAATCCTGCACCACGGAAAAGACGACGTCGGCGGTGCGGGCCGCAAGACGTTGACCGGGACCAGAGCCGCCCGCCTGGAGAATGACCGGCCTGCCCTGCGGCGCGCGGCCGATGTTCAGTGGGCCTTTGACGGCGAAGAAGGGGCCGACATGATCGAGTGCATGGACTCTTTCAGGGTCGATATAAAGCCCACTCGACCGGTCGGCGACGATGGCATCGTCGTCCCAGCAGTCCCACAAACCGCGCACCACGTCGATGAATTCCTCGGCGATCGCATAGCGCTGGCCGTGATCCGGATGCGCGCGGCCGAAATTGGCGCCTGAAACCGTGTTCGCGGTCGTCACCGCGTTCCAGGCGGCGCGACCGGCGCTGATGTGGTCGAGCGAGGCGAAGGCGCGCGCCGTGGAAAAAGGATCGCCATAGGTGGTAGAGGTCGTGGCGCCAAGACCGATGCGCGAGGTTGCGGCCGCGATGGCAGACAGCATCGTCAATGGCTCGAGCCGCACGGTATAGGACGGGTGGGCGGCCGGATCGGCATAGAGATTGTCGCCCATGAAGATCATATCGAACTTGCCGCGCTCGGCGCAGGACGCGATCGCCTGGATGGAGGCGATGTCCTGGAAGCTGCCGAAAGCGCCGGGATAGCGCCAGCCAGCCACATGGCTGCCGGTTCCCAGAATGAAAAGGCCGAGATGGATCTGCCTGCGGCCCGTCATGCGCCGTCATCCGTTTTTGGGCCATTCGCTTCAAGAAACGTGAACCCCATGGTGCGCGCATGAGAATGCAGACCGCCGTCCTGCACGATCAGGAACAAGGCCCGCTCGTCGCCGTCATTGTGGTGGGAGTGCGGGTCGCCTGGCGGCGTCACCAGCGTGGCGAAGGGCGACCAGTCGCAACGCGTGCCGCCCACCTTGGAGTAAGCATTGTCGCCGCGCAAGATGAGGGTGATTGCTGCGGAATTGTGCCGGTGCGGCCGCTGCTGCTCGCCGGCCGGTACGGTATTGAGGGACAGGGTCAGCGACGGCATGATGTTGCGGCTGGCTTCGTGCCGGGCTGACGAGAAGATCAGCGCCATCCCCGACGTCGTCTCATTTGCCGAGGCGTCGACGACACGCTGCAATTGCGCGGCGATTTCCGCAGCCGGATAGTGCACGGTCTCGATGGCCGCCTCCGGACCCGTCGAGGGATGAAGCCCGTCGAAGCTCAACTGCGGCTCGTTGGACACAAGCCAGAGGACGGCGCCATTCGGTCCGGCTGATAACGTGGTGTCGACTCCACCCGGCGTCACGAACACGTCGCCGGTAGCCCAGTCGAAGCTGTCGCTGCCGATCACGGCCGTGCCGCTGCCTCCGATCACGTACCAGATGATGCCGGTCGCAACGAGGTTCACGACCATCGCATCGTCGGCCGCGATGGTCGCATAGCGGGCCAGCATCAGGGGCGTCGTCGCGGCAAAGGACGTGCCGATGGCTGCCGACTGGTCGCAGGCGATCAGGCTGGTCGTCTTGGCATCGACTGCACGTACAGACTCATCAAGGAAGATTGCCGCCGGGATGGCGGGAAGTTTGATGTTGAAGGCATTGCCTGAATTGAAGAAGCGGGCGCGGTCTTGCGCGGGGCTGGCGGGAGCGTCCGGACGCTGCACGGGCATGGACGCCATGTCGATCCTCGGGGATGCAGCTTCTGCCTCACGCATGTCTTTGCTCCTGATGCGGCGAAAGCGCCGGCCGGCGCAGGTGCCAGTCGGTCACGCCTTGATAGGCATGTGCGGCACGGCACAACAGCGCTTCGTCAAAGGGTTTGGCGACGAACTGGAAACCGATGGGAATGCCCATCGTGCTCGTCCCGCAGGGAACCGTGATCGTCGGATAGCCGCAAATGTCGAACGGAGCGGTAAACGGGCCGATCGCCAGAATGGCCTCGGGGTCTTCGCCGAGCGAGGCCATGTGATCGAGCGTCGGGCCCGCGACCGGCAGACCCGGCACGACGAGAAGATCGACGTCGCTGAAAAGATGCGCCATGCGGCCGGTGAATTCGCGCCTCCCGGAAAGGACTTCGGCCAGCTCAATGCCGCTGAAGCCGTTGCCGCGCTCCAGAAGTGCTGCAAGCCGCGGGCCGAATTCCGCCTTACGCGACGGGTAGGTCTCGCGGTGCGCGATGGCCGCTTCGACGGCGCAGACGACAGCCCAGCCGCGCAGAATGTCGTCCGTCCCAGGAAACTCGACATCGACGATCCGTGCCCCCAGTCGGGTGATCGTGGACAACACATGCTCGATGGTGGCGCAGACCTCATCCGTTGCCCTGGATCTGATGAAGCGCCAGTCGATGCCGACGGCAAGATCGGCAATGCCATCGCCGATGCTAGCCAGATAATCCGGAACAGGGACGGGCGCCGCCGTTGGATCGGCCGGATCCACGCCGGCTATTGCGCCGAGAAGGGCTGCCGCATCCGCTGCCGAGCGGGCCATCGGTCCGATATGGTCGAGGGATTCGGCAAGCGGAAACACGCCGTGCCGGCTGACGCGTCCCCAGGTCGGCTTGATGCCGACGAGTCCGCAACAGGCGGATGGCAGGCGGATCGATCCACCCGTATCCGTCCCGAGCGTGCCATAGGCAAGGCCAGCCGTCACGGCGACGCCGGAGCCGCTCGACGATGTCCCCGTCCAGTGGTTTGCCCCGAAAGGGTTGAGCGGCGGCGCGATAGACGGATGATGATCTGCATAGACGCCCTCGGTCGCCGTCAGCTTGCCGAGCATGACGACACCGGCAGCGGCCAGCCGCGCCGTGGCGGTGGAGTCGTACGGCGGCTGCCAGTCGTCATAGATCGAACTGCCGAGGCCCGTGCGGATTGCGGTGGTATAGAAGACGTCCTTGACAGCAATGGGAACACCGTGAAGCGGGCCACGCCAGCCGCCGCTGCGGATCTCGATCTCCGCCTGCCGCGCGCTAGACAGCGCCATATCGGCAGAGACGCAGACATAGGCATGAAGCGCGCCGTCATGGGCCGCGATGCGGTCGAGCATGAGTTCGGTCAGCTGAACCGGCGAAAGCACGCCGGTGCGTATCCGTTCGCTCAATGCGGTGAAACTTTCGGCCCAAAGCATGTCTTCCGCCATCAAAACCCCTGTTCCGAATTCCGCCATCTCATTATGCATAAAGAAGTATTTTGAATAATCAACGCAAAAGATTTAGGCGAAGAGCCCTATTTTCTGGCATGGAAGTGATGTCTTTTGATCGTTTTGTGCAAATAATGGCGATTTCCGGGCATCGGAGCAGAAAAGCACGTTGATTTCTGATTGGCATGTATATTGCAGGTGCCTTTTTGCACACAACAGGGGAAGCGAAAATGAAATTATTCATGCGAAACGGCTTGCTTGCAGCGACCATGGTCGCCATCATCGGATTGACCGCAACCCAGTCTGCCGCTGCTGCCGAGCCAGTATCCATCCGACTTAAATGGGTCGCCCAGGCACAGTTTGCCGGCGTCTATGTAGCAAAGGCCAAGGGCTTCTATGAAGAGGCCGGCATGGATGCGACCATCAACCCCGGCGGCCCCAATATCAGCGTCGAAACTCTGGTCGCCTCCGGCGCCGACACTTTCGGCATCGCCAGCGGCACGGAGGGCATGTTCTATGCCCGCGAAAACGGCCTGCCGCTGATCTGCATCGGCATGTCGCAGCAGATGACGCCCTTCGCCTATGTCGCCTACAAGGAGTCGGGCATAAAGTCGGTCAAGGACTTCAAGGGCAAGAAGGTAGCGACATGGTTCGTCGGCCCGCAATACACGCTGTTTTCGGTGCTTGCGGCCGAAGGCATCGCCCAGTCGGACGTCGATATCGTGTCGCAGCCTTTCTCGATGCAGCCCTTCATCGACAAGCAGTACGACGTCGCCACCGTGACGCTTTACAACGAGTTGAACACGTTGAAGGAACAGGGGATCACCGACATCGATCTGTTCCTGCCCGACGATTCCGGCGTAACCACCCAGCAGGACGCCATCGTCACCTCCGAAACCATGATCAAGGACAAGCCTGAACTGGTTCAGGGCTTCCTTGCCGCCACGCTGAAAGGCTGGAAATACGCTTTCGAGCACAAGGCCGAAGCCGTCGATATCGTCATGGCCGCAGGCTCCGGGCTCGACCGCAAGCATCAAGAACTGATGCTAGACGAGATCGAGCGTGTCATGGTCGCCAAGCTCGGCACCAGCGAAGGTCTCGGGGCGATCGATCTCAAATCCATTGCCGCTGTGCAGGACAGTCTGATCGAATTCAAGGCGCTGAAGAGCAAGATCGATCTGTCGACCGCCTTCGACCCTTCCTTCTGGGAGAAGGTGCCGGCTGAAGACAAGAAACTCTGAAGCATCGAGAATGAAAGGCAGGCCGATGGACCGCCCCCTGACGACTGAAATACCCGGAGCGGCCCATCGCTTCCCCCAGATCGAACTGGTCAATGTCTGGAAACGCTTTGGTGAGAAGGAGCAGGAAACGGTTGCGGTGCACAAGGTCGACCTTGCCATCGCGCCCGGCGAATTCGTCACGCTTGTCGGGCCGTCCGGCTGTGGAAAGTCGACGCTTTTCAACATGATCGCCGGTCTTCTACCGCCCGATCCGGATGGTTCGATCCTGCTGTCCGGCAAGCCGCAGCAGGATGGGGCGCTGCTCGGCAAGGTCTCCTTCATGCCGCAGCGCGACCTGCTCTTTCCGTGGCGCTCGGTGCTCGACAACGCCACGATCGCGCTGGAGGTCGAGGGCATGTCTCGGCGCGATGCGCGAGCGAAGGCCGAGGCGCTGTTTCCCGAATTCGGCCTCAAGGGCTTCGAGAAACACTATCCGCATCAATTGTCGGGCGGCATGCGCCAGCGTGTCGCGCTGATGCGCACCTTCCTGTTCGAGCGCGACCTGATCCTGCTCGACGAGCCCTTTGGCGCGCTCGATGCGCTGACCCGCGCCATGATGCAGCGCTGGCTGCTCGACATCTGGGCTCGGCACTGGCGCACGGTTCTCTTCATCACCCACGACATCGACGAGGCGATCTTTCTCGGAGATCGGGTCGTGGTGATGACGGCAAGGCCTGGATCGATCAAATGCATCGAAACGATTTCGCTGCCGCGGCCGCGCGACGCCTCGATCGTCACGTCGCCCGAGTTCATGGACATCAAGCGAAAGCTGCTGGCGGTGATCGAAGAGGAGAGCATGAAGAGCTTCGCCATGGAGATTTCCGCATGACGCGGCGCGATCTGCTGACGACGCCGGCGGCCACCATCGCCATCACCTTCGCGGCCTGGTTCCTGCTGGCGCCGTTTCTGAAGATCGAGCCGCGCTATCTGCCGCCGCTGTCGGCGGTGTTTGCCGACGGCCTGTCGGTCTGGCGCGATCTGGCCTTCAGCTTCTGGCGCACCTTCATCGAGACCGTTATCGGCTTCGCTGCGGGGGCCGCACTCGGTTTCGTCTTCGGCGTCGGCTTTGCCTATATCCGGTTTGCCGAACGCGCCATCCTGCCGGTCTTCGTCGCCCTGCAGACGGTTCCCATCATCGCCTTCGGCGCGATCGTGGTGATCTGGTTCGGCAACACGTTGATGTCGAAGGTGGTTATCGCTCTCTACCTGACGCTGTTTCCGGTCGCCGTCAGCACCTTGCGCGGACTGCAGACGGTCGATCCGCAGCGCGCGGCGCTGCTGCGCAGTTTCGGCGCGTCGCGCATCCGCACCTTCCTGATGCTCGCTCTGCCAACCGCGCTGCCGCAGATCATGGTCGGGCTGAAACTCGGCATATCGCTGGGGCTTGCCGGCGCCATCGTCGGCGAATGGTTCGGCGATACCGTCGGCCTCGGGGTCATGCTGCTGCAGGCGCTGTATTTCGAGCAGGTCACCCGCGTCTGGGTGCTGATCGTTGTCTGCGGCCTGCTCGGCAGTCTGCTCTACGGAATTCTCGGGCTCATCGAAAGGAGATATGTCTGGTGGCGCATAGACTGATGATCTCCACCGTCGCACCGGTCACCCTGGCGGTCCTTGCGCTGTTTTTCCTGTGGCAGGGCGCGACATGGTTGTTCGACGTGCCGGCCTATATCCTGCCAAAGCCGCTCGATATCTTCGCTGGCGCCCTGGCAAGGAAGGCGCTGCTCGGCAAGGCTTTGTACATCACCTTCGCCGAAGCGCTGCTCGGCTTTCTCCTCGGCGCTCTGGTCGGGCTCGCGGCGGCCGTCGCGATGATCCTATTGCCGCTTCTCGAACGCATGCTGCTGCCGTTGTTCGTCGCGCTCAATTCGGTGCCGACGGTCGCCTTCGTGCCGCTGGCGCTGATCTGGTTCGGTCTTGGCATGGGCTCGAAGATTGCTATCGCGGCGTTCGCAGTCAGCTTCGCCATGCTACTCAACGCGCTTGACGGGCTGAAGCGGCCGGAGCCGGCATCGCTCGACCTGCTGCGCAGTTTTGGCGCGGGGCCGTTCGGAATCCTGTGGCGGCTGCGGTTGCCGGTGGCCATGCCCGCCATCGTTACGGGGTTGCGCATCGGGCTTGCCCGCAGCACCATCACCGTCATCGTGACGGAAATGCTCGGAGCCTATTCAGGCATAGGCCAGGTGATCTACCAATCGACATCCCAGATCAATTATATCGATGTCTGGGCCGCCGTCCTTGTCTCGTCCTTCGGAAGCCTGGTTCTCTATGGTCTCCTTGTCGCGATCGATCGAAAACTCGTCTGGTGGAGATAAACCATGAGCACTGCTGCGCCGAAAACCGACATTCCCGCACCCCATGCCGACGAAGTGGCGCTGCGTGTCCAGTTGGCCGCCTGCTACCGTCTCGTGGCCCATTTCGGCATGGATGACCTGATCTACAACCATATTTCCGTGCGCATGCCCGGACCCGATCACCACTTCCTCATCAATCCCTATGGCATTCTGTTTTCAGAGGTAACGGCTTCCTGTTTCGTCAAGATCGACCTGGAAGGAAACAAGGTCGAACCGAGCAACCACGACGTCAACCGCGCCGGTTTCGTTATTCACAGCGCCATCCATGCAGGTCGCGAGGACGCGATCTGTGTGCTGCACACCCATTCGGAAGCGGCGACCGCGATCTCCGCGCTTCAGGACGGACTGCTGCCGATCAGCCAGTTTGCCATGCGTTATCAGGGCCATATGGGCCTGCACGACTATGAGGGCGTTGCGATCGATACGGACGAGCGTCAACGCCTGATCGACGATATCGGCCCGCACAATGTGCTCGTTCTGCGCAATCACGGCATTCTGACAGTCGGGCGCACCATCCCCGAGGCCTTCATTCTGA
Organism: Rhizobium sp. SG_E_25_P2; assembly: GCF_029892285.1. Taxonomy (GTDB): domain Bacteria; phylum Pseudomonadota; class Alphaproteobacteria; order Rhizobiales; family Rhizobiaceae; genus Rhizobium_E. The sequence goes on from NZ_JARXVM010000013.1 coordinate 62,631, forward strand.
TGTACTACTTCGAAAAGGCGGCACGCGTGCAATTAATGGTGCAGAGTGCGGCCAGCGGCGGCGCACGCATTGCCCTGCCGCATCCAGACGTAACGGAAACCGCCTCGCGCCAGTTCAATCACCAGCATGGTGACATTCTGTCGCCAGGCACGCGTGAATGGCCGGCCTTCATCCGGCTTCTGGACCGGATCGACCCGTCCTATAGAGAATGAAGATGCAGGATGGCGCCGCGATCTTCTGGTAGAAGCTGCCATGCGGACACATGAACACTGATTTGGAATGCGGGGGACACCATGACAGGACGGAGCGCCGGGGCAGAGAGAATGGCGGAGACGGGGCAGGATGCGGTCCGGAATGGATCCGGCACCCTGTCCGACGAATTGCGCAACCAGCTAGAGGAACTCATCGTCAGCGGGGCGCTCAAGCCTGGGGACCGGCTGGACGAGGTCGAGCTTGCTACGCGGTTCGGCATGTCGCGGACGCCGGTGCGCGAAGCGCTGAGGGCGCTGACGGCAACTGGCCTTGTGGATATGCGTGGTCGTCAGGGTGTAACGGTCGCCAGGATCTCGATCCCTGTGCTCCTGGAAATGTTCCAGATGATGGGCGCTCTGGAAGGCCTGTGCGCCAAGCTTGCGGCTAGGCGTGCCACTCTCTCCGAGAAGGCCGCACTGCGGGACGTTCACGCGCGTTTGATCGAAGCCCTGAGCACGGGCGATCCGGAGGTCTTTTATGCTGTCAATTCGGAGTTTCACGATCTGCTCTACGATGCGGCCCACACGCATTTCCTGGCCGGGCAGACGCGGTCCCTGCGTCGCCGGGTTGCCGCCTACCGGCGCTACGTCACGCACCAGCCGGGCCGGATGGTTGCCACGATCGGCGAGCATCAACGCATTCTCGACGCGATCGAACGGGCTGACGCCGAGGCGGCATTTTCAGCGGCCAGCGAACATGTCAGTCTCTTGGGCGACGATATGGCGGATTTCATTGCCGCTCTCCCATCGATGACCTTTCAAGACATATGATCGGTACGGACATCCCCCAGATTGTGTTCCAGAATGTCGTAAGCCAATGCGTTGAAGCTTTCTGGATCTTCCAGCATCGGAAAATGGCCCACGGCCTCCATCAGGTGAACCGATAGGCCCGGAAGCATCAGCAGTTCGGCTCCGCTTGACAAAACAGCAGAATTGATCGCCTCGACCGGACACCTCAGATGAGACCAGTGCTCCTCTATGTCCCAGTCGAACAGGGCTTCCAGCATTGCCAAAGCGGTACGAGGTTCTTTCGCGGACATAGATGCCCCAATCCGGCTGGAAAGGCCTTCGACGCGATCGGACGTGATGCGGCGCACCATGGAGATCATCGTACTCTTGAAATCCGCTCGAAATCCCGCCAGTCGATGTTCCCGTTCATCCAGGGCAAGACGGCGATAGAAAGTCGCGTCGGTAAACGTATCGATGCCCAGAACAAGCAGGCAGCGGCCTTCCAGTTCGAGCGCAGCCTCGATGGCAATGGGGCCGCCCATCGAATGCCCGACCAGAACGACCGCCTGCGCCTTGAGCGCATCCGCGACCGCAACCACGGTCTGCGCCAAGTGCCCAATGGAGCAGCCCGAACAGTCTTCGTCACCTGACGCATCGTCGTCTGCAAAGAAATCGAACACGACCACGCGGTACCGCTCCGCAAAGCCGTGAATTTGCTGCGCCCAGACCTCGGCGTTACCACACCAACCATGAATCATGAACACAAATGGCCCCCGAGTTCCGTACAGCGCGTAGCGACTACGACCGATCCGGACCGGCTCACCCTGCTGGTTTGGGCCGAATGTGGGTATGCAATGATCAAAGAATCTTGTCATATCGCTCACGTTATCCAAACATCGCGTCGCATCCAAGGCAGCGCCCCACCAACGAAAACACCAATGGCCTGATCCGCCAGTATCTACCAAAGGGAATCGATCTCGGCATCTACTCCCAGAAAGACCTCGACAAAATCGCCGACAGCCTAAACAATCGGCCAAGACAAACACTCGGCTTCAGAACCCCGCTCGAAACCTATCAAACTGAAATCTCAAACATGCCTGTTGCATCTCAGATTTGAGACTGCCGGCTTTAAAACACCGAAGTTTGAATACGTGAATGGTTATAAGAGAGTCGAAGTCGACGCGCCCACATTCGAAGTTTACGATCGCGTCTGCCGGCTTGGGGGACAATTTCCCCTACTCCGGCGAGGCTGCTGCTTACGCAAACTCTTTGCCAAAGCGCGATCATCAACGCAAATAGGCTGGAAAGCGCCTATGCGGTCGGTTTCGACAATCTCAGCATTTCAGCAAGGTGTTCCGCCAGGAAAATGGCGTTCTTCCGGACCGAGATAACCGAGCGCGAGCGAGTCCATACAAGGCAACCATGCTGCCTAGCTATCCACGGCCGAATAGCGGGCCACAATATGCGTCCTCTTCGCGTCGCCAGCTCCGCGCTCCAGCCGATCCATGGTAATGCCATAGAGATCCGTTAACCGATCCTGCGTGCAGAACTGGTCGATCGGCCCTTGTTCGCAGCGCCCGTTGCCATAGAGCAATGCCACCTGATCGGCGATCTCCAGCGCGTGGGTCGGCTCGTGGGTGGTCATGACGATCGTGAGCCTGCGTTCGCGCGACAGCCGCCGCAGCATAGATAGCATGATAGCCTGGTTGTGGAAATCCAGTGCCGACGCCGGCTCATCGAGCAGCAGGATGCTCGCTTCTGAGGCCAGGGCCCGCGCGATCAGCACCAATTGCCGCTCGCCGCCGGATAGGGTGGCGACGGCTCGCCCAGCAAAGTCTGCCATGCCGACGAGGTCCAGTGCGTCGAGCGCCAACTTTTTGTCACGGGGCGATGGCTGGGAAAAGAGCCCGACATGGCGAGCCCGCCCCATCAGCACGACATCGAAGACCGAATAGTTGAAGGCCGGAACGAATTGCTGCGGCACATAGCCGACAGCGCCCTCGCACCGCACGACGCCGATGGTCGGTACAGCAAGTCCGGCGACAATTCGCAAAAGCGTGGTCTTGCCGCGGCCATTGCGTCCCAGAAGAACCAGGGTTCGCCCCTGCTCAAGCCTGAAGGACAGGTCCTGGAAAAGATAGGGACCCTCAGAGGCATAGCGGAACCCGAGGTTTTGGGCATCGATCATATCTACCAGCCCTCGCTTTGAGCCCTGTGGAGCAGGATCATGAAGACCGGTGCGCCAACGATGGCGGTCAGGACGCCGAGCGGAATTTCGGCGGCGATCAGCGTGCGCGCCATGGTGTCGACGATCAGCATGAAGCTGGCACCGAGCAGGGCGGTGGCCGGCAGCAGCCTGTGATGGTCTGGTCCAACCAAAGTGCGGGCGAAATGCGGCACCACCAGGCCAACCCAGCCGATAATGCCGGAATTGGCAACGCTCGCGGCGGTGATGCCCGTGACGCAACAGAGCACCAGCCAACGGGTGGGCTCAACGCGCAGACCGAGCGACTTTGCTTCATCGTCGCCAAGCGACAGAACGTTGATGCGAAATCGCGTCAGCAGCAAAGGTATGGCGAAGGCCGCAAGGATCGGCACCATCAGCATGGCGCGCTGCGGCGTGGCGCTTGCAAACGAACCCATCAGCCAGAAGACAATGGCCGGTAGCGTATCGTTTGGATCGGCGAAGTAGGTGGCGAGCGACACCAGGGCGGAAAACAGCGCTGAAATGACGACGCCCGTAAGTACGAGCATTAGGATCGAGGACCGGCCGCCCTTGCGGCTGAGTACCACGACCAGAAGCAGCGACGACAGCCCTGAAGCAAAGGCCATGGACCAGAGCGCCACGGCGCCGAGACCGAGCAGGATGGCGAAGACACCGCCGAAGGCAGCGCCCGACGAAACGCCGATCACATGCGGATCGACCAGCGGATTGCGGAACACGCCCTGCAGCACGGCGCCACTGAGCGCGAGCCCCGCGCCGACACTGCCGCCCACCAGCATGCGCGGCAGTCGCACCAGTTCGACCACGCGCCAGACCGGTTCCGCCACACCGGCGCGACCAGGGCCGATGCCGATCCAGCCGCCGGCCAGTGTCACGATGTCCTTCATGGCAATGCCATAACGTCCTATCGTCAGCGAACCTACCATGGCGGCCACGAGCAGAACGACCAGCATCGACATGACCAGGCGATCAGCGGTCCGGTTCACCGCTGTCGGTACAGCAACCGCCGCACTGTCGGCCGACCTGCTCATGTTTCATTGCCGAAGAGTTCGGATAAGATACTGCCATCACCCGCATCGACCTTCGCTTCCGGCGGTTCGTCAGAGAAAACCAGCGCGTCCAGAATGTCATGCAGCAGGTTGGGCTGATGGCGCGGGTCGGAGCTGAACTGCTCGATATGATCGCCATTGTGCATGAACACCTTGCCGCCTCCAGGCATGCGCCAGACCCAATCTACCGGACCCTCAAGGATCGTTCCGTCCGCCGCCGGGCCGCCGATCATGCATAGACATTGCCCACCGCGCGGCAGGGCTGTGTAGCCGCGCGCGTATTGGCCCAGGATGCCCTCGTGGCGATGGAAATTCTCAAAGTCCATGCGACCGAAATAGCCACCCGGCCGGTCCGGCCGGATCATCCAGTTGGTGAAAGGGCGCGGGCTCACCGCTTTGAACTGCGAGAGACAGGGCAACCAAGGCAGGATGATATGGCCGTTGATGATGAAATGGCCGCCCGAGGCGAGGTAGGCAACCAGCCTCGGCTCGATCGACTTCATAAAGATCTGGTCATGCATGCCCGAGACGAACAGCACATCGACATCGGCGAGATCAACGGTTTCCAGGTCGTAGATATCGAGGGCGCTGTAGCGCCATTCCTGCGGGATCAGACCACCCATGCGATCGATATTATAGCTGCGGGTGGAGCGCACATAGAGCAGGTGTGGGCGTTTGCCGCCGCGAAAAGTCCTTGCGTCTTCAGCCACGGTTCTGCACCTCCGCCTTCAGCCAGGGATAGAAGCCGTTGAGAAACCGGGTGGTTGCGGGCATGAAGCGGCGGCCGTGATGGGTATGCGGGTCGATAGTCGAGGCGATCAACCGCCCACCCCCTGTCACCGGCTGGTCATAGATCAGGCAGCCCTCGTCATTGTCGAGGTTGAGGATCGGCGTGGCATCGTCCGGAAAGCGGAAGGCGCCGAAGAAATGCCAGCACATGTCGGCCAGCGGGATCGCCTGCGCCATGGGGTGACGGGGCTCCGGCTGATAGGCTTCCATGCGGCCGCCTGCCCGCATCCACCATTTCCAGTCCTCGGTTTCCCGCGAGAACCACTGAACCTGGACCACATCGAGCCACTCGTCCATGCGGTTCGGCTCAAAGACGATCAGAAAGCCGCCGCCCGCCAGATAGTCGTTGATCTGGCGGGCATGGGCCTGAAGCAGGGCCTGGTTGGAGAAGTCGGGAATGACGATCGACTTGAATTGCGAGAGATCGACGCGGTCGAGATGCCGCAGATAGATCTCTTCGTCCAGGTAGTGCTCGAAGTCGCGATAGCACTGCAACTGCGCGCCATCACCCGAGGTGACGAAGCCGATATCCTTCATTCCCGCCCCCAAAGGTTTTTTACTGGGTCTTGCCGAAGGCTTCGGCATAGCCGGCGCTAGCGCCGTTCCAGTCCATTTGCATCAGCTTGTCGATCTGGGCCGCAGTCAGTTGCTTGCCATAGAGGAAGTCGAAACCCTTGGCCACGGCGGTGCGCATGTCCTCCTTGAAGAGGTCGGGATAGCCGATCTCGGCAAACCACTGATAGGCAAGCTCGCCGCCGGCAGCCGTGGCAGGATCGATTGCCGGCGTCTTGTAGACACGGCCGTTCTTGACGGCATCGAGGCCCGCCAGAACCGGATGCTGGAGGATATCGGCCGGCTTGATGGCGTCGTTGTAATAGTTGACGAACACGATATCGGGCTTCCACTGCAGCAGGGATTCAGCACCCACCTTAACCGAACCTTCGGTGAAGCCGGCCTCCGTCGCCACGTTGGCAAGGCCGGACGCGATGAAATAGGCTTCCTCGCGCCCGAAGACGACGAATTCGTTGTCGTTCATGCTGTCGATGAAGACGATCCGCGGCTTCGGCCTGCCGGCCGTCTTGAGAACGGCGGCTATATCGGCAACGGTCTTGTCTTCCCAGTCGAGAAAGGCCTTGGCGCGATCTTCCTTGCCGAGAATCTTGCCCAGCATCGCGACATAGCCGCGGCGGGTCTCGCGCGATTCAGTGCTGACGGTTGCGACCTTGATGCCGGCATTTTCCATCGGCGCCACGCGCTCGTCGCCCTTGGCCTGCCACTGCAGCACGACGTCGGGCCGTGCCTTCAGGATCTCCTCGACATTGGGAATGAAGTTCGGCGCGACCAGGTCTGTGCGGATGGCGCTGATCTCGGGGAAGAGTTGTCCGATGACGCCGTTCATCAGCGCCGTCTTGGCGCGCGGATTTATCGCAACTAGGCGGCTCGTGCCCTGGTCAATGGCAATCAGCGCCTCAGGGATGGGCAGCGGGAAGATCGCGACCGATTTGACGGGGCTTGCAATGACAACGTCCTTGCCGCGCGAATCTTGGATTGTGACCTCGGCTGCAGCCACCAGGGCGCTGGAGCCCAGCAAAGCAGCGATGCCCAGGATGAGAAAACCCAGAGACGGGCGGCGGCGGATTGTTGCAGACATGGACAGCTCCTCGAAAAACGATCTGGGCATGGCGTATTAATCATGACAGTTATTGTCAAGTATTTTCGCTGGGGATCCCCGTTCGACGGCACTGGAACCACGCCAAGAGCAAATGACAGCGAGAGGCACTCGCGCCGCCTCGTTCGACACAATCCTCACACTGCTGGCAGCCCCGTAAACGATGTGCGGCGAACACGAATAAACGCATGTTTTCGCGCATCGCGGGCAATGACTTGCTCTTGATGGGAATCGAACCAGCGTTCCGAAGAACCGCCCCCCATTACCACCATTGCAACCAGCCCGCACTTTCAGTTATTGCAGTTAGAGGCCTGGTTCGCTATATTGACGGCTAAGGAGATATCGTCATGGCCAGCCAGATTGTTCATTTCGCCAGACTGTCAGATCGCGACCGAAAAATAGCAACGCCCTTACCAAAGCTGGTTGCCGGCGACAGGCTGGAACTCCACGTTCGTGATGCAGGTGGCAAGGAGCGGACGCTCCCGATCCCGCCCTCGGCCGCCGCGGCTGTTGAAGCCCTTCTGGCGCACATGCTGCGCGGAGAGCGCGTTGCCGTGCTGGCCGAGGACCAGGAACTGAGCCCGAGCGAAATTTCAGCCATTCTCGGCATCTCCCGCCCGCTCGTCGTCTTGCGCATGGACCGGGGCGATCTGCCATTCCGCTACGTCGGCAAACACCGCCGCGCCCTCCTTAAGGATGTGCTCGCGTTGAAGTCGAAGCTCGACAAACGACAGACGGCGATGGAAGCGCTAGCCGAGGACACAGAGGACCTGATCGAGACCTATGGCCTCTAATCCGCCCGTCGCGGTCTACGATGCCTGCGTCCTCTACCCCTTCCACCTGCGCAACATTCTGATCCAGTGCGCCTTCGACGGTTTCGTCGAGGCGCGCTGGACCGACGATATACATGATGAGTGGATGCGCAATCTCGCCGCGAACACACCAGGTTTGTCCATCCACCGTCTCGAAGCCACGCGCGACCGGATGAACGCCGTCCTCCCAGAGGCAGTCGTGGCGGACTATCGCCCGTTGATGCACGAGCTCACGTTACCGGATCCCGACGATCGGCATGTTCTGGCAGCCGCCATTTCAGCGAAGGCCTCCGTTATCGTCACCTGGAACCTGAAGGACTTTCCCGCGAGAAACCTTCTCGCCCATGGTGTGACCAGCAAGTCGCCAGATGATTTCCTTACCGATCTCCATGCGGCGTTTCCTGATGCACTAATCTCCAGTGTCAGGAGTGCAAGGCATAATCTGCGCAAGACAATCCCATCGGTTGAGGCGTTCATCGACGCGCTTCATCAAGGCGGACTGAAGAAGTTTTCAGAGGTGCTTCGCCGGAACATAACCGGACTGGAGTGAGCTGGCGCAATCCTTGAAAAATTGATGCGAACGTCCGACGACTTCCTTGGGTCATCGAGTCGTCCTTATCAGCTTTACGGATTCTTAACCGTCTGCCCCTAATTCCGCACGCCCTCGGTCTGAGGCCCCGAGAAAATACGGAATGACACATGCCAAACGAAGACCTTTCCAGACGCCAATTCCAGAAAAAGATCTCGACCTACTGCGATGTCCGCATTGTCCCCGTCGCACCGGATTGGGTGGTGGACAACCTCCGCCCCTATCTTCTGGCGTTGATCACATTTCGAAAGACACCCGCTCTCGCAAATAACCGCTATGACTGGCGGCAGATAGCGCACGATTGTGGGATCGATGAAGCGCTGACGACAACGTTGAAGAAACAACTGCGACCAGCGCTGGATGCGATCATGCGCTGGCTCAAGGAGCCGACTATAGAAGACGACGCTCCCAAAGGCAGAAGACTGCAAGCTGTGCCGATATCCGGTGCCACGGGAAAGTTTGCCCCCTCCCCGACAAGCCAGCATCACGAAGTCGAAGAGGTCGAGAGCTCGCCCTCACCTAGCCGCCCCGGTCCTAAGCCGAGACCAGTTTCTGACAAACCAGAACCATTGTTCGAGGCGAACGAAGACCCGAGTTCATTCGCCGATGCACTCGCGCATCAAATGCGTCGCTTTGGCGAGAGTTACTGGCAACTCCACCGGGCGGTCGTTCGCATAGACGAAACCTTTGATGCGAAGACCTTGCTGTCGTGGATTGAGGGCCAGCATGTGCCTCGCTCAGTGGCCAGCTTTGATATCCTTTGCCGGATCGAGCGCAGATATGGCTTGGAGCGAGGCTACTTCAAAGCGAAACTGCCACATCAGTCCAGATCGCTATATGGCCACGATCTGGAAGACATCGGCCCGGCGGAGCGTCGCCGGCTCGCCTGGCATCTTCCCGACGACTTCGGCAGCCTGCCTTTTTCAAATCGCGAAGAGATCCTGGAATGGGTCCGGCGCGTCATCATCTCGGGGTCGACGGATTACAGACGTTTCCAGGCGGCAGCGACGAAGCAGCGCTACGCGATCCGGTTCCCTGGGGTCATATATGGCGGGAGTGCACTGACTCCTCGACTGGTGGCTTCTAGCTGGCTGCGAGATGAGGACGAAAAAGGGCCTACGACCGAGGCGCTGGAGGATCCAGATCTACTCTCCGGTGTCGTCGACGCACCCCCTCGGCTTGCGATGGAGATGGCAGACCTGATCCGCTTCAAGACGTCGACACTGACCGAGATAGGCTATCGCAGGAATGGCGTCTGGAATGAGGAGACAGCCAGCCAGAAGATCGAACATCTCGGCCTGATGTTTGGGGCACTTGCGGCATCCCCGAACGGGGTTGTCAAAGGTCGAGGCGTGCCGCTCAGCCAACTCACCTTCGGTCTCCTGATCTTCCCTGGCGTGTGGGACTGGTATTTGCAATGGCGGGAGCGCCGTCGCGGCTTCTTCACCAAATGGGAGGAAGACATGCTGATGGTGGCCATGGCCCTCACTCGCGCTGAAGTCGGCTGGATCCGCCAACATCCCGAACTGTTGCGCAACGTGAAGCCGATCGAAGGACTGATCACGACAGACGAGATTGCAGCTGCTCGTCGAGATTGGCACGGTGCATGCGAGGACTTCCATCGCCATGCAGCCAATCGATCAAAAGAAATCCAGCGGGTGATGCGGGTCCACCGAGATCCGTTCGAGCCAATCATGTGCGTGCTGGAGGCAGATAGCCCGCTCGCTGAATATCGGAAGATCACCGAGGAGATCTTGAAGCGAATGCCCGATGAGCACCGCTACCCGAGAGCAGCCGCCGAGGCCGTCCGTTCCTTCCTGATGCTAAGGCTTGGCTTACATCTCGGCCTCAGGCAGAAAAACCTTCGGCAATTGCTGGTCTGCCCGCGCGGACAATTCCCGACAGCAGAACGCCGGCTCGAAGACATGAAGCGCGGCGAACTGCGTTGGAACGAACGGGAGCGTGGGTGGGAGGTCTTCATCCCGTCCAACGCATTCAAGAACTCGGGCTCATCTTTTTTTGGGCAGAAGCCGTTTCGTCTGGTGCTGCCGGATCTTCTTGATCTCTACACCTATCTCAATGCCTATATCGAGCGGCATCGGAAGGTGCTCCTGGGTCGCGCGCATGATCCGGGGACGCTTTTCGTCAAAACCGTCAAAACGACCAGTATCGATGCGGCGTATAATCAGACAACATTCTACGAGGCTTGGCGGTTGGCGATTCAGCGCTACGGCATATACAATCCGTATACCGGCCGCGGCGCGATTAAGGGTCTGCTACCGCATGGCCCCCACAATGTCCGAGACGTGCTCGCCACACACATCCTAAAGCAGACAGGATCCTATGAGCAGGCAAGTTATGCCATCCAAGACACGCCTGACGTCGTGCAGCAGCACTACGGGCGCTTTCTGCCCCAGGACAAAGCAGCATTGGCGGCGCGGATCCTTAATCAGGTATGGGAGGCGGCGTAGTGTGGCGGATGCGTCGCTCAACCCATTGCAGGCATGAGCGCAAAATGTCCACGTCCGTCTAGGGCACTGCCGGTCGTCCCCGCCTTGAAGGGATCAGAACTGGCGACCCTCTTTTCGACCACGCAACAACAGTCCTTACAAGCAAAATAGCCATTCTGGCTGACACCCAGAACCTTGCAGAGACGGTGTGCGGGGAATTCTGTTTTCGCCTGGTCGATGACACAGAACTTCATCGACTTCCCTCCTTCGCGAAAAAAGTCGCGGCACGCTTCAGTATCTTGCGCTCCTGCCGCAAGATTTCGTTCTCCGGGCGTAAACGCTTCAGCTTGGCCGCCATGTCTTCCGTGGCGGTGGACCTTGGCGGCGCATCCATCGCCTAATCACGGCTACGACCGATCCAGCGCACCAGCGTCGACAGGCCGACGCCCAGGTCCTGGGCGATCTCGCGCTAAATCCGCCCGCTCGTCTGCGCCAAGCACACCGCCTCAGTCTCAAATTCCTTGGTAAAATTCTTCTGCTTCGGAATTCCGATTTCCTTTCAACTCAAGAAAACCTCCCCACTTTTCCGATGCAAGTCTAACTCAAGACTCTCCCGAAAACTGGAGGGAAATTGGGGCTTAGGTCAAGTATGGCGTTCAAGAACAATACCGCGATCTTCCCTACAGTCGCCGTTAATGACGAACGAAAATAGAGGAGCATATACTCAGCCGTCTCGACGCAGAAGCCGGCCGGGGCTGTCGCCACCGACCGCTCTGTTGCGCAGAACCTCAGTGGATGTCAGAGGCCCAGCGCGCTGAGATCTTTTTCGACACGCTCGCGCGCCTTTTTCGGCAGTTTTGCGGATTTGACTGCGTCGAGATTGGCCGGCGCATCGCCCACGACCACGACGGCGGCCATGCCCATGCCGAAATGCGGCGTGCATTTTACGATATAGGCGCCTGGCACGGTGAAGGTGATCTTGATCGCCTCGTTCATCTTGCCCTTGAAGGCTTCGGCGCCGGCCGGGATGAGATCCTTGACGCTTTCAGCGTTGTGGCTTTTGTCGGTTGGAACGAATGTGACTGTGTCGCCAGGGACGACCTTCAGGCCGCCGGGTTCGAACACCATCGCACCGTCTTTGCCCTTGTTGAGCATGTGGATTTCATGGTCGGCCGCCTGAGCGGCAAAGGCCAAAGCCAAAGAAATTACGGCTGTAGCAGCGAGGGAGAGGAGGGTCTTGGTCATCGGTCTAGCTCCGGTTTGAGAGCGCATTCGGCTCTGTTGAGAAGACCATAATCGTTTCGCCGAGGCGCTCTTTGCGGTTCGTCAAAGATCTTGAGGAAAGACAGACTTAGCGGTTTGAGGCGTCGGCAAGGGCCTGCAGCCCCTTGACGTCGCGCACCAGAAGTTTCTGCCGGCCGCCCTCGACAAGCCCCTTGGATTCCCAGGCGCTGAGAATGCGCGAAACAGTGTGGAGCGTGGTGCCGGTCATCTCGGCGATGTCCTGGCGGGTGATCGGGAAATCGATGCGCACGCCGTTTTCGGCCGGCTTGCCCGCCTGCTGGCTGAGCCGCAGGACCGTATGGGCGACCCGGCGCTCCACCTCTTCGGTGGACATTTCCCGAATGCGGGTATGGGCTTCTTCAAGCCGCTGGCCGATGGTGTTGAGCGCGCTGACCGCCAGATGCGGGCTTCTGTCGATGAATTGCGGCCAGGCCTCGGTCGGCCAGGACATAGCGAGGCTCTCCGTCATCGTCAGCGCGGTGCCGGGATAATCGTTGCGCCGCAACGCTCGCGCAAAGCCGAAAAGGTCGCCAGGATGAACAACCCTAACGATGATCTGCTGCCCGTCCTGTGTGACCTGCGTCACTTTCAGTCGGCCATTGATCAGCAGATAAAAGTGCGTCGCCGGCGCGCCCTGTTCGAAGAAGGCTTCGCCGGCATCCGCGCGCTTGGGAACGGCTTGCGCGATCAGCGCGTCGAGATCCCCGTCCGGCATGCGTTCGAACATGGAAAAACGGCGCAGGACGGTTCTGTCGATCTTCACGGAATTCTCCCCGGTCTTTGGCGCGACGATAACCGATGGAGACCCTCCGCAATTGACATAGAGCAAATCGTCACGAAATAAGCCCGCGCTCCCTCAACCGCATCAAGGCCTTGGCGTACCAGCGATCGTCTCGGATCAGCCGGAAACCGAGATTGGCGGGCGGCGCGCCGACCGAGCAGCCGCCAGTTTTGGGATCGCGCACGAAGGCGCTCATCGGCGACCGATGCTGCCCAACCGTGACATAGACGCCGCAACTCGATACGGCAGACGCAGTCCAATCACCCGCGAGATCGACGCGGCGATGACAGGTGGTGGTCCATTCCCAGACATTGCCTGCGAAATCGGCGAGACCATAGAGGTTTTCGCCGTAATGGCCGCGCTCGCGCGGCTTGGGATCGCTGGCCGCCTTGCGCGCGGTCTCGCGGTCGTAATCCGCCAGCCAACGCAGAGCAGGATTGTCGCTATCTTCATCGACGCCGAGCGCATCGTCGGGAAAGCGGTCGCCCGCCGCATTGGCGATCTCCTCATGGCTCGGCAGCCGCCAGACATCGCCAGTTTCGCGGCTCAGCCAGCGGGCATAGGCGCTGGCGTCATCGAAGCTGACGCCAGTTACAGGGAAAACTTCGCCATGATGATCGGCCATTGCAATGGCGGGGCAAGCTTGGGCCTGGACGCAACGACGATAGTCGACTTCCGAAACCTGATATTTCATCACAGCGATCGGACCGAGACCGTCCTTTGACACCATCGGCGGATCGACGGCAAATCCATTTCGATAAAATTCGCCGTCGGCGCGATAACGGAAAGCGTGGTCGGGAATAGTCACCGTCACCGGCGCAATCGCTGGATTGACGCTCGCCTTCCCATTTCCGACGCCCAGTTGATGGGCGACGCCGAGCGAGAAGGCGATGAGAAGCGCAGCCGGCGCGGCGACCGAGAAGAGCGAGACGGTCTTGGTTATGAAAGTCTGGCCCGTCATGGCGATCTCCTCGGTTTCTCCGCCCGGTTAGTGGCTGTTCGGCGACACGATTGCCGTCATCAGGTCGTTGTTCCACTCGCCCTCAACCTTGAAATGGGCGGCTGCGCCCTTCTCGAAAGCCTCGATCAGATTGTGGTTCACATAGGCGTAGATGCCGGGTTGTTGGAACGTGTAGAAAGCCGCCCCTGCCGCGCCGCCGGGAATGAACCAGGTCTCCTGGTCGAGTTCCGGCGGATTGGCGAATTTGCCGGTCGCCCAGACATAATCGCCATGACCGCCGATCAGATGCGGGCGGGTGTCGCGGTTGGCTTGCGAATGCAGGATCAGCACGTTTTCGCCGACCTTGGCCTTGAGCGCATTTTCGCCGGTCAACGCGCCGACCGCGCCGTTGAACACGATATGGCTGGGAGTGAGCGTCTTCATCACTTCAAGCGTGTCGGCATAGGCGTCGCCGTGGCTTTCATATTTCTTGTAGGCGCCTGTCTCGTCACGCGGCACGTAGAAATCCTGCTCGCCGACATAATAGACGCGGTCGTAAACGAGATCATGGCCTTTGTGATCCTTGAGCCCATCACGCGGCAGCACCATGATCGCGCCATTCATGCCCGAGGTGACATGCCAGGGCACCATTCCGGGAGGGGCGCAGTGATAGACGAAAACGCCCGCCTTGGTGGCCTTGAAGCGCATCACGGCGTTTTCGCCGGGATTGACGATCGTGAGCGCGCCGCCGCCCAACGCGCCGGTGGCCGAATGGAAATCGATATTGTGTTGCAATTCATTGGTTTCCGGGTTGACCAGCGTCAGTTCAACATAATCGTCCTGATGAACGACGATCATCGGACCGGGCACAGAACCGTCAAAGGTCATCGCGTGGACTTCCGTGCCTTCGTCGTCGACGACGATCTTCTTTTCCTGGATGGTCAGCGTCACCTCATAGATTTTCGGGGCGCCTTCAGCCTTCTGGCTATGGGCATGGACGAAGGGCGGCTTGACCAGTTCGAGCTTTACCCGTTCGAGGGTCGAGAGGTCGGCCGGAGCCGGCTTCGCAGCGAGCTTGTCGTTGGCCTGGGCGACGCTGACGGCCACGAGCGGCGCCATGGCGCCTGCGAAAGCGGCGCCTGCGAGGATCGAGCGTCTTGTGATCTGGAATTCATTGCTCATCGGACATCTCCTTGATGTGGACGGAGGTTTTGCCGCCCTGTCGAAGAAGAACCTAACCGATCAGCCCTCCCCTCTCTTTGCGCCAGCACAATATCTCAAGGATTTATCAACCTTCTCCGGACTTGTGTTTTCGCAAAGAGCACGATCGCCGCCGTCTTTACTGTCTCCAAAACAATCAGGAGACCGCCATGACGTTATCACAGGAAGCAATTGACAAAATACAGGATCCCCGTGGCTTGTCGAGGTTCGGCCCAATACTGTTTTCTTACGGTTTCAGGCCGTTCTTCCTCGGCGGCGCAAGTTGGGCATGCGTAAGCATGATCCTCTGGATCGCGTCTCTTTCCACGGACATCGGGATAGGCGGCGGCTATGGCGCGCGCGCGTGGCACGCGCATGAAATGCTGTTCGGCTTCGGTTCCGCCATTGTCGCAGGCTTTCTGCTGACCGCCACGCCGAACTGGACGGGCAGATTGCCGATTTCCGGGCCGCCATTGATGCTGCTGTTTCTTCTCTGGGCGGCGGGCCGGCTTGCCCTCTTGTTTCCGGATACGCTCGGAGTGGTCCCATCAGTAATGATCGAAGCGGCCTTCTTGCCGGTTATGACCATCGTCTGCGTTCGCGAGATCATCGCCGGCCGGAAATGGGCGGATCTCAAGGTCATGGCCGGGCTCGGAGCCTTGGCGCTCGCCAATCTCTGCTTTCACTATGAAGTCATTGCCGAGGGTGGTCCTGTTCATGCCGGAAGGCTGGCGGTCTCCGCCTATCTGATGATGATCATTGTAGTAGGCGGGCGCATGCTGCCGAGCTTCACCCGCAACTGGCTCGCCAAGGCGGGCAAGACAAGTTTCCCCACGCCCCATAATCAGTACGACGCGACGGCAATCCTCGCCTCGCTGCCGGCTCTGGCGCTCTGGATCATGCTGCCGGACGAGAGGATCACCGGCGCGGCGGCGCTCGCGGCAGCGGCGCTTCACGCGGCGAGGCTCATTCGTTGGAAGGGCTGGACGACCGGCCGGGAGCCGCTGGTGAGCGTGCTGCATCTTGCTTACGCCTTCATTCCGCTCGGTTTTCTTGCCATCGCCGCCACTGCTTTCGACGTTCTCGACCCCGTATCGAGCCTGCATGTCCTGACGGTGGGCAGCGTGGCGACGATGATGCTGGCGGTGATGACGCGCGCCACCCGCGGCCATACCGGCCGGGCGCTGACCGCCTCACGCATGACCTGCCTGAGCTATGCCGCCCTCTTCGTCTGCGCCTTCATTCGCCCGCTCGCCGGCCTGTTCCCGGATCAACTGTCGCTGATCTATGCGGCAGCGGGGATGCTGTGGGTCGGCGGTTTCGGCCTCTATCTATGGGAATATGGCCCGATGCTGGTCAACCGCCGTCGGCAGTCGATCGGCGGCTGATGGGAGACGAAAAAAGCCGGGAGGAACCGATCTGGTTCCTCCCGGCTTTTCGTTTGTGCGGGATCAGGCGCGCATGCGGTCCGGCGTCCAGGGCGGATCATAGGTCAGCTCCACCTCGACGGAAGCGGCCAGACCCGACGCCAGCGCCCTCTCCCGAACCGCTTCGACCAGAAGACCCGCGGCGGGGCAGCCGCGCGTCGTCGTGGTCATGACGATGCGAAGGCCGCCCTTCGGCATAGCTTCGGCTCCATAGATCAAGCCTATGTCGATGACGCTCAGGCCGAGTTCTGGATCGATGACCTCGGCGAGCGCTGCGGCTATTTCAGGAACGAGATCGGCGGTCATGTCGCCGTCTGCCCACGCCGGATCATCACGCGGAAGGTCTCGCCGGTCTTGTCGTAGTTGCCGACCCATTGATGGCCGCGCTTGACCAGTTCGGGATAAAGCAAGATTGGCTCGCGGCCGAGGGCTGCAAACAGCACGGCCCCGGACGGCAACGTTTCCAACGTCTGAAGAATGCGCAGCATCGGCTGCGGTGGATCGAGATCGGTGAGATCAAGCTCGATGAGGGGATCCGGCCAGGCGTCCGCGCCTTCGGCGTCATCAGAAACGCGCACGGCGATGGTTTCCGGCAGGAAGCGCACTTCGAAATCGCCATCCTCCAATTCGACCACTTCGTGACGGAAGCCCTTGCGCGCCATCACCGAAAACAGCGGCTGAGGCTTGAACGGCGCGATCAGCCTCAGCCCCTGATCGGGGCCGAGCGCATTGACGCTCGCCATGATCTCGGCGAAGGGCTCAACGCCCGCCTTGAGGATCGGCCTCACATCGAGGTCCTTGTACTCCACGGCCATGATGATCTCCTTCAATTCGGATTGGCGGTGACGAGTTGCGGGCGCACAGCGCCCGAGGGAAGCCGCACGGACTCGGGCGCGTAGCTCAGGCGCCGGGCGCGGATAAATTCCAGCCCAAGCCCCGCCACCGTCGCAAACTGCGCCCAGGCGGCGAGCCGGAACCAGAAATCGAGCCCCAAGAGCAGGCATAGACCGCCGGCGATGACCGCGACATGATACAGCGCAAAGTACATCCGCGCCTTCGGCTCCCGGACGAGATCCTGCACGCGCGGCACGGCGCTGCGGCCCATCACCGGCCCATAGGCTTCGAGCCAGGTGAGAAACGGCACGATCTTGTAGAGTTGCGCGAGGCCCAAGCCGGAAAGCCAACCCATGGCGAGGCTATAGACGCCGGCTTCAAGCAGCGGCGCGGAGGTCGCAACGGTTTGCGACAGAAAGATAAGCACGAGACCGGTCGGCAGATGCAGCACGGAGACCAGGCCTGCAGACGTGTTGAGCTCCAGCGCCTTGCGGCGGCGGGCGAGAAACATGGCGACGAGATCGGCCAGATAGCAGACAATTGAGAGCGCGAAGAAGGCGCTGGCGGGCCAAAATGCGACGTCGCGAAACTCCGGGAGAACCCAAGCCGTCATCGCCCCCGCCCAAAGTGATATAAGACCGGTAAAAGCCGCAACCCCGAGCCAGCGTCCGAAGCGGCTCTTTTCCGGAGCCAGCATGAGCATCGAAAACAGACGGTAGCTCACACCAATGGCGGTGAGCGTCATCCAGCCCACAAGGCCCGAAAAAGCGTGAACGGGAAGGCCATGGGCAAGAAGATCGCC
Organism: Rhizobium sp. SG_E_25_P2; assembly: GCF_029892285.1. Lineage (GTDB taxonomy): Bacteria > Pseudomonadota > Alphaproteobacteria > Rhizobiales > Rhizobiaceae > Rhizobium_E. The sequence continues at coordinate 80,461 of NZ_JARXVM010000013.1, forward strand.
CGCCCAATCGGGCATGACCACGCCGGCGAGTAGACAGGAAAATGCGAGGCCGAGGCCGGCCGTGACGGCAAGCGCCAAGAGGCCGAGCAGCACCAAAAACCCCGGCGGATCATGCTGCTTTCGCGCCATCAGCGTGGCCGCGATCGACAGAACATGGACGCCAAATCCGATGAGGAGCAGAATGCCGCCGATCGGTAGAACGACAATGTCGAATTCGAGCCGACCGCCAAGGGACAGAAAACCCAAAAGCAGCAGAAGCAGCCCGAAAGAAAGCGCTACGAGCGCAGGCGCGGCAATCCAGGGCAATCGCGGCGAGGCGGCCGCCAGCACTGGCGCAAATTGCAGGAGCGCGCCCAGAAACAGCAATCCCAGCCAGCCGATCGCGATGAGATGCACAAGAACAAGCGTGTCCGGAGCCCCCGCATCGGCGGACGGAAAGCCGAAGCCGAATCCCTTCAGCGCAAGCCCTGACAACAGGCAGGCGAGAGCGACGGCGAAATAGCTCATGGTCCAGCGTGACAAGGGGGCTCCCGGCATGATCGGTCCTCAGTGACCGCCGCAGCAGCAGTCGCAGCCGCCGCCTTCGGCGCGGGTGATCAGCACTTTCCAGACGTCGGGACCCTCTTCGACATAATCCCAGCCAAATTCGTCAGGAAAGCGGGTCATGATCTGGTGATGCAGCGGCCGCGGATCGTGGTCGCTGGTCACCTGCATCGCCCGGCCCGGTTCGAGTTGGGCAAGCATGCCGAAGATGGAGGGATGGCGTTGGCTTGGCGGGATCACCCGCACATCGATTTCTGGAATGGCGCTCGACATATCGTCTCCGCTTCAATGTTGCTGTCGCGCCGGGTCTTTCGCCCGGCAAGCATTGGATAGACGGACGCCGCCTTGCGCACCTTGTTCCGGAACAAACTGCTTGCATTTCGTCAGGCCGGCTTGCGCTGGGGCAAAGAAGGGACGGCGCGAAACGCTTACGCCTCGGACAGTAAAATCAGAGGAAACGCCATGTCCGACGCCGTCATCGCCCGTTATGGAGAAGCGCGCCTGCCGCGCTACACCAGCTATCCCACGGCGCCCAAATTCGCCGATACGATCGGTCCGGCGGACTATGCCGAATGGCTGAAGGGCGCGAGGGGAGGCCAGACATCGCTCTATCTGCACATCCCTTTCTGTCGGTCGATGTGCTGGTATTGCGGCTGCCACACCACGATCACCGAGCGCGACCAGCCGATCGTTGATTTTCTCGATGCTCTGACGCGGGAAATCGACATGGCCTCGCGGCTGACAGAGGGTAGACTCGATGTCCGCGAGATCCATTTCGGCGGCGGCACGCCCACCATCATCAAGCCCGAAGAATTTCTCGGCCTGATGGCGCGGTTGCGCGGCAGCTTTGGCGTTCACAGCCGCGCCAATGTGTCGGTGGAGATCGACCCGCGCCGGCTAACCCCAGAGATGACGCAAGCTTTAGGGGAAGCCGGCGTGACCCGGGCGAGCCTGGGCGTGCAGAGCTTTGATCCGCGCGTCCAGAAAGCCATCAATCGCATCCAGTCGGAGAAGGAAACGGCGCTGGCGACCGAGGGTTTGAGGGCAAATGGAATCGGAAGCATCAATTTCGACCTGATCTATGGCCTGCCGCACCAGACCATCCGCTCCTGCGAGGAAACCGCCCGCGCCTGCGTGGCGATGCGGCCAGAACGACTGGCCGTGTTCGGCTATGCGCATGTGCCGAGCTTCAAGAAACACCAGCGTCTCATCGATGAAGCTACGCTCCCCGACGCCGCCGCCCGCCATGAACAGGCCGAAGCCATCGCCGAGACGCTCGAAGCCGGCGGCTATCGTCGCATCGGCCTCGACCATTTCGCCTTGCCCGAAGACGATTTGGCGAAAGCAGCCGACGCCGGCCTGCTGCGCCGCAATTTCCAGGGTTATACGACGGACAGCTGCGACGCTCTGATCGGCTTCGGCGCTTCATCCATCGGTCGGCTCGCCGAGGGATATGTGCAAAACGCAACGCCGCCGGGCGTCTATGCCCGCGAAGTCGTGGCCGGTCGTCTTCCCACGGCGAAAGGCTATCGTCTCACCGCCGAAGACCGGCTGCGGGCGCATGTGATCGAGCGGCTGATGTGCGATTTCGCTGCTGATGTCGCATCAATCTCCGCCTCTCACGGTTTTGAGCGCGATATGCTGTTGCGCGGCAATGCCGCGCTGCATTCTCTCGCCAAGGATGGGATCGCAACGATTGCCGATGGCGTCGTTCGGGTCGATGCGTCCAGGCGTTTTCTCATCCGCGCCGTGGCGGCCGCCTTCGACGCCTATCTCAGTGATCTCGGGCGCACCTTCAGCAAGGCGGCGTAAAGCGGGAAACATTTGTTACGCGCGCACGAAAAGACCCGGCGGACGCACATCCGCCGGGTCTTTTCGTGCTCGTTTTTGTCAGCGGGTCAAGCCGCGATAGATCGCCGGCAGCGCCCTGGGCAGTTTGCCGATATCGCCCACGACGGTGAAACCGTGACGGCCGAACATGACGGGCAGATAGGATTGCGCCTCTTTATCGACAGTGACGGCGAAGACGGCCGCGCCGCTTCGGCGCGCCTCCGCCACCGCCTTGCGCGAGTCCTCCAGCGCGAAACGGCCTTCATAATGATCGATGTCGTTGGGCTTGCCGTCTGTCAGCACCAGCAGCAGCTTGCGGCGGTTGGCTTGCTTTGACAGTTCCGCCGCCGCATGCCGGATCGCCGCGCCCATACGGGTGTAATAGCCGGGCTTGAGACCTGCGATGCGCCGCTCGATCCGCTCGCTCATCGGCTCGCCGAAGGCCTTCACCGTTTCGATCCGCACCCAGGCGCGACGGCGCGAGGTGAAGGTGAGGACGGAATGGTTGACCCCGCAGGCCGACAAGCCATGGGCGAGCACGGCGAGCGCTTCTTTCTCGACGTCCAGCACGCGATGATCGTCATGCCAGGCATCAGTGGAGAGAGATACATCAACGAGAATACTCACAGCGAGATCCTGGCCTTGCGGCCGCGACAGAAGATGGATGCGGTCGCTGCCTTCGCCGCCGGCGACTAGGTCCGTCTGCCGGCGCACTAGCGCGTCGAGATCGAGTTCCTCCCCATCAAGCTGCGCCTTGAGCGCCTCGTTTTTAGGCCGCAACAATTCGAACTGCCGCCGCACCTTGCGAATATGTGCGCGCGTCTCCTCGGTGGACATCAGACTCGCCTCCGCCTCGCTCGCGACAGCGGTGACGACGCGGCAGTAAGCGGGGATATAGGCGCCGGTCCGGTAGTTCCACTCTGGATAGCTGATCTCCGCCTCGATAGCCGAGGGATCGACCGCTTCGGGCGGCAGGTCGAGATCGAAGCGGAATTTCGAGGACGGCCGTTCCTTGCGCCGGCCCAGCGTGATTTCATCAAGGTCCCGCGCGGCCTCGCGATCGGCCTCGTCATTGTCGTCGGTGGGACGGTCGACATTGACCATCTCCGCCATCGCCAGGATCTTCTCGAAACGGTTGAGGATGAAGGGCGAGCGGTCGCTGGCGCCGCGCTCGGTTTCGCGATCGGCGCGGTAGCGGCCGGCGGAGCCCAGTCCGTCACCGGTGGTCACCGCATCATCCTCGGCCTCGACGCCCTTCGAAGCTTCGGCGCGCGGCTCGTAGCGCGGCCAGAGCGGGATGGGCATCAGGGGCTGGTAGCCTGCCGGCGCGCTGCGTGGAAAAATCGACGGCGGACAATCGATCGGCAGACCGGCGCCGGCCTTGAGCATGGCGAGCGCATCGTTCTCCACCAATTGCTCCACCGGCGGAAGCGCGCCGCGCAGGCGACCAGCAAGCACGCCGCGGCAGAGCGCGGCATAACGCGACGCCAGTCCCGGAAAGGCCTGTAGCGTCCGTCGCGTCGCGCGCTTGGCCGCGTCCAGCGCGGCGACATCCGCGTTGAGCGCGTCTTTCGCATCGGTGGCGGTCGGCTCCATTTGCGCCATATAGGCCGCGAGCCAGATATAGAGGTCGCGATTGAGCACTGCTTCAGGGAACAGGTCGATCACGGGCGGTAGCTGCACAGCGCCGCGATCGCGCGCCGCAGGAGCAGTCTTTTCCTCTCCCAACCCCATCAATTGCCGAAGCCGCAGCCGATGGCCGCTGGCTCTTGCATGGGCGGGGCCGAGCTGGACGGCGATATCGCCGCCGAAGCCGCGAAAGCAGGTCGCCAGCACCGGCTTGACGTCATCGAAGCTTATGGCGGCCTGCGGATAGCGCGGCATGCTGGAGGTGGATCCGACCAGTCGGTGCCAGGCCTTGCCGACGCTCTCCTCGAGTTCCAGGAATTCGAACATGGCGGCCTCAGGCGATGATGGCGGCGGCGACTTCGGTTAGTGCGGCCTTGACGTCGCCATCGTCGCTCAGGGGCTCGACGATGGCGGCGCGGATCGCATCCTTCCGGTCCATGCCGCTGTCGATGAGGGCGGCGCAATAGACGAGCAGCCGGGTCGACACCCCCTCCTCGATGTCTGCGCCCTTCAACTTGCGCAGCCGGCTCGCCAGCTCCACCAGGGGCGCGACGCGGGCTTCGTCTAGCCCGCTTTCGATCGCGACGACGGCGATCTCCTGCTTCTTGGGCAGGAAGTCGAACTCAATCGACACGAAACGCTGCTTGGTCGAGGGTTTCAACGCCTTCAGCATGGTCTGGTAGCCGGGATTATAGGACACGACCAGCATAAAGCCCGCTGGCGCGGCGAGCGTTTCGCCGGTCCGTTCGAGCGGCAGGATGCGGCGGTCGTCGGTTAAGGGATGCAGCACCACGGCGACATCCTTGCGCGCTTCGACGATCTCGTCGAGATAGCAGATCCCGCCGTCGCGCACGGCGCGGGTCAGGGGCCCGTCGACCCAGACTGTATCGCCGCCCTTGAGCAGATAACGGCCGGTCAGATCGGCGGCGGCGAGATCGTCGTGGCAGGACACGGTGGAGAGCGGCAGTCCCAGCCGCGCCGCCATATGGCTCACGAACCGGGTCTTGCCGCAGCCGGTCGGCCCCTTGAGGAGCAGCGGCAATTGACGGGTCCAGGCGGCTTCGAAGAGTTCGCATTCGCGGCCGCTCGGGATGTAGGGTGGAATATCGATGGCTGCGCGTTCGCGCGCGGTGGAGAGCATATTCATGACGTCACTCCGAGAAGGGGAAAGAAGACGGCCCCGCCCGAGGCGAGACCGAAGGGAGATCATTCAGCCGCCTGCAGGCTTGCCGCGCGGGTCTCGCGTTCGCGGCCCGGCACGAACAAAGCCCAGAGGAACATGACGGCCGAGATCAGCACGAATACGCCCGAGCCAAGCCGGATCCAGTAAAAGAGAGCCAGCTGGTCCTGCACATCCATGTAGCTTTCGCCGAGAACCCGTTGAAGATGCACTTGCAACACGCCCGCGAAGGTGAGCGCGAAGGTCATCACCGACATGGCCGAGCACATGATCCAGAAGCTGATCATCGACAGCATCTGGTTATAGGGCGCCCGTCCCCTGAGTTCCGGCACGGCATAGGCCATCATCGCGAGGTTGAGCATCACATAGGCGCCGAAGAAGGCGAGATGACCATGCGCGGCGGTGACCTGTGTACCGTGGGTGTAATAGTTGACCGAGGACAGCGTATGAAGGAAGCCCCAGACGCCGGCGCCGAAAAAGGCCATGACCGAGCAGCCGAGCGACCAGAGAATGGCGGCGCGGTTGGGATGCTTGCGGCCGGCCTTCCAGGTCATCACGAAGGTGAAGACGACCATGGTGAAGAAGGGCGCGACTTCGAGCGTCGAGAAGATCGAACCGATCCACTGCCAGTAACCGGGCGCGCCGATCCAGTAGAAGTGATGACCGGTGCCGAGAATGCCCGAGAACAGCGCGAGGCCGACAATCACATAGAGCCACTTCTCCACCACTTCACGGTCGATGCCGTTGAGCTTGATCATCAGGAAAGCCAGGACAGAGGCCATGATCAGCTCCCACACGCCCTCCACCCAGAGATGGACGACGAACCACCAATACATCTTGTCGAGCGCGAGATTGGCGGGATTGAAGAAGGCGAACAGGAAGAAGATCGCCACGCCCCAGAGCCCGAAGATCAGGATATTGGTGACGACTGTCTTGCGGCCTTTGAGCACCGTCAGCGTGACGTTGAACAGGAACATCAGCGCGACGACGACGATGCCGACCTTGATGGCGAAGGGCTGTTCGAGGAATTCACGGCCCTCATGAATGTGGAAGAGATAGCCGACCACGGCGACCGCGGCCGCAACGAGGAACAGCCAGAACTGGGCCACCGCGATGCGGGTGCTGTAAAGCTCCGTCTCCGCCTCTTCCGGCAGCAGGAAATAGGTGGAACCCATGAAGCCCATCAACAGCCAGACGATCAGCGCATTGGTGTGGATCATGCGCACGATGTTGAACGGCAGGAGCTCCGACAGCGTGTTGGGCAGGACATAGATCGTTCCGGCGAGCACGCCGAACAGGATCTGGGCGAAGAAGAGGCCGAGCGCGCCGTAGAAATACAGCATGGCGACCTTCTGGGTCTGATATTTCATGATGATGCTCCTTCCCGTCTTTCAACCGGCCTCGTTGGGCGGCCATTTCTGGGTCTTGATCTTGCTGGTCCAGCGCAGGAATTCGGAGAGATCGTTGAGTTCCTGATCGTTGAGATGGAACTGCGGCATCTGACGACGACCCTCGATGCCCGAAGGCTGGGCAGCCATCCAGGCCTTGAAGGTCTCGCGCGTTGTCTCAACATCATCGTCGCCACCCATGCGGGTCCAGACATTGCCGAGCTCGGGGGCGAAATAGGCGCCTTCGCCGAGCAGCGTGTGGCAGTTGATGCAGGCGTTCTTCTCCCAGACCCGCTTGCCCCGCTCGACCGCAGAGGTGAGCGTGCTTTCGTCTGTCGAGGTGGTGCGCATGTAGTAGTGGCTGTGAGCGGTCAGCCCGATGAAGATGGCGAAGAAGAAGGCCGAGCCGCCGTAGAAGACGTTCCGCGCTCCTGTTTTGGTCAAATAGTCCGACATGTCTGTCCCTCTCGCTTCCCGCGGACAAGGCGCGGGATCGGATGATGCGGAGGCCGGCGCGCCAGCCTCTGAGTTTAGGGATGCCGGAAGAGGCGCGCGCCTTCTTTGTCGAAAGGCAAATAAATCTGACGCCAAAAATGAGAGGCCCCGAAGGGCCTCCGCGTCAGCTCAGGAAAAAGGGAATGGCGGCTTTGGCGGCCGCGAGCGCTGTGAACAGCGCGGGCCAGGCGATCAGCGCCGCGGCCAGTCGCGGCCTCTCCCCGCGCAGTCCCATGAAATCGAGAATGACGATCCGCGCCTTGATGATCGTCAGCCCGATCACGGCGGCGAGCGCCCAGAGCGGCAACGTCTCGTGTTTCCATTGCGAGACGATCAGCGAAGCTGTGATAGCGATGAGGAAAAGCCAGATGGCGCAGCCGAACAGCCAGCGCGTTTGCATATTGCGCATGAAATCACCCGAGATAGACGATGGGAAAAATGACGAGCCAGACGAGATCGACCGCGTGCCAGAGCGTGGCGACAAGGGCGACATTGCCCGGCTGCGGCCGCCGCGCCACCAGCAACATGATCAAGCTCAGAAAGACGACATGGGCGAGATGGAAGCCGGTGATGAGGAAATAGAGTTCGAAGAAAGCGTTGAAGCTCGCTTCGCCTGCGAAATGCAGATCGCCCCGATATTCCCAAGCCTTGATCGCGGCGAAGACGAGGCCGAGAAAAGCCGCCGACCACAGACCGATCTTGCGACCCAGTTCGGTGTTGGCCCGCACCGCCGCCGCCGCACGCCAGCCGCTTGCAAGTAAGACCAGCGTGTTGAGACTGGCGAGCCGCGTGTCCATATGGAGCTTGGCGACGCCGAAATCCTCCGGATGCAGAAACGACATCACCAGGAAACCGCCAAGCAACACGCCGAAGGCCGCAAGCTCGCTCCATACCAAAATCCAAAGAATGAGGTCTCCACCTTCGTCTTCCACTGCAGTGCTGTCTATGATCGCCGCCATCGCCGTCTCTCCGTTTCGTCGATCCGGGGTAGCGTGGCGAAATTTTCTCTTCTTTGCTCTTTGACAAAGAGCAGGCGGCTTCAACGGCGGATAGAACGAGAAACGGAGATTTGACCATGACGGATGCGCAGACGGGACTTATGGTGGCGACGCCTGTGATCATCGGGTTTTCAATCGCGCTTTACAGAATGGGCGTGCTGCAGCGCTACAGCACGACGGTCGCGGTGATGGCGTCTGTCGTGATCGCGGGCGTGCTGTTCTTTCAGCAATAGGGTTGCGGCCGCCATGATCCGCCTTCTCATCGCGTTCTCCGTCTTCATCGCGCTGCATTCGGTCCCGGCGATCCCTGCCCTGCGCGGTCGGCTGATCGAAAAAATGGGGCGCAGGGCCTACCTCATCGCCTATTCGGTCGTCTCGACGCTGGTTCTCGGCTGGCTGTTCTACGAGGCGCTGCAGACGGATTATATCGAGCTTTGGGAGCCCGCGCCCTGGCAGGCCTGGATCACCTTCCTGCTGGCTCCGGTCGGCCTATTCCTGGTCATCGCAGGACTGATCAGCCCTAATCCTTTCTCGGTTACGCTGAGGCGACAGACGGAAAAAATCGGCGCTGTCGTCAGGCTCACCCGCCATCCGGTGCTCTGGGGTTTTTTCGTCTGGGCCATCGGCCATATCGCGCCGAATGGCGATCTGCGGTCGCTGCTGCTGTTCGGCGGTTTTGCGCTGTTTTCGCTAGGCGGCGTTGCTATTCAGGAAGGCCGCAGCCGCAAACGTTTCGGCGCTCGTTGGAATACCGTCTCGGAGGGCACCTCCTGTGTATTTCGCAATCCTTTCAACCTCCGCTGGGACGCGCTGGCCCGGTTGGCATTCGCTCTCACCGCGCTTACAGCCGCGCTTCTACTGGAAGGCGGCCATCTGGCGGCCCTCGGTGTCGATCCAATGGCGATGGCGACAGGTTGAGTTTGAGCTGCTCGGGCGACGTAAAAACTTTCCCGCCGTATCAACAAGGGGTCATGTCGCCGCCAGGATGAGGTTCCTAACCACATGGCCTACGAGGCGCACAAGACCACGATCGGCGACCATCTCGTCGCAAGCTCGCTGGATGTCTGCTTCTAGTTTACCACCTGCGTCGCTTTGCCGAGAGCTATTGGCAACTCCACCCGGCGCTCGTGTGTGGATGCCCCCGGTTTGGCAAGAAGAATTTTCTAACGACTGTCTGCGGACGAGGAATTCTATCGGTCGTTTGTCAGGCCTCATAATGTGGCCTGAAGTAGCCACGGGCCGGGATGCAGTTCGAAGAACAGGGTCCACATCGGTTCAGAGAGCTTGGTTGGCTCGAGCCCCGGGACTGGCTTACCCCGTTCTGAACATTGAAGTCCTTTCCGCATCGTTCCGTCAGTCGATCTTCTCACCGGGGCTCATCACCCCAGGCATTTTCCGCATTGCCGCCCAATGGAGGCAGCGGGTCACGCCATCCTGTAATTCTGCTCCCTTGTCATCATCGCCCATATAATGCGCGCCATCTTGTTGGCGAGTGCGACGGCGGCGACCATTCTAGGTTTCCGACCAAGAATGTGGCCGAGCCAATTATCTGGAAGCACACCCTTGCGGACGATCCATCGAATAAGGCTCATGGCCCCTACGATCAGTAATCTGCGAATATCGGTTTGTCCCATTTTGCTGACACCGCCCAGACGGGTCTTTCCACCCGTCGAGTGCTGTCTTGGAACGAGGCCGAGCCAGGCGGCAAAGTTTCGACCGCTCTTGAAAGCACGAAGATCGGGTGCGAAGGCAAGGATCGCGCCGGCGGTCACCGGCCCTACGCCAGGAACAGTGCAGAGACGTTGCATGTCTTCATTCGACTTCGTGGTCTCGCGAAGCTTCAGGCTCAGTTCGTCGACCTTTTCGCTGAGCAGCCCGATCTGATCCAGGTAGAGCTGGCCGATTACTCGAACGCTATCCGGCAGATCAGCAGCCTCATCAGCCAGTATGCCTGGAACCGCACCGAGATTGGCAGGGCCTTGGGCAACGACTATTCCGAACTCTGCCAGATGGCCGCGCAGGGCATTGATGAGCTGGGTGCGCTGGCGCACAAAGCACTGGTGGGTGCGGAATGCTACTGCGCGCGCCTGATGCTCGGCGCTCTTGACCGCGACGTAGTGCATGTTCGGACGTAGCGCGGCCTCCGCAATCGCGGCTGCATCGGCGGCGTCATTCTTCTGGCGTTTGACGAACGGCTTCACATAGATTGGCGGTATCAGCCGTACGTCGTGGCCGCGACTACGCGCGAACCGTCCCCAGAAGTGACTTGTGGCACACGCTTCCATCGCCACGATGCACGGCGACTGCTCACTTAGAAACTGCTGCAATCGAGCCCGGGACAGTAACCGGTTGAATAGAACCGCACCGCCGCGATCCGCGCCACAGACCTGGAAGCTCCGCTTTGCAAGGTCGATCGCAAGGATATGCACCTGTGTCATCTGCCTTTCCTCCGTGAGCGCCACCGTGGCGCTGGACAGGCATCATACTCCGATGCCGGCCGGAGGGGGCATCCACCCCATCAGTTCAGTTTTATCCGTATAATCACAGCATTACCAGATCTTCCGTATGAAGCTGAGTTGCAAGTAATCACCATCGAATGCGTTTCGGCTGTACACATCGCTCAGGTATTTGATCGAAACCGTCGTGCGCTGGTCAGGAAAATCCACAGCGAGGATTGGCCCGAGCCGGATTGATTTGTGTCTTTGGCCGTCCTCTGCGGGGACGGCAAGTGAGCCGGTATCATCCTCGATCTGCCAGCGGACATTGCCGGCGAGGCCGAATTGGAAACGATCGTAGCGCTCCGTGACCGCGAAGTCGGCGGACAGATAGTCGCCGTCACGGTAAGTGAAGCCACCCGTCGCATCCTCCCGTTCGAAATTGTGGTTGTAGAACACCCTTCCGGAGAATTCGGTCGCGTCCAGGAAGATCGGTTTCGTCCGGTAGGTGAAGGCGACATTCGGCGACAGAACCCAGCTGTTGAAGCCCGGATTCCCGACAGCCGTGTTGTCGTAGCTTCCGATCGGGATGGTCACGCCGAGGCCGAGGCCAAGCGTGAACCCCACTGGCATCGGAGGCACGAAATCGGCCGTTGGCTTTGGCTGCCCTTCTGCTGCCGGCGGCGGACCATCATACCAGCTCTTCGACCAGAAGAAGAGGTCGGAATAGGCGTCGAAAAGACCCGTATGCTTGCTGCTCAGATCCACAGGCAAGGTGTCGGTGATCGTCATATCGTGCTTGCCGTAAGCGAAGATCAGCGACGAGGCCATCCGACCGCCGAACAGCTCGCCCGGATAGACATAAAGCCCACCCAATTGGCCTTGAAGAAGTTGCTCGTCCGTATCCGAAAACTTCGCGTCACCATGAGCGTCGCTAAGGCGATCCCGTCGGTTACCCCACAGCCCACCGATTGCGTAGAAGCCCGGCTCCGGCGGGAGTTCGGCAGCCCTGATGTCGGACGTCGCCCCAGGTGTCACCGTCTGGTAGAATTCTGCGGCCTGTGCGCCATTGTCTGGCAGAAAGGTCAGCCCAGCAAGCGCGAGCCATGCCAGCCTGCCATTCGAAATCGATTTGTTCATTTCAGTCCCCCTTTGATGATTTCAATGCACCGGAACGACCGGGCTGCCCGTCGTGGCGGGCTCTCGAAGCGCTCGGCCAAAGGCAAATCCGGCCAGCAGAAGCAGCCCGCACAGCGCCGTGAACCCGGCAAAGACCGCCATCGCGGCGACCATGCCGCCACCAAGTGCCGCCACACCGGCAACCACGATCGGGCAGACGAACTGGCCGATGAAGAACATCGACGTCCACAGACCGGAGACACGGCCACGATAGCCTTCCGGCAAGTTGCTCATGGTGAAGGCCAGCACGAGCGGCAGGGAAATGCCGCACCCGACATTGTTGATGAACATGCCCACGACACCCCCGGCCAGCGACGACTGGGTGTAGAGAACGGCAAAGCCTACCGCTTGCGTCAGCATGGCACCGGCGAGCAGTGCCCCGACCGGACGCCTTGACTGAAAGCGAAAGAGTGCGGCGCCTGCGACGACACCGACGGATCCCATGGCGCTGGCAAGCCCCAGCATGCTGGGGTCGGAATAGCCGCGTTCGCTGAGGACCAGCGAGATATGCACGGGCGTGATGTAGAACAGCGCACCGCAGATCAACGTCGCCGAGAGCGTGCCGACAAAGCGAAGATCGACGATGCTCCGAATGCCGTCGGCAACATCGGACTCGGCAGCTTTGCCCACGGCACCACGTGCCGGCTCGAAGATGATCGCCAGGATCAGCGGAATGAAAAGCGCCGTTGCGCCGTAAACGAGGAAGGGCGCCCGCCAGTTGTAGTTGCCGAGAAACCCAGCCAGGACGAAGCAAACCGTCGCCACGAGGGCTGCGGAACCGAACTGCACCGAAAGCCAGTGAGCCCGCCGCTGTCCCGTGAAATAATCGCAGATCAGCGCTGTGCTCGCCGTCATCACGCCCGCCTCGGCGATGCCGACGACCGCGCGGGTTGCGATGATGGCGTGGAGATTGTCGAGCCAGAACGGTGCAATGCCAGCGGCGGCATAAAGCCCGAGCGCCCAGACCAGCACGCTCCGCCGGCCGAAACGGTCGGTGAGCAAACCGGCAACAGGCGCGAGCAGCGCCACGAAAAGAGCGGGCGTGACCAGCGCAAGCGGCGCCAGCAAGGACGCGTGCGGCACATCAGCGAAATGCTCGATCATGTGTGGCAAGACGGGCGCGAATAGGGTCGACCCGATCGGGGCGAGCCATGCGGCCGCCACCAGCAGCAGCCCGTGACGGGTACCCGCTGTCATAGTTTGCATTTCATCCTCCTCCTCCAGGCACACGTCGGCGATCACGCGCGAGACGTGCCGTGGCTCCCTTGATTTTGCTGATATGATCCATCCACCGGTCCAACCCGACCGGAGGCATGCCTGCATTCAAAATCGAATGGCGCGCCCCTCCTCGAGCAGCGCCAGTGCCGTTACCGCTGGATCGATATGAAATGATCCGTGGTGAATTCTTCGATGATCCACTTCCCGTTGAAGCGGCCGAGCCCCGAGTTTTTCTCACCCCCGAACATCACATGCGGATAGTCGTGGATGGTGATGTCGTTGATATGCGTCATGCCCGCCTCGATGCGCTGGGCAAAGGCGAGGCCCCTTGCCTCGTCGCGGGTGAACACGGCGCTGGACAAGCCGAATTCCGTATCATTGGCAAAGGCGAGAGCCTCGGCTTCATTCGCCGCCCGGATGATCGGTGCGACGGGTCCGAAGATCTCGTTACGGGCGAACTCGGAACCATTGTCGACGTCCGCAAAGACATGCGGAGGCACGATGCGGCCCTCGATTGTACCGGATAGGCATTCCCGGAAGCCACTTTCGCGGGCAAGCGCGATGCTCCTCACAACGCTGCGCACCTGGCTATCGTTGCAGAGCGGCCCAACCAGCGTGTCCGGCTCGTTCGGATCGCCGAACTTCACGGCCTTTGCAGCCTCTGTGTAAGCCTCGACAAACCGGTCATAGAGGGATGCATCGACGATGATGCGGTTGGTGCTCATGCAGATCTGGCCCTGATGCATGAAGCGTCCGATCAGCGCGGCCCCAACTGCCTTTTCCAGATCGGCATCATCCAGCACAACGAGAGGCGCATTGCCGCCGAGCTCTAGCCCGACGCGCTTCAGCAGTGACGATTCAGCTGCCACGCGGGCGATGTGGCGGCCGACCGGCGTGGAACCCGTAAACGTCAGCACGCGCGGCACGGGATGACGCGAGAATGCGTCCCCGATCACGTCGGAACTGCCAACCACAACGTTGAGAACACCCGCCGGCAGGCCAGCCTCTTCGTAGATTTTAGCCAGAAGCAATCCGCCCGTGACCGGCGTGTCGTTCGACGGCTTCAGCACGACGGCATTGCCGAGTGCGAGCGCTGGTGCCACCGAGCGGTTGGAGAGATGCAGCGGAAAATTCCATGGGCTGATGACGCCGACGACGCCGACAGGCTTCTTGTAGACCCGCGCTTCCTTGCGGGGCTTGTCGACAGGAATGATGTGTCCCTGGGCAGCCGCCGGCATGGTAGCCGCCTCCAGCATGCCGGCGCGTACCGCCCCCAATTCGGCGCCAGCCTTGATGCGCGTGCTCCCGGATTCACGGATCAGCCATTGAATGATTTCGTCCTTGCGCGCATCGAGAATGGCGACGGCCCTAAAGAACAGGGCGGCGCGTTCCGACGGCAGCGTGAAGGCCCATTCGACCTGGGCGCGATAAGCGGCATCGAAGGCCTGGTCGAGATCGCTGATGCTTGCCTGGGCGATCTCCGCAAGCACCGAACCATCATAGGGGTTCCGGTCGATAACGGTCTTACCCGCTGTGCCGGCAAGCCAACGACCGGCAATGAACTGCCCGGTGAACCCGTCATAGGGACGCGGGACGAAGACGTAATGATCGACTGGATGCTGCACGGCTTGGTCTCCTATCGCGGCATCCGGCATCGCCCGCTCCGTCACCGATTATCCCTCGGTGCGGATGGGCACAGCGACAGACGCGCCTCCTCATAGACCAAAACCTAATCTACAAATTTGCAGATCGTCAAGCTGAAATTATCGTAAAATGATAATTTGGATATATTCTACTCTGCGTTCATACTTTATGGCGGCAGCAATGCCTTTCAACCCCGCAAGCCACTGCCTGCGGGGTTACGCGTCCATCAGAGCGAAATCGGGTTATGCGGATTTTAGCCGGCCCGCACAGCTAAGCTTGGCACCCAGTTCCCATGCAGCGACATACGCAGCCGGATCGGCAGCTTCACCGTGGCGATTGGGCCCTCATCCAGGTGCTGCGCATCGAGGATCAACAGGTCGGTCGCCTGCTCCAGCAATCGGTTGCGAAGGGCGATGACATACCCCTCCCCTTCGGCCGCATCGGCACTTTTGGGGACAAAGATCGGCTCCTGGAAGCAGGACTGATCATCCGCAAACCACGTCTTGATCCGCCCCGTCGAAACATTGATATGCGCCAGCTGATTGAAGAACTGAAACGGACGCGGCCCGATCTGCGCCTCATTGAAGGGCTTGCTCGGGTCCATGGCGATGACGAAGCCATGGCTGTAATGCCGGCCCATATAGCGGTCGTCACTCCGCGGGAATTCGCAAGGGAACCGCGTCAGGGGCGCCATGTCCAGACCATTCGCGGTGGAATTCATATCGATGGTCAGACGCATCATGTTAGACGCCAGCGTTTCCGGCGGTGGTACAGTCCCGTCTGCCTGGGGGAAGAAATAGAAGATGTTGCCGCTGGTAATCGGCATGTCGATAAAAATACGGCCACGGTCATCAAAAGCGTTGAGCGTATGCCCCTGGAAGCCGTTCGGCGCCTTGAACCACCGGACATCCCGGCCGTCACCGTCGCGGCGAAGCACACCGAACAGCTGGTCGAGCCCTGGCTGCCATTCGAAATGCCGCCCACCATTCTTCATGCGATCAAGATCTGAGGTCAGCGGCATCAACGGAAAGATCACGTAGTTTTCGGTCACCGCGAAATCGTGAATCATCGCCGCATAGGGCGCGACGATCCATGTCTCGCGCTTCTTCCGACCGGAGGAATCGATCTCGTAGTAGACGATGTCGGGCGTCGCGTCGCCCCTGGCCTCGTAGCCAAAACAGAGCAGATCTCCATTGGCGGGATCGATTTTAGGATGGGCGGTAAAGGTCGCGCTGGTCAGCTGGCCATTGAAGTCCCACAACCCGATCGTTTCCATTGTCACGGGATCAAGCGCATAGGGCGCACTGTCTTCCTTCAGCGCCAGAAGCTTGCCGCCATGCACGACGACATTGGTGTTTGCCGTGCTGTTGTTCAGTTCGCGGACGCTCGGATCGTTTGTGTAGCGATTGCGATAGATACCGTGAAGCGAGGCTCTGGCCGCCCGCTGCGCCTTGAGGCGCTCCGTCATCACATAGCGTCGCTTGAAGTCGACATGCCCATTCTTGAAGGTGAAAGCGGTGATTGCACCGTCGCCATTGAAGAAGATGTCGTCGCCAAGCATCGGCGGATATTGCGGATCCGGAGCCACCTGGAAGAAGGTGCCATCAATCTCGTCCGGCACGGTACCATCGACCTCAAGGTCATAAATCTCGCCCTCAAACCGCGCAGGTTTGTAGAGTCCACCCGTGAAGTCCGCAGTCGCTGGGAAAAGTCTGGTCATCGATTACCTCCTCATAACCGTACACATAAGTACTATTATGAGAATTGCGATCAGTCAACTTAACAGTACGGACCTTTACGGTTATAAGGCGCCATGCGCGTAAAGACCGAAAAAAAGAAAAACGAAATCATCACCATCGCCGGCGAACTGTTTCTCTCGCAAGGCTATGGCACCGTCTCCATGGCAACGATCGCCGCAGCTGTCGGCGGCTCGAAAGGCACGCTCTATGGCTACTTCTCATCCAAGGAGGAGGTGTTTGCCGCTTTTGTCGTCAGCGCGGGACAGCAACGATGGCAGGAATTCATCGCCCTCGAAGATCAGCCGAACGGCATAGAGGCAAGACTCGTTGCACTTGGCTGTCGCTACCTGCGGCTCCTGCTCTCCAGCGAAATCATGTCGGTCAACCGGCTGGTGATAGCCGAGGCCGCTCGCTTCCCCGAGCTCGGCAGGATCTTTTACGACAACGGCCCGAAGAGCGTGATCGGCGTAATCGCGTCGACCCTGCAACAGGCTGCAGAAACGGGCGAACTCCCGATCGAAGACCCAATTGCGGAAGCGTGGCGGTTCAAATCGCTTTGCGAAGCGCGCTTATTCGAGCAGTGCCTGTGGGGGATCCGGAGCGAAGCAACCGAGGCCGAAATCTTGGAGAACGTCGAGCCAGCCTGCGCCATCTTTCTGAAGAGCCATCGCCCCTGAATGCACGGGCCTACTCGGTTCCGCTGTGGGTCTAGACTTCAGCCATGAAGCTTTCAATCATCCGGCCGGTCGCAGTGACGGCTGCGTAGATCCGAGGGCGTAGGTCGTCGTTCAGCAGGCGAGCCTCCACGATGACCGAAACCGAAGCGCTGATCCCGAGCGACGCATTTCGAAGGGGTGCGGATATCCCGACGAGATCCTGATCGACTTCACCACGGGTTTCGCAAATACCGAGCTTGCGCAGGCTTGCCAGCTCCGAGGTCAACTGACCTTTGCGGTCAGCATCCGCGCCGAGCTCCTCGTTGAGGAGCGACATCAGGTTCCGTTTTGTCAGGTTTGACAAGACCGCCCGAGACGTTGCGCCCCGCAGCAGGGGCATGGGACGACCGAGTTCGTAGCTGGTCTTGAAATGAGCATTCTGCCCGCGATGCTCCGCCACGCACATGACATCCTTGCCATACAGTCGTGCCAGAATGGTCACGCAGGGAATGCTCGCCTGCTCGGCGAGAGGACCCAAGAACTTCGCGCCTGAGCGGATCAGCGGATCGGTCATCGTGATCCGACGGTAGTATTCGACGAACATCGGACCGAGCCGATACCGCGATTCCACCGTGCTCTCGAGCAGCTCTACCGCAACCATCTCCCGGACGAGCCGATACAAGGTGCTGGCCGAAGTCTCCAGCGCCTCCGCCATTTCAGCAACCGTCCAGTTTGGTTTATCCGCGTCAAAGAGCTTCAGGATACGAATGTAACGCGTAATTCCCATCATGGGCATTCTCCAGGCCGTGCTGCCACGTCGTAGCAAAAAGATCCCGACCGCTGCAACCGCTTACCGGATGGCGATAAATATCGCAGCTCGTAATCGCAGGCCACTGAACTGCGCGAGACTGATAGTCCGCAGGAATTGCCACCGCTCAGGATTATATTTTTTATCGGTATTCGATAATTTATTGAATTAAGCATCTTGCAAATTTTTGTATTATGGCAATTATATCGTAAAACAATCAGTGGAGGATCCATATGAGTAATTTTGCGGTTCACGCCGGCGCCTACCTGCATCACGTCGCTTTCGAGAGTGAAGATCCTCAGCGGCTGGCTCAGTTTTATGCGGCCAACATGGACATGCAGGTGAGTGAAGTCTCGCCGGATGAATTCCGGTGCGAAGGCCCACTCCGTCACTTCGTGGCCATCAAGGGCGAAAACAAGAAACTTGCCTATGCGGGTCTTGCCTGCAGCAATACAGAGGTCTTGGAAGGCATGCGGCAACGCGCCATTGCAAACGGCGTTCCCATTCTTCCGAGCGTTTCGCCCTATTTCGCCGATGGCGCTTTTGGCGTCCGCGACAATGACGGCCATCTGATCTGCTTCGGGGTAGCCCGTAAGCCGACCATCTCCTATCGACCTGCCGTCGAAGGCATCCATGCGCCGACACAACACCTGACGTTTGCCACGCAGGACCTCGCCGGCTTCAAGGAATTCTATGTCGACAAGCTCGGCTTCTTCCTGTCTGACCGCGTCATTCACGACAATGGCGATCTGGCCACCGTCTTCACGACGACGAACAGCGAGCATCACACGATCGCCTGCTTCAAGTCGGACCGCACGGGCGTCGATCACCACTCATATGAAGCTGGCACCTTCGACAACATCAAGAAGTTCTGCGACCGCTTCGCAGCCAACGGCGTGCTCTTGACCTGGGGTCCGGGGCGTCATGGGCCCGGCAACAATCTCTTCGTCTTCTACACCGATCCCGACGGCAACTGGATCGAGATCTCGGCTGAACTGGAGACGATCTACGATCGCGACGTCATCGACTGGCCACAGCATCCCCGGACGCTGAACAAGTGGGGCAACGCAATTCTGCGATCCTGAGCGGTAACAGGGAGAGAGACCATGAAATTCATCAGTTTTGTGCGGCTTGGGAAATGCGGCTTCGGCATTCTGGCGGATGACGGCATCGTCGATCTGACGGAACGGCTTGCCCCCGGATTGGCAAGTCTCAAGGCCTTGATTGCAGCCGACATGCTTCAGGCGGCAGCAAGCTTCGCACGGGGAAGACCTGCGGACTTTGCGCTCTCGGATGTCACGTTGCTGCCTGTCGTGCCGGATGCGGGAAAGATCCTCTGCGTCGGCCTCAACTACGAGACGCACCGCGCCGAGACGAAGCGGCCCGACAACAAGCATCCGACCATGTTCACGCGTTATGCCGACAGCCAGATTGCCCATGGGCAACCGATGCTGCTGCCTGCCGTGTCGGAGAAGCTCGATTTCGAGGGCGAGATGGCGGTCATCATCGGCCGTGGCGGACGCTGCATCCCCGAAGAGCAGGCACTGGAGCACGTCGCGGGCTACGCGTGTTACAATGATGGCACCATCAGAGACTGGCAGCGCCACACCCACCAGTTTGGCCCCGGCAAGACCTTTCCCGGCACCGGCGGGTTCGGCCCCTTCATGGTCACGCCTGATGAGGTTGGAGATTACAGCCGCCTGACCATCCAGACACGCCTGAACGGCGTGGTCATGCAGGATGCGACGCTGGCGGACCTGATCTTCCCCGTGGAGCGGCTCATTGCCTATATCTCCAGCTACACCCCGCTCTCCGCCGGCGATGTAATTCTGACCGGTACCCCCGGCGGCGTCGGTGACCGCCGCGAGCCACCGGTCTACATGAAGGTGGGCGACGTGATCGAAGTCGAAATCAGCCGACTAGGCCGGCTGGTCAACACCGTCGTCGCAGAAACGGCCCTCTTGTGATGGCGCGCATCCCGGAGGAGACGGATGTCCTTGTGATCGGGGCAGGTCCGACAGGCCTTCTGCTCTCCAACCTTCTCGGTTCCATGGGCGTCAGGACCACCCTCGTCGAACGCAACGAAACGACGGTGCAGGAACCCCGCGCCGTCTCGATCGACGACGAGTCCTTGCGCGCGCTGCAGGCGGCCGGACTGGCAGAGACGATCGCCGCAATTACGGTGAAGGGATACGGCTCGATCTATCTCGGCCCGGACGGACGCCGTTTTGCCGAGGTAAAGCCGCATGTCAAGGAATACGGCTTCGACAAGCGCAACGCCTTCGAACAGCCGGTCTTTGAAGCGACACTGCGACAAGCCCTGACGCGGCACCCGAGCGTGACACCCGTCTTCGGGGCAGAGTTGTCAGCGTTTCACCAGAACAGCGACCATGTGCTTGTCGAGATCACGACAGGCGGGCAGACACGAAAAATGCGGGCCCGCTATATGGTCGCCGCCGATGGCGGGCGATCCGCGGTGCGCAAGGCACTGAACATTTCGCTCGAAGGTTCGACCTTCCGAGAACCCTGGCTGATCGTCGATCTGCACTCCACACGCAATCGCTGCTTCCACACGGAAGTGTTCTGCGATCCGCGCCGCTCGGTCATCACCCTGCCCGGCCCAGGCGGCATCCGCCGCTACGAATTCAAGCTCAACCCCGGGGAAACCTCAGACGAGGCTGAGGAAGAGAGCTTCGCCCGCAGGCTTCTGGCCGAAGTCGGCCCTGATGCCGAAGAGCCCATCCGCCGTCAGAAGGTCTACACCTTCCACGCCCGGATAGCTGCCCGCTGGCGACAGGGGCGCATCTTCCTGGCAGGCGATGCCGCACATCTCACACCACCCTTTGCCGGACAGGGAATGAACAGCGGCCTTCGCGACGCACACAATCTCGCCTGGAAGCTGGATGAAGCGCTGAGAATGGCAGATCCGGAAGATCTCCTGGATAGCTATGAGGCCGAACGCAAACCGCATGCGTGGTCGATGATCGAGCTGGCGCTTCGCATGGGCAAAGTCATGATGCCGGCATCCGTCCCGCGGGGAAAGCTCATCCGCATGGGCTTCCGTTTTCTCGGGCTCTATGGCCCTGCCCGAGACTACTTTGCCCAGATGAAATACAAGCCGAAGCCGAAATTCTCGGCTGGATTGATCCGATCGGCACCGAAGGTTCCCGGCGCTGGGGCCATCGGCCGGATGATCCCCCAGCCACTCGTCACCGCTTTCGGTCGCCAGCAGGTCTTGCTCGACACGCTGCTTCCCGATCGACCCGTCATGCTCGTCTTTTCCGAAGCGCCCGAGCGCTGGCTCGACACCGAAATGCAGGAGCGCCTGCAAAAGCTAGGCTGCGCAGTCATCGGCCTCACGCCGGAATGGACGAACCCTGCTTCTGCTCCATTCCCCGTAGTTCGCGACAGCAGCCGCTTCTTCTCGGAAAATCCGTTCCGTGACTGCCTCGACACGGCACTCCTGTTGCGCCGCGACCGCTATGTCGCCGCGATGGAGCCAGTGCGATCCATAGCCGGGCTGATCCCCATGATTGCCCGCTTGACCGAGCCGCCGCCTGAAAACCGGCGCAGGCCAACCTTCCCCGCAGAAGAGGAACTGCGGTCGAAGGCCATATGAACATTCACCTTGGGAGGAGAATGACATGACCAATAAAAATCGATTGATGCGTCTGGCACTGACGCTGCTGGGCCGGGGACTGGCCACCGAAGCGATACCGGACATGTTGGCGCAGGGCATAGCATCGATGACGCTCGGTTGAGTGCCATTTCTGGCGCTGGTCCATACCGCGATCTTCATGCTCGGCATGTACGGTATCACCGTGCCTTGACGATGGAGTTCAAGCCTGCGCCATCTCCATTACAGGGTCGGATCTATGGCGCTACAAGCATGGGCCATGGCAGCAAGAAGCGACGATTTCCTTCCAAAGGTGTGCCTTCGCCTTGAAAGGATTCGAACCTAAAACCGGTCGCCCTAGCGTCCTAACCGGATGAATATATTGATATTCTTTTTAGCCCTACGGCAGTGCCAAATCGGGAACAAAATTTCGGTCTGGTGGCGGGGTCCATAACTCATGGTTGATCATCGCTCAAGCCAGGTACGAGCGTGGTCGATGAGCGTAAGGGCTCGGTCGGAGCCCGAATAGTGCGAAAGTTGCAAGATGTTTGCGTCGACCATGCTTTCCACTAAATGGACGCTTAACTCGGGCTGCAGTTGTTGGCGCCAACTCTCACCGATTCTTCATGATAACAGACCGACGCGTCTGGGCTAGGATCAGTCAATGATGGACCCGGCACAGCATTTGCCACGAGTGTTTCAGAATAACCTTCACCGGCTCTACGAGCGCGTCGTGGCGACGAGCATGACCAATCTTTCTGTGCCACAACCGCGGGAACTGGAAAATCTTGACACTCTCGCCGCCGGCCTCGATCGCGCCGAAGCACAGGTCAATGCCCATACTCGTAACGAAGCCGCCAAGGCATTCATTCTGGTACTTTCCGCCCTCTTCGAACGACAGCTCCGTCAATGGGCGGTTCACCTGTTTGTCCAGCCACGGAAGCCGGACGTCCAAAGGCAACCTTTTTCCGCGCTGCTAACAGATTGCATGACCGAAATCGACATGAGCGACCTCGGCGATATACAGGACGTGCTGACCGAAGGGCATAAGATCGCAAATATCGTGCGCCACGGAGATGGAGATACGAGTGCCGATCTCAGGCAGATAGCGCCCCGGCTTTGGCAATCAGATCCAGGCGCCTATGTCGACATCAATCCTGGCCCTTCCCCGGACAGCGCCCTGCTCATTGTCACCGACGATTATCTGCGGGACTATACTCGAGCTGGTCTTCGCTTTTGGGGTCGCGCTGATCGCTTGCCTGGAGCCGTAAACGATCCACCGTTTTAAGACGCGTCGCAGCGTCGCCGCGACTTGACCCAAAAGAAATTCACCCGCCAAGACCAGATTTCTAGACCCCCGGATCGGTAGCCTTGCCCTCGGCTTGGCCTGAGCTTTCCGATGGTGAAGACGGTGTCTCCCATTCGGTGAGAATGTTTTCGAGCTCATCTTCATCCGCATTGCTGTTGACAAGAAGGGAGGCGATGATCCGGCCAGCTGGTCGATTGCCCTTCTTCGCCAAGGCGTCGACGCGACGCACGACTGATGCCGGGGACGCGAAAAACGTCTCGAGCCCACCGCGAGAAAGCGTTGATCTTGGCCCGTAAAGCAATTGCAGGAACTGCAGGAGCCAGGTTTCGTTTGACCCGCGCGCGGCAACCTTTTGCATAAGATCAACGCGTGCCCCGCCTTGAGACCAGGCGTAGAGCATTGAGGTGGCATGAGGGCTCGCTACCACGCCGTCAAGCTGAAGAGCCTCGTATCGCTTCAGCATCGAAATCCGAACCGGTTCGAACCCATCGGCGGATATCAGTCGATCGTGGGGGTCTGCCCTATCTCCATAGTAGCCATGGCCGAATGTTTCCTGCCTAAAGATCTCGGTAAGGAAGCCGATCGACGCACCCGTTTCAAATGCCGCGTAAAGTGCTGCATCATACCGAGCCGGTGCGAGCGCCACCTTCATTTGCTTAAGGACCGCCTCGATAAGGAACCAGATATGAGGCCTGCCCCATTCGAGGCCCGATTTGTCTTCTGCGACCTCATCCGCCGCATCGACTATGCCATGGATCAAATTTTCTATAGGCCAGGTCTTCACCGTCTCGTGCGAGGTGAAGCGCACTTGATCAAGCAGGCGCTCCGCCTTTGAGGCGCCCGCATCACCCTTGAGCCCATCGAGTTCTATAAGAAGCGCGGCAACCTCGCCCCTCCCCCTCCCGGCCGCCTCGATCAGCCGCGAAATGTCACTTTCAGAAACTCCATCTGCGGGAGCGATTAGGGTGAAATAGATGCGTGCATGGCTCGGACTGGCGAGCCGCTTCTCTATAGCGGCCTGCGCCAACAAACGACGATCGGCTTGAGCAAAAATCCGGCTGTCCTTGTCTTTCCCTAGATTGTAGAGATCGATGCCGGGAAGATGCCGATCCAGTTCGAACTGCAGCGCCTTCCACGTTAGCCCATCCTTCTCCAATGCCGCATCCATTGCCTGCGTCAGGACAATCTGCTCTTCGTCAGTGACGCGGCTACGGCCACTGCTTACTGCCGCGAAATTGACCAGATACTCCTCCACCCAACGGAAGAGATTGGGCGATCCGACGGCGATGAGCCGAAGCCAGACGAGGTCCGGTGTATCGACGCGCCCGGCCAGGCTCGGCCAGAAGACCCGCAGGCTGTCCAGGGCGCGGACAACCGCGCGAGGATTTTTGAGGACGCGACCACCAGTTTCGTCGATCACCTGCTGCAGGGACGACACCCGGGCGGCGTCGCAGCTCATGAAGGTCTCAAGCTCTTTGGTAAACCAACGTCGCAGCGCAAAGGATTCCGGTCGCGGTACGGCCACCTCGGTCTGGACTATTTTCTCCAGATAGGCTGTCCCGCTGGAAACGCCCGTGCCGCTTTCTATTGCATGCGCAAGCGTGAGCCCATCGTAACAAAGCAGATAGGAGACATTCGGAAAATCCGCGACGGAGCGGACAAGCCGTAAAAGCTCGGCAACCTCTCCCGGTTCGAGGCGGTCGACATCGTCGATCGCAACCACAATCCGGCAATCGAGATCGAGCAGGGCAGAAGCCAATCTGTCTTTTTGGGCAACAAGCGATGGTCCGTCGGTCTGTTCGGATGCGGCCGCAGCAATCTTCTCCAGCATGTCGCCGGCGGCAGACGCTCCAGGAACGAACAATCCGGCGACACCCGCGAGCTTTCCGATTGGTCCTAGATGCCGCGCAAAGCTCCGCACCTGCTCAACGACGTCGCCAGCCGCTCGCTTGGTCGCCTCGCCTGTCTCGCCGCGGGCGCTCTGTAGCTCGGCGATCGCTTTGGCAAATTCGTCGAACAGCGCGGTCAGCAGTTGATCGCGATCACCAATAAGCCAAGGTCTGAATTCGATGGCTGCGACCTTTGCCGGGTTCATTTCCCGCAGCCGCGCCAAAGTCAGCGCAAGCAGACTGGATTTGCCGGATCCCCATTTGCCTTCGAGGCCGAAAACAAACCCTTTGTTCGCGGCTTGCGAGGTCAAAGATGCGGCAATGCGTTCAGCAAGTGTCGCGAAGCCGAACAGATCCTCATTTAGTGACTGGATCGGCCTATCGCCGTTGAAAGTTTTCGCGTCCATTCAACCACAATGGACGGGCTGCGGGCGAAAGGCGAGTATGCTCCATCCGTACCAACCGATTTCTGTCCGGAATCACCATGAAACAATGCGGTCCTGCCGCAAAATGCAATCAGCCACGGTCATTTCTGGAAGGACTAAGCGACTGGATTTACAGTTAGTAAAAACTTAATTGAAATCCAAAGCGGCATGGCAGGGCAAGAGGACGTTCAATGATCAGGTCTATCGGTGAAATGCTGGAGGGACTTCGGCAAGCCGAAGCGGAACGGCTCCACAAGAGTGACATCCGCCACGCTCCAACGATCGGCGCAATGTACGAGGGTCTCACGAAGGACATCCTGGCAAGGGCAATTCCGAAAGGACTCGATCTTAAAATCGTTAGCGGCTTCATAATCGATGGCAATGGCAACTCAAGCGGCCAGATCGACTGTATGCTCGTGCAGGGTGAGGGCATCCATGTCCCCTACGTCGATGGTCTGTTCCAGTGGCATGTGAGCGACGTCCTTGTCGTGTTTGAGGTCAAAAAGAACCTTTTCGCATCTGACCTCTCGGACGCGCACGACCAACTCCTCGGCGTCTCGGACATATTCAGCTCGTGGATACAAACACCTGGCCTCGCGGGCAGCTTCGACCTGGGCGCGTCTCGGCGAATTTATTCTGAATGCACAGGGCTGGTCGCCCCGGAACGAAATGAATGGCGAGCGGAGAACCGCGCGAACCACCTCATCTGGCACACCATTATGGCTGATCAGATCGCGCCCCTGCGTGTGGCCCTCGGCTATGGTGGGTATTCTACGGAAAGGGGCTTGCGGAAGGGATTTCTATCCTTTCTGGAGGGAAACCTGAACAAGAAGGGTTTCGGCCCGCCCTCCTTGCCGAACCTGATCGTTGGCGACGGTGTGTCCCTGCTGAAACTCAGCGGTCATCCGTGGTCCGCTCCGGTCGGCAAAGACGGTTTCTGGCCGATCATGGCGAGTTCCCACGTCAACCCGACGTTCCTCATACTTGAACTTATCTGGACCAGGATCTCCTATAAGGAGCCTGTCGCTGCAATCTTTGGCGAAGATCTCGAGCTGGAGAGACTGGCGCCGCTCATCGACGGACGACCACAACCTCGCGAACCCGCCTCAGATCAATGGGGCTGGAACTACCGGATAGACAACCTTTCCGCCCGCCAGTTGAAAGGCGAACACTTCGATCAGTGGGAACCGGTCGAGATCGACCTTGATCAGAATGTGGTTATATCCATTCTCTGCAACGAAGATCAAAGTGTAACCGATCCGGAATTTCTGGATTTCCTTCGAGGCAAAGGGCACGATCCGGAAGCATTTATCGACGCACTTTGCCGAACAACGCTTGTCGCCCGCGACGGGGATATGCTGCAACTCACGACCTCACAATGTCAGGTCGTCGCGCTACCCGACGGCCGGTTCGTCGCGGCCGACAACAACACCGGTCGATTAACCCGTTGGCTCGACAAATACATGGCGAACCGCAAAGGTTCTGTAGGCGCCTGATGCGAAGTCCCGGATCTACGTTCCCGCGACGCAGGTTCGGGCCTCAAGCCAGCCCTGTTGTGCGATCCGCGCGAGCTACCACGGGCCGCGGTAGAGCCATAAGCATCGGTCCGAGTGAGAATTCTCGTCTCCGCGCCTTTTCGATGAGGCGGTCTTGATAGGATTCGAACCCGTGTTCGCAAGCGATTCATTTCTGAATCAATGGCTAAGCTATACAATTAGAGTGCTCTCGTCTGGACGATATCCATTAGCAGGTGTGCGAACGATTTTGTTTCATCACGCATGATATCAAGCACAGCGAGCGGTGGCCCGTCGCGTCTATGCTCCTCCACCATTTTGCCGTAACAAATCATGTGACCAGCCGGATCAAGAAGGCCGGCCGCCACTAGTGCCATGGCGGTAGCTGCAAAAGCCTTCGCACTTAGCGGGCTTTGGAGGCTCTGATTCAAGATGGAAGCGGCCTGTTCGTCTCGCGCTAGCCTTTCTACTATTGCCTTCGTCATCCCCTCCTGTCCTTGGCGGCCTGGATAGACATTCCGCTCCGACATTGCGTAGACGATTCGACAAAACTCAGCGGCATCATCAAGATGGGCAGACAAAACTACAGCAGAAAGCCAGTCGTGGTACTCTTTTCCAATGTCGATTATCGCAATCTGGCGATCTCTCAGCATCGGATCTCCCGGGGCAACGATCGCGAGTGGGAGCGCGCGGACTACGTCGTTGTCCTCTCTGAATAAACGGCGGATCTTTTCGATGGAATCGTCTGTGCGGAACTGATCACGTAGGATTTCTGCAGCAGCCACCACGTTGACGGGAGCGTAATCGCGGTAATGCCCGGAATTTTCCAGGACGTTCCACACATGCCGATATAGGATATCATTTCCTGGATAAAGTTCAGCAAGTGCCTTCAGGGAAGATGGGCCGAGGCTCTTGGCAGTCCGACACCATTCAAGAAAATCCTGACTAGCGGACGGGTTGCTAGCGACGTATGGCGCAAGCGCATGCCAAGCGACCTCATCCCCACTGGCCGATGAAAGTCTATCGACGAAACTCGGACCAAGCGATGACCTCAACTCCTCCCAACGACTTATAACCAAGCTACAGAGCGCGGCACTGGTGCCCCCACCGACGAGTGAAGATAACAGGATCCTTTGGCGGCCGAGCTTGACGTCGAGGAGCTTCTCCGGCGCTCCTTGGATCAGTAGTCCCGCAAATGCTGCTGCCTGCTGATCTTCGAACATGATATCAGGCCGTTCGAGTTCTGTTACCAGCCTCGGTATGAGTTGGCCTGAAAGACCTTCAGCACGGCCCAAGGTATGATAGTCGATCGATAGCTGGACCTTAAGGGGAAAATCGACTTCATCCCTGTAAGTTTTCAGGACTTCGTGAAGGGATGGATGACGATCCGCGCCCAGTGTGGCTGCGCTACCGATGACGGCGCGAACGTCGACTGGCGCGCAATGAGCTATACACAGAATGCGCTCTCTAATGGCGGGATCCCGTGGAAATGCGCGGGCAAGTAGCGACAAAGGAGGATCGGGGAAATTAAGGCGTCTTTTTGCGGCGGCCTCGACAAGCGGATGATCTTTGAACACAAGGTAAAGCAAAACCGGCTCGCGTGCGGGAAGCGGAACTTCACCGGCAGCGTTCATGATGATCCGCGTCGCCTCATCATCGCTGCCATCGCAGCCGAGATCCGCCAGTGCATGTACGATAAGATCGATACGGGAAGTGCTGCATTCCTTTGCAATCCTTAACAGCCTCGTCCGAGCATCCTTGGCGTTGTCATAGAGCTCCGGCAACAGCGCAACGATCATACCAAGCCGCTCGTCGGTCCAATCAAGGACCTCTTTCTTGAGCGACAAAACAGCGGGGTCTGTCGCCCAACCCCTAAGCAGCGGCAAGAGGTTCCAATACGGTGCGAAAGTGTCGGAACCGCGGACCATTTCAATGGCGTGGTCGCGCAGTCTCTCGTCCTTCACATTTGCAACGATTGGCCAGAAATCTTTTCCTCGATGGAGAAGATCGCCACCGAGTACGACGCGGATGGTCGCCTCTCGAATTTCAGAATCCGCTTCGCAAAAGGGGACCATTCCGTCCCACTCCTGTCCCCGCAGAAGCACAAAGGGATGGTCGTTTTGGAGCTGATCAAGTATCCATGACTTTATATTGGGTCTACCCGGCGCCGTGCGCGTCAGGTAAAATGCAGAGAAGGTTTTGTCGAGCATATCCTTCGGACGTCCGTCGAGGCTCGCGAGTGCTAGATCTACGACAAGATCGTCATCTTTCCAGCCCTCAAAGAGCGCCTCGCGCGCGATCTCCTGATCCCGGAAATCAAGCATTGACGAAAAGGCGACCAGTTTGAGGCAGCGCGCGCGATCGGATTCGGTATGTCGCTTGCGCCGAACCCTTGACCATATCGCAACAGCTTCCAGCAAGGGGCTTCCGCTGTCCATCGACTTTTCGATCAGCGTCGAGAAGTCCATCTCCTGCCATCCCATGACGAGCGCCATGATGGCTGACGCGGCGACTTCTATATTTGAAGTGCTACCAGTCAGCTTTTCGAGTTGCTGTCGTCTTGCAGCATCTCCGCCGAAGCGACGGGCGATTGCCATCGCGGCTGCGCGCGCGCCGGAGCGATCCTCGTCACCCAGGCCGTCTGCGAGCGCATCGAAGGTTTCGTCGTCTGCATCCCATGTGGCCAGCGCCTGATAGGTGTCGGCGGTGTAGGAGACGCGGCGCGGCGCCCATCTTGCGATCCGGCGTTCGACTAAGGGCGACAATGTTGGATCACTCAGTCCATTGACCGCGATGCGGGCGAGTTCCGACTTCTCTGACCCCGTTCCCCCACCCTCGATAGTTCTGAATACCGCTTTAGCTAGCCGGACCGCTGTCTGTGGCCTCATTGGCGAGGGGCTGAATGCGATCTCGGCCAGCAGTTGTCGCCGATTAGCACTTCCGATCGGATCCAGATCAACGGATTCGATGGCCTCAACGATCTCATCGATTTCGTTGGCCCTGTCGTTCACAGCGACGAGATTTCTGAGGACATTCTTCCATCGCGGATTCCCCGTTTCCGATCGTACGAAATCGAGCAGGTTCGACAGAGGCCAGCTCTGGACATGAAGCGCCGAAAGGAACTCTTCCAGGCTGGCATGAGCGAAGCCGATTTCGCCCGGGCCCTTTTCCACGATAAGACCAACCGTCTCTGCGTTGACGGCAAGAAGCTCGTCGGTTGCAGCCTCCGCCTTTGTGGGGTCAAGCCCAGCTTGATCAACAAGGTAGTTTTGCACCGTGCTTCGGGCCTCACCACGGGGATACCCAGCATCGCCGCCATCCTTGCGAGACGCAAAGGCCAGCGCCGCCAGTGCGCCCTGTCGTAGCCGAAGCGACGGCGATGCCTGAAACCTTGGTCGGACGTCCCCCGCCGCAGTTGCGCGTGCAGCAGGGTGAATCTCCAGCAGGAGCTCAATCAAGGAACGGAGAGCTGCGGATCGATTTCTGGGCAAGGCGACCCGTCGAAGGGCGAGAAAGAGCAGCCCTACGAATAGCAGGGGTGTCTGGGCGAGTTCACCAAGAGCAGGTTCCGAACGGAGTTCATTCAGAAAGCGATCTGCCTGCCACTGCAAAAGCGATGGATTGCCCTTATCCTCCAGCTCTAGTTCTTCCGTCACATGCGAAAACCAACTGAGGGCAAGCTGCCTCTGCTGAATGGCCGATAAAGGCGCCAACTGGCCGGTCTTCCAGGTTTGGGGCAATGAGCCAATCTTCCGCAGGCCGAGTGGACGTCCGGAGGCAACCGTAGGCACCTGGTGGACTTGCACAAAAGCCAAGAAACTCTGCAATGCTGTGCGCGCTGCCTGTTCGTCCGCCCATTCGTCCAGACCATCAACAATAAGAAGAACCCTGTTCTCCTCGATCGCCCTGTTAATCAGATCCACTAGATTCGCAGTCAGGAGCGGCTGAAGTGATGACGCGATCACGTCTCTCAGCCCGATCTCGTCGCCTTTGACCGAGGTAAGTCGGGCCCATTTGGAGAACGACACGAGCACCGGGAGTCGCTCACCCCATCGCGCTGCGGCCTTGGCGAATATCGTCTGGGAGCCAAGCAGATCCAAGGCAAGCGCTCGCAATAGCGTACTCTTGCCGGCACCTGCATCTGCAACGACCGCCATATGTTCGCCATCTGCAAACCAATCGGCCACCGCCATGCGTCTTACTTCTTCACGGACAGCGGGAGCTTTCTCTCCTGATCTCTTTTCGTTACTGCTCTGCGACGACGGGGAATAATTATCAATCATTGGTCCAGCCACACGCTCACGCATGTAGACATCTGTCATCGTAAACCGTTCAAGCAACGGCACCGATCGATGGTCGTACTGCTGTCCGCTGAAATCGGCGGCTACCATTCCTGGGTCCAGATCACTGAAACGAGCGGTATAGAGGCGGTAGAGCTGATCCCGCACGCGCGCGAACTCTTCGCCGTCCAAGCTAGTCATCAGCCGAGTGTCGGCAAGTTCACCATAGAAGGCCGAAAACCAGTTTCTCCCGAAAAATGAGAGAACAAGGTCCTGGTGGGACCGGATTTTATCAACCAAACTGTCGCCACCGAGAACCGATAGGGAAATTCCCCTCGCTCGCAGGGCGCCGGTCTGTGTCTCTATTTCGTCCTGGACTGCCGTGTCGTCGAGATTAGCCTGAACAGCGATCACCAGACTATCGGTCCGCTCGACCCAATCTCCTTCCAAAAAGACATTCACGGCCTTCGCGAGTTGTGTAGGTCCAAATGCCTTGTAGCGTTTCGCTTGCCATACGACGTATCTTAGATCGGGAAGCCTCGCAAAGATGTCGATGCCTTCTTGTTGCTGCCCTTGTCGACCATAGCGGGCGACGTGATCAAAGGATCCGTCCCTAATTGCAAGTCGGTAGCAGAGACGTTCGAAGTTCTCCCAGGAAAGTTCCCCAAAGGGGAGCGTCATCTGCACTGTTTCAACAGGTGGCAACGGGAAGGTGCCGCTAGGCGGGGCTGTCAACGATGTCTGAGATAGCGCGGTGAGGTCTCGAGTGATGGCAGTAACCTCCTAGCAAACACGTCCGGATTGCAACGCTCGACAATCAACTCCACGGCCACGATAGTTCTTTTTTAGCTGTTGAGTAAGGCATGTCCAGCACCTCCACTGACGAACCGCCGTCATTACAATGCAGTCGCAGCGCAACGGCTAACAGAAATTCCAGGAATCGGGTACTGAACGCCACAGCTTTGGTTGACGCGATAGGAAACGCCAGCAGTGTTGATTTTCAGCTGGCTTTAACCCGTTTTTCCGTTTCGCGTCAGCCACCAGACACGGTGTAGTGAACTGGCAACAACAATTTTATCCGGCGTACGTGGATAACCGCGAAACGGAAAATGGATCAAACACACGCGAAAACTAACACCCTTGTTCAAGATGCCTGCAGAGCCGGTATAACCCATAGTTGCTTCGCCGGAGCAGTTCCCGGTCCGTCTAGCTTCGGCCACCTGGCACTATCCGGTTGGGATGGTTCCCGCCGCTTATGGCGTAGGTCGAGACACTGCGCGGGAGTGCTAATGAATGAAGTTGAGCGGTGGGCAGCGACCCGGCTGTAAAAACCATTAGAATGTTGCGGCACCCTCGCTTCCCTAATATAGATTAAAGCGCCGGTTGTCACGGCGACGCAACCGGAGGGGGAGAAGATTGCTAAATATGTGTGCGGTAGCTCACTTCACAGTCATGGTTTCGCAACAGCGAACACGAGCGACTGCGGGGGTGCGCGTAGTTGGCTGATGCTTTGCTTGCCCAGGATATACTTGACGGTGCAGCTGTTCGCGACCGGCCGAACTTATTCGTGATCGGCAGTTTCGACCGGCGCATCACCTTCTATTCCCAACAGGTCCGGGCGCTGTCGCTGGTCCACGCGCTCAAAGAACTTGGCTATCTCCATGCCAATCCGAGGATAGCGGTCGTTGGCGGCGGCGCGGCAGGCGTCACCGCAGCCGCAGCTGCAGCGCTGGTAACCGGGTCGCAGGTCATCTTGTTCGAATCCGCCGCTGCGCTTCTGCCTCTTCAGTCGACAACCGATCGGCGGCGGCTCGATCCGCATATTTACGATTGGCCGGCACACGACACGACCGATCCCATAGCCGACCTGCCGATCCTTGACTGGGAATCTGGGACATGCCGCACCGTCCGTGACGATGTACTGCTTGGATTCGAGGACATCGCTGTCAGACTCGCGCCGCGGCTCGAGCGACGGCTGCGCCATCAGGTTACCGCGCTCACACGGACTGCGGATGGTTATCAGCTCGACATCACCGATCTCAATGCGCCGCCACCGCCGCCAGGCGCGGAGCTGCGCGAACAGTTTCACATGGTACTCCTCGCGGTGGGGTTTGGGTTCGAGCCGAGCGAACCGGTGCCGTTGATACAGAGCGCAAGCTATTGGACCGATGCCGGCGTTCCAGTTGCCGAGTTTGCGGGTCGGCCGACCCCGCGGTTCTTTGTCAGTGGCGCAGGTGACGGCGGACTGATCGATTTCGTGGCCGCCGGAGCCAGCGATTTCGATCATGCCGGGATGATTCGGCTGATCTCTGAACATCCCGGCATCGCGGCGTTAAGGCCGGCCCTTGCCGCGATCGACGTGCGCGCTCGTGCTGAGGATGCCAAGGGCGCCCGCTTCGATTTCATGGCGGCCTATGACACTGAGCTTCTTCAATCTCTCACAGACATCGGCCTCGTCGCTGCGGTCGCGCAGCAGCTGCGGCCGGGCGTGCAGTTGACGTTTCAGACCCAGCATGCCGAGCTGTTCGACGTCTCAACAGCAACGCTCAACCGGCTCGCCGCCTATCTCACTATCAAAGCGTGTGCGGGAGACGCCCAACGCTCTTTCCGGCATCTGCAATGCGGCATCGTCACCCGAACTGACGCCCCGGATCCGGCGCCGGTCATCGCCCCCTTTTGGCTCGATTGCGCCGGGGAGGCGGTCGCGGCGGATGCGGTGATCGTGCGGCGCGGTCCCCAGCGAGAAGTGGTGCGGGCTCCCTTTGCCCCGCACCTAACCAGTTTCGATGTAACGCACAACGAATGGCTTGCCCGTCATGGCGACGCCACGCTTGTCCCTAAATTGTCAGCATCGGCACGTTCCCTGTTCCGGGAGGCCGCGCGCAGCGCGAATGTCCTCGCGCCGCGGCTGCAGCGACAGGCGGCCAATCAGCTCCCCGTATCGGTACAGCTACTCTGCGAAGGCCCCAACATCCGCTGGTCTGGCGCGGTTCCGCCGGAGCAGCTTATCCGATCGTGGGGCGAGCAGCAGCCATTTGAGATCATCTTACCCGATGCTCCCGGGGCGCTTGGCGCCGTCGCTGGGGCTTTGCTGCGGGTCGCCTGCCACAGCAGCAATTGCCGGCTCCACGCCGCACCCGGCCTGTGGAGCAAGCTGGTCCGCGAGCTCAGCCTAGACTCGCCGCACGCTGAAGGCATGGCGATGCCAGCGATCGTGGCCGGCAATCCCGGCGGCGCTGCTCAGGATCCGATTGCGCTGCCGCTCGATATTTTCGCGCGTCGGATTCACCGGTCGCTGGATAGCTGGCTGCTCGAGCGCCTGGACGCACACCTCCAGCCATTTTTCGCCAGCAATGCCGATCCCGGCCGCCCGATTAACGTTAAGATCGCAGGCGATCTTCGGGCGGCCATGGCCGCGACCTGGGCGATCTGGCATGCGTCGTTCACCGACGACCCGGCACTGCTGAACCATTTCCTGCGCCTGATGATCTGTGCGGTCGACGAGGACGAACATCGCGACGCGGCACAGATTCTCGTCGGCCCCAGCAAATGGCCCGTGATCCTGCGCGGCACCGCGGTCGCTCTTGCCATCGCCGCAGCCTGGGAGGCCACATCGCCGAAAAGCGCCAGGCCGGGCAATCTGGTTCGCCTTCGCGACGGCGACAGCGAATGGGCCGGTCATGGATGCGCGGCCGACATGATCAACGGTGACGAGATGTCATTGTGTGCAGCCTCTTTCATGTGGCAAACCCAGTTCGTCATCCTCGTCGTCAAAAGTGCCATCGAGGTCAGCCGAATCGCCGAACGGCCGTTCGCGCAAATCGACGCCGAGCAGCCAGGGCTCAGCGATACGGATGGCTCTGGTCCGGTGATCATGTCAATCAGTCGCGATTTCATCGACGCGGCTGCGGCGGGGTTGGCCGAGCTACGCACCCTACTGGCAACGGCGGAGGCGCGGCACTTCAAGGCGCTTGAAAAGACGATCATGAAAGGTGCGGCATGACGGATAGTGAGACTCTGTCACCTGGACTGGCTGATTTCGCTGACCGGCTGCGCGACGCGGCACTGAAGCTCGATCTCAAGGTCGAGGATCGGCCCGAATTGGCGAGCGCGACCTTCAACGGCGGATCGGCCAAATCGACGACGCTCAGTCCGACCGATCTGCCGGCGGAGAGCCATGCGATGCGGATCGATCGCTTCAATATCGTGCTGGGCATCCTCCCCGACGTTTCCGCCATGGAAGCGGTGCTCGAGACGCTGCGGCGCTACCGAAATCAATGCGTCGTCGCGCGCTCGTTCCTTGGGACTAATGAGACGCTAGACTTGCAGCTGATGCTACTGGGGCCACGTGCGAGCGAGCGGCGGGAAGCCTGGCGCGCAATGGCGTTGATGGTTGAGCGCGATGATCGCGTCGCACGCAAGCTTGCGTGGCTGCGACCCGAAGATCCGCTGAATGATGAAGAGAGTTTCGCCGACTTCCTCAAGCGAACTTTCCTCGCCCGACCATGGGTTCATGCCGAAGGCCAGTTCGAGGATGTGGCGCTCGATGAGCTGAGCGGCTCCAGTGAGACCACACCGGGTCTACCGCGGACGACGGCGTCCGAATGGGAGCGGATCGCGCTCGACGAAACGAAGACGCCGGATGATATTGTCGCAGCGTTAGTCAAATCCTGGGGTCGGAGGAGTCAGGCATGAGTGAGATCTTCCTTTCCCGAATCGCGATCCAGGATTTCCGGACCTTCGGCGACTTCGCGATCGACATTCCGGCGGCGCCCGGTCTTGTTCTGCTTACCGGCACCAACGGCTTAGGAAAAAGCAGCTTCTTCGATGCGATCGAATGGGGACTGACCAACAAAATCCGCCGGTTCGAACCCTACATCAACAAGGGTCGCAGGAAACTTGTCGAGAAGGATTATCTCACGCGCCGGGGCGCTGAGCCGGGGTCACATAGCGTCGCACTGACCTTCTCCGACGGCGACACTGTCGAGCGCAACGCAACCGGCGGCACGACGATGGCGAACATCGTCGCGCAACTTGCGCGGCCAGACCGCCGCACGATTAACGATCTTGGGACCTATCTCGCCCTCACTCATTTCCTCGGCCAGGCGGCGCAGCAGCGGTTCACCAGCCGCGACCCGCAGGACCAGTGGCAGGCGCTCAAGGGGCCCAGCGGCATCGATCGGCTTGAGCGCATCCGCGCGGGCCTGCGCGGGCGGGCAACCATCGCTGCATTCACGCGCCGCCTCGACGCTGAACAGGGCGTCGTCGCCACGCTCGATCGGGAGATCGCGGACTGGCAAGGATGGATGGGCCGCCTTGAGCGGCTTCGCGCTGCCGCCCGCGCCACCGGCGTGCTGACCGCCGACGAAGTTGCTGCGCGGATCGACCAGATCGAGAATGACCTTCAGCAGCTCGCAGCGGGTCAGCCGCTTTCCGTCACGAGCGAAAGTGTCGGACGGCGCCTTGCCGCGCTCGGCGATCGGATCGGAGAAGCCCTGCGAACGACCGGCGAACAAAAGGCAGCGCTGGAGGGGCTATCGGCGCTTCCGGCGCAGTTCCTAGTTAGCCAGGCCGAAGGTCGGCTCGATCATCCAAGCCTCGTCCGGCTGCGCAACGCGATAATTGATACACGGGCGCGGCTCGATCTGGCGTCACCGCTGGTCGGATCGACCGGCGCAGCAGTAACTGCGCAGACCGCAGCGATAGCCACGATCAACCAGAACATCGCCGTGCTTGACGCCGCGCGTACTGATCTCGCACGCCGTGCCCAGCTTGCTGAGTTGATCTCAACCGAGCAGCAGGATCGTACGTCGCTAACCGAGGCGATCGCGGCGCACCGCACGACAATCGTGGAAGCCGACGCGAAAATTAGCCAGCATGGCGAGGCCAGTGCCGAAGTTGCGAGGTTGCGGAGTCTCGCAACTTCGGCACGTACGCTAAAAGAGGCGATGGCGGAGTGCCTCGATCTCGAAGGCAAGTCCGCGGCTGCCAAGTCCGCGCTGGCGCAGGCACGCGAGGCCGCCGCACACGCCGCATCCGAACTTGTCCCGCTCGAGACGCAGCTAGCCGATCTCGAAAGCAAGATCGCCGAGGCCGAACGCGAACGCGCCGAGGCTGATCGCCACGCGTCGGCGATCAGCGCGGCCTTATCGCAGCTTGCCAGCCATATCCATGAGGACGATAGCAACTGCCCAGTGTGCCAGACGTCCTTTGAACCAGGCGCGCTCAAGGCGCTTGCCGATGCTGCGGCGTCGGGCAGCGACTATCGCCTCGCGCAAGCCGATGACGCGCTGGAGGTCTTGCGAAGCACTCGATCCGCGCTCAGCGATGAAATACGTCGCCTCCGCGAGGTAGTGGCGGCGGTCGACGGGCTTGAACGGGTCGCGAGAGCAGCCGCTGATGCGGTGACAAATGCACGTGCTAGCATTGCCAAAAACCTCGCCACAACCCCCGAGAGCGACCTTGCCGCGCTTGTGGCAACCCGTACACGCGATGCGGATGCCAGACTTGCAGCGGCTGAGGCAGCCCTGGAACAGCTATCTGCAAACGCGGCGGCAGCAACCGAACAGCGATCAAGCGTTGCGGCTGATCTCGACGAACTGATCGCGCGCGACAATCACCTCGGCGCAAGGCTGGTTCAGTATCAGGCAGAGGATAAGGCCTGCGCCGATCGCATCGCCGCGCGCAATCTGTCGAACGCGACGATCGGGGACATTGACACCAAACTGACGGCTGAGCGCGAGCGCGGCGAAGACGCGCGGGCTCGTCTGGCGCAGCTGAGCGAGGCGGCGACCAACGCGTCTGCTGATGTCCAGCGCGAGCAGGCCGCGCTCGACCTTGCGCAGCGCGACCTTACCGCAGCCGAGGCAGCACGCACAACCTCGGAACAAGCAGCGCAGCAGATGCAGCAGCGCTGGACGCGCGCTGGTCTCAACGACATTCCGAGCCAGGCTGAATATGACCGCGGGCTCTCCGCTATTGACGACGTGATCGGGAGTTTGCGGTCACTGGCCGAACGCCAACACGTCCTAGGCCGCGAAAATGAGGATGCGCTTCTCCAGAGCGAAATCGACGAGATCCTCGCTTCGATTCGGGCGAACGGAGGCGATGACGGCGTTCGGGATCCGGCGGCCCATCTCGCCGCGCTAAAGTCCAGGCTTGAGGCAGCGCGGGCGGCGGTTAGACTCACGACCTCGGCACGCAGTGCGGTGAATCGGTACTCGGAGGACCTTCAGAAGCAGGCAGACGATTTCTCGGCGCGCGTGCTTGACCCACTCAATACCGTGATCGACGATTTTAATGAGGCGATGCTGAGCACACCTGGTGAAAGCATTCAGTTCAAGGCCGACACAAGGGTCGATGCGACCAGCTTCGGCATGGCTTTGCGCTACCGCGAGAAGGTCGAGAATGCGATCGAGACGAAGAAGGATTTGCCGCCTCAAATCGTGCTCAGCGAGGGCCAGCTTGCCGCGAATGGTTTCAGCATCCTGTGCGCGGCGAGTACCGCCTATCCTTGGTCCCGCTGGCGCGCCCTTCTACTCGACGATCCGCTGCAGCATAATGACATCATTCACACCGCCGCGTTTGTCGATGTGATGCGCAATATGGTCGAATTGAACGGCCTTCAGCTGATCATGTCGAGTCATGACCGCGGCGAAAGTGAGTTCATCGCACGCAAATTCGATGCGGCCGGCCTTCCCTGCTCCACGGTCTTATTAACAGCGCCGTCGGACAAAGGCGTAGTCTGGAACCCGCCAGAACACAACAAGGCCGCAAGGCTGACACTACGTAAGGATGCACGACCCCCGAGTGTCAGCAATGCCTGACGGAAGTGAAGCGAAGATTTCTATGGCTAGAGCGTCACGGCTGATCGAAACGGCTTCGTTCTAAGCGGTAGCTTTGAAGCCGTATGGCGCCGCGAGACTTCGATCATTCGAGCAACCGCGTGAGGTTCGACAAAAGCAGATTCTGAGTTTGGGCATGGGGGAGCCCGAGCAGTTGGCCAAGTGCTCCCACGGCACCCCGAACGTTTCCAGGTTCGATAGGTCGACCGTTGTCTTCGAGGAACGGACCGTCCGTCTCTGTGAGCAGACGCTCCGGCGGGATGGCCTTGATCAATGCTTGTCCGCGATCCTTTTCAAACATCGATTGGTTCACTGAGAAATAGCAACCCAAATTAGTCGCCCTCCGCAACTCCGATTGCGATCCAGAAAACCAATGAAGCACGGCCGTGCCCCTGTTTGGTGGTAGAAGTTCCTCAAGACTGTCCAGCACTCTAGACGCGGCTCGCACGCTATGTATCGAGAGTATTTTTCCGCCCTGCTGGGCGCACAGGACCAGTATTCTTCGGAACACGTCGGTCTGTCGAGGCAAGCTTTTATAGAAACGCGGACCTGCGTCCAGACCAACCTCGCCCACGTATCGCGTTTCCTTGAGCAACCCCTCAAAGAGAGGTAGTTCAGTCCACCTCTCCTCTGCCAGATGAGGATGCAATCCAAGGGCAACGCGAACGCAATCTGTTTTCGACCCAAAAATCTGATTTTGACGAAAGGCTTTGGGTGTCGTTGTCACCGCCAAAGTTGCTACCTGATCTGCCTGACAGCGCCGATAAGCACCTTCGGGATCTGGATAAAGATCGAGGTGGCAATGAAAATCTACATATCTCGCGTGCATCTTCGCTACGTCGGCCCTGCAGTCACAGATCGCAACAGCTGCGCCACTTCTGCCATTCCTCTTTCGAAGACACCGACAAATTGTGGAATCTCCTGCGGCGCATCGCTTAGTGATCCCGGCACGTGGACAAGCAGCTTTGCGGCAACAGGATTAGTCGCAACCTTCGCCATCATCAACTGGAAAGATCGGACGTGCTCGCCTTCGGCGGCACGCGTATCCAATTTGCGTGCTGTCAAACTGGGAACCGTATACAGCGTCGGATCGCTAGTTCCCAAGCCAAATTCTATGGAGGCCCGCCGGATAAGGCAGGGAACGCAGGTTCCGCAGTGCCTGGGTGAAAGCCTTTTGTAGCGCGCCTTGGCTGGGGATGAGCAGGACATCGATTGGCCCACGATCTTCTGGAGGAAGGTCAGGTCCTTGCATCCTGCCAGCATCTCGCCTTTGGTCATGTGGCGGTAAGGATTGATCAACTCGACCGAAAGACCGAGCCTGCTCAAGAGTTCGTTGATCCTCGCCATGTAGAAAGGATGGGTGGTCCTGGTGCTGAGCGACCCTAGTCGAAGAGGATCCAGTGGAACATTGAGCCCGATGAGGCCATTTTCAGGGACGAGCACCTTGGATTTTGAGCCCAACGCCGAGGCCGCCAAAACCGCAAGAGCAAAAAACAGAAACGATCGACCACGCTGGGTATCTTCAATTTCACATGTATTCACATGATGCTTGTCAAAGCCGAGTCGGACCCTGACAGATTTGATCTCCTGTCTCGGGTAGTGCTTTTCTAAGAGGTAAAGTAGGGCACTTTGCGCCTTGCTTGTCTCACTGTCCCAATAGTGGCTGACTAGAAGTGGTTTCGCACCAGCTGTAAGTTGGTCAATAGCTCCGACCAGACTATCTAACCCCCCAGAAAAAAGAGAAACGTTGTTGAAAGTCGCGAGAGCGAGATTGGTCGGGGGCTGCGCAATCACATCGAATCCTGTCGGACGGCTGCGAAAAAACACACGCCAGAGGTCACCCGTCAGGAATTGCAACAACCTCTCCAGTAACGCGGCTTGGTCGTCCCACAGGCTAGTATTGGAGACAGGCACAGCGAGATCGATCTCTCTCGTCCAACCGTTCTGAGAGTTCACTGCTCGTGAGACTCGCGTGTC
This sequence comes from Rhizobium sp. SG_E_25_P2, assembly GCF_029892285.1. Classification (GTDB taxonomy): domain Bacteria; phylum Pseudomonadota; class Alphaproteobacteria; order Rhizobiales; family Rhizobiaceae; genus Rhizobium_E. Next base: position 121,057 of record NZ_JARXVM010000013.1, read on the forward strand.
TGCGGCGTTTACCAGCGCAGACAGTATGACAAGGTCGATGGCCAGTTCCTTGGGCGTGAGACCCAGCACGCGTAGCGAGTCAAGCGCGCTGCCAATGCCAAAATCGAGCCGCCGGAACGTGTCGACGAACTGGATGTCGACCGGAGTTGAATCGGACTGAGCAATTGGAACAGGTCCACTATCTAAGGGACCCATTCTGCCGATAAATGTGAAGCGCCTCATTCTTCGTCCTCGAATGCCTGCAGTAATTCGAATGTTCGCTGGTAAATGGAGGTGACAAAGCGTTCGATTTCGGCCGGCGGAAGCGCTGCGACCGACTGACCCTGCGTGGTGAAAGCGTCCCTGACGCTCCCATGGACGAAGTCCTGCAGCGTGGCCTCGATCCGCCTAACTGCCGTAGGGTCGGTTGGAAAGCGTAACGCATTCGCACCGAGCTCACTAAAGATCTTGGTTTCAATCGAGCGACTGATTGTTCCGAGAAAAACCGCCTCCAAGACCGGGGCTGGCAGCGCGTCAAACGGCACATCGATCTGCGCTGAAATGTCGGCAATGGTCTGGAGCATCGCATCGCGCGCAATCGCCTCGTCTATCGTTCCGCCGTCCTGGCAGAGCACATCGGTCAACGCCACGAAGACATCGACAGCTGGCGCGCCTGCCAGCCCCTCGAGATTAAAGGGTCTCAGTGCCTCGGCAGCCCCTTGCTGAGCAAACTCTGAAGCCAGGGTGCCGAGACCACTTGCAGTCCGAACGGAGGGTCCCATCGCCCGTGTCGCGGCTTTGGCCCCTCCGACCGCTCGAACGAACTTCCCAGCGCCACGCCTTATCCCGCGTCCGCCTCCTCCCCCGCCCCCTCCAGACGAAACGCCTCTTGTGAAGTCACCTCTAGCCGAACTCAGCGACTCGCCGGCAGTTGCCGGCGGCAATGCGGGACGTGGCGAAGCCGGTCGCGGAGCGGGTGCTGTCGGTTTCAACGGCGGCGAGTTAGGATTTCCCGGAGCCCCGGGACTCGGCGGCTGAGGTGACTTTGGCTGTGGCGCGGACGGCGCACCAGGCGGGGGCGATTCGACCCAAGTTGGAACCAAACCTCGTCGAGAGCCTGGGTTCTTTCCAGACGTTCCCATTATCTCTTCTTCCCAGTTTTTGCGCCGCCGATTGTTAGCCTTGCCACTGACGATAGAGATTTATTCGACGTCTGCTCCGACCAGGTTTGAAGTAACGCCTGAAAGTCCTTTGCTAATGTCCCTTGGACGGTGGGTCCCCAGCCGGTAACTATCCAACCACCAACCTTCGCGCTCGGCAGCCGGCCGAGAAACGCCATCAACGGTGCCCGCAATTCGATGCGTGCTTCGCAAAGGGTGGATAGTCCGTCGGCTGACACCGGGCGCACGCTAAGGTCGTCGGTCGTCTCCAACTTTGATGTCAGGCCCGCGAATACTCGCTCGGCGTCGCCGCTGCTGAGTGCGCCAAGCTCGGCCGCCGAAACCGTTGCGACCGAAAGTTTGGAGGAAGATAGCTGTTCAACAAGAATCTCGATCGGTCCAGCAGTGCCGGCCACGCTAAACGTCGCACGCCTGTCTCGGCTGACAAAAAGATATGGACGCAAGTCCACTCCGGTGAGCGGAACCTTGATATTCGCCCACCGCTTGGCCCACTCGATGTTAGGCCAGTCCTTCACGACGCTTTCGTCGTAGTTCTTCCCAACAGCCTTCTTGTCCGGTTTATTTGAATTTTCGAGCTCGGCGACAATCTCCGAAGTGCCGTCTGCCTTCAATTGTAATGCGATTGCGTCAAATATTTCCGGAGCAAAGCGCTCGGCCAACATCAGCTTGGCTAGGAACGACTGGTTCAGATCTGCTGCAAATCCTCTCGCTTCGGCAATTGCGATCCGCAGATTGAGTGTGTTCACGAACCGCTTGATTTGGCGAGGGTTACCGCGCGCGCCCTCCGTCAACATCGGAGTGATCTGGTTTGCAAGCTGCAAGGATGCCTCTAGTTCCGACGAAATTGCGCCGAGACCCTTGGTAATGGCCTCTCGATCAAAACCTTCATTCAACCAGGGACGTTGCAGTGCCTTCCGGGCAACTTCTACCAGCTTCTGAAAGCCTTCCCCGGCCGGATCTTCACCGCTGTTAAGAAAGAAAAGGAGCGCTACGTAGATCCTTGTCTCTACCTCTCCCAGATTTGGCATCCTGAACGGAACTTGAATCAGCTTTTCAAGGTAGTTCCGGGCATAGCTGCCTGTGACGCTTGATGCGGGCAAGTCGGGAAAATGGTTGCGAACCGAATACTCTATCATTCCTTCGTCGGCTGCCACGACAAAGGCGGCGCGGGGAACGAAGAGAAAGAGGCGAACTGCCTCAAGTGTAGCGATGGCGGTTGGCGGCAGGCATCGATCGAGATCGTCGATAAGGACCACCAATCGATCAATATCAGCAGCGGCGAGCAGGTCAGTGAAATCCTGCCTGAAGGCGTGCATCCTCTGAGGGGCGGTTGCCTCCGGAGCATTTTTGAAATGCGCGGCCGCGCCATCAAGGATGCTGTTTAGAATTTCGCCCGAGATAAGATCTTGCGGATTGGCGATTGCCTTCTGGGCGACGCTGCTAAGTCCTTGGATGAGGTCGGCATTCGGAAGACCTGTCGCAAAAGTCAGGGCCGCCCCCCCGGCGGAGCGCGCTACCTTGAACCAATTGACGGTTTTTAAGACTTCAACAGCCTTGTCTTTAACCTTCGTGACCGTGGAGCGCTTTTCTACCAACGCCGCGACGATGGACTCGATCAGGACGGCCTTCGCGTCCTCGTAGCCTTCAAACAGCCAACCGTTGAAGCGAACACATAGCGTGCGATCATCGTCCTTGAACGCCTGTTCGATCATTAAGAGCGTACTGGATTTTCCGGCGCCCCAGTCCCCGTGAAGCCCCAGAGTTAGTGGTTCACCCGACTTTTCGCGGATCAAGCGCACAACTGTTTTGGCGACAGCCTCGTAGTAGAGATAGTCGACCGCAGTTTCATTGTCGGTAATAATCATGGTCCCCCCAGACGCATCTATTCTGATTAAATAAAATCGGAACATCAACCGCTGATTTTAATTTCATGCATCCATAACTATGCATCGGACGCACTTCCATGTCCGGTCGTTGCGGGTATTCTGGAAGTCAATCTCTTGTAAATGAGGACAAGCAGGATCGAGTAATTGTAACAGCGGGATCCATTCACACTATCCCCCACGCCCGAAACCTCCCCCTCCCCGTCATCTCCCTGAGGCCCAATTCCAAAACAATCCGCCGCGCCGCCTGCGGCGTCACCTCGAGCGTCTTGGCCACCATTTTCGCCGACACCAACGGTTTTGCCATCACCAGCTCGATCAGTTCAGGCAGCTTTGAAGACGTCCGGCGGCTGTCCAGCTTCCGCTCCAATAGGGTGCGGGCCAGCGCCAGCCGGTCATGCTCTTTCATGCCGATCTCGGCGGACGCCAACATCCCATGAGCGATGGCGACCAGCCGGGTCTCCCCGTTGCGATGGCGGCGCCGATCGACCGGAATGGTTTTCAGGCCGAGATTGATGGCGGCCAGATGAGCCCCGGTGGTGATGCCGGCTTCCCGCAAGATTGAAGCGGACAACAGCCGACCGAGCCAAGGCGCGTGCTGTAGCACGAAAAGCTCGTTCCAGGCATCGAGGGCGACGATCGCCTGCAGCACCGCCGGCAGGTCTTGTACCTGCCGCAATACGCCGCGCCATTCGTCCAGCCGCGCGTCCTCGTCCCAGTCGAGATCATAGATCATCGGATCTTTGTCTTGGTCGCCGCCACGCCCAGGCCGCCTTGCGTTCTCGATCGCCGCTTCCGACCGCGCTAGCACCGCATCGATCGCGGCGTAGTCGACACCCGGGAGGTTCTCGACGTCATCGACATCGTCCCCCTCCCCTTCCGGATCCGACGCGTCCGCGCGCCGAATGCCGCCGGCCGTCTCTCCCTCGTCTGCACCGGCCGACGTGATGTCCGACGTTCGTCGCAAAGTTCGGATACCCTCTGCAGACAAGGCCCAGGCCGGGAGCTGAGCTGCGAGGCGCCGGCGGGTGCGCAGCACGTCGCGGGCGATTGTCAATTCGTGGGTGGGTGTGCGAATATCCCTGATATCGTCGTGGAGGACGAGGTCTTCGAGATGGACCAGTTCGCCGTCGATCCACAGCGAAGCGCAGGCGTCGGTGAAGTGGGATCGTTCGACGAAGCCCGCGCCGACCGGCGAGCGGGCGATCCGCTCGTCGAGACGTGTGAGCGTGATTGCTGCGTCGAAAGCCGGCCGCATCAAGGTGAATATGCTGGTTTTCGCGAGATCGTAAGCCATTGAAATCATGGTAAATGATTTCTTATACGAACTCTATATGAATATTACGGTTCCTCACATAGTACGATTGCTGGTTGGGCTGCTAACCATCGATAAGTCTTCATTATCGGAGGTGATTGATTTCGAGTCGCAAATCAGAAAGAATCCGGTAAATCCACGGCCGCTCGGCCGTTAAAAGCCGCCGATCCGGAGTTTCTCTGTGGCCAAACCGTCCATTTCCAAGCCCGCAGTCGATCGCCGCGCCGACGAACTCGACACCATTGCCAGCGTCCTGCCGATCGACCGGCGCGACGAACTGGCCGAACTACTGACCGACCAGGATGTCGAAACGCTGCGCCACCTGGTCAACGAGGGCATGGGCGAAAACACCTTGCGCGCCCTCACCTCCGACCTTGCCTATCTGCAGGCGTGGTCGCTGGCCGCAACCGGGGCCTCCCTCCCCTGGCCGGCGCCCGAGGCGCTGCTGCTGAAATTCGTCGCCCACCACCTCTGGCAGCCCGAACAGCGCGACATCGATCCTCAACACGGCATGCCGGCAGATGTCGAGCAAAGTCTGCGCGAGCAACGCTTCCTTCGATCTTCCGGACCGCATGCGCCCGACACGGTGCGCCGGCGGCTTGCCAGCTGGTCGACGCTGACGAAATGGCGTGGGCTGATCGGCGTCTTCTCCTCCCCTTCGCTGAAGTCCGCGATCCGTCTTGCCGTGCGGGCGACACCACGGCCAAGGAAACGCAAAAGCGCCAAGGCGGTCACCGGCGATGTGCTGGCACAGATGCTGGCCACCTGTGCGGGCGACGGCCTTCGTGACGTCCGTGATCGAGCAATCCTGATGGTGGCTTTTGCCTCGGGCGGTCGCCGTCGCAGTGAGATTGCCGGTTTGCGCAGGGAGCAGTTCTCAGTCGAGCCGCCAATCACCGTCGAGGGCGGCCCTCCCCTGCCCTCTCTCGCCATCCATCTAGGTCGCACCAAGACGTCGGGCTCCGAGCATGACGAGGTCGTTTATCTGACCGGTCGACCCGTGGACGCGCTGAATGCCTGGCTCGTGTCTGCCAAGATTGAGACGGGGAGCGTTTTTCGCAAGGTCGATCGTTGGGGCAATGTTTCGAAGCGGGCGCTGGAGCCGAGTGCAGTCAACCAGATCGTCAAGCAGCGGGTGGCGATGGCGGGGCTGGAGCCTGGGGAGTTTTCGGCGCACGGATTGCGGTCGGGATATCTGACCGAGGCCGCCAACCGCGGCATTCCGCTCCCTGAGGCGATGGATCAATCCCGTCATCGCTCCGTCCAGCAAGCTTCGAGCTATTATAACAACGCTACTCGGCCCAGTGGCAGGGCTGCTAGGTTGCTTTGATCGGGGAATCAGTGGTTGATGGACATTTCAGCTAAGAGACTGATAAGTGCAGAAGCAGCTCCACCATGCCTCGGCTGAGATGACCCGCCGTTACCAGCGCCGGCACAATCGCTTCCGCGTCAACTTGACGAAAGCAGCTGGGCTTTAGCCTCCTCCCCTGCCGACGAGCCGCTCAGACCTTTGAGCCGTGACGGGAGCGCTCCGCGATGCTGGAAAGATCGACTTTCTTGCCAGCCACATCCGCGACGATCTTCAACGTGCCCCCGAGGGATTCGACATAATCGCGCAGGGTCGACAGCTTCATATCGGCGCGCTTCTCCAGTCTTGAGACGTTGGTCTGCTTGAAACCGGTCCCGGTGGACACGTCTTCCTGCGTCCGTCCGGCGAGTGCCCGCAGTTCACGTAGATTGTGCGCCGTGACGAGCTCGTCGGCGCGCTTTGCTACAGCGCGCTGTTCATCCTGAGGCAGCGTCTGTATCAACTTATCGAGATCATCCATGTCTCTTCTCCAACTGGCTCAAATGCTCGTCATACCGTTTATCCGCCAGATCGATCAGCCGTTTATAGAAGAGCTTCTGGCTTACACCGCTCTTCGCACCGCCGCAGAGGACCACGGCCTTTCGCTGCGGATCGAAGGCAAAGGCGAACCGCCATTGCACCTTCAACACCTTGACGCGCAGCTCTTTCATGTTCGCGTGTTTGGAGCCTTCGAGGGTGTCGACCTCAGGTCGCCCCAATCGAAAGCCCTTCTCGCGAAGCAGCACCAAATGCGCGAGCAACTCGACCCGGACATCGGCTGGAAGGTCTGTGATCTCGCCTTTGAAGCGGTCATGAAACGCGACCTTCCATTCCGTCATTTCATATCCTGAATGATATAGATACTTTGGGATATATAGCCCATATCTCCCTTCAGGGCAATACTAACCGTTTCCTTCGGAAACGCGGACAAATGATCCTTATCCAAGGAATCGAAGCTGAAATTGGGCCTTTTGCGACGGTGCCTTCTCCGGCCATCTGTCACGAGTAAGGGTGCAGGTCACACACAGCGGAAAACCAGCTTAAGATTTGATCTGGGGCGCTACTCCCTTAAGGAGCCAACCCCACGTCCGGTCGAAGTGTGTATCGATAGCTTCCTTGGTGTCGAAGTTGCCGCTCCCCATCATTGCCGATGACGTGGGCAGCGCGACCAGACAGTGGATCAAATGGCCGGCGATCGCGTCTGCGTCACCATCGGCAATCAGTCGGGCATCTTGTGCCTCAACGACGGCGTGGACCAATCGGGACATGATCGGATCCGGTTGGGGCGGAATTGCTGCATTCTTCTCGAATACGACGGCTTCGCTGAAGGTGATGCGCTTAAAGGCGATTAGATCGGGCTCCATGTTGATGTGCAGAAGCTCCCGCAAGAGAGCCTGCAGCCGCTTCAGTGCATCTCCTTCCATGGGTGGCAAGTCCTCAAGCCGTGCCACCGCGCGCTTGTGTGCGTGCTCAACCACGGCCTCGAACAGAACGACTTTCGAGGGATAGCGCCGATAGACGGTGTCTTTGCCGGCCCCGCAGTGCGAAGCGACCTGCTCCATCGATGTGCCCGCAAACCCCCTGCTGGCGAACAGCGCTGTCGCTGCCTCTATGATCCGTTCCGCCGCCGCATTCTGCATTTCCCTCGAGGGGCGGCCTGATCTGACGATCGTCTCCGATTTCCGCAATGTCATTGTTTCTCCCTTGCCGTTCTCCCGGCGACTTCTTTGGAGTTCGTCGCCGGAATTGCCAACAATAAAGTCGACAAACATATTCATGTTATCTGGACAGGACGGTCCCGTTTGATTTAATAGCTTACCAGATACTGCAAGCTGCGACCATGGGGGCGTTTCGTGAAGCACAGCAATTTCCTAAAACAGATACTGATGGCATCGACCTTTCTTCTCGTCGTCAACCAAGCCTGGGCTCAGGATCAGAGCACACAGTTGGCGCCTATCCTCGTGTATGGCGACGGCACCATTGACGACACGTCCGGCAGCATCGTCGTCAAGTCGGCACGATCGGCTACGAAGACCGTGATGTCCGTCGCAGAGACACCGCAATCCATCACGACCATCACGCGCAAGCAGATCGAGGACCAGAACCCTCAAACAGTCAGTGAGGCGCTGCGTTATACGGCCGGCGTCCTTTCCGATCGGGATTCGAATTCCCGCTACGATTCCGTGTTTCTCCGTGGCTTCGGCGCATTCGGTACTGCCACAAACTATGTCAGCTATCTCGATGGCCTCAAGCTGCAGCGAGGGCAGGCCTTCGCCACGCCGTCCATCGATCCGTTCTTCCTGGATCATGTGGAGGTCCTGAAGGGGCCGTCTGCCCTTCTCTATGGCCAGATTAGCCCCGGCGGCCTCGTCAATCAGGTTAGCCGAGAGCCGTCCGAAGTTCAATCAAACGAGGGGCGGCTTGAGGTCGGATCAGACGGGCGCGTTCAGAGCGGACTTTATTCCACCGGGCCTCTCACCTCCGATGGCACGGTGCAGTACGGGCTTGGGCTTATCGGCAGGTCCTCGGGCACGCGCTACGACGACGTCGATGAGCAGCACTTTGGCGTGATGCCATCGCTGAAGTGGGAGCCGGACGCAGACACATCGCTGGTGATCTCCGGCTATTATCAACGGGATCCGGAAGGCGGATATTTTAATTCCCTGTATCCGAAGTTTCTGGCGCCTGCAGGCTATGCCGGCTTCTTGGCGCGCGACCTCAATGTTGGAGATCCAAACTATGACGCTTTTGAGCGCACCCAATACGGCGTTGGCTATAGATTCGAGCACAGTTTTGATGAACAGGTGACCGTGCGTTCGAACTTCCGGTATTCCGGCGTTGAGACAGACATGCAATCGCTCCAAATGAACGGCCCGATGTCGGCAGCCGGTCTTATCCCACGTTGGGCTGTTCATTCCATCGAAGACGCGCGTGGTTTTTCGTTCGATAATCAGGCGGAGTTCAACTTCGAGACTGGCGCCGTCAGTCATACGCTTCTTGCAGGCCTCGACATCCAGCGCTCCAGCAGTGGTTGGGAGTATCTGCTCGGCGGCGCGACATCGCTTGATGTCACCAACCCCGTTTATGGTCAGCCGGTCGGCCCGTTCATGACCGCGATCGATAGCGACCAAACGCTTCGCCAGACGGGTATCTACGTTCAGGACCAGATCGAAATCGGCAGCCTGCGCGGTGTCTTCGGCGTCCGGCAAGACTGGGCAAACCAGGATACGGATAATCGCCTCACCGGCACGTCAACCGAGCGATCCGACAGCGCGACGAGCTATCGGGCAGGCTTGCTCTATCTATTCGATAACGGCATAGCGCCCTACGTTAGCTACTCTACCTCATTCGAGCCGTCGACCAGCGTGGGAGCCGGCGGCAGTCCGCTAAAACCGACGGAAGCGGAACAATACGAGGTGGGTATCAAATACCAGCCGGCAGGGCTGGACGCCGTCTTCACCCTATCTGCCTTCGACATCCGCCAACAAAACGTCGTTTATTACAATGCTTCAACCGGCTTCAACGAACAGCAGGGCGAGATCCATTCGCGCGGCGTGGAATTTGAAGCCAGAGGCAACCTGACCAGCAATCTTGAACTGATTGCTGCAGTGTCTCTGCTCGACACGGAAGTTTCCGAATCCGGCATCGCGTCGATCATTGGCAACCGTCCGCAGGCCGTGCCGCGCTACTACGGTTCACTCTGGGCAAATTACACCATCGACACCGGCGCGCTGGAAGGTTTGAGCATTGGTGGGGGCGCACGCTTCGTCGGGTCCAGCTACAGCAATGACGCAAATACGGTGAAGGCGGAGGGCTACACGCTGCTCGACGCAGCGCTGCGCTACGATTTTGGCGCGAAGAACCCTAGCCTGAAAGGGCTTCAGGCAACACTCAATGTCACGAACCTGCTCGACAAGGAATATTACTCCTCCTGCAGTTCCGAATATTATTGCCAGTACGGGAACGGGCGTACGGTGCTGGCCGGTCTCAGATACAAGTGGTGAGGCGGCAGTGACTCTGACAAGACGTCTCTTTTGCACCTCCATTGCCGCCGCCGGCATCCTCTCGGGGTTCCGGCCCGTGGCGGCGGAGGCACAACCACTGACAGTGACGGATATGGCCGGGCGCGAGGTGCGACTTCCCGCGCTGCCTAAACGAATCATACTTCTTGAGGCACACGATCTCCTGACCATGTCCCTCCTGCATGCCGATCCCGCCTCGCTCGTCGTCGGCTGGGCGGCTGTCGATCGAATCGATAGCGAGCACCTGCAAAAGCGCCTTCTCAACGGCCATCCGGTCAGCACCGTCGGCAAGCAGTCTCCCGATACCGTCTCACTGGAAGGATTGATCGGCCTCGCGCCAGATCTCGTTGTCACGACCGCCTTCATGACGCCGCAGGGTGATGCCGACCCAATGGTGGAAAGGCTGAAGCAATTCGGTATCCCGGTGGTCTACAGCGATGCATCGAGCAATACCATTGCCGGCGCACAGGCCGCCGATCCTATTTCCGAAGTCAAGAACGCGATGAAGATGTGGGGCGTACTCCTCGGCGCATCGGCAAAGGCGAATGCGTTCATCGCCTTTTATGAACGAGAATTGGCGGGGATAACGGCGCAGCTTGCAGGCACGACACCGGTCACGACCTATCTGGAGGTCCAATCCACCCTCGACGATTGCTGCTGGGCGGCAGGGCGGAAGGTCTGGGGCGATCTTCTGGCACTTGCCGGTGGACAACCCTTGCCAGGCGTGACCGCGCCCTGGTTCGAAAAGCTCTCGCTCGAATATCTGCTGTCCACGCCCCACGACGTTTACATCGCCTCCGGCGGTGGATGGGCCTCGGGCAGCCGTCCCGCGATCGGACCTGGTATCGACCCCGCTTTGGGACGGCAAGGACTACAGCGGTTGATCGACGGAAGGCCTGCCTTCGACCATTTGCCAAGCGTTCGCGCAAAGCGCGTTCATGGGATATGGACCGGGCTGATCACCAATCTTCCGCTCAACATCCTGTTCATAGCCCAAGCCGCAAAATGGCTGCACCCCGAGCAATGCGTCGGTCTCGACCCTGCAGCCATCCTCGATCGCATCAATCGCGATTTCGCGGCATTCCCCATCGAGGGACCGTTGTGGGCCTCGATCTGAGTTCAAAGAGAAATCCGGATGTCACTGATCAGTAACAAACGATATCGCGCAAGCGCCACGGTGCAGTTTGCAAACATCAGCAAATACGTGGAGCCGATCGTTGAATCGATCGCGACCCACGACATGACTGTTGAAGAAGCCGATGGCATTCATCATATCCGCTCACCGTTCGGCACTGCCACGTTCGAAGCGAACGGAAACGGCTTCCGGCTGACGGCGGAAGCCCCGGACGCCGGTGGTCTCAATCGGCTAAAGCACGCGCTCGTCGGGCCAATCGGCTTTATCGCCGCCCGTGAAAAGCTGGAAATCCAGTGGCAAGGCGATCATGCCGAACCGGCCCTGCCCGCCGATCTGCGCATCCTGCATGTGAGATCCGTCGAGGACATTGCGCCGCGCCTCCGCCGCATCGTGTTTCGGGGAGAAAACCTCGAACGGTACGATCGCAACGACCAGTTCCACTGTCGGCTCATCTTCCAGCCGCGTGGCACAGCCGAACCGCGATGGCCGATGCTTGATCATCGCGGCCATGTCGTCTGGCCGGATGACAAGGCTGTTCCGACACGGGTCTACACGATCCGGCATATCGACGTAGAAGCCCGGGACATCACTATCGACTTTGCCCTTCACACCAACCCCGGTCCGGCAACCCGTTGGGCCATGGACGCGCGGCCGGGTGACCTTGCCGGCATCCTCGGTCCGGCCGCTAATGGTCCCAAACCCGCAGAGTTCTACGTACTGGTCGGCGATGAAACCGCTTTGCCGGGTATCGCCAGGATCCTTGAAAACCTGCCCGCCACCGCGACCGGCCATGCGTTCATCGAGGTGGACACCAAAGCAGACGAGTTGCCACTTCGCTGTCCGTCCGGCATGGCGGTCGCCTGGCTGCATCGCAACGGCGCCGATGCCGGCACGACGACGCTGCTGGAGGATCGCGTCCGCACGATAAGATGGCCCGAGCAGCTCGATGTAGTCTTTGTCTGGGGCGGATGCGAGCACCGAGCGTTCAGTGCTATTGATCGGCACCTGAAGAAGGATATCGGGATTTCCCGCGATCGCTTCGTGCTCTACTCGCACTGGCATAAGCATCTCAGTGAAGAAGAAATCATAACCGCAGGAGCAGAGGCATATCTGCCGCAGTGAAGGTCATGCAGTTGCGATCGGCCCTCATATTGAATGACCTGTAGCAAAGTTCCTGATTTTCTTACAGGGCGTCAAACGTCGTTTGACGGACGTTCCCATGTTGACGGCGCTACTGGTTACGGCGTGGTCGGAGAGTGCTTCAAGAACATCGTCCATCTGCTCGATCGTATGGGCCACGAGGCGTGGCATAATGGATCGCCGCCGCTGATCTTGTCGGATTCGACAAATTCCGGACGCTCCTGAATGAGCCGTTCGACGAGGCGGCTTCCCCTTCGCTTCCCACAATTTTTAATGTTCGACGAAATCCGACGTTCAAAGCCCCTAACTCCCAGAATTTAAATACAAATTTGCCAAAAAAAACGGCTGACAAGTCACCTTGGTCTTAAACGCCTCAAACCAAACGTATTCTTCTACCCAACGTCGGTTATGCAGTGCCGGCATCACGCAGTCCTTCGAACTCCTTGGTCATTTGCCTTCGTAAGAGCCATCAGCATCGGTCCGAGCGAAAACTCGCCACGCTCGGAGCGCCTGGTGAGATCTCGAAGATAGCCGCCAGCAGACGTTATAAAGTTCGATCGTTCGAGAATGCAGGCCATGGCCACCGCGGCATTTTCCGACCCCATCGCGTCGCACGCCTCCTCGTAGGCTGACGGACTGACGCCCAGCATGGAGCGCACCACCACGGCAGCCTTCATGAGCTCGCGCCAGTTTTCTATACGTCCGCCGGGACCATAGTCGGCAATCTGCGGGCAGGCCCGAAGTACCATCCCGAGTGGGAAAGCCTTTATTGGCTCTGGCTTGCCCTTCATTCCCCCGTTCGCCGCGCTCTTGGCTTGAGGTTCGTCCTCCAAGCTTCCGTCCTGCTCTTTTCTAGAGCTAGGTTCAAGTTCATAGATAGATTCGGTATTTGAATTCTGTATGTGCCGGTCATTCTGGTTGGCATTGCCATGCATATTCTGAGATTTTAGCTGCATTTCCAGAATGTTGAGGATCTCTGCCCGAAGCATCTGCATTTCATCGAGTGCGAGTTCAAGCCGGCACCTCTCCGGAGAGCGTGGAAGGCGCGCAAGAATGTCGACATAGACCGCTTCTACCTGCCCCCAGTTACCGGGGGCGCCCTCCTCCACCGCAGCTGAGATGAGCTTGCGCACGTCTCGCCGGCAGATTGTAAGAGCTTCTCTTGTCCGACGGAACCGTGTTCTCTCCGAAACGACATCCTGTGCGATTTGCGCAAGTTCATGGGCGCGAGCCAGAAGAGGGGTCAGGTCGAAGCCGTAGGCCTGCTCTACTTCACCGTCACGACTGCGATGTGCGTACCGCTTCCCGTTGGGGCTATCGCGGCGCAAGATGAGCCCGGCCTCGACGAGTGCCGCGAGTTGCCGCCTGAGTGTGCTTTCCGTGATCCCATGAGCGCGAACCGATAGCTGCGCATTGGATGGGAAAACGACAAGCCCGCTGCTCGAATCGAGCTCCCCGTGCGGGTAAAACGTCAGGAGAGCATCGAGAACGGCCAAGGCCCGATCCTGAACTCCAAGACGTTCTCGCGCCTCGCAGACATCGCGAAACACTTTCCACTTTTCAATCCGCGTGTTGTGATCCGGATCCTTGATCGCCATCTGTCTTTTGACCAAGGCAAGCGACATCGACCGCCGCCCAAAGGGCGTCGTCACATCTCCCGTTTGCATTTTTCTCTCACCTTTCTTCAGGCAAAGGAAATCCGCTCACCAAAATGGCGCCAAGACTCTTGACTGTGATTCCGGGAAATGCGATTCTCGATCCTGCTAGAGATGACGAGAGAGGCTTCCACGGTTCGCCGTTTGGGGGCCTTTTTCTTTTGCGGTTTAGTCTCCGTTGGTTTCGTTTTGCGACCCCTTGTACTCCTCGTACAAGCGATCCATGCGAGAAGACAGCCATTCGCTGAAAGGCTTGGCTTCTACATTCGTGAGCTCGATGGCAACCTTCTTCGCTTTGGCGATCATCGCGAAATTCAGCGAGCGATCAGACGAGATCCAGTCTTTTGCTGCGGTTTCGGCTTTGGGCTTTTTCGCGGCCGATTTGGCCTTGTATCGCTTCACGTAGTCATGAAGTTCATCAAACCGCTCGGCTTCAGGAAGCTTTTGAAAGACGGCCGAAGCTGCGTGCTCAACAGCGACCTTGGAGAGGGCAGGGGCAAGTAGCAACTGCCGGAGGCTGAGCCACCGGTCGCGCCCAATTTTCTTCGATGCACCCAAGGCCTGAATGACTGGCGCTGGCACCGCCTCGACGACAGCAAGCATCTTCGACAGCATCGCCTCATCGATGGCGAGCGACGAACGAACCGTTTCCTTGTTCATTCCAGACGCGATCAGGTTCTGAGCAAAGTAGGCGCGTTCAATGAAAGACAGGTTTGAACGGGCTGCATTTTCCTGTCCCTGTACGATCGCCGAGGTAATATCGTCGAGCTTCTTTACGATCGCCTTTACCGGAACTCCGAGTTCGCGAGCCACCCTGAGACGACGGTGACCGAACACAACCATGAATCGCTTGGCATCCGTGGAACTGGGGCGAACAAGGATAGGTGTCGCCTGACCTGATTCCTTGATTGCCTGGAGCAGTTCCTGAAACTCTTCTCCGTCGTCTGAAAGGCGGTCGGCCACGAAGGACACATCAATCAATCGCGGATCAAGATCCACGATCACCTCACCTTCCATGAGCTTCTTGGTGTTCTCGGCCATATCTTCAATGGAGCGAACAACCGTCTTGGCGGCTCCTGTCATGCCGTAACCGGGTTTTGTAGGCGTCTGGTTTGCCGAGATCGACGCCATATCCAGTTTGGCGAAAGGATTTTCACGGGACATAGTTGCTCTCCCAACCTGTTGTCAAAACCGGTAACTTATTGACATCCATTTGCAAAACGCGGAAAAAAACGGCTGACAAGTGCCTCATTTTCTACCCCAGACACCGTGGATGAGCTCAACGATTTCCGCGTTAGCGGCGTTCAAGCTCTCCATTGCCCTGTCGTAGGTTGCCCGAACAAACTCACCGCGCTCAACCTCATACAATGTCTGCTTCTTTATCGAAGCATCGGAAATCGCAGTGGACTTCAGAACGTGGTTTCTCAGCATCTGCTGTGCGAACATCGACTGCATGAACCCGACCATCTGGGCCTGCGGAATATCCGTGGGCTCAAAGCGGGTGATAAGATACCGGAACCACTGAACACGCATTTCGGCCCCAGCCTCCGCAACCGGCCCCATGATCCCCCCGAGCATCATGAGAAACTGGCTCATCGACATGATGTCCAGCATTTGAGGATGAATGGTGATAAGGATCCCGGTCGAAGCCATCAGGGCGGTAATCGTCAAATAACCCAGTTGAGGAGGGCAATCGATGACGACTACATCGTACTTGTCATCCACCTGCCTCAGAGCGCTGGCGATCCGCATATAGAAGAGTCGGCCATCCTCCCCCTTCTTGGAGGAAATCGCCAGTGGCACGTCATATTCGTATTCCTGCAGAACCAGGTTAGCGGGCACGACATCCAGTCCAGGAATGTTGGTCGGCTGGATGACGTCTGCGATTGACTTCCGGTCGTCGTCAAATCGAAGAGCCTCATAAAGAGAGGCAGTATCATCAAGCTCCGGCTGGATCCCGAAAAGCGAAGTCAGTGAAGCCTGCGGGTCAAGGTCGATCGCCAGAACACGATGGCCGGTGAGGGCGAGATATTGCGCAAGGTGCGCGGCAGTGGTCGTCTTGCCGCTTCCGCCCTTGAAGTTGACGACCGATACAACCTGCATCGGCTCTCCTTCCTTCCGCCTAGGCACGTAGTATCTCTTGTCTGACTTCTTGTTGGCCTCGAGATAATCCCGAAGCTCGAGCATCTGGTCAGCCGTATAATATCGGCGTCCACCGATGGACTCGATTTCCGGTCCTTTCCCATCAGAATGGAGTTGCCTCAGGTGCGTCTGGGTGACACCCATGAAGTCCGCAACTTCAGCAAGCTGAAACTTGCGCAGCCCCTTGCGAGCATCAGGCGGGTACTGCTGGCTGCGCAACATATGCAACGCGCTTGAGATCTTCGCCCCTTGCTCGGCAATCTCAATATCAAATCTGTTGGGCAGCATATTGCTCATTTTGCGAACTATTTCCCGGAGGTCGTCAGTTTCGAAAAAATGGCTCGAACACCATCATTTGAGAAACTATCTCCCGATTCCATGGATGCCGCAAGGGATTTAAAGTTAACGGAGCGTTAAGACGCGAGAATCTGCTCGGATCCGCCTGTGAAACTTTACCTACAGAATCAGTATGTTAATTCTATTCCCAGTGATTTCGTTCACTATCCGTTTTACTGTGAATCCTACAAAGCGCTCTGGCGCTGAGTGCATTCGAAAGAGAGACGCAACGCAACGACCTCTCCGAGAGGGCGGCGACTCAAGCTTCGACTTGTAGAATCATACAACTGCCGGGGCCTTCGAATCTGTGCTGATTTCCCCACCGTCTAACAATGGCGGAGAAAATCCATGCAGGTTCTCGCGTTTTCAGCACCCCGAACGATTCAAGAGGCTCAACTCCTTCACCTCCACTACCAGCTTCGTGCGCGGGTCTTTTCCGATCGTCTGGGTTGGGAAGTCGATGTTTCGGCGGGGTGCGAGTCGGATGGCTTCGACGCGCTTCGGCCAACCTATGTTCTTGCCATCACTGAGACCGGCCAACTGGCGGGGTGTGCGAGACTTCTTCCGGCGCTCGGTCGAACGATGGTGGCCGATGTTTTCCCCGCGCTTCTACCCGACGGTAAGCTCAACGGTCATGCCGCAATGATTGAGAGTTCTCGCTTTTGCGTTGACACGGCCCTCGCGGAGGGGAGGGGCGACGGTTCCCTCCATGAGGCCACACTGACCATGTTCGCCGGCATCATCGAATGGTGCTTCGCGAATGACTACACCGAGATTGTCACGGTGACCGATCTTCGATTCGAGAGAATCCTTGGTCGCGTCGGATGGCCGCTGCATCGTTTGGGCGAGCCGAAGAAGATCGGCGTGACGATGGCCGTCGCGGGCACACTGCCCGCCAATACGGAGACGTTCCTCAGGCTCCGTCCTTCCAATTACCGTTCTGAACTCAGCCCTCTCAGCCAGGCAGCGTAAGGAGAAATCCGTGAACCAGCTTCGCTCTCATCCCCGGCTTGTCCGCAAACTTCAGGAGGCACTCGGCGATCAGCTTTGCGTCGCCCTGGACGACGCGACCGTCGTCGAGATCATGCTCAATCCGGACGGAAAGCTGTTCATCGAACGCCTCGGTCACGGCGTTGCGCCCGCTGGACAGATGTCATCCGCTGCCGCGGAGATGGTGATTGGCACAGTGGCGCACGCGCTTCAGTCAGAGGTCGACACGGAACAGCCAATTATCTCTGGCGAGTTGCCAATCGGTGGCCACCGTTTTGAGGGTCTGTTGCCCCCAATCGTCGCCAAGCCTGCCTTTACCATTCGTCGCCGCGCGTCGCGCCTCATTCCGCTCGAAGATTATGTCCGCACCGGCGTCATGACCGAATACCAGGCGTCGACGATTCGCAGCGCAATCTCCGCGAGGCTAAATATCATCATTTCCGGCGGGACGGGCTCGGGTAAGACGACGCTGGCGAATGCTGTCATCGACGAAATCGTCAAAACTGCGCCGGACGATCGGCTCGTCATTCTTGAGGACACCGCGGAAATCCAATGCGCGGCCGAGAACGCCGTTCTCCTGCACACCAGCGATACGATCGACATGGCCCGGCTTTTGAAGAGCACCATGCGGCTGCGTCCCGACCGAATCGTCGTTGGCGAAGTTCGCGACGGCGCGGCCCTGACATTGCTTAAGGCCTGGAACACCGGTCACCCTGGTGGTGTAGCGACCATTCACTCGAACACCGCCATGTCGGCGCTGCGCCGCCTTGAACAGCTCACGGCCGAGGCAAGCCAGCAGCCGATGCACGAGGTGATCGGCGAGGCGGTCGACCTGATCATCTCGATCGAGCGGACGCCGCGCGGGCGGATTGTTCGCGACATTATCCAAGTCGAGCGGTTCGCCAACGGACGGTATGAAACCGAAGCCGATCACCTCACCGAAGAACAGGAGGCTCGCCATGTCGCGTAACACGCCATTCATCGCCATTATGCTCCTGGCGGCACCCCTGGTTCTTGCCGCTGCCGCGCCGGCGCTCGCCAGTTCCGGCGGTGGCCTTCCGTGGGAAGGGCCACTGCAGCAGATTCAGGAGTCGATCACCGGCCCTGTTGCGGGTGCGATCGCGCTTGCAGCGGTGGCGATCGCCGGCGGCATGCTCATCTTCGGGGGCGAACTGAACGACTTCGCGCGGCGCCTTGTCTTCATCGTCCTCGTCGCCGGCATCCTGCTTGGCGCCACCAACATCGTCGGCCTTTTCGGCGCAACCGGTGCGTCGATCGGGCTAGCCGATGAGCCGGTCACGTCAATTGGTTCGAACCGCGGAGGGGAGTGAGGCCATGGCTGAGTCCTTGTCCGGCCTGCGGCGTAACCGCATCCATCGCGCGCTTTCGCGCCCGAACCTGCTATTGGGCGCCGACCGGGAGCTGGTGCTGATTACCGGTCTTGCAGCGGTGATCCTGATCTTCGTCGTGCTGACACTTTATTCGGCGCTCTTCGGTATTGCCGTCTGGGTCGTGATCGTGGGCGCGCTGAGGATGATGGCCAAGTCAGATCCGCTCATGCGGCAAGTCTATATCAAGCACATTTCCTACAAGCCCACCTACAAGGCGACCACTTCGCCCTGGCGACGGTATTGAGGAGGAGGCCATGGTAGCTCTCAAGCGCTTCCGGGTGACCGGCCCCTCCTTTGCCGATCTCGTCCCTTATGCCGGGCTCGTCGACAACGGTGTCCTCGTCTTAAAAGACGGGAGCCTGATGGCCGGATGGTACTTCGCGGGACCAGACTCCGAAAGCGCGACCGATCTGGAGCGCAACGAACTGTCCAGGCAGATCAATGCCGTCCTGTCGCGGCTTGGAAGCGGCTGGATGATCCAGGTCGAAGCCATCCGCATTCCAACGGTCGACTATCCGTCGGAAGACCGTTGCCACTTTCCCGACCCGGTGACCCGCGCGATCGATGCCGAGCGACGCGCGCATTTCGCACGTGAGCAGGGACATTTCGAGAGCAAGCATGCCCTGATCCTGACCTATCGGCCACTCGAGTCCAAGAGGACCTCTCTCAGCAAATATATCTATTCCGATGAAGAGAGCCGGAAAAAGTCTTACGCGGACACGGTGCTCTTCGTGTTCAAGAGCGCAATACGGGAGCTTGAGCAGTATTTTGCCAATACGCTTTCGATCCGGCGAATGGAAACCCGCGAAACAATCGAGAGGGGAGGGGAGAGGGTTGCTCGCTACGACGAGCTCCTGCAGTTCGCCCGATTCTGCATCGCTGGCGAAAGCCATCCGATCCGGCTTCCCAACGTTCCCATGTATCTCGACTGGATCGCCACCGCCGAGCTTGAGCACGGACTGACGCCGAAGGTCGAAAACCGTTTTCTCGGCGTCGTTGCGATCGACGGTCTGCCGGCCGAAAGCTGGCCAGGTATCCTGAACAGCCTAGACCTGATGCCGCTCACCTATCGGTGGTCATCGCGCTTCATCTTTCTCGATGCCGAGGAGGCCCGGCAAAAGCTCGAACGCACACGCAAGAAATGGCAGCAGAAGGTCCGGCCGTTCTTCGATCAGATATTCCAGACGCAAAGCCGGTCAGTGGATCAGGACGCCATGACCATGGTGGTAGAGACTGAGGATGCCATCGCGCAGGCCTCGTCGCAGCTGGTTGCCTATGGCTATTACACACCGGTCGTCGTGTTGTTCGACAACGATCGCGAGGCACTCCAGGAGAAGGCCGAAGCGATCCGGCGACTGATCCAGGCGGAAGGTTTCGGGGCGCGCATCGAAACGCTCAACGCCACCGATGCCTATCTCGGCAGCCTGCCTGGCAACTGGTATTGCAACATCCGGGAGCCGCTGATCAACACCAGCAATCTCGCCGACTTGATCCCGCTGAACTCGGTCTGGTCCGGAAGCCCGATCTCCCCATGCCCGTTTTACCCGCCGAATTCCCCGCCCTTGATGCAGGTTGCTAGCGGATCGACGGCGTTCCGTCTGAACCTGCATGTCGATGATGTCGGCCACACGCTGATCTTCGGCCCAACCGGCTCAGGCAAGTCGACGCTTCTGGCTTTGATCGCCGCGCAGTTTCGCCGCTACGAGAATGCGCAGATCTTCGCCTTTGACAAAGGCAGTTCACTTCTGCCGCTGACGCTCGCAGCCGGCGGCGATCACTATGAGATCGGCGGCGACAATGCGGAGGAGGGAAGGGCATTGGCCTTTTGCCCATTGTCCGAACTCAAAAGTGATGCCGACCGGGCTTGGGCGACGGAATGGATCGAGATGCTAGTCGGCCTGCAGGGCGTCACCATCACCCCCGATCATCGTAACGCCATCTCTCGGCAAGTCGGACTGATGGCGAGCGCATCGGGTCGCTCGCTCTCGGATTTCGTCAGCGGCGTGCAGCTGCGCGAGATCAAGGACGCATTGCATCACTACACCGTCGATGGCCCGATGGGCCAGCTCCTCGATGCGGAAGAGGACGGCCTCACGCTCGGTGCCTTCCAAACCTTCGAAATTGAGCAGTTGATGACTATGGGCGAGCGCAATCTCGTGCCCGTGCTGACCTACCTGTTCCGCAGGATCGAGAAACGCCTGGATGGCTCCCCCAGTCTCATCGTGCTCGACGAGGCCTGGCTGATGCTCGGCCACCCGGTATTCCGCGACAAGATTCGCGAGTGGCTCAAGGTGCTGCGCAAAGCGAATTGCGCTGTGGTTCTCGCGACCCAATCGATCTCGGATGCAGAACGCTCCGGGATCATCGACGTCTTGAAGGAATCCTGCCCGACCAAGATTTGTCTTCCGAATGGCGGCGCCCGCGAGTCTGGGACGCGCGAATTCTATGAGCGCATCGGCTTCAACGAGCGGCAGATCGAGATCGTCGCTACCGCCATGCCGAAGCGCGAATACTACGTCGCCACGCCGGAAGGCCGGCGGCTCTTCGACATGTCGCTTGGGCCCGTCGCCCTGAGCTTTGTCGGCGCGTCGGGCAAGGAGGACCTCAAACGCATCCGCGGACTGAAATCCGAACATGGCCGCGACTGGCCGATCCGCTGGCTTGAAACGAGAGGAGTTCACGATGCTGCATCGCTATTCAAATAGATGGCTCGCCTGCTTGGCCGCCGTCGCTCTCACGATCGGAGGCGCAGGCTCAGTGCAAGCCGGCACGGCCACCGGCGCAGCGACCGAATGGACGCAGCTCGCCAACAATGCGCAGCTCGTGGATCTCATGAAAAGCTCCGGCATTCAGGTCGACAATCAGCTGACCCAGATCAGCCAGCTTGCAGAGCAGATCCAGAACCAGCTGAAAATCTACGAGAACATGCTGCAAAACACTGCGCAGCTTCCTGATCATGTATGGGGGCAGATTGAAAGCGACCTCAATCAACTGCGTAGTATTGTCGACCAGGGGCAGGGCATCGCCTTTTCGATGGGCAACTCTGACGACGTTCTTCAGCAGCGCTTTCAGAGCTATGCCGATCTCAAGACGAATTTGCCAGACAACGCGACGTTCTCCACGACTTACCAATCCTGGTCGAACACCAACCGTGACACCATCGCCAGTTCGCTGAAGGCGGCGAGCCTCACGGCCGACCAGTTCGATAGCGAGGAAGATACGATGTCCTCGCTGCGGTCGATGTCCGAAACGGCTGACGGGCAGATGAAAGCGTTGCAGGTCGGCCACGAGATCGCCGCTCAACAAGTCGCGCAAATGCAGAAGCTTCGAGGCCTCGTCTCACAACAGATGACGATGATGGGAACCTGGCTGCAAACCGCACAGACCGACAAGGATCTGGCACAGGCTAGGCGTGAGAAATTCTTCAGTGCGACGGCTCCCTCCACCTCAGGCGGCGAAAGGATGAAGGTGGAATGGTGAGAACGAAAGCACTCCTCATCGCGATCGCAACGATGCTCGCCGCGACAAGCGCCGGCATTTGGTTGTTGATCTCCGAAAAGCAGGAAGCTCAGGAACGTAGGGCGAAGTTCTTCGGCTCGTCGAACGACCACCCCACATCCGGTGGCGAAAAGATGAAAGTCGAATGGTGACAGGATGACCTATACGACGACATTTCATCAGCTACGGGCCGCCATACTCTTCGCCGCCTTTACGGCGGTTGCGGCCCAGCCGGCCCTTGCGCAGGAAGGGTCAGTATTGACGTCGCTCCAGAGCGAGATCACGACTGCAGCGAAGGGGTGGGAAACCACCGTCATGGACGCTGCGAAATCTCTGTTCTGGATCCTCGCAACGATAGAGATCGGCATTGCCGCCGTCTGGCTGGCAATTCAGTCCGCCTCTTTGGATAGCTGGTTCGCCGAACTTGTGCGGCGGATCATGTTTGTCGGATTCTTCGCCTTCGTGCTCGCGCAGGGACCAACCTTCGCCAAGGCTGTCGTGGATAGCCTCTTTCAGATCGGCGCAGGGGGAGGGACGGCGTCACCAGCTGACGTGTTCAACGCCGGTCTCGCATTGGCAACGAAAATGTCGGAGAAGGTGCAGTTCGGCCTCTTCGAGGACAATGCGTTGGCAATCTCGGCCGCGTTCGCGATGGTCGTGACGGTCATCGCGTTTTCTCTGGTCGCTGCAATTTTCGTTTCCGTCATGGTCGAAATGTATATCGGGCTTCTGGCGGGCATGATCATGCTCGGCCTTGGCGGTTCGTCCTATACCAAGGACTTTGCAGTCCGCTACCTGGTCTATGCTTTCTCCGTCGGGATGAAGCTGATGGCGCTCGTCATGATCTCCCGCATCGGCTCCGAAGTGCTGATCGGCCTCGCTAACCAGCCTGATATCGGCGACCAGTTTCAAACCGCTCTCGCCATCGCTGGAATTGCCGTCGTCGTTTTCATCATCGCGATGTACGTCCCGAACATTATGCAAGGCGTTGTGCAGGGCGCATCGGTGTCCGGAGGAATGGAAGCGATCCGCCACGGTGGCCAGGCGGCATCTTTCGCCGCAGGCGCTGGCTTCCTCGCCGCCGGCGCTGCCGGCGCGGGCTTTGCGGCGGCGCAAGCTGCACGAGCTGCCGGTTCATCCGTTGCAGGTGCCGCTCTTCGCGGCATGGGCGCAGGCTTCAGTTCCGGCGCGCAAGCAGCCGGGTCCGCCGCGAAGGAAAAGGCAATCGGCTCTCCCGGCGCCTATGCGGGGTCCATTCTCGGGCTGGCCAATTCCAAGCTTGATGAACAGCGCGGCGGCCATAGTGGACCGAAGTCGCCTCCCGAACGCAACGACAAACCGTAATTGAGACAAGGGAAAATCAATGGCAGCGAACCGCGCCCCGGAGAACCCGTATCTTGCCGCCCGCCAGGAATGGAGCGAACGCTACGGCTCCTATGTAAAGGCCGCCGCCGCATGGCGTATTGTTGGTGTCCTCGGTCTGGTCATGGCCGTCATCGGTTTCAGCTACGCGATGTATCTGAGCACCCAGGTGAGGCTCGTGCCTTACATCGTCGAGGTCGACAAGCTCGGAACCGCAGTCACAGCAGGCTTTCCGGAGCAGATCGAGTATGCCGATGTCCGCGTGGTGCGCGCCACACTCGGCAACTTCGTCACGAGCTTTCGCTCGATCACTCCGGATGCGGTGGTGCAGAAGCAATATATCGACCGCACCTACGCCCTTCTTCGCACGTCCGATCCATCGACGGAGAAGGTCAACGCCTGGTTTCGAGGCAATTCTCCATTCGAGAAGGCGAGGTCTTCGACAGTTGCCATCGAGGTCAACAACATCGTGGCGCTTTCGAACCAGACCTATCAGATCGACTGGACGGAATACGAGCGGGACCGCAAGGGCAAGGAGACCGGCACACGCCGTTTCCGCGGGATCGCAACGGTGACGCTCACCGCGCCACAGGATGAGGCAACGATCCGCCTCAATCCGATCGGCCTCTACGTCCGGGATTTCGACTGGACGGCACAGCTTTAAGGGCAGGGATTCTTTCAATGAAAAAAACGGGATTGATCGCAGCCGCCGGCTGCATGGCCGGACTCTTAGCTGCGGCGGGCGCGCAGGCGCAAAGCATGACGAGCAACGAGGTGAAGGGAACAAATCTATCCAGAAAATGGCGCGGCACGCCGGGACTGGTCACGACAGGTCCGGACGGAAAGGTCATCTTCCTGTTCGGCGAGACCCAGCCGTCCGTCGTCTGCTCGCCCCTCCAGGTCTGTGACATCGAACTTCAGGGGGGCGAGATTGTTCGCGACGTCCTCGTCGGTGACACCGTGCGCTGGAAGGTGGAGCCGGCCACCTCAGGGGCCACAGGCGGACAGGCGATCCATCTCATCGTCAAACCGTCGGAGCCGGGCCTTCTCACCTCAATGGTCGTGACGACATCACGGCGCACCTATCATATCCAGCTCAAGTCCCATCCGAGCCAGTATATGGCGCGCATTGGTTTCGAATATCCGGAAGACGTGTCGACCAAGCTCGCCGACATCAACGCCCGTCTCGAAACGGGCGGCATTCCGGGCGCCGCGCCGGACAAGCTGAACTTTTCCTATTCAATCAGCGGCGGTGCTTCGTGGAAGCCCAAGCGGGTCTATTCGGACGGGGTAAAAACCTACATCCAGTTCCCGAAGTCGATCTCGGGCCAGGATGCGCCTGTGCTCTTCGTCGTCTCGGGTGGTCAAAATCGTATCGTCAATTATCGAATGAAGAACGACATGATGACCGTCGACTATGCGATCGACAAGGCGATCCTCGTTTCGGGAGTCGGTTGGCGGCAGCAGAAGATCACCATCCGGCGGGGAGGCTGAACAATGCGCAAGCCTCTCGCATTCTTCATCGCGGCCGCGCTGCTTTCGAGCTGCCAAACGGCCGACGACGCACTGACCACCAGCTCGACCCCGGTGGCCGTCACGGGACCGGCTGCAAGCGCCATCGCCGGCGACATGGCAAGCCGTCTGGCTGAACAGATCGGCCCGGCCGGTGCTACGACCACGATCAAAATGGAGACGGATACATCGGAGTTCGCATCCGCCCTCGAGGCGGCCCTGAAGGGCTGGGGCTACACGGTCGTCACGGACGGCAAAGTCGCCAAAGACGTCAAGCCGGTCGAGCTTGCTTATGCAATCGAGGGCTTCGACGGACAGGTGCTGGCGCAGGTCTCGACGCCTTCCATCGCTCTGGGCCGCGCTTACACCCCGACGCTGGCGGGTGCTGTGCCGGCCAGTCCCCTTTCGATTATGCAGCGCAACTGACGGAGATTACCATGGTCCAGTCGCTCCAGCTTGGCACCTCGAGCCAAGCCGCCGATCAGCAGGGCATGCGGCGGCTTAACCGCCTGCCGATCATCGTCGCCATCATTGTCATCGTGCTTTTCGTCGGCGTCGTTGTGATTGGTCTGTCCCTGCGCGGACTTTCCTTCAATCGTAGCGACATCGAGAGCGCTTCCAACAGCCCTGCGACCAATTTCGGCGACCAGCTTAAGCGGGGTGTCACGGACGGCATCATCGGTGAGCCCGAAAGGCAGGAAGTGTTTCAGCCGACACCCGTCGTGGTCGAGAAAGAGGATAAGCAGGAACCGGTCGTCGAGCGCCAGTCGGTTGAGCGACAAGACCGCCGGCAAAGGCTCGAGTCGGAAGAGGAGTGGAAGGCTCGCCTGAAGCGAGAGCAGGATGAACAATATATACGCGAAGCTCAGCGCCAACGCATGGCGCGTCTCCAGGCTCGTGCTACGGCGCTCGATTCTCCGCTGAAGGTAGACGTATCCGACATCGATACGGCGGCAAACTCCACCAACGATACTGGCCGTCAGCAAACAAATGTCGCGGCAAACAGTGCATCCGACCTTTATGCCGCCGCCATGAAATCCGGACTGATGGGACAAAACGTCGATCAGAACGGGCAGACATCCAAGGAGGACTTCTTCAATCAGGACATCAAGGACCTCGGCTACCTGCCCAACCAGGTCGTGCCACAGATGTCACCCAATGAATTGAAGCGCGGTTCGGTCATCCCGGCGACATTGATCACCGGCCTCAATTCCGACCTGCCGGGGCGCATTACCGCTCAGGTCAGCCAGAATGTCTACGACAGCGCGACCGGCTACCGCCTCCTTATTCCGCAGGGCGCAAAACTCTTCGGTCGCTACGATTCCAAGGTGTCCTTCGGCCAGGAACGGGTTCTTGTCGTCTGGACGGATCTCATTTTTCCGAATGGGTCTACCCTGCAGATCGGTGGCATGGCCGGCACGGATGCCGAAGGTTATGGGGGTTTCAAGGATAAGGTCGACCGCCATCTGTGGAGGACTTTCGGTTCGGCCGCGCTGGTAGCATTGATCGGAACAGGGATCGACATGTCGATGCCCGAGAGTTCGACGCTCGCGACGCAGGATACCGCCTCGGATGCAGCACGACGGAATTTTGCCGAGTCTTTCGGCCGGGTAGCGGAAGAGACGATCTCGAAGAACCTGAACGTTCAGCCGACGATTCGCATCCGGCCGGGCTACAAGTTCAACGTCCTGGTCGATCAGGATATTATTTTTCCGTCTATCTACAATGGCCGTTAACCAGCTCCGGAACATCAGATTTCCGCTATTTCGGTGCTCTGGCGGGGCTATTCCGCACAGCGAAAATCAGTACGCCTGAAATCTGTCCTTAAACCATCATGTTTTAGTTCGTTAGGACTTGAATACCCGGAAAAGCTGAGTAGACCTATGACCTGAAACGACCGTGGATATGCTTCGCGCAGAAGGTAACTGCGTTTTCGTCGGAACCGAATGGGGGCAGAGAATTCGCAACCATGGTCCGATGCACCGAACGGCTCGGGTTGGCCGAACGGTGGCACCCTGTAATTCGCGGCGCCAGCAGGGCGCGACGAGGGAGGTTCGCAGCTGCGCAGTAGGAGAAAAGTCAGTGGACAGTGACCTTCGCTCTCTCATCGATATGACAGAAGCCGCGCACGATGAACGTATGATCAAGAGTGCTCTGAAGACATTTGCGCACGCATGTGGCTTCGAGCGTTTTGCGTATCTGCAAACTGAGGGGTTGGAAATCCGCACATTCAATTCCTATCCGGAGGAATGGCAGGGCGTCTACCTCGAAAGCCAGTATTCCCGGATAGACCCGGTCGTGTGGGAAGCAAAGACCCGCATGGAAATCTTTTCGTGGACGGCCGACGATTGGCCCGCTCGGGGGGCCTCCGAACTCAGGCGCTTTCGGGATCAGGCGATCGATCACGGCATTCGCAGTGGAGTGACGATACCTGTCGAAGGAAGTTTCGGCTCCACGATGATGCTGACGTTTGCATCCTCGGCACAGACGGCTGACATTTCAAAACTGCTGGAAGCGCAAAAAGCGATCCGGGCGGTCCTGGCGATCCATTACCGCCTGAAAATGCTTGCTGCGACTACAATTGTTCCGCCTAAGCGGTTGCTTTCACCAAGAGAGGCAATGTGCCTGAAATGGGCGGCGAAAGGAAAAACCGCACCCGAAACCGCCATCCTGACGGGGATCAATCCAAGGACAGTGCAACACTACCTGGATAAGGCGCGAGAAAAGCTAGAAGCGGCGACCGTTCCGCACCTCGTCGCAATCGCCAAGGATCACGGCCTGCTATAACGTCAATCATCGACATCGGGAGCAACCTCAGGGACGTAGCCAAGCGCGTCGATGATTTCCGACAGCACCTCCTGTTGGGCTTCGGATCTTTTCTGACGCGCGACATACTCGTCCTGCAGGCTCTTTAGAACGGCAGCGGAAACCGACGGATCGGCGCTGGCGCGAGTCCATTCCTCATATACGGCTTCGTCGGCGGCAAGAAGGCGACGGTGTTCCTGGATCTCAGAGACGGCCAGTGCCTCCAGTTCAGACTTTTGCATCGAACTGTAGCGGGGTTCGCTTTCGTTTCTGTCGCCGCTGGTATCGGATGAGCTTTGGTCGTTCATCCGCTTCTCCTCAATTTCATTTTCTGACCGGGCGCAACAACGCCTTCGTCCGCGTTATAGAGTTTAGGCCATAAGTGCACGGCCTGTCTTCCAGACCATACACATTATATCCGGAGGGAGTGGATGATCGACTCGGGGATCAATATCACATGGCTCACGGAATCGGAACTATCGTTCCTGGAACGATCATTCCTATTCAGGTCTCGCTTACGTCATGGATCTCAAGGAGATCATGGCGATCAACTTGCGTCGGATACGTCATGGCAAAAAACTGACGCAGGAAGAACTGGCGGACCGGTCGAGCCTTAGCGCGCGCTATATCGGTGCGATCGAGCGCGCCGATGTTTCCGCCAGTGTTACCGTCCTTGGTCAGATAGCCGAGGCGCTGGATGTTGACCCAGCCGAGCTCGTGACAAAATCTCGCTGACGGGCTTGCTCTCAGTTTTCAGTCGTTTTGACAACCAGCACGGAATATGGCTTACTGTCCTCAGTCCTAGGACAGCGGACACTTAAAATGAAAAGCCAAGATATCGTCATACTCCTCAAGCTCATCAGCCTGCAGGACCAGGAGTTGGAAAAAGGCACCGACCAGTTGCGATCGGAATCGCTAGGCGGCGATCCTTATTCCGTCCGAAATCTGGAAGCTCTGCTCGGCATTAGCAAGACCGAAGTCGGTCAGTCGATCAATCGGAGCATTTCCTCTGGAATTGCACGGAAAGACAGCAAGTCAAACGAACCACGACCGCATCGCAGAAATCTTGTCAATTTCATTATCAATGGGCTGAAGTTCGTCTTTCCTGCACATCCTGGAGCGATGCAGCGGGGCATCCCCACGGCTTTCGCAGCGCCGATGCTCGAAAGCCTGTTGATGAGCGGCGGTAACTACAATTACGTCTGGCCGTATGCCAGCGCTCAGGAGATGGGACAATCCATCGATCCGCTGTTCAGAAGCGTACCCGAAGCCGTTTTGAAGGACGAACGACTTTACGAATATCTCGCGCTTGTCGATGCAATCAGATTGGGAAACCAACGAGAAACCGAACTGGCTAGTGACCGGTTAAAATCGAGGATTCTCGCCAAATGATCACAGTACGCGGCCAGCTACTCGAGATGCTAAAAACTGTGGCAATCGCGCTCGGCGATGACCTGCGCGGTCGGCTTGTCTTTGTGGGCGGATGCACGACCGCGCTTTTCATCACTGACCCGGTGACGCTCGAAGACGTTCGTGCCACCGACGATATCGACCTTATCGTCGATTTGGCAGGGTTTGCGGAATGGGCTCAGTTATTGGAGCTGCTTCGGATGAAGGGCTTTTCCGAGGCCGCCGATGAAACCGTGATCTGCCGTATGCGGCTTGGGCCGCTTAACGTCGATTTCATGCCGGACGACGAAGCTATCCTTGGCTTCAGCAATCGTTGGTACGCTCAAGGCATCAAAACCGCGACGACGCATCCGCTCGCGGAAGGTCTGGAAATACAGGTTTTGACGCCTGCCCTGTTCGTCGCCACGAAGCTCGAAGCTTTTGCAGGTCGCGGAAATGATGATCTGCTTTTCAGTCGTGACGCTGAAGATATCCTGCTCGTCGTCGACGGACGAGAAGCGCTTCTGGAGGAAATTTGGGGCATTGGTGAGGACGTCCGCACCTATATAGCCGAGCGCTTCACCGCCTTGATCGCGCTACCCGACTTTGACGATTTCCTTGAGGGGAATATCAGAGGACCAACGGGCCGCGTGGATATTGTTCGGGAGCGCTTCATTGCTATCAGCCGCTGCGGAAACGGTGGACCCGATGCACGTTGACGCTCAATGGCGTAGCCGTCAGGGCACGAAGACCCATGACAACCGCGATCATGCAGGCATCGCCACCCGGCCGGGAGAATTTCTTGGAATTGTCGCTGATGGTTCCACCACTGGCCAAAGCAATGGAGAATACGCCTGCGCCATCATACGAGCACTGGTCGACTGGTTCGCCGGAACAACGGTGGGCGTGACACCCGATGGCTTGGTCGAGCGGTTGCGGATCATCCAACAGGGTCTGATAGCGGACTTTCCAAGAGGCTCCGCCAGTTATGTCATCCTGCATGCCGCCGAGAGACAACCCGTTCTGGTCCTGCATGCCGGCGACACACTTTTCGGCAAAGTAGCGGACAGGTCCGAAATTCAGTGGCGAACAGAACCCCATACGCTTGCGAATGCCTTGGCAAAGGTGCCATTGCCTGAACTCGCCAAACTTCCCGCACGCCACCGTCTCATCCGCAGCCTCCGTTCCAGGGGGTTCATTGCGCCGGAAGTCACCAACGTCGATCTGACGGCGGATACGCTGTTAGCCGCGACGGATGGGTTCTGGGCGGAACTATCGCAAGTCGACCAGATGTCCTATTTGGACGGCCATCGGTGCGAGAGCATGCGTGACTATGATGACTGCAGTGTTCTTTGCATGAACATCACTGAAACCACCTACCCTGAGACGACGTTCAGCGCCGAGGCTGCGGCAAATTTTTACATTCGCAGCGCGAGCTAGCCCCAGGCTCAATTGTACCGCACTTCCAATTCATGGACTTCATTTGGCGCCGCCTATGCGAGATAGATCGATCCGTATCCCCGCGGTGCCGAGATTGCCGTCGGGCACCTGACTCAGATCAGCGTCGGCATCGGAATGTTCGGGAGCACCTGCGTGCCTATCCACGGCATTTGCTTGGTCGATCGGACTAGCACCACCGGGGTCCTCCACCTGAAACACGCTCACGCCCTCGAACTCACCAGTCTTCCATGCGTAAACCGCATCCTCGAAAATCTGCGGGAAGACGTCTTTGCTCGTGGGGTTGCCATACCATTTCGCGACGATCCTGAGGACCTTGGCAAACATCGCCGTGCCTTTGCGCAGGTTCTGGCAGGGGTCGACCAAATCGGGCTTCAGGTCGGTCGCTTCCTTGACGCCAACGCCTGCGGGTAACTGGGTCAGCCCAACGCGAACCACCGCCTGGCCAGCGTATTGCCGTACGATCGCCATCGCCTCCTCGGCCGATGCCGCTTTCGGAACGAGGATCAGTCGGCCGCCCGATTTGACGGTGACATTGAGGGGATCATCAGAGCCCGCTGCCATCACGAACTGCTCGATGATCGCGGGCTTGAGGGAAGTGTCTGCGCATTCTTTTATCAGGGCGGCGTCTAGCATGGTTTCTCCTGGGCCGTCAGGTGTTGAAGGCAATGACGAGCGGTTTTGCGAAGAGCTTTGCCCATGCGGTGGCAGCGGCGCGCTGAATGGCGACGATCGACGTCCCATCGGTCCACCATCCGTTTCCGACGGCAACGACGAGATCGGGATCGTGGAGCATGGACTGGAGGATCGGCCAAACGATCAGTTGTTCGTAGCAGATCAGCGGCGCTGCCCGGCTGGCACCGATCGAGACGACAGGGTTCGCGAAGAAATTCGCCCTGGCGCCGCCGCTCTCCCCGAACCAGGATCGCCATGGCTGCCACATCGAACCGGGAACCGGCATGCGTTCGCGATACAGGATGCGGCCTCCCTTCCCGTCGATCGCGACGAGGACGTTGTCATAGCCCTCGGCGTCGAGCAGCGCGGCGCCAGCGATGACCGTCGCATCACCCTCGCGAAGGGCGCCTGTCCAAACCCTCTCAACGGTCGGCGTCCAAAAACCGAGCGCACTTTCGGGCAGCACCACGTAGCGGGCGCCACCGTCGGCGGAAGCACGCACCGATGCGATCATGTCACGCTGGCGATGGAGTCCGGCCTCCCGACCGAGCGAAGCGCCCAATTCCAGATCGACGCCGCGCCAGGCTTCCGGTAGTTTCGGGTCAGTCCAGGTAACGGCGGACCACAGCCAAAAGCCAGTCAAGGCGATGGCGACAGCTTGCCAGATGCGGGTTGCGAGGCCTGCAAGGCCAGCTGTCAAAAACCAGAGCCCCCACCATCCCCATCCCGGAAACAGAACACCCGCGGCTGTGACGGGATGCGCCCAGCCCGTGATTCCGAAGGGCGGGATGGACATGATGATGGCTGCGAGGAGATAGCGAAACGGACGCGTGCGCGCGTTCATCGTCCAAAGCAAGGTATGCACCGTGACAAAGCTCAATGATGCACACAGCCAGAGTAGCAGGCCTGGCCAGATATCGGACGAATAGAAGGCGGCGACACCCTGTGGCAGACCACGGGACGCGGCCAGGAAATATCCGGTGGAGACAAGTGCCGCAACTGATCTCGTTCGCGCGATCGACCACAAAACCGGGAACCCCAGTGCAACGGGTAGAAGCAACACGTAACCGCTCCAGCCCACCACGCCGATTGCGATCGAAACGAAGATCAGCAGCGCCGGCCGCAGGTAATCACGGCACATAGGTGAACACCTCCTGCGCCAGCCCGAGAATACCGGAGATCGGCACCGGGCCAAAATATCGGGAGTCATAGGAGCCGGGGAATGCGGAATACAGGAAGACATGTCCTGGCGGTACGATGCCGCTCGGAAAGGGCGTTAACGGCCGGCCTTTTCCATCACGTAGTGCGAGACTGGAAGAGGAAACCACCCGTCCATCCACGCTCACGCTGTCGCCGATTTCGACATGCTGTCCTGCGACGGCGATCACCGTCTTGATCAACGGTGCAACGCCGCCCGGGCAGGAACCGGAACGGAGATAGCCACGCGCTCGCGCCTCCCCCATTTCCGCGGTTGCCAGTGGGCAGATAAACACCAGGTCATTGACAGCAACGGGACGATCGAGCGGAACAATGCGCCACAGGCCGAGGGGCTCGCTCGGTGTCAGATTGACGCGGTAACCACCGGCGACGGCAGTCACCACCAGCAGGATGGCGGCCACCGCCGCCATCGACAGAACCACAATGGCTCGTCGTTGCTGCGTGGTCATCGACCGGCGGGTTGCAGCCCCGGTCATTTCAGCGAGAGCCCTTGGCTCTTGGTTTGCCGCAGCACCTCGGCCTGCTTGAGCGCTTCCGTCGTTCGTTCATCAGCGGCAAGTTGCTGGACCGTCCGCATGGAATTCCACGCGGACTGGACCTCCGCCTTCTGGCCGGCCGTCATCCCTGCTGTGACGGTCTGGAATGTCTTGCCATCAGTGTCTTTCGCCGCCAGAGGCAGGAAGGTTCGTTCCCCGAAACGTTCGGAAACCGCCTTTGCGAAACCTTCGAGTTCTGCCTTCACCATTTTGTCGGCGAGCGCGTATTCGAGGCCAGCCGGAAGATCGTTGCGATCAACCGCATCACGAATGCGTTCGAGCGTTTGTTTGGCAGATGGTGAGAGTGCCGGGATCTCGACCGAAACCTTGAGCCGGACCGCGCGCTCCTCCGTCTCATGTTTGATTTCGGCCTCGGCCCGCTCACGGAGGTAACGTTCAAGATTTCGGGCGAGCGCCGGCACGTTGGCGATGGCTTTTTCCCGGTCCTGCTTGTCGCCACGGCTCGCGAGTAGACCGGTCTTGCCCTTAAGTGCGCCAAAGCTCTCTGGCTCGCCGGCAATCCTTGCCAGCGTGGACTGCGCGACCGACTGGTCCTTGACCATGGCGTCGACATTGATCGCCTTGAAGGCAGCTTCCGGCTTCGCGTAGACGAGTTGGAAGCGGGTCGAGACATCCTCCCATTGCTTCTTGAGGCCGGGATCGGCGGCGAGCTTGTCTTCGACAGCCTGGTCGAGCGATTTGGGATAAGTGGTGATGCCTGATACCATGGGCCTGGCCTCCTTGATTGTGTCCGGGATGGAGTGTTTGGTGCTGCCGCGGACCAGCCCGAGTGCCGCTCCGATGGCAGCTAGACGGGCGCCGAGGTCGGCGAGCTTTTGTTTCTGCCGGACGGTCCATTCGAGGCGATCGCGAGCGACCGTTCGGGCGACGTTCATGAGGTGCAGGCCGCGGGCTTCCGCGAAGTGCAAGGCTTGGCGGTAGAACGACGCCTTCTCGTAATCGAGGGTCGTCTCCTTGGCGTTCCGGCGCGACAGGATCTGGATGAGGCCTCCGGATTTCGCGAAGGAGCGACTGCCGTAGTAGACGGCGAGATCCTCACGATGGCGCGTCATGGCCACATAGGTGAGATGCCGGTCCAACGAGAGGGAAGCAAGCACCTTCACCCGGTCGACGGTAACGCCTTGGGCTTTGTGGATCGTCGTCGCATAGCCGTGGTCGAGGTTGTTGTAGAAGCGCTGCTCGATCGTGACCTGGCGCCGGTGCTCGCCTTCACCAACCTCGGCAACGATCCGGCCGGGTGCAGCCTCAAGCACCTTTGCGAGCATGCCATTCTTGACACCAAGACTGCCCTCGTTCTTGAGGAACACGATCTGGTCGCCGGTCGCGAACATGCGGGTTCCGTCCTCTGTCTTGAACGCAAAACCGTCTGCGACGATACCGCGCTCGACCAGCCTGGCGCGGGCCATCTCGTTGAGCTTTCGGACGTCGCGGCGAAGGTGTGCGAGGATCAGGCTGGTCTTCGAATGATCGTAGTCGTGGTTCCAATCGGCAATGAGGCTCTCGACCGCCTGCGCCTTGAGGTCCAACCCTCTGAACTGCCCATGTGCACGATAGGCATCGACCGCTTTCCCGACGTCGCCGCGCGCTAGGTCGAGCGAAGCGTCGCGCATCCATTGCTGGCGCTGACGATAGATCGTTTCGAGTTCGGCATAGCCGATCCGATCGGCGACCGCACGGAAGGCGGCACCCGCTTCGATCGGTTGAAGCTGTTCCGGATCGCCGACAAGGACGAGCTTTGCCCCAGCCTTGGTGACGGTTTTGACCACCAGTGCCATCTGTCGCGACGACACCATGCCGGCCTCGTCGAGTACGAAGACGGTCTTTTCATCGAGCTGGTTACGACCCTGGTTCCAGCGCAGTTCCCACGACGACAGCGTGCGGGCAACAATGCCAGCTTCCTTCTCCAAACCTTCGGCGGCTTTGCCAGCCAACGCTCCGCCGACAACACGATAGCCGGCCGCCTCCCACGCCTCGCGCGCCGCCTTCATCATCGTGGTCTTGCCGGCGCCGGCGCGGCCGATGACAGCGGCAATGCGCGCGGCCCCAGCGACATGCTCGATTGCCGTTCGCTGCTCATCCGACAGACGGGAATGGCGCGCAAAGGTCGCCTGCAGCACCGCCTCACGGACGCCGTGCGAGGTGCTTCCCGACAGCCAGATCGCGCGATTGGCCATTTCGGCTTCAAGTCGGACCATCTCCCGCGTCGTGTACTTCGCGGGTTCCCGAATACCGGTCGCAAAGTCGATGCGCTCGCGTTCGAGCCGAAACGCTTCCGGACTTTGCAGAATGCGGACCATCAGACTTCGAAACAGCGCGGCATCGTCGATATAGCGATACAGGACCCTCGCGACGTCGCGTTCGTCGAAGACGCTTTTCTCCCGGGTGATCAGGTCGAGCACGATCTCCGGACGGCGCTGGATGCGGCGGGCGTTCTCCCTGCGGCGCTCCTCCTGAAGCTCGATGCGTTCGAGTTTGGGAGTCGAGGTCTCCGACTTGTGGTCGGATTGCTCGGCCTTGCGCTCGATAGCCTTGGTGCCAACACCGAGGTGAATGGTTGGCTCTAGCTCTATTCCCTGCTTTTCGAAGGAGCGACCATCGATGCGGATATCCAGGCCGGCAAGCGCCAGATGTTTGTTCTGGCAGGCAAACCAACCATCGCGAAACGCATTGAAATCTTGCACGCTACCGGCCCAAAGCTCATAGACAATCTTGCCGGCGTCATTTCGGATTGGCTTGCCATCCGGGCTGAGCACCGCGACCTTCTTCGAACCGAAACCGTCTTCGGTCAGCGGCCGCAACGTGGTCATGAGGTGGACGTGAGGATTGCCGGGCGCGTCGTGATAGACCCAGTCCGCGACGATGCCCTGCGCGGTGATGTGGCCCGCCACAAAGTCGCGGATGAGCGCGATGTTCTGCTCGGCCGTCAGCTCGATCGGCAGGGCAATGGTCACGTCCTTGGCGAGCTGCGCGTCGGATCGCTTTTCGAACCCCTCTACCTTGTTCCAGACGGCCTCGGACGCCCCGGACACCGACCGGTCGGCGATCATCGAACGAAGCCATTCCGGCGCGTCGGCAGGGATCACGAACTCCTCATGCAGGAGCCCCTGCTTTCGCGTGTAGTCGATCGTTCGGGCTTCCCGCTCGAACTCCATCTTGGCGCAGTGCCGGTAGGCCGCCGACAGGACGGCGCTGCGGCCGGAACCACGAGCGACGACGCTGACGGAGAAGTGAGGGACGGCCACGGCGGAGTTCTCTCTCGGTTGCGAACGAAATCAATGCGTTCGTCGGGAGCGGCGGCCCCGCCAGGCTCTCTCAGCAACACGCCGCGCCAGCGACGTATAATTGCGCCCTTGGAAGCCGCTCCTTCGGAACGGCCGGGATCATTCCCGAAAGCATCGCCCTTGGCGATTGTAGGATTCACAGTAGTGCGTTCCGCACCCTGTTCCGAAAAACTGGGTTGGAAAGACAAGCTTTCTCACCCAGGAGACGATCGGACATGAAGAAGCCATCCTCGAAAATCCGTGATGAAATCGCCAAGCTGCAGGAACAGCTCAAGCTCGCCGAGACGAGAGAAGCGGAACGGATCGGCCGGATTGCGCTGAAGGCGGGCCTTGGCGAGATCGAAATCGACGAGGCGGAGCTTCAGGCAGCGTTTGAGCAACTGACCAAACGATTTCGCGGAGGCCAAGGGGGAGAAAAGGGCGCTACGACCGGAGGGAAGAAGGGCTCCGGCGACAGCAGCGGACAGGCATCGACCGCGGCGGACGCGTCTGGCCCGGGCGCGGGCAGCGCTGGCGAGGCTTGAACGCATGGCGAGGACGATGACATCCGACGCCCGCAAGAAGGATACGCGCGAAAAGATCCAGCTCGGCGGCCTGATCGTCAAAGCCGGGCTGCGCTACGAGAAGCGCGCGCTGTTGCTGGGGGCGCTCATCGACATCGCCCGCCGCATCAAGGGCGATGATGGCGAGCGATCCAGGCTCACCAAACTCGGCGTGGAGGCATTCGACAATGACGATCAATAGGATTGCGCTCGTCATCGTCCCAACAGCCTTGATGATCCTGACCGTCATCGGAATGACCGGGATCGAACAATGGCTTGCAAGCTTCGGAAAGACCGAGGCCGCACGAGTGGCATGGGGGCGGGCGGGCATCGCATTGCCCTATGTGGTGAGTAGCGCGATCGGAGTTCTGTTGCTGTTCGCGACCGCCGGCGCGATCAACATCAAGCAGGCAGGTTGGGGGGTCCTTGCCGGATGCTGCGGGACGATCCTGATTGCGGTCATTCGCGAGACGATGCGCCTTGCGGCTTTCTCGAAGGCACTCAACGCCGACAAGTCGGTCTTCGCTTATCTCGATCCAGCAACGGCGATCGGAGCGGGCGCTGCACTCATGTGTGCCTGCTTCGCACTCCGCGTTGTGCTCATCGGCAATGCGGCGTTCGCAAGGGCCGAGCCGAGGCGCATTCAGGGCAAGCGGGCGCTCCATGGAGAAGCGGATTGGATGAAGTTCACAGAGGCGGCGAAGCTGTTTCCCGATACTGGTGGCATCGTCATCGGTGAGCGCTATCGTGTCGACAAAGACAGTGTCGGTGCCCGAGCGTTTCGCGCCGACAGTGCGGAGACGTGGGGCGCCGGCGGCAAGTCGCCGCTGCTGTGCTTCGATGGCTCGTTCGGTTCGTCGCACGGGATCGTCTTTGCCGGGTCCGGCGGTTTCAAAACGACGTCGGTGACGATCCCGACAGCCCTTAAATGGGGCGGCACGCTGATCGTGCTAGATCCATCGAACGAGGTCGCGCCGATGGTCTCTGCACATCGCGGCGGAGCGGGAAGGGACGTGTTCGTTCTCGATCCGAGGAAGTCGGACATCGGCTTTAATGTCCTTGATTGGGTCGGACGTTTCGGCGGAACCAAGGAAGAGGATATTGCCTCGGTCGCCTCATGGATCATGAGCGACAGCGGCGGCGCGCGCGGTGTCCGTGACGACTTCTTCCGCGCGTCGGCGCTGCAACTGCTGACGGCGCTGATTGCCGATGTCTGCCTGTCCGGTCACGCGGAAGAGAAGGACCAGACGCTTCGGCAGGTGCGCATGAACCTCTCCGAACCAGAGCCGACATTGCGCAAACGGCTGCAGGACATCTACGACAATTCGGGCTCGGATTTCGTGAAGGAAAATGTCGCAGCCTTCGTCAACATGACGCCGGAAACCTTCTCCGGCGTCTATGCCAACGCGGTCAAGGAGACACACTGGCTTTCCTATCCGAACTATGCCGCCCTCGTGTCGGGAAGGAAATTCGCGACTAGCGACATCGCGGCGGGAAACACGGACGTCTTCATCAACATCGACCTCAAGACCTTGGAGACCCATTCCGGTCTTGCGCGGGTCATAATCGGCTCGTTTCTGAACGCGATCTACAATCGCGACGGGCAAATAGAGGGGCGCGCGCTGTTTCTGCTCGATGAGGTTGCCCGCCTCGGCTACATGCGGATCATCGAGACCGCGCGCGACGCCGGACGCAAATACGGCATCACGCTGACGATGATCTACCAGTCGATCGGCCAGATGCGCGAAACCTATGGCGGCCGCGACGCGGCAAGCAAATGGTTCGAGAGTGCCAGCTGGATCTCGTTTGCCGCGATTAACGATCCCGAGACCGCAGATTACATCTCCCGACGCTGCGGCATGACCACGGTCGAGATCGACCAGGTCAGCCGCAACTTCCAGGCAAAGGGATCATCGCGAACACGCTCGAAGCAACTCGCTGCCAGGCCACTCATCCAGCCCCATGAAGTCCTGCGCATGCGTGCCGACGAACAGATCGTCTTCACCGCAGGAAATGCGCCGCTCCGATGCGGGCGAGCCATCTGGTTCCGGCGCGATGACATGAAGGCATGCGCTGGCGACAACCGGTTTCACCGGTATTAAGTGCCGACCTTGGGGCAGGCTAATCGCGTGCTGACGCTGCTCAACGCTGGCGTCAGAATGAGGCGTATTGTCCTCCCTTCATGTTGCCAATACAGCGCGCCATGCGACGTTACGGCGACAACCAGTCGCTGATGTCAGGCTCGGCAATGCGTCTGCAGCGAGAGGATCGTGACCCCGCGGGGCGGAGACCGCTTGCGGGCTCCGGTCGCAGCGCGACTAGAGCCGTGCGCCTCTGCGCCTCGCCCGAACGCTATTCTTCACCAGAATGAATCGGTCGCACCTTTTGGATTCATATATGTCGTTGGACGTGGCGGCGCTGTGTGACGATCATGCCGGCATGATTTCGCAACCCTACCAGCTCTATATAGAACGAACAGATCCAGCCAAGAACATGGCGCGGTATTATGCCATGGAGATCGAGCAGACGATGTTCGGAGAGGCCTGCCTGACCCGGCGATGGGGAAGAATCGGCAAACGCGGCCAGGAGAAACAGCATGTTTTCGAACGGGAAGAGGAAGCGGTTCGCTTGTTCCTTGATCTGTTGAAGCAAAAACGTGGTCGGGGCTATCAGCCAGCAACAACGCTCCGATATTCGCAGAGCTGACCCCAGTCGACCCCGATCTCTCAATTGGCGAAAAAGGGGCTGCCGAAGCCGCCCCCGGTTGGCGCGCTATTCGCGCCGGTTCCAGTCGGTTTCGAACGACGCCTCGATCTCGACGAAGAACGGGACCTTGACGGCCAGTTTCAGGCCGAGCTTTCCCTTGCGGAAGAAGTGACAGATCACCTTAACGAGGGCGCGGAGCCGGCGGCCGGTGGCCGCGAGGAACTGAGCGAGCTGTTGCATGGTATTTTCTCCTTTCGAAATGCTGTTATCGCGGGGATCAACCGCATGTCGGACAAGGAGGGACGCACCTGAACGGCCGAAACGGCAGTGGAGGACCTGCCGGTGCCTGAATTTTGGCACGCGAGGAGCCGCCGCACGGCGGGGAAAATTCTGGCGCCGGCAGGTTGCGGCGCGACGGACGGGATGCAGCATCCCCATGTCGATGACAGGAGATCGAAAGGAAAGCTGCGGCGGATCGCTCCTCTCCCTGCTGTGGATGGCGGCGGACTGGTAGCCCTGGTGATATGCCGCCCTCAGAAGGGCGGCTCGGCCTCGATGGAACCGTCCTGTTCGGCCAGCATCACGATCAGTTCGGCCCGGGCGATTTCGAGCTCGGCTTCGATCTGGCGGCGCTCAGTGGGCTCAATGCAGGCGTTCAGCTCGAGGCGCAGTTCTTCGATTTGTTGTTCGATCATCGTCATCTCCTTGACGTTTGAGAAAGATGACGCCCGCCGGCGGGGTGGTGGGTCAGGGTCAAGGATCGCGGATGCGACCACCAGCGGCGGTGAATGGGGGAGCCGAAATGCGTCAGCATTTTGGGGGAACCGCTCATCCTTGACGCTGATCCGGCTCCACGGCACGATTGGCTCGATTTGAGCAGACCCCACCTCTCCGTATGGCACCCGAAAAGCAGACAACGGGCTCGACGCCCGTTGTCTGCTTACTCAGAGCGGCCAGTTGGCCCCGCCTTAAGCGGCGGGGCCTCGGTGGGGATCTCAATCCCGGTTGGGGCGGGACCAGATCAACTGATAGCCGTCCTCGCCTTCGACCTCCGTGAGCGTTGCGTAGATCGGGGCCGGGAAGCTCGGGTCGTCCAGCTTGACCGAGAGGTAGTCGCGGTCGCTCTCGCTGGAGCGCTTCTGCCAGGCCGCACCCAGCTCGACATTATGCGGTGCACCGCATAACGTAGATTATGCAGAGAGCGGGATTTTGCGGAGTGTTGGTCGCTGAAGCCTGCTTTAGCCGGTGTTTGCGGTGGATTTTACTCCGCATAATTCCGGAGCCTTCTGTGCCGCTGAGATAGATAGTGCGTCTTAAAATACGGACGTCTTTGGCCTATGCTGGTCCGCAGGATCATTTAGGCGAAAGCTGCAAAGTTGGCGGAAAAGAATGATGCTTGGGAGAACATTGCGCGCATTCGACGGCGGTTAGCCGATCTGAATGACGAGCGGATCGCGCTTGAGCGTGAGCTGGAAGCGTTTGAGCAACAGCTGATTTCCGATAGCCAGGTTGCCGCCGAGAAGCCAGCCTTCGCCGATGCCCCTGTTACCAACAGCTCACCGTCGATGGAGAAGGTGGAGTTATTCCGGCAGCTGTTTGCCGGGCGCCCTGATGTCTTTCCGGTGCGATGGGAAAATAGAAAGGATGGACGCACCGGCTATTCGCCATCCTGTTCCAACGAGTGGGCGAAAGGAATCTGCGGCAAGCCGAAGGTGAAATGTGGGGACTGCCCCCATCAAGCGTTCATCCCGTATTCCGAGGACATCATCGAAAAGCACCTTCGTGGTGGCGATGCCCGGTCAAGCGACTTTGTTGCCGGCGTATATCCATTGCTGCAAGACGAAACATGCTGGTTCCTTGCTGCTGACTTCGACAAGGAAAGCTGGGCGGACGATACCAGAGCGTTGCTGGCAACCTGTCGTGCAAAAGGGATTGCCGCAGCCCTCGAACGGTCGAGGTCAGGAAACGGAGGCCATGTCTGGATATTCTTCTCCGAACCCGTTCCCGCGAAGATCGCCCGACAACTGGGGGCCGCGCTGATAACAGAGACGATGGAGAACCGCCCCGAGATCGGCTTCACGTCTTACGACCGTTTCTTTCCCAACCAGGATACGATGCCACTTGGCGGCTTCGGCAATCTGATCGCGCTTCCTTTGCAAAGGAAAGCCCGCGAAAATGGAAACAGCGTTTTTGTCGATGGCGACCTGCAACCCTACGATGACCAGTGGGCATACCTGTCGTCTTTACCCAGGTTGTCGGCGGACGAAGTCTTCAGGATTGCCGACGAAGCCGAATTGTCGGGGCGGGTCTTGGGCGTCCGGATGCCAGTCGATGACGAACATGCCGATGAGCCGTGGAAGATGTTGCCGTCACGTCGTAGCGAGCCGCGGCGAATTGAGGCTGCGATCCCGCAAAGCATCAAGGTCGTGATCGCCGACCA
Organism: Rhizobium sp. SG_E_25_P2; assembly: GCF_029892285.1. Lineage (GTDB taxonomy): Bacteria > Pseudomonadota > Alphaproteobacteria > Rhizobiales > Rhizobiaceae > Rhizobium_E. The sequence goes on from NZ_JARXVM010000013.1 coordinate 163,017, forward strand.
GGTTTACATCGATAGGACCGAGCTTCCGTCCGCGCTGATTGCGCAGTTCGTGCGCCTGGCAGCATTCCAGAACCCGGAATTCTATCGCGCACAAGCACTGCGATTGCCGACATTCGGCAAGCCGCGGATCATCTCATGTGCCGAACTTCACCCACGCCATGTCGCGCTGCCACGAGGCTGCTTCGACGAAACTGTAGAGCTGATCAGGAGCCATGGCGCGACCGCCATTCTGGAGGATCTCCGCGAAGATGGAGAGGCTCTACCCGCCGGCGTCTCGTTCCAAGGGGAACTGCGACGGCCACAATCGCGAGCCTTTGAGGCCCTTGTCGTCAACGATAACGGCGTGCTCGCAGCCACGACTGCCTTCGGTAAGACAGTTGTCGCAGCTGCACTCATAGCGCATCGGAGCCGCAACACGCTGGTTCTTGTTCACCGCAGAGAGCTTCTCACCCAATGGGTAGAGCGTCTGAGTTCCTTCCTGAGCATCGACCCAAAGCAGATCGGCATCATCGGTGGCGGGAAAAGGAAGCCGACAGGGATCGTTGATGTGGCGCTGATCCAAAGCCTGGTTCGCAATGGCGAGGTCGATGACATCGTGGGAAATTACGGTCATCTGATTGTCGACGAGTGCCACCATCTGTCCGCTGCAAGTTTTGAACTTGTCGCTCGCAGATCCAAGGCGCGATATGTCGTCGGCTTATCTGCCACCGTTGCCCGAAAGGACGGTCATCATCCGATCATCTTCATGCAATGCGGCCCCGTTCGCCATCGGGTCGATGCAAGAGTTCAAGCTGCCGAGCGTGGTATTCGCCACCGTGCCCGCGACCGTTCGACGAAGTTTGAGTTGCCAGCGTCACTCGTCTCGGCAGAGCGCCCGTCAATGCCAGCGATCTATGCGGCCCTTGCGCAGGACCAAGGCCGAAATGACCTGATATTCGATGACGTGTTGAAATCCCTCGAGGCCAAACGTTCGCCCATCCTGCTGACGGAGCGTAAGGATCACCTCGACTATCTGCAGCAGAAGTTCTCGCCGTTCGTGAAAAATCTGGTGGTGCTACGCGGCGGCATGTCGGCGAAGGATCGCAAGCAGGCCAACACGGCCTTGAATGTCGCGGATGATGATGAGCGCCTGATACTTGCGATAGGCCGCTATATCGGGGAAGGCTTCGATGACGCCCGGCTCGACACGTTGTTCCTGACCATGCCGATCGCCTGGAAGGGAACTCTGGCGCAGTATGTCGGCCGTCTGCATCGTCAGCATGATGGAAAGCGGGACGTCCTGGTCGTCGATTATGTCGACAGCACCGTTCCGGTGCTGGCCCGGATGGCCGCAAAGCGACGATTGGGTTATCGCGCGCTGGGCTATGTGATCGAATGAGG
>NZ_JARXVM010000014.1 GCF_029892285.1 Rhizobium sp. SG_E_25_P2
CCGCACAATCTAACGGTCCAAGCCAGAGGTCTCTCAACTACTATGTAGAACTCGTCCAGTCCTCCACCGTAGGTGGAGGTTTATTTACTTCATAACAAAAACCCCCGGCGTGAGCCGAGGGTTCCGAGACCGACCTTACGATCAGCCTGAAAGTCCAATCCCGTAAGGATTAGAACGTGCGCTGGAAGCGGAGCATGCCGTTCCACTGGTCGCCGTCGGCAATCTTGTTGTCGAAGGTCGTGTAGGTGACTTCCGGCTGGATCAGGAGACCAGCAACCGGGTTCCACTTGACGTTGGCGGCGACAGCGAGCGTGTCGTTGTCGGTGCCAGCGATCTGAGCGTTGAAGCCGAGGTTGTCAGCGGCCTTGTAGCCAACGCCGGCCCAAGCAGCCCAGTCACCCCAAGCAGCGCCGGAAGCATCGCCCGGTGCGTAGTTGTTGGTCTTGTTGCCAGAAGAAGACCATGCAGCCATCGCGAAGGCAGAGAAGGCGCCGAAGTTGCCGTCAACGCGACCCTTGATCGCACCTTCATCGAGACGCTCGTCGTAGCCGCCGACCACGGCAACGCCGAAGGAACCAGCGGTGTAGCCAATGCCACCGGTGACGTTCGGGATATAGTCCTCACCGTTGGAAACAACAGTCGTGTCAACCCAACCGCCAACATCGCCGTTGGCCTTCACGAAGGTCGGATCGAAGCGGCGAGCGTCGCGTTCAATATCGTCAGCTTCGAGACCGAGACCGACCTTGAGGCCAGCGCCGTTGTCGTAGACGTAGTTGATCTGGTTCACTTCGAACTGGCCGTAGGAGACCACGTCGTCGTTGATGATGTCGCCAGCGTAGTTGGTCATCGTCGTGAACAGCGAGTCGGTCAGACCAACGGTGAAGCCGGCGATCGAGATGTTGGCGGCGACGAGGCTGGTGTTGGTGCCTTCGCCGTCGTTGTAGGTGCCGTTGAAGTCAAGGCGACCAACGAACTGCGTCTTCAGCGGGCCGTATTCGGTGTCCGAAGCGGAGTCCATGTAGATCTCGGCGCGGGACTTCGTACGCCAGCCGTTGTCACTGTTCAGAGCGTAGGAATTAGCACCCTGCAGGTCGAAACGAACGCGACCGCCGATCTTGAGGCAGGTTTCGGTGCCGGGGATGTAGAAGTAGCCGGTGCCGTATGCGTCGCAGACCTTGACATATTCCATGGGTTCCGGTTCGGCGGCGACAACAGCGTCGGCAGCCTGAGCGCCGGAAACAACTGCCAGAGCAGCTGCGGAGCCGAGAAGAAGGCTCTTAATGTTCATTTCTGACCTCCAGTCAAAATGTTTCATTCGGGTGTGGGTTCTTTCGCCTGAGGCGTTCCCTGCCCCACTCCCATTCAGAAGACATCGGGCATCCCCGCCGCTTCGAGGGTGATCATAGACACAGGCGCCGATGACGCAATCGGGAAACGCCCCGACAGATGTTTAATCACTCGCGTTCAAATTCGGTTGTTACAGAAAAGACACACATTCGCTTCCGCCACCGTCATAAATGCATAAGATTTTAACGAACCTTACTCAAACATTAACAAAGTCAGTGACATAGGGGAGCCTCCACAGGCTGCGGCGCACAGGTTGGCGCCCTATTGCCGGCGCCGAAAGGCCGGTTTCTTCGGCGCACTCTCTATAGAGCCACAATCGCCATGACTTCATTCGCGCTGGCGTCCCGGCCCCGCCGAGCGCGCGCCAACCCGTTTCGGGACAGAATCACGCCCGTGGCCGCCGCGCCGATTCCCGGCGTCGCCGGTCCGGTTTCGCCATCTCCACGGATAATGCGCGCGGAAATGGGAAAAAAATGTGAGACAAGACGGAATACGGCTTGATCCCACCCATCATTGTGAGTATCCACGCCCTCAACGGAGAGGTGGCCGAGTGGTCGAAGGCGCTCCCCTGCTAAGGGAGTATACCCGGAAGGGTATCGTGGGTTCGAATCCCATCTTCTCCGCCATTGCCTTCGCAAAGCCCTGACATCCTCGCAACACCTTGCACTTCTCGGCTTCCTGCTACAAACCTTGCTACAAAATCTGCTACAAAACGGATCAGCAAGGCATGAAGAAGCTCGGCAAAAACATCCATTTCTATCGTGGTCAGTGGCGCGCCCGTATCGTGGTGCCAGAAGAACTGCGCGCCATCATCGGCAAGACTCAGCTTGAAGAGCCTCTCGGCGCCGATCCGAAGATCGCTGAAAAGCGCTCACATGCCGTTCTCGCCGCCTTTCATGACAAACTCGACTTAGCCCGCGCTCACCTTGAGGCATCCCGGCCCACGGTCGCAAGCGCAGCAAAGGCCACGTTTGCCGCCGAACTCGAATTTGATCTCATGGAACGCGCCGCCGGGCCGCGCAAGACGCTTCGCAATCAAGACCGCATCTATGGCGACAAGCTCCGGTTAGTCGCGGCTGGCATCATCACAGGCGAAGAAGCTGAAGCCCTCATCGGCTACGCAGCCGACGACCTCATCGCGCGCGGCTTGGCGGACGCCTCGACGCCGACGAAGCGCGCCAAACTTCTCAAGGTGCTGGCAAGCGTCCGCCTCGACGCCTTGGCCGCCTCGCAGAGCCGCGACAAGGGCGAAGTCTATCCGCCCGACGCCAGAACCCCGGAGCTACTGCAGCCCGATCCGGAGCCGTTGCCGCCGATCGCGCAACAGCCGGCGAAGAAGCAAGACGGACTCACCTTGGCGCAATTGCTCACAAAGTTCCACGGCGAGCGGCAGGGTGGATCGGACAAGACGAAGAAAGAGCATGAAGTCGCGATTCGCATGCTCTCGGGTTTTGTCGGCAAAGATCGCAGCATTCGGCAGATCACGCGCGCCGACATTCTGGCATATAAAGACGCTCTCAAGCTGACCCCGGCGAACAGTCAGCAGCGCTTCCCCGGCATGACCATCGTTCAGGCGGCAAAGGCGAACGCCAAGCGTTCGGAGCCTTACCCGGTCTTGAACCCGGCGACCATCAACGGGAAATGGCTCATGCACCTGAACAACGTGTTCAATTGGGCCGTCAAGAATGACCTCATGAGCGACAACCCGGCCAAAGGAATCAAGATCGACACCGGCAAGGGCTTCAAGGAGCCGACGCGCGTCCCGTTCTCGAACGACGACCTGAAGGCCATTTTTACGAACCCGTTCTTCAAGGAAGCCAAGACCTTCGAAGATCGGCATTGGGCCATCTTGCTGGCACTCTATACCGGCGCGCGCTCATCAAGCGAGATTCGGCGCGTCAAGCTCGCCGACATCTACGAGGAACAAGGGATTCTCGTCATCGATCTTATTGAGGCGTCCAAGAATGTTCAGTCGAAACGCGTCGTGCCTGTTCACAAAGACCTCATCGACCTGGGATTCGTCGAGCACGTCGAAAAGCTGCGCAAAGATGGCAAGACGAAGCTGTTTCCGTCATGGGAGCCGGAGGGCAAAATCAATCGTTGGTTTCTTCGAACCTACAAGCAGGAATGCGGCATCAATGATTCTCGCAAGGTTTTCCATTCCTTCCGGCACTCATTGAAGACCGCCCTCGCCCGCTACGGCGTCAACCGCGACGTGTCCGACCTGATCACCGGCCACAAAGATCAGTCAGTCGGCGGTATCTATATCAGCCAACAAGCGCTCACGATGGTTCAGGCTATGAGCGATGGAATCGACCGTGTCGACTTCGGCGTGAAGGGCTACCTCGACCGAAAATGAAATATTCATTCCATATGGAATATTTATTTCAAATAAGGGATTGACCGCCCCGAATCACCCATGGGACAATGTTGCCAAGTTGATAAACAGGCTTGGCAAATATGGCGTCTTCACTTCTCAATATCGGAAAACTCTTCGGTCGAAACGCCGAAGTGAAAAAGGCCGTCATCCTGACGGACCCCGAAGCATTCGATATTTTCAACGTCATCCCGACCGTCTCTAATGTTCGCGTCACCGTCGCGAGCGCCATGAAGGTTCCAGCCGTTGCTCACGCGGTCAAGTTGATCGCTGGAAAGATCGGCGATCTTCCTGCGAAACTCTATAAGACAGGCACGAAAGAGACCGAACGCCAGCACCCGGCCTTCAAGCTCATTCACGGCGAGGCGAACGGCTGGACAAGCGCCGCACAGCTTCGCGTCGATCTCACAATCGACGCCCTGCTTCATGGCAACGGTTACGCCGTGGTCAACCGCGCCAGCGACGGCCGGCCGCTCGAACTGCTTCGCGTCGACCCGGCCAAGGTTCAATTCAAACAGGAAGACGACGGCACACCTTTCTACATCGTGTCGGAAGAGCGCGGCCAAGTCCGTTTCGAGTATCCGGACATTCTGCATATTCAGCCGATCGGCGGCGTCTCGCCGATCAAGCTTCACCGTGAAGCGATCGCCCTGGCTATCTCAGCCGAGAAGCACCTCGCCACCTACTACGCCAACGGCGGCCGGCCGTCCGTCGTGGTCATGACCGACAAATTCATGACACCGGAAGGCAAGCGCAACTTCATGAGCGCATGGCACGAACAGCACTCCGGCGATAACGCGAACGGCGTCGCCATCCTCGACGAGAAGATGACGGCGCAACAGTTGGCGAACACATTCGCCGATGCGCAGTTCGCCGAGAACCGCCTTGAACAGATTCGCGAAGTTGCCCGCGCCTTCGGCATCCCGCCGACCATGCTCTTCGAACTCACGCGCGGCACGTGGTCGAACACCGAAGAAATGTCGCGCCAGTTCTACACCATGACCCTTGAGCCGTGGCTTACGGCATGGGCTTGGGCCTATGCGCGTTGCCTTCTCACGCCCGAAGAGCGCGACCGCCTCTATATCGAATTCGTCACCGACGACCTTCTCACCGCCGACTTCGCCAAGAAGGCGACTGCGCTCGGACAGTATCGCAGCATGGGCGCGCTCACCGGCAACGAAGTTCGCAGCATGCTGAACATGCCGGCGCACCCTGAAGGCGACAGCCTTGCAAACCCTCATATCACCACGACGCCGGCCGCACCCTCGCCGACCGATCCCGAACAACCGGAGGAATCCGCATGACCAATCCTAAAATTTCCAAGCCCATGCCGATCACGATCGCAGGCGATAATGACGCAGTGAACGCATTGATTGCGCAGGCGCTCATGAAGTCGGCTCTTCAAAGCTACATCGACGGCGGCTTCATCGGAGTGCGCACGAAGTGAAGCACACCGCCTTTTTCGGTGACGCGACCTATACCTTCGCGCTCAGCGACACCACGACCACCGAACTTGAGCGACTGACCGGCGTCGGCGTCGGCGCGCTCTATCTCCGCATGGTCAATTCGCAGTTCCACGTTTCCGACATGACGCAGATCATCCGGCTTGGATTGATCGGCGGCGGCGTCTCGCCTGAGAAGGCGCACACCCTTGTCGAGACCTATGTGAAGGATCGACCATTCGCCGAGATCGTCCCGCTTGCGCTCGATATCCTCGACGCCCGCTGGAACGGCTCGCCGGAACGTGTCGAGCCGGCCGTCTGGATCAATGAGGACGATTTGCGTCACGCCGCAACTACCGGCGACCTTGCCGCAGCGCTCAATGAGGCAGCGGCATGAGCGACACCGAAAACCTCGAAATCAAAGCCGAGATCTCTATCGACGACGCCGGCACCGTGACCGGCCTTGCTTGGCCGTTTGGCGCGCCTGACAGCGTCGGCGACGTGATCGAAAAGGGAGCCTTCGGCTATGCCAACACCATGCCCATGCTCATGGAACATGAGCAAGGCAAGGGAGCAATCGGCGTTTGGGAATCCTTCGCCGAGACCGACAAGGGGCTTGAAGTCAAAGGCCGCTTGTTTCTGGAAGGCGTCAGCCCCGCCCGCGATGCACACCGCGCCCTGAAGCTCGGCACCATCACCGGCTTGTCGATCGGCTTCCGACACAACGGCTTCGAAGAGCGTCCCGAAGGTGGCCGTGTCTTCAAGTCAATCACCGTCAACGAAATCAGCCTGTGCCGCCGTCCGGTTCATCCCGGCGCGCGCGTCACCGTCGTTAAATCTCTAATTGAGGAACCCAAAATGCACACCGAAGAAATGAAGAACGAACCGGAAACCAAAAGCGATCCGGTGATCAGCGTCGAAGAATTCAAGGCCGTGAAGGCCCGCCTCGACGCCGTCGAAGCCAAGTCGAACCGCCTTCGCGGCGCGAACAACAATCAGCCGGCCGGCGACAACGAGAACGGCGAGATCAAGAAGGCCTTCGAAGGCTTCCTTCGCCATGGCGTTGAACGTATCTCGCCCGAACTGCAGAAGGCCCTGACCGTGTCCGTCGATGCAAACGGCGGCTATCTCGCACCGGAAGCCTTCGGCGACGAGATCCTGAAGAAGATCGTCGAATTCTCGCCGATCCGCCAGTATGCCAAGGTCACGACGATTTCGGCTTCCGAAGTCAAGTATCCGCGCAAGCTCACCGGCTCGGCGGCGACCTGGGTCTCGGAAATCGGCGCACGCACCGAATCCGGCATGACCTTCGAACAGGCGACGTTCACGCCTTACGAAATGTCCACCTTCGTCCCGGTCTCGCGCCAGCTTCTCGAAGATAACGCCTATGGCCTTGAGGCCGAACTTGTCGCCGACTTCGGCGAGAGCTTCGCCAAGGCCGAAGGCGCTGCATTCACGAATGGCGATGGCGTCGGCAAGCCGAAGGGCCTTCTCACCGCATCCGGCATCACCGAAGTGAAGACCGGCAACGCCGCCACCCTCGGCACCGACCCGGCCGCGACCATCATCGGCATGTTCCATTCGGTCCCGTCTGTCATCGCACAGAACGGCGTTTGGATCATGAACCGCAAGACGCTCGGCGCGCTTCGCACCCTGAAGGACGGCACCGGCCGCTTCATCATGCTCGATCCGATCACGACCGGCGCACCGGCAACCTTGCTCGGCCGTCCGATCGTCGAAGCGATCGACATGCCCGACGTTGCCGCCAACGCGTTCCCGATCCTGTTCGGCGACCTCTCCGGTTATCGCATCGTCGATCGCATCGGCCTTTCGATCCTTCGCGACCCTTACACCCTCTCCGGCACCGGACAGGTGAAGTTCACGGCTTACAAGCGCACAGGTGGCGACGTGTCTCACGCCGACCGCTTCATCAAGCTGAAGGTCGCCGCCTAATGTCTTCCCGGCTCGCATTCAACCCGATTCAGATCTCGGCCGGTGACATCACCGTCCGTCTGCGTCCGTCTTTGCGGGCCGGCTTGCTCATCGCGCAGCAATACAGCCTCGACGAACTCCGGCAAAATCTCGACGAATGTCACCTTGGCGCAATCTCGCATCTCATCGCGATTGGATGCGATGACACCACCCGAACCTGTGAATTGATCGCGGCCAAGACCGAACGAAATGGCCTGTGCCTGATTCAGGATTTTACGCCGGCCATCGTTGAATTCGTGAAGCATTCGATCGGCTGGACAGACGACGCGCCCGAACAGGCCGCGCCGTCATCCAAGCCTTTCGTGCTCACAGATCACCTCACCGAACTCTTTGAGTTTGCGGCTGGCGTCCTGCAATGGTCGCCGGCCGATACCTGGGCCGCAACGCCCGCCGAGATCCGTCATGCTTGGAAAGGCTATGATAAAATGCGTGGCAGCGCCGATGATCCGCGCAACCTTCCTTCCGAAGCAGAGATCAAAGAAGGCCTTGCGACTCTCCGCGACCTCTCAGGCGAGGCCGCATAATGCGCCCGCCTCGCCTGTGCCAGTGCGGCAACATCGTCCCGGCCGGCATCCGTTGCGCCTGTCAGCAAAAGCAGGACCGCGAACGCAAAGCTCGCCATGACGCTCGCCGTCCTTCAGCCCGTCAACGCGGCTACACAAGCGAATGGGACAAAGCCCGGCGTGAATACCTCGCCGCGCATCCCCATTGCCGCCTGTGCGCAGCTATGGGCCGTATCACACCGGCCAACGTTGTCGATCATATCAAGCCGCATCGCGGTGACATGCGCCTGTTCTGGACAAGAGCCAACTGGCAGCCCCTTTGCACGCCTTGCCATAGCAGCGTGAAGCAGAAGCAGGAGCGCAGCCGATGAGCAAGGCCGAACGCGCTCGCCAGATCGACGCCGAAGAATTCCGCCAAGACAGCAAGCAAGCCCTTGCCCGCGCACTCGCCTATTCCAGACGGAAGCAGGAAGAACGCCGTCGCCAGTTCCTGACCTTTGCCTTCGGCGAAGAAGGCAACGCCATGGCGCTCGACAAGCACCACGCACCGACCAACACCAACCGTTCACCCGTCACGCTCTTCACCTTCGGCAAGCAATCCCTCAGCGCGCCACAATGGGCGCACCGGCTCGGCATCGAACCCGACACCCTCTTCCGCCATGCGCGCGAACATGGATCGATGGAAGCCGCAATCGCCTTCTGTCTGAAGCACCGTCGCAAGCGCACCGGCAAGCCTGCCAAGATCCACGAATGCAATGGCCTGAAGCTCACGCGGCATCAATGGGCCAAACGCCTCGGCATCGCTTTGGGCACCTTCGACACGCGCGTGAAGAAATACGGCCTTCAGTCCGCCATCGCCATGGGTAGCAAAATCACACCCGGTCAGCACACGCCCTACAAGGCCAGTCCGCTCACCGCCGACGACCTGACGCTTCCCCGGCGCGAATGGGCAAAGCGCCTCGGCATTGCTTACACGTCATTCTGTGGTCGCGTCACGCGCCTTGGCATCGAAGCCGCAATCGCCATGGGCGGACCGAACCCGCGCGGCGGACATCGTCGACCGTCCAATGACAACGGACAGGCCAATGAAGGCGCACAGGCCAACAACGACGCACCGGGGGTGGTTGACGACTTTTCCGAGTGCTTAGGGACCGGCGGCGGGAGTCACGCGCAAGAGACGCCCAAAATAAGTTTTTCAGGAAAGACGACCCAAGAATGACCAGCATCATCAGCCTTGCGCTCTTCAAAGCGCACATTGGCAGCGACGAATTGATCGATCCCGGCGCGCTCGGCAACCTCGCCAGCGGCACCGACGAGTTGCTTCAGCACTACATCGAAGCCGCCGAAGCCCGCGCCGCTGCAATGCTCGGCAAGCCCCTGTCCGACTTCACGCCGGTTCCGATCGACATCAAACAGGCCATCTTGCAGCTTGCCGCGCACTTCTACGCCAACCGCGAAGCCGTCCTTGTCGGCACAAGCGGCAGCGAAATCCCCTATGGCGTCGCCGATTTGCTTCGTCCGTATCGTGTTGAGGTGACTGGCCTTGTCCGATCGTAAGTCACTCACCGAACAATCCCGCGACCTTGAGCAGCGCTTGAACGCTATCCCGGCCGCGATCTTGGAAGCCCTTCGCCCGGCGCTCATGCGCAGCGGCGAGGAAGTCGCGCGGAACATGCGCGCCTTGGTTCCCGAAGACACCGGCAACCTCAAAGAGTCGATCACCGTCACCGGCCCCGGCGAGACGACGCCGCCCTATGCGGCCAACGGCGGCAAGCGCACGGCCGGCCCTAATCAGGTGCTCGTCACCGTCGGCGATTCAGACGCGCGGTATGGTCACATGCTCGAATTCGGGACCGTGAAGATGGAAGCACAGCCGTTCGTTCGTCCTAGCTGGCGCTTGGCGCGAACCCGCGTCGATCGCCGCCTCAAGGCCGCGATCACGTCCGCAATCAAGAAGGCGGCGAAGAATGCTTGAGCCGACCCTTGCACTTCAGACAGCCATTCGCGCCGCCCTGATCGCCTCGCCGGCCGTGACAGCGCTTGTCCCGGCCGATCATATCCGCTCTGGCAGCACCCGGCCCGACAAGACGCCGACCATCATCATGAGCGGCGGCCAAACCATCTTGCACGGCCATGACTACGCGGCACAGCGCGCCGCGTGGGTGTATCTCGACTTGCATGTTTGGACGCTCAACGAAGGCGAACAGCGCGCCAAGGAAATCGCCTTCGCGGTGACACAGGCGCTCGACATGCCCATGACCATCCAAGGCGGCTTGTGCGATCATTTCGAAGTCACCGGCTGCGTTTATCCGCGCGACCCCGACCCGGCATATGGTCACGGCGTCCTGTCCGTCGAAGCCCTCATTCGGTGGGTGATTTGATGCAGAGCGGCAAACGAAATCGCGTGATCTTCATCGAGCGCGAAGTCTCGACCATCAACGCGGCCGGCTATTCCGAAAGCACCTGGGCGACAGTCGGCACCGTTCGCGCCGAAGTCGCGCGCCAGTCGATCGACGAGGCGGCGACCGGCTTTGGCGAGGCTGGAACCGATCGCGTCACCTTCCGCACGAAATATTTCACCGGCCTGACCACGGCCGATCGCATCCGTTTCTTGGGCCGCGCCTTCAATGTGAAGAGCATCCTCGATCTCGGCGTTCGCGACGGTCTCGAAATCACAGGCGAGGCCAGCGAATGACGCATCTTCGCGGCATCAAGCCGACCTTGTCGCCGGATAGTGATGCACTCACCAAAGCGCCGCTTGCGCCGAAGCGCATGAACGAGCACGCGCGCGCCGAGTGGAAGCGCATCATGCCGGACGTGATCGCCCGCCGCATCATTACGAAAAGCAACCTCGCCGGCATCGAGAATTATTGCATGGCGATCGGCGCTTCGAACCAGATCGCCGAACTTATGGCGACCATGCCCATTCCCGACCTGAAGCTCGCCGGCCTGCAAATCCGCTACATGCAGACAGCGCGCCAGCTTGCGGCCGAATACGGTCTTACGCCGACTTCGCGCGCCCGTATCGGCAGCAACGCGCCGGCCGACGATGACGACGACAACCCGCTTTCGGTGACGTGATGGCGAGTGCGTTCCCGGCTTGGATCTATGACGGCAGCGAGATCGACGACCCGCTCGGCTTCGGCGAACGGGCCGTGAAATTCTTGCGCCGCCTGAAGCACCCGGCGAGCACCGCGCCGAAGAGTGCCTTCCAGCTTTACCCTTGGCTTGAGCGCATCGTTCGCCGCATTTATGGGCCACGGCACCCGGACGAGCGGCGTATCGTCAAGACAGTCTTCCTCATGCTTCCCCGCGGCAACCGTAAGACCAGCCTCGCCGCGGCGCTGGCGCTCTTGCACTTGTTCGGCCCCGAGTCCGTTCCGGCCGGCCAAGTCATCTTTGCCGCGTCCGATCGCGAACAGGCCGGCATCGGCTTCACCGAAGCGGCGAACATCGTCCGCATGGATGCGCGCCTCGCCGCCGCGACCAAGATTTACGACGCACACAACTCGGCAAAGAAGATCGTCTTCCCGGCGAACGGCAGTTCATTGCAGGCTGTTTCCAGCGACGGCAGAGCGCAGCACGGCAAGACGCCGACGTTTGTTCTTGTCGACGAAATCCACGCTTGGCAGGGCCGCGACCTTTGGGAAGCCATTCGCTCCGGCATGGGCAAACGTCCCGGCTCGCTCATGGTGATTGCGACCACGGCCGGCCGTGGTAACGAAAACCTCGGCTACGACCAATACAGCTACGCGCGGCGTGTCGCGACCGGCGAAATCGTAAACCCGGAATTCCTGCCCATCATCTTCGAAGCTGAATCCGATGACGACTGGCAGGATGAAAGCGTTTGGCAGAAGGTCAATCCCGGCCTGAAACATGGCTTCCCCGACCTCGACGGTTTGCGCACCATGGCGACCGAAGCGCAGCACCGGCCGGCCGAACGCTTCGCTTTCCAGCAATTCCACCTCAATGTGTGGATGGCCGCGTCCCGCGATCCCCTCTTCGATATGTCCGTCTATGACGCCGGCCATGATCCGCACTTCGACCTAGCCGACCTCGAAGAGGTTCCGTGCTGGCTCGGCGTGGATTTGTCACGCTCCGGTGACTTGACCGCGATCGTCGCCGCATGGGCGCATGACGATGGCCGCGTTTCCGTGCATCCGTGGTTTTTCCTTCCGTCCGAAGGCTTGGGCGAGAAAGCGCGCCTTGAGCAAGTCCCATATCCACGTTGGCGCGACGAAAGATTCTTGAACGTGATCGACGGGCCTGTGATCGAACCGGACGTGATCGCCGACAAGATTATCGACCTTTGCGGCACCTACGACGTTCGCGAAGTCGCGTTCGACCCTGCCCTCGCCGGCCCGATCATGTCGAAGCTCATGGAAGCCGGCATCAATGTTCTTCAGATCCCGCAGCGCCCGTCAACGATGCACGGGCCGATTTGCGATCTTGAGCGCATCGTCAACGGCCGGCGCATCCGGCACGCCGCGCACCCGATCCTTCGCAACCACTTCGAAAGCGTCGTGGTCAAGCGCGCGACCAATGCCGGCGAGTTGACCACGATGCACAAGGGCACCTCGCACAGCAACCATATCGACGGCGCTATCGCGTCCGCGCTTGCGGTTTCGCGCGCCGTGTCCGGTGAAGACAACCGATCCCGATACAACGACCCCGACGGCGAGGGTATTTTTACATTTTGAGGAATTCCAGTGGCGAATGAAGCAGCACTTCCCGGCCTTGTGGTCGACATCGAAGCCCGTATCGACAAGCTCGAAAAGGGCATTGCCAAAGCGAACGCAATCCAGAAACGCGGCGCGACCGACATGGAAAACCGCGCCCGGCAATCGGCGCGAAAGATCGAAGACACCTATTCGCGGTCATATGACCGCATCGGCAAGACCATCGAGAACGGCTTCGCAGCCTTCAGCCGAAGCAGCGCGGCGGTTGCTGGCGCTGGCGCGTTGTTGATCGCCCTTAATCAGATCACCGATTCCGTCGCCGAAGTCGATCGCGAGGCCCGCAAGGCTGGCGTCTCGACGAAGGTTTGGCAGCAATGGAGCCATGTCGCCAAGGCGACCGGCGCCAGCGTTGACGGCGTGACTGACGCCCTGAAGGAACTGAACATTCGCGGCGATGAATTCGCCCGAAACGGCAAAGGCGGCGGCGCGGAATGGTTCACTCGCTTCGGTTATTCCGCTGAAGAGGTTGGCCGCAAGCTTCGCGAGCCGAACGCCTTCCTCGACGAGTTGATCGGCAAGATCAAGGAGCTTGATCAGGCGGGCCAGACGCGCGCCCTCGACGAACTGTTCGGCGGAACCGGCGCGGAAGAGCTTGCGAAGACGCTCGGCTTGTCCGTCGAGCAAATCCAGAAGCTCCGCAGTGAGGCGGCGACCTTCAGCAAGGAACAGATCGAAGCCGCCAAGCGCATCAACGCCGAATGGGAAACCATGTGGTCGAACTTTACCGTTCGGGCCAAGGCCGCAGCCATCGACGGCGCGAACGTCGCCGCCTCGATTGCACAGGCCATCCGCGACGCAGGCGCAAGCGTCGGCGCTGATAAATGGCTCGACGGCACCCGACTTGCACCCGGCGCGCTGGACAATGCCCGCCGCGACTATGATCAGCGCCAAGAGCTTTCCGAACTCAATGACCTTCTGAAGCGCCGCGCCGAACTCATGGCAGAGCTTGACGGCATGTCGCCGGTTGCTCGCTCGCTCGGCTTTGACGAGAGCGTCAAGGCCAACCTTCGCGACGTGGATGCGCGCATCCGCGAAGTGCAGCAGGCGCTTCAGGACACCCGCCCGGCGCTCGACGGCGTCAAGGATTCCAGCGAACAGCTTTCGCCGGCCTTCGACCGGAACGCCACGGCGGCGAGCAACTTTAAAGCCGCCCTGGCTGAACTGAAGGCCATGGTTCCCGGCCTGAAGGCGGACCTCGACGCGCTGGCACAGTCCGACGCCCTGAACACCGCATACGTGAACGCCGCGCGCAACGCCCGCTCTATGGGCGAACTCATGCAGGCGACGGACCTCGCCAACCGCGCCCGATCGGTCGCGACCTATGGTCAGCACGACAATATTCTCGACTTGATCGGCGCGGCCGAAGGCAACGACAGAGGGCGCGGCTATAACGAGACGCTCGGCTATGGCGCATACACAGGCGGCGCGCAAAACCTCACCGGCATGACCCTTGATCAGGTGCGAGAGCTTCAGCGGCAAATGCTGGCGCATCCTGCCAACACGTTCAATTCGTCCGCTGTGGGCCGCTACCAGATCACCGGCCGCACCCTCGACAGCTTGCGCGACGAACTTGGTCTCTCCGGCGATCGGCTCTTCGATCAGGCGACACAGGACGAGCTTGCGCGCGCCCTCTTGCGTCGGCGCGGCAATGACCCGACGGCGCTTCGCAATGAGTGGGAAGGTTTGCGCCGCGTGGATGATTCCACCATCCGCAACGCCTACGCCGGCACACCGACCGGACAACAGCAGCTTGACCCGTCGCCAGCACAGGAACGCCAGACCGAACTTTTGCAGCGCCAGACCGACGCCCGCCGCAACCTCAATCAGGCGATAGAAGAGGGCTTGAGCCGCGCCCGCTTCGAACAGTCCCTCGCCGGCATGTCGGAGAACTCCAAGCGGACAGAGCTTGAGCTTTACGACCGCCTTGCGCAGTTGAAGCGCGACGGCGTCACGTTGTCCGATCAGGAAATCGCCAAACTTCGCGAGAAGATCGCCATGACGGGCCAGCTCAACGCCCAAAATCAACAGGTCGCGACATCGACCGAAGGCTTGCGGAGCGCACAGACGTATTTCGCCGAGAGCTTCACGTCGTCGCTTTCCGGCTTGCTGACCGGCACACAGACATTGAACGGCGCGCTGCAAAACCTTCTCAGCAACCTTGTGGACGCCACGCTTCAGGCCGCATTGCTTGGCAAGGGTCCGCTCGGCGGATTGTTCGGCGGCGGCGCTGGCATCTTCGGCGCGCTGTTCGGCTTCAGCGGCGGCGGCTATACCGGCGACGGCGGAAAGTATCAGCCGGCCGGCGTCGTGCATCGCGGCGAATTCGTCATGAGCGCCCAAGCTGTCCGCCGCATCGGCGTCGGCAACCTTGAGGCCGCACACCGCTCGGCGCTCAAGGGCTTCGCATCGGGCGGCTATGTCGGCAGCAATCCGCCTTATCAGATGGACAGGTTCACCGGCGGCTCAAGTTCATCCGGCAACGGCGGCGCGGCGCAGAACGTCAGCATCAATGCGCCCATCACTGTCAACGCCAACGGCGGAACACCGGAACAGAACACCGACCTCGCCAAGCGTGTTCGGAAAGAGATGGAAGGCACCATGCGCGGCGTCGTGGTCGATGAGCTTCGGAAACAGATGCGCGTCGGCAACCTCTTGGGGAACAGGCGATAATGCAAAACGCCTGCAAGGCGGGGCTTTCCTTGCAGGCGTTCTGATCAATACGACCGGAGAAGCAAGGGAATTCCTCGCCTTTGGTTGTGCGTATATTCTACGATCATTCCGCATAGTCAACAATATAGAATCGACATGAATTAGTGTTCAGTGATTTATTTTCACATGATTACTAAACGAAATGAGTTGTTGCACCATAAAAAGCACGGGTCTATAATCGACCTCACCGGCAAAAAAAGGGCCGGCCTGATTTTTTTTGGAAGCCGGCCAGCCCTTTCGCCTTGAACGATGAAAGTAAGATAAGTTTTTACTCTCAATCAGTCAAGGCTTTTGCTTACATTTCTTGGTTGTCAGACCGGAAGTGCGATACTGGCCTTGAACGATACGGCGCTAAAAAGGGACTCTAGACCGGCGCTATGAGCTTGCCAGAAGCGAACAGAACGACAGCGCTGCGAAGACTGTCAAAAGACGGACGCTCTGTGCATGGTCACAACGTCCGGTCACATGGCTGTTGAGTGATATGCAGCATGTGGCGCGCACCGAGAGGTGTAACCGCTTAATCGAAAGATTGGATTCGGAACTAATGCGAGGGCAATGGAAGCCTCCTCGCCGGCCTGACAGCCTTTGTTCTTTACCTACCTGTTGAACGGTGTCAACAGACAATCCCCCGCCTGATAGACTCACGAGACTGAAACACTGTCTCTTGCATGTGTTCTATCAGGCGGGGGATAGACCTATTCCCGGTGGTAGTATGAAGGAAGAGTCAAACACACTTCCCGGCGAGCAACCATAGACGACCGACCGGAATGAGCGAAGCGAGTGAAGGGCGGCCAAGCCCAAAGGGCGCGGAGGCGAGCGAAGCGAGCGCTTGCACTCTGCTTCTTCGCTTACCGCTCAAGGATCAAAATGCGCCATCAACAGAATTAAGTAGCCAACAACAATAGCAACCAAGGATAGGGGCGTTACCGAAAACACATAGTGCAAACCCTGCCATGTCTCCGGACTGGCGACCCAATCCTGCATTGACTGTTTCTTGTTGTAAACCGCTCCTACAAAATCGAGAAAAGAGAGAGACCACCACAGGCCATAACGTAAAAATCGATAGATCTGGTATAGTATTATGCCCCACCCGCACAGAAATATGAACATTCCCGTCAGCCAATGGCCACTTTCATAATGACGCACGCTGTTACCTCCTACGGCAAAACGCTCTAAACCGTCAAAACGCATGGACCGACATAAACCGTCAATCCAAATCTTGGTCGGACTACATCTCGAACTGCTATTGATTGCGGACGAATTCAGAGATCAAGGACTTGCTCGCCGACTTATAGCCGCCAAGTCGTTACGAGCGAGCTCAGCCATTCCCACAAGTCCCATATCCGGCACACAATACGCAGGATATCGAAAAACAACTTGAGGAGTTCAAGAGGATTGGAGGACCGGCGGGATTTAGTATTGATCTTTGCGCGCCCGTTTTTTCGCCTGTGCCTGCGAGAAGACATTGTTGTGTCCTTGCTGCCAGCACTCTTGCGCGTCCGCAATAGTTTATCCCACGCCGTCGCTTCACGCAACAGCGGACAAGCCCGAGAGTGATCAGTCAATATTGACTGATCTAACCCATTGATATTTATGTTTAATATCTCTTGACGCCGACTCCCAAATGATTCAGATCTTGTGCCGCAACCACGAAAGGCGAACACATGACTGCGATCTACATGAACGACGAAGACCATTCCCGGTATGTCGATTCGATCCTCGACAGCTTCCTCGGCGGAATCCTGAAAGACCGTATCCGGGACGACGTTGTCTTGGCGCTCGGCGAGCACCTTGGCATTTGGCCGGAGAGCAGCCGTTCGGACGATGAGGAGTGATCGCCAGCATCTGGTTTCAAGGCCAAAATCTGCAAAACGTCGCTTATAGATTAATACATGCCGCATAGAAGACAGCCATCTAACGTTTTCATGATATTAAAAAGCAGAGATAAGGATGGTGACTTATGAAGACTTCTGCGGACTATCAGCGTGAGTATCGGCAAAGGAAAAAGAAGGAGGACAGCCGGAAGGCCGACGCCGCAAACCCTGTGTTCCGCCGCCCGTTTAACGAGTATTATGATTGGCAGGACACCACTGGCGTGGATATCCCATTTGACGTGATGGGAGTTGACTGGCTGACATTTGATGATGACAGCGGACCCAAGCCTAAGACTGATCAGATCGACCCGGAAGAATTTGCGGAAGACTACGCGGCTTTCAAGGGCTCTTTGGGTCGCGCTGAATTGACAATCGGCTGCCTCTTGGACGCTGCCGTTGCATTGGCAGAAATTGTCAACGCCTACAAAACGGAAGAGATCGCAGCACGCATCGCTGAAATCGAAGCGGCCGATCTCACCAACCCGGCCATCAAGAAACAAGCGCTGGCGGATATCGCCAAGCTGACCAGATACCGCGACGAACTTTCGAAGTCAGTCCGGTGGACCCTTCCACAATGGAAGGTCAAGGGCGAATAGCCCTTTCAAGAGCGCCTATCGGGACGGGGCCAACCGCCCGATAGGCATAGAATGCCGACTACCAATCAACATTCAACGCCCCGAGGGGCGCAGCACAAGGACAATATCATGACTACACCATCTATCGCAACGCGCTCGAATGAGAAGTGCGCCGAACGCATGAGCCGGAAGCAGTTTAACGGCTTCCTCTATGACCTCTTTGAGTGCAAGGGTGACAACAGCGTTACGGCAGACGCCCTCTACGAGGCCGAAGATTTCTATGTTGAAGTTTTCGCGAACTCGCCGGCCGGCTTGATGATTGCCGTGCATCACGGCTTCGCCGGCTTCAATTATCAGACCGTCGATGTTTATCGACCGGCGACAGACAAGCCGTTTCAGGTTGTCTCGCAGGAGGCTGCATAATGGCTAAGGGCAAGTTTCTCCGCACCGTCACGCGCACCATCAACGGCGAGGAATTCACCTTCCACGCCTTCACCAACCACGCGATGATGCATGTCTATGGCCGTGGTGACGCACGACCTGAAAGCACAGGTAGGCTCTATTTGGACGATCCCGGCAACGTGGTGATTGGCAGTTTGATCAATAATCTTCGGGAACGCGGCACCGTGCAACCCGGCGCATGGGGAGCCGCGTAACATGACCAATCTTAAACAGTCGATCGAACGCGAACTTTCTAAAGTTCAGCGGTTCGCCGCAACCATTGAGCACCACGCCGCGAACGGCACCCTTCTCGACATGATCCTTCCCAATGGCAAGCGCTTGGGGGATTGCACAGGCGAGGAAGTCGGCGAGATCGGCGCTCGGATGACCGAAATCAGCAAGCTTCTCGGATCTCAGGACCAGAAGCCGCGCGTCCGCGTGAAAGCGCTCAGCCGCGCAGCGTAGTCGATCAAGTTTGATGACATACGCTCTGCACAGTCCAAGCTCGGCGGCGGGCCGCGCCGGTTATCTTGTTGCCGCCCGCCAGCATTGGGAGCACTTCGAATATGTGACGACCTGGGCGAACGCGCGTCACTTCAATAGCATTGATGAGGCCGCGTTCGCCGCGACAAGTTCCCGACACCATGTCGTTCCGATCAGTGAGCGGGATTGGCGCGACCTTCATTCGATCTGACAACCAAGCCCGCCGGTGAAGATCGGCGGGCTCGAACTGTTGTAACGCTGCAATGCTCCGGCCGTATGGCCCGGAGGCTCAGACACGTCCTCTTAGCTTGGCGTAGATCGAAGTGATTCGAAGTAGAGACGTGTAGCAGGCTTTATTTTTACCCATCGTCTGAGGGTTGCTGTTCGCAATCTCTTGATAGACTTGCGCCGCCGCTTCGATGAGTTCTTTGTCGGTGAAAGATGACGGAACATCGAGCGACCACGTTCCATTCTTGTCCTCGCGCACGAACGCCGAGTGAGCTGCAAGGATAGGAAATATAATGCCATCGGGCACTTGAACTATCGCCCTAGCCTCTCGTTCGATGGACCGCAGACGGGTTCCCTTGAAGCCCTGGTGCCCCTTCCACCGCTCGTAGAGATTCCATGCGGGGCCGGCCAGATCCAGAAAACAATCCAGCACTTCGGATTGAACCATTTCCTCGACCCGCTGGAACAGCTTCAGGCACTTGGTCTTCTTGCTGTAGGTAAAGGCTTTGTTAACGCCATCCGCGCCATCGGCAGACGTAACGACGCGCTTCAAAACATCCACGGGCATTAGAGCGAAAGTGACCTGGATCAGCTTTTCTGTGTCGAGGTATCCTTCCTCGTCGTTCGTAATCAGATCGGTTTCACGTTTGCGCAGCTTGGCGTTCGGGACATGACGGCGGACCGAGGTTTCCAGCTCGTCCAACTGGCCCTTGCGACCAGCTATCGAGATCGCCCGAACGTCGTTCTGGAAATTTCGGGCAATCGAGATATCTGCGACCAAGTCAGGATCGTTGGTGACTATGATCTCATAACGGATGCTAGGTTCAAAATCGGGATTGTTGGAATTCTGATCGAAGAAGCGCTGCAATTCGCCCTGAGTCTGCGAACCGTTTATGATGCTCGCATCGGTAAGCTGCATTCGCTTGTTTTTGTCATCGACTGCGGCATGAGACGCCACAATCACCATGCCACCGTTTAGGATGCTGAACAGATCGGGCGTGTCTACGAGGGTCTTGCGGATTGCCTGGTGCACAAGCGTTGGCGATCGTTTCTGCTTGCCCTTTGCATCGACAAGATATTCGCGAACGTTCTCGTTGTCATCCAATTGGAGAACAGATGAACTCGGTGCGTAGCCAGCATAGACCTTACGATCTTCGTGCTCATCTTCGGGAGAACTAATATTACGGCAGGTATGATACGCGAACGAAATCGTCGCGCCTTTGAGGCTCGTAGCCATTTTTTGCTTCCTTTTCCACCGGCCGCAACTTTAAAGACGCATCCACCTGGATGATCCATGCGAGCCGATGCGTGGATGCTGCATATACCTTCTCGGCCTGTCAAGGGCCTTCGGCCTTTCTTGAGGCGTTTTCCCCAAATGATGATGGTTGCCTAAAGCCGGCGGTTTGTCACATTTTTCTAGCGCTATGTCTGACGATGGAGAGTTATCCACAGACAATCTCTGCTACAAAACAGCACACAAATCTGCTATCAATTAACTGATTTCATTGGCTATTTTTTGGAACCCCCGTTTCCCATCTTCTCCGCCATTTCATGGCTGTCGATCTACCCAATTCCCCAACATCTTTGACACAGTGATTTGCGGCCATAAGCCGCGAACTCTTGTGCTGGCCGTGCTCGTCAGGAACCTGGGCCGCCCAATGGCGTTAGGCCGTCATTACGGTCCTGTGGCGCGCTGGGAGTTTGAACGGGGATGGAAAAGCGGGCCTCTCTTGTGATTTTCGGAGTCGGCCTGGCCGTTCTGACGGTTCTTGCGCCGAGTGCGATGTTTCTGGTGTTCGCTGGCATTCTTCTCGCGATCCTTTTTCGCGCCTGCGGCGATGGGTTGGCGGAAGCCGCGCGCGTCAAGCCGGTCTATGGCTTGGTGTTTTTTCTCGTTTTGCTGGCGAGTTTCGTGGTTCTCGCCGTCATGGCCGCTGCTCCGGCGATATCGGAGCAGATCACCGCCATTACAAAAGCGCTGCCCAAGGGGCTGGCCAAACTGAAGGAATGGATCGACGGGTTCGGCTGGGGGCAACGATTGCTCAATCGTGATTTTTCCGAAGCGATTCGCTGGCCCGCCGCGACCAATGTCACCACCGGGGTGTTGTCGTCGACATTCGGAGCGCTCGGGGATTTCGTGATCATCCTGTTCATCGGTCTTTACGGCGCTTTTGATCCGACGCGCTACAAGAAAGGGATCATCCTGCTGTTCGCGCCGTCGATCCGGCTCGAGGCCGAGGAGGTTCTGGCCAAATCAGTGGCTTCGCTGCGCGACTGGATCGTGGGCCAGTTGATCGCCATGGCGCTGATCGGGCTGCTGACCGGTCTCGGCTTGTGGATTATCGATATGCCGCTGGCTTTGCTGCTTGGGCTCATCGCCGCCATTCTCGCCTTCATTCCGAATATCGGCCCGGTGCTCGCCGCCATTCCGGGCGTGTTGATCGCCCTGCCGGACGGCATGAACAAGGCGCTGCTGGTCATCGCGATTTATGCCGGCGTCCAGACATTGGAGAGTTATGTGGTGACGCCGCTCATTCAGAGGCAAAGAGTGAAGTTGCAGCCGGCTTTCGTGATTTCCACGCAGATCCTGTTCGGAGCGCTGTTTGGACTGATCGGCCTGGCCATCGCCACGCCATTCGCCGCCCTCGCCAAGACGCTGGCGCTCGAGCTTTATGTGAAGCGATATCTGGAACGTGAAGACGCAATGTCCGATAGCAGGGCGAGAGACAGGGACGAATCCGGCGCGTCGATGCCGACTTACGGCGCGGCGCGCAAGGCGTCAAACCCCTGATTGCGGCCTTGCTCTTTTCTTCGCGAGCGCAAATGATTGATGGAAACGCCCAGGTGGATGCGCTTTCGGCGCCGGAGCCGAAAAGTACCCGGCATCGCTCCGTCGAGACAACGATTGGCCGAACCACACGCCGCACTTCATCCGTTATCGTCACAAACCTGCCGAATCAAACGCCAAAAAAGCGGTTACATTAGCTTTCCCGGATTTTCTTAAGGGCCTTTTAGCGACCGCGCCTCATAGTTTCCCAGGATTTTTCGGAAACCGCCATGCTGCAATCGCTACAAAACACAATCCTGGAATTGATCGCGATCGGGGAGCCGCTCAAGCCCACGCTCGATAGGCTCTGCTCGATGGTCGAAGACATCATTCCAGATATTGTATGCTCGGTCCTGGAAGTGGATGCGCAAGGGCGCCTGCACCCGCTATCCGCGCCCTCCCTGCCGGCCTATTACTGCGACGCGCTTGAGGGATTGGCGATCGGCCCCAAAGTCGGCTCCTGCGGCACGGCGGCTTTTCTCGGCAAACCGGTGATCGTCACCGACATCGCCAATGATCCGCTCTGGGAAGACTACAAGTCGTTGCCGCTGCCGCTCGGTCTTCGAGCCTGCTGGTCCACGCCGATCATCAGCCAAGGCGTGGTGATCGGCACATTCGGCTTCTATTTCAGCGAAACGCGCGGACCGACCGAGTTCGAGACAAAAATCGTCGCCGCCAGCACGCATCTCACGGCAATCGCCTTGGAGCGCGAGGCGCGCGTGCGGGAGCGCCAACGTCTGGCCTTCACCGATTCCCTGACAGGCCTGCCCAACCGGGCCTGTTTCAATTCGCGCTTCGATGAGATTCTCGCCCAAGGCGATCTGGACTGGGGATTGATCCTGGTCGATCTCGACAATCTCAAACTCGTCAACGACACGTTCGGGCATGGGGCGGGCGACGCCCTGATCTGCGCGGTGGCCTCGCGCATCACGCCCATTGTCGATGGCGACCGACTGTTCCGTCTCGGGGGCGACGAATTCGCGTTGATCGCCCCGCTCGACGGCGACGGAAGCCTTCAGAGCGCGGCCCGCGCCATCGGCCAGGCCATGGAAGCGCCTTGCGACTGCGCCGGAAACGTGGTGCATCCCTCGGCCACCATGGGCGGCGCGGTAATCCAGCCGGGCCAATCATCCGAAGCTATCCGGCAAAGCGCCGACCTCGCGCTCTACCATGCCAAGGAGCGGGCGCGGGGCGGCTTCGTCACCTATCAGGACGGGATGGGAACGGCGATCAGCGAGCGTTACCGCGCCATTCGCGAAGTGACGCTCGCCCTGTCGGAGCAACGCATCGAGGCGTTCTACCAACCGATCATCAACATGCGAACTGGCGCCGTCATTGGACTGGAGGCATTGTGCCGCATGCGCAATCCTGACGGCTCGGTCACGCCGGCCGCAGCTTTTCACGAGGCCACGAAAGATGCGCGCGTCGCCGCAAAGTTGACGCGGGTCATGCTTGACAAGGTCGCCGGCGACATGGCGCGGTGGAGCGCGATGGGGCTCGGCGGCTTCCATGTCGGTGTCAATGTATCGAGCGCCGACTTCCACAACGGCAATCTGCGCGAGGGCCTGGACGAGACATTCGCGCGCCAGGGAGTCCCGCGAGACCGGCTGATGATCGAGGTGACGGAATCCGTTTATCTCGATCAGCGCGACCGAGCGATCGCCGACGAGATCGGTCGCCTGCGGAGCCAGGGCATAAAGGTCGCGCTCGATGACTTCGGGACCGGCTTTGCGTCTCTCACGCATCTGATGACCATTCCCATCGATGCGATCAAAATCGATAAATCCTTCACCCGCGGCGTGACCGAGCCCGGACCAAGTCGCATCATCATGGAGGGCATCGTCCAAATCGCCCAGAGACTGGGTCTGACTGTTATCGCCGAAGGCGTCGAAACTGCCGAACAGGCGACAGAATGCTGCCGGATCGGCTGCAATGTCGGACAGGGATATCTTTATGCACGGGCCGCGCCGTTCGGCGTGGTGACGGACATGATCCGCGACAAGGCCGTCGACCTGTCGATTTTTCAACGCAGCGCCTAGAATTTCGCGCGACAATTCCTCGTTTTGGAGGTTACGCATCAGGCTAAGCTCGCGCTCCGCCCAAGGGCGGACGCCGGCGCCGGATCTATCCGATTGCGAGGAGCATGATGAAAGCGTTCGTCAGAGAAGAATTTATCCTCAGTCTGCCGTTGGTTGCCGGTGTTTTGGCCTTCTCCGGCGAGAGTTGGATTCTCGGTCTCGGTCAGGCGGCGAGCCTCATGGCGGCGGCGGCCATCGTGGCGGCGATCGTCATGGCCTCGGTGCGCGTCGCCAAACATGCCGAACATCTCGCCATCCGCGTTGGCGATCCCTATGGCACGATGATCCTGACGCTGTCGGCGGTGGCGGTCGAGGTGATCATTCTCGCCATCCTGATGCTCGATTCGGAGTCGACGACGCTTGTCCGGGACACGATCTATTCGGCGGTCATGCTGGATATCAACGGCATTCTCGGTCTCGCCGCGCTGCTGGGCGGCCTTCGCTTCGGCGAGCAGCCCTACAACAATGATTCCGGCCGCACCTATAGCGTGATGATCCTGACCGCCATGGGCATTTCCATGGTGGTGCCGGAATTTATCCCGGCGGCCAAATGGCATTATTATTCGGCCTTCACCATCTTCGCGATGGTGACGCTCTATGCGCTTTTTCTGCGCATGCAGGTCGGCCAGCACTCCTATTTCTTCAGCTACGCCTACACATCGTCGGACCGCAAACAGGCGCAGCCGCACGAAGAGGAAGACGGGCATGAGGACGAAGGCGTGCCGATGGCGTTTTCCATCGGCGTGATCATTCTCGGCGTCGTGCTGATCGGCGGGCTCGCAGAGGTCATGTCCGCCTTCCTCGATCACGGGCTCGAGGGCACGGGCGCGCCGCCGGCGCTGATGGCGGTGCTGGTTGCGGCGATTTCGGCTGCGCCGGAGATCCTGACCGCGCTTCGGGCGGCCTTGCGCAACCGCATGCAGGCGGTGGTCAACATTGCCATGGGCGCCTCGCTCTCCACGGTCATTCTCACCGTCCCCGTCATGGAGGCGATCGCGCTGTTCAACGGCCAGCCGCTCACCATGGCGATGACGCCTGTGCAGACGGTGATGGTGACGATCACGCTGATCGCCGCCGCCATCAATCTCAATGACGGCGAGACCAACGCCATTGAGGGCATGACGCATTTCGTGCTGTTCGGCGCCTTCGTGATGCTGACCATGCTGGGGCTGTAAGGGACAGGAAAGCGCTTGCGCCGGAAACATCGCGCGCCCATTTGTGTTCTGTCAGTTCCCGAGACTTGAAAGCCGTCCCATGCTCGATTTCGTCAACACCTATGCCGCCCTGCCCGACCGGTTTTACGCCCGGGTTCATCCCTCCGGCGCGCCGAGCCCGCGGCTGATCGCCTATAACCGCGATCTCGCCCGCGAACTCGGCCCCTCCTGGGTAGCGGTCGATGACGGGACGGCGGCGGCGGTGTTTTCCGGCAATCAGGTGCCGGATGGATCGATCCCGATCGCCATGGCCTATGCCGGCCATCAATTCGGCGGCTTCTCGCCCCAGCTCGGCGACGGCCGCGCGATCCTTCTCGGCGAGACTGTGGACCGTGACGGCGTCAGGCGCGACATCCAGCTCAAGGGCGCGGGCCGCACGCCCTATTCGCGCGGCGGCGATGGCCGGGCCGCACTCGGCCCTGTCATCCGCGAATATATCGTCAGCGAAGCCATGCATGCGCTGGGACTGCCGACGACGCGGGCGCTGGCGGCTGTCGCCACCGGCGATCAGGTCTATCGCGAGACGTCGCTGCCCGGCGCCGTGCTGACGCGGGTGGCGAAAAGCCATGTGCGGGTCGGCACCTTCCAGTTTTTCGCCGCGCGCGGCGACACGGACGGCGTCAGGGCGCTGGCCGATTATGTGATCGAGCGGCTCTATCCCGATCTCGCCAGCGAAGCCAATCCCTATCTCGGATTGCTCCGGCGCGTCGCCGAGCGGCAGAGCGCGCTGGTGGCGCGCTGGATGCAGATCGGCTTCATCCATGGGGTGATGAACACCGACAATTCCTCGATTTCAGGCGAAACGATCGATTTCGGCCCCTGCGCCTTCATGGAAGCCTATGACCCGGCCACCGTGTTCAGCTCCATCGACCGGAACGGCCGCTACGCCTATCACAATCAGGCCGGCATCGCCCAGTGGAACCTCGCAAGGCTGGCCGAGACGCTGCTGCCGCTGCTCGCCGATGAGCTCGACGCCGCCGTCGAAATGGCCAATGCGGAGGTGCAGCGCTTCGGCCCGCTCTTCACCGGCCATTGGGTGACGGGGCTGAGGCGCAAGCTGGGTTTAACGACCGAGCGCGACGGCGACGAGCCGCTGATCCAGGGTTTCCTCGATCTGCTGCAGGCCGGGGAAGTGGATTTCACCCGCGGCTTCCGCCTGCTGGCGGATGCCGCCGAGGGCAATGACGGCCCCTTGCTCTCGCTCTTCGTCGATCCGGATCCTGTCACAGCTTGGTTAAAAGAGTGGCGGCAGCGTCATGAGGGCGAGGAGATCACGGCTGCAGAGCGCGCCGCGGCGATGCGGGCGGTCAATCCCGTCTATATTCCCCGCAACCACCTGATCGAGGAGGCCATCGTGGCGGCGACGGAGCGGGAGGATTTTGGCCCCTTCGAGAGGCTGCATGCGGTGCTGGCTGAGCCCTATGTGCAGCGCGCCGATGTTGCCGCGCGCTATGAACTGCCGGCCGAGCCCGATGAGCGGGTGCTCCGCACCTTCTGCGGCACCTGAACTGACGGGAACTTCCCTGCACTGCCCAACGTTGATGTGACGAACCGAACAGGAGGTTTTCACATGGACAATGTCGAATCGCAGGTCATTCCCGAACGGGGCGGCAAGCAGGGCTTTACGGTCGAATTCGTCAGCCCGGGCGGCGACATCATTTCGGTTTTCATGCCGAAGGGCGATGACGCGGACTTGAACCGGCTGAATGCCGAAACCCGCGCCCGCCAGCTGATGGCCGATATTGTCGGCATGGACGCGAGCCAGCTGCGCGACGTGACCGACATCCCAGCTTCCCAGCGGCGATCGGCGCGTCAGGCCGGCGACACCGGCGAACTCGAAGACCAGCTGCAGGAAGGCTTGGAAGGGTCTTTCCCGGCCAGCGATCCGGTTTCGGCCACCAGCAGCACCGTATCGGGCAGCGGGCCGAAATCCAAGGCCGCCTGATCAGAGCAGGATTGCCCTGATCGCCAGACCCACCACGCTGACGGCGGCGACGCCGGCGACCCAGAGGCCGACGAACCAGAGGAGGCGCTTCCCCGCGGAAGCGCCTCCGTCCTTGTTTTCCACTCGGTCACCCATCAGTGATATCCTTCTTCCGGATCCACCTTACCGCGGAACACCCAATAGGAATAGGCGGTGTAGCAGAGGATCATCGGCACCAGCACCAGCGCGCCGACCAGCAGGAAGGCGAGGCTCGAATCCGGCGCCGCCGCATCCCAGATCGTCAGCGAAGGCGGCACGATATAGGGATAGAAGGAGATGCCGATGCCGGCATAGCCGAGGATGAACAGGCCGAGCGCCGCCAGAAACGGCAGCGTGTCGCGATGCGCCTTCAGCCCGTAGAGCATCAGCGCGAAGCAACCCGCCACCAGCACCGGCACGATGACGCTGAAGATGGCGGTCGGCCATGCGAACCAGCGGCTGAGATAGACGTCGCTGAGGAACGGCGTCCACAGGCTGACGGCGCCCATGGCGACGAGCGTGGCGACCGCCGAGAGAGAGGCCAGCCGCCGGGCTTTGACGCCGAGTTCGCCCTGCGTCTTCATCACCAGCCAGGTGGAGCCGAGCAGCGCGTAACCGATGACCACGGCGATGCCGGTGGCGATGGAGAACGGCGTCAGCCAATCCCACCAGCCGCCGGCATAAGCGCGGTTTTCGATGCGGATGCCCTGCACCAGCGCGCCGAGCGCAATGCCCTGGCAGAGCGCCGCCGTGAAGGAACCGGCGAAGAAAGCCTTGTTCCAGAAGCCCTGCCAGCGATGGGTGCGCCAACGGAACTCGAAGGCGACGCCGCGGAAGATCAGCCCCAAGAGCATCAGAATGATCGGCATATAGAGCGCCGGCAGGATGGTGGCGTAGGCGAGCGGGAAGACGGCGAGAAGGCCGCCTCCCCCCAGCACCAGCCAGGTCTCGTTGCCATCCCAGACCGGGGCGACCGAGTTCATCATCACATCCTTGTCGTGCTTCTCCGGAAACAGCGGATAGAGGATGCCGATGCCGAGATCGAAGCCATCAAGGATCACATAGGCGAGCACGGCAAAGGCGATGATGGCGGCCCAGATGAACGGATAATCAATGAGCATGGGCGTTCTCCTTCATCTGCGCCGGGCCGGGATGGATGCCGGCGGAACGGATCGGCCCGCCGCCGAGATCCGGCATGGGATCGCGCGGCAGACGATGCATCAGCCGGAGGATGTAGAAGACGCCGGCGCCGAAGACGAAGAAATAGACCACGATGAAAGCGATCAGCGACGCCGCCACCGCCGGCGCGGCGATCGGCGAATGCGATTGAGCGGTGAGAAGATGGCCATAGACCGTATAGGGCTGGCGACCGACTTCAGTGGTGACCCAGCCGGCGAGCACGGCGACGAAGCCCATGGGACCCATGGCCAGCGCATAGCGCAGGAACCAGCGGTGGGTGGCGAAATCGCCCTTCCAGCGACGCCACAGGCTGAACAAGGCCAGCCCCAGCATGGCGAAGCCGAGCGCCACCATCACCCGGAACGACCAGAACACCACCGCCACCGGCGGCTGGCGATCGCGCGGGATCGTGTCCAAGCCGGCAAGCGGCGCATTGAGATCATGCTTGAGGATCAGGCTCGACAGTTTGGGGATCTGGACGGCGTAGTCGACCCGCTGCTCATCCTGATTGGGCAGGCCGAACAGGATCAGCGGCGCGCCCTCGGGATGGCTTTCGAAATGGCCTTCCATGGCCATGACCTTGGCCGGCTGATGCTCCAGCGTGTTCAGCCCATGGGCATCGCCGGCGAGGATCTGCAAAGGCGCGACCACGGTGATCATGCCCATGGCCATGGACAGCATTTTGCGCGAGCGGATCGGCGCATGCCGCCGGAGCAGATGCCAAGCGCCGACCGCGCCGACCACCAGCGCCGTGGTGAGATAGGCGGCGAGCACCATATGGGTGAGCCGGTAGGGGAAGGACGGATTGAAGACGATGGCCCACCAGTCGGTCGGGATGAACTGGCCCTCGTCATTGATGGCGAAGCCCTGCGGCGTCTGCATCCAGGAATTCACCGCCAGAATCCAGGTGGCCGAGATCAGCGTGCCCACCGCCACCATCAGCGTGGCGAAGAAATGCAGCCCCGGCCCGACCTTGTTGCGGCCAAACAGCATGACGCCGAGAAAGCCCGCCTCAAGGAAGAAGGCGGTCAGCACCTCATAGCCCATCAAGGGACCAATCACCGGGCCGGCCTTGTCTGAGAACACCGACCAGTTGGTGCCGAACTGGTAGGACATGACAATGCCCGAGACCACGCCCATGGCGAAGGCGATGGCGAAGATGGTCTTCCAGAAATCGAAGAGTTCGAGATAGACCCGGTCCTTCTTCCACAGCCACAGGCCTTCGAGCACGGCGAGATAACTCGCCAGTCCGATCGAAAAGGCCGGGAAGATGATGTGGAAGGACACGGTGAAGGCGAATTGCATGCGCGCGAGAAGAACCGCGTCGAATTGGTCAAACATGGCGCCAACTCCCTTTTTGTCGCGCCCCTCAAGACGGGCGCATTCATATTACGCTGGCGTCAAGACATCTGGATGTGCGGCTGACTTTTCTCAATTGGACAAGACGCCACGCGGTGTGTCGCCGCAGGCGGAACCGGAGGGAGTGGGGATTGTTCCGGGGGGATTACCTCGGATTCGATATCAGCCACTATTCAGACAGCGCGGCGATCAAATGCGGCCCTCGCCGCATAGGGAGAAACGCCGGCAGCAATGACCGAGGTTAGCGTGAGCGCCCTTAGGTTGCTATTCATCCGAAATAATTACATAAAATTGCAATGTCTCGATATAAAACGGTTTGAAAGAGTAGCAATTTCTCGCAAAAATTGTGGATTTCGTTTCCGGGAGCTGCCAACGAATCGTTACCTTACTTAAAGGTTTACAGACAACAGAGGTGAGCAAATGATTAAAGCAATCCGCGTTCAAAATTTTCAGCGAATTGATGCAGCTCTAAAGCTGGAGCTAGCCCCTGTGACTGTCTTGGTGGGTGAGAACGGCTCCGGAAAGTCTTCATTCTTGAAAGCAATACACTGGGCTATAAGGTGCGCAACATTAGCTGATGCTGGAAAAGTAACACTTGAACAAATGGATTACGTTCCAAGCAAGGATTTTCTTGACCTCGCGCACAAGCTCAAACTTCAGAA
The DNA here is from genome assembly GCF_029892285.1 of Rhizobium sp. SG_E_25_P2. GTDB lineage: Bacteria > Pseudomonadota > Alphaproteobacteria > Rhizobiales > Rhizobiaceae > Rhizobium_E. Next base: position 29,993 of record NZ_JARXVM010000014.1, read on the forward strand.
CAGCTCTACGGGTCGTAAAATCTCGGTCACTCTAATTTCGGATGAAGACAAAGAAACCTCGATTTCTATTAGTGCCGCGCGCAACAATGCGGGCGTCAATATCTCAATACAAGGATCAATGGCACTAGAATTAACGGCCAACGATAAGCCTAGTACCGCCTACATTCCAGGAATAGCCGGGGCGGCGGAAGAAGAAACCATATTGGCAGTCCCTATCATGCACCGGAAGGCTGCATCCGGAGAGGGCGGTTCAGTTCTTCGTCAAATAGTCCTTGCATATGCCGTGGGTGGTGAAGGAACGGGGCAACAGCACCAACAGTTGGACGAACTATCAAAGTGGGTATCACTGGTGTTGCCAGAGACAACATTCTGGATAAAATTTGATCGGTTGCGTGACCGAAACATCGACCTGAAGTTTCTAACGTCCGATATGAAGGTTCAAGGGCAGAGCCACACTGTTGCCTGGAAGTCAATTGACATGGCTGGCACTGGCTTCCTTCAGGTTGTGCAAATTTTTGCTTATCTCTTATATTTTAGACCGAAGTTATTGCTGATTGATGAGCCGGACGCGCATCTACATCCGGGAAGGCAACAACGCCTTATCAAAGCTTTAGAGTTAGCATCTAAAAATTTTCCTGGCACTCAGATCGTTATTTCCACCCATTCCCCACATTTAGTCCGCGCCCTCTCTGAAGATTCTTGCATCCACTGGCTAGAAAATGGTTCAGCAAAAGCCAATGGGGATGTAGTTCGACAAAGAATGGGATGGAGTATTTTAGACAAGGAGCTCATTATTTTTACAGAGGATGGAAATACTGAAAAGTTACAGAATATTCTAAATCAGTGGCCGACACTCGCGCAAAAATGCGCGATTTGGCCCACCTTTGGCAAAGATAGCTTGCCCAACGGCCCTAAGGCGGTGACGCTTATGAATAAAATGAGGATCAAAATCCTTATCCATAGGGACAGAGACTTCATGTCCGATGCTGATGCAGCAGCCTGGTCAGCACTGAAAGATTACACTGCAAAAAATGTTCCAGTCTGGTTTACTGAGGGCTCGGACATTGAAAGCCATTTTTGCAAAATTGAACATGTTGCCAAGGTATTGGATGTAACAGCTGACGTGGCGAAAGAGATATTTGATGATGCACTTGCGAGCTTCGACCAAGGCGAGTGCATGCAGTACTTCTCCAGCGGCTACAACGAGGCAGTCAATAAATTACAAGCAGATCCCGATCGCAATCCAATCGCACGTTGGGAGGCGCTTGGGGGGTATAGTCCCGCGACAATAAAGGGTAAGAAATTTTTGACCCTTTTGGCAAAATCATGTCTGACGGTGTTGCCGGAACATGGGCTAGGGCGAAAGATCGGACTCCGCGCGAATCTGGGTAAGCCGGCAGAAGGTATTCCTATTTGTTCAGATCTTCGACAGACGATTGTTAGCATTTTGAAATGACCTTGTGAGGCGCTTTTCGTATGCGACATGGGTCCGCGAGGCGTTTTTTTTAAGCCACATGATTTCGGCGTGGGCGATCTTTCTTGCGACATGAAGGATCGGCATATTTTGCGCCACCATCCTCGAGATGTAATGACTGCACGGAGAATAATCCGTCCACTGACATCGCGTATAAAAGGACATCATCGACGTTCCCCTCAATGAAAATTCCGCCCCAACGGCCTCACCTTCCGCGCCATCTCCGCCTGCCGCTTTAAATCCTCCTTCAGCTCCGGCATGTCCTTGAACAGCGCGGTCACGGCGGCGCCAGGTTTGGCGCGGGTGCGGCTTTCGAGGACGGGGCGGCGGACTTCGTCGGCGTTGGCGAGGCTTTCGATCAGGCGTCCGTCGTCTGCGAGTTTGGCGAGATGGTCGTTGAGGTTTTCCACGCTTTCGGCCACGATATGGATGACGCCATCGGCCTTTTGCAGGCGGCCGCGCACGGCGACCAGCCGCGCGCCCATGACGATGGGCCGGTAGGCTTCGAAGACTTTTGGCCAGACGATGGCGTTGGCCACGCCCGTCTCGTCCTCGATGGTCATGAAGATCACGCCCTTGGCCGAGCTCGCGCGTCCCGCCAAAACGCCCGCTCCTTCACACCTACCGCCTCTTCAGCGACCGCTGGAAATCCTTCACTTCGGTGCGATAGAGCCAGGCGTCGTCATAGCCGATATGGCCAGAGGTTTCGGGGCCCGCGGGCGTGTTGTCCGTGGCGCGGAAGCGCTGGCGGTATTGGCTGGGGGTGATGCCCAGCCGGGTCATGAACACTTTGCGGAGATTGGTTTCGCTTCCCAGCCCCGACAGGCTTGCGACTTCCTTCTGCTCGCGATCGGTGTCTTCGAGCAGGCTGCAGGCATGGCGAAGCCGCGTTTCGGCGACAAATTTACCCAGCGTCAGGCCGGTCTGCTCCTTGAAGACGCGTAGCAGGCTGCGCGAGCTCATCGCAGCGCGCGCCGCCAGCGTTTCGACGCGCAGGTCGGATTGCGGATTGTCGATGATCCATTGCTGCAGCCGGCTGATGGCCGGCAGGTCGGAAAACTGCGCCTTGAGATGCATGCTGAATTGCGACTGACCGCCGGAGCGACGGAGATAGAGCACCATGTGGCGGGCGACTTCCATGGCGAGGGTGCGTCCGCAATCCTCCTCGATCAGCGCCAGCGCCAGATCCATGCCCGAGGTCATGCCGCCCGAGGACCAGACCTTGCCGCTGCGCACATAGATGGCGTCGTGGTCGACATCGACATCGGGATGCAGCCGCGCCAGCTGATCGGTGAACAGCCAGTGGGTGGCGAGCTTGCCCTGATCTGCTGCGCCGAGCGCCGCCAGCACGAAAGCGCCGTTGCAGATCGAGCCGACCCTCGCCGCCTTTTCCGCCCGGCGGCGCAGCCAGGCGATGATCTCGCTGTCTTGCGACAGGGCGAAGGCGGCGGGGCCGCCGGGGATCAGCAGCGTGTCGACATTCTCGGGCAAACTGTCGAAACTGTGGTTCGGCTGCAGCGTCAGCCAGGAGCCCGCCGCCTCCACCGGCGCGCCGTCGGATGAAAATGTGCTCAGCGTATAGATGCCGTTGCCCGAGATGTAATTGGCGAGCCCGAAGCATTCCATCGGCCCCGCGACATCGCTGGCCGACACGCCCGGATAGAGCAGCATGGCGACGGAGTGCTTTGGATGCTGCTTCATGATGTCTCCTGCGCGGTCCTGGATCCGGTTAGACACGATTTGACCATCCGGCGAAAGTCACAAGACTGTTTGCGCGCGATCCTGCCAATCTTCGCAACGATCCCGCCAAACTGCCTGTCGGCGACTGTGAGCCGCTTCCAGTCGGAACCGCTCGGGCCTAAGCTTTTCAGCAACATAACATCAGGTGAACGGCAAAGCGGCGTGGGCGACAGTGTTCGCACCGAACTCGGCTGCGCCTGAAGACCGTGGGATTGTCATGAAGAAATACGCGCTCAACAGCAATATCGCCAACCAGGTCGACATCGCCGAATCCGGCGCGCAATGGACCGTCGCCAAGGGCGTGACGGTGTCGGCGGGCAGCGGCTTTTACGGCATCTATGAATCCAGCGGCTATGAGAACAACTCCTTTATCATCAAGGGTGTGGTGACGAGCGCCCAGCAGACGGGCGGCGGCCTCTATCTGGGCGGCGCGGGCGATGTGGTGACCGTGGCCAGCACCGGCGTCGTCAAGGGTTCGGTCAGCATTTCGCTCCAGGGCGATAACCAGACGATCAACAATGACGGCCTGCTGAACGGCCAGATCTCGCTGGGCGCCGGTCATTACGAGATCAACAATACCGGCACGATCAAATCGAGCTATGCGGGCGTGATCTGGAGCGGCAACAATGTCGACTTCCACAATGATGGCGTGATCAAGGCGGATATGACTGCCGTCCTACTGACCAATGTCGCCACGACGATCTCGCTCGGCGACACAAGCGTGATTTCGGGCAAATACGGTTTCAGCCGACAGAACGACGCCGGACTGGACTCAAAAACCATCAACAATGGCTCGCTGACCGGCACAACGCTGTCCTTCAGCGGCGACGCCGGCAACGAGACGCTGATCAATCACGGCAAGATGTCGGGAGAGATCCGTCTTTATGAGGGCGATGACGTGTTCGACACGCGCGGCGGCGCCTTTGCCGGCGTGGTGTCGGGCGGGGACGGCGACGATAAATTCTATGTCAACAGCCAGAAAATTGCCGTCGTGGAATACACGAACGCTCCTGATGACGACGTCGACACGGTCTATGCAAGCGTCAGCTATGCGCTCAACACCGCCTATGGCGTGGAGAAACTCAATCTGCTGGGAAGCAAGAACATCAATGGCGCGGGCGACAACACCGACAACGCCATTTCCGGAAACAGCGGCCGAAACCGCCTGTCCGGCCTTCAGGGCGACGATACGCTGACCGGCAAAGGCGGCGCGGACATATTCGTGTTCTCCGACAGTTTCGGCGATGACACGGTCACCGACTTCAAGAATGGCGCAGACAAGATCGACCTGTCCGGCTGCTCCAACTTCGAGAGCTTCAAAGCATTGAAATCAGGTCATCTGACATTCGAGAAGGGCGGCGCACTGATTTCCAATGACGGCGATACGCTGTTCATCGCCAATCTCACCAAAGCGCAGTTGGACGCGTCCGATTTCATTTTCTGAGACCCCGCGGCGGCGGCGTCCTCTTGCCCGGATGCTGTCGCCAAACCGGCAGGCGCGAAAGCGCCTGCCGTTGTCGCCTCAATGAAAATTCCGCCCCGACGGCATCACTTTGCGCGCCAGTTCCGCCTGCCGCTTTAAATCCTCCTTCAGCTCCGGCATTTCCTTGAACAGCGCGGTCACGGCGGCGCCCGGCTTGGCGCGTGTGCGGCTTTCGGGCACGGGGCGGCGGACCTCGTCGGCATTGGCGAGGCTTTCGATCAGGCGTCCGTCGTCCGAGAGCTTGGCGAGATGGTCGGTGAGGTTTTCCACGCTTTCGGCCACGACATGGATGACGCCGTCGGCCTTTTGCAGGCGGCCGCGCACAGCCACCAGCCGCGCGCCCATGACGATAGGCCGGTAGGCTTCGAATACCTTTGGCCAGACAATGGCGTTGGCGACGCCCGTCTCGTCCTCGATGGTCATGAAGATCACGCCTTTGGCCGAGCCCGGCCGCTGTCGCACCAGCACCAGGCCCGCCACGCCGACGCGCACGCCATTCCTGACATGATCGAGATCCATGGATCTGAGCAGGCCGAGGCGTTCGAAATCTTGTCTCAGGAAGGAGACGGGATGCGCCTTCAGCGACAGCGACTGGGTGCGGTAATCATGGATGACATGCTCGCCCTCGGCCATTTTGGGCAGGCGCACCGGCTGCTCGTGTTCGAGAAGATCGGCGCCCTTGTTCTCGAACAGCGGCAGGCGTTCGGCCGCGCTCTTTTCATCCAGCGCGCGGACGGCCCAGAGCGCGGCGCGGCGGTCGAGCCCCAGTGAGCGGAAGCAATCGGCATCCGCCAGTCTTTCGATCACGGCGCGGCTCAGGCCTGAGCGCAGCCAGAGATCGCGCACCGACGCATAACCCTCGCCCCGCCGCTCGACCAGCCTGACCATATCGGCCTCCGCCAGCCCCTTGACCTGGTGAAAGCCGAGCCGGACGGCGAAGCGCGTGCGGATGACGCCGGCCATGGAGCGGTGGCGCGGATGGATGCGGGCGAGATCGAAGGCCTGCGGCTCGAGATCGCTCGCCCAGCCGGAATGGTTCACATCGGGCTCGCGCACCTCCACCCCATGTTCGCGGGCGTCGCGCACCAGCTGCGCCGGCGCATAAAAGCCCATCGGCTGGGAATTGAGGATGGCGGCGCAAAACACATCCGGATGCCGCGCCTTCAGCCAGCAGGAGGCGTAGACCAGGAGCGCGAAGGACGCAGCATGGCTTTCGGGAAAGCCATATTCGCCAAAACCCTCGATCTGCTTGAAGCAGCGCTCGGCGAAATCGGCCTGATAGCCGCGCGCGACCATGCCCTCGACCATCTTCTTCTGGAATGTGTGGATGGTGCCGACGCGGCGGAAGGTGGCCATGGCGCGGCGGAGCTTGTCGGCTTCGGACGGGGTGAAGCCGGCGGCGACAATGGCGATCTTCATCGCCTGTTCCTGAAACAGCGGCACGCCGAGCGTGCGGCCGAGCACGTCTTCCAACTCCTTGCTGGGATAGGCGACCGGCTCCTTGCCCTGACGGCGGCGCAGATAGGGATGGACCATATCGCCCTGGATCGGGCCGGGCCGGACGATCGCCACTTCGATGACGAGATCGTAGAAGGTTTGCGGGCGCAGCCTCGGCAGCATGCTCATCTGCGCCCGGCTCTCGATCTGGAACACGCCGAGCGTATCGGCGCGGCAGATCATGTCATAGACCTCGTAGCGCTCCTTGGGGATCGAAGCGAGCGTCAGCTCCCCCTGGTAATGGCGCTTGATCAGGCCGAAGGCCTTGGCGATGCAGGTGAGCATGCCCAGAGCGAGAATGTCGATCTTGAGGATTCCCAGCGCATCGAGATCGTCCTTGTCCCACTCCACCTGCGAACGGCCCTCCATGGCGGTGGGGGTGACGGGGACCACCTCGTCCAGCCGGTCGCGGGTGATGACGAAGCCGCCGACATGCTGGGAGAGATGGCGAGGAAAGCCCATCAGCACCGAGGCGTAATCCAGCACGCGGCGGGTGGTCGGATCAGATGTGTCGAGGCCGGCGGCGCGCGCCTCGCGCTCGTCAAGCGCTGATGACGACCAGCCCCAGACCGCGCCCGACAGCGCTGATTGCTGGTCTTCCGACAGGCCAAACGCCTTGGCCGTCTCGCGGCCGGCGGAGCGGGCGCGATAGCTGGTGACGGTGGCGGCGATGCCGGCATGGTCGCGGCCATATTTGCCGTAGATATACTGGATCACCTCCTCGCGCCGCTCATGCTCGAAATCGACATCGATATCGGGCGGCTCGCGTCGTTCGGGCGAAATGAAGCGCTCGAACAGAAGATCGGTCAGCGCCGGGTCGACCTCGGTGATGCCGATGCAGAAGCAGACGGTGGAATTGGCCGCAGATCCCCGCCCCTGGCAGAGAATGCCTTGCGAGCGGGCGAAACGGACAATGTCCCAGACGGTGAGAAAATAAGGCTCATATTCGAGTTCACGGATCAGCTTCAGCTCATATTCGATCTGGCCGCGCACCTTGTCGGACACGCCATCCGGATAGCGCTGGGCGGCGCCCTCATAGGCCAGCCGCCGCAGCGTCTCTTCGGGCGTCTCGCCCGGCACGGCCTCGTCGGGATATTGATATTTCAACTCGTCGAGCGAAAACGTGAGCGCGTCGAAAAAGGCGTTGGCGTTGGCGATCGCTTCGGGATGGCGGCGCAGCAGCCGGGCGATTTCAGCCGGCGATTTCAGATGGCGCTCGGCATGGGCGGCGAGCCGGAAGCCGGCGGCCTGCACCGTGACATGCTCGCGAATGGCGGTGACGACATCGGCGAGCGACCGCCGGTCCGCCTCATGCATCAGCGCGTCATTGGTGGCCAGGAGTTTCGCGCCGGTCTGGCGGGCGATATCGGCGAGCGCATGGTGATGGCGGCGGTCGAAGCCGTCGTAACGCGGCGTCAGCCCGAGATGGACATGATCGGCGAAAGCCTCGCGCAGGCGGGCGAGCAGATCCGGCAGGCGCTCGAAATCGGTGAGGCCCGGCATGACCGCGAGCATCATCCCCTCGCCCCAGTCGAGGAGATCGGCCTCGTGCAGCAGGCAATTGGCCTTGCCGCCGCGCTGGTTGCCGAGGCTCAGCAACCGGCAAAGCCTGCCCCAGGCGCGGCGATCGCGCGGATAGGCGAGAATGTCGGGGGTGGCGTCGGCGAAGGACAGGCGCGCGCCGGGGTGATAGGGCAGGCTCGCCTCCCTGGCCGCGAGATGCAGCCGCACCACGCCCGCCACCGTGTTGCGGTCGGCCAAGCCGATGCCCGACAGGCCCAGCCGGGAGGCGGCTACGGCGATTTCCTCCGGATGGGAAGCCCCTTCCAGAAAGGAAAAATTGCTGCGAAGGCCGAGTTCGCAGAAGCGGATCATCAGGCGAAGACTCCCTGGATGAACCAGCGCGGATCGTGATTGTCGCGCTCATAGAGGCCCTCGCGATAAAGCCAGTAGCGGCGGCCCGCCTCGTCCTCGATGCGGAAATAATCGCGCGACGGCGCGGTCTCGCCGTCGATCCACCATTCCGGCGCGATGCGTTCAGGCCCCTCGGCGCGGGCGACGCGGAAGAAGCTCTTGCGCCAGCGGAAGGTTTTCGGCGGCCCATCCGGCACTTCCGCCGTCGTCTCCACCGGCTCGGGATAGGTCAGCATGCGCAGGGGACGCGCGGGCCGATCAGTGGGCCAGACGGAGGCCGGCCTCTCCTCCACAGCGAGCGCCGGCATGAAGCGGCCGGCGCGTTCGGGCATATGGCTTTCAAACAGCGCGGGCCGCGTGATGAGATCGGGGCCGAAGCGGGCGGCCATCTGGTCGATAAACTCCGTGAGACTGTCATCCGTGCGGCCACGGCCGTCGAAATCCGGCTGCGCCTGATCAAACGGCGCAGACGTCAGCACATTGAGCCGCAGTGTCTCGAAGCCATAGCCGGCGTCGAGATCGTCCTGGGCGGCAGCCAGCCGGGCGCGAAACAGGGCGGCGATGCGGGCGGGGTCGCGAATGGGCAGGGCCGCGCCGGCGCGGATGGGGAAGACGCGACCATCGACGCGAAACAGCAGCAATTCGAATAGCTTGCCGCCCTCGCCGCGCGCTTCGAACAGGCTTTTGAGACTGTCGCCGAGATGGCGGAGCATAGCGAGAATGGCGTCCTCGTCGCCGATCGGCTCAGCGAGACGCCGCTCCGCCGACAGCGCCGCCACCGGCCGGCGCGGCGAGATCGGCTCCTCCTCAAGCCCGAGCGCCTGATCGAGCCTGAGCAGCAACCGCGGACCAAAACGGCGGGCGAGCGGCGCGCGCGGCTGGCCGATGAGATCCGTCGCCTGTTTCAGCCCGGCCTTGATGAGCAGCGCCACCGTCTCCTCCGGCAGGCGCAGCGCCCTGACCGGCAAGGGCGCCAGCGCCTCCTCCATGGCCTCAGGCATGACGATGTCGCGGCGGCTGTAACGGCAGAGCGCCGAGGACAGGCCGGGCGCTGACGAGATCGCCGCCCGCGCCTCGAAGCCCATATGGAAGAGCCGCGACAGCAGATCGTCGAGCAGCGCTTTTTCGCCGCCGAACAGATGCGACGAGCCGGTGATGTCGAGAAACAGGCCATCGGCGCCGTCCAGCGCCACCAGCGGCGTATAGCGGTCGCACCAGTCGGCCACCGCCTCGATCAGCGCGCGGTCGGCGGCGGGATCGGCCTCAACCACGTCGAGATCGGGGATCATAGCGCGCGCCTCGGCCGCGCCCTGGCCGGGCTTCAGCCCCATCAGGCGCGCCTCTTCATCCACCGCCGTCAGTCGCACGGCGTTGCGCTGCAGCGCTGCGCAGACGACGGGCGGATGCTCAGGACGCCCGTGAGAACGCCACAACCTGCCCCATCTGATCCGGGCGAGCCGATCGGTCGCCAGGCAGGGAAACCAGAGCGCCAGGATCCGCTGGCCGGTCTGCGGGCCGAACAGCGATCCGGCCGGGCTCGATTGCGCGAAAGAGACAGTCATCGGCGTTCCACTCCAGGTAAAAGTCGGGCGACAGGGGATTGCGGCTCTTTTCGAGCGTCACATGGAAAACGGGCCGGCCGAGCCCGGCCTCATAGGTCCGGCCACTGGGCATGCGCACAGGCGAAGACGGCGCGGGGCGCACGAGCAGCCGGCTTTCGGCGCTGGAGGCCTCCTCCCCGCCCCGCTCGCGCAGCAGGAAGACCGGCTTTTTGTGCGCCTTGGCGCGCAGGCTGATGCGGCGGCTTTCGGTGAGGCCGAAGCGGGCGGGATTGCCATAGACTTCGAAGACGACGGCGGCGAAGGAGGAGACGGTGAGCGCGGCTTCGGCCACCATCAGCGCATCCTTGAGCTTGCGCGGCGCGGCATGCAGCAGGCCTGCGGACGGCAGGCCATGCGACATAAGGCCGGGCGCATAGAGCCTTCCGCTTTCGCGCGCGCCCATGGGATCGGCGATCCAGAGAATGAGGCCCGGCCCGCGCCCCAGCGCCAGCCGCGACAGCGCCAGCGCAAAGCCGCTGGCCGCGCCATTGTCGGCGGTCGCCTCGGTGCGGATCTCATGCAGCGCCGCCCGCGCCAGCCCGCCGCCGAGCGCTGTGTCGAAGGGTTCGGCACCGGTTTCCACTCTCTCGTGAACGGCGGCTGTGGCCGCCCGATCCCAAGCCTGGCCGCGCGCCATCCGTCCCAGAGTCGAGACATCGGCGCTTTCCAGTCGTTCGATCTCGCTTCGCAGGGCGCACAGGTCCTCGCGCGCCAAAGCCGGCTCCGCCATGGCGTTGCATCCTCGTTTTTGTTCTTGTTATGTTCCTATTGAATCCAGAAAATGGGACGAGAGTCAACGGTCCTAGGCTTCAGACAAGGAGAGATTATTTTCCTAGACTAAATTGATATTTGGAAGAAACGATCAAGACCGGTCAGACCGTTGGAATGGATCGCGCCAAAGGCAGAACCAGACAGCGCCGAAGCGTGGGCAGGCTCGCAAAGCCGAAATGACGATAAAAGGCTTCCGCCCGTTCATCCTTGGCGTCAACCACCAGACCATAGACCATCAGTTCCGAACGGCTTGCCCGCATGATCGCGTCCCAGAGCAAGGCCGCGCCCAATTGCTGGCCACGATAGTGTAGGTCGACGGCCAGCCTGCCGATCCTTGCTACGGGAACCAGAGGATAGCGTGGCAATTTTCTCGCAAGATGGTCAGGCAAATCGGGAAGCGGCACGCTGGAGGCGGCGAGCGTGTAAAAACCTGCGGTGCGCCCCTCCGCCAGATCTTTGGCGACGAAGCAAGCCGTGACCCGGCGTTTTATGTCCTGCGTGACATAAGAGCGAAAATAGCGGTCGAGAACCTCAACGCCGCATGAGAAGGACGCTCTCTCCTCCGATAGCGCCAGCGCCTCGATGGAGAAGCGCGGCTCTGTCATGAGGAGACGATCAGACGCTCATGCGCCGCCCGCGCCCGATCAAGCGTTGCAGACGGTTCGGGAGGATTGATCAGCAGTTCGGCGAAACGCATCTGGTCTTCCACGGCCAACACGAGAAGATGCTGGTCTTCGATGACGCGCATGGCCGCCGTCTCGGCTGCGGCAACAACGAAATCGCTGAGGGAGCGGCCTTGAATTTCAGCTGCCCGTTTCACCAACGTCAATGTATCGGGATGAAGCCGGGCTTCGATGCGTCGGGCGCGTTTGGTGGAAGAGGTCATGGCGCACCTTTCAGTTGACTCAGAGTGTACGGCGTTTTGCCGGACACATCAAGACGCGGGTCTCGTTACGATCGCCCGTCCCCGCCTTCGGCCTCAATCTGCCGATGGCCATGCTCCAGCCGGCCAATGACATAGAGCACGAAGAAGGCGGCGAGAGTGACAAACAGGCCGATCATCCAATGGCCGAAGCCGAGCGCGAGCCCGATGGCGCCCGAGAGCCAGAGGCTGGCGCCGGTCGTCAGCCCCTTCACCTCGCCCTTGCTGAGCACGATCGTGCCGGCGGCGAGAAAGGCGACGCCGGCGGTCACCGCCTCGACCACGCGCAAGGGATCGATGCGCACCGCCTCCTGGTCGAGGCCAGGCATATGCACGCTTTCGATGGAGATGATGGCGAAGAGCGAGGCGGCGAGAGACACCATGATATGGGTCTTCAAGCCGGCCGGCCGCTCCTTACGCTCGCGCTCCAACCCGATCACCGCGCCAAAGACGATGGCGCCGAGAAAACGGGCGAAGATCACCGGATAGGCGATCTGGGTGGGCGGAAACATGTCGGCGACGATCTGGTCCATGGCCCATAAAAAACCCGAAAACGGATTTCGTTCCGTCACGCCCAGGTCCAAATTCGCCTTCAAACCGTTCCGTGTCGCCTATTGGTGCTCGTGGGGGACCATCGCAAGCTCGATGGAACAACCACCGCCACCGTGACTTATAGGCGACGGCAGGGCCTCGCCAAGATGAACGCCGGATTAACACGCTTTTCAGAGGCGGTTCAGTCCGGCGCCATTACAAAACCCTCATACGGGGATAAAGGGAGAAATCCGGATCTCCAGATGAAATTTCTCACGCTTCCAGCATGGAAACGGAGACGGGATTACAAGGAAGGACAGAAATATGGCCTATATTTATTACGGCGACAACGGTCGCGACGACGTCAGCCAGAGCGCCAATCGTCCCTATGACGCGATCTACACATATGCAGGCAATGACAGCATCCACCTGAAGGCCAACAACACCGATGTCGAAGCCGGCGCCGGCAACGATTATGTCCACAGCACCATCGAATGGGGCAATGACGTTGACCTCGGCGATGGAAACGACACTTATGTCGGCATTGGCTTTTCGAGCGACAGCGACCTTTATGACCGCGTCTGGGGCGGCAATGGCGCCGACACTTTCAGGATTTCGACCTGGCGTTCCGACTATTATGGCGAGACCGGCAACGACACTTTCTATTCGATCGGCTTCTACAATCTGATTTCCGGCGGCTCGGGAACCGATACGGTCGACTATTCCCGCCAGAACGATGATCCCGATCTGGCCGGCGCCGGCATCCTGGTCGACCTTTCCCAGGAATACGCCACCTCGGGCGACGGCACGGAAGAGGTTCTGTATTCGATCGAAAACGCCAAGGGCACCAATTACAAGGACACGCTGATCGGCGATTCCGGCGTCAACAACCTGTGGGGCCAGAATGGCGACGACATCCTCAAGGGTCTTGACGGCAATGACAAGCTCTATGGCGGCTCGGGCAATGACGATCTCTATGGCGGCAAGGGCCTCGACCGGCTGACAGGCAATGACGGCTCGGACTTTTTCATCTTCCAGTCGACGTCCGAAAGCCCCAACAGCTCCAGCCGCGACGTGATCACCGATTTCAGCCGCTCGCAGGAGGACCAGATCGACCTCGCAGATATCGACGCCGTCAAGTCCAGCAGTGCGGACAACGCCTTTGATTTCATCGGCAATTCCGCCTTCTCCGACACGGCCGGCGAGTTGCGTTATTCCGGCGGCATCATCCGCGGCGACGTCAATGGCGATGGCCGCGCCGATTTCTCGATCGAAGTCGAAAACATGGCGTCGCTGCGCGCCAGCGACTTCATTCTCTGACCTCAGTCGACTTGGCGCCATCGCCAACAAGAGACGCCCGCCACATCGGCGGGCGTTTTCGTGTCGAAAGACTCTAGGAAAACGTCACTGCTCCGGTGCGCTGGCCGCCAATTTGTCCACCGCCCGCGCAGTCGTGCCGCCGAACACGCCGTCGACGGGACCGGAATAAAGCCCGCGCGACTTCAGCTCTTTCTGCAGGCCGCGCCGAAAATCGACGGAAAAATCAGTGGCGCCGGCCTTCACGTCGCGAATGAAATCCGCTTCGCCCGCCGAAATACTGGCGACGGCGAGTTCGACCGCCCGGTCAGCGTCCTTGTCGACGCCGAGACCCTGGTCGTAGAGACGCGAGAGATTGCCCTGGGCGTAGGAGCTGCCGGCCTCGGCGGCCTTTTCATACCACTCAGCCGCAAGCTTATAATCCTGTTCGACGCCCTCGCCCGCTTCATAAAGCCAGGCGAGCGAACCCATGCAATAGGCGTCGCCACGCTCGGCGCCGGCTTCGTACCAGCGCTTGGCTTCCGCGATATCGGCGTCGGTTCCGACGCCATTCTGAAGCGCATAACCGAGCGAACCGATCGCATTGATTTCGCCCAGTTCGGCGGCGCGGCGATAGGCGCGCAGCGATTCCTTCTCGTTGCGCGCCACACCCAATCCTTCGCGATAAAGCCAGCCCATGGCGGAGAGCGCGTCGGGATTGTCCTGCGCGGCGGCTTTACGGTACCATTCGACAGCGGTTCGGTAGTTCTGCGCCACCGAGCCATAGCCCTCGCGATAGAGCCAGCCGAGCGAGGCCTGGGCGGCGGAATTGCCTTCGGCGGCGGCGGCCTTCAACATCTCCAGTCCCTTGTCGACGTCCTGATCCTCCCCCTTGCCCAAAATAGACAATTCGGCGCGGTTGACGGCGGCGAAGGCGTTGCCCATGCCGGCGGCCTTGTCATAGGCCTCACGGGCGGCGGCGTAATCCTCGCCCGCGTCATGGGCGCGACCAAGCATGTTGAGCAGCATGGAATCGTCGGGCGACGTGGCGACGGCGCGGCTGCAGGCGTCGGTCGCGGCGTCGACATCGATTTCGGCCAAGTCGACGCCGCCGAAATTCGGCTTGGATCCCGGCTCTCCCGCAAGGTCATAACATTTGGCGGAGAGAGACGCAGCCTCGGCCGATGGGTCGCCTGAGGCCTCGGCGTCGGTTTCCGCACGCGCGCTCTGCATCAGATTGCCGAGCTTGCCCGTTGCGCTGTTCTGCTGCTCGCTGGCGTTGGGGCTCACGTCTTGCTTGGTCTCTTCGCTCGCAGCCTCCTGTGTGTCCGCTGCGGTTTTGCCGGCGGCGAGGTCATCGATCGCCTTCAACGTGTCTTCGCCGAACTCGCCGTCCGCTGCGCCCGTGAACACGCCCTGCTCTTTCAAGGCCTCCTGAAAGCCTTTTCGGAACAGCGGAGAAAAACTGTCGGGCGAGGTCTTGAGTTCGCCGATCTTGGCGCTGTCGCCGCGCGAGACGGCGGCGATCGCCCAGCGCACCGCCTCGTCGGGATCCACCGCCGTGCCAAGCCCCTGGTCATAGAGACGGGCGAGATTCCCCATGGCATAGGCGCTGCCTTCATTGGCGGCCTTTTCATACCAGTAGCGCGCCTCGACATAATCCTGCTTCACGCCGGCGCCGGTGTCATAGAGAAAACCGAGCGAGGCCATGGAATAGGCGTCGCCGGCATTGGCGCCCTTCTCATACCATAAGCGCGCTTCCTCATCATCGCGAGCCATGCCGATACCGTTTTGCGCCGCGTAACCCAGGGCGGCGATCGAGGCCATGTCGCCTGCTTCCGCGCCACGCCGGTAGTAATCGACAGAACGAGCGTAATCCTGCGACACCGTCACGCCTTCGCGATAGAACCAGCCGAGATTGCCAAGCGCATAGGCGTTGCCCTTGTCGGCCGCCTGGCGATACCAGTCGAAGGATTTGGCGTAATCCTGCGCCTGCCCGGCAATCCCGTCGCGATAGACTTGGCCGAGCGAGGCCTGGGCGAAATGATTGCCGGCGCGGGCAGCGGTCTCGAAGGCTTCGAGGCCCTTGGCCGGATCGGCGTCGGCGACGGAGCCGTTGATCTCGAGCCAGCCGAGATTGGCGAGGCCGAACATGTCGCCGAGATCGGCCGCCTCGCGATAACGCTTCGCCGCTTCGACGAAATTCTTGTCGGCTTCATAAGCGCGGCCGAGCAGATTGATATAAAGGCCTGACGACGGTTTTTCATTGACGGCTTGAGCGCAGGCCGTCAGCGCCCGCTTGGCGTCGATGCGGTCGAGATAGACGCCGGCAAAACCGCTGACGCCCTGCAACTCGCCGGCCAGCAATTGGCAATCACGCTCCGACGCCGACAGCGTGTCGGCAGCCGAGGCAACCGCAGACGGTGAGAGCGCGGCAAGCGCGGCTTCCGCCTCGCGCCGGAACGGGCTTTGAGGATAGCGTTCGACAAAGCGCTTGAGCGCTGCGGGATCGGTCGATCCTTTCAGCGCCTCCCAGGCGATCTGATCGGCGGCGGCCTCGGTCTTGGCCTGGGTCGCCTGCAATTGCTTGATCTTCTTCTCCGCCAGCATGCGATAGACGGGATCGCCGCCATGCTTGGAGATGAAGGCCTCCAGCAATTCCTTGTCGGCGAGATCCTTGATGTTCTGCCAGTCGGCGGCGGCCGAGGCCGTCTCGATGCTCTCCGTGTCCTGAACCGGACCGGTATTGATGGTGATGTCGATCTGTTTGATCGACAGGAAGATCTGCGCGCCGCCGAGCGAGCCATAAACGAAGGGCTCCTGCTGGCGATCGGTGGCTTTCATCACCGCGTCACGCACCTGGCCAAGCGCAATGCGAATATCGACGCCGGGCTGGGTGATGTAGCGCGCCAGGGCTTCGGCGAACGGACTGTTGCCGCCCGCGCCATCCAGCGCCACGGTGCCGGCGCGCGAGGCGTAGGCGACCAGCGTGTCGACGCTTTGCGGCTCGACGCGGGCAAGACCGCGCGACACAGCACGCGAACCGACCGAGCGCGTCATCGTCTCAAGAAAGGGATTGTTGCGGCAGGCGTCGAGGATCATCAGCTTCAGCCGCGTCGCGCCGTTGAGCGAGCGTTCGGCGCGCGACAGCGACAGCGCCTCATCTTCGACATCCTTGTCGGAGGCGAGCACGGCGTCGATGGGGATGAGATAGTTCTCGCCGTTCATCTCCATGCCGTGGCCGGAATAATAGAGGACTGCGACCTCAGCCCCTTCAGCCTTGTTCTCGAAAGTCCTGAGCGCCTTGCGCATGGCGGCGAGATCAACGTCCTTGACCACCATGACATCGTCGAAACCGGCTTCTGTCAGCGTGTTGCGCATCAGCTCGACGTCATTGGCGGGATTGCGCAGCGGCGTCGTCTGCTCATAATTCTGGTTGCCGATCAGAAGCGCGACGCGCCGGGCGGCTTCCGCCGGTCCTTCTGTCGCAATCAGAAAGACGGCCAGACACAGCCCGTAAAACCACCAGCCCCTCGCCCGAAACCCCGCCATTTTCGTCCCCTTGCAACCGCCGCCGGGACTATTACGAATGAGCGGCCCGCTTTCAATGCACCAAGTTTGGTTTTTTCTCTTCATTTCGCGGCAGCCGTCATCGACGCCATCGCTGAAACAGAATATTCATTCCATTATTCGCATTTGGTGAAACGACAGGATGATGTATGGACGAGGCAGGCAAGGCTCCGCCCCCACGGGATTTCGAAGCGCTGCGCAATGTGATGATCGAGCGCAAGGGCGACATGCCCAAGCGGCTTGCGCAGATCGCCGCCTATTGCCTTGCCAATCCCGACGAGATCGCCTTCGGCACGGCCGCGAGCATTGCAGCCGCAGCCATCGTGCAGCCCTCGACGCTGGTGCGGCTCGCCCATCATCTCGGCTATGGCGGCTTCTCCGATCTGCAGCGGATCTTTCGCGAGCGGCTCAAGGAAAAGACGCTGTCCTATGAGGAGCGGCTCAACATTCTCGAGCAGAACAATGCCCAGGTGGCCGAAGCCGAAGTGCTGGGCGGCTTTCTCAACGCCGCAAGTCAATCGATCAACCGTTTTGCCGCAAGCGTCGAACCCGACCGGCTGGCGCTGGCCACCGACATACTGGCGCGGGCCGAAACCATCTATCTCATCGCCAAACGCCGCTCCTATCCGCTCACTGCGCATATGGCCTATGCCTTCGGCAAGCTCGGCATCCGCTATGTGATGGTCGCCACGCCCAATGGCGTCGAGGCCGAGATGGCGCGTTTCGCCGGACCGCGCGACGCGGCGTTCGCCGTGAGTTTCTCGCCCTATGCCGCCGATACGATCGCCCAAGCGCAATCGTTCGCCGAGCGCGGGACCCCCATCATTTCCGTCACCGACTCGGTGTTTTCTCCGCTGGCGGCCTTTTCCGCCTGCTGGTTTGAAGTGGTGGAATCGGATTTCGCCGGTTTTCGCTCGCTGTCTGCCTCGATGGCGCTGGCCATGGCGCTGCCGGTGGCGGTGGCGGAGAAGAGGCGGCGGATGGAACGCGAAAGGGATGGATATTCCAAAACGGAATAGAAATTCCATTTGACTTTCATTTGAAATCGTTGTTTCAAATGCAGCGAAATTGGACCATGGAAGCGGGAGAGAGACATGGCTGCTACGGATGCCAAGACGTTGGACGTGATCACCATTGGGCGGTCTTCCGTCGATCTCTACGGCCAGCAATCCGGCTCGCGGCTGGAGGATATCGCCTCCTTCGCCAAATCGGTCGGCGGCTGCCCGACCAATATTTCCGTCGGCTCCGCCCGTCTCGGGCTGAAATCGGCGCTGATCACCCGGGTCGGCGACGAGCAGATGGGGCGCTTCATCCGTGAACAGCTTGAGCGCGAAGGCGTGGCGACCGACGGCATCGTGGCCGACAAGGATCGGCTGACGGCGCTGGTGCTGCTGTCGGTGGAATCCGAAGGCGTGTCGCCGATGATCTTCGTGCGCACCGATTGCGCCGATATGGCGCTTTGCGAAGACGATATCGACGAAGCTTTCGTCGCCTCCTCGCGCGCTGTTCTCGTCTCCGGCACGCATTTCTCCAAGCCCAACACCGAGGCCGCGCAGCGCAAGGCGATCCGCATCGCCAAGGCCAATGGCGGCAAGGTGATTTTCGACATCGACTACCGCCCCAATCTCTGGGGTCTTGCCGGCCATGCCGAAGGTTTCGAGCGCTATGTGAAATCCGACCGCGTGTCATCGCTGATGAAATCGGTGCTGCCGGATTGCGACCTGATCGTCGGCACGGAAGAAGAAATCATGATCGCCTCGGGCGCCGACAGCGTGCTCGCCTCGCTCAAAGCAATCCGCGCGCTCAGCCCCGCCACCATCGTGCTCAAGCGCGGCGCCATGGGTTGCGTAGTCTATGATGGCCCGATCAGCGACGATCTCGAAGACGGCATTGTCGGCCAGGGTTTCCCGATCGAGGTCTATAATGTGCTCGGCGCCGGCGACGCCTTCATGTCGGGCTTCTTGCGCGGCTGGCTGAAGGGCGAGAGCCACAAGACCTCGGCCACCTGGGCCAATGCCTGCGGCGCTTTCGCCGTGTCGCGCCTGCTCTGCGCGCCCGAATATCCCACCTGGGAAGAACTCAGCTATTTCCTCAAGAACGGCTCAAAATTCAAGGCGCTGCGCAAGGACGAAGATATCAGCCATATCCATTGGGCCACGACGCGGCGCAAGGAGATCCCGCTTTTGATGGCGCTCGCCATCGACCATCGCTCGCAGCTCACCGACATTGCCGACCAGCATAATGCGCCGCATGCCAAGATCAACGCCTTCAAGCGCCTCGCCGTCGCTGCCGCCGCGCGCGTCAGCCAGGGCCGCGAAGGGTACGGCATGCTGATCGACGAGCGTTTCGGCCGCGAGGCTTTCTTCGACGCCGCCAAGAAGGATTTCTCCTGGATCGGCCGGCCGGTGGAACTGCCGGGCTCGCGTCCCCTGCGGTTTGAATTCTCCCAAGACATCGGCTCGCAGCTGGTGGAATGGCCTGTCGACCATTGCATCAAATGCCTGTGCTTCTATCATCCCGATGATCCCGAGGCTTTGAAGAAGGAGCAGCAGCAGAAGCTGCGCGCGCTCTATGACGCCGCCCGCAAAGTGGGCCGCGAGCTTCTGGTGGAAATCATCGCCGGCAAGCATGGCCCGCTCGACGACACGACGATTTCCCGCGCCATGACCGAGCTTTATGCGCTCGGTATCCGCCCAGACTGGTGGAAGCTCGAGCCGCAGCATTCGGCGACGGCCTGGAAGAATATCGAGGCGGTGATTGCCGAAAATGACGCCTATTGCCGGGGCATCGTGCTGCTCGGCCTAGAGGCTCCGGCCGCCGATCTCGAAAAGGCTTTCGCAGCGACGCGGGTGGCCCCGATGGTCAAGGGCTTTGCCGTCGGCCGCACCATTTTCGCCCATGCCGCCAACCAGTGGCTGGGCGGACGCATGACGGACGAAGAGGCGATTGCCGATATGGCGGCGCGCTTTGGCGAACTCACCAAGGCCTGGCTGCGCACGCGCGGGCTCTGACCTGTTGTCGCACATTGCCAACATGGCTTGGGCTTGAGGCTTAACACCGATAGAACGACAAGGACTGCGGGAGGAAGATATGGGCAAGACGATCCGGCTGACGATGGCGCAGGCCCTCGTGCATTTCATGAAGGCGCAAAAGACCGTCATCGACGGCGAGACCCTGCCGATCTTCGGCGGCGTCTGGGCGATTTTCGGCCATGGCAATGTCGCGGGCATGGGCGAAGCGCTCTACCAGGTGCGCGAAGCGCTTCCGACCTATCGAGCCCATAATGAACAGGGCATGGCGCATGCCGCCGTCGCCTATGCCAAGGCAAGCTTCCGCCAGCGCTTCATGGCCTGCACCACCTCGATCGGCCCCGGCGCGCTCAATATGGTAACCGCCGCCGGCGTGGCCCATGTCAACCGCCTGCCGGTTCTGTTCCTGCCCGGCGACGTGTTCGCCAATCGCGCGCCCGATCCTGTGCTGCAGCAGATCGAGAATTTCGGCGACGGCACGCTGACGGCCAATGACGCCTTCCGCCCGCTGTCGCGCTATTTCGACCGGATTACCCGCCCGGAACAGATCATGCCGGCGCTGAAGCGCGCCATGCAGGTGCTGACCGATCCGGTCGATTGCGGCCCGGTGACGCTCTCGCTCTGCCAGGATGTGCAGGCTGAAGCCTTCGATTATCCCGAAAGCTTCTTTGCCGAGAAGGTCTGGAGCTTCCGCCGGCCGCAGCCGGACACGGATGAACTGGCCGCCGCCATCGCTGCGATCAAATCCGCCAGGTCTCCGGTGATCATCGCCGGCGGCGGCGTGCTCTATTCGCGCGCCACAGAAGAGCTCAAGGCTTTCGCCGAGAAGACCGGCATTCCCGTGACCGTCACCCAGGCCGGCAAGTCATCGATCGATGAGCGCCATCCTCTGTCGATGGGCTCTGTTGGCGTGACCGGTACGTCCGCCTCCAACGCGCTGGCCGAAGCCGCCGATCTGGTGATTGCGGTGGGCACGCGCATGCAGGATTTCACCACCGGCTCCTGGGCGCTGTTCAAGGGTGACGGCGTGCGTTTCCTTGGCATCAACACAGCCAGCTTCGACGCCGCCAAGCACAATGCGCTGCCGCTGGTGGCCGACGCCAAGGTTGCGCTCACAGCCATCACCGCCGCACTTTCCGGCTGGTCTGCGCCGGCTGATGTCAAGACAAAGGCTGAAAGCCTGAAGGCAGAGTGGATGCAGGCGGCGAACAAGGCCATGGCGCCCACCAACGCCCTGCCCTCGGATGCCCAAGTGATCGGCGCCGTTGCGCGCAATCGCGCCAATGACAACTCGGTGCTGCTCTGCGCTGCGGGCGGCCTGCCCGGCGAATTGCACAAACTGTGGCCCGCCACCAGCCCCGGCAGCTACCATATGGAATATGGCTTCTCCTGCATGGGCTATGAGATCGCCGGCGGTCTGGGCGTGAAGATGGCGCGGCCCGACGCCGATGTCGTGGTCATGGTCGGCGACGGCTCCTATATGATGCTCAACCAGGAACTGGCGACCTCGGTGATGATCGGCAAGAAGATCACCGTCGTTTTGCTCGACAACCGGGGCTATGGCTGTATCAACCGGCTGCAGATGGGCACAGGCGGCGCGAACTTCAACAATCTGCTCAAGGACTCCTATCACGAGGTGATGCCGGAGATCGATTTCGCCAAGCATGCCGAGGCCATGGGCGCCATTGCGCTGAAGGTCGCCTCGATCGCCGAGCTTGAACAGGCGCTTGAACAGACCAAGGCCAATGACCGCACCACGCTGATCGTGATCGACACCGATCCATTGATCACCACGCAGGAAGGCGGCCACTGGTGGGATGTCGCCGTGCCGGAAGTCAGCCCGCGCGAAAGCGTCAACGCAGCGCATGAGGCCTATGTCAAGGCGCTCGCCGCCCAGCAGATCGGCTGACCGGATAAATTGACGAGGCGCGATGAGCGCCTCGCTGCATGTCAATGTTTTCCCGGAAGCCAGACTTCCTGGATACTCTGAGGAGACCATGATGAAAGCCAAACTCGGCATGTCGCCCATCGCCTGGTGGAATGACGACCTTCCGGATCTCAGCGACGACGTGTCGCTTGAGGAATGCCTGCGCCAGTCGCGCACCGCCGGCTTCACCGGCATGGAAAAGGGCCGCCGTTTCCCGGATGATCCCGATGTCATGCTGCCGATCCTGCGCGCCGCGGACGTCACGCTGTGCGGCGGCTGGTTTTCCGGCACGCTGACCATCGAGGATCTCTCGGCGAACAAGGACCGCATCGCGCCGATGATCGAGCTATTCAAGGCCGTCAACGCGCCTTGCATCGTCTATGGCGAAGTCGGCCTGTCGATCCAAGGCGACCGCTCCAAGCCGCTGGCGACCAAGCCGCGCCTATCTGATGACGAGATGAAGGTCTATGCCCGCAAGGTGACCGAATTCGGCGAATGGTGCGCGGAACAGGGTATGCCTCTGTCCTACCATCACCATATGGCGGCCGTGGTCGAGACGGAGCCGGAACTCGACGCCTTCATGAAGAATTCGGGCGAAGGCATTCCGCTGCTGCTCGACGCCGGCCATCTGGCCTTTGCCGGCGGCGACGTGCTGCGCGCCATCGACCATCACCATGCCCGCATCACCCATGTGCATGTGAAGGATATCCGCCGCTCTGTCGTCGACAGCCTTGACCGTTCGAAGCAGTCCTTTCTTGACGCGGTGGCGCTCGGCGCCTTCACCGTGCCGGGCGACGGCTCGCTCGATTTCGGTGCGATCGTCCAGCGCTTTGCCGATTATGGCTATGAGGGCTGGTTCGTGGTCGAAGCCGAGCAGGATCCGAAGAACGCGCCGCCGCAGAAAATGGCCGAGATTGGTCATGCGGAACTGATGCGCGTGATGACGGCGGCCGGCTATACGGTGGAAACCGAAGGCTTTCCAAAAGGCTGAGCCCCTCGCCCGATCTGACAGACAGGAGTTATGACCATGCCTAAACTGCTGGTGAAACCCAAGGCAAGCCACGGCCTCATCCATGATGTGACGCCCGAAAGCGCGGGCTGGACCTATGTCGGCTTTTCGGTCTACCGGCTGAAGGCGGGCGAAACCGTCACAGAGCAAACCGGCGACCGCGAGGCCTGCCTCGTCTGGTTGACCGGCAAGGGCAAGGCGTCCGCCTCGGGCGAAGAGTTCGGCGAGATCGGCGAACGCATGAGCGTATTCGACGGCGCGCCGCATGCGCTTTATGTGCAGAAGGACTCCTCCTGGTCAGTGACGGCCACCACCGATCTCGAGCTTGCCGTCTGCACGGCGCCGGGCGGCGAAGGGTTCAAGACCAAACTCATCGCCCCGGGCGTGCATTCGCAATTCACCCGAGGCAAGGGCTCCAATGTCCGCCATGTCACCAATATCATGCCGGAGGACGACGGTGCAGCCGCCTCGCTTCTGGTGGTGGAAGTGATCACGCCCTCGGGCAACACCTCGTCCTATCCGTCGCACAAGCACGACCAGGACGACCTGCCAAACGAGAGCTTTCTCGAGGAAACCTATTACCACCGCCTCAACCCGCCCCAGGGCTTCGCTTTCCAGCGCGTCTATACCGACGACCGCTCGCTTGACGAAGCCATGGCGGTGGAAAATGGCGATGTGACGCTGGTGCCGAAAGGGTATCACCCCTGCGCCACCATCCACGGCTATGACCTCTATTATCTCAACGTCATGGCGGGTCCGAAGCGGGTGTGGAAACTCCACAACGCCAAGGAGCATGAATGGCTGCTCGCCACCTGACTTGACATTCCGCCTCCTTGGCTCATCTTTATGGGCAAGGAGACCGGACATGAAGGTGACGATCGAACAGGCGCAGACCGACCTCGCCCGCCTCATCGAAGAGGCGGCAGAGACGGGACAGGATGTGACCATCGCGGACGGCGACAGGCCGGTCGCGACGATCGTGCCTTGGCCGAAGAAGCGGAAGTTCCAGCTGGGCATTCTCAAAGATCAGCTCAAAGGCGACGCGCCGGACTTTCTTGAGCCAATGAGCGAAGAAGAGTTGAGGCTCTGGGAAGGCGGTTGATGGCGTCTTACCTGCTGGATACCCATGTGTGGGCATGGACCATCAATCTGGATCGGCGGTTACCGGGCAATATCGCAGCTATTATTCTGGACGCTGATATTATTTATGTCAGCGCGATTTCCGTCTACGAAATCTGCCAGAAAGTTCGAATCGGAAAATGGCCTGAGATGGAGCCGTTCACCGACCGTCTCTCGGAGCTTGCCGTCAATCAGGGCGGACGGATTATTGACCTCAATCCCAGCATTGCTCGAAGCGCCGGTCTGCTCGATTGGGATCACCGCGACCCGTTCGATCGCATGCTCGCCGCGACGGCGCTGGAGATGGGACTGCCCATCCTGTCCGCCGACAGCGCATTCGACGGACTTTCTGGGCGGCCAGCCTGGCCGGGGCGGGTGTGGTAAAGTCTTGTCAACCATCATGGACTTGGAACCTGTCCCGCAATGGCCCAGTTGTCTTGAAAATCACGCGTTTCGGTAAAATTGTAGCGATCCGTTTGAACCTCGGTCAACCTGCCGGTGCTAGTGTCGTCTTCAACCAGAAAGGAGGATGACCATGCAGCTCCGGGAATTCAAGAATTTCAATGATGTGCTGATGATCCAGAATCCGAAGCGCAGCTTCAAGATGCATAAGATCGACCGGCCGGGCACCATTATTCCCGTAGCGCCGCATCTGCAGATCAAGAAGAAATACAACACCTTGATCGAGAGCATCTCCTGCGGCGGCGCGCTTTTGAATTTCAGCCCCTATATCGACCTGCCGCGCAACTTCTTCCTGGTGATCATGGGATCGTCGGAGGAAATCGGCTCGACGTTGGTGCGCCGCGAAAAAGATCGCATGATGATCAAGTTCAACATGTTCCTCGACGCCGGCTATCTGCAGACGCTCGTCGGGGCAGCCTCGCTCGAAGAACTCGAAGCAATCTGAGCGATTCCGACATGCTTTTCGCTGGGCCGCCTCGTGCGGCCCTTTGTCGTTCTGGACGACGTAAATTCGTTGCATTTTCGCCCAACGCTCCCGAAACCGTACAGCAGCCATCGCCAAAAGCTGGAATCGTTAAAATTCTAATACCCCCCTTGAGGCGGATTAAACATTTGAAGGGGATTGTGGGTCATGGAAACAAGGAGTGTGTCCATGGCTGTAGGCGCAGAAGCGACGATCAGCACTGTTCATGTAGAGCAGGGCCTGGAAGCTAAGAAATTCGAACGGTTTGTCGTCAACAGACCCGGCGTGGTCTATTCGGTCCTTCCCGGACTGGCGGGGCTATCCCCGCGATCCTGTCAGGTGGTGGACATTTCACGCGGCGGCGCTTGCCTGCAGATGTTCACGACGATCGGCCTTCCCGATCATTACTATCTCTCATTCGCCGGACTGGCGGTCCGCATTGGTTGCGCCGAAATCCATCGGCTCGACGGACGCGTCGGCGTGCGCTTCATCAAGCTCCTGCCGGAAGGCCTGCTGTCGAAGATCGTGCGCGGCGACTTCATGGCCGGCGACAATCTTCCCGGACGCGTCCGTTTTCAATAGGGTGCCTCCCGAGACTGAATCGGGAACCCTAAACGCATGTCGACCTTCGAACATTTCACGCCGCTTGTTCGCGACCTTCCGGCCTCCATTCCATTTGTGGGGCCGGAGGCGATCGAACGAAACCGAAATCTCCTCGTCAAGGCGCGGATCGGCGCCAATGAAAACGGATTTGGGCCCTCGCCGCGCGTCAAGGCGGCGATGGCGGCGGCGATCGAAGAAAGCTGGAAATATTCGGACCCCGAAAACTTCGCGCTGCGCGACGCACTCGCCAACCATCTCGGGGTGGACCGTCACGAGATCAATGTCGGAGAAGGCATTGACGGGCTGCTCGGCGAGATCGTGCGGATGACCATCGAAAAGGGCATGCCCGTCGTCACCTCGCTCGGCGGCTATCCGACCTTCAACTATCATGTGAACGGTTATGGCGGCCGGTTGGTCACGGCGCCCTACAAAGACGACAAGGAGGATCTCGACGGTCTTCTCGAGGCGGTGAAGCGCGAGAAAGCGTCGCTGGTCTATTTCGCCAATCCCGACAATCCCATGGGCAGCTGGCACGATGCCGAGGCCGTCCTCGCCTTCGCCCGCGCCATTCCCGAGCAGACGCTGCTGATCCTCGACGAGGCCTATGGCGAAACCGCGCCCGACGGCGTGATGCCGGCCAACAACGCCCTGCTCGACCGTCAGAACGTGATCCGCACGCGCACATTTTCCAAAGCCTATGGATTGGCAGGCGCCCGCATCGGCTATGTCATCGCCGCGCGCGGCACGGCGCAAGCCTTCGACAAGATCCGCAATCACTTCGGCATGAACAGGGTTGGCGTGTCAGGCGCGATCGCCGCGCTCGCGGATCGGGACTATCTCGCCGAAACGCTGGCGAAGATCGCCGGGGCAAGAGCGCGGATCGGCGCGATCGCCCGGGCCAATGGGCTTTCTCCCCTGCCCTCCGCGACCAATTTCGTTGCGATCGACTGCCTGAGCGACGGCGCCTATGCCCGCGCTATTGTCGATGGTTTGATGGAAGAAGGCGTGTTCATCCGCATGCCCGGTGTCGCCCCGCTCAACCGTTGCATCCGCGTCAGCGTCGGACCTGATGCCGATCTCGATCTCTTTGAACAGGCGCTGCCGAAAGTGCTCAAGAAAATCGGCTGATAAGAAAGGCAAAGAAAAAGCCGCGGCGCTGAGTGAGCGATCGCGGCTTCAAAATCCTGCTGCGTGGACCGCAGTCTTAGTCTTCACGTCTTTTGTAATGAGCGGCATACGGATAACGATCAGTGCATCGTCATCCATTCGCGGGCGGCGCGAAGAGCGCGGGCCAGTTCCATCTTGGTCATGGTTGGGGTGAGTTCGGCGCGCAGCATGGCGGCGCGTTCGGAGCCCTTGATCGCGGCGATGTTGAGCCATTTGTGGGCGGACACCAGATCGATATCGCAGCCCTGGCCCGTGGCGTACATCAGGCCCATGTCGCAGAAGATGTCAGCCTGGCTCTCGCCGCCCATGGCCGAATTCGAGATGTTCATTTCATAACGCGCCATTGTCTTTGTCCCTGTTCGTGACGTTGTTTTCTTTTCACCCTGTTTTGCCTTGCATGAAGGCCGGACCGCGCTTGCCTATTCTTTCCGATTGCTCGGCGCTTTCCGTTTTTCGGCGGCGTTTACTGCCGTCCTTGTTATGGCTCTACTATGCCGGACGGCCTTGAAAATTCGCCTAAAATGCATCCTTAATTTGCAGCAAACGAAATCCGAACAGCTGGTAAACTTATGTTTTCTTTAAGTATCCAACCGCCTGCCCTTCTCGGCGAATGCGGAAAACTTTACGAAAATTTCAGCCTGTGGTTTTAATCGACCCGTAACCATGCAAAACGATCGCCGGCCTGGCAGCGATACGATCGATGCTCAGATTCCTGTTTCCTTGCGGCAAAATCGACGTTACGAATTTCAATCACGAGGCCCATGGGACGGCTTCGCAGCCTGGGAGGACGAGATGCGCAAGATTTTGACGGCTTTTTTCATCGTCGCTTCGGCGGGTGTGGCGTTTTGCGCCGAACCGATCGAAGGCAACTGGAAAACCAAGAGCGGCGAGACGGCCGCGATCGCCAAATGCGGCGGCGCTTATTGCGTGACGCTGAAGTCGGGAAAATATTCCGGCAAACGGATCGGCAAAATGTCGGGCGCTGGCGGCGAATATGAAGGCGAGATCACCGATCCCGCCGACGACAAGACCTATTCCGGCTATGCAACCGTGTCGGGCGCGTCGATGAAACTGAAGGGCTGCGTGATGGGCGTGTTCTGCAAGTCGCAGACCTGGACCAGGCTCTGATCGAGCAACGCCCGAACGATGGAAGGCGGCCCCATCTGGGAGCCGCCTTTTTCATGGTCAGCGGGCGCGCTGGCCGAACAGAACCTTCTGGGCTTCCTTATCGTCGGCGAGATTGGCCTGGCGCTCCCGCTCTTCCTTGCCGACCGCGATCCCCTTCAGGACGGCCGGGCGCTGATGCAGGCGCTCGAACCATGCCTTCAGATTCGGAAAGTCATCGAGATCCTGGCCCTGGTTCTTGTGCGGGATCACCCAGCCGATACAGGCCATGTCGGCGATCGAATAGTCGCCGGCGAGGTAATCGCGGTCGGCGAGACGCTTGTTCATCACGCCATAGAGCCGGTTGACCTCATTGGTGTAGCGGTCGATGCCGTATTGGATCTTTTCGGGCGCGTAATTGCGGAAATGATGCGCCTGACCGGCCATGGGGCCGAGCCCGCCCATCTGCCAGAACAGCCATTGCTCGACCTCAACGCGGGCGCGTTCATCGGCGGGATAGAACTTACCGAACTTCCGGCCGAGATATTGCAGGATGGCGCCGGACTCGAACACCGAGATCGGCGCGCCGCCCGGACCATCGGGATCGACGATCGCCGGCATGCGATTGTTGGGCGCGATGGCCAGGAAGGACGGTTCGAACTGCTCGCCCTTGGAAATATTGATGTATTTGATCTGGTAGGGCGTTTCGAGCTCCTCCAGCATGATGGTGATCTTCCAACCGTTGGGGGTGGGCCAGTAGTAAAGGTCGATGGGCGCGGACATGGGCGTCTCCTTGCTGTAGCTGACGGAAGGTAGTGCCTGGGTTAACGACCGGCAACCACTCTGAACCGAAAATGAATACCGAGGTCAGCGCCGGTTCAGTCACATCTGATTAGACATGTGTCCATCGAAACCGCCATGGGGAAAAGCCTGACATGAATGCGATCATGATGCGCCGCTTCGCGATCATCTGCCTCGGGGCCGCGGTGTTTGCCGTGGGGTTGCAGGTCGCCGTTGAAAATCATTCGCGCGCGCCGCATTTCGCCCAGTTCGATCGTCATGCCTGCAGCAACCCCATGAACATCAGCTGCGGCATTCAGTGATCGCCAGCGCGCGGCGCCGATCCTGCTGCGGCGCAGCGCGAAAATTTCGCGGGAATGCGCCCTTCGGGACTGTTCAACTGTCACAAAGCGGCTTCTATTATGGCCCATGGCCAAACGAATCCTATCTTCCTCCATCCTGAACGTCATTTCCCCCGAGCCCTTCGAGCCAGCGTCCTTTACGACGCCCGATGAGGCGGTCGAAGCGATCGCAGCGCTTTACGAGCGCAACACGTCGTTTCTCAGGTCCGCCTTCGAGAAGATCATTCAGGGCGGGGCCGCTGAGGGCCGTTACCGCGCCTTCTATCCCGAGATCAGGCTCGGAACGGTTCGATATGACCATGTCGATTCCCGCCTGCCCTATGGCTTCCTGAGCGAACCCGGCGAATATTCCACCACCATCACCCGGCCCGTGCTGTTCAAGCATTATCTCAAGACGCAGATCGGTCAGCTTCTCAAGAACCACGGCCTGCCGGTGGTGGTCGCTGAATCCTCAACGCCCATTCCGCTGCATTTCGCCTTTGGCGAAGGCGCGCATATCGAAGCGTCGGTCGGCAGCACCATCGAAGCGCCGTTGCGCGACCTGTTCGATACGCCCGATCTTTCAACCACCGACGACGAAATCGCCAATGGCGAGTATGAGCCGCCGCCGGGCACGCCCAAGCCGCTTGCGCCCTTCACCGCCCAGCGCATCGATTACTCGCTGGCCCGTCTCAGCCATTACACGGCGACGAAGGCCGAGCATTTCCAGAATTTCGTGCTGTTCACGAACTACCAGTTCTATATCGACGAATTCTGCGCCTGGGCGCGCCAGCAAATGGCCGAAGGCGGCAATGGCTACACGGCCTTCGTCGAGCCCGGCAACCTCATTACCTATCCGGGCGAGGACGCGCCAAGCGAAGGCTCGCCCGCGCAGCGCCTGCCGCAGATGCCGACCTATCACATCAAGCGCAAGGGCCATGCCGGGATCACTATGGTTAATATCGGCGTCGGCCCCTCCAACGCCAAGACCATCACCGACCATATCGCCGTTCTCAGGCCGCATGCCTGGCTGATGCTCGGCCATTGCGCCGGACTGCGCAATTCCCAACGTCTCGGCGATTACGTACTCGCGCATGCCTATATGCGCGAGGATCATGTGCTGGACGACGACCTGCCGGTCTGGGTGCCGATCCCGGCGCTGGCTGAAATCCAGCAGGCGCTTCAGGATGCCGTGGCCGAGGTCACCGGCTATGATGGCTATGAGCTCAAGCGCATCATGCGCACCGGCACAGTGGCGACGATCGACAATCGCAACTGGGAACTTCGCGACCAGTCCGGCCCCGTCAAGCGGCTGTCGCAGGCCCGCGCGATCGCGCTCGACATGGAATCGGCCACCATCGCCGCCAATGGCTTCCGCTTCCGCGTGCCCTATGGAACGCTGCTCTGCGTGTCCGACAAGCCGCTGCATGGCGAATTGAAGCTGCCGGGCATGGCGACCGCCTTCTACAAGAGCCAAGTCAGCCAGCATTTGAAGATCGGCCTGCTCGCTTTGGAAAAACTCTCGGCCATGTCGCCGGAAAAACTGCATTCCCGTAAATTGCGCAGCTTCTTCGAAACGGCCTTCCAGTGACCGGGCAGGAAGACGACCGGCTCTACAGCGATCCGCGGCTGGTCGACTTCTATGATCTCGAAAACGGCTGGGGGCCCGATACGCGCTATTGCGCGGAACTCGCCCGCACCGCTGGCTCCGTGCTCGATTTCGGCTGCGGCACAGGCCTTTTTCTCGCCGGCATCGCCGACGGCAGGCCGATGGTCGGCGTCGATCCGGCTGACGCCATGCTCGATGTGGCGCTGCGCCGCGACAAGGGCGATCGTGTCCGCTGGGTTAATGGCGACATACGCAATATCCGCCTCGGAGAGCGTTTCGATCTCGTCAGCATGACAGGTCACGCCTTTCAATGCCTGTTGACTGACGCGGATGTCGCCGCAGCTCTCGACACCATCGCCGCGCATTTGACGCCATCGGGCCAGTTCATTTTCGACAGCCGCAATCCTGTTCGCCGCGAATGGGAGGGCTGGACGCCAGAGGCGTCGCGACGGATCGTTGCTCATCCCGTTTATGGCGATGTGGAAAGCTGGAACGACATCACCTTCGACGAAGACACCGGGATCGTCTGTTATGAGACCGCCTATCGCCTGCCGTCGGGCGAAACGCTGTCGTCCCATTCGTCCATCCGGTTCATCGACCAGGCGCAGATCGCGGGCCTGATCGCCCGGGCCGGTCTCGTGGTGGATATCTGGCTAGGCGACTGGTCAGGCGCGCCGTTCGAGCCTCAGTCCAAGGAAATCATACCCTTGGGTCGATTGGCTTGAGGCTGGCGTCCGGCGGAGCGATGACTTTCAACTCGCCGGGATGAAGACGGATTTCAACATCAGCCGGCAGCCGCATCAACTCTCCATCGAGCACGAAATTGGCGGCGCGATAGAGTTTGGGGAAATGTAGGTCCACCGACTGCGCCTTCATTTCCGTAATGGCGCGATTGGCCTTCAACCGACCGCGAAACACGTCGACGGCCAGACCTAGCGCCGCAGCCGGATCAAGCGGATCGGCGATGTAGAAACCGAGATGGCCGGCTTTGACATCCTCGGCCACCAGCAATCCATTTTCACCAAAGGGGTTGTTGGACACCGAAATCGCCGAGACCATGCGATGCTCGCGATGGCCGTCGGCGTCGAATTCGATCTCGAAACGCGGCGGGTTGAGCACCGCGCCGACCGCAGCGCGGACATTGGCGGCGATCTTGCCGGCCCGCGAGCCATAACTCATCTGATTGCGATAGCGCACCATGCGCGCATGCATGCCGGCGGAAAACTGATGCACGAAAGCCCGGCCATTGGCGCTGCCGATATCGGCGTCGTCGATGACGCCATCGGCGAGCACGGGCAAAACCTGCCAGATGTCGAGCGGCAACCGGAGCGTCCTGGCAAACAGGTTCATCGTTCCGGCCGGGATGACGCCAAGCAGCTTGCCAGCCTTCCAGGCGATGCCAGCGGCCGAGGAAATCGTGCCGTCGCCGCCCCCGGCAATGATTGCATCGAGATCGTCGCGCCCCGCCGCCTTTTCGAGCGCCGCGCCGATGTCGGCGCCTTCGACGACAACCGTCTCGAGCGCATGACCGCGTTCGGCGAAAATCTCCGTCATCTTGGCCTCATACGCCTTCATGTCCGTCGTCCGGAACGTGCCGCCGTCGCGGTTGAGAATGGCCTTGATCTTCACCCGTCATCTCCCGTGTTCTCAGCAGCATATAGGCTTTATTCCCGCGATTATTAGGCGCGGCCGGGTCAGTAACGCGCGGAATGGATTTTTGATCATTATCATTTGCGTTCGCGCCGCAAAATCGCCTTTACCGCAGCGCAATATCCCTATTATAGTACTATAATTCATCATCGGACGGCCTGAATCGCCTGCGCCGCTCCCATTCTCGATATCCCGGCTTTCCGAGCCCTTTCAGACGGATCTTCACCGTGAGCAACGCTGTTTGCACCGATACGACTGCAATTCCCGAAGAAGCCGCGGCGTTGACGCGTTTTCAGATCGCATTGGTGATCCTGGCGCTCGCCTGCGGCGGCTTCGGCATCGGCACCGGCGAATTCGCCATCATGGGCTTGTTGCCCGATTTGGCCCGCACTTTCGCGGTGACGACACCGGAAGCCGGTTACGTGATCAGCGCCTATGCGCTGGGCGTGGTGATCGGCGCGCCGCTGATCGCCATTCTCGGCGCTAAATCCTCGCGTCGGTCATTGCTGCTGGTGCTGATGAGCGTCTTCGCCGCCGGCAATCTCGCCAGCGCGATTGCCCCTGATTTCTGGAGCTTCACGGCGCTCCGCTTTCTCACGGGCCTGCCGCATGGCGCCTATTTCGGCGTCTCGGCGCTGGTCGCGGCCTCGCTGGTGCCCCTCTATATGCGCGCTCGCGCCGTTGGCTACGTGATGCTTGGCCTGACGGTGGCGACGCTGGCCGGCACGCCTGTCATGGCGCTGTTCGGTCAATATCTCTCCTGGCGCGTGCTGTTCTTCGCCGTCGGCGGCATCGGCGCGCTGACCGTCACTCTGATCTGGCTTTACCTGCCGCGCGACAAACCGGCCCATGGCGCGAGTGTGGCGCGTGAACTGATCGCCTTTACCCATCCGCAGGTGCTTCTGACCCTGACGCTGGCCGCCACCGGCTTCGGCGGCATGTTCTCGATCTTCAGCTATATCGCCGGCACCGCGACGGAAGTCGCGCTAATGCCCGCCACGATGATTCCGGTGATCATGGTGCTGTTCGGCGTCGGCATGAATGTCGGCAATGTCGTTGGCTCCAAACTCGCCGACATGTCGCTGATGGGCACGATCGGCGGCATGCTGGTGTTCAATGTCATCGTCATGACCATTTTCGGCCTGACGGCCGCCAATCCCTATTTGCTCTGCCTGTCGGTGTTCCTGATCGGATGCACCTTCGCCGCCGGCCCCGCCGTGCAGACGCGCCTGATGGATGTCGCCGCCGACGGCCAGACTTTGGCCGCCGCCTCGATGCATTCGGCCTTCAATGTCGCCAATGCGCTGGGCGCCTGGCTCGGCGGTCTGGTGATCGCCTATGGCTACGGCTATGCCGCCACCGGCTATGTCGGCGCCATCCTGTCCTTTTTCGGCCTGTTCGTGTTCGGCGCGTCCTGGCTTCTGGAAAAGCGGGCGGCGCGCTAACGCGCCGTCTCATACGATCGGCAGTTTCAGCGGTCCGTTCGCCTTGACCGTGCGGATCGCAAAATTGGACCTGATGTCGGTGACCTCGGGAAGCGTCAGAAGCTTCTCGGTCAGCAGCCGTTCATAAGCGGCCAGATCCTCCACCACGACCTCTGCCAGAAAATCCGCCTCGCCCGAGATCATGTGGCAGGCGACGACTTCAGGCAGCGCCAGAAGCGCATCCTGCAGATTGCCGGCGTTCTCGCGGCTGTGGCGGATCACCTTGAAGAACACGAACACCGTCAGTTCGAGCCCGATATTGCGCCGGTCGACATCCGCCCTGTAACCGCGGATCACGCCGGCTTTTTCCAGAGCGCGGATGCGCCTGAGACAGGGCGACGGCGAGAGATTGACGCGCGCGGCGATATCGACATTGCTCATGCGCGCATCCTCCTGCAGCGCATCGATGATCGCGAGATCGAATTCATCCAGTTTTGGCATTACTCACCATTTCATTGTCATTGGACGCAATATTCTGCCCTATCATTCATATTTCAAGCCACAAGACGCAAGGACATGCGCGCCACCGCTGAATTAATGTTCCGGAACTTAAGATGCAGGCGGGAGGGGCAAATGGCCATGGCGAGGGAAACGGCAACAACACACGCAACATCGCCTATGCTGGGCCGCATCGCAGCTTTGTCGGTGGTGGCGATCTGGGCGGCATGGCTGGTGTCGACGCGGCACGGAACCGTATCGTCGCTCAGGGCCGTGGATCTCAGCCTCCTGCGCTATGGCATTCCGGCGCTGATCCTCGCGCCGGTCTGGCTGAGAACCGGCCTCTGGCCCAAGGCGACGCTAAAATGGCCGCTCGTGCTGATGATCTTGGGATCGGGGGCGCCTTTCTTCCAGATCGTGGCCGTGGGCATGCGGGCGACGCCGGCCTCGGCGGCAGGCGTGCTGCTGCCTGGCGTGATGCAGCTCGCAACGGCGTTGATCGGCGTGGCGGTCTATCGCGAATGCCCTGACCTGATGCGTTGGTTCGGAATGGCCGCCATCGCGCTCGGCGGGCTGGTGATGCTGACGGCGGGCGTCGGCGATGTCGACCTGGGCTGGAAGAGCTATTTGATCCTGCCCTTTTGCGCCACGCTCTGAGCGGTCTTCACCCATGCGTTCAGACGCTCCGGCCTGACACCGCTCGAAGGTGGGGCGCTGGTCTGCGTCTGGTCGACGCTGATCACGCTAGCCCTCATCCCGTTTTTGGGACTTCACCTGCTATCGGCGCCGCTCGGTGAAGTCGCCCTGCAGGTGCTGACACAGGGCGTCTTGTCGGGCCTTTGCGCCACCCTGCTCTATGGCTACGCCATCCGGGCGCTAGGCGGCACGCTTGCTGCGGCCTACACGGCGGCGACGCCAGCGGCAGCCGCGATCGGCGGCGGACTGCTGCTCGGCGAGCAGATCGGCGCGGCCACGATCGCCGCAGCCGTCATCACCGGCCTCGGCGTGATCTTGTCGACCGGGCTACTGTCAAAGCGTCAGGCCTGAAGCACCACGACCTTGTCACCGGTGGAGACGCGGCTGTAGAGATCGATCACGTCGTGGTTCAACATGCGAATGCATCCCGACGACATCGCATAGCCGATCGATTGCGGCTGGTTGGTGCCGTGAATGCGGAAATGGATATCATTGCCGCCACGATAAAGATACATGGCGCGGGCGCCGAGCGGATTGTTGGGGCCGCCGGGCATGCCGCCGGCAAGAGGGCCGTATTTCGCCGGTTCGCGGCGGATCATGTTGGCGGTCGGCGTCCAGGTCGGCCATTCGGCCTTGCGGCCGACATAGGCGTTGCCGCGCAGTTCCAACCCTTCCCGGCCAACGCTGACGGCGTAACGGATCGCCCGGCCATTGCCGAGCACATAATAGAGCCTGCGAGCCGGCGTATCGACAACCACCGTGCCGGCAGCCTGGCTGGTGGCGTAATCGACCTCAGCACGACGCAGTTCCGGTTTGATCTTCTCCAGCGACATGGCGGGCAGCGGATAAGGTTCGGTCGTCTGAGCGGCGTAATTGGCCTTGTCATTGGAATGATTGGTCTGGCATCCCGCCAGAAGCGCCGATGCGCCGAGAAGGAACGCTCGCCGAGAAACCGCCATCGAATTGATTCCTTAATGCCCCGTTGATGGCGGGAACATTAGGAAGATTATGGTTAATGCCGGGTAAAGGGGGCTGACGTATCTCGCTTTCCTGGGCTTGCAAACTGCCGAAGGCGATTGAACACTTGATCCACTTGCCTTCGGCATGCTGAATTAGCGTGTATTGTTAGCCGAACCCTGTAAACAGTCGAGCATGGCTTAAAATTTGCCCCCGCAATCCTAGGTATAGTATTATGGATGGTGATTGCGATCAATCGGAACAGCTGGCCGCTGTCCCGACATTGCCGTCGATAAACAAATCCTAACGAAGATAGGTGAACAGTGAAGGTTCTGATTGTTTGCCCAAAGTGCAACCAGATGTATTTTGAAGGCAACACGGCGTTTGGAGCCCCCACGATACATTCCGTTCCCATTACGGACAACGGCATATGCATTTTCACATGTGAGCGTGGTCACACCACTTCCACCCTTTTTACGCAACCAAAGTTCGAGGTCTTGTGCGAAGTCGCCGCCCAGGCAATTGTGGACGGTTATTTCCGAGATGCTGTTGCAAGTTTTGCCGCAGCGCTTGAACGAGCAATGGAGTTCTACTGTCGGGTGATTTTCAACACGCGAGGCAAAGATGATGAATTTAATCTCGCATGGAACCCGCTAGATAAGTCCAGCGAGCGACAATTCGGCTTCTTCCACGCTGTCTTTTCAATGGAAAATTCGAAGAAAGTTCCGGCGCTGAATGATGGAAAGAAAGGCACCCAGTTTCGAAATAAGGTAGTACACAAGGGCTACATTCCAGCGAAGGCCGAAACAGTGGAATTCGGACAAACGATTGTTGACCTGATCATCGAAATCATCGCGCCGCTGCATACGAAATATGCTGCGTCAGTCAGTAACGTGACAGAGGCCCTCCTGCCCCCTCGCGCTGAAAGGCCCTCATCGAGAAGCTACAATCGGAGTTTGTTTGAATGGCAGCAAACCGGAGAAAGGTTTCCTACACTCAAGTTGTCGACATTTATTGAAAGAGAAAGCGAGCAAAAGAAACATGTCGCTTTTTCAAATTTCCTTGCTGGCTTCCCACCCACCCCGGGATCGTCGTTGGCGCTGCCAAGAACCGATTGCTCTTAAAGATCTCAATCCTTTTGATGCTGGACCAACGTGTTTCTCTTTTAGCATGACTGTCTGCCAGAGCCATCAGTCTGCCAACGGGTCACGCACCTATACCAAAAACGCGTCCGCGCACCAATCACATATTCGGATAAACAGGCCCCTCGCCGCCCTGCGGCGGCACCCAGGTGATGTTCTGGTTGGGGTCCTTGATGTCGCAGGTCTTGCAGTGGACGCAATTCTGCGCGTTGATCACGAAGACCTTGTCGCCATCCTTCTCCACCCATTCATAGACGCCGGCCGGACAGTAGCGCGACGACGGGCCGGCGAAGATGTCGAGTTCGGACGACTTCTGCAGCGCCGGATCCTTAAGGCGAAGATGGATTGGCTGGTCTTCCTCGTGATTGGTGTTGGACAGGAACACCGAAGACAGACGGTCAAAGGTCAGCACGCCGTCCGGCTTGGGATAGTCGATCTTCTTGTGCTTGGCGGCCGGCTCCAGCGAGGCGGCGTCATTCTTGCCGTGCTTCAGCGTGCCGAAGAAGGAGAAGCCGAACAGCTGGTTGGTCCACATATCGAGACCGCCCAGGCCCACGCCGATCGCCGTGCCGAATTTCGACCAGAGCGGCTTGACGTTGCGGACGCGCTTGAGGTCCTTGCCGATGTCGCCAGCGCGCCATTCGTTTTCGATCTCGACGATTTCATCATTGGCGCGACCATTGGCAATCGCTTCCGCGATTTTGTCGGCGGCGAGCATGCCGGAGAGCACGGCATTGTGGCTGCCCTTGATGCGCGGCACATTGACGAAACCGGCCGAACAGCCGATCAGCGCGCCGCCGGGGAAGCTTGTCTTCGGCACCGACTGGTAGCCGCCTTCGGTGATGGCGCGCGCGCCGTAGGAGATGCGCTTTGCACCTTCAAACACGCCGCGGATCGCCGGATGCGTCTTGAACCGCTGCATCTCTTCAAACGGGAAGAGATAGGGGTTCTTGTAATTCAGATGCACGACGAAACCGACGGCCACCTGATTGTCTTCGAGATGATAGAGGAAGGAGCCGCCGCCGGTTTTCATGTCGAGCGGCCAGCCGAAGGAGTGCTGCACCAGGCCCGGCTTGTGGTTCTCGGGCTTGACCTGCCAGAGTTCCTTGATGCCGATGCCGAATTTCTGCGGCTCGCGATCCTTCGATAGGTCGTATTTGGCGATCAACTGCTTGGCGAGCGAACCGCGCACGCCCTCGCCAATCAGCGTGTATTTGCCGAGAAGCTCCATGCCGCGGGCATAATTGCCGGTCGGCTCGCCATCGCGGCCGATGCCCATGTCACCCGAGGCGACGCCGCGCACCGCGCCATGATCGTCATACAGCACTTCAGTGGCGGCGAAGCCCGGATAGATCTCGACGCCGAGTTCTTCCGCCTTCGTCGCCAGCCAGCGACAGACATTGCCGAGCGAGACGATATAATTGCCGTGATTGTTCATCAAAGGCGGCATGAACATATTGGGCAGGCGGATAGAGCCCGCCGGCCCCAGAAACAGGAAATGGTCGTCGGTGACAGGCGTCTTGAACGGATGATCCGCCTCGTCGCGCCAGCCCGGCAGAAGCCTGTCGACGCCGATGGGATCGACCACCGCGCCCGACAGGATATGCGCGCCGACTTCCGCGCCCTTCTCCAGCACCACCACCGACAGCTCGGGATTGACCTGTTTAAGCCTGATGGCGGCGGCAAGACCCGCAGGACCAGCGCCCACGATCACCACGTCGAATTCCATGCTCTCGCGTTCGGGCAATTCCATGTCGCTCATCTCAAAAACTCCGGCCGGGCGCGCAAAAATTTGTCGATGACTTGTGTCAAATCCGCAAAACCTTGTCGAGCCAGCAAACGACATAAGCCTATCTCATTTGCTCATACCTTACTTTGACGTAAACGTAAATTATTGGGCAAAAAAATGTTAGAAAATCGGCTGCCAGGAACCTGCATATCACTAAGGTCGCACCAGATCTGGGAACATGGGGAAATGCTTGAGGTTCAACGTCGCCAACGGCTTTTGCATCGAGATGGCTGTCGACGCGATAACAGCATCTACAAGATCTACGCCGTGGCTCGGTCCATAGCGGCGAAGATTTTCACCCGCGCGCAAGGAAATATCGAGATCCACGGGCACACAAACCATTTTCTCAAACAGGGCGCGGAAAAGCGTTTCCTCGGACGGCTTGCGGACGCCCACGCATGACTTCCACCACAGTCAGCATAGAAATGGCGGGACGCTCATTCTGGTGCAGGAGAAAATTGAGAGCGGCTTGGTTGCCTCGGGAAATATCAATCAGAATGCAACTGTCGACAATCATGCACCGTCGGCTCTGGACATTCGCTCGACGAGTTCTCGCCGCTCCTCGATGGTTAGTCGACCCAGGTCATCATGATCCCGCCAGACGCCGAAAACGGCGTGCAGCGCAGACCTCCAGTCCGTTGAACCATCATTTTCTGTCGAGTTTATCTTATCGGCGCCGTCTCGGCTTGCAGTCGTCCTGGCCATGCGGAAGATCCTCCGTGTCCTTCGCGCGAGGGTAGTCGCGTTCAGGCTCAGCGTCAAATTCCCATTGCCATCCCCCGTGCCCTGTGGCATGAGGCGCGCCTTCCGCTGCGGCGCAGCATTTCCCATTTCCGATGGAGTTTTCAGATGGCGACCGCGCTCGGCCTGGATTTCGGCACCACCAACACCGTGCTCGCGGTCAAGGAAGGCGACGGCTCGCGTTCGCTGTCCTTCGACAGCCTCGCCGGCCGCACCGACAGCATGCGCACCTGTCTGTCCTTCATGAAGGATGGACGCCTGGGCGCCTCCAAGCTTGAGGTCGAAGCAGGCGCGGCGGCGATCCGCGTCTTTGTCGACAATCCCGGCGACGTGCGTTTCCTGCAGTCGATCAAGACATTTGCCGCCTCGCCGCTGTTTCAAGGCACGATGGTCTATGCCAAGCGCTTCAGCTTCGAAGATCTGATGGAGACCTTCCTCAACCGGCTGCGCGATTATGCCGGAGCGTCTCTTGATAGCAACATCAACCGCATCGTGGTCGGACGCCCGGTCAAATATGCCGGCGCCAATCCCGATGAAGGGCTGGCCGTCAAGCGCTACAACGAGGCGCTGGGCCGTCTCGGCTTTCCGGAAGTGCATTTCGTCTATGAGCCAGTCGCGGCGGCCTTCTTCTTCGCCGAAAAGCTGAAGCGCGACGCCACCGTGCTGGTGGCCGATTTCGGCGGCGGCACCACCGACTACTCCGTCATCCGTTTCGAAACTGCTGCGGGCCGGCTGACGGCGACGCCGCTCGGCCATTCCGGCGTCGGCGTGGCCGGCGACCAGTTCGATTATCGCATCATCGACAATCTCGTTTCGCCGGTGATTGGCAAAGGCTCGAAATTCAAGAGCTTCGACAAGATTCTTGATGTTCCGACCAATTACTACGCCAATTTCGGCCGCTGGAACCAGCTGTCGATCTTCAAGACGCTCAAGGATTTCCAGGATTTGAAGGGGCTGGTTCGCGCCTCGCTTGAGCCGGAAAAGCTCGAAGCCTTCATCGATCTGATCGACCAGGATGAGGGCTATCCGCTCTATCAGGCTGTGTCGCGGACCAAGATGCGCCTGTCGGAGGAGGAAGAGACCGAATTCTTCTTTGCGCCGCTCGGCGAGAAGAGCCGCCGCATGGTCAAGCGCACGGATTTCGAAGGCTGGATCGCCGACGACCTCAAGGCGATGGAAGCCGCGCTCGACGACGCTCTGGCCAAGACCGGCCTGGCGCCCGAGGCGATCGACAAGGTCTTCCTCACCGGCGGCACCTCCTTCGTGCCGGCGGTGCGCCGCCTGTTCGAAAACCGCTTCGGCGCCGAGCGCATCGAAAGCGGCGGAGAACTCCTCTCCATCGCCCATGGCCTCGCCCTGATCGGCGAACGCGAGGACGCGGCGGACTGGGCGGCGTTGTGAGCGGGGCGCTTGCCGCTGGTTGTGGGACGGGGGAAACAAACGAATACACCGCACCAATTTTCTTGCGTTGAAACATGCTCAAAGATTCAATTGCGATCATAAAACGTCATCTCACAGCCTATCTTGTGACGTTCTCTGTGTTTTTCGGTTTAGAATTCATTTACTCAAAACTAGGCGCAACAGTTCCCGGGGGATGGATAGGTCAATTTTGCTTTGCCTATCTACTTGGGAAAGCGATGTCCTCAGTGATTTTCCCCAACAACACGTCCCCCAGAGGGATAGATTCACGCGAGAAAAAACATTTCCAATGGCTATACCCAAGTTATTTCCTTAAATATTTCCTCTTGATGACTTTAGCCAAGGTTACAGCTGCAGGATTCACATACTCGCTTGGCTACCGGGACCCTGATTCAACCCGCTTCCTTATGGCGAGTTTCATCTTCTCAACTCTTTTTGTCTCATTGGCGCTTGGACTCGCCGGGACTTGGCTTCCTGCAGGGATAGGGCTCGCCGACAACAGTTTTCTGAAGACGATCAGAAGGGCGAAGATGACGTTCCCAGGCGTATTCTTCCGTGTGCTCCTGAGTTTAGTCTTCGTAAACGTTCTGATCGAAGGCGTTAGCTGGGGGATATCGCTGGCGGCGAAGGACGTTGCCGATGCGCCAGTTCTAGGGAAGGCTTTTTCCGTTCAGCACATCGCAGAAGTCATCACCTTTTTCTGGCTCAACGCGCTCTTCGTCACCTACATCGCCGTGGTCATAGCCCGCGCGTATCTCCGCGCAGAACAAAGCCTCTCCCCCACCCGCCATGCATCGGCTTCGCCGATGGACGGCGCGGACGGAATAGCCTAAGCAGCCGCCGGCGCGCTACAATCGGCGGCTGCTACGGAGCCTTGATGTGACCAACAGCCTCAAATCGATTTCCAGCCTGCTTCTCACGATCTTCATCGTCATGACCGGTTTCGGTCTGGGCGGCTATATCGTGCAATTGCGCGCGCTCGGCGAAGGCTGGACGGCCTATGACATTTCGCTGATCGGCGCGGTCTATTCGCTCGGCTATACGCTGTCGTCCTTCGTCACGCCGCGCTTCATCCGCCGCACCGGCCATATCAGGGTGTTCTCCGCCTATATCGCGCTGATGTCGATTTCGATCCTGCTTTGCTCGCTCGAACAGACGCCCTTCTGGTGGATGCTGTTTCGCGGCCTGTTCGGCTTCGCCATCGCCGGCGGCTATATGATCATGGAAAGCTGGATCAACGAGAAGGCGACCAATGAAAATCGCGGCCTGATGTTCTCGGTCTATATGGTGGTGGCCATGGGCGGCTCGATTGCCGGCCCCTATATCGCAGCCCTCGCCGATCCCATGACCACGGTGCTGTTCATCGTCGCCGCCATCCTGTTCTCCGTCGCCATCTTCCCGATCGCGCTGACCTCGAGTTCGACACCGTCCATCCCCACCGAAGCGGGTTTCGATCTCAAGGGCCTGTGGACGCGCTCGCCGGTCGCCTTTGTCGGCACCTTCATTGCCGGCGTCATTTCGGCGGCCTGGGTCAATTTCTCGGCCGTCTACGCCAAAATGACCGGCCTCAGCGAAACCGGCGGCGCCAATCTCATCGCCGCCGTCATTTTGGGCTCCGTGGTGGCGCAGTTTCCGCTCGGCCGCATTTCCGACCGCATGGACCGCCGGTTGGTGATGGTCGCCTGCGGCGCTTTCGGCATCGTCGCCGCGCTCGCCATGGCCGCGTCCACGGCCTCGCCCTATATGGTCTATCTCTCCGGCTTCCTGGCCGGCATGGTGATCTTCCCGATCTATTCGCTGAATGTGGCGCATGCCAATGATCTCGCCGAACCCGGCGAATATGTGCGGATTTCGAGCGGCATCACCGTGCTCTATGGATTGGGCGTCGTCGTCGGCCCGCTGGCCGCCGGCCAGGCCATCGCATTCGCCGGCGCGCCCGGCCTGCCGATGCTGCTGGCGCTCTGCTTTGCGCTCTACGGCGCCTATGCCGGGCTTCGCCTGCGGCAGCGTCCCGCCATCATCCCGCCGACGGACGTTTGACCCCGCGGCGGCTTTCCCGCCAGATGATGAAAACGCCGGAGCCGATGATCACGGCCGCGCCGAAAAACAGCGAGGCGCTCAGCGTCTCGCCGAACAGCAGATAACCGACCGCCGCCCCGCCGATGATCGATGTGTATTCGAACGGCGCGATGGTCGAGACATCGGCATAGCGATAGCTCTCGGTCAGCAATATCTGGGCGACCCCGCCGAAAAAGCCCGCCCCCATCAGCATCAGCGCCTGTTCCCA
This sequence comes from Rhizobium sp. SG_E_25_P2, assembly GCF_029892285.1. Taxonomy (GTDB): domain Bacteria; phylum Pseudomonadota; class Alphaproteobacteria; order Rhizobiales; family Rhizobiaceae; genus Rhizobium_E. The sequence goes on from NZ_JARXVM010000014.1 coordinate 73,008, forward strand.
TGTCATCGCCGGCCAGCCGAACGGGATGGTCAGAAGCGAAAGAAGCGTCGCGGACAGGGAGAAATACAACACGATCGTCGGCGTGTTCTCGGTCCGCACCAATTGCCGGACCTGCACCATGGCCAGCGCCGCCATCGCCGCGCTCATCAACGCGGCAATCGCGCCGGCAAATTCCCCCGTGCTCATCTGCCCAGAGGTGAACAGATCGAGCTTGGGCCAGAGAATGATCATCACGCCGACAAAGCCAACGGCCACCGCGCTCCAGCGATAGGCCCTCACCTCTTCGCCGAGCAGAACAGCGCCAGCAATGACGGTGAATAGCGGCAGCGCGTAACCGATCACGATCGCCTCCGGCAGTGGCAAATGCACCAGCGCATAAAAACCGAACGACATCGAGATCACGCCGATAAAACCGCGCTTGAAATGACCGAAGGGATTGTCCGTGCGGAAAGCGGAGAGGAACTCGCCGCGCAGCGCCAGCCAGGCGAGAATGGCCGGCATGGCGAACAAGGATCGGAAGAACGTAATCTCCCCGGTCGCCAGCCCCTTGCCGCCTTCCTTGATCAGGATCTGCATGCACAGAAACAGCAAGATCGACAGCAGCTTCATCGTGATGCCGCGCAGAGGATTGGTGACAGTCTTGTCCATGGAAAACATACACGATCGAAAATGATCGCTTTCCTTTGGCCCCATTCGCTCCCCAGCACAAGTACCGGGGCATGCTGAAACCTTATCCATATAAAGACGCAACATATTGTTTACCAAAAATTATCATTAAAAATCTATCATAGGTTGCATATCAGATAGGCAAATGATGCGTCTTTAGGCATTTCAATATCTATACTAGACGAATTTCCACATAAAAGGGGAATATTTATGGCTTACGCCGTCAAAAAAGCAACCACAAAGCCATCCGAACAGATATCGCCACGCGCAATGCGTGTTGTCACCGATCGAATTGCCGCCGATATGACCGGCTACGGCGAGGCCAACAGCGTCATCGTCAAGCAGATCAAGCTCCTCGCCATCAATGCGGCGATCGAGGCGGCGCGTGCGGGCGACATGGGTAAGGGGTTTGCCGTGGTCGCGGCCGAGGTCCAGCGGCTGGCCGAAAATTCCTCCGATCTCGCCTCTCGCTTCGAAAGCAATGTGTTGAAGCGGATCAATATGGGGCGCGGCATCGCCGATGGTTTGGTCGCCCAGATGGAGGGCGAACGACTGACAGACCTCGCCCAATCTCTCGTGCAGCTGATCGTGCGCAATCTGTTCGAACGAACCGCCGATGTGCGTTGGTGGGCGACCGATTCCGCCCTTTGGCAAGCGCTGGAGGCGCAAACACAATCATCCTTCGATCATGCAGCCGAAAGGCTTAGCGTCATCAACCGCTTCTATACCGTTTATCTAGACCTTGTACTGGTCGACATCAACGGTCGCGCGGTCGCCACAGCCAATCCCAAATATCGTAAATCGATCATGGGACAGTCCTTGCGTGCAGAGCCCTGGATGAAGGCTGCGCTCGCCACACAAAGCGGCAATGATTACATCGTCGACAAGGTTTCCCCTTCCCCCTTCCACCAGGGAGAGGACACGCTGGTCTACGCGACGGCCATCCGCGAAGGCGGCCATCAGAACGGCGCGCCGCTCGGCGCACTGGGCGTCTATTTCGATTGGAAGAATCAGGGACAGGCGATCGTCGAAAAAGAAGCCAATCTTCCGCCGCACATCGCCGACAAAACTGCGGTGCATCTGCTGGATGAAAACAGCCGCATCATCGCCACCACGAGGCCACAGCAGCTCTATCGCAGCTTCCAGTTGTCTTCAGGCGGCAGAAGCAAAGGCAGCTATTACATCAATGACGGAACGCTCGTCGCTTTCGCCAAGACACTCGGTTACGAGGATTATGACGGGCTCGGCTGGAGTTGCGTGGTGGTTCAAGAGACGGAACGCGACGAGGAAATCAAGAGCGCCCTGAATCTATAATAATGATAGCGCTCAACAAGCCTGATCCACGCAGACTATGACAAAGTTGTTCCTATTTGATACATGTTAACGTTAGATCAGCTTTTCATTGAAATACTACCGCCGGATTTGCGCGCATCGCATAGAGGGCAAGCGGGGATGAGCGCTTTCGACGACGATCACCATGACAATTCGCGCTTGCAAACCGGGAAGACACGATGGACGCCTCCTCCGGCCAGATAATTCATCTGACAGATTACCGCCCAACAGATTTCGTGCTCGAGCGCGTCGATCTCACCTTCGAACTCGATCCCACGGCGACGCTGGTGATCCAGCGATCGTTGATGCATCGCCGCGAAGGCGTCTCCGAAGATGCGCCGCTTGTGCTCGACGGCGATGAACTATCGCTCAAGGCGGTCGCGATCGACGGCAACGATATTCCCGCCTCGCAATACGACGTCTCCGACAAGCAATTGATCATCCGCGGTCTGCCGACCGGTGTGACGTTTGAGGTGACAGTCGAGACAATCATCAATCCCGAAGCCAACACCAAGCTGATGGGCCTTTACCGCACCAACGGCACCTATTGCACGCAGTGCGAGGCGGAAGGCTTCCGTCGCATCACCTATTTCATGGATCGTCCCGACGTTCTCGGCGTCTACACGATCACCATTATCGGCGATGGCGACGCCAATCCGCTGATGCTGTCGAACGGCAATTTCCTCGGCGCCGGCCCCTATGGCGATGGCCGCCGTTTCGCCGCCTGGTTTGATCCGCATCCCAAGCCCAGCTACCTCTTCGCGCTGGTGGCCGGCAATCTCGGCGTGGTCGAAGACACGTTCACCACCATGTCCGGCAATGAAGTCGCGCTCAAGATCTATGTCGAGCATGGCAAGGAGCCGCGCGCCGCCTACGCCATGGACGCGCTCAAGCGTTCGATGAAGTGGGACGAGGAAGCCTTTGGCCGGGAATATGATCTCGACATATTTATGATCGTCGCCGTGTCCGACTTCAACATGGGCGCCATGGAGAACAAGGGCCTCAACGTCTTTAACGACAAATACATTCTCGCCGATCCGGAAACCGCGACCGACCAGGACTACGCCAATATCGAGGCAATCGTCGCGCACGAATATTTCCACAACTGGACTGGCAACCGCATCACCTGCCGCGACTGGTTCCAGCTCTGCCTCAAGGAAGGCCTGACCGTCTATCGCGACCACGAGTTTTCCGCCGATCAACGCTCACGCGCCGTCAAGCGCATCGCCGAGGTTCGTCATCTCAAGGCCGAGCAGTTCGCCGAGGATGCAGGCCCGCTCGCCCATCCGGTGCGGCCCGAGCTTTATCGCGAGATCAACAACTTCTACACCACTACGGTCTACGAGAAGGGCTCCGAGGTCACCCGGATGATCGCGACCCTGCTGGGCGCGGCGGATTTCCGCAAGGGCATGGATCTCTATTTCGAGCGCCATGACGGCCAGGCCGTGACCATTGAGGATTTCGTCACGTGTTTCGAGGATGCGAGCGGTCGCGATCTCGGCCAGTTCTCGCTCTGGTATCGCCAGTCCGGCACGCCGCTGGTGTCAGTCTCCACCTCCTATGACGCTGGAGCCAAGACGCTCAGCCTGTCGCTTGAACAGATGATCCCGCCGACCCCCGGCCAGGCCGTCAAGCAGCCGATGCATATTCCGCTGGCGCTTGGCCTGATCCTGGAAGACGGTTCGGAAGCCAAGCCCAGCGCCGTTACCGGCGGCGAATATTCCGGCGGCGTCCTGCATCTTACCGATCGAGCCCAAACCTTCGTCTTCGAGGGCGTGGCCTCGCGTCCAGTCCTGTCGGTCAATCGCAGCTTCTCGGCGCCGATCAACCTGCATCTCGACCAGTCGGCGGCCGATATCGTCCATATAGCCCGTCATGACGCCGATCTGTTCTCACGCTGGCAGGCGATCAACACGCTGGCGCTGCAGGATCTCCTCAAGGCGGTGCGATCAGCCCAATCAGGCGAGACGCCGTCAGCAAGCGCGGAACTCACCGAGATTCTCGGCGCAACCCTGATCAACGACGCGCTTGAACCCGCCTTCCGCGCCCAGGCGCTCGCTTTGCCGTCTGAAGCCGATATCGCCCGGGAGATCGGCGCCAATATCGACACGGACGCCATTCACGCCGCGCGCGAAGCGGTGATTTCGTCCGTCGCAAAGGCGATTGGCGGACCGCTTGCCGACATCTATGCGGCGATGGCCTCCGATGGCGCATTCAGCCCCGACGCGGTCAGCGCCGGAAAGCGGGCCCTGCGCAACGCCGCCTTGGTGTGGCTCGCCTATGCCGAGGAAACGCCCGCGCGGGCTGCCGGGGTATTTGCGGAAGCCGACAACATGACCGAACAGGCGCATGCGCTGATGACGCTGAGCCATCGTTTTCCGGACAGCGCCGAGGCCGCAGAGGCTCTCGCAGCCTTTGAGACCCGGTTCGGCGATAATCCGCTGGTGATGGACAAATGGTTTTCCATCCAGGCTGCCATTCCCGGCGCGTCGACGCTCGATCGCGTCAAGGCGCTTTCAGCCAGCCGCCATTTCGCGCCGAACAATCCCAATCGCCTCCGGTCGCTCATCGGCTCCTTCGCCATGCAGAATCCGACCGGCTTCAACCGCAAGGACGGCGCTGGCTACAGTTTCCTCGCCGAACAGATCGTGGCGATCGACAAGCGCAATCCGCAGGTCGCCGCCCGAATCCTGACCTCCATGCGTTCATGGCGGTCGCTGGAAGCTGTGCGCGCCAGCCACGCCAAGGCGGCATTGATGGAGATCGACCGGTCCGGTCCACTGTCCACCGATGTGCGCGATCTCGTCGATCGCATGCTCAAGGGTTGATCAAGCGCGGCGGGGTCTTCCCCGCCGCTTCTTTTTGCGCCTCAATTGGGTTCCGCCCCCGTTTGAACAGCAGGCGAAATCGCCTATCCAGCTGATTTTTCTTGCCTCCCGCGTGTTCCGCCGAAAAAAAGCCGAGTCGAATAAAGGGGTTAATAAAAGTTTAATCCGACACTCTGGACAAGCTGATTCGAGGATGATTCATTACGGTAGATTCGGGCGAGCGGCGGTCGAATCATCAACAGAATCAAGGCGGAAAATATGGCGGATACGCGACGGGGAAGCGTGACCGATCGTTCCGTTCGCCCCGGCTTTGCGAGCCTTTCGGGGATCGAGCGGCAGGTGCGGACTTTTGTGCGCGGATGGGCGAGATCCCGCGATTTGTCGCGCGCGCAGCCGCATCTGAAGCGTTTCGTTCCAATCCTCATCACCGCCTTTCTGCTGGTCGTCGCCGCGTCGCGCGCTTTCGGGATCTATGCCGAGGTGGAGCGACTGGAATCTGCGCACAGAATGCAAGCCCAGCTTTCCGCCGCCACCATCGCGGCGCGGCTTGCGGGCAATCCCGACGTCATCGTAAAGAGCCAGACCATGCGCGCCGAAGCGCTGACGCGCGCCGATCTTCCGGTCGCGCTCATGAATTCCGGTCTGCAGGCCTACGCGGCTGACAGCAGCGGCTACATCGTCGCCAGCGTCGGCTCGGAGGCCGATCGCGTCAGCCGCTACATCCAGACGCTCGCGCCCAATTTCTACGCCAATCAACCTGCTGCGCCCGAGCAGCGCGTCACGCTTCGCGGCAAAGACTTTTTCGTCGCGGTCGCGCAAATTGGCGCCGGTCTCGGCTCGGTGATGGTCTTTTTGCCGACGGATGGCGTCGATGCGCTATGGCGTGAGGAGATTTCGCTCAACGCCACGCTGTTCACCGGCATTTCGGCGATCATCCTGGTCATTCTCTACGCCTATTACAATCAGGCTAAGCGGGCTACTGACGCCGACGAAATTTTCGTGGAATCCAATATGCGCGTGGAGACGGCGCTATCGCGCGGTCGCTGCGGGCTCTGGGATCTCGACATGGAGGACGGCAGGCTGTTCTGGTCGCGTTCGATGTTCGAGATGCTTGGCGTCGCCGCGCGCGATACGGTGATGTCCTTCGGGGAATTGGCGCGGCTCATGCATCCGGACGACAAGTCGATCTACTCGCTCGCTCGTGGCATCGCCCGCGGCGAACTCCGCCAGGTCGACCAGGTTTTCCGCGTCCGCCATGCCGCCGGCCATTATGTCTGGTTGCGCGCCCGCGCCCAGATCATCCGCTCCACCTCGCGGCGCGCCCATCTCATCGGCATCGCCATGGATGTCACCGAGCAGCACAAACTCGCTCAGCGCTATGCGGAAGCCGACCAGCGGCTGGCCGACGCCATTGAATCGACATCGGAAGCCTTCGTTCTCTGGGACAAGCATGACCGCCTCGTGATGTGCAATTCGCATTACCAACAGGCCTATGGCCTTCCCGATCATATCCTCGTTCCCGGCGCGGAGCGCCAAGGCGTCCTGGCGGCGGCGTCAAGGCCCGTCATCGAACGGCGCCTCGCCGATCCCGATCCGGGTCAAGTCATGTCGCAGACCATGGAAGTGCAGCTCGCCGATGGCCGCTGGCTGCAGATCAACGAGCGCCGCACCGATGACGGCGGCCTCGTCTCTGTCGGCACCGACATCACCCTTCTCAAGCGCCATCAGGAACGGTTGCGCGATTCCGAGCGCCGGCTGATGGCGACGATCGGCGATCTCTCGGCCTCCCGGCTCAAACTTGAGCGACAGAAGGCCGAACTGTCGGTGGCCAATTCCAATTATCAGGCGGAGAAAGAACGCGCCGAGGCCGCCAACCGCGCCAAGTCCGAATTCCTCGCCAATATGTCGCACGAGCTGCGCACGCCGCTCAACGCAATTCTCGGTTTTTCGGAAATCCTGCAGAACCAGATGTTCGGCCCGCTGGGCTCGGAGAAATATTTCGAATATGCCGGTGACATCCACGACAGCGGCAAACACCTCCTGCAGGTCATCACAGACATTCTCGACATGTCCAAAATCGAGGCCGGGCATCTCAAGATCCATCCGGAGCCGACCGATCTTGGCGTGTTGATCGAGGAAAGCCTGCGCTTCATCAATATTGCGGCGGCTCAGAAAAACATCACCGTGGAGCAACATATCGACGGCGACCTACGCCTGATGGCCGACAAGCGCGCCATGAAGCAGATCCTGCTCAACCTGCTCTCCAATGCGGTGAAATTCACCAATCCCAACGGCAAGGTCATCGTCCGCGCCCGCAAGCTCAGCGACTGCATCTGCATGACCATCGCCGACACCGGCATCGGCATCCCCAAATCCGCCATGCACAAGATCGGCCAACCGTTCGAGCAGGTGCAGAGCCAATACGCGAAAAGCCAGGGCGGCTCGGGCCTCGGCTTGGCCATTTCCCGCTCGTTGACGCAGCTTCATGGCGGCGAGATGAAGATCCATTCCGAAGAGGGCAAGGGCACGATCATCGTGGTGAGGCTTTGAGACAAAAGGCGGAGGTTGCTACGACTTGGCCTCTGCCCTCGCATTGACAAAATACACAATTTACGTATTTTTCTCCTATAGGAGAAGTTCGATGTCTCGTCCTCTGCAGGTTTCAGCAACCCAGTTTTCTCGTAGCTTCGCGCGTTATCGGGAAGAGGTCCACGCCGTCGGCGTGATCGAAGTGACGTCGCACGATCGTGTTGTCGGCGGCTATCTCAGTCCCAAGGAACTCGAACATTACCGGCGTCTCAAGCTCAAAGAGCGTGAGGTCGTGGCCGTCGAAGATATCGATGACGAACTTCTCGATGCCATCAAGAACGCCAAATACGGCGAAGTATCCGAGTGAAGGCGCCGGCTCCAGTTCAGGGCCTCGTGATCCGATACAATTACCTTTGGCTGGAAGAAGTACGAAGCGGCCTGACGGAAGGCGTCAAGGATCGTCCCTGCGCGATCGTCATCTACGTCTCCCGGACAGGGCGCGCCTCCGTTGTCCCCATAACCCATTCGCCACCCGATTTCGGCCAGGAGGACCTATCTCTGGAGATCCCGGCGGCGCTCTGCGCATCGATTGGCCTTGATCAACAGACCAATTGGATACGGCTGGACGAGCTCAATTCATTCGATTGGCCAAGCGAGTTTCTCCGTCCCCGTCCCGACAATCCAGAGCGATGCGACTACGGCATGATCCCAAAAGAGTTTTACGAGCAGATCCGTGATCGCCTCGTCCGACTGGCCGAAGCGCGTCGCATCGCCCGCATTAACCGCGCCTGATCACCCTGCTCGCACCGTCGCCTTGAAGATCTTGCGCGCCTGCGCCGACATGCGCCGGATCTCCGCTTCCAGCACCCGGATATCCGGCGTCTCGGCGATCTGGCAGATCAAATCCTTGAGCCCTTCAGGCGCATCCGCAATGATGAAATCCCCCTCGACGCAAAGCCGCGCCATCTGCGCAAACGCCGAATAGAGCCGGAGCGCCTGGATCACGGCATCGAGATCGGCCGGCTCCAGGAAGGACGGCCCGAGGCGGGCAAGTGTCGCTTCGGTGCCTGGATTGCGCAACACGTCGTCCACCTCGCTTACGGGCGCGATCAGCGCGAAATATTGCGCGAGGAATTCGATATCGACCAGACCGCCGGCGATCAGCTTGACATCCCAGATGTCCCGCGGCGGCTTTTCCTTGTCGATCATCGCGCGCATCTCTGCGACGTCAGCGGCAATCTTGTTTTTGTCGCCGGGCCGGGCGAGCACGCGGGCAACAATGGCCTCGGCCCTGCCTGCGAGGCCCCTGTCGCCGCTCACCACCCGCGCGCGGGTCAGCGCCATATGCTCCCAGGTCCAGGCCTCTTCCAACTGATACTTCTCAAATGCGCGCAGTCGCGTCGCCACCGGCCCCTTGTTGCCGGACGGCCTTAGCCGCATGTCGACCTCATAGAGCACGCCCTCCGCTGTCGGCGCCGACAGGGCCGCAATCAACCGCTGCGTCATGCGGGTGAAATAGCGGTTGGAGTCGAGCGACTTCGGCCCGTCGGACATCGCATCATCGTCATGGTCGTAAAGCAGGATGATATCGACATCGGAGCCGGCGGTCATTTCGCGGCTGCCGAGCTTGCCCATGCCGAGCACCACCACTTCACCGCCGGGCAACTTGCCATGCGCCGCCTCAAGTTCACGCCTGACGGCTGCGAGAGCCTCCCCGATCACCAGATCGGCAAGGTCGGTGAAGGCCGAAGCCGCCGCGTCCGCGCCGATCGCATCGGTCAGAAGCCGGACGCCGATCAGGAATTTTTGCTCGAAGGCGAAGATGCGCAACCGGTCGAGCACATCCTCAAAATGCACGGCGCCCGACAGAAACGCCGTCAAACGTCGTTCGAGATACTCCCGCGTCGGCAATTCAGAAATCAGCGTCGGATCGAGCATGCCGTCGAACACATGCGGCTTGGCCGAGATGATCCGCGCCAGCCGCGGCGCTGCCGACATGATCGTGGCGATCAGCGAGAGCAGCGAAGGATTGGAAGACAGCAGCGAAAAGACCTGGATACCCGAAGGGAGACCGGCAATGAAACGATCAAAATCGAACAGCGCCTCATCCGCCCGCCGCGTCTGGCCAAACACCGAGAGAATATCGGGGGTCAGTTCCGTCAGCCTCTCGCGCGCCTCCACCGATTGCGTGGCCCTGTAGCGACCGTAATGCCAGCCGCGAATGGCGCGTGAAACATCCTCGGGCCGCTTGAAGCCGAGTTGCCCCAGCGTTTTCAGCGTATCGGGGTCGTCCTTCTGGCCCGTGAAGACGAGATTGCCGGTTTCGCCAGACAGTTTGCTTTCCTGCTCGAACAGCTGCGCATAGCGCCTTTCCACCGTCTTTAGCCGCTTGGTCAGCGCGGCGGAGAAGGCCGCCGTATCGGCAAAGCCGAGCATGAAGGCGATCCGCTTCAGCTCCGCCTCTGTCGTCGGCAGATTATGGGTCTGCTCGTCATGCACCATCTGCACCCGATGTTCGACGCCGCGCAGGAACCAATAGGCTTCGATCAGTTCCCCACATGTCGTCTCGTCGATCCACCGGTTGGCCTCAAGCGCCTTCAACGCCTGTTCGGTGCTTTTGACGCGCAGTTCGGGAATGCGCCCCCCGGCGATCAATTGCTGGGTCTGGGCGAAGAACTCGATCTCGCGAATGCCGCCGCGGCCCAGCTTGACATTGTGCCCCTTCACCGCGATCTCGCCATGGCCCTTATGGACATGGATCTGCCGCTTGATCGAATGAATGTCAGCGATAGCCGCATAATCCAGATATTTACGGAACACGAACGGCGTCAATTCCTTGAGGAACCGCTCGCCCGCCTGGAGATCGCCGGCGATGGGCCGCGCTTTGATGTAAGCCGCCCGCTCCCAGTTCTGTCCCCTGCCCTCGTAATAGAGGATCGCCGCCTCCACCGGTATGGCGAGCGGCGTCGAGCCGGGATCTGGCCGGAGCCGGAGATCTGTGCGGAAGACATAACCATCGCCGGTGCGGTCCTGCAGAATGCGGATCAGCCGTCTCAGCAGCCGAGCGAATGTCTCGGTTCCCTCTTCGGGATCGACGAGAATGCCTGCCTCCGGCTCATAGAACACCACGATGTCGATATCGGAGGAGTAATTGAGCTCGAAGCCGCCCAGCTTGCCCATGCCGAGCACGATCAGCCCCGAACCGCGCGAGGGCTCGTCAGGATCCGCAAGCCTGAGTTTGCCAGCCTCCATGCCCGAAAGCAGAAGATGGTCGATCACCGCCGCCGTCGCCGCACCGGCAAACAGGCTGAGGCTCCGCGTCGTCTCTGCCGCCGTCATGATCCCTGCGAGATCGGCGAGCGCGATCAGGAAGCCGGCCCGACGTTTCGCCTGGCGCAACGCTGTCATCAACTCGGCTTCGGTCCGCCCCCGCCAGAGGTCGCGCGTCCCGGCAATCAGCGTCTCGATCTCCCGAGCCGGATCGGTGACCAAGGCTTCGGCCAGAAGGCTAGGCTTGATACGGGCGGTGTCGCGCAGAAAGGGCGACAGCGTCATGGCGGCGACCACGAAATCCCGCGCCGGACTGTCCCCCGCCATAAGCGCCGCGATCTCAGGCTCTTCCTTCGCCCAATCCTTGAGATCAGCCAGCACCGATTTCACCGCCTGCTGCGACAGCGGCAGGATGGGATTGGCCATGAGATCAACAATGCGCCGCCCGACCGCGCCGCCACTCTTCTCCGTCATCCGTCCTCCCAGGCATTCCCTACTGCGCCGCCGCCCGCAACGCCTCCAGACAGAGGTCGACGGCTGCGGGACGCATATCCTCGAAGGCAGGTTTTACGGCGAGATCGGCGAAGACGCCATGGAGAAATTCGGGGCTGGCGGAAAGCACGGCGCGTTCGGCGCGGCGAACTTCGTCTGGAAATGATCGGAGCGCCAAAAGCACTTGGCGCCTGTCGGCTCGCCAAGCCGCTGCTATATCGAACATGTCGCGCGGCAGAAGCGAGGCTCCTCGAAAGTAAACCTTCTTCGCCAGGATCTCTCCAATCGTCTCCACCCGCGTGGATAGACCGAGGACTTCAAGCTTGCGATTGGGTGTCGAGGTGAGATCGGGACAAGCAATGAAATCAATCTCGCCCGCGGCGCCGAACGATAGTTTGAGAAATCGAACACCATCGCCGTGATATGCGGCCAGGCCCTGGACCAGGCCGATATTGCCCTTACCGGGATCCAAATAGGCTAAAAGCTGGGGATCGGGGAGAAAAACATCGATGTCATGACTTTCTCGATGGCCGATCTGCAACATCAAGGCCGTTCCGCCGCCGAATGACCACCGATCTTGGAAGCCGGCGCGACCGAGAATATCATTTGCCTTCAGAAACAGGTCTTGCCAACCGCCGCTCAAGCCGCCCGGCCCAGCCATGTCCTGCCCGTCCAATTGTCGAAGTCTGCCGCAACCCGAGCAAGGCGCTCATCGGAGATACCGTGCTCCCCGGCAAATTGCCGCTGTAGATCGGGATCGACCTCATAAAGAAAGGAGGCGGCGTGTCCCGGCATGGCCTTCATGCGCTCTAGATCGAGAATCAGAGAAGCAACCTGTTCCCCGCTGAGCTTGCGGGTATAGGAGGCGTTCACGGTGGCTAGAATCAGCGGTTCGACACTCGCCATAGACATATCCTCCGAGCGATCATCGAAGAGTCTCATGCGCCTTCGGTTGCGTCAACCCAACGGAAACACCATGGTCACCGACAACCCCGGATGCTCCTTACCCGCCTCTGTCGGCGAGAGTCCCACCCGGCCGCCATGCAGTTCCATCACCGCCACCGTCAGCGCCAGGCCCAGCCCAGTCCCGGGCTTTGAGCGGCTTTCGTCCAGGCGGAAGAAGCGTTTGACCACATCGCCATATTTGTCCTCGGGCACCCCCTGGCCGCGATCGGCCACCGTCACCCGCACGCCGTCGGCGCTTGAAGCAACAGACAGCGTGATCTCGGGCGCATCGGGATTGTCGCCATATTTCATGGCGTTGTCGATCAGATTGGAGATCGCCTGGCCGATCAGTTCGCGATTTCCCCGGACAACCACACCCGGTGCGACGTCACGCCTGAGAATGAAGCCGGCATCTTCCGCCACCGGCTCATAGAGTTCGCCGAACTCTTCCGCAACCTCTGACAGATTGACCACCGACATCTCGGCGGCCGCAGATCCCGCCTCGACCCGGGAAATCATCAGCAGCGCGTTGAAGGTGCGGATCAACTGGTCGGTGTCGCCAATCACCTCTTCGAGCGCCAAACGGTAGTCATCAGCGTCCTCGGCCTTGGCAAGGGCGCTTTCGGCCTTGTTGCGCAGCCGCGTCAATGGCGTCTTGAGGTCATGGGCGATGTTGTCAGACACCTGCCTGAGCCCCTCGTTCAGCCGCTCCATGCGCGCCAGCATCACGTTCAGCGATCCGGCCAGCCGATCGAATTCGTCGCCCGAGCCGGTTTCCGGCAGGCGCTGGGAGAGATCGCCCGCCATGATCTTCTGGGCGGCGAGCGAAGTCCGGTCGATCCGCTTCAATGCATTGCGACCGATCGCAAACCAGATCACCAGCGCGCCGACGCCCATGACGCCGAGCGCCAGCATCAGCGCCTTGCGCACCAGAAGACGGGCATTTTCCGGCTCGCCAACATCGCGGCCCACCAGCACGCGCAGACCGTTTTCGAAGCGGATCACATGGGCGATAGCCTGATGCCGGTCCTTCTTGGCCGTCTCGCCGAAGCGGTTGTAGAGAAAGGGCTTGTCCGTCCAGCCCTCTTCGTTGAGCACGCCGGCCTGCAAGCCCGCCACATTGCCGGCAAGGATTTCCCCGCTCGGCCCGGCGATGACATAGAGATTGGCCCCCGGCTGGTGCGAACGGCGCTCCAGCACGCGCAGCAGCGAGGCGACGCCGCCTTCGGTATAGATGTCCTCGAGCTGATTGACCTCTTCGGAAATCGATTCCTTCATCCGCGTCTGCAACTGGCCGTCGGAGATCGAGGTGACATAGAGCACCAACACCGCCGCGCAGGCGGAAAACAGCAGCAGATAAATGGCGGAAAGGCGGACGGCGGTGTGGCGATAGAGCAGCCTCAGGCGCGCAAGCGCCGCCATCACGCCTCGTCCTTGATCATATAGCCGGCGCCGCGAATGGTCTTCAGCAGCGATTTTTCGAAATCCTTCTCGATCTTGCCGCGCAGCCGCGACACATGCACATCGATCACATTGGTCTGCGGATCGAAATGATAGTCCCAGACGTTTTCAAGCAGCATGGTGCGCGTCACCACCTGGCCGGCATTCTTCATCAAATATTCGAGCAGGCGATATTCGCGCGGCTGCAGCACGATCTCCTTGCCGGCCCGGCGGACCTCATGCGAGAGCCGGTCGAGTTCGAGATCGCCGACCCGGTAGATCATGTCCTGTTCGGGCAACGCCCTGCGGCGGCCAAGCACTTCGACGCGGGCCAGAAGCTCGGTGAAGGAATAGGGTTTGGGCAGATAATCGTCGCCGCCGGCGCGCAGTCCTGTTACCCGGTCATCGACCTGGCCGAGCGCCGAAAGGATCAGCGCCGGCGTGTTGATATTGCGGCGACGCAGTTCCGATATCACCGACAATCCGTCGCGGCGCGGCAGCATGCGGTCGACAATCAACACGTCATAGCCGTTCTCGGCGGCCATGAAGAGACCCGCTTCACCGTCGCTGGCGTGGTCGATCGTATGTCCTGCTTCGCGGAACGCCTTGACGAGATAGCTCGCCGCGTCGAGATCGTCTTCGATGATGAGTATTTTCATGGCCGGAGAATAAGGCGAGAGCGCATAGAGCGAAAGCCCCGTCGGGGGCTTTCGCGGTTCAGATCGGAAGGTTAGCCGATCGGCAGGGCGACGAAGCGATTGCCGGTCTGATCCTGGATCTGGAACAGCGCCTTCTTGCGACCGCCCTTCTTGGCGTCCTCGACGATCTTCTTGATGTCGGCTGGCGACTTGATCTCCTGGTTGTTCACCGAGGTGATCTTCTGGCCTTCCTTCACGCCCTTGTCGGCCGCGTCGGAGTCGGGGTTGACCGAGGTGATCGCCACACCCTTGCCGTCGTCGGTGGGAGCGACAATCAAGCCGAGCTGGTCAAGCGTCAATTCGCTCGGGGGAGCCTGCTCGTCGGAACCCTGCTCCTGCTGCGGTTCGGTCGAGGCCATCTTCGGATCGGTCGGCAGCGTGCCGAGCGTCACCTTGACGCTTTCAAGCTTGCCGTCGCGCCAGACGGAGACATCCACCACCTTGCCGGGATCGAGCGAGCCGATCTTGCGCGCCAGTTCCTTCGGACCCTTGACCGGCTCGCCATCGACGGCGGTGATCACGTCGCCCACCTTGATGCCGGCCTTGGCGCCGGGAGAATCGCCCGTGGGCTCGTTGACCAGCGCGCCGGCGGCTTCCGCAAGGCCGAGCGAGTCGGCGACGTCCTGGGTCACGGGTTCGATCTTGACGCCCAGCCAGCCACGTTGGATTTCGCCGCCCTTCATTAGCTTGGCGACCACATCCTTGGAGACCGAGGCCGGAATAGCGAAGGCGATGCCGACATTGCCGCCAGACGGCGAGAAGATTGCGGTGTTGATGCCCACCACTTCGCCCTGAAGGTTGAAGGTCGGGCCGCCGGAGTTGCCGCGATTCACCGCCGCGTCGACCTGCAGATAATCGTCATAGGGGCCAGAGCCGATATCGCGGCCGCGTGCCGAGACGATGCCGGCTGTCACGGTGCCGCCGAGGCCGAAGGGATTGCCGACAGCCACCACCCAGTCGCCGACCCGGGTCTTGCTGTCGTCGGCGAACTGCACATAGGTGAACTTGCGCTTGGCGTCGACCTTCAGCACTGCGAGATCGGTGCGGGGGTCGCGGCCGACCAGCTTGGCGCTGAGTTCGGAACCGTCATTCATCACCACGGTGAAGGCGCTGCCGCCGTCGACGACGTGGTTGTTGGTCACCAGATAGCCGTCCTCAGTGATGAAGAAGCCAGAGCCCTGCGAGGTCGGGCGCAGACGCGGCTTATCGCCCCGCTTGCCATGGTTCTTCCAGTAATCGCGTTCCTGGTCGCCGCGCTGGCTGTACTGATCGCCGCCGCCGAATTCCCTAAAGAAGCGCTTCAGCGGATGGTCATCCGGCAGATCGTCGAAGTTCTGGCCGCCCAAATTCGGGCCGAAATTGAAGTTGAAGCCGTTGGAGGCGTCATCGGAGGCTGGCTGGGCGCGGCTTTCGACACGCACCGACACCACGGCCGGGGTCACAGCGGAGACAACGTCAGCGAAGCTCGGCACCTGCGGCGGCGCCGTCAGCTTCACGGCCTCGGCATGCGCCGTGTTGAACGCCATCGGCGCGCCGGTCACGAGCACGGCGGTCGCCATGCCGGCGATAGTGCCGGCCTTGAGGAGAGAAGTCAGCGAAAAGCGTGAAGCGGTTTTTCCGGTCATGATGCTAGTCCTTCATCGTCAGGCGGAGCGTCTGCTCCAGTTCAGATCCTTTTGATGGGAATAGATCTAGCTGCGTCGACCTTGCGGCATTCTTTCCGGCGGGTGAAATTTTGGTAATGTGGGAAAAAGTTCAGTCCCTGCCCTTCAGCAACGCGTCCAGCTTGCGCTGTTCATCGTCGCTAAGGTCCTGTGTGGGCGAAGAAATCCGCTTGCGCCGCAATTGTATCAGCACCACGCCCGCCCCGATCGCCGCAAGCGCCGCCGGCATGCCCCAGAGCAGGATCGTGTGTTCGGACAATCTCGGCTTCAACAGCACGAATTCGCCATAGCGCGACACCAGATACTCGATCACCTCGTCGTCGCTGTCTCCAGCAGTCAGGCGCTCGCGCACCAGCAATCTGAGATCCTTGGCGAGATCGGCGTTGGAATCGTCGATCGACTGGTTCTGGCAGACCATGCAGCGCAATTGCGCCGATAGCTCCCGCGCCCGCGCCTCAAGCGCCGGGTCCTTCAGCACCTCGTCGGGATTGACGGCAAAAGCTGGCGCCGCCGACATCAGGAACAAGAGGATTGCGAGGAGCTTCCTCATTCCGCCGCCTCCAGCGCGCCCGGCGCTGCGACTGCCCGCGCCCGCTTCGACGGCGCGCCGACACGGAGACGCCGGTCAGACAGTGACACGAAACCGCCGATCATCATCACCACCGCCCCGCCCCAGATGAACAGGATCCAGGGTTTCCACCAGATCCGCACCACATGCTCGCCTTCGGGGTTCTTGTCGCCGATCGAGATGTAGAGTTGCGACGCGCCGAAACTGATGATGCCGGCTTCCGTCGTCGGCATCTGCCGGGCGGTGTAGATGCGCTTGGCGCTGTTGGTTTCCGCCACGACGACGCCATCGCGCAACACCGAGAAATGCGCAGCGTCCTCGGTGTAATTCGGCCCCCTGCCGGCGCGCTCATCATCGAAACGCACCGTATAGGCGCCGTTCTCTGTCGTATCGCCCGGCTTCATTTCGAGGATATGTTCGGTCGACCAGGCCGTGGTCAGCACCACGCCCAGCACCGAAACTCCCAGGCCGAGATGAGCCAGCATCGTGCCGATAGCCGAACGCGGCAGGCCGATCAGCCGGCGGAGGCCATTGGCGAAGCCTGCCTTGGCGAAACCGGCGCGCTGCCAGAGATCGACCAACGCGCCTGACACCAGCCAGAAACCGGCGATCAGGCCAAGCGCCGCCAGCATTGGCCCATCGCCGCGCGCGACCCACACCGCAACCCCGAGACAGAGCGACAGGACGAAAGCCAATCCCAGCCTGCGGCTCGCCGCCCTGAGGTCGCCGCGCTTCCAGGCCAGCAGCGGCCCGAATGGCAGCACCACGAACAGCGGCGCCATCAGCCAGCTGAAGGCGATATTGAAGAACGGCGCGCCGACGGAAATCTTCTCGCTGGTCAGCGATTCGAGCAGCAAGGGATAGAGCGTGCCGGTCAGGATCGCTCCCGTCGCCACCACCAGAATGACATTGTTGAGCACCAGCGCCCCTTCGCGCGACACCGGCTGGAACAGACCGCCGGGCGCAAGCGACGCGGATCTCAGCGCAAACAGCGCGAAAGCGCCGCCAATGAAGATCGACAGAATGACCAGGATGAACACGCCGCGCGACGGATCGCTGGCAAAGGCATGCACCGAGGTCAGCACGCCCGAGCGCACTAGGAAGGTGCCGAGCAGCGATAGCGAGAATGTCATGATCGCCAAGAGCACGGTCCAGATCTTCAGCGCATCGCGCTTTTCCATCACCAGCGCCGAATGCAGCAGCGCCGTGCCCGCAAGCCAGGGCATGAAGGAGGCGTTTTCGACCGGATCCCAGAACCACCAGCCGCCCCAGCCGAGTTCGTAATAGGCCCAATAGGAGCCCATGGCGATGCCGGCGGTCAGGAAGGTCCAGGCGAGCAGCGTCCAGGGCCTGACCCAGCGCGCCCAGGCGGCGTCGATCCGCCCTTCGATCAAGGCGGCGACGGCGAAAGAAAAGCAGACCGAAAAACCGACATAACCGAGATAGAGCAGCGGCGGATGGATGGCGAGGCCGAAATCCTGCAGCACCGGATTGAGGTCCCTGCCCTCCGCCGGCGGCGGGGTCAGTTCGGCGATGCCGAAGGTGCGCAGGAAGGGATTGGAGGTGAGCAGGATGAACAGCAGGAAGGCGACCGTGATCCAGCCCTGCACGGCAAGCGCATTGGCTTTCAGGCTCTTGGGCAGATTGCCGCCGAAGGCGGCCACCAGCGCCGAGAAGAAGGCGAGGATCAACAGCCAGAGCATCATCGATCCCTCGTGATTGCCCCAGACGCCGGAGATCTTGTAGACCATCGGCATCAGCGAATGCGAATTCTCCCAGACATTGATGACCGAGAAGTCGGAGGTCGCATAGGCCCAGGTCAGCGCGAGATAGGAGAGCGCAATCAGCGCAAAGCTCGCCAACGCCCCGGTCGTGCCCACATCCATCAGCCGCGCCTCGTTGCGAAAGGCGCCGATCACGGGCAGCGTCGATTGCAGAAGCGCGGACGCGAGCGCGCAAGCAAGCAGGAAATGGCCGAGTTCGACGATCATTGGATCTTTTCCTTGCCGCTCATGGTCACGCCCTTGGCCTTCAGCCGGTCGGCGACATCCTTGGGCATATAGGTCTCGTCATGCTTGGCGAGCACACTGTCGGCCACGAAAGTCGGCGGCGTCATGCTGGTCATCCGTCCTTCGGCCACCACACCCTGCCCCTCGCGAAAAAGATCGGGCAGAATACCGGTATAGGCCACCGACACCGTGCCGATTGTGTCGGTCACCACAAAATTCTCATGCATGCCCTGCCCGCGTTTCCAGGAGCCAACCTCGACCAGCCCGCCCAGCCGGATGCGCGTGTCGGGCTTCAAATTCGCCTTGGCGAGATCGGAGGGCACATAGAAATAAGCCACCGACTGGCTGAAAGCGAACATCACCAGCAGAACTGCGGCGATCAGAAAGCCCACGCCGCCGCCGATCAGGGCCAGTCTTTTCTGTTTGCGGGTCATGGGGTCGCTCCCTCCATCGGCGCGCCCATCTCGCGCGCCAGCGCGATCAGCGCCTTGCCATTGTCTGTGTCGGCGGGGAATGCCGCAAGGCCGCGCTTCAGCGCTTCGCCCGCCTTGGCCGGGTCACCCAGCACCATGTAGGAGCGGATCAGCCGTTGCCATCCCTCGAAATTGGCGGGCTCGTCGGTCAACCGCGCATCGAGCGATTCCACCATGGTGCGGATCATCTGCATGCGGTCGGCGTCGTTAAGCCCTGCCGCAGCCTCGACATCCGCCGCCGAAGGATTGCCAGGCGCGGCCGGATTGGCCGTTTCCGCCTGGAACCGCGCGATCTGAGCGGCGACGATCTCCTGCCAGGGTTCGTCACTGGGCGCCGAGGCCGCAAGCGCCTCGAGATCAGCGATCGCCTTGGCCTTGTCGCCCAATTGTCCCTCGGCAAGCGCCAGATAGAAGCGCGCGCGCGCGTCACTGGGGTCTAGCTTCAGGGCCTCAGTGAAGGCCGCGCCAGCGTCCTTGGTCACCATGCCCTGATTCTGCGCCGCAATCGCCTCGCCCAGCGCTCCATAGAGCTCGGCGCTGCCGCCTTGATAGCGGATGGCGTTGCGATAGGCGGTGATCGCCTCGTCCGCGCGCATGCGCCGCATATAGATCGGCGCGATCAGCGCCCAGCCGCGCCCATCGGTGGGATTGGCGACAAGATGCGCCTCGGTCTTGGCGATCAGCACATTGATGTCGGGATCGGCCTCGTTCAGGCGCATGGCGAGCGGCAGGTCCGGAAATTCGGGATTGCCGGTGCGCAGGTAGATGAGCCCGGCGGCGGCCGGCAAGAACAGACAGAGAAACAGGATGACGCCGAGCGCCGCGCCGCGCGACAGGCCTGCGCCGCCGTGTTCCGTCTTCTCGCTGGCGGCGATCAGCCGGCGGGCGATTTCCGCGCGCGCCTGCTTGGCCTGGTCGACCTCGATCAGGCCCGAAGCCCGGTCGCGGTCGATCTCGGCGAGCTGGTCGCGATAGACTTCGGCGTCATTGGCGGACGCCGGCAAAGCGGCCGCCGGCCGCCGCATCAGCGGGGCGGCGACGATGAGTGCGGCGATGACCGCGATGGGAAGCGAAACGATCCAAAACATGATGGATATCAACTAGCGAAAGCCGCGCGGCGTGAAAATGCGCCAGATCAAGGAATTCGCGTCCCGGAGACGATTGGCCGCAATCCCCAGGTCAATTTCACGTGAGAGGCGTCCAGGCTCCATTGCCCATGCGACAGGCCGCGCCGCGCGCGGTCACCGCGCCGCTTTTGGCGGCCAGCACATGGGAATATTGCCGGCAATTCTGCGAACCGACCTGATAGGGCGCCGCCGCTGTCACTTCGCCCTTGAGGCCATTGCCGCTCCACACCACCGCCTGGCCATTCGGCGCCGCTTCCAGCGCCTTGTATTCCGCCTCGAGCGCCCGCGCCTTGTCGGCGTCCGACAGTTTCACGCCCGGCATCCGCGCCACGAGCCCGCCGCGCAGGGCCTGCAGATAGAAGGCCGGCGGCTCGGGCTTGTCGGACAATTCATAGCCGGTCGCCTCCGACACATCCTCGCCGGTCTTGTCGAGCCGGCTGGACCCCGACGTCGTGGCGCAGGATGCGGCGAACAGCGCGACGAGCGCGAAAACGGAAAGACGGGCGGTCATACGAAATGCGGTCACGAAATTCATTCTTGTCATCACGGATTGGCGGGCAGTCCTGCGGCGCGGAGATGGCCGCAATATGGCACGGATGAACGGAGAAATATATTCGTTTTGATGGAAATGATGGGTTAATCGCCGGTCTCGGCCACGGGTTCCGGCCGGCGCAGGGGCTCGCATGCAGGCGGGCCTGCGTTTCCCGCCAGCAATCCCCGCGCAATGCCCGCGATGATGTCGTCACGATCTTCTTCACGCCCTGCCCCTCCCGAGACAATTGGACGATTGCCGTCGACACCCCGCATATGACTAAAATTTAAAGTTGTTCACAGCGTGTTTCTGCAGCTTTTTTTTCTCAGGCCACCACCTTAGCCTCATCTTCAGGCCGGTGACTCGCTTGGCGCAGGGCGAGACGTGTCTATTCAGGGAGATCATATATGTCGAAGCAAACCAACACCGATAAAGCGGCCAAGCTCGGCGCCGCGGACGCTCACACCGGCGGCGACGTAAAGTTTCACAAGAACTACCTCGCCGCCCTCGACATGAAGATGGACACGCTGGAGCTGAAGCTCGACCGGGTCGAGGAATTGTCAGATCGGGCAACCTATCTTGAAAACACGATCCTCGACATCAAGCTCGACGTCGAGGATGACGGCATGACCGCGCTCGACAAAATCGAGCTCAAGGATCTGCGAACGGAGCTGCGCCATGTCGAGAACCGCCTCGATCACCTGCCCAGCCAGGAGCAGCTTCTGAACCGGCTCGACCGGCTGGCCGAGGACTATGCCGAAAAGGCCGAAGACTGGGGTCTGTGACGCGACTGTCGGCGGGTCAAAATCGGCCCGCCGGCCACCGGATTATGTCCCCGAGGATATACAGTCGAGCGCGAAAAGGCTCGCATGACGTCTGCCTCAATGGTCTCGCGAAGCATATCTAGACCTGCGTGGCTAAGGGAAAACAGCGAACCGGGCGGCCAAGGAATTGCGGTCACGAAATTCATTGTTGTCATTACGGATTTGCGTGCGGTCCAGCGGCGCGGGGATGGCCGCAATATGGCGCGGATGAAACGGGGAATATATTCGTTTTGGCGGAAATGATCACGTGGGCGCTCCACAGCGCATTCGTCAACCACGATCGTAACGCGAGCGTGCTTTTATTGAGGCACAATCGAGGTTTCCGCAAATGTCGCCGCTACTGCGGAAAGCGGAATATACATTGCTTTGTAACCTTCCTGATCCTGATCGGCTTCGGTGAACGTCTTAAAGCCGAAGGCTTCGTATATTTCCTGAACGCGCGCATTGAAGGCGTGTAGCGTCATCGCGTACACCCCAACATTCTCCCTAACCGACAATGCGCGCTCAAATGCGTTTAGCATCATGGTGAGACCCAAGCCCTTCGGCGCATTCCTGTCGCGCCCGATCATGGTCAGATAAATGGTAGGGATTGCAGCAAATCGACCAAACTTCTTGTCTGCTTCGTCGCTCATGCCAGGCTTGAAGGTCATTGTTGTGAGGGCGTAAAATCCGAGCGGCGTCGGGGATCCGGCTCTACAGGCGACGAACACGCGCTGGGCATAGCTTTTGTGGCTCTTGAGCGCGTTTATTCGGAAGAAGTTGTCTATCGGCTTCAGATCGCAGCAAAAAGCCCCTCGCGGATGATCGCCGAGGGGCTCAATGACAATCTCTTCCATAGGCGGACTTATTTAGATTGCGTCACAAAACGCGCGCGCGATTTGCGAATGAGTTTGGCTAAGCTGGGCACAGGCTCTGCTTTCTCGTCAACCGCTGCCGCTTTCAATTGTTCAAATTTCGCCGTATCGACCACGACAGGCATAGGCATGAACTCGCCGTCATCTTTGAGAAGAGCTACCATAATGGCCTCCGTGCCGCGTGCAGGATAAACATCGAACAAAGATGGTGTGCAGCCTGCAGGCTTTCATCTATATTTATCGCATAAAGAGCCATCGCGCAAGAGATTCAAACTCCATACAACTTCCGATACATGATGAATTTCTTCAGAATCTGTTAGGGCTCCGACGCCAGACTTATCGTCAACCGCCCCACCGCCGTCACCCCCCGATCATTGGCAGGATCAACTCCGCTCTCAGCCCGCCGGCCTCGGCGCGCGACAGCGTGAACACGCCTTGATATTCCGAGACGATTTCCGTGACAATCGACAGGCCGAGTCCGGTGCCCGGCTTGCTTTCGTCCAGCCTGCGGCCGCGTTTCATCGCTTCCTTGATCTGGTCGGGTTCGAGCCCCGGTCCATCGTCCTCCACCACCACCAGCGCCCAGTTCTTGCGGGCGGGGTCCTTGCCGATCACGCCTGATGGCGCGGGGGATACGGTGACAGCCACCGTCGAGACGGCGAAGCGGCCCGCGTTTTCGAGCAGATTACCAATGGTTTCCTCGAGATCCTGCGCCTCCATGGCGAGCTTCAGCCCGCGGCCTGATATCGAGAGCGTAAAATCCTTGCCGTCATTGAGCTTGCGCATCACGCGCAGCAGGCGCTCCAGCACCGGCTCCACCTCGGTGCGGGCCAGGATGCTCTCGCGCTGGGCGGCGATGCGGGCGCGGTTGAGATAGGATTGCACCTGCGCGCGCATGATCTCGGCCTGGCTCTTGACCAGCGCATTGTGCGGCAAGGCCATCTGGTCGGCGTCATTGAGCAGCACGGCGATCGGCGTCTTCAAGGAATGGGCGAGATTGCCCACCTGCATGCGGGCCCGTTCCATCACCCGCTTGTTGCTCTCGATCAGCGCGTTGACCTCGACGGCCAGCGGCTGGATTTCGCGCGGCAGGTCGTCGTCAAGCCGTTCAGCCTCGCCATTGCGGATGCGGGCGAGCGAGCGCCGGACGCGGTCGAGCGGCTTCAGACCGATCAGGATCACCAGAGCGTTGAGCCCGAGCGAGCCGATGCTGAACAGGCCGAGCGACAGATAGAGATTGCGGTTGAAGGCGGCGACATCATTCTCCACCGTGCGGTGATTGCCGATCATCCGGAAACGGACGGTGCGATAGACGGCTTCGGGAAGTTCTGTGGCGTTGGCGTCAATTTCCTCGGGCGCGCCCTCGTCGAGACTGATCTCGGCTTCAGCCACCCGCACGGGATTACCAGCGCTGTCGGTCGCAGCGTAATAGCGCTCGAAACGATGGTTGAAGGGCGCGGATTCGTTGGTCGCCGTCGGCACGGTCACGCCCTCGAAACTCGGCGAGGTCAGAGGCTCGGTCTGGTAGTCGGCGAGCGGCAACACCGCCCAGTACCACCCGGATCCCAATTGCTGGAAGCCGAGTTCGCTCATCTGCGGCGATCCGGTCAGCTTATGGCTGTCGGGATCGATCGACACCGAATTGATCGCCGAATAGAGCTGCGCGCGCAGAAGATCATGCAGGTTCTTCTCGGCGCTGCGTTCGTACAGCGTGGAAATGACGAAGCCCATGATCACCACCCCGATCGCCGACCATACGGTCGTGTAGATCAGGACGCGGCCGGTGAGCGAGCGCAGCCTATCCATTGGTGTTGGGCTGGATGCGGTAGCCGAGACCGCGCACGGTCTCGATGATGTCGATGCCCATTTTCTTGCGCAGACGGCCGACGAAGACTTCGATCGTGTTGGAATCGCGGTCGAAATCCTGATCGTACATATGCTCGACCAGTTCGGTGCGCGACACGACCTGGCCCATGTGATGCATCAGATAGGACAGCAGCCGGAACTCATGCGAGGTGAGCTTCAGCGCGCTTCCGTTGACGGTCACGCGGCTGCTCTTGGTGTCGAGCCTGACAGGGCCGCAGGTCAGTTCCGAGCTCGCATGGCCTGCCGCGCGGCGGATCAGCGCGCGCAGCCGCGCCTGCACTTCTTCCATGTGAAAGGGTTTGGCGACATAATCGTCGGCGCCGGCGTCGATGCCCGCCACCTTGTCGCTCCAGCGGTCGCGCGCCGTGAGCAACAAAACCGGCATCTTGCGCCCGGCCGCGCGCCATTTCTCGAGCACGGTGATGCCGTCCATTTCGGGCAGGCCGATATCGAGGATCACCGCGTCATAGGGTTCGTTTTCGCCGAGATAATGGCCTTCTTCGCCGTCATAGGCTTGGTCCACCACATAGCCGGCTTCCTTCAGCGTGTCGGCGAGCTGGCGGTTGAGATTCTGGTCATCTTCGACGACGAGTATGCGCATCGGAACTCCTCGGATAGCCCGGCCTGCGTATCAATAATCCATGGGAATGCGCAAGCGGACTTTCTTTGGCCGTCCGTTCTGCTTGATCACCAGCATGGTCACCACGCAGACGCCCTGATTGCGGTTGGCCTTGACCGACAGCAATTCGCCGCCGGTCATGGCCATCGCCTGGTTGACCGCGCCGGCGCAGGCGGCGCGGTTGTTGGCGCGCATCTTGCGCGGCGGCGGTGCATATTCATCCGCAAACACCGGGCCGTCCTCGAGATACAGCATCTGCGCGGGCGTATACTGCTCGACCGGCGCCGGCAGGTTGCCGGTGGGGCCGAGCATGAGGCTCGCGGCCAGAAGGGAGGGCAGGAAAGCGGCCATGGGATGTTGAGGTTCCGTGTGAGGCGTTTGACTTGCCCCTTTTCTAGAGCAGCAACAATGAATGGCGAATGAATGTGGCCTTCAGCTTCGATTGGGCCTGTTCAGGACACCCGCCGTTCGGCGCTCAGCCGCCCGTAAATCGCCAGCAAACCGCCCGCCGCGCCGGCGAGCGTTGTCAACGCCTCGACGAGATCGCGCTCCATGCCGGGTTCAATCGGCGCCCCCGCCGCCTGCAAGACGCTGGCGAGAATCGCCACCAGCGCGCCCCAGATCGTCTTGGATTGGTACCAGGCTTTCATATCGCTCATGGAAATGTCCTTTCTTGGCTCCATGTCAGATTTGCAGTGTCAGATTTGCAGCGTGGCGCGCGCCGGCAGGCCCAGCGCCACGCGGTCGCCTTTCTGGCGAACGCGGATGGTCAGCGCGGTCTGCGTCGCGCCGAAATCGGCGATCTCGTCGGCGGCCGCATAACTCGCCTTCGGCGCCGTCACATGCAGGCTGCGAACCACCTCTCCGTCCTTGAAAATGTCGAGTCGATAGGCCTCGCCGGTCTCATCAAGCGGAATGTCGTCGCCCTCCCAACCGTCGGCGTCGACCCGACCGCGCCGGATCCAGGACAAGCGGATATCGCCCCCTGTCTCGCGCCAGCCGCGCAGATGTACAGGGGCAAGCGGCGTCGCCGCCCGCTCGCCGCCGGAAAAGCCGATCGGTCCCGCTCTGCCGCCCGCAGACCCCGCAGCCTCCGCGATCCAGTTCAGCGTCAACCCCGCCTCCGAGCGCTTAAGCCCCAATGCCTCCACCGCGCTGTCGAGAAGCACGAAGCGCGCGCCGATCTCCGCCCCCGTATCCATCGCGTCCTCGGTTCCGCAGAGACCGCGCAGCAATCCCTCCAGACGCCAGACATCCGCCTCAATCTCTTCGGCGCTCTGAAAGGCGATCACCTCCCAGCCGCCACTCCCGGTCGCGATCGCCGCGCGGTTGGCGCCATTGAGCAGTGCCGACTTCGACACGCTTTCGAGCGCGCCCGAGGTCATCCGGACATTGACGCTATTGCCTCGGTCGATCATCGCCGTAGGTCCCGCGGCCAGCGCCGTCGTCAGCCTTCCCAGGCTGGCGCGGCGGATGAGCGTCAGCCGTCCGTCGTAATTGTCGAGACCTGACGACACCGACAACCGCGTCCGCCGCCAGGGCGACGCCGCCACTGCGGCCAGCGCAAAGTCCTGCTCGTCGCCGTCGCCCAGCCGCGGCAGGTCCATCAAGATCACCAGCGGTTGATAAACGGCATTGGCCGCCCCGCCGCGCGCCCTGCGCCTGGACTTGGCGACCGTCGCTATGCCTACGCCGCCCGATCCCGCCTCGCGCGCCGTCACGCGCCGGACATCGCCGTCCTCGATCCGGGTGATCAGAAACCGTCCCTCCTGACCATCGGCGAGTTCCACGACATCGCCGGGTTCATGTTCAAGCATCAATGGCGGCAGGCAGAAACTGATCTGCCGCCGTCCCAGCCGGTGATCCCTCAGCATCGCATCCGCCGCGCTTTGCGCCGCCTGTTCGTCCAGCGTTCCGGCCAGCGCAATGCTCAAGGCCCGCTGATGCGCGGGCTCGGCCCGCCGCGACCGCACGCTCGCCGGCTCATGTTCATTGTCCTCGCTTTGATAGGAGATCAGCGCCTCGGAGGCGTAATCGCCATCTTGCCCCAGCGTTTCCGACCATAGCGTTTCCTCCTCGATCTCCGCCAGCACGTCGAGCGTTGCGGCCGGAGCCGAGACGAGATCGCGCGAGCGGAACACGATCTTGCCCGCCCGCTCCGTCGCGTCCAGCCTGTAGGCGGTCAGCAGCGGCTCGATCAGCGCCCGGGCCGAACTCTGCTGGCCCATCACATAGCCCTGCAGATTGCCTGACACAGCGGACAGGTCGACCTCGCCGACGCCGCAATCCTCGGCGATCGCCGCGATCACCGTGGCGAGCGTGCCCGCCCCCAACCGTCCATTCAGCCAATGCCCGGTCTGCCAATTGGCGCCATCGGCGAAAATGTCGAGATCCTCGGGAAAAGCCGGCGCGGCGCGCGCGTCCCAGGTCCACAGAAACACATGGCCCGGATCGACCAGGCCTTCCGGCGCCTCACTGCCATTCCAGTAAGCGAGATGCGCGTTCAGAAACCGACGCTGCGTCTCGTCCGAACGCGCGCCGCTCGAAAAATACGGCGTCTCGGATTCCGACGATTTCGGATCAACGAAGACATTGGGCTGGTTGCCGCCGCGATCGATCGCCGGGCAACCGAGTTCGGTGAACCAGATCGGCTTCATCTTGGATGTCCAACCGGTCGGCGCAGCCCTTTCCGCTCCGTCCACGCGGTCGTAATGCCGGTTCGCCCACCAGTTCTCGATATCCTTGTAACGATAGACCCAGGGCTTGCCAGCGAGACCATCGCTGATTGGGCTGCGGATGCGCGCCGCCCGGTCGGCGCTTGAGGCATAGTACCAGTCATAGCCCTCGCCGCTGGCGATGGCCCCGCGCATCGCCGCCTCGTCGTCGGCGATGGCGGCGCCATCAGGATGCAAGCCGGTGAAATCCTCGTCCTGAAAATCCGACAGCGGCATGTAATTGTCGATGCCGACAGCGTCGATCGCGGGCGAGGCCCAGAGCGGATCGAGATGGAAAGTCCGGTCACCCGATCCGTCCTGCGGCTGATGGCCGAAATACTCGCTCCAATCGGCCCCATAAGTCAGCTTGGTCTCAGGCCCGAGAATGGCTCTGACATCCGCAGCCAGTTCCACCAGCGCCGCCACGAACGGATAGTCGCCTGCGGCGTCGCGGATCTGCGTCAGCCCCCTGAGTTCCGAGCCGATGATGAAGCCGTCGACGCCGCCCGCCGCCTGAGCCAACAGCGCATAATGCAGCACCAGCCGCCGATAACCTTCATCCGTCCCTTCATAGCGCACGCTTTCGCCGTCGACGTCGAAATCCGCCGCTTGCGCTCCGCCCATGAAGGCCAGCGCCTGCGTGGCGCCCTCGGCCGTCCTGTCGACGCTGCCGGGCTGGCCGGCTGCGGGATGGCAGGTGATGCGCCCGCGCCAGGGAAACGCCGCCTGCTCGCCCCAGCCATAGGGATCCGGCAGACCATTGCCCGAAGGAATATCCATCATCAGGAAGGGATAGAGATAGACGCCGAGCCCGCGCGCCTTGAGATCGAGGATCGCCTGGATCACGCTCTGATCATTGGGCGTGCCGCCATAGGCCGGCCCGCCAGCCCCCGACGAGATCAGATGCGCCGAGCCTCTATCTTGACCGCATACCCGCCAGGCCGGGCTTTCCTCGTCCCTTGCCCGCGTCTCCACGCCCGGCAGCACCCGGCAATGTCCGGCGCGAAGATCGGTTCCGAACCAGGAGACCACCAGCGCCGCCCGCTCGATATGCGGGCACAGCGCCGTCAATTCATCCAGCGACGCCTCCCAGTCGGTCGCACGCCGCAACTGGTTGCGGTTGATCTTGCGTCCCTTGTCCTCACCGGTCCTCTCGGTCGCGATGTCAGTCGCATAACCATGCTCGGTCGCGCCGGGAATGATCGTCACCGCCTTGATCCGGTTTTCAAGCGCATCGATCACCCGGAGGACCTCGAATTGCAGCACCGGAATGCGGTTGCCGAAGGCGTCGAGCGGCATGCGCTCGAACACCACATAGGCGAGCCCCCGAAAAGCCGGCGCATTGCCCGCGCCCTGCTTGGCCTCGATCAGCGGATCGGGGCCCTGGCTCTCCGTCCCCTCATAGAAACGGATCTCATAGTCCGTCTGGTCGATCTCCATCCCGTCGGCCCAGATGCGGCGAATGCAGGCGACCGGACCTTCGGCGAGACCCACGGCGAAATTGGCGAAATAGCGATAGGTCTCCACCCGCGGCCCTGTGGCTTTTGATCCCGACCGCTCCTTGCTGACCTCCTCCTCGAACCGCGTCGCCCAGATCAGCGTGCCGCCGATCCGCATCGTCCCATAGACGCGCGGGATCGCCGTTCCCTCTTCCGCGCCGGCGATCCGCGCATTGGCGAGCCGGCTGCCTTCTATCGTCGTCAGCCCGGAGATCAGGCTGCGATCGATGACATTGCCCGCCAACGCTCCCGCCGCCCGCCCGATCATCGCGCCAACAGGCCCGAACACCCCGCCCAGCGCAGCGCCGGCGGCCTGCAACACCAATGTCGCCATGAGATTGTCCTGTGATATGTGGGAATGGTGCGGCTCACCCTGATCAGCAGGGCGGCAAAATCGATGTTGTGAAAATTTTGCGGGCCAGCCAGATGCGGCAGCGCTCACTCAGGCGCGATGGGCCTGCCATCCCTCGACAACACGGATTCGATCCGTGCGATCAGGTTCGGCAAATCCCGCCTCACCGTGGTCCAGACAAGGTCGAGATTGATGTCGAAATAGCCATGAACAAGCTGATTGCGTATGCCGCGCATCGCTCTCCACGGCAGTTCTGAATGTCGGACCGGGAAATCGGGAGCGACCCTTTGGAGTTGCACAACGGCTTCGCCCATCACGATCAAGCTCATCACCACGGCCTGCTGGGTTCTGCGGTCGCCCTTGAACTCTTCGATGGTCAGATCATTGGTAAATTCGATAGCCTCGCGCGCCGCCCTGAGAACATGCCCCAGATAATCGGCGGCGCTGCGCTCGGTCATAAAGGTTCGGCCTCGGCCAGCACTCTCGCCCTGATGGCGGGCGGCAAATCGTCCGGCGTTTTCAGATCGACGCCAACGCCCAGCATGTCCTCGAGCTCCTGGCGCAATCCGCCGAGATCGAACAAGGACGCGCCGGGCTCCGGATCGACGAGAATATCGAGGTCGCTGCCGGGTCGATCACGTCCGGTTCGCGCCGAGCCGAACAGACGCGGATTGCTCAGGGGATAGCGCGCCACGGCCTCGCGCACGTCGCCGCGATGCGCCGCCAGCTTCTCGGATGGCTTCAAGGCGTCAGCGTCCGGCCCCAAAGCATGTTCGAGCGCCCGCCGCGCTTCATATTCGACGGTCCTACCACTCTGACGAGCCCGCCCATCCAATATTTCGAACACACCCGCATCAAGATCGTCGATCGTTATCGGGCCCATCGGAAGCCTCCACTTTCTGGAGAGCAATCTAAGCCCAGGCCCGACAAACCGCAAGTTCAGCCAAATTCACAGACATAGCGCCGCGCCCACGACGGGCTGACGGACCAATGTTCTATTGAGATGAAGTTGGGATGAGCATCAGGAAAGACCCGCGCGCAATTGCAACTGTTGCAACCAGAGCAGAATAACGACACATTCGCCATACCGGAATAAGGGAGCCCAACGCTCATCCATCGCCCTTGACTTTTCAAAGCGTATAAATACTTATACAGGGGTTATAGTGCGTAAACCCGTCGTCTGGATCGGGTCGTCATTCGACGACATCAGGAATTTCCCCGCCGCCGCCCGCCGGCAAGCGGGCCATGACCTGAATTGCCTCCAGGCGGGCGCGACGCCGGATGACTGGAAGTCCTTTTCGACGGTCGGCCCCGGAACCTACGAGATCAGGATCAAGACCGAGAACAACCAGCGCCGCATCTTCTATGTCGCGAAATTCGAAGAGGCGATTTACGTGCTTCACTGCTTCGTCAAGAAAAGCCAGAAAACCTCTCTTTTCGATGTCGAGATCGGCAAGCAGCGCTACAAGGCTATGAAAAAGCTCAGAGAAACGATGGACACATGATCATGGCCGCAGACATCCACGATATCGGCCACGTCACCCCAGCGGACGCCAACATTTTCGCCGAACTCGGCTTTGCCGCCGAGGAAGCCGAACGGCTGCAGACAGAGTCAGACGCTCGCATCGCCGCCAGCATCGCCATCAAGAAAAGCCTGATGGCGGAAATCGCCGCCTGGATCCGCGACAGCCGGTTGAAACAGGCCGAGGCCGCCGAGCGTCTCAACGTCTCCCGTCCCCGCGTCTCCGACGTCGTCAACTTGAAGGTCTCGAAATTCACCATCGACACGCTGATCGACATGGTCCAGCGCATCGGCAAAACGGTCGATGTGACGGTCAGAAACCGCGAGAGCACGGACTGCGCCGCGCAACCGCGGTGAGCGCCCTCACCCCCGCTGCAGCGCCAGATTGACGCCGAGCCCGCACAGCACCGTCCCGCCCGCGCGCCGCATCAGCTTCTGCGCGCCGCTCGATCGTTTCAGCCGCTCGGTCAGAAGTCCGGCAAACAGCACGCAGACCACATCGGCGGAGGTGAAGATCACATTCACCGCAGTTCCCAGGATCGCCAGTTGCAGCCAGACCGGGAAGCCCGCGCCGTCGTCGACGAATTGCGGCAGGAAGGCGAGAAAGAAAATCGCCGTCTTCGGGTTCAGCACTTCCACCAGCATGCTCTCAATGAGCGCCGCCCGGCCGCTTTTCATCGCGCCCGCCTCGGCCGCCGGCTGGTCTTTCGCCACGATCATCCGGAAACCGAGCCACACCAGATAGACCGCGCCTGCCAGCTTCACCGCGAGATAGAGCGACGGCACCGCATGAAACAGGATCGACAGTCCGGCGGCGGCGGCAAACACATGCGCGTAGCAACCGAGATGAATGCCAAGCGCCGCCATCAGCCCCGCCTTGCGCCCCCGCGCCAACGTCTGCCCGGCCGCATAGAGCATGGCCGGCCCCGGCACATAGGCAAAAACGAAGGTGGTCGCAAAAAACGCGGCGAGCAAGGATAAAGACGGCATGACGGCTCCGGCAAGGTCTCAGCCGGACTTTTCGAGACAGAACAGCCGGCCCCGCCCCGTCGAGGGCACATGATCATGCGGCGATGGCCGTGTCAAAGTGCGCGGGCTCGAAAAGACACATGTCACGCGCCCCGCCATGGATTGATCACCTCGATCCCGGTCAGCTCGAAATCTCTGACATTGCGGGTCACCAGCTTGGCGCCCCGCGACAGCGCGATCGCCGCGATCTGGCCATCGAATTGCGATATGGGCCGCCCTCGCGACCGCCTGTCCGCCATGATCGTCGCGAAACACTCCCCCGCCGCAGCGTCGAAGGGAAAAATTCGGTCGGCAAAAGCGTCTCTCAATAACAGGCCGATTTCGCTTTCCAGCATTGTGCGACGCCGGCCCTCGGGAAGAATTCTGATCCCATAGAGAATTTCGGCAACAGTGATGGCTGAAATGAACTGATCATCAGCAGGATGCGATCCCACCCACGCCAGAACGCCGGGATCGGGATTGATCGACACCAGGTCAGAAATGACATTGGTGTCGAGTAGGATCATCAGCGCAGGCTCACCCGCTCAGGCATCATGCTCCGTTCCGGCAATTCGAGATCTTCGCCGCCGAACCGTAACACCCTGTCGCGAATGAAGTCGGCCAGATTGAACATCCCCTTTCGCGAGACAGGTTCAGTGTCGAGCGCCGCTTCGAGCACAGCCCTCGCTTCCTCCGAAGCCGTGCGTCCATTTTCTTGAGCCCGCGTTTCCAGCGCCGCCTCGGTCTCCGCATCCAATCCGTCGATCGTGATCAGGCCCATATCCAGCCTCCGTGATAGAACCGCAATCTACAACCGATGGGCGGAGCCGGCAACCACTTCAAAACCGGAACACCGCCGCGATCCGCCGTCGCCAGGCCGGCGCGAGCGGGCTTTCCACCACGCCCGTCTGCTCATAGGCGTGAATGAAGCGATCTTCAGCCGAGACAATCCCGAGATGCTGGGCGGCCAGCCCCCGCCGCAGCCGGAACACCAGCACATCGCCGATCCTCAAGTCTCCGCCCGGACACGCCGCGCCGAAATGCCGTCGCGCCGCCTCCAGCAGCCGCTCCTCACCCGAACGCTCCGCCCAGTCGCGGCCATAGGGGCCGGGCTCTTCCGGCTCCGCGCCGCGCAACTCACGCCAGACGCCGCGAATTAGCCCCAGGCAATCGCAGCCGATCCGGCTCGCCCCCTGATGCCGATAGGGCGCGCCGATCCAGCCGCGCGCGATCTGCGCCACGCGCTGCCCGTCTGTCTGTTCCGTCTCAGTCATAGAGCGGGCGTCCGTCATGCTCGGTCTCCCCGTCGGCATAGGAATAGGCGAAATCGGCGCCCGGCATATGCGGAAAACCCCGGAAATTCAGCGCATTGCCGAAGCGGTCGCGGCAGGTTTCGAACCGCTTGTCGCAACCTTCCAGCACCGTCACGGCATCGCCCGCCTGCGGCAGGGTCCGCAGCGGCTGCCAGATCGCAAGCCGCGTCCGCCCCCCTGTCCGCGTCGCGCCGTCGATATCCGTCGCAAAACCCGCCAGCGCCCCTGATGTCAGCGTCATCACCCCGCCCGCAAGCCGCGCCGGCGCGACCTCGTCCACGCCCTCGATCGTCACGCTCATTCTGTCCGCGGCGGCCACCACGCCCACATGCCGGAAGTCGCTGGCGCTCAGCCCGCAGCGGGCGTCACAAAAACCCGCGTTACAGCGATGGCCGTAGACCCGCCCCTGCATCTGACCGAGGCGATGCGACAGCCCCCGCAATTCCGCCTTGAAATCGCTCTCGCTTCTCGTGACCTCGCCGATCTCGTAGCGCCGCAGCCGCAGATGCTGCTCCGGCGCCTGCCAATTGACGAGATAAAGATCCACGATCGCTCCGTCATAGCGGCCCGCCGCAATATCCTCGGCGGTGATGGCGTCCGATGACAGCGCCCCCAGCGTTTCCGAGGACGAGGCGGCAAGCCCCGTCTCGCTCTCGTCGCCGCCGGCGGCAAAGCCGCTCGCCGCCGCAAATGTCAGCCCGGCAAATGTCAGATCATGATCGTGATCGGTAAACCCCAGGACCACGCCATCCCGGCGCGTCACTGTCCA
This sequence comes from Rhizobium sp. SG_E_25_P2, assembly GCF_029892285.1. Lineage (GTDB taxonomy): Bacteria > Pseudomonadota > Alphaproteobacteria > Rhizobiales > Rhizobiaceae > Rhizobium_E. The sequence continues at coordinate 106,921 of NZ_JARXVM010000014.1, forward strand.
GCCATTGGCAAGCGTCGTCGCCTCGCCGGCGATATGGGCGGCAAGCCCCTCGGGAATGCTCCTCATGGCCGGATCTCCACAAGCGGGATCGACGGGATACGGCCCGCCTGAAACGCGTCGAGATCGATATCGAGCCTGTCGGTGTCGAAGCGAACAGGCGTGTCGAAGCGAAAGCCGGCCTTGATCACCGCGCCATTGGCCGGCGCTGCCGAAGCCGAAAACGTCACCAACCCCGTCGCCGCGGCAACCGAAAAATCCGCGCCGTCGATCTCGACGCCATCGACGGACAGCCGCACGCTGCCCGCCACCGGCTTCTCGATCGTCCGCACGCTCTCGCCGCCGGCGTCGCGATAGGTCTTCCTGAGCTGGAAACTGCGCGTCTCTCCATCCCCCGTCCCGATCCGCTGATCCTCAGGCCCAACCGCCTCATGCGGCCCGCCGCTCTTGAAATCGAAGGGGTCAGTGAAGCGGAACCCATAAAGCTGCCCCGCCCGCGCCTCGAAAAAGGCAAGCGTTTCATAGAGATCGGCGAGCGTCTTCATGCTCGATCCGACATCATAACGCCGCCGCGCATCCCGCCAGCGCCTGTTGCGCGCCTCCCGCCCATTGGACAAAGACACAATCTCCGTCCGCCTCTCCGGCCCGCCCCGCGCGCCGAGCGCCAGGCGAAGCGGAAACTGCACCTCGTGAAATGCGGTCATGGATGGTCTCTCCTGGGGAAGTGATATCGGGGGCGTGGAAAATTGACGCGCAATCAACCGCATACGGTATGACGAACTTTGCTTTGTTGCGTTTCCAGTCCTGCGAGAAAGATCGTGACGTGACAGCCTTTAGGCGCCGATAGGTTCTCAGAAGGGTTCGGGACCATGCCGCAGATAACGAGGAGTTATTGGCCAAGATCAGTGACATCAGGTGGTCACGCCGTGAGCGACTAAAATTGTGGTGAACAGCCGAGATTATTGGGAAACTTGTCCTCGGGCGCGCCATGCGCTGCCGCTTGAGCATTGGGCCTTCGCACTGATATCCACCATACGGAATTTCGTCGAGGAAGGCGCGTCTGTCTGATCAAGAACGCTCTCGGAAAGGAGCAGATGGCCAAGGATTGCGTCCCGCAACGTCAAGACGGATCGATGATGCCCACAACCCTACCGACGATTTCATCGACAGTATCAGCATCAACCGTGTCGACATAACGCGCCGTCTTCTGCTGAACCCGGGACACAATGTCGAAGCTCCTGACATGATTGCAAAGCGCGACCCCGTTGATTTCGTGTCCTGTAATGTTCACAGCCATACCCGCTTTCCGAGCGAATTGGCCGCCAGTTGTAACGACGACGGTCAAGCACATGCCGAGAGCGTTGACCTCACGAGGCGAAATCACCACGCAACGATGCGTGTCTCGCATCTCGTTTCCCACGACCGGATTGAGGTCAATGAGAAAAATATCACCGCGTTTGGGAACATGACTCCGCACCATCAGAGAATTTCATTCCCCACAGGACCGCCTGTGTCCCATCCCGCAGCTTGCCTGCTCAGTTCGATCATCTCGTCCGACCCTTCAAGCAGTTCTGCAAGGGTGTATTTTTTCTTTGGCTTAAGCGGCGTCGCGACCAGAGCGCCCTTGTCCACGACCAAGGTGAGTTCAGCCCCAACGTCCACGCCGAGCATTTTCAGAAGCGCAGGAGGAATGCTGAATACCGCGGCGCCGCCTTGGCGGCGAATCTTTGCTGTGTTGGACATATCGCCTTCCCATTGGTGTGCTACATATATAGCACCGTCCTATTGCTCGCAAGGCGATGATGGGGCAATCGGTGGAAAACAGTTACGCCGGAACCAATTTGAGAAACATTGACGAAGACCTTGCTGCATTGGCATTCGACTTTGCTCACACCCCCCGCCGCCCCCTTGCCGCCGCCCGCGCCAGCATGGCGTTGATCTGCTGCTCCGAGCGGCGGAAGCTCGCGGCATCGGCCGCCTGCACATTGAAGACGATCTGGGTTCCGCCGCCGGCGCCCGCCACGCCGAGGCGGCCGTCGGGGCCGCGGCTCAAAGGCAGGATGGCCTCGGCGCCGGCTTCGCCCATCAGGCCCAGCCCGTCGCCGGCGCCGAAATAAGTCGGGCCGTTGACGACGCCGCCTTTGGCGTAGGCGGTCGCGCCCGTCAGCGTCTGGGTCAGGCTGGAAACGCCCGAGGACAGCGCGCTTTGCAGCGGCGCGAGCCCGGCGTCGAGCGCGATCGACGAGAAGCGCGTGGCGATCGAGGCCAGCACCGCGTTCAGCCCGTCGCCTTCGAGCGTAGCGCCCTTGAGCGCATTGGTCAGCGCCGCCCCGAAGGCGCGCGAGCGCGCCTCAAGGCCATCGAGCGTGTCGGTCAGCGCACCGGCGAGATCGAGGCTCGCCTCCAGGTCATCCTCAGCCATACGGCCCTCCTTGTTCCACCCTCGCCGGCTCGTCCGGCCAGGCCGCCATCAGCGCGGCGAGATCGCCGCGCCCGAGCGGGCTTCGTAGCGGCCCGCCCAGCAGCACGGTCAGTTCCCTCACTGTCATCGACCAGAAATCCCCTGGCGTGAGCCGCAGCCGGCCGAGCCCCGCTTCCATCACCTGCCGCCAGGGAAAGCCGACGCCGGGCTCGGCCCGCCCCGCGCCGGCGGCTGAAAAGGGCGCGTCGCCCCGTTCGCCTCCTCCGTCAGAAAGGCCGAGGCCAGCAGTTCCGCCGTCAGCCGCACCGCGCCTTCAAGCCCGCCCTCGATGCTGAGATCGGCCAGATCCTCATCATCGAGCCGGTTGCCGCCGCCGCGCAGGCCGGCCGCGAGGATCGTCATGACGTCGCGCGCCGACAGCCTGCCGCCCGAAAAACGCCCGGCGAGATCGGCGATATTGTCGACGCCGAAAGCGGTTTCGAGTTCGGCGATGGCGCCGAGCGTCAGGCAGAGAATGCGGCGCTCGCCATCGATCACCGCCTCCACCTCGCCGCGCCGCCGGTTGGCCCGGCCGCTCACGCCAGCGCTCCAAAACTCAATTGACCCGCCGATTCCAATGCGAGATCGAACAGCACCTCGCCGTCGAACTGGCCGTAATAATCGAGCGCGGTGATCTGGAACGGCCCGGTCACCTGGCCGAAATCGGGAATGACGATCCGCCAGTCGAGCACGCTGCCGGCGAAGAAGGCGGTGCGCACGGTCGCATCCGACGCCTGATCCTTGAAGATGCCGGAGCCGGACACAGCCGCCTTCTTCACCCCGCCGCCGTCGAGCAATTCGCGCCAGCGTCCGGCGCTTTCGGCGTCGGTGGCGTCGATAGCAGCCGCATTGAAGGCGATGCGGCGCGAGCGCAGCCCCGCCACCGTCTCATAACTTTCGCCATTGTGGATCTTGAGCAGCAGATCCTTGCCGCGCTGGGCTGTCATGCGCCTGTCCTTTCTTGCTGAGATAATCGATGGCGCCCTCGCCTTGCGGCGGCGGGCGGCGGCGCCTATGCTGGCGCCGCATTCAAAGAGATTTTCATGACGTCGCCATCCGCCGCCCGCTTTCGCCTTCTCGCGCCCCTGGCGCTCTGCCAGATCATCGGCTGGGGAACGACCTTCGACATGCCCGGCGCGCTCGGCCGCATCATCGCCGCCGATCTCGGCTTTTCCAACGAAGCGGCCTTTGCCGGCTTGAGCGTGATGATGATCGTCTCGGGCCTTGCCGGCCCCTGGGCCGGCCGGCTTTTGAAGGCGCGCGGCGCCCGCTTCTGCCTGATCACAGGCGCCTGCACCATGAGCGCGGGCCTCACAATCATCGCCGCCGCGCAGGGCCTTTTTCTCTATGGGCTCGGCTGGCTGGTGGTAGGGCTGGGCGCGGCGCTAGGTCTCTCGGCCTCCGCCCACACCGCCGTGGTCGAGCGCGAAGGCCTCCGCGCCAAGGCGTCGATCTCACTGATGATGATCGTCACCGGCCTGTCGGCGGCGCTGTTCTGGCCGCTGCTCAGTCTCGTCAATGCCAGCTTCGGCTGGCGGATCGCGGTGCTGATGGGCGCGGCCCTGCAGATCGGCCTCTGCGTTCCGCTCTATCTGCTCGCGCTTCCCGATGCGCCGCCACAGCCACCTCAGGAAACGCAATCACCCACATCGGCGCCTGCCGAGACCGCCAAAGCCGGGCGCAACACGTTTCTGCTGCTCGCCGCCGTCTCCACGCTGTTCACGCTGGTCACCTTCGGCCTGTCGCCGATCCTGATCGCGCTGTTGACCGCCAGCGGCGCGGCCCCGGCGCTCGCGCTCAGCCTCGCCTCGTTCCGCTCGGCGCTCGGCGTCACCGCCCGGCTCGGCGATATCCTCTTGGGCAGGCTCAGCACGCCGCCGCGCGCCATGGCCGGCGCCTGCCTGCTGCTACTGCTGGCCTTCGCAGCGCTGGCCTTCGGCGCGCCGTCGCTTGCAGCGCTCATCCTGTTCATCGGCCTTTACGGCTTCGGCTCCGGCGTCGGCACGGTGGCCCGCACCGTCCTGCCGCTCAGCCATTTCTCGGCCAGCGATTTCGGGCTGATGTCCAGCCGCATCGCGCTGCCGCAAAACATCGCCACCGCCTTCGCCCCGGTCGCCATGACCGCGCTTCTCGATCGCGCCGGCCCCATGGCCGCATTGTCGGCGGCGGCGCTGCTCACTCTGGCCGCGCTCGCCTGCCTCTGGGGACTGCAGAGAGGGAGGCGCTCATGACTCCCGGTCAAGCGCCGCGATCAGGTCACGCATGGGCAGGATCAGCGCCCGGTCGAGCCCCCTAACCTTGCGAAAGCCCCATCTCAGGTAAAATGCTTCGGCAGCCTCATCGAGAGCATGCACCAGCACCGCCCGCGCGCCAACGTGATCGGCGGCAAGCGCCGCCACCGTCAGGGCATGAGCCATCATGGCCCCGCCCAGCCCCTGGCCCTGGCATCGCTGATCGACGGCCAGACGCCCGAGCACGATCACCGGGATCAATCGCGGCGCGCCATGGCCGCCGATCGCCCTGTCCACACTCGCCCGCTCGATATCTCCGGCGGCCAGCGAACAATAGGCGACGACGCGCTCTCGCTCGTCGGCGATCACATAGGTGCGGGCAAAGCCTTCGCTCTCGCTGGCCAGCCCCAATTTTTGCAGATAGTCATCCAGCGACGGCTGCCCGCAGTGAAACTCGGCGACCTGATGGCGCGCAGACAGTTTCGTCGGGCGCCGATAGAGCGTCAATCAAGCCACTCCCGCGTCCGGCGCATCAGACGCTTGAGCCCGTCATTCATCCTTGCGGGTTCGGCCAGAAGCGCGTCGATCTCGTCGAACACCTCGTCCGATAGCGTCAGCCGCGTCCGCTCCATCAACGCCTGTTCGGCCGCCGCCTGCGCAACTTCGGTCACGAAGGCGGTCATCGTCTTGCCCTTCAGCGCCGCCGCCTGCTGAATGGTCTTCAGCGCCGAAGCCTCCATGCGAAATGTCACCGTCTCGGTCTTGCGGATCGCGCCCATCGAAAAGCTCCTGCTCATCAGGGCAAAAACCAACCATGGTGTCATGACATTGTCAATACACTCACCACCGCCCTGACCCCGAGCTCGACCAGAACAGCCCCGCTCCCCTCCTTTCGCCGTGCGGCGGATGTCCGGAGCGCCAGCCGCGCCAGCCCGCCGCTCTCGAGCGCCAGATCGGCGCCGTCGAGCGCCCGGGCTGCGCAGGCGGCGATTGCCTGCGCCTCGGCCCGTCCCATCGCCCGCGACCAGGCCTCGAAGCTCAGCAGATGCTCCTCCACCCCCTCGGCCAGCACTTTCGCCTCGCTTTTCGACAGCAGCAGATAGGGCATGGCGCGCGCGCTGCGGTGATGGTCGAACACGCCGTCGGCGCCCACCAGCGCCATGAGTTCAGCGTCGGCGGTGAGCCTCGCGAAAACAGTCTTTTGCAGAGCATTCAGGAGCGCGCTCATGTCTCGCCCTCCGTCACGCGGCAGACCAGAAAGCGGCCCGTCTCGTCGGGATCATGCAGCGTGCGGATCACGAACAGCCGTCCGCCCTTGCGAAAGCGCATGCCGGGTTGGACGACGCCGCTCCAGCGGATCCAGATGCGATGGGTGATCGTCTGGCGCTCGACGCCGCCGGTTTCCGCCACCGTATCGGCCACCGGCTCGATCCTCGCCCAAAGGCTGGCCGCAACGGCGTGACTCCGCGTCACCCCGCCCTGCCCGTCCGGCGTTTCCACTGGTGACTCCAGGTCAAGCCGCGCCGTCAACTGGCCCGCATCGAAAAATCGCGTCAGCATGTCAGAGCCTCATCATCCGATAGGGCGCGATCAATCGGTCGTAACCATCAGGCACGCCCGCCGGCTGCATTTCAGTGGAAACGACGGCGCGAAAGCCGTGCATCAGCGCCACATGCGTCAGCATCGCCCGTTTCAGCGTGTCGGGAATATCCGCGCCGGTGTCGCCGAAGCCGGCGGTGAAATCCACCTCGACGCCGTTCATCGCGCCCCGCGTCTCCGGCCGCCGCTTCAGCCACAGCCGCGCCGGCCGCGCCTCTCCGTCGAGCACATGCCCAGTGAGATCGGCGAGCCCCTCGGCGCCGTCGGCGTCGAAGATCCTGACCGCGTCCACGGCCGTCACCGGTCCGCGCGCAATCTCGATCGGTCCTGTCAGCGGCCAGCGGTCGAGATAAAGCCGCATCGGCCGGCGGATCAGCGCAAGCCCGCTCACCTGTTCGAGATGTTCGCGCGCGGTCACGATCAGGCTCGCGATCAGCCCGTCCTCGTCGGCATGGTCGATCTTCAGATGCGTCTTGGCCTGGGCGAGCGTCAGCGGCTCGGCGCCGGGCGGCGCGAGGTTGATGATGGTCATGGGAGGTCCTTGGAAAGGGAGAATGTCTGGGTAGCGAGGTGAGACAAAGCTGTGCTCCGCCCCTCATCCCCCTGCCGGGACCTTCTCCCCGCGCCGGCGGGGAGAAGGAGGATGGAGCGCCGACATTGCCACAATCGCCCTTCTCCCCGCTCGCGCGGGGAGAAGGTGGCGGCAGCCGGATGAGGGGCTGTGCACGCCGTCAGCGGAAAGAGCCGCGCGTAGCGGCGCCAAAGAGTGGCGCCGGCTCAGCTCGCCGAAAACTTCACCAGCTTGATCGCCTCGAAATTCTGCACGCCGCCGCCCACCCGCTTGGTGGTGTAGAACAGCACATAGGGTTTGGCCGAATAGGGATCGCGCAGCACCCGCACGCCGAGACGGTCGACGACCAGATAGCCGGCGCGGAAATCGCCGATGGCGATCGCCAGCGCATTGGCCGCAATGTCGGGCATATGCTCGGCCTCCGCCACCGGGAAGCCCATCAGCGAGGCCGGCTCGCCCACCGCCGCCGGCGGGCGCCAGAGATAATTGCCGTCGGCGTCCTTGAATTTGCGGATCGCCGCCTGGGTCGTACGGTTCATCAGATAGGTGGCGTTCTGGCGATGGCCGGCCTTCAGCGCATAGGCCGCGTCGATCAGCACATCGGCCGGGCCGGCGGAGGAGAAGGCGCCTACCGCGCCGGTGGCGACATAGCCGAGATTGCCCCAGCTCCAGCCCGCATTGGCGACCGACGTGTAGGCGAGCACGCCCTTGGGCTTGGAGACGCCGTTGCCGGTCACGAAGGCGGCGCTTTCCTGTTCGGCAAAGGCGATTTCCACTTCGGACGCGATCCAGTTTTCGATGTCGACGGCGGCGTCGTCGAGCAGGGTCTGGGTGGCCGCCGGCATGGCGTAGAGCTCCATCGTCTCGAAGGAGAGTTCGGTCAGCGCGGCCGCCGCCGTCTCCGTCCGCGCCGCCGTCTCCGCCGCCCAACCGGTGGTCATGCCCGAGGTCGAGAACGGCTTTTTCAGCACATGGGTGGAGACCTGCCGCACCGTGGCCAGCGCCCGGATCGGCGAGACCACAGCCAGCCGGCGGCCGATCTCGCCATCGGTCTCCTCGGGCACGAGATAGCCGCCATCGGCATTCGATCCCGCCGACATCGCCTTCTGTTCCAGCGACCGCAGTCCCGCCTCGTCGCCGCGACGGATATAGGCCTCAAACGCGCTCTTATGCTCGCCGCGCTCAGCCCCGTCGCGCCCGCCCGAAAGACGCGGCCGCGCCTGTTTCAGCGTCAGCTGGTCGAGCATGGATTTCTGCTCGTCGACGGCCTTGTTGATGCGCTCCACCTTGTCGCGGGTCACGACATCGGCGCTCAGCTTGCGCTCGATCTCGTCGAGCCTGACATCATTGGCCTCCTTGAAGGCGTCGAACGCATGCATGAAGCCGTCAAAGGCATCCGCAATCGCATCCGGCGCCGCCTTGATCTCGGGCGCCGTCATTTTGGGCGCTGTCTGGGCATGGGTCATTCCAAGTCCTTTCCATGAAAAAAGGGCCCCGAAGGCCCCTTGGTGAAGATGAATTTGAGAATGGGGTTCGCGGGCGGGGGGCCACACCCCTCTCTTCCGTCATCCTCGGCCTTGTACCGAGGATCTGAGCCATCGAACAAAATCAAGACGTTGCAGATGCGCGGGACAGGCCCGATCATGACGGCGGCGGCAAATATGGCCTTTCCACGGGCAACGGCCTGCACAGCCCCTCATCCCCCTGCCGGGACCTTCTCCCCGTAGAACGGGGAGAAGGAGGATGTGGCAAGGACGGCGCTCCATCGCCCTTCTCCCCGCAGGCGCGGGGAGAAGGTCCCGGCAGGGGGATGAGGGGCCGTGCACGACGCGTCAACGCGATCTCAAGAACCTAGCTCAGCGCCTCGATCCCCTTGCGCCGGATGAGATCGAGCAGCACCAGCACCGGCCCGGACGGCGTCTTTACGCCGCGTTCGAGCTGCGACACATAGCCGGCGCTGACATTGAGCCGCCGCGCAAACACCGCCTGGCTGAGCCGCGCCTTCTCGCGCATCGCCCGGATGTCGGGTCCGGAGGGAATATCGATGCGGATCTCCCGCTCCTCCTCCGGCAGATGGCGCAGCGTGATCTGCGCCAGCGTCTCGTCGTCGATGATCCCGCCGCGGTGAAAATCCGGGGCGGTTTCCAGAATGGCCTCGCGCAGTCGCCTTCTCTCGTCGTTACGCATGATCGATCTCCTTGAGGCGTTCTTCCGCCACCGCGCATTCAAGCCCAGCCGCATCCAGCGCCAGCAGGTTGCGGGCGAGGTCGCGAAGGGTCTCCAGCTCATCCACCCCGATATTGCCCCGATCGCTCTTCTCAAAGCCATACACAAACACCGCCCGGTCGCCGCGCCGGATGGCGATCAGCGTCGGTAACCGCCAGAGCGCCCCTGACCGACCCGTCCGACCCGTTGCTTGATCACACCGCCGCCGAGATCGGCGTCAACAAGCCCGCGTTCGGCGCGGGTGATCGCCTCGATCAGCGCCGCCTCCGCAATCCCGGCGCGCCGAACGAATTTCGCCATCCACCGGGTCATGAAGACGCGCATGCCGACCTCCGCCGATTGGCAAACTATAGTTCATTGTGCGAGTGTTTCAAGCCGCCGCGTCGCCGCGCGAATGCGTCCGGCAAGCCCCAGCGCCTTGACCGCACTCACCCGCGCGCCCGGCAGCATGGGAAAGGTGACGATCGAAATCTCCCAGAGATCCGCCTCGAGGATCCGCCGCACGCCGCTTTTCGCATCCGCTTTGGCCCGCACCGTCTCGAAACCGATCGACAGCCCGTCGAGCGCTTTTGCGCGCATCAATTCGCGCACCTCCCGCGCCCGCGCCACGCCGTCCGACAACAATCCCTCGACATAAAGCCCGCGCGCATCCTCCCGGATCGTCCGCCACACGCCGATCGGCTCGGCCGGATCATGCTGATAGAGCATCCGCACACCGTCGGCACCGCGCCGCGCCAGCGATTTCAGAAACGCCCCGCGCTCGACGCTGTCGCGGCCGAGATCCGTTTCGCCGAACAGACTGGCGTAACCGGAAAACGCGCCGCCTGCGTCCAGCATCTTCAATTCGGGCAAAGCGAAGCGTCGCCCGGCGCGTCCGCCGATCGCGGTGCTGATCATGACAAACTCCTGGATTGTGGGAGGGGAGCGCCGAATTGACAGCCCCCGAAGCCTATGGTGGAATATTGGAATGAAGGCGGCTTTGATCATCCGAGAACGGAGACTGTTCGCCGACGGTTTCATCATGGAAATGGTGATCTGGCGCGTGCCAAAACCCGTTCCGCCTGTATGGCATGGTTTCAAGTACCGCTTCTTCTATGGTCGTCCCGGAGAACGGCTGATCGGCTACGACAACGAACGCGGCAAGGGAGATCACCGTCATTATTTGGGCGTGGAAGAGCGCTACGAATTCACCAGCATCGAAAAGCTGCTCGACGATTTCGCCGAGGCGGTTTCGAACCTGAGGGGAGAGCCCATTTGACCAAGGTGGATGTCCATGTCGCCGAACCGTTCTCCGCATCCCGCCGTCGAATTCTCGATGCGCTGGCAAAGTCGGACGCCGGCGAAACCGTCAGTGAATTCCACATCGTGTTTCCGGACTGGACCACGCTGGCCTCGGTCATGACGCCAAGCCGTCTGGCGCTCTTGCGCCATCTTCATGCGCATCCCCGATCAAACGTCGCGGATTTGGCGCGCGGCCTGGAACGCGACGATAAAAGCGTCAATGACGATGTCGCGGCGCTCATGGCTGCGGGGCTGATCGACCGAGACGATTTCGGCCTCAGCGCCACCTATGGCGAAATCCGCGCGTCGATTGCGCTGTGAGGCGGCGAAATGACCAGGAGCCGTTGAGCATCTTGCCATTAATGGCCGTCACGCGCTGCGGGCAAGTATGCTCTGCGCCATCTCATTCTCCCAAGGAGGATGAGATGGAGGCGGCCAAGATCCGAACATTGATCGGCCAGCCGCGATGCATTAGATTGGGTTCGTCAGGAGAACCGCGATGGGCGCTCGAACAATCGTCAAGACGGATATCGATGCTACCGTAGAGAATGAGGCTTCGGCTGTTCTCGCGGCCATGGGTTTATCCGTGTCCGACGCTGTGCGCCTGATGTTGACGCGCGTGGCTCGCGACAAGGTCCTTCCATTCGAGCCATTGTCGCCACGGGAAACAACGACCGAGGCCATGGCTGAAGCCCAGGCCGGAGGCCTGAAGTCGTTTCATTCCATCGAAGATCTGATGGCCGATCTTCATGAGGACGATTGAGCGAACATCGCAGTTCAAACGGGATTTCAAGCGAGAAATGAAGGGCCGAAACGCCGATCGCTTGGAGAGCGATCTCGTGGTCATTCTGCGCGCGCTTGCGCATGACGATCCGCTTCCGGCAAAAGCCCGCGACCATGGTCTCACAGGCGATTGGATTGGCCACCGCGACTGCCACATACGTCCCGACCTCGTCCTTATCTACCGCAAGCCGACCCCCGACATCTTACAATTGGTTCGCCTTGGATCCCATTCAGAGCTGGGTCTGTAAACCTGACCAAGTCGCCCCCCTCACCCCTTCTCCCGCCCCCACCGTCTCGCCAGCCGCTCGATCAGCCCCAGCCCCCACCAGGCGGTCACGCTCACGCTGGCCGCCCCCGTCAGCATCACCTCCGAGGGCGAGAGCGCGGCGGTCACGCCCAGGCGCTGGGCCAGCCACACCCCGGCCGGGCCGCCGAAGATGACGCCGGCGATCAGGCCGGTGGCGAAGCGGGCGGCGGCCTCGCGCATGCCGCGCGGCAGCATATAGACGAGCGACAGCGCCGCTCCGGCAGAAGCGCCGGCGGCGCGCTCCATCCAGAAGCCGGGGTCCTGGGTCAGGTCAGCCATCGTTAACAGTTTCACGGTATCATCCCTCCAATTGTCCAGGCCGGTCATCGGCCTCTCCTCCCTGTCCCGGGCGGGTCCGCAACGGCAAAAAGCCGAGTCTTCTGAATCGCTTGCCGCACATCGTTGAGACGCCGAATCCGTTTCACTGCGCCCAAAAAGACCGAGCCTTCACGCGCCTCATGAACCGCCTGCCGGAGCGAGAACGGCACCCTCCGGAACATCCTGATTTCACTGCATTCTTCGCCCGCCGCGTCTTTCTCGCCGCCAGTTTTCCCTCCGCTGAGGGCTCTATCATTTTGAGTCAATCGCTCTGGACAAGCCTCTCAAAACGCTTAGCTTTAGGCTTGAAGCATCAAGGAGCCGCCCATGTCCGATTTTCCCGTCATCGATCTCGCCGGTTTCGAGGCCGCCGATCCTGATAAAAAGCGGCAGATGGGGCGGGAGGTGGACCGCATCTGCCGCGCGTCCGGCTTCCTCGCGGTCGTCAACCACGGGATTTCGGACGAAACCATTGCCAATGTCTGGGCCGCCGCCCGCGCCTTTTTCGATCTGCCCTATGATCTCAAGGATCAGGCGCGCGCGCCCTATCCCGGCTACCCCTACGGCTATCTCGGCCCGGGCGCCGAGGCGCTCGCCCGCTCCAAGGGCGTGGAAAGCCCGCCCGATCTCAAGGAGAGTTTCAATGGCGGGCCGCTCTCGGCGCCCGAAGGGCTCACGGATGAAGAGGCGCTGAATTTCTGCTATGCGCCGACCATCTGGCCGCGCGATCCCCAGGGTTTTCGAGGTGATTGGGAGGCCTATTACACAGCCGTCACCGATCTCGCCGCCCGCATCATGCGCGTCTTCGCCGTGGCGCTCGATCTCGATGAAGCCTATTTCGAACCCTTCATCGCCAATCCCATCTCGGCGCTCCGGGCGCTCAATTATCCCGAACTCGCCGCCCCGCCGCCCGAGGGCCAATTGCGCGCCGGCGCGCATACCGATTACGGCAGCCTGACCATCCTTCTGCCGCAGCCCGGCTCGCGCGGTCTCGAAATCCTCACGCCCGAAGGCGCATGGCGCGAAGTGCCCCCCGTAGACGGCGCCTTCGTCATCAATATCGGCGATCTCATGGCCCGCTGGACCAATGACCGCTGGGTCTCCACGCTGCACCGCGTCGTCAACGTCCCCCCCGACCAAGGCGGCCTCGACCGCCGCCAATCGCTCGCCTTCTTCCACCAGCCCGACTGGTTCGCCGCAATCGAAACCCTGCCCTCCTGCCTGGCGGCGGGTGAGACGCCGACCTATGAGCCGGTGCTGTCGGGGCCGTATTTGATGGGGAAGTTTAGGAAGACGGTGGTGTGAAGGCGGGTGTGGGGGCGCTATGGGGTTGGGAGGCGAAGATGGGGAGCACGTTAGAAGCGGTAGTGAAAGGTGCTATAGCGCTCCCTTTTCGAAAGATTGCGTTTCACGATATAATGCCGCTAGAGTAAATGAATGGGGCTGTGTCGCTGTTGGAATGGCCGCATATCAGAAAATTCATGTTAGTGAATTTTTAGAGCTAAATGAGGATCAGGCGATGGCAACGTCAGAGTTCGACGCGTTTGTTCAACGACAACAGGCTAAGAAGCGGGATTCCAACGAGTTCGATGCAAAGCGGCAGTTGGACGAATGGCGCGTGCATCTTTCAGAGCTTTACCGCATGGTCGAAGTTAACATGCAAACCTATATTGATACCGGTGCGGCCACGATCGAATATACTCCGCTTGAGATCAACGAAGAGTTCAGTGGCCCATATGAAGTCAATGAGATGTTCTTGACCATAGGCCCGTCGGTGATCCGCTTTAAGCCAATCGGAACCATGCTGATCGGCTCAAAGGGACGTGTCGATGTAGAAGGGCCACACAGCACTGCGCGTCTTGTTCTTGTGAATCGGAAGATAAGTGAACCCCGCCAACTGATCCGGGTATCGATATCGATGAATGGGCGGCCAGAGGCTCCCGTTAGCTTGCAGAATGATGATCACATCGAGTGGGCATGGAAAATTGTTACGCCCGCGCCAAATATTCGCTTTATTGATTTAGATGAAGCGACCTTTTTTGACATGATCTTGATGGTCGCCGATGCCTAGTCTCTTTTCGCTGACTGAGATAGCTAATCACCATGTTGACGTGGAAGCTTCGCTCAGACTTTATTTCTCGAATGCAAATCCGACATTCCCGCAGCGTTTCTTTAGTTATACTCTGACCGAGATCACCGACGAATTATCAGACAGAATTAATGAAACAGAAATGCAGTCAGCGCTCACGATATTGGCTCGTGTCGAGGCGGCCTTGCGTCGAGATTATTTGCGTCGATGCAAGGACAAGCTGGCAGACGATGTCTCGATAGCCTTCAGAAAGATTCACAAAGCCAGGGGCAACCATGCCCGTCTCGACGACGACATATTAAAGACTTGGTACGACAATCTGGGAAATTCTGAACGGGTAGTGGTCAGCAGACTTCGCGGGATGTTGAAATTCAGGCATTGGATGGCGCACGGTCGATACTGGAATCATAGGCCAGTGCACAGTTTTCAAGACGTTTATCTCGTCGCCGACCTCACGATTTCAACTTTGAAACTGCGTTAATAGCTAAAGCGGTAGCGCGTTCAAGCCTAATGACGAGAACTGACCGTTGCGCCACTGGATAAATTAGAAAATAACCGGGCGGCCTATGACCTCAAAGGGTCAATTTCGATCATGGCCACAGCCGCCACCCAACCCCACTCCTCCTTAATACCCCACCGCCTCCCTCTTCTCCGGATCCGTTAAAAACCTCCTCGCCCCCACCCGCGCCCTCAGCGCATCCCGCGCCACCGCCAGCCCCGAGGCCTGGTCTAGATCAGGGCTCAGCCCGATATCCTCGCCATAGATCATCAAGAGACCACTCGAAAGACCGAGGCGGTGCGGGCGGCGAGCGGCAGCACAATCAGCAGCCCTCGGCAAGCCCCAACTTCACCCGCTCATCCCGCTCAGCGCTCAAACCGCCTCACCCCGACACCGCAAAACGTTCCAGTTTGGCCAGCGTTTGCTGCCCGAGTTCTTCCGCTCCAAATCCCTTGGCCGTCTGGTATTCTGCAGCCGTGCTGAAGATCATCGTCAGCGTCACCTTGGTTGCGCCATCCTGTTCCTCCATCGTCACGACGGCGTCGGCATGCTTTGGGCCGTTCTCGCCCCAAAGCAGCGCGTAGTCTATCCGCTCTTCAGGCTGCACCTCGTGGTAGAGGTGGTGGTTCGGGAAAATCGTTCCGTCCGGCGCGATCATGTCGAAGACCCAATCGCCGCCGCTGCGCAGGTCGATCCTGCTTGTTCGGCAGGAAAAGCCTTCCGGCCCCCACCAGAGCGGCAGCGTTTCCGGGCTCATCCACACGCTCCAAACAACGGATCGCGGCGCCTTGATGATCCGCTGCAGCACCATGGTCCGGTCCGCAGCGCTTTCGATATCGTCCGTCATTTTTCACGCCCTTTCATTGTCTGCATCACAAACGCGTCCAGCCGATCCAGCCGAGCGCCCCAAAGCGCTTCTTGCTGCTTGAGCCAGGTTCTGGCGGGCTCAAAAGCCTCGGGCACGATGGCGCAGGTGCGAACCCGTCCATCCTTCGCCGTGGTGATGAGCCCGGCCTCCTCCAGCACCGACAGATGCCGCATCACGGTTGGCAACCGCAGTCCCGTTGGTTCTGCGAGATCAGTCACGCTGACTGGCCCCTCGGCGAGCGCCGTCAACATCGATCGACGCGTCGGGTCTGCCAGCGCGTGAAACAAGAGCGAGAGAGCAGGATCATGCTTAGCCATATGGCTAAGTTATCAGAAGCGGCGACGCCTGCAAGGAAAACCTTGCCAGTTGGCTAAGTGTTGGCGAGGACCGTCCCTTCCCCCCCCTCAATACCCCACCGCCTCCCGCTTCTCCGCATCCGTCAAAAACCCCGCCGCCCCCAGCCTCGCCCACAGCGCATCCCGCTCCGCCGCCAGCCCCGAGGCCTGGTCGAGATCGTGGCTCAGCCTGATCTCCTCGCCATAGATCTCCGACAAAAACCCTGAGAAGGCCGAGGCCGTGCGGGCGGCGAGCGGCAGCACGGTCAGCCGCCAGAAGGCGCGGTTGGCTTCGGCGTAATTGGCGTAGGTGTTGTCGCCGGGCAGGCCGAGCAGCAGCGGCGGCACGCCGAGCGCCAGCGCGATGTCGCGGGCCGCGCCGTTCTTGGCCTCGAAGAAATCCATCTCGCGCGGCGTCAGCGCCATGGATTTCCAGTCGAGCCCGCCTTCGAGCAGCATCGGCCGCCCCGCCCGCGCCGGTCCCGAATAGCCCTCGGCGAGCTCCGCCTTGAGACGCTCATATTGGTCGGGGCTGAGATTGCCGCCCTCGCGCGGCTGATAAACCAGCGCGCCCGAGGGCCGGGCGGAATTTTCGATCAGCGCCGCATTCCATTCGCCGGCGCGGTTGGAGAGGTCGAGCGCGGTCAGCGCCGCCGACAGCGGCGCAAAGCCCAGGTGATCGTCGAGCGGATGAAAGAGTTTGAGATGCAGCAGCCGCCCCTCGCCCGTGGCGGGATAGCGCCGGGCCCGGCCGCCGGCGGTGTAGTCATAGGCCTCCGCCCAGCCGTCGGCGCCCTCGATCACCCTGATGCGATCGGGCCTCAGCAGATGCAGTTCGGCGAGCCGCATCCCGGCCTTCACCGGCAGCGCATAGCCATTGCCGGAGATCAGCAGATGCCCGTAGAGCGCCTCGAAAAACTCCGCCCCGGACTGGCGCGGATTGGGCGCCGAAATCAGCGACAGCGCCGGATGCTCCGCCGTTTCCCGCCCCCCGACATGGCAGAGCCAGGCGAGCGAGGCTGCGGCTTCGGCGATCAGCCGCACGCCGCGATGGGCGATCGGGTTCTTCATGAAACCCTCGCGAGCGAGCGCGGCGTAGGATTTCTCCCGCCATACCAGCCTGCCCTCGCCGGCAAAGGCGATCAGGCTTTCGAGCCCCTTGCGTTCCGCCGGCGCGGTCTCTTCCCGGCGTCGCCGCCAGGGCAAGAAAGATGCATTTTTTCCCATGAGATTTACCTTATGTTCAATGCGTCATGGCAGCTTCGCCGAAGGGAAAGGAGGTCCACCGGCCATGGCAAATTTCATCCACGCGCGTCAGGGGCTCAACAAGGGCGACATCGTCGTCGTCCAGTGTTCGCATCAATGCAATGTCTTCCTGATGGACGATCAGAATTTCGAGGCCTACAAGAAACGGGCCAAGTTCACCTTCTTCGGCGGCCACGCCAAGCTGTTCCCGGTCAAGCTGCCGGCGCCCGCCTCGGGCTTTTGGAACGTGGTGATCGATCTCGGCGGCAAACAGGCCGAAATCAAGCACCAGATCAGCTATATCCGCCAGCCGCAGCCCGCCGCCGCCCAGGCGTGAGGGCCTGCCTGCGTCATGTATGCAGGCGCAGTCTCCCGGTCGTGGCGTCGCGCTCCACGCCGGGATTATGGCTGATGGCCGGCCAGAGTTCGGCAAAGCCGTCCGCGGTCGCAAACAGCGCGTTGCACATCACCTCGGCCGCATAGGCCATGCCCGGCGCGAGAAATTGCGGCGGGCGACCGTCGTAATAGAGCAGGAAGCAGAGATAGCCTTTGCCCGCCATATAGGCGAGCAGTTGGTCGAGCCCGCCGCCCAGTTGCGCAAGCCCCTTCTGGTGCATTTCGGCGACGATGAAGCGGATCACCTTGCGGTCGAGCAGGCCGCCTGCCCCCTTGAGGATCAGTTGTTCGGCGCCTTCGGTGTCGATCTTCACCAGCCGCGCCCGCTCAAGCCCGCGCTCGGCCATCGCCGCGTCCAGCGTCGTCGTCCGCATCGTCTGCGCCCCGCCATTCATGCCGGCGTCGCCATTGAAGCGCACCGGGTCCCACAGCGCATTGCCGCCCGAACTCTGGGCGTTGAAGAAGAATTCCGCCGCGCGCTCGGCTTCCGCCATCGGCCGGTCGATGATCTCGATATTGGCCAGGCCGTTCAGCCGCGCCTGCAGCCGGATGCGATCGATATTCTTGGGGTCCGGCTCTACCGACACGACCCGCCCCTCTGGTCCGACCAGCAATCCGCCGAGCACCGAGAAATAGCCGACATTGGCGCCGATATCGACAAACACGTCGCCCGGCCTCAGCGCCAGGCGCAACAGATTGGTCACATCGGGCTCATAGGCGCCGCCCACGCGCAGGAACCCCAGAATATGGTTCTCATTGGCGTTCTGGTCGTCATGCCGAAAAAACACCTCGGTCGGCGGCCGATCCAATCCCCTGATGCGAAACTTATAGTCGGTTTCCATGCGCTCACCCCGGCGAATCCCTGCCGGGAGAGGAGCATGCGGACCCTGCCCGGAGCCGGTCTTGCGGGATCTTTGTCGCCGTCAAAGGCGAATGTGGCGAGGGCTCATCCCGCGTGTCGATGATCGACCCTGATGAGACCGCCCTGAATGGCGGCTGGCGCGGCGCCCCACGCCACCCCGGCGATCGAGAGGAGTCCCCGCATCGTGACGCAAGATTTGCGGCGCCTGCAACCACGCAAGAATGCGCCGCCCATGGCGGGCGTTCCCGCAAAGCCGCAACGCTCCCCATTCGATCGGCGTCCTGTCATAACCGCAGCCGGCTTGCCTCCGGTATACCGACATAGGCCGCGCGCCAAAATCCTCTTTCCAGCAGGCCAGACCGGCCTCTCTGAAGGCGCAGCAAACAACGACCGCCATCATTCGGCTTGGACAGGCTTGACAGGCGACCGGGCGGACACCAGTCTCTCGCCCGACGCGGGAACGCGGCGAGCGGGGTCAGCCGTAGCCCCGATCAGCAGATCGATAGAGCGGTTTTAGGGGTTTACAATGAGACTAGGCGCGTTTCTGGCAGCTTGCATGGTTGTTGGGGCAGCTTCGACGGCGCATGCCGATCAGGCTGAAGATTTCAATGCTTTCGTGCAGGTGCTGGCGATTCCGGTCTACGCGCATAGCTGCGGGATCATGATGGACAAGGCCGTGATGGACGCGATCAACGCCGAGGTGGTCAGCAAGATGAACGCGGCCGGGGTGTCGGAGGAAAAGGGCGTCGAGATCCAGGGGCAAATGGTCGAGGAGTTCAAAGCCAACGCCGACTGCACCGAAGGCTCTGACGACCGCACGAATTTCGACGCGATGCTGAAGGCCTATGAGGGCAACTAAAGCGTGTCTCAGCAGCGCCACGCCATCATCTCCAGGGCGGTTGAGCTGACTTGATCCACCGCCGCGGCGGCCCCGATCTCGTCAGGGAACGCGGGGAACATCGACAGCCGGCCCATCGCGGATCGGGATCAATGTCGCGTGGCGACCGGCGCAAGAATGCGGGTGAGGAAATCACGAACAATGGGCGTGACCTGTTCGCGGGGAAGGCGATGACCGCCTTCCAGCGTGTGCAGGCTCACCGGCGCGCCGGCCAGCGCCAGGGCTTGCGAAAACCGCATGGCCTGATCGACCGATGCGCGATCATCATATTTGCCGTGAACAAGCAGGATCTCCGACCGGATCGTCTGTGCATGAAACAGCGCCGAGCGGTCCAGAAAACTGTCATCCGAAAGGCCGGCTTCTGTCTGGATCGCGTGCTGCAAACCGCGCGAACTGTGTTCATAGGCGTCTCTCAGGTCGTAGACGCCGCCTGTCAAAATGATCGCCTTGAGATCGGCCGCCTTGCTGGCGACCATGGCGGACGCCACAGCCCCCCGGCTATGTCCATAAAGAATGATGCGCGTCGGATCGACCGATGGCTGCCGCTTGAGAAAATCCAGGGCCGCCACAATCGCTTGCTGGGTCCTGGGTCCACAGAAATCTGCGGGTCCGTCCGATGCGCCGAAGCCCGGCTGCGAAACCGAAGCCGCTGTGACGCCAAGGCGAGCGGAAAACCTTGCAAGCGTTCCATCATCGACCGCTTCCCGCCCTCCCAAAAGACGCCCTCCCTGATTGCCATGAACAAACAGGATCGCTCCATTCCATGGATCTGGCGAAGACGCGCAAAACAGTTCGGCGCAAGCGCCATCCCCCCGATCGATAAGGCGCCGCGTGACTGCCGGCATGGCCGTTCCTCCCTTGCAACCTCCGGCGAGGATAGAGCGCCGCGCCCCTCCTTCCAAGACCGCAATTGGCCTCCCCGCACACCAAACTCCCCCGCGCCGCCGCCCGATCAACCGCCGCGAACCGCAGCTCGCCAGGCAGTCGGGCTATCGCGACCACGCGCGGGTGGTTGGGATGCGCCTTATAGGCGGCGAGCTGGGCTTCGCTTTCGAATTCGCCATAGACGATCAGGTCCGCCTCGCCGCCCAGCTGGTCTCTCGTCAAATTGGTCGCGGGCGGAGAAGAACACACGACAGGACGGATCATGCGGGCCTCCGGCGATGCCGGCTGGGCGCTATTGGCCCAAAGCGGCCGTCATCGCCTATCAGCAATCTCAGTGCAACTTGTCTGCCGACTTACTTCCCTGCGAAACAACGGGAGGCTCGATCCGCCCCGCTGAAAATGCGGTCGCCATAGCATCAAGGTCAGCTAGCGTGACGGGGCGGCGTCCAGTGAGATAGGTCCAGCAACTAAATGTCGTTCCCTGCATGGGCACCATCTCCTTGGCCTTTCCGATGAGGGCTAGAGCGCTAGCAGTATCTCCCACCACTGCATGTGCCAACGCAAGGCATTGGTAGAAGTTTGTATCCTCGTCTTCATCTGATAGCGACGCAAGCTCGAGGACACGAGCGAATAGTTCTTGTCGCGGAGCTCCCTCTTCGCCCCACTCTGCGATGGCGTAGTTGAAGACATCCCGGATGTCGCTACTGGCCAGAATCGCGGAAGCATCAGCGGCGATAATGTCCATAGCTTTGCGGAATTCCCGGTTAGAGATCAAAGTAAGCAATAGACTTGATCTGAGAACCTCGTCCTCGTCTCCATCATTCTGGGCAACGAAAAAAGCTTTCTGCAACAGCCTCGAACTAATGCCCACAGCACGACGATCCGACTGGAGTGCGTCCGTTACAACCGTCACGTTTTCCGGAAGGAGCTTATCCAATATTGGCGATCTTTCGACCAGCGCCAGCCAATCCGGGTCGAAAGATTTCAACGCTTCGATCACCGATCTCAAGTCCGTTGGTGTCGTATCGGGGGAGCCCAGAACCTCCAGAAGGTCGCTCTTCGCTTCATCACGACGGGACTGACTTAGGAGGATGAACGCGCGTTTGAGGTATGACTTCTGTGCATTGAAACCGGCCTTAATCGCGCACTCCAGCGCTTCCAACTCGTTAGCGAAGTCACCCAAGTCATGGTAGATAGCCGCCATCATCCAGCAAATCTCGCCATCCCGGATGTGTCGCGAGCTTATTCGTTCTAACTGGACCTTGATCTCATTCAAAGGCAATGACCGCGTAGGCGGCGTTTTGCTACCGCGCCGCGCTTTGGCACGGAACTCGGTCATGACGCGCTGCAAATACAGCAGAACGCCGTCACGGTCTTCAATGTTGAGTTCCATGAGTGCTTCGGTGAGCTGTCTATACTCAGCCGAAAGCTTCGTTTTTGGCCGATCGATGACGAAAATTTTCTGATCGACGAGCGACATGCTGTTGTAGTGGCGGATTGTGGCGGCTGGCGTCTCATATTGCAGTTGTTGGCCCGCATCATCGAGCATTGACCTCAATATGGCGTCCTCATCGTCGAGGTCGGGCACATTCGAAGGGCAGAACAGCATCTTCGTCCGCTTGGAGTCGACATGGCGGTCGGCCCTGATCTCATCGACGATGGTTTTGAGACCGGAGATGTTCTGTTTGTTGGGGAAAAACATGAAGGTGATCGCGTCCGCAAGCTGGCGCGTGCAAATCCCTCCAACATCTGTGTAGCCGGTCCTGCTGTCGATCAAAACGTAGTCGAATTTACGGGGATCGTTGGCTATCTGTTGCTTCATGTCTTCGAAGAGCAGGTAACCGCTCTTATTCTCGTAAAGGTCCAGCCAGTCGATGGACGAAAGCTTTGAGCCGTAGCTTTGGTCGCGACGGCCTGCTGGAAGAACCCAAAGAGGTATCTGACCAGACGGCACTTCGAGATGAGTTTCCACAATGAAGTCTGAGATGTTGGGCGCGACCAGCGTCGTGACATACCGGTTGACAAAATCCACGATACCTTCACGGCTCTCGCTAGCGGAAAATTGCTGAAAGCTTGGGATGCCTGGCGCTTCAAGATCGAAGTCGATTATCAGAACCCGACGTCCGCGTTGAGACAGTTCGGCAGCGACGTTTACGAGACTCATAGTCCGCCCGACTCCGCCCTTGTACGAATAAAACGTAATGGCAAACATTAGGCAACTTTGTCCAATGCCGGCCGAAGCCTGAACTCTCTCGAGTGTCGACGGGTAGCGTCCGATATTGAGGTTCTAAAGACCGGATTGAACGCCTGTTTTGAATTGGCTTCACGGACAAGGCGAAAGTTAGATGGCAACCGAAGCAGAAGTAAGAGATTGTTGGCGGATTCACCTTGTATCTGGTTGCCGAGCTCCCAACGCTTAATCGAGGCTACACCAAATCCGCTGATATCTGCGAACTTATCCTGTGTAAGGCCATGGCCTTCGCGGATTGACTTGATATCACGCGGAGTCAAGCGACCGAGATGCCTGCACACAGCTTCGTGGCGGAGGACTTCAGCCTCCTCACCCGTGTACATCTCATCGCAATGATCGCATTGATAGACAGGAACGACGGCAGACAGAAGAACTTCTTCGTCGCCAGACCCATAAACAAATTTTTCCTCGAAGTGGCGGACCGTAACGGTACCAATCTCGCAAGCATCACATCGATGTATCATTTGATCTGTTCGCTTTTTGCTAGATGTAGCTCTCATGGAAGCTGCGCCCCTGAACAAAGTCTGAGCCCAGCTGGAGCTTGATATAAATGTGGGATACGGGAGGATGGCCCGCAACCTTTATAACGTAGGCTGTCTTGCCCGGGGGTTTGTCGAGGACCACTATCTCGATGTCGCATCCGCTCTCCAGCATGTGCGCTATGAACTCCCAAGCGGAGTCTTCGGTGAAGCGGCTAGCGGGATCGCGAGGGTCATAAAGCGATCCAGGTCTCCAGTCGGTCGGCTGGTCAAAACTAAACCGGTTTTGCCGCGTCCGTCGTGACTTGCATCTGTTAGCGAGCATTTGCCTGACGGCATCATTGACCTTTGACTCTCCAACCACCGATCAGCCCTTCGAAAGTATCAAATGATACTAAGGCGAATTTGTCAAGGGGAATTTGGCTCCCGTGATCGTCGCCTGATATTTAGGATCAAGATGTCAAATGCTTGAATCCGCGCGTAGATGCAATGGGTAAACGCATAAAGTGCACAGCAAGCAGGCATAGGTGGAGCCCTGAAGTCAATAGAAGGGGGTGTTGCGCTCCGGCATGCGTCTGAACACAACATATTTGTCGAGTTGTTGCCAAGCAGTCGCGCCCTCGAAGAACCCCGCATGTCGAAGAGTACTCTGGGCATGTCGTGAGCAGAGCCAGAACTCGCCGCTGGGCTTGCCTCTCCCAGCGTCGCGGGGAAATGGTGCGCCTCTATGAGGCCGCCAAGCAGTCGCGATCTCTATTTAGCACGATGTCCGCTCTTGGCGCAAAGCAGCCCCACCTTCACACCAAGCTCCCCCTGACCGCCTCCTCCACCCGATAATCCGCCGCAATCCGCATCTCCCTGAGCGGCCTGACGATCTCGATCGAGCGCTGATAGTTGGGATGCGCCTTATAGGCGGCGAGTTGGGCTTCGCTTTCGAATTCGCCATAGACGATCAGGTCCGCCTCGCCGCCCAGCTGGTCGGTCTTCAGGTTGGTCGCGGGCGGAGAAGAACACACGATAGGACAGATCATGCGGGCCTCCGCCGATGCTGGCTGGCCGCCATTGGCCCAAAGCTGCCTAATGGTTCGGGTTGGAGCCAGGCCCGTCCAACCTGTGACGGGGTAATTAGATTAAAGGCCTTGCTCTGACCCCGCCGGTTCAACCGCAAGCAATGCCGAGATACTCTGCACTTATGAATTTCCTGTCGCCACGCCAATAGACGCTATGAGCCCAGAAGCCGTGGGCATCGGCAACCTCATCGTTGGATATCAATACAACCGACACCCTCTCTTCATTACGAGCGGCTTCAATATATTGGCGAGCTTTTTCCAACGTATCGTAGACCATGGCAATTCGTTCTTTGCCGTCGTACCCGACGAGGATGAAGCGCTTCTTGTGGGCCTCGACAGCCCGCAGTCCGATCCCTAGTGGAACGCCGATGATCGCCACGCAGTTTTTTTCACCGTTGCACGCCTGGTATGCATGGCAGGACCAAGGGGGAGGTCCGGGATCCTTAAAAGCGCCAGCAGGAGAGGAGATCAGCAGAAACAGAGCAAGCCCAGTGAGTCTCTTCAAGAAAGCTCCCATTCGCGGCACCTATGAACAAACAACTGTCTGATTGCTAGCGAAAAAGGCTCTTGTGTCAACGGTAATAGGCTATCCTCCATTGACCGCTAATGGCGCAAAGCACCCGCCCCCCTCACACCAAACTCCCCCTCACCGCCTCCTCCACCCGATAATCCGCCGCAATCCGCATCTCCCTGAGCGGCCTGACGATCTCGATCGAGCGCTGATAGTTGGGATGCGCCTTATAGGCGGCGAGTTGGGCTTCGCTTTCGAATTCGCCATAGACGATCAGGTCCGCCTCGCCGCCCAGCTGGTCGGTCTTCAGGTTGGTCCCGATTTCGAGCAGGATCTTGTCGGGGATCTCGGTGAGGATGGACAGTCCCGCCCGGATGCGGTCGAGATCGGCGCTGTTACGGGCGGAGAAGAAGACGATATGGCGGATCATGCGGGCCTCCGGCGATGCTGGCCGCGCTTAGCACGGCCCCCGCGCCGCCCGCAACCGTCAGAAGACGGTTGACGCAGCGGACAGAAAACGGCTCAATCCTCGTCATGACCACGCTTGCAATCCATGACGTTTCGGGCGGCGTCCTCGCCGTCACGCTGGCCGATCTCATCGCGCTTTTGGGGCCGCGCACGCGCATGTCGAGCTGGATCGCCGCGCCAGTTCGCGCGCCGAGCGCGCCTTACGACTGGTTCGACGTGATCGGCGACAGCGCCGGAGACCTAGAAGCGCTGGCGCAATCCGGCGCGCCGATTGCGGGCGAACAGTTGCTCGCGCTCGCCAGATCCACGCGCCAGATCATCTGGGGCGGCTTCGCCGCCTATGAAGGCCAAGCCGCCTCACCCTGGCTGACGATCCGTTTTATCGACAGCAGCTGGTGCGGGATCGAAACAGACGACGCCAAGGCGCTGGCCGGCATTCGCGCGCATTATTCAGACGTCCAGACGCTGTGAAAATCTATCACTTATAGGATATTGCCCGGTAAAACGCCCGGCCATGGCCAGCCAACCGGTCGGCGCTTTCCAGTCCGTTGATGATGCGGCGGGCGCCGGCCCAGTCGTCGCTGTCGCCGTCGAAAAAGTCCTTGAGTTTGCGCTTCGTGAACAGGCCCTCGATCATGCCGGCGATGATGATTTTGACCGCAATATCGAGATCGAGCGCCGCATCGGGGTCAGTGACGAGATCGACGCCGAGCCGCGTTCCCAGCGCCTCATAGTTGCGCTTATGCGTCAGCTGCACCAGCCCGCGGCCATACCAGCTCTTGCCGTCCGCGTCCCTGCGCCAATAGGGCGTCTTCACCCAGGGCAATTTCCCCGCATTCCAGGCAGTCTCCAGCCGCTTGATCGCCTGGTCGTCGGTGTTGGCCAGCGTCTCGCGCACCGCCTGCAGCGTATGGGCGCTTTCGTGATAGGCGGTGGCGAGGATATAGGCCAGCCAGCGGTCGTCCTTGGCCGCATGGTCGCTCTCCCAGGCGTCGAGGATCGCCTCGGCGCCATCGACCTGGCTCTGCTTCAAGCCGTTCGGAAACAGGCTTTCGCGGATGACCTCGAAAAAGAACGCCCTGTTGATGCTCATCGTGTTTTGCTCCTGTGTTCAAAATTCCAGGCCTGCGGGTCGGAAAACCTCACACGCCCCGCACCCTCGGCTCGCCCGCCCCCGTCAGCATCAGCGCCGTCAGCGCCCAGACCAGCGCGTCGAGCCGGTCGGGAGAGGCGCCGGTCGACAGCCCGTCGGGGCCGAAGTCGCACATCTGGTCTTCGAGCGCCGGAAAAGCCCCGGCATGGGCAACCCGGCCCTGCTCATAGAGTGCCGCCACCGGTTCGGCGCGGGCCCGTTTGCCGCGGCGGGCCGAGACGGTGGTGACAGGCAGATTGGCGTCGGCGGCGCGTAAGATCGCCGTCACCATGTCGCCGCCCTGGTTGATCTCCGCGATCACCCGGTCGGCCTGAAAGCGTCGATAGGCGCGCGCCACGGCGTCCGCCCAGCGCGCCGGCGAGGCCCGCTCCACCGAACAATCGGCCAGCACCACCGCGCGGCCATCCTCTCCGAGCCCGGCGACCACGACGCCGCAGCAACTGTCGCGCGCGACTTCCGACGCCGGCGGATCGACCGCCACCACGATGCGGCGCATCGGCCCCGGCGCGCGGATGCGGCTCCGTTCGATCAGCGCGCGGCTCCACAGCGCGTCGTCGCGATCCTCGATCATCTCGCCGTCGAGTTCCTGCCGGCCCAGCCGCGTGCCGCCATAGCGCTGCTCGAGCGCCGCGATGAAGCCCGGCGCGAGATTGTCGGCATTGTCGCGCGTCGCAAGCCGGGTGAGGACCGCGCCGGGTTCGGCGATCAGCCGCTTCAAGAGCGGCGTCGCGCGCGGCGTGGTCGTCGCCGCCTGCCGGGGCAAGGCGCCCAGCCGGAGGCCGAATTGCAGCATGTCCCAGGTTTCCTCGGCATGTTTCCATTTGCCGATCTCGTCGGCCCAGGCAAAATCAAATTGCGGCCCGCGCAGGCTTTCCGGATCTTCCGAGGAAAACAGCTGCGCCGTCGAGCCGTTCGGCCAGACCAGCCGCCGTCGGCTGACCTCGAAAGCCGGCCTGTCGACCCGGGCGATGCGCCAGATCCCGGAGGCGCCATCCACCATCACCTCGCGGGCGTCGCCCAGCGTTTCGCCGATCAGCGCAATCCGCACCGGGCTATCGCCTGTGGCCAGCGCCTGCACCCATTCGGCCCCGGCCCGCGTCTTGCCCGAGCCGCGCCCGCCGAGGATCAGCCAGCTCCGCCAATCGCCTCCAGGCGGCCGCTGGTCGCGCCTCAGCGCATGCCGCGCTTCGAGCCTGAGCAGCGCCGGAACCGGCAGAGCCAAAAGCCCCTCGGCGGTCAAAGGCGGCAAGGCGGCGTGTGCGGCCATGCTCTCGCCGCCCGCATGGCCATCCCTCTCAGGAGCCCCGTAGGCGAAAGCCCGATCCGAAGCCGTATCCGCATCAGCGCCCGCGTCGGACCCGGCGTCCGCCGGACCCGTCTCAGCCCCGCCGTCGTCCTGTCGCGCGCCCGGATGCGGCTCGGGGCCTGCGCCTGCCGTGACCGGACATCCGGCATCCATCTCCGCATCGGTTTCGCTCGTCGCCACCGCGCCAGCGGCGCCAGCGCCATCCGCCGCCTGTGGAACCGGGACCGATCCATCCCGGGCCGATCCGCCTGCGGCCTCACGCAATCCTTGTGCAACATCCCGAAGACGATCCATGGATGCGTGCAACCCCTTCGCCGCCATCAGCTCGTCTTTCACCCGTTCGAGCACCTTCGCATTATCATCGAGCGCTCGGCCGGCCTCTGCGTCGATCGCTTCATTTTTCAGCCGCAGCGTCCGCTGGGAGGCCCCCCGGTCCAACCGTCCGTGATGGTCCCGACCCGGCGTCATGCCAATCGCGCCGCCTCGACCGGCGCCGCAGCCCAAGGCCCGCCATCGCGCGGCGACGCCGCCGCGCCGTCTGGCTCCCCGGATCGGCCACACAGGTCGGGGCCGGCGGTTTCCCGGGCCCGCAGAGAGTCGTCAGCCATCCCCGCACGCTCAGGCCCATCCCGCGCCTCGCCCGGCTCATGCCGCTTACGCATCTCCGCCGCCAGTTCGCGGGCGCGGGCCTCGATCAACAGCTCCACCCGCGCGGCCAGCGCCTTGTGCGCCTCGGCGCCGAAACTCGCCTCCTCGCGCGCCGCCCGTTCTTCGGCGAGCGCCCGTTGCAGGCTGTCGAGCTTCTCGATGGTGCGGACAATCTGCTGGATCGCTTCGCTCGCCGCCTTGGCGTCGGCCTTGGCGGTCTTGTGGTCCTCGCCCTCGGTCTCCATCAGCTGTTGCGCGCGGGCCCGCATGGCGCGGAACATTTTGAGCTCCTCGCCGAGTTCGGTCACGATCTCCGACAGCATCCGCGCGAGCTCCCGCGCCTCGTCCCCAGCCGCCTTGATCTCCGGCGCCATCTCCGGATCCTGATCGCCCAACAGCGCCCGCCCGATCAGAAACTCCGCCTCAAAACCCTCGACCCCGTCATCCAGATCACCCATCATGGAATATTTTCCCAACAAAAAAGGCGCGAGCCTCGCGCTCACGCCTTGTCCTATCCACCATTTCCCGGCCCTCGCCGCCCCCAGGAGCCTGTCCCGAGCCGCAAATACCGGATCATGTCATAACCCTACCAAATCACCGTCACGCCGTAAAGGACTTTTTTCCTATTTTCTCTTATGTGACTTTTTCAAGCATAGAAGGTGCGATCTTTATTATCGGCAAAATGCTTGCTGAATTCCAAGCGTACATTACAGTTAAATCAGACTTGGCTCGGGATGAATTGGCTTTACCCGATTTAAGGCAACCACCCGTTTAATCAGATCTGTTTCTGGAACATCGTCCAACCACTCATGGAATCCCAGGATAGGCACGCCTCTACCTTCCGGATTTCCTTTGCCGCGACCATTATCATATGTATGGAAGGCGTCTAATTTTATTCCGTATGTTTCCTCAATCTCTAAAGCTGTAGCCAACATTATTGCATCGCCGGTGGTCAATATTCGCTTATCGGAAGCTCCCTTTTTATATCTTACGTCTTTAAGGAGGCCGGCGTTAATATTTATAAACGGCGAGGTGTCGACGACGGAAATAGAATTCCTGAAATCATTCAGGAACGATGAAAATGAAGAATGGGCGG
Organism: Rhizobium sp. SG_E_25_P2; assembly: GCF_029892285.1. Lineage (GTDB taxonomy): Bacteria > Pseudomonadota > Alphaproteobacteria > Rhizobiales > Rhizobiaceae > Rhizobium_E. Next base: position 135,754 of record NZ_JARXVM010000014.1, read on the forward strand.
AATTCTTTAGCTTACCAGGTGAGACTTCTGCCAAAGCTATACTGGATGTAAATATCCTGGGCCCTCCACTCGCTTCAGAGTCTTTGAGGAACGCCTCAAGGCTTTCTACATCATACGAGGATCGATCATTATTGAGAAAGGCAATAAAAACACATGAATCCCAAAAATAACTCTGCCCTGCGGTTACCATACATCCTCCGCACCAGCATAGTTCAAATTGAACTGTCCACGCCATCTCCGCAAACCAGAGCCACTACCCAGCAGCTTGATCTTCTTTATCTCAATTTGCTCAGGAAGCCGATCATTGCCATTATAGTAAGCTAAGGCAGAAACAGTAACGCGATTATCAAGCGCCTCTTTGAGGTTCTGGACTGTTACGGAGTTGCAAGTGCAGTCAATCTCTTTGTCGCCTAGGTTCAGGATGAGTTTGGCGCTGGCGACCGTCCCTCTTAGATCGACCTCTTTTAGTGTTCCATCAAAGGTGCCAAGCGCAGTTCCACGAAAAATGCCCGCGGACGCAGAATTTCGATTCAGATCTTCTAAGGCACGATCAGCCTTTTTATCGAAAAACTGATCAATACGGATTACATTTTGCGCATCGTCGCTAGCTCCTAGCTCAGCATGCGAAAACGTCTTTCCGGATCCATTACCCAAATCAGCTATAGTTTTTACCAAGCTTCTCGGAAGCTCTCTGGAAATTCCCCATCCTTGATTCACATTTCTGACAACAGAATGCCATTCCCGGATACTGGATTCCTGAGCGCGGCGATTAATATTACATTCGACTTCAACTATATGAGCGACGGCGCTTCCGTACTGCAAATCGGAAATCAAATAGTTTACGCTTTTGCCGCCATTGACATATTGATCCGCAGCGCGCAGGCCCTTTGCTAACAGAGCAAGCTTTTTTGCAAATACATCAGCTCTCACCTGCCCGTTCCGCTCATGAGCAAGTCCATACATTTTAAACCAAATCTTGCCGAGCTCCGGCCTCATCTGGGTCACCTCTCTAGCGTCAAAAATACACGCTAAAATTGATCTTGTAAAGGACGCTTCCAGAGACGTTTAGGGCGAAAACTAGAAGCTCCCCCTCACCCCGCCTCCGCCACCGTCTCCGGCGCTTTCAACTCCGGCGCCGTCTTCATCTTCTCGCCCAACTCCCTCAACAACCGGCTGGTCGCCGTCGACAGCAACCGCGGGCGCTCGAACACCGGCAGGCCGGCCTGGGCGGCGTCTTCGGCCTTTTTGCGGGCTTCCTCGGCCACCACCGCCGGGTCGCGCTTTTCGGCTTCGGGGAACGGGTTTTCGACGCCGGGAATGGCGCGGAGCTCCACGCCCTGATGGGCGTAATCCATCAGCATCTTGAAGGTCATGGCGGGCAGCGAGCCGCCGGTCATGTTGTTGGTGGAGGTGTAGTCGTCATTGCCGAACCAGATGGCGGCGGCGTAATTGCCGGTATAGCCGCAGAACCAGGCGTCGCGATAGGCTTGCGTCGTGCCGGTCTTGCCGGCGGTCAGCACGCCGTCGACGGCCGCCTTCCGCGCCGTGCCGACGTAAGGGATGCGGGTCAGCATCTGGTTCATATAGGCGGCGGCGGTTTCGGACAGGACGCGTTTGGCCGGCGGCGCATCACGGCTGAAGTCGTAGAGCACCTTGCCGTCGTAATCCATGATCTGCTCGACGCCATGGCGGCGCGACTCGAAGCCGCCGGTCGGAAACACCGCGTAAGCCGTGGCCTGATCCATCACGGTGACTTCGGAACTGCCGAGCGGAATGGTCACATCCTTGCGGATCGGGGTTTCGACGCCGAATTTCTTCGCCTCGTCCATGATCTGCTGGATGCCGTCCTTGCCGAACTTCTCCTTGGCGAAGCGCACCGGAATGGTGTTGATCGATTTGGCGATCGCCGTCTGCACATCGATGCGGCCGGCATAGGAATTGCCGTAATTGCCTGGGCACCAGTTGCCCCAGCAGATCGGCGCATCGGTGATCGCCGTGGTCGGCGTCAGCCCCTTCTCCATGGCCAGCGAATAGGTGTAGATCTTGAAGGACGAGCCCGGCTGGCGCAGCGCGCGGGTGGCGCGGTTGAACTGCGTCTCGCCATAATCGCGGCCGCCGACCATGGCGCGCACGGCGCCGCCATTTTCGATCATCACCAGCGCGCCCTGGCTGACGCGATAGCTCTCGCCATATTGGCGCAGCCCGGTTTCGACAGCCTGTTCGGCGGCGTGCTGCAGGCCCATGTCGATGGTGGTGCGCACCACCAGCGAATGGTCGGTGTAATCGCGCGCCTGTTTCAGCACTTCCTCATAGGCCCAGTCCAGAAAGAAGTCGGGCGCTTCCTGGGCGCCGCGATCCACCACCGTCGCCGGGTTGCGCCGCGCCTCGATCACCTCGCCTTCGGTCATCAGCCCGCCCTGGACGAGATTGGTCAGCACTTCATTGGCGCGGGCGCGGGCGGCCGGCAGGTTCACATGCGGCGCATATTTGGCCGGCGCCTTGAACAGGCCGGCCAGCATCGCGCTTTCGGCCAGCGTCAAATCGGTGATTTCCTTGCCGAAATAGAAGCGCGCCGCCGCCGCCGCGCCAAATGTGCCGCCGCCCATATAAGCGCGGTCGAGATAGAGCGACAGGATTTCCTTCTTGGAATAATTGGCCTCGAGCCACAGCGACAGGAAGGCTTCCTTGATCTTGCGGTCGAAGGTCCGCTCGTTGGAGAGAAACAGGTTTTTCGCCAGCTGCTGGGTCAGCGTCGAGCCGCCCTGCACCACGCCGCCGGCGCGGGCGTTTTCGCTCATGGCGCGGATCAGGCCGAGAAAATCGATGCCGAAATGGTCGAAAAACCGCCGGTCCTCGGTCGCCAGCACCGCTTTGACCAGCGCGTCCGGCAATTCGTCGATCGGCACCGAGTCTTCATGGATAATGCCGCGATGGCCGATCACATTGCCGTAGCGATCGAGAAAGGTGACGGCGAAATCCTGCTTCTTGCGCCAGTCGCTCTTGGCGATCTCGAAGGCGGGCTTGGCCAGCGCCAGCATCGCCACCATGCCGACCGCCCCCCAGGTGAGCGCCTCGCCGGCCAGTTCCACCGGCAGCCGTTTCCAGCCTTTCACCTTGAATTTGCGGAAGAAAATCGTGACGTCTTCCCACCAGTCGACGAAATGGAACGAGGCGTTCCACAAGGTCGAATCGATCCAGGCGTCGATGCGCAGCAGGATATGCTTCTTCAGGCGCGGTTCTCGTTCTTTCTGCGGGTCGTCGGCCATGGAAATTCACGCGTCCGTCAAAGCAATGGAAAATCGGGCTTCTGGTTCTTTAGGATATTTCTAAACCGGGCGGCTTTCTCTATACCACCGCGATGACCGACACAGAACTGGAAAATACGGCGCCATTTTGGAAGACCAAGACGCTGCGCCAAATGACCGATACGGAATGGGAAAGCCTGTGCGACGGCTGCGGCCGCTGCTGTCTCAACAAGGTGGAGTTCGAAGACACCGGCGAGATCGTCTTCACCAATATCCGCTGCAAGATGCTCGATCCGCATAGCTGTCGCTGCATGGATTACGTCAATCGCCAGCAACATGTGCCCGATTGCATCCGGCTCACCATCGAGGAAGTCGAAACCCTCACCTGGCTGCCCCCCACCTGCGGCTACCGCATCGTCAAGGAAGGCCGCGATCTCGCCTGGTGGCACCCCCTCATCTCCGGCGACCCCGACACGGTGCATGCCGCCGGCATCTCCGTCCGCGACCGCACGATCAACGAGGAGGATGTCGACTGGGAGGATTACGAGGAGCACGAAGTGGACTGGCCGATGCAGGATCCGGACGGGTAGTGAGTGTAAATTGAGCCTGCAAAGCAAGAGCTAACCAAATCCTCAAGTCATCTCTGTGACCGCGGCAAGCTCACTACTTAGACCATCTTTAGCTCGCCCCGACATTGAACATGAACAGAGTGACGCAAGCGCGCCTACGAATTCAGCTGCGCGCAACTCATGATGTTGAAAACTCAATATAGCAATCTGGGTGCCTTCCATGGCAGGATAGCTATTATAAGATTCGTTCACTGTCATTTTTTTTGGGGAGATTCCGGTGACCAAAGTAGTTTCACTCTTTAATCACAAAGGCGGCGTAAGCAAGACAACCACAACTTTTCATCTTGGTTGGAAGTTAGCTAGCTTGGGCAAACGCGTTCTTGTTGTGGACGCAGACCCGCAATGTAACCTAACCGGCCTCACTCTGGGCATTGAAGATTATGATTCACTTTTTGCTTTTTACCACAACAAACAGAATACTGATATATTCAGTAGTCTAGCACCGGTCTTTGCGCTTGATGGGGATACTGTGTCTTCTCAAGGTGAAAAAACACCGATTACCAAAACAAATAATCCAAACTTGTTTATACTAGCTGGCAACATAAGATTCTCTGAAATTGACACCCAGATAGCAACGGCACTCACCAGCAGCTCGACCATTCCCATCCTCCGCAGATTTGTAAGCGCATTCAATGAATTAATTCGGCGGATTTCGAAAGAAAACTCGATTGATATAGTTCTAATTGACATGAGCCCAAGCGTATCGGCTACCAACCACTGCGTACTTATGAGCTCTGATTACTTTATCATCCCTGTCTCCCCTGATTTCTATTGCTATCAGGCCATCGATTCACTGAGCAATGTTTTTCCACGATGGGTTGACGAGATCGCTAAATTTAAAGACGGAGGGCAAGATTCTCTTCCTGTGAACAACCCGAAGATGCTTGGATATATTTCTCAAAATTACCGCGTCTACACCGTTGATAACGGGTCAGAACCAGCAGATCAAAAAACAATGTCAAAAGCATACGCCGAATGGCTTGACAGAATAAAATATATTGTTTCAGATCGACTTGTCCCAATACTTAAAAGCAAGGACATGATAATCGACGAAAAAATCTTCTTAGATGCTGCTGATTATGACAAGCCATATCATCTGGCGGGTGTACAGAATTTTAGCGGCCTTATTCCAGTGTCTCAAAAATTATCGAAACCGATCTTTGAGTTAAATGCATCCGACGGTCATTGGAGCGGCGCTCGCTGGATGCGGAACGATCAAAACGGAAAAGAGTACGGCATCAAGGTCAACATCGAGGAAGCTGACAAGGTTTACGAGCGACTTGCAAAAGCCGTAATCCACATGATTCAAGATTTTCCGACCGTCACCCAGTAGGAGACGCAACTGGACTTACAAATCACCCGTCCGATCACTCCAAAACCTCCTTTGCCCCTCACACCATAAAATCCCCCGTCGCCAGATCCACCACGCCGTCGTCGAACACCGCCAGTTCCACGCCTTTGAGCGTATCCCGTCCCTCGCCGCCGCCGGAGATCACGAGAGTGTCGAGGTCGATCACATAGTCGTCATGGTCGCCGGAGAAGATCGCCCGGTCGCGGCCGGCGCCGCCGATCAGCGTGTCGTTGCCTTTGCCGCCGTCGAGACGGTCGGCGCCGCTACGGCCTTCGAGTGTATTGCGGCCGTCGTCGCCGGAGAGAAAATCGGCGAAAACCGAGCCGATCAGGCCTTCGATCGCATTGTAGACGTCGCCCTTGGCCTCGCCGGAATTGTCGGAGGCGTCGGAGAGATCGGCGGTCACGGCTTTGGCGGCCAGCTTGTAGCTGGCAAAGTCGACGCCGCCGGCGCCCGAGAGCCTGTCGGCGCCCTGCCCGCCGGCCAGCACATCGCCGCCGTCGCCGCCCAGCAGACGGTCCGCGCCCTCAAGGCCATAGATGAAGTCAGCGCCCGCGCCTGTCTTCAGCACATTGGCGCCGTTGCTGCCGATGACGAGATCGCGGTAAGCCTCGGTGATCTTGCCGCCATTGGTCGTGTCGTAATTGTCCGGCAGGCTGCTCCATTTATGCGCCCAGGCATTGTCGATGCGCTTGCCGTCGGTATAGCTGACGCCGGCCTGGATCACCTCGCCCGAGGCGTCATAGGCCATATAGGCAAGTTGCCGGGTATAGCCCGCCTGGGCGTAGATCGTGTTGACGAAAGCCTGGTTGTCGCCGGCCGGATTGCGGATCGTCCAGTTGTCCTCATAGCCCTCGAGCGCATGGCCGAGTTCATGGATGATGGCGGTGAACGGCGTGTCTTTCACCGCATTGCCATGCCGGTCGATGTAATGGGCGTTGTCGAGTTCGTCGAGGTCGATATAGATGTCGCCGGAATTGAGATAGGCGTAGAAAGCGCCCTTCTCATAATTCACCGTGATCTCCTGGCCCGCGCCGGTCACCCAGTCCTCCAGCATCTCCCGGCCGATCGAGGATTCCTTATAGGCTTCGCGGATCACGGCGAGAATGGCCTTTTCATCGGCGTCGGAAAAGTCCTTGTCGATGTTGACGGCGGCGAGGACTGACTTCAAGGACATGGCGGCTGCTCCCGATGGCGGCCCGGCTGGGCGCGGCGATTTGGGCCGACACTATGTCGCCCCTTTCGGCGCCGTCAATGCCGCACAGGCGCGGAAAACTATGGCAAACCCTCGCAGGCCGGTCCCCGGAGCCCGCCGCGCCAGCCCCAGCGACAGTTTCGCGAAAGTTTGCCCCCATAGGCTGGGACGAAGGTTTGCTCAGTGGGGATTCTGCATGGATAATCTGGCGCGCAAGGAAGACGTGGATCAGCGGATCCGCCAGACAATGGCGGATATCGCCCGCATCGGCGAGCCCAAGCGGATGATGGAAGTCGCCGACAGCCTGGTCTATTCCATGCCGCCGGAGCGCGGCGTGGAAATGGCCGGCCTGATGAGCTACGCCAATCCCTTCTACCTGCCCGAGATGCCGGATGAGGCCGCCGCACGCATCGCCGTCCATATCGGCACGCTGGCGGAATATGCGATGCGCGCCAAGCTGACGGCCAATCGCGCCGGCAAGAGCAATATCCTGCTCGCCTGCGCGCCGAAATCGGCGTCCACGTTCATTCAGGGCGCGCTGCGCGCGGCGCTCGATCTGCCGACCGCCAGCCTGTTCACCGCCACCACCGACCCGATGTCGGGCTCGGCGCTGGGCGCCAATCTGCGCGAGCAGGAGCCGGACGAACTGGCGCTTCTGCGCGCCGGCCTCAATGGCCGCGGTTACGTCACCCAGCACCACGCCCGCTGCTCGCCCTATCTTGCCCGGCTGGTCGAAATCTATCGCATCCGCCCGATCGTCACCTATCGCAACATCTTCGACACGCTGGTGTCGATGGACGACATGGTGGTGGAATGGCGCAAGGGCCTGCCCGGCACGGTCAGCAATTATTTCAACGACGCCATGCCGCGATCCTATCATCTGAAGGACCGCGAGGCGCGGCTGATGATGCTGGCGCGGCGTTGGGCGCCCTGGCTGACGCAATTCTATGTCAGCTGGCGCCAATGCGAGGCGATGGGCTTCGTACAGCCGCTGTGGATCAGCTATGACGCCGATTTCCTCGGCGAAAAGTCAGCGCTCGCCGCGCGCATCGTCGACTATGTCGGCGCTTCCGGCGACGCCGCGCTCAGGCTGGCCGCAGCCTTCGAGGATCGTTCCGACGCCTCCGCCAAGCGCCTCAACAAGGGTGTCGCGGGTCGCGGCCGCGATCTTCCCGAAGCGGTGCGCGCCCATGTTCTGGCGGTCGCCTCCGCCTATGCCGACGATGTCGATCTCACGCCGCTGATTGGCGGCTGAGCGCAATCCGATTTAAGGACCCATCATGCACGCAAACGCCGCCAATGATCTCGAAGGCCAGATCCGGCCGATGATGACCTGGATGTCGCGCAATCCCGATGGCCGGGAAATGCTCGATGTCGGCAACGCCTTCATCCTGCGCTTTCCGCCGCAGCGGGCGCTCGCCGTCGCCACCGCCATGAGCCTGGCCAATCCGTTCTTCCTGCCGAAAGTGCCGGATCAGGCCGCCAATGATCTCGCCGTGCCGCTCGAGGATTTCGCCGAAATCATCATGCGCGCCAAGCTCACCGCCAAAAAGGCCAAGCAGAGCAATGTGCTGATCGCCTGCGCGCCGCATTCCGGCGCCGATCTCATTCAGAGCGCGCTGGTGCGCGCTGCGGGCCTCCCCGAGGCCTGCCTCTACGCCACCACGCTCGACGGCGCCGCCGCCACGCTGCAGGGAGCGGAACTGCGCGAGCAGGAACTCGACGAACTGGCGCTGATCCAGAACGGGCTGAACATGCATGGCTACTGTGCGGCGCATGCGGTGCGCTGCACGCCCTTCATGTCCAGGCTGATGTCCACCTATGGCATACAGCCCATCGTCACCATCAGGTCGATCGCCGATACGATCATAGCGCTGGATGACGCGGCGCTCGCCGCTCGCGCCGCCCAGAACGGCCTTTATCCAGCCTATTTCACCGACGGCCTGCCGACCGGCTTCCACATGCTGTCGCGCGACGAGCGGCTGACGCTGCTCGCCTATCGCTGGACGCCCTGGCTGGTGCAATTCTATGTTAGCTGGCGGATCTGCGCCCGCGAAGGTTTGGCGCAGCCGCTGTTCCTCGGCTATGAAGAAGACATGCTCGGCGATCTCGATCTGCTGGCCGCCCGCATCGCCGATTTCGTCGGCTATGACGTCGCCGACATCGAAAAGGTCGCCCGCGTCTTCGCCGCCGCCGACAACGCCGCCGCCGTCCGCCTCAAGACAGACCTTGCCGGCCGCGGCGCCGACCTGCCTTCCGCGGCGCGCGACTTCATCCTCGCCACGATCGACGATTATCGCGACGATGTCGACCTGACGCCGCTGGTGGGCGCGGCTTCAGCCTGATTTGATCCAGCACATTGCATTTGCCGCGTCGGGGCCTTCCTATGGGAGGCCCCGATGTCGTTTCAGGAGTTGCGCCTCTTGCCGGACCTGCCGCATGGCCTCTTGCCCTTCCTGCTCGCCAGCCTGCTGATCGAGCTGACGCCCGGACCGAACATGACCTGGCTCGCCATCCTGACATTGGCGGAAGGACGGGCGCGCGGGCTGATGGCGGTGGCCGGCGTCGGGCTCGGGCTTGCGCTTCTCGGCGCGCTTGGCGCGCTCGGCGTCTCGGAAATCGTGCAATCCTCGCGGCTGGCCTACGAGATCCTGCGCTGGGCCGGCGCGGCGTTTCTGGTCTATCTCGCCTGGGAAGGCTGGCGCGGCGGCGAAAGGGAGGACGGCGGCGGCGAGCGGCGGGCGTTCGCGCGCGGCTTCATCGCCAATCTCCTCAATCCCAAGGCCGCCGTCTTCTATATCGCCGTTCTGCCGGGCTTCATCACCCCCGATCACGCCGTCGCCGCCCAGACCTGGACGCTGACAGCGGCCTATGTCGTGGTGGCCACCTCGGTGCATGCGGGTATCGTGCTGCTCGCCGCCACGCTCGCGCCGCTGCTGATGCAGCCGCGCCGGGCCGAGATCGCCCGCAAGATCCTGTCTGTCGGCCTGTTCGGCGTCGCCGTCTGGTTCATCCTGACCAGCAGCCGCGCCTGAACCCGCTCACATCGCGGCAGCCGGTCGCCGGCGGGCAAACAGCCAGTGATCGAGCGACACCGGTCCCGGACCGCGCAGCGCAATCAGCAGCAGGCAAGCGGCCCAGGTTCCATGCGTCGGCCAGGCGCCGGGATAGACGAAGATCTGGATCACCAGCGTCATGCCGAGAAGCGCCAGCGCCGCAAACCGCGTGCCCAGCCCCAGCACCAGCAGGATGGGAAAGAAGTGTTCGGCGAAAGCAGCCAGATGGGCGGCCAGCAAGGGATCGAGCAGCGGCAATTTGTATTCGTTTTCAAACAGGAAGATGGCGCTGTCATTGACCATGAAGCCGTCGACCTTGGTCTGGCCGGATTGCCAGAACACCGCGGCGATCGACAGCCGCGCAATCAGCGACACCGGCCAGAGCGGCGCGGCCTCCGCCAGCCGCAAAGCGCGATCATAGAGAGACAGTGCGGATGCGGTCAGGCTCATGACAGAGGCTCCAAAGGTTCGAGCGCGGTGAAACATCCGGCCTGGATCAGGCCGGTCAGATGCAGGGTCAGGTCGAAATCGGCGACGCTTGCAGCGGCCGTCGCATAGGCCTCGCCAAGCGTCGCGCCCTTGGCGAGTGCGCCGACAAACAACGCTCCGCCCGCCGGCAGCACGCGGATTTCCACCAGCATATGCGGGCGGCAGACCAGCACCTCCTCCGCTCGCCAATCGGCGATCGGGCCGGGTTCGGCCTCGCCCGAATTCATCGCCCAGATCGCGCCAATCGGATGCGGGGAACTGATCACGGCGAGCGACGGATGGGCGCGAAAGCGGATCTCCGCCAGCCGTTCAGGCGGGACAGCGGCGAGCGTTTGCGGATCAAGGGGATCGGCGTCCTCGGCGTGATAGGCGCGCGAGCGGGCGATCTCCAGCCGCGCGACGTCGGCAAGATAAGGCAGTTCCGCCACCGGTTCGGAACCTTCAAGAAACTCCGGCAGCTCGTCGCCGTAATTCAGCAGCAGCGGCGAGCGCGGCGGATGGGCAGCGACGAAGATCTCGGCCATGGCGGCGAAGAAGGCGTCGCCGACCAGTTTCTCGACCACCGGAAAACGGCTGGCGAGCGCATTCCTGAGCCCGATTGCGACATTGTCGCGATAGACGCGGAAGCGCCGGCCCACCGGCCCGCTCCAGGCGGTGAGGCCCTCGGGCGGCGTTTCCTCGGGGGTCAGCAGCGCTGCGGCGAATTGTTGGTGGATCTGCATCGTCGCCTCACGCGGCCAAAGCGCGGGCGCGGTCGAGGATCGCGCCGGCGGCCATCGCTTCGGCGCGCAAGGTCGCCCAATCAGGCACGTCATTGTCCCATTCGATCAGCGTCGGCAGCGGCCCGGTCTTCGCGATGGTTTCCCTGTAGAGCGTCCAGACCGGATCTTTCACCGGCGTGTCGTGGCTGTCGATCAGCAGGGCTGCGCCATGCTCGTCCTCGGTCTCGGAATGGCCCGACAGATGGATCTCGCCGACATGGGCGAGCGGAAAGCGGGCGAGATAGGCGCGCGGATCGAGATTGTGATTGGCGGCGGCGACAAAGACATTGTTGATGTCGAGCAGCAGCCCGCAGCCGGTGCGCCGGGCGATCTCACTGAGAAACTCGGTTTCCTCGATGTCGCTGGCTTCGAACAACAGATAAGTGGCGGGATTTTCGAGCAGCATCCGCCGGCCGAGCACCTCCTGCACCTGGTCGACATGGCGGATGACGCTGTCGAGCGTCGACTGGTTATAGGGCAAGGGCAGAAGATCGTTGTAGAAATTCTCGCCATGGCTCGACCAGGCCAGATGTTCGGAAAAGCTCTCCGGCTGGTAGCGGTCGCAGACGGTCTTAAGCCGCGCCAGATGCTCCCGGTCGAGCGGGTCAGCGCCGCCGATCGACAGGCCGACGCCATGCACCGACAGCGCGTAATCCTGCCTGAGCTTCGTCAACCGCGCATGCGGCGGCCCGCCCGCGCCCATATAGTTTTCCGCATGCACCTCGAAGAAACCGAGCGGCTGGCGCTCCCGGTCGATCTCGGAAAAATGCTCCGGCTTGAAGCCGACGCCCGGCCGGGCGGGAAGCAGCGTCTGTCGCATGATCGGGTCTCCTTATGAGGTGTCGAGGGTGTAGTCCAGGGGTTGACTGCGTGCACAGCCCCTCATCCGGCTGCCGCCACCTTCTCCCCGCGCCTGCGGGGAGAAGGACGATCGTGGCAATGTCGGCGCTCCATCCTCCTTCTCCCCGCATGCGCGGGGAGAAGGTCCCGGCAGGGGGATGAGGGGCGGAGCACGCCCTCGCCACAGCCAATCTCCCCCCTTGAGGGGGAGATGCCCGGCAGGGCAGAGGGGGTCGCCGCGCACGCCGTCAAAGCGCGATCACATCGGCGCCGGGCCCTGCTCCAGCATGCCCATGCCGTCAGGCGTTTTCATCGTGGCGCAGGTGCCGGCCGGAACCAGTTTCCAGGCGTTTTTCTGATAGTCGACCTTGGAGGTTCCGGCGCAGGTGGTGCCGGCGCCGGCGGCGCAGTCATTCTGGCCCTTGAGCGCGACGCCGTAGCATTTTTCCTTGTCGGCGGCAGCGGCGGGAGTGGTGACGGCGGCCGTGAGAGCGGCGGCGACGGAAGCGGCGAGGACGGCGGTGTTGACGAAGTTCATGTGGGTCTCCCAGTCAAGCTAAGGTGGGTTTCGGTGAGCGGAGTGTCGGAAACAGGATCAGGCCGGGGTCAGCGAGCCCATGCCATTGGGCGTCTCCATCTTGGCGCAGGTGCCGGCAGGCACCAGCTTGAAGGAGGCCTTGTCGTAATCGACCTTGGAATGGCCGGCGCAGTCATGCTTGCCGGCGGCGCAATCGTTCTGACCCTTCAGCGCAACGCCGTAGCACTTTTCGGTGTCGGCGGCGGCGGCCGGAACAGCGGCGGCGAGCGCGGAGGCGAGAGAGCCGGCGAGGGTCAAAGTCAGCATGGTCTTGTTCATCGATCTGTCTCCGATTTGGCGGCCAATCATCGGCCTGCATGAGGGAGTACGGCGCCATGGGCGGCTTCGTTACAGCGCTCGCGAATTTTTTTCGGAAAATTTCGGTTTCACGCAAACGACACGCAAGCGTGATCATGAACTGGCTAAATTTGAATTTTTTCATGGTTCGACTGTAATAAAGGCGCTGGCGCATGCGTAGGGGGATTGAAGCGTGACGATTTCGGCGCGGGAGCAGCAATGGGCGGCGTGGATGCGCGCGGCGCTTTCGGGCGACGAGCGGGCCTATCACGCCTTTCTCAACGATGTCGCCCCGCATCTCAGGGCGCTGGCGCGCCGGCGTTGCGACATGTTCGGCGCCGACAAGAGCCTGGCGGAGGACATCGTGCAGGAGGTGCTGCTCAGCGTGCATCTCAAGCGCGGCTCGTGGGATCCCGCCCGGCCGATCGGCCCGTGGCTTGCGGCGATCACGCGCAACAGACTGATCGACGCCATGCGCCGAAGAGGCCGGCGCGTCGATATCCCGATCGAGGATGTGGCGGAAACGCTCGCCGCCCTCGACGGCGCAGACACCGAGCGGGATCTGGGCGACGCCAGCCGTCTCCTGGACCGGCTCAAGGATCCGCAGCGCGACATCGTGCGCTCCATTTCGCTCGAAGGGCGGGACGTGCGCGAGACGGCGGCGCGATTGAACATGACGGAGGGCGCGGTGCGCGTGGCCCTGCACAGGGCGCTGAAAACGCTGGCCGCCCTTTATCGGAGCACGATGGAATGAAGACCGAAGACCTGATCGCCCTGATGGCGAAAGACGCCGGAACCGCCAAGCCGCTCGGCCCCGCTTTTGCCGGATGGCTGGCGCTTGGCGCCTTGGCGTCGCTGTTGCTGCTGATCGTCTTGGTCGGGCTAAGGCCCGACATCGCCGTGATGATCGCCACGCCGCGCGTCGCCTTCAAGATCACGGTGACGCTGCTCCTGGCCGCCGCCGCCATCCTGCTCGCGCGCCGCGTCGGCGAACCCGGCGCAGCACTCCGGCCTGCGCTGCTTCTGCTCGGCCTGGCCGTTCTCGTTCTTCTCGGCGGCGTGGCTGCGGAACTGGCCGCCCTGCCCCGCGCATCCTGGACGCAAAGCCTGCTCGGCCAACACGCCCGCTTCTGCATGGCCGCCATCCCCAGCCTGTCGCTCCTGCCGCTTGCCGGCCTGATGCTGGCGCTCAAGCGCGGCGCGCCGGACCATCCAGCCCTCGCCGGCGCCGGCGCAGGCCTGGCCGCCGGGGCTGCGGCGGCGGCGATCTATGCCTGGCACTGCCCCGACGACAGCCCGCTTTTCGTGGCCTGCTGGTACATGCTGTCGATCCTGATCGTCACGCTCGCGGGCAGCCTGATCGGCGCCCGCGCCTTGCGGTGGTGAGAGATTTCCACGCGCAGGCCGCGAAAATCACTGATCATTTTCGGGAGTATGAGCAATTTACATTAAATCTGCGGGGCGATTGTTCACCGATCTCTAACCGAAAGCCGATGTAACTCAGATCTTGGGGGCTCAGATCGACGCCCGAACCGTGTCAGGAGTGCGTGCGTGTTGATGTCTGCAAATCAGGGGCCGGCCTCTCGGAAGTCGGCGGACGCGCGCCCGACCATATTGCTCGTCGAGGGCTCGGAATCGCTCAATTTGCTGCTCAAGACGCGCATCGAGGCCGAGGCCGGCGTCGATGTCGTCAGTTGTCATTCGCTCGCGGAGGCGCGCGCGGCGCTGACGGCGCGGCGTTTCACTCTGGTGGTTGCCGCCCGCACCCTGCCCGACGCGCCGGACGGCGAAATCGCACCGCTGGCGGAAAAGGCCGAGACGCCGTTCATCCTGCTGACCGCCACATTCGATCCCAAGCTGCGCAGCCGCTTCGCGCGCCAGCATCTCGTCGATTATTTCGTCAAGGACAATGCGCATGCCGCGCAATTGGTGACGGCGGCCATCGCCAAGTTCATCGCCAATCGCGATGTCACGGTTCTGGTGGTCGACGACAGCGCCTCCGGCCGAAGCAAGCTGAGCGAAATCCTCACGCGACAGAATTTCACCGTCCTGCAGACCAGTTGCGCCGAAGACGCCATGCGCCGCATCGACGCTGGCGGCATCGAACTGGTGATCGTCGATTATTACATGCCGGGCATGAACGGCTATGAGCTGATCCGCAAGATCCGCGAGACGCATCCTTCCGACCGCATCCGGCTGATCGGCGTTTCCGCCTCGTCCGACCGCATGCTGGCCGCCGCCTTTCTGAAGGCCGGCGCCTCGGATTTCCTCTACCGTCCTTTCGTGACCGAAGAGCTGCAATGCCGGCTCGACGCGCATGTGGAGACGCTCAGCCAGATCAAGCGTCTGCGGCATCTCGCCGAGCATGATCCGCTGACCGGACTGTACAACCGCCGCGCCTTTTTCGACCATGCCGGTCAGAAACTTCGCGAGCTCAAGGCGTCGGGCCGGCGCGGCTCGGTGTTCATCGTCGATGTCGACCATTTCAAGCAGATCAACGACACCCACGGCCATGAAGCGGGCGACAAGGTGCTCGTCGGCGCCGCCCGGCTGATCCGCGCCCATGCCGAACTGACCGGCTCGCTCTGCGCCCGCTTCGGCGGCGAGGAATTCGTGGTGCTTTCCACCGAGCTGACCGATATCGGCGCCGAAGCCTCGGCGGAGGCGCTGCGCACCCATTTCGCCGCCAGCCGCTTCGACGGGGCCGAACAACCGATCGCCGCGACGATCTCGATCGGGCTCGCCGAACTCGATCCGGGCGAGACATTGTCCAACGCGCTCAACGCCGCCGACCAGATGCTCTATCTGGCCAAAAGCGGCGGCCGCAACCGGGTCGTGTCGGACCGGTCGTTCGCGTAACGCGTTTTTCCTTGCGTCGGGCGGCGGCCGGGGCCTATCCTCGTCTTGACAGTTCTCAACACCGCGCCGCCCCCATGCTCGCCGCCTTTCGCGCTCTCTCAGCTCCCCAACGTTCGGCCCGCGCCGACCGGCATCTGGCCTATTGCCTGACTTTCGCCGCTGGCGCCGCCAATGCCGGCGGCTTCATGGCGGTGGGGCAATATACTTCGCATATGTCCGGCATCGTCTCGGCCATGGCCGATCATCTGACGCTGGGACAGGCGGCGTTGGTCGGGGCCGGTCTGTCGGCGTTTCTCGCTTTCGTGGCGGGGGCGGCGACATCGGCCATTCTGGTGAACTGGGCGCGGCGGCGCGGCCTGCGCAGCGAATACGCCTTGCCGCTGATGCTGGAGGCCGTGCTTCTGGCGCTGTTTGCGCTGATCGGCCCGAGGCTGCAGAGCTGGGCCTGGGCGCTGGTTCCCCTGACCGTGATGCTGCTGTGCTTCATCATGGGCCTGCAGAACGCCATCATCACCAAATTGTCGCAGGCGCGCATCCGCACCACCCATATCACCGGCCTTGTCACCGACATGGGCATCGAGATCGGCAAGGCGCTTTACGTAAACGGAGCCGGCTCGACGCTGCCGCCGGTCCGGGCCGACCGCGACAAGCTCGGCCTGCTCGCCAGCCTGATCGGCCTGTTCTTTGCAGGCGGCGTGCTGGGCGCAAAAGCCTTCATGACCACAGGGTTCACGGCGGCCTATGCGCTGGCCGCGCTGGTGGCGGCGCTGGCGATCGCGCCGATCCTGGAGGATCTCAAGGCGGTTTTTCGCCCCAAGGACCGGCAAGCCTGACGTAGCGACAGTTGCGCTTGCCCCGGGCTATCGGCCCCTCATTTGTTAATGCTTAATTCCCATTCGTTCGCGGTAACTCTTCGTTAACTCTGAAATGCAACCATTTATAAACCATGGGGGCATGGGCATCGCATTCTAAGGGGTCTCTAATATGCCAGTCATTACAATCGCGAACACCAAAGGCGGAGCAGGCAAGACAACGGCGGCGGTGCTGCTGGCGGTCGAACTCGCCCATTGCGGCCACAAGGTCACCGTGTTCGACAGCGACGCCCAGGCCTGGTTTTCGGAATGGTACAATGTCGCCCGGCCTGCAGGCCTGCTGTCGCTCGTCACCCGCGTGACGCCGGCCTCGCTGGAATGTCAGATCCGGGACATGGAGTCCGACGAATATTTCATCATCGATCTGGCCGGCGAGCGCAACCAGCTGACCGCCACCGCGCTGGCCTTCGCCAATCATGTGCTGATCCCGGTGCAGGGTTCGGCGATGGACGCCAAGGGCGCGATGAAGATCCTCGACCTGATCAAGCAGATCAAGACAGAGACCGGCTTCGACATTCCGCATTCGGTGCTGCTCTCGCGCGTCAACCCGATGGTGACCACGCATTCGCTTCTGGTCATCAAGGGCATGCTCGCCCAGCGCAACGTCAATGTGCTGGCCACGCCGATCGTCGAACGCGGCGCCTATCGCGAAATGTTCGATCATGGCGTGACCATCTACGATCTCGACCCGGCGAAAACCTCCAATCTCGACCGCGCCCAGGCCAACGCCCGCGAATTCGCCGCCGAAATCATGCGGCTTCTCCCGGCCCGCGTCATCCGCACCACCCGCCGCAAGACCTTCTTCGGCTGGGGCCGGGCGGCGTAAGGCGCGCCCATAAGTGACGAAATCAGCGACGCGCGATCAGCGCGTCGTTTTCGTTTGGGGCGACATCAGGGACGCGGTCGAGAATGGCGAGCGCCAGAGCGGGGTCGCCTCGCCTGGCTCGCATTTTCAACGCTTGCAGCGCATCGCGCCGCGCCATGCCGTCGGAGATCAAGCCAGACAAAAGCGCGTCGAGCGTGACGCCGTCTTCGTTTGCGGCGCGCTTCGCCTCCTCCATCAGGCGTTCGTCGAGCGGCAGCGGATAGGTGGTGTTCATTCGGGATTGCTCCTGTCGTGATGTCGAACAAGGTAGTCCCGCGCGTTCATTGCGACAAGTCCGAAGGCGCGCAGACTCGGATGGTCGAAATGCTTGTCCTGGCTGACGATGACGGCGGCGCCCGCCGCCAGCGCGCATTCGACGTAAAGATCATCCTTGGGGTCATCGAGAAAAGGAC
The DNA here is from genome assembly GCF_029892285.1 of Rhizobium sp. SG_E_25_P2. GTDB lineage: Bacteria > Pseudomonadota > Alphaproteobacteria > Rhizobiales > Rhizobiaceae > Rhizobium_E. The sequence goes on from NZ_JARXVM010000014.1 coordinate 153,203, forward strand.
GAAACCGGAACCACGGGCTGGTGAGGGTCGCGCATCCAAAAACCGCATCGAGAACGATGTCGATGTCCTCAGCGCTGATCCACGGATATTGCCCAAGCAGACCCGGGCGCTTGAGGACATCTTCATAGTCAAGCGGAAAAGGGATGACCCCGCATTGCCTGCACCACCCGCCGCAAAACCGCCCGACGGCGTAAGGCGGCTGTAAGGCTTGATTGCGCGCCTGAAGGGGATCGACTATATTTTCCCGGATGGAGAGCGCCATAAAGAGAATTTCTCTGGACGAGCACTGGACGAAATTCGTGGAGGACGCGGTCGAGGACGGCCGCTTCCGCTCTGCCGAGGACGTGGTGACGGCAGGTCTCCGGCTGATCGAGGAGCGGGACGGCAGGCTGCAGGCGCTCAGGGCCAAGGTGACCGGCGCCATTGCCGAAGGCGGCGCGGTGTCCGAGCCGGAACTGGACGCTCTTTTGACCGATCGAGCCGAAGCGCTGTTGCGCGAAGGCATGTGATTGCGGCGGCTGGTCTATCTTCCGAGCGCCGCCGCAGACCTCGTCGCACTTTTCGATTTTCGCGCGCCCCGTAGCGGCAGCGTCAACGTCTCCCGTGATTTCATCGAGCAATTGCGCAGAAAATCCCGACATGCGGCGAGCCAGCCGGGCATGATCGGTCGCGCGCGACCCGAATTGCATCCTGATGTCCGCTGCATGGCTTTCAAAGGATATGTGATCCTGTTTCGATATCGCGACGCGCTGCTCGAGGTCGTGGCGGTCGTCGAAGGCCATCGCGATATCGAGGTTGTTTGGGAGACGATGTTTCCGGATTAGAGCGACACGAAATCTGGCCTGCGCATAGAGGGACACGTGACAACGCGGTCATGGCCGGGCCACAGGAGCATCAATCCCATCACACATCCCGCACCGCCCCCACCATCGCCCCCAGCGCCCCGCCCGCCGCCCGCGCAGCCTTCCAGATCGTCCTCGCCTCGGCGCCGGCCTCGGGCGCGCAATAGAGCGAATAGGAATAGGCAAGATCGGCGTCAGGAACGCATATTTTCAGCTTGCCGGAGGCAATATCGGCCTCCACCAGCGTCTCCGGCGCCACGCCGCGTCCGTCGCCGCTCAAGCAATAGGCCCTGATGTCGGCCGCCATTCCATGCTCGATCTCCCGGGTGACCGGCAGGGCTATTTTGCAGTTCTGCCAGATCTGGCCGATATAGGTCTGGCGATGCGAAATGTGCAAAGGCAGCGCCTGCTCGTCGCGGGCGTCCGGAGACGCGACGATGACCAGTCGCTCGCGGGCGACTTCGGCGGATTTGAGGACGGAAAATTCTTCCGCCTGCGGCGTGGCGGGGTGGAAGGCCGCCAGAGCGAGATCGCATTCGGAGCGCGCCAGCATCCGCGCCACCACATCATGATTGGCCAGACGCGTGGCGAAGCTGGCCTTTGGAACCTGCCTGGCGATCCGCTGCTTGAACGCCGGAAAAATGCTGAATGTCGCGCTGTGCGGCATGGCGATGCTGACCAGCCTGCTCATGGCGCCGTGCGGCGTATCGGCCGCCCGGTAGTCCTCGAGCTGGGTGACGATGCTTCTTGCGATCGGCACGAGGTCTTCGCCCGCCTTGGTCAGGGCGAATGGACGGGTGCGGCGATCGATCAGGTCGCGTCCCAGCCACGCCTCCAGCTGCCGAATGCGCTTGCTGAGATTGGGCTGGGTGGTGTTTCGCGCCTCGGCGGACGCGGTCAGATTCATGGTGTCGGCGACGCAGAGGAAATCGTGAAGCAGCTTGATATTCATCTTTCGTCCCAGGGGGCGCAGGATCGCGCCCGCCGACCCTATTCCAGAGCGCCGTTGGTTGAAAACAGATCTTGCATCAATCCGTCACGCGCCCGGAAACCCGAGGGCGTCGGCTGGCGTTCCGAATCCTCGATCAGCCGGGCGAACAGGACCGTTTCATTTCCCTTTTCCGCCCAACCGACAAACCAGCCGAACAAGGGCGGCTTGAGTTTGCCGTCTTTTCCTCTTGCGCCGCCAGCGCCGGTTTTGCCGAACACGCGCCACTGGCCTTTGAGGCCCTGATCGAGGATAGCGCGGGTGTTCGATACGGCTCCTTGACTGACCGGAAGCTCATGGCGCAGCAGTTTTCCAAGGAACCCGACCTGCTCTCGGGGAGAGATCTGCAGAGAGGAACTCAGCCAGGCATGGGTGAGACCGTCACGCTTGCCGGGCTGGCCGGACGCATCCTGATTGCCGTATTCGAAGGCGCGGACATAGGCGTCGAATTTTTCCGCGCCCAGCCTGAGGGTTATCTGCTGCGAATACCAGATGACGGACTCGCGCATCCAGCTTTGCGGCGTTTGCGAGCGCCGCCATTCCGGCCGCCCGTCCAGATAGCCTTCCTTGAACGGCCAGACAGGCTGTTGCGCAGTCTGGAGAATGCCGGCGTCGAAGCCCATCAGGCTGATGGCGATCTTGAATGTCGATGCCGGCGACATCCGCGCGTCGCAGGCGCCGTCCTCGACAAGACTTTTGCCCGTCTGCGCCGAAACGACCAGCGTGCAGATGATTTTGGTGTCCGCCCAGCAGGGCTGCGCCGTGAAGAACATCACGGTGAAAACGGTCGCTATCAGTTTTTTCATCGAAGTCTCTCGGTTGGCTCTCGCCTTCGTAGCGTTTCCGCATCGGCGGTGTCCAAGTCCGATAAGGAATAGTGTGCGCCGCAAATTGGAATGTCGACATCCTCAGCAAAGGCGCGCATGCGCTGGTAAAGACGGAAAGCCGGCGGGCGCATCTCTGCAAGGCGGGCCGGGCGGCGTAAAGTCGCTTCAAAGCGATCGTGTCGGCGACGCGATGCGCGCGCGTCACTCCGGTTTGGTCAATCACACGTCCCGCGCCGCCTCGATCATCGCCCCGAACGAACCGCTGGCCGCCCGCGCGGCCTTGATCAAGGCGTCGACATCATCAGGCGGATTGCCGTTGTCCAGCTTCGAGCGGAACACGGCATAAGCGTCGGTCTTCGAGCCATAGGCTTTGAGGGTCCTGTTGTCATTGACCCAGGCGAGCACGATGACGCGGCTTTCGCTGTCGAAGCGGAAGAACAGGCGATATTGCTGGAAGAATGTGGCGCGGAACCAGCGCTTGCGGTCTGCGCCGAGCGTATCGCCCCGGCGGAAGGCGGGATGGGCGGGATCGGCGGGAATGACCTCGGTGATCAGTTTCAGGATGGCGGCGAGGCGTTTGGCGCCGTTCTTGTCGCGATAGCCCTTGGGGTCGCCCGCCTTCCTCTGTTCGACCTCGGCGATCAGCGCCGCGACGGCGTCGAGAAACAGCGGATGGGCGTAGATCGACCAGCCATTGACCGTGAGCGGCGCGCTACTCGTCATCGGGCGACAGCGGCGCGTCGAGATCGACGTCGACACCGCCCACAAGCGCGCCAATGCGCTCGACCAGCGCCGCATCGACGGCCCTCAGCCGCTCGGGACGATCCGCAAGATCCTTTTCCAGCAGATCGAGGAACGGCCCGAGCGCCGGATCGGCCTCCTCGCGCACGGCCTCGATATAGACGCGACCGCTGGCGTCGGTGCTGTAGCGGATCTGGTCGCCCTTGCCGAGCCGGAGATGCCGGCGCACGCCGCTCGGCACGGTGGTCTGATAGCGTTCGGTCAGTCTGGAAAGCTCGTCGACAACAGCGCTCATCTCTCGCCTCGCAATGGGGATGGCAAAAAGGTAATGCAGATGCATTACTCAGACTGCTGACAAACCCCTGGCCACATCCAGGGGTTTGTGATTCACTGGGACATGTTGAAGAAACCCGCTCCCGAACAAACGGCTCTCGAGAT
>NZ_JARXVM010000015.1 GCF_029892285.1 Rhizobium sp. SG_E_25_P2
CATACGGTCCCGCCCGTCGATCACCCGGGGGTGGCCACCCCCGGGTGATCGAGCGCAAGATACATCACCAAGCGCAAATCCAACATGCAAGGGGCCGGGCACGACCTAAGCCTCAAAGCCTTCAATTCACGAAAAACATTAACCCTTCCGCGTCAGCGGAAACCGCTCCTTGAGCAGACGCGACACAGCGTCGGCGCCGATCGGCGGGCCGAAATGGAAGCTCTGGCCGTAATGGCAGCCCATTTGGCCGAGCTTGATGGCGTCTTCCTCGCTCTCGATGCCCTCGGCCACCAGCGTCATGCCGAGCTCCACGCCCATAGAGACGATCGAGCGCAACAGCACATCGCGCTTGTCGCTCTGATCGCGCACCAAGGCCTGGTCGATCTTGATCGTGTCGAAGGGGAAGCGGGTGATATAGCCGAGCGAGGAGAAGCCGGCGCCGAAATCGTCGAGCGACAGGCCAATGCCGGAATCGCGGATCTTTTCGAGAACCAGCCGCGATTGCTCCGGATTCTCCATCACCACGGTTTCGGTGAGTTCCAGCTTCAGTCGTTCCGGCGGGCAACCGGCGCGGTTGAGCGCGCGTCGGATGTCGTCGGTCAGCGCGCTGTTGATCAATTGCGCGCTGGAGAGATTGACGGAGACGAAATAGGGCACATCTCCGGTCTGGGTCAGCCAGCCCGACAGATCGCTCGTGGCGCGCTCGATGGCGAACTGGCCGAGGTCGCCGATGAAATTGGCGTTTTCAGCCAGCGGAATGAACTCGCCCGGCGGCACATTGCCCCGCTTGGGATGGTCCCAGCGCATCAGCGCTTCGAAACCGACGATTTCGGCGTCCACCAGCCGCACGATGGGCTGATAGACCATCGACAGTTCCTTGCGCTCGATGGCGCGGCGCAGGTCGCTTTCGAGCTGCAGCCGGTCCGACACCGCCATGCGGAAGGCGGGCTGGAACGGCTCCACGCGGTCGCCGCCCGATTTCTTGGCGCGATACATGGCAAGCTCTGCGTCGTTGAGTAGCCCCTCCGCCGAAATCGACGGATCGGTCCAGGAAGCGACGCCGATCGAGGCGGTCAGGATGATCTCCTGATTGGCGAAATTGATGGGCGCCGACACCGCCTTCACCACCGCATCGGCGAAATCGGCGATGCGCTTGGGGTCGCTTTCCGACACCAGCACGATGCCGAATTCGTCGCCCGCGAGGCGCCCCAGCGTATCCTGCGGCTTCAGAAGCCGTCGCAGGCGGCGGGTGAGCGCGATCAGGATATTGTCGCCGGCGGCGATGCCGAGGGAATCGTTGACCTGCTTGTAGCGGTCGATGTCGATGGTCAGCACGGTCGGCAGCAGCTTCTCTTCCTGCCCGGTCAGCGCCAGGATCGATTGCAGGCGATCAAGGAACAGCTGCCGGTTCGGCAGGCCGGTGAGATTGTCGTTGAGCGCATCCGACAACAGCCGCTCGACGATGTTCTTCTGTTCGGTCACGTCCTGCACGACGCCGACGCAGCGGGCGATCTCGCCATTTCCGGCCAGCACCGGCCGCGCCTTGATCGACAGCCAGTGATACTGGCCATCCTCGGCGCGCAGGCGGAAATCATGGCAGAGCCGGCCTTTTTTCTGGGCGAGCAGAATATCGAGCGTGGCGCGGAAGCGGTCGCGGTCGTCGGGATGCAGCCGCGGCAGCCAGTTTCGCGCCGGCCCATGCAGGGCGCCGGGCGTGGCGCCGAGCCGGAGCGCGATGTCGGGAATGGTGGTCACCCGGTCGCGGCTCACATCCCAGTCCCAGATCGTCTCGCCGGATCCGGTCAAGGCAAGAGACTGGCGTTCGAGATCGGAGAACAGTCCCTGCTGATAGGCGCCGCCGGCAAAGGCGTGCTGGATCACGGTAAAGCCGATGAGCAGCACGATCAGCACCAGGCCGAAAGCCAGCGCCGGCTGCACGATGTCGTTGTCCAGCTGTCCCGTCACCGCCAGCCAGCCGCCGAACAGCCAGGCGATGATCGTCAGCCAGGAGGGGATCAGCAGAATGGCGCGGTCATAGCGGCGGAAACCGAGAAACACGATCAGCGCAATGCCGGCGGCGGCGGTGAGGCCGAAGGACAGCCGCGCGATGCCCGAGGCGATGGATGGATCGTAGATCGCCACGCCAAACAGCGTGCCCAGGCCCAGCACCCAGGCGAGCGTAGCGTAAGCCAGATTGGCGTGCCAGCGGCTGAGATTGAGATAGGTGAACAGGAAAATCACCAGTCCCGACGCCAGCGCCACTTCCGCGCCCGCGCGCCAGATGCGCTCGTCGAGCGTGTTGTCGCCGAACAATTGTTCGAGAAAGCCGAAATCGACGCAGACATAGCCGAGCACCGCCCAGGCCAGCGCCGCCGTCGCCGGCAGCATCGACGTGCCCTTGATCACGAAGAGATTGGTGAGAAACACTGCCAAGAGGCCGGCGATGCCGAGCACGATGCCGCGATAGAGCGTAAACGCGTTGACCGTGTCCTTATAGGCCTCGGGCTCCCAGAGATAGAGTTGCGGCAGTTCCGGCGAGGTGATCTCGGCGACAAAGGTGATGACCGCGCCAGGGTTAAGCGTGATGGCGAACACGTCGGCGTCGTTGGAGGCCACCCGATCGAGCGCGAAGCCTTCCGACGGGGTGATCGACAGGATGCGGTCCGATCCGAGATCCGGCCAGAACACATGCGAATTGACCAGCCGATAATGCGGCGCGACGATCAGCCGTTCGAGCTGTTCGTCCGACACATTTGCGAGCGCGAACACCGCCCAGTCGCCGTTATGACCGGGGGAGGAGGCGCGCACCTCGATGCGGCGGACAATGCCGTCGGTGCCGGCTGCGGTCGACACCTGAAAGGCCTCGCCCTGGTTGGCGTAAATCTCGGCGATCCTGGTGAGGTCGAGCGCCTTGTCCTCGCGGGAAATCTTTACCGGCTCCAGCGCGAACGCCGACAGGGTCGAGACCGCGAGCGCCATGAGCGTCAGCAGGCAAAACAACACCGCCCGGCCGCCGGCAACCGGATTTCCAATCAGAAGGTTCAAATGCCTAACGCCCCGTACCTGTTGTTTTTATTGGGGACGAGCGCATAGAGAAGGTGGTCACGCCATTCGCCCCGAATTTTCAAATACGATTTCATATAGCCTTCGCGCTCAAATCCGGCTTTTTCAAGTAGGCGGATAGAGCGGTCGTTGTCCGGAATACAGGCTGCCTCGATGCGGTGCAAGTTCATGCGGATGAAGATATAGCTGATGACAGGGCCGATCGCCTGGCTCATATGGCCTTTTCCTGCATGCCTTTCGCCCATCCAGTAGCCGATCATGCAGCTTTGCGAGGCGCCGCGGCGAATATGGCCGATGGTGATGCCGCCCAGAAGGTCTTCCGTGTCGCGGTGGAAAAGCAGAAGCGGCACGGCCACGCCGGAGGCGAATTCCTGGTTGGCGCGATTGACGCGGGTGCGGAAGGAACTCTCGGTCAGCGCGTCGGGATCCCAGGCTGGCTCCCATTTTTCGAGAAAGGCCCGGCTCTCGCTGCGCAATTTGTACCAGGCCTTGTAGTCGCTGTTGCGCGGAAGCCGGAGATAGTGATCCGGCCCGGAAATATCCTCACCCGAACCCTGCCGCGACAAGAAACCGAACACTGATCTTGCCATGCGACGCGCCCCGGATTCCGCCAGCCGTCATTCGGCGGCGGATTTGTGTTCCGGAGCCCGAGAGCCGCTCAGCGCCCGCATGATGTCTTCCATCGGCGCCAGTTGTTCGACGGGACCAATCGCCGACATCGTCGGCACGGTGTCGAAGAACAGTCGTCCCGCAAGATCGGTCAGGCGGTCCGTGGTGATGTCGTTCAGCCGCTGCATCAACTCTTCATTGGGAATGGGGCGGCCATAGAGCATGATCTGCCGGGCGATCTGGCCGGCGCGGGCGGCCGGGCTTTCCTGGCCCATCAGCAGCTGAGCGCGGATCTGGGCGCGGGCGCGGTCGATTTCTTCCTGTTTGATCTTTTCGGAGGCGCGGCGCAATTCTTCGATCACCACCGGCATCAGTTCCGGCAGGTTCTCGCCGCCGGTCGCCGCATGCACGCCGAAAATGCCGGTGTCCGAGAAGCCCCAATGGAAGGCGTAGATCGAATAACACAGACCGCGATGCTCGCGCACTTCCTGGAACAGTCGCGACGACATGCCGCCGCCGAGCACATTGGCGAGAATCTGCGAACAGTAGAAATCGCGGGCGTGATAGGCCTTGCCTTCAAAACCGAACAAGACTTGCGCGTCCATCAGGTCGCGGTCTTCACGCACATCGCCGCCGATATAGCGCGCGGGATCCATGATGATGGGTGACGACGGCGTCGTCGGCAGAGACGAGAAACGTCGCGCCACCTGTTCGACGAATTCGTCATGCTTCACCGCGCCGGCGGCGACCACGAACATGCGGTCGGCGACATAATTGCGCGACAGATAGCGGCGGATCTGGTCGGGCGTAAACGTCATCACCGTCTCGGGCGTGCCGAGAATCGGTCGGCCGATGGTCTGTCCGAAATAGGCGCGCTCGGAAAATTTGTCGAAAATCACGTCGTCGGGCGTGTCGTTGGCCGCGCCAATTTCCTGCAGGATGACGTTTTTCTCGCGTTCGAGTTCCTCTTCCTCGAAGGCCGATTCCGTCAGGATGTCGGCGAGCATGTCGACCGCCAGCGGCACGTCATTTTTCAGCACGCGCGCATAGTAGGAGGTGGATTCGGTGGATGTCGCGGCATTGACCTCGCCGCCGACATTTTCGATTTCCTCGGCGATCTGGCGCGCCGTCCGGCGCGCCGTGCCCTTGAAGGCCATGTGTTCGAGGAGATGGGCGATGCCGTGTTCGTCAGCGGCTTCGTTGCGCGATCCGGACTTCACCCACACGCCGAGAGCGGCGCTCTCCAAATGCGGCATATCCTCGGTAACCACAGTCAATCCCGAAGGAAGTCTGGTGAACTCAACTTTCATGACCAATATTCAAGACGCCTCGGTCAGGACCTGATCCGGGCATGTTTGGCGATGAAATTCTCCACCGTCTCGATGTCCGCACTCAGCACTTCGAAGCGCTCCTCCCTTTGCATCAGACCTGCAAGCCACGATGGCAGCGCGGGATTAATACCGCAAGCGGTTTCCACCGCCAAGGGGAATTTTGCCGGATGCGCAGTGGCCAGCGTCACCATCGGAGCGTTGGATTTCTCGTATTTCGCCGCCACATGCACGCCGATGGCGGTGTGGGGATCGAGAAGATAGCCAGTTTCCGAAAGATGGTTTTTGATCGTTTCGGCGACCTGCTTCTCGGTGGCGCGCCCGGCCTTGAAGTCTTTGCGGATAAAGGCCAGCGCCTCGGCCTCGATCTCGAAGGCGCCCGATTGCTTGAGGCTGTCCATGGCGCGGCGAACCTTTTCGGGCTTGCGGCCATAGGCCTCGAACAGCAGCCGTTCGAAATTCGAAGAGATCTGGATGTCCATGGATGGCGAGGTGGTGGCCTTGACGCCCTTCATCTCGTAGCGCCCGGTTTTCAGCGTGCGGGCGAGAATGTCGTTGTCATTGGTGGCGATCACCAGTCTGCCCACTGGCAGGCCCATGCGCTTGGCGGCGTAACCGGCGAAAATATCGCCGAAATTGCCGGTCGGCACGGTGAACGAGATCTTGCGGTCCGGTCCGCCCAAGGCGATCGCGCTGGTGAAGTAGTAGACGATCTGGGCCATGATGCGCGCCCAGTTGATCGAGTTGACGCCGGCGAGCGCCATGGAATCGCGGAACTTGATGTCGTTGAACATCGCCTTGACGAGATTCTGGCAATCGTCGAAGTCGCCCTGGATGGCGATGGCGTGCACATTGTTATGCGAGGTGGTGGTCATCTGGCGCTGCTGCACCGGCGAAACCTTGCCATGCGGGAAAAAGATGAAGATGTCGGTGCGGTCGCGGCCGCCGAAGGCGTCGATCGCCGCCCCGCCCGTGTCGCCCGATGTCGCGCCGACGATGGTGGCGCGTTCGCCGCGCGCCGCCAGCGCATGGTCCATCAGCCGGCCCAGCAACTGCATCGCCACGTCCTTGAAGGCCAGCGTGGTGCCGTGGAAAAGTTCGAGAATGAAGGAATTCGGGCCCGACTGCACGAGCGGCGCCACGGCCGGATGCTTGAAGGTGGCGTAGGCCTCGTCGATCATGCGCTTGAGATCCTGGTCGTCGACCTCGCCGCCGACAAAGGGCGAAAGCACCTTGAAGGCGATGTCCTGATAGGACAGGCCGCGCCAGGAACGGAGCTCCTTCTTGGAGAAATGCGGCCATTCCTCGGGAATGTAGAGGCCGCCGTCACGCGCCAGACCCGTCAACAGGGCGTCCGAGAAACCGAGCTTTGGGGCCTCGCCCCGGGTGGAAACATAGCGCACGTGCTGCCTCTCCTGATGTCGCTTGAGCCGGGTGAAACCTATCAGCGCAGGCTCCGCGCGATTGTCCATTTTGCGTCCGGAATGCCCCGGAAAATGGCTGAATCTTTATTCCGGCCAATCGATTTTTTGTTTGGTCGCTGGTATAGACCACATCGCCGGGCCATGAAAAGGTCCGAAAGAGAAAGAAAACAGTGGTGAATCGTCCGCATCGCGCGGCGTGGTCACATCAGGGTGGGGCGTAGCACGTGTCTCGGAGACTTCTCGGACTTATCTCTTCCTTCGCGGCGCTCACGGCTCTGGCGAGCTGCACGGCGCCATCCTATCCCGACAGCAATCGCGGCTTTGCGCCGACCGTGAAGGCGGAGCCCGCACCGGCCAACGCCTCGCAGACACCCGTCGTCGTCCAGGGCCAGTGCCCGCAGATCTATCTGCGCGAAGGCACGGCGGTGTTCCGCGAGTATGTGCGGGGCGTCAAGAAGGGGCCGGATGGCTCGGCAGATCCGAGCAAGCTGGTGTTCCAGGCGACGCTCGAGCGCACCACGCGCCAGTGCTTCCAGACCGATCAAGGCCTCAGGATGACGGTGGTGGTCCAGGGCCGCATCATTCCAGGCCCGGCCGGCAAGGCGGGAACTTACACGCTGCCGATCCGGGTCGCCGCCACCGATGGCGATGCGACGCTCTATTCGGAGCTGACCAAGTTCCCGGTCACCGTGCCGGACAATCTCGGCGCCACCCAGTTCCTGTTCACCAAGGACGACGTGATCATCAGCCAGGGCGCGACCGGCCTGACCCGCCTGTTCGCCGGCATCGATGAAGGTCCCTATAGCACGAAGTGAGATTTGGGGCGGCCGTTGGTCGTCCTTCATTTTGATGCATGAGATGTCGCGGCTTGCCCCTCATCCGGCTGCCGCCACCTTCTCCCCGTAGAACGGGGAGAAGGGCGATTGTTGCAAGGTCGCCGCTCAATCCTCCTTCGCCCCGCATTGCGGGGAGAAGGTCCCGGCAGGGGGGAAGAGGGGCGGTGTACGCCGGTCAACTCAACCGAAATTACCTTATCCAGCGAGCAGCGACAGACGCCGCCCTCGATATCAAGCCAATTCGCTCCAGCTCTTCAGCGCATCCACCATCTGCGGCAGTTCCGTCATGCGCGAAATCACCGTCTCGGCGCCGGCGTCGGTCAGCCGGTCGGCATGGGTGGGATAAGTGTGCGAGCCGCCGGTGAAGCCGATCACCCGCATGCCGGCGGCGCGGGCGGCGTGGACGCCATGCACCGAATCCTCGATCACCAGGCAGCGGGCGGGATCGGCGTCGAACTGCTTGGCGCCATGCAGATAAATGTCCGGCTTCGGCTTGGTGCGATCGGGGCCGAGATCCTTGGCCGAATAGATATGGCCCTCGAAATAAGGCTTGAGCCCGACTTTGGTCAGCATCATATCGAGCCGCTTGGATGACGAATTCGAGCAGATGCAGCGCTGTTCGGTCAGGCGCGACAGCGCTGTGCGCACGCCCTCGATCATCTTGACGCGGATCGACAAAGCGCGATCGACCAGCGCTTCCGACTTGTCGATCAGCGAGGCAGAAAGCGGCAGTTCCGCTTCCTTTTCGATCGTCATCAGAATGCTCTTCCAGTCCATGCCGGCAAACCGGATGCACATCTCCTCGGCGGTGATCTCGAAACCATTGTCGCGCAACAGCTTGGATTCGACTTCCGCCGCGATGATTTCAGAATCGACGAGCACGCCGTCGCAGTCAAACAGGATGAGGTCGAAGCCGGACATGGGAGGTCTCTATGTTGGTCTGGAATAGGCTCCGCCTACATGATTGGCGTCTGTCAGGCAATGCGCGACGGCGCATGGCTGCTTTGACGGGTCATTCGCTGCGCGGGATACGGCGGCTCAAGTCAGCCTTCACATCCTCAGCATGATCTTGCCGATATGTGCGCTTGATTCCATCAGCCGATGCGCCTCCACGACGTCTGTGAAGTCGAAGACTTCATGGATGACGGGAGCAGCCTTGCCGGCTTCGAGCAGCGGCCAGACGCGAGCCTGCAACTGATCGCGGATCTCCGCTTTTTCCGCCGCCGTGCGCGGGCGCATCGTGGAGCCCATCACCCGCAGGCGCTTGATCATGATCGGGGCAAGATTGGCCTTCTCCGCCACCGCGCCGCCAAGAAAAGCGATGATCGACAGGCGACCGTCCTTGGCGAGGCATTGCAGATTCTTGTCGAAATAGGCCGCGCCGATCATGTCGAGGATGACATCGACGCCGGCCTTGCCGGTCTCGGCCCGGATGACATCGGCGAAGTCCTCGCTTTTGTAGTTGATGGCCCTGATAGCGCCGAGTTTTACGCAGGCTTCCGCCTTGTCGTCCGAGCCCACCGTCACGAAGACTTTGGCGCCGAGCGCAGAGGCGAGCTGGATCGCCGTGGTGCCGATGCCGGAGGAGCCGCCATGGATGAGCGCGCTTTCGCCCGCCTTCAATCCGGCCATCATGAACAGATTGGCCCAGACGGTGAAGAAGGTCTCGGGCAACGCCGCAGCGCGGATGGCGTCATAACCTTTCGGCCAGGCAAGCGCCTGCGTGGCGGGAACCGCGCAATACTCGGCATAGCCGCCGCCATTGGCGAGCGTGGTGACCTTGTCGCCAAGGGAAAGCGCGCTGACGCTGGGGCCGATCGCGACCACTTCGCCGGCCACTTCGAGCCCGAGCACGGGGCTCGCGCCCGGCGGCGGTGGATAGGTTCCCTGACGTTGCGCGACATCCGGCCGGTTGACGCCGGCTGCCTCGACCCGGATCAGGATCTCTCCGTCGCGAAGCTGGGGCAGGGGGCCCTCCGCGATCGTCATGGCCTCAGGGCCGCCGGGCGCGGGCAGGTCGACATAGCGCATGGAGGCGGGCAGGGAAGCGGTCATCGGCGTTCTCCGTGTTTGCGGCGAGTGTTACCGGAGAACGCCTCTAGGGGAAAGTCGGTTCAGGCCCGCTCGATCTCTCCGAGGCGGGCGATGCACAATCCGGTGTCGCTGATCTTGGCGCCCGCCTTGACATGGGCGATCTCGGCGCTGATCCGGTCGATATCGCTGATGACGGCGCCTTCGGGGATTTCGAGCACGCCGATCGAGCAGCGCATCAGCCCGATCTTGCGCTGCACGCCCTGACGGTCATGGCCCATGATATAGCCCTGGGTCCGCTCTTCTTCCGAATAGAGATCGGCGACCTCGGAGGCGAAATCATTGAGCAGCCGGCCGAGCGGATGGATCATCTCCTCTTCGGTATAGCCTGTGAGCCCGATGAAGAAATCGTCGCCGCCGACATGGCCGATAAATTCGCTCTCGTGGAAGAAGTAGCGACGCATCAGCGCGGCGAACAGCGATATGGCGTGGTCGCCGGCATGAAAGCCATAGCGGTCGTTGAACGGTTTGAAATTATCGAAGTCGCAATAGCAATAGTAGCGCCGTTCGTCGCCGTCCTTGGAGGTGTGGCGCAGGAAATCGAGAATGGCGAGATTGCCCGGCAGGCCAGTCAGCGGGTTCTGGTCCTGCGCGGTCTTGAGCTGCTTCTCATTGAGGATCTTGATCAGCGACGCCGCCGAGATCGCGCCGGAGTAGCGCATGTTCTCGGTCAGCAGCACGCAATGGCAGCCTTCCATATTGGCGAATGCAGTGACCAGATCGTCGGTGCCTGAATCGAGGCTGACGATCGGCGCGGCCTTGGCGAAATAGGAGATCGAACGCAGATAGTCGCGGTTTTTCAACAGGTCGCGGCCGAAGGGGTGATAGATATACTCCTTCAGTTCCTTTTCCTGGATGATGCCGCGCGGCTCGTTGTTGACGTTCAACACCGGGAAATAACTCAGGTCCGGGTTCTGCCGGAACATCTCGAAGACGGTCTCCACCGAATCGTTTTCATAGACGCTCGGAATATGCTCGACCTGCTTGCGGATCAGCAGTTCGTCGAGCGAGCGGCCCGCGGCGCGGTTTTTCGATTTGTCGCGCAGATGCGGATAGCTGCGCTTCTGGTCGTCCACATTCACCGAGGGACGCGCGATATAATAGCCCTGCACCATGTCCACCCCGAATTCCCGACAGGCGAGGAACTCCTCTTCGGTTTCCACACCCTCGGCGATGACGCGAATGCCCAGCGTGTGGGCCATGCCGACGATATTGCGCACCAGATGCTGCTTCTTGGCGCTGTCGCCGATGCCGCGGATGAAATATTGGTCGATCTTGAGATAGTCGATGGCGTGGTCGGCCAGCAATTTATACTCGCCGCGCCCGACGCCGAAATCGTCGATGGCGACCTTGAAACCCGACCGCCGCAGCCGCGCCATCAGCGGTCCGAATTCGGGCGCTGTCATATTGTCGAACCGTTCGGACAGTTCAAAGCAGATCGACGACGGCGGAACCATATGGGTCTTGAGATGACGGGTCAGCACGTCGAGCATGGGTCCGCTTTCGGCGATCAGCCGAAAGTCGAGATTGATGAACAGGGTCGACGAACGGAAATCCGGCAGGGTCGAGAATTTCGCCAGCGCGCGTCCCGCCATCATCTGGTCGAGCGCCGCCAGTTGGCCTGTCTCGGCCATGCGGTCGATCAGATCGATCGGCGAGGAAAATCCCATCTGGTCATGGCCGCGCATCAAGGATTCGTACCCGAACACGGCGCCGGTGGCGGTCTCGACCACGGGCTGAAAAGCGGGGTCGAGAACAAGCTTGGCGATCGTCAATAATTTTTCGCCCGCATAGGTATGCGGAAAGGCGGAAATTTCTTTGGTCAGGGCGGCCATGCAGGGCTCCAGCAATCGAAGTCGTGCATAAGCTGTCTGAAATTATTGAATATTTCCTTTTTGAAGAATGATAGTTTTATGACTGTCGCGAATGATTATTTCCTCATAAAATCAATAGTTGCCGAGGGTGGCGCGCGCCGTGTTTCTGTCGCAAGCGGAACATAAAACGCGGCTCCTGCGCCGCTCGTTGCATCCGCTTCGGCTTAACTTCGGCCATCGCCGAAAACCCATTGCCCAAGAGGGGTCCATGTCCGCCAAGAAGCCCAACATTCTCATCATCATGGTCGATCAGTTGAACGGCACATTCTTTCCGGATGGCCCGGCTGATTTTCTGCATGCGCCCCATCTCAAGGCGCTCGCCGGCCGCTCGGCCCGTTTCGTCAACAACTATACGTCGTCGCCGCTCTGCGCCCCGGCGCGCGCCTCCTTCATGGCCGGGCAGTTGCCCAGCCGCACCCGCGTCTATGACAATGCGGCGGAATATGTCTCTTCCATCCCGACATATGCCCATCATCTCCGTCGGGCCGGTTACTACACCTGTCTGTCCGGCAAGATGCATTTTGTGGGACCAGACCAATTGCATGGTTTCGAGGAGCGTCTGACCACGGACATCTATCCCGCCGATTTCGGCTGGACGCCGGATTATCGCAAGCCGGGCGAGCGCATCGACTGGTGGTATCACAATCTCGGCTCGGTGACCGGGGCAGGGGTGGCCGAGATCACCAACCAGATGGAATATGACGATGAGGTCGCCTTCTTCGCCAATCAGAAGATCTATCATCTGGCCCGGGAGAATGACGACGCTGACCGCCGCCCCTGGTGCGTCACCGTCTCCTTCACCCATCCGCACGATCCCTATGTCGCCAGGCGCAAGTTCTGGGATCTCTACGAGGATTGTGCGCATCTGGCGCCAGAGGTCGCGCCCATCCCGTTCGACGCGCAGGACCCGCATTCCCAGCGCATCATGATGTCCTGCGACTACACCAATTTCGACCTGACCGAAGACAATGTCCGCCGGTCCCGTCGCGCCTATTTCGCCAACATTTCCTATCTCGACGAGAAGGTCGGCGAACTGATCGATACGCTGACCCGCACCCGCCAGCTCGACGACACGATGATCCTGTTCTGCTCGGATCACGGCGACATGCTCGGCGAGCGCGGTCTGTGGTTCAAGATGAATTTCTTCGAGGGCGCCGCCCGCGTGCCGCTGATGATTGCCGGCCCCGGCGTCACCGCCGGCCGTCATGACGTTCCGGTCTCCAATCTCGACATCACCCCGACGATCGCCGATCTCGCCGGCCTGTCGATCGAGGAGATCCTGCCCTGGACCGATGGCGAAAGCCTTGTCCCGGTGATCGACGGCGGCAAGCGCGTCTCGCCGGTGTTGATGGAATACGCCGCCGAAGCGTCTTACGCGCCGCTGGTCGGCATTCGCGAGGGCAAGTGGAAGTTCATCCATTGCGCCCTAGACCCAGACCAGCTCTATGATCTCGATGCCGATCCCCGAGAACTTCGCAATCTCGCCGCCGATCCCGCTTGCGCCGAAATCGTTGCCGATTTCCGCGCCCGCGTCGCCGCCCGCTGGGATATGGACGCCTTCGACAAGGACGTCCGCGAGAGCCAGGCGCGGCGCTGGGTGGTCTATGAGGCGCTGCGCAACGGCGCTTATTATCCCTGGGATCATCAGCCGCTGCAAAAGGCCTCGGAGCGCTATATGCGCAACCATATGAACCTCGATAATCTCGAAGGCGACAAGCGCTATCCGCGCGGAGAATGATGAAGCCGAAGGCGGCTGCTTTGGCGCAGCCGCCTTCGATCCAGGCGAAATCGTGGCGCCATCCTTACGAGCCGGATTAAATTCGCGACACAGTGACGTTAGAAATCATTTCCTTGAATTAATTTGAGTTTCTCCGGAAACCGAATATCAATTGTCCTCACGGATCGGGAATTTGCCGGCGCTTGAACAACAAGAAGGCGCGACGCGACAAATCCGGACGATCCGAAAGTAAGTCGGACATCAGAAATTATATGTGTCCGTTTTACCTGGAGGTTATACAATGCGTATTCTGTTCGCTTCCGCTCTCGTTGCTTCTTCGCTCGCCATGGCGCCGCTCGCTTTCGCCGCCAGCGAAACCGTGACCGGCACGGTCAAGGCCATCAGCGGCTCCCATCACCAGTTGACGCTCGCCAATGGCGACACGTTCATGCTTCCCAAAAATTTCAACGCCAAGGACATCAAGGCCGGCGCAAAGGTCAAGATTGCCTATCAGAAGGCCGGCAAGAAGCTCGAAGCGGAAAAGGTCACGGTCGTCAATTGATCTGACCTCGCGAACGGTCGGCGCGCCAAGCCCCCCTCTCCAGCAGCGCCGGCCGTTCTCCTTTTTTGACGTTTCAGCCGTTTCATTGGCGTCCGGTCTACTGGACGCTTTTTTTGTTTCTTCGAACCATCGGTGTTCCTGCGAAGCGGGAATGTCGCAATCGGGACAAAAATGGGAGGCGCCAGCAAGACCGCTTTGTCGCAGGCTGGTTATATGCTTGTGTAATTACAGCATGTCCGGGGCTCCTGCCGGCAAGGGGAAAATCATGCGCGCACAACCGCCAGCCAGCCATTTCATCGACGGCGAATATATCGAAGATCCGGCCGGCGCGGCTTTCGATTGCGTCTATCCGGCCACGGGCGAAGTGATCGCCCGGCTGCATGCCGCCACGCCCGCCATCATCGAGCGCGCTATCGCCTCGGCCAAGGCGGCGCAGGTGGAATGGGCGAAGATGAGCCCGACCGCGCGCGGCCGCATTCTCAAGCGCGCCGCCGACATCATGCGCGCCAAGAACCGCGAGCTGTCCGAGTTGGAAACGCTCGACACCGGCAAGCCGATCCAGGAAACCATCGTCGCCGATCCGACTTCGGGCGCCGACGCGTTTGAATTTTTCGGCGGCGTCGCGGCTGCTGCGCTCAACGGCGAGCATATTCCGCTCGGCGGCGACTGGGCTTACACCAAGCGCATCCCGCTCGGCGTCTGCGTCGGCATCGGCGCCTGGAACTATCCCCAGCAGATCGCCTGCTGGAAAGGCGCGCCGGCGCTGATCTGCGGCAACGCCATGGTGTTCAAGCCGTCGGAGAATACGCCGCTCGGCGCGTTGAAGATCGCCGAGATCCTCATCGAAGCCGGCCTGCCCAAGGGCCTCTACAATGTCATCCAGGGCGACCGCGCCACCGGCCCGCAACTGGTCAACCATCCCGATGTCAACAAGGTCTCGCTGACCGGTTCCGTGCCGACAGGCCGCAAGGTGGCGGAAGCAGCCGCCGGTCATCTCAAGCATGTGACCATGGAGCTCGGCGGCAAGTCGCCGCTGATCGTGTTCGACGACGCCGATATCGACTCGGCGATCTCCGGCTCCATGCTCGCCAATTTCTATTCGACCGGCCAGGTCTGCTCCAACGGCACGCGCGTCTTCGTGCACAAAGCGGTCAAGGACGAATTCCTCGCCCGCCTCAAGGCGCGCACCGAAGCCATCGTCATCGGCGAGCCGATGGATGAGGCGACCCAGATGGGTCCGGTGATCAACCGCGCCCAGCGCGAGAAGATCCTGTCCTATATCGACAAGGGCAAGGCCGAAGGCGCCCGCCTCATCACGGGCGGCGCCATTCCCAATGACGTGCCGGCTGAGGGCAATTACATCCAGCCGACCGTGTTCGCCGACGTGACCGACGACATGACCATCGCCCGAGAAGAAATTTTCGGCCCTGTTATGTGCGTGCTCGATTTCGACGGCGAAGAGGATGTCGTGGCCCGCGCCAACGCTTCCGAATTCGGCCTCGCCGGCGGCGTGTTCACCAAGGACATCGCCCGCGCCCACCGCATGGCCGACCAGATCGAAGCCGGCACATTCTGGATCAACACCTATAATCTCTGCCCGGTGGAAATCCCCTTCGGCGGCGTCAAGCAATCCGGCTTCGGCCGCGAAAATTCGCTCGCCGCCATCAACCACTATTCCGAATTGAAGACGGTCTATGTGGCGATGGGCAAATGCGAGGCGCCGTACTAAGTGGACCCCGCCCCCAACCCCTCCCCACAAGGGGGAGGGGCCTAAACCGCCGCGCCGCCTCCGTCCAAACACGACGGCGCGCCAGATGCGGCGAGGACGGGAGGCGTGGGAGCGTCGCCACAGATTAAGCCCTCCCCTTGTGGGGAGGGTTGGGAGGGGCTCTTTAACTCGGATAAGCAGGACCAGGATATGAACACAGCGGCGCACATGACCAAAAGCGGACGCGGGGCAAAAGCCTCTCGTCGGCAGGGTCATGTCCGCTCAATCGCTGTCTCGCAACGGAACCAAATCGTCCAGATCCACCCGCAGCGCCGTCGCAATGCGTTTCAGCGCATCGACAGAGCCGGTCTTCTTGCCGGTTTCGATATCCGACAGATGCGGCTGGGAGATGCCGGCCGCCTTGGCCAATTCCATCATGGTCATGCCGCGATACTGACGATAGGTGCGGATGCGGCTGTCGGTTTCAGAAAGTTCTTTCACCAGTTCATGTGGCCATGTCTCTTCGCCTGCACTGACACGGGCCATGATCACATCCGCGCGCAACCCGTCGATAAGGTCTTCATAGTCGTCTTCGCTCAACAGAACGTAGTTCTTGCCATCGATAGTAAGTCTCTGCATTTCGCCCATTTCGCGCTACTCCTTGTAAATGCCGCCGCGCGGTCCGGCATTTATCACCATGATAACTCTGCCTTGATCATCGATGATGACCCTATCTCCGCCGACGCGGATGCGAAAATATTCCATGCCGGCCATCTTCTTGATGTCGACCGGCTCTCCACGAGCATACTCTTCGAGCTTGGTGAGAATGGCAGCCTTTCGCTTGGGCTGCATGCGATCCAAGCTCTTTCCAGCTTCGCGAGTATAGACGATTTGCTTCATGATGAGAATATAGCTCTGGGCGATATCTGTGTCGAATTTATAGCTATTCACATTGAGCTTTTCGTAGTCAGCGTCCCACAATGCGGCCGAGGAAAATAGCATGCAAGCAGACTTCATCATCATCGGTTCCGGATCGGCCGGCTCGGCGCTGACCGCGCGTCTCTCCGAAGACGGCAAGAACAGCGTCATCGTGCTGGAATTCGGCGGCACCGATATCGGCCCCTTCATCCAGATGCCGGCGGCGCTCGCCTGGCCGCTCAATATGAAGCAGTATAACTGGGGCTATCTCTCCGAACCCGAGCCGAACCTCAACAATCGCCGCATCACGGCGCCGCGCGGGAAAGTCATCGGCGGCTCCTCGTCCATCAACGGCATGGTCTATGTCCGCGGTCATTCCGAGGATTTCAACCGCTGGGAAGCGCTCGGCGCGCGCGGCTGGGCCTATGCCGACGTGCTGCCCTATTTCAAGCGCCAGGAAAATTCCCATGGCGGCGAAGAAGGCTGGCGTGGAACCGACGGCCCGCTGCATGTTCGTCGCGGCGGCTCGCCCAACCCGCTCTACAAGGCCTTCATCGACGCCGGCCGCGAGGCGGGCTTCGAGGTGACGAAGGATTACAACGGCGAGAAGCAGGAAGGCTTCGGCGAGATGGAGCAGACGAGCTGGCAGGGCCGCCGCTGGTCCGCCGCCACCGCCTATCTCAAGCCGGCGTTGAAGCGCCCGAATGTCGAGCTGATCCGCTGTCTCGCCCGCAAGATCGTGATCGAGAATGGTCGCGCCACGGGCGTCGAGATCGAGCGCAACGGCCAGATCGAGGTCGTCAAGGCCAATCGCGAAGTCATCATCTCCGCCTCGTCCTTCAATTCGCCCAAACTCTTGATGCTCTCAGGCATTGGCCCGGCCGAGCATCTGCGCCAGCTGGGCGTCGAGGTGAAGGTTGACCGTCCGGGCGTCGGCCAGAACCTGCAGGATCACATGGAGTTCTACTTCCAGCAGGAGTGCAAGGAGCCGGTGTCGCTTTATAGCTGGCTGCCCTGGTACATGCAGGGCCTTGCCGGCGCGCAATGGCTGTTCTTCAAGAAGGGCCTGGGCACGTCAAACCAGTTTGAATCCTGCGCCTTCCTGCGCTCGGCGCCAGGCGTCAAGCAGCCTGATATCCAATATCACTTCCTGCCGGTCGCCGTGCGCTATGACGGCAAGGCGGCGGCCAAGGCCCACAGTTTTCAGGCCCATGTCGGCTACAATCTCTCCAAATCGCGGGGCGCGGTGACATTGCGCTCCTCTGATCCCAAGGCCGATCCGGCGATCCGCTTCAACTATATGAGCCATGAGGAAGACTGGGTGAAGTTCCGCCACTGCGTGCGCCTCACCCGCGAGATATTCGGCCAGCAGGCGTTCGAACGCTATCGCGGACGCGAAATCCAGCCGGGCGCGAGCGTCCAGTCCGACGCCGAGATTGACGACTTCCTGCGCGAACATCTCGAAAGCGCCTATCACCCCTGCGGCACCTGCAAGATGGGCGACAGGAACGATCCGATGGCGGTGGTCGACCCCGAAACCCGGGTCATCGGCGTCGACGGCCTGCGCGTGGCCGATAGCTCGATCTTCCCGCATATCACCAACGGCAACCTCAACGCGCCTTCGATCATGACCGGCGAAAAAGCCGCCGACCATATCCTCGGCAAGCAGCCGCTGGCTCGGTCAAACCAGGAGCCGTGGATCAATCCGCGCTGGGACGTGAGCGATCGGTAAACGCCTGTCTGCTTCGCCTCAGGATGCCCCTGCTGCTACTGGCTCAACACCCCCGACACGATCCTGAACGGGCTCGACACGGTGGCGGCGGCGGCGTTGAAGACGAAGGCGCCGGCGTCCTTGATGCCGGCTTTTTTCTCGTCGCGCAACGCGGGCGCGAGAACGGCGACGTCGGCGAAGCGGTTGTGATTGGTGGAATCCAGCGGCTTCACGCTGGAGATGTCGATGAACTGGATGCCGACGCGTTCTGCGGCGGCCAGCACTTGGGGATTATGAACGTCAAGCGCGCCCAGGCGCTGACTGCTGGCGGAGAGGAGTTTCGACACTTCCAGCGCTCGGTCGTCGGGCGCGACCAGAATGGTCATCGGCAGTTTCATCTTCCCGATCACCTGCATCTGCGTCCGGAACACGTCGGCGTCGATGTCGGGAGAAGCCAGCACCACTTTCAGTTTGTCGAGCACGTCGTCGCGCTTGGCGAGCTTCAGCTGCCGCAAGGTTTCCACCGTCAGCCAGCAGCCCATGGAATGGGCGAAGACATAGACTTCGCCGGTCTTGCGCTGTTTTGTCGCCTCGATCAGCAGTTGGGCGAGATAATCGCGGGAATAGGTCGCGCCTTCCTTGTCGGCCACATAGCCGGCAAGCTCGGCCTGTGATGGCCAGGAGAAGACAATCTTGGCGCCGGGAATATTGGCGTCATGCCCCATCTGCGCCATGCGGAACAACGCTTCCTGGTAGCTGTTGTTGTAGCCATGCACGAAAATGCCGATATCGCGGCTGTTCGGGTCGGCGTGATCGATGGCGTCGATGAATTCCTTCTGGTCGAGCCGCTTCTGGCCCGCTATGGCGAAGGTCTTTTTCGGGTCCGCTTTCGCGCCGGGCCATTCAACCTCGGAACTCTTGTGATTGGGCGGAATCGACACCGTGAACGCGGCGTAGGAGGCGTCGATCGCCTTGGAATTGTCGAACATATTCTCGTCGGGCTTGATGCGCCCGCGCGTCGTCATGGCGAACACCTGTTCGGTGGCGAGCTTGGGAATGCCGCGCGTGTCGACGGTCGCCAGCGTTTCCGGCGATGGACGTGACCCGCAACCTGTCAGCGCGAGTGCGGTCATGGCGTAGAGAATGACGGCTTTCGAAGAAAGAAGCCGGAAATCGCGCGTCGTCATGTCGGTCCCGCAGATGTTTTCGATCATCGCCCTCCATAACAGCGCGCCCGCGCCCGCGCCAGTCATACTTGCTCGTTGATATTGAACGAAAGTGATCCGCCCTGGCCTTGTCAAAACCGGCTTGACATGTCGCGAAAATGCACGATATTGCACGAAATCGCCTGAGTGGCGAGCAACCAACACCAAAGGAAATCCCATGCTCATTCTGATCGCCGGCCCTTATCGCTCCGGAACCAATGACGATCCCGCCAAGATGGCGGCCAATCTCAGGACGCTCGAAGCGCCGTCCTTCGCGCTGTTCAAGGCTGGCCACGTGCCGATGATCGGCGAATGGGTGGCGCTGCCGGTCTGGGCGGCGGCGGGCGGAGAGACGGTGGGCGATGATCTCTATGAGCAGATCTTCCATCCCGTCGCCCATCGCCTGCTGGCGCTATGCGAGGGCGTGCTGAGATTGCCCGGCGCGTCGAAAGGTGCCGACAATGACGTCCGCATTGCCCGCGAGCGCGGCATTCCCGTCTGGTTCGATCTGAAGGACGTTCCGGGCGTCGCTTGATCTTCGGATCGAGGCGGGGAAAACTGGGGCGTCTTCAGCGCAAGGCGTGCGAATTCGCTTGCTCGCCCCCGCCAAATCTCTACGAAAACAGCCGGCCCAATCGCCAAGATGTTTTGAAGGAGATCCCGATGATCAAGCGTTACCAGCCCGGCCCGCGCATGAGCGCCGCCGTCGCCCATAATGGCGTTCTCTATGTCGCCGGCCAGGTGGCCGACGACGAAAAGGGTTCGATCGAGCAGCAGACCCAGGAAGTGCTGGCGGCCATCGACGCCATCCTCGCCGAAGCCGGCACGGAAAAGGCCAAGATCCTGTCGATCAATGTCTATCTCGCCTCGGTTGGCGATTTCGCCGCCATGAACAGCGTCTATGACCAGTGGGTCGACAAGGCCAACCCGCCGGCCCGCGCCACGGTGGAAGCGCGTCTCGCCACCCCGAACTACAAGGTCGAGATGACGGCGATCGTCGCTCTCTGATCGAGAAGACGAACGGCCGCGGGCTTTGCGCCGCGCGGCCGTTTATCCGAAAGCGGGCAGGGGCGGACCGACCGGGCGCTTTCGGCAAGGGTGAGACACGATCAGCCCTCGGCTTTGCGCCGCGCCATCATCTCGCGGAACGCCGGCCTGTGGTGGCAGCGGTCCATCCAGGCGAGGATGTGGGGATAATCGGCCATGAAATCCGTCTCGCTCAGCGCGTAGCGGATGATCTCCGCCATGTTGAGATCGGCCATGGTGAAGCGGCCGCCGGTCAGGTAATCGCTTTTGCCCAGATGATCGTTCAGCCGCTGCAGCGGGCGCTTCAACATCCGTCGGGCCACCGCAATCGTCTCGCGTCCGCCATCGGTCGCTTCCAGCCCAGTGTCGTAGGTCAGCACGATCTTCACCGTCTGCGGCTCGATCTCGGTGGCGGCCCAGAAACTCCACGACAGGATGGCGCCTTCTTCGGCGAGGGTCTGCGCGGCCAGAGATCCGCCATGCTTGCGGGCGAGATACAGGGTGATGGCGAGCGACTCGTCGATCACCAACCCGTCATCGTCGATTGCCGGGATATGGCCATTGGGATGAATGGCGAGGAATTCGGCCGCATGGGTGTGAATAGGCGCGTCCGGCGCGATGGGCTGCGGCAGCCGCCGGCTCTGGATCACCGGCACGCTTTCGAAATCGAGGCCAAGTTCGAGGGCGGCCCAGTAGACGCGCGACGCGCGGGATTGATAAACGCCGTAGATTGTCAGCATGAAACCGCTCTCCATTCGTCGCGCCATTCAGCATGGCGCGGCGGGAGCGGTCCAATCAAAAAGCGCGAAGTCCGCCATCAGCATTTTTGATCGCCGGTCCCCGCGCCAGCGAATCCGGACGCGGGGGAAACGGGGAGGGGCGGCGGCGCGTTCTCAGGCGGCGTCGAGAAAATCCACTTTGCCGCTTTCGATGTCATAGACGGCGGACACGACCTTGACGGTGCCCTGTTCGACCAGATGGGCGACGATATGACTTTCTTCGGTGATGCGATGGGCGCCGCTGATGGCGTTGTTGGCCACGGTTTCATTGACGAAGTCGGGAGACTTGAACAGCGTGTTCAAGGCCACCGGCAGGATCGGTTGCACCATCTTGCCGATCGAGCCTTCGAGTTGGGTGCCCTTTTGTACGACGTCGCAGGCCGCCGCGACCGCGCCGCATTTCTTGTGGCCCATCACCACCACCAGCGGCGCGTGCAGATGTTCCGCGCCATATTCGATCGTGCCCAGCGCGCCGGTGTCCAGCACATTGCCGGCGTTGCGGATCACGAAGAGTTCGCCGAGCGTCACGCCGCCGAACACCAGTTCCGGCGTCACGCGGCTGTCCGAACAGGTCAGGATGATCGCCCAGGGATGCTGGCCGCCCGCCAGTTCCTCGCGGCGTCCCGCCAGGTTGGCGGCGCAGGCGTTGGCGTCCTTGATGAAACGGCTATTGCCCTCTTTCAGCCGCTCGAGCGCCTCGTTGGGCGATAGGGCGGGGGCGGCGGCGGCATGGTGCTGATCCGCCGGCTTTTCCTCATGCTGGGCGGCGTGTTTGGTTTCCGACGCCGAAGCGATGATCGGCATGCTGGCGGCGGCGGCGAGGCCGAGGCCCGCGAATTTCATGATGTTGCGGCGGCTGAGCCGCGTCGGCAGGCAATCCAGGCACATGCGCTTTTCCCTCCCAAAACAGTGGTGACGCGTCGGCATGGAGCGAAATCGCGGGCCGGGGCGACAATGTAAGAATCTAGCGATGATTGATTAAGGAAAGGCAACAATCGTTCGGAAAATTGGCGATGTTTGCCGCAAAGGGCAGGTTTTTGCTCGGTTGCCCTTTGGCGTGAAGCTGGGCCGCCTAACGCGCCCTGTCAGCTTTCGTCCCGGGCTCCGGGGCCGCGTCAATATCCTGATTTCCCAGGTTCTTGGCGGTGAAATGACGCCATCGGCGCGCGCCGGCGTCGCTCGGCGCAGCGAAAAATATCGCTTTTTCCGGATGGGTTTCAGCATTTGGTAACCAAACTCGGTAACCATAACGGACAGTTAAAGGCGTAACGCGTATTGGCGAGTTTGAAAAATGGCATCAGTCCTGTCGCTCCGGGAAGCTCGTTCGGGCGTCCAGTCGAATTCCTGGCTCAATTCCATCATCAAGGGCGATTGCGTGGCCGCGCTCGAGGCGCTGCCGGATAAATCCGTCGACGTGATTTTCGCCGACCCGCCCTACAATCTTCAGCTCGGCGGCGCGCTGCATCGTCCCGACCAGAGCCTCGTCGACGCCTGCGACGACGAGTGGGACCAGTTCGCCTCTTTCGAGGCCTATGACGCCTTCACCCGCGCCTGGTTGCTCGCCTGCCGCCGCGTGCTCAAGCCGCATGGCACGATCTGGGTGATCGGCTCCTATCACAACATCTTCCGCGTCGGCGCGACCTTGCAGGACATGAATTTCTGGATCCTCAACGACATCGTCTGGCGCAAGACCAATCCGATGCCGAATTTCAAGGGCCGCCGGTTCCAGAACGCCCATGAGACGATGATCTGGGCTTCGCGCGACCAGAACGCCAAGAGCTACACTTTCAACTACGACGCCATGAAGGCCGCCAATGACGATGTGCAGATGCGCTCGGACTGGCTGTTCCCGATCTGCTCGGGCGGCGAGCGCCTGAAGGGCGACGACGGCAAGAAGGTGCATCCGACCCAGAAGCCGGAGGCGCTGCTGGCGCGCGTGATCATGGCCTCGTCCAAGCCCGGCGACGTGATCCTCGATCCCTTCTTCGGCTCCGGCACCACCGGCGCCGTCGCCAAGCGTCTCGGCCGCAACTTTGTCGGCATCGAGCGCGAGCAGGATTACATCGACGCGGCGTCCGCCCGCATCGCCGCCGTCGAGCCGCTCGGCTCGGCTGAACTGACGGTGATGACCGGCAAGAAGCAGGAGCCGCGCGTCGCCTTCAACACGCTGGTCGAAAGCGGCCTCATCAAGCCGGGCGCGGTGCTGACCGACGCCAAGCGCCGCCACGCCGCCATTGTTCGCGCCGACGGCACGCTCGCCTCGGGCGGCGAAGCAGGATCCATCCATCGCCTGGGCGCCAAGGTCCAGGGGCTGGATGCGTGCAACGGATGGACGTTCTGGCACTTCGAGGAGGGCTCCACCCTGCGCCCGATCGATGATCTCCGGGCTGTCGTCCGCAAAGGAATGGGGGACGCGGCCGGCTGACCTCCAGCAGCCGACTGCGCCCCCATCTTCTCCCCGCAAGGTTGCCGGCGGGCGCGCAAGCGCCCGCCTTCCGATTTATTGTAAAGGATGAGAATTTTTTCTATTATGCGCCCGTTATGATCACGAGCCATGTGGCTCGTAATCGACCGCCGCGAGCGGGCAAAAAACCGGGATCGTAGCTGTGCATAAGATCTTGTCCGCGCATGAGGCGGATTTCGCAAAGAGCAGTCTGTTCTCCAGTCTGGCCAGCCATCCCGGGCTGATCGATGCGTTACGGGCGCAAGCCTGCAAACTGCTGGCGACGGCGCAGACCCATCCCCGCGCCGCCTCGATCATGGCGACGCATCAGCGCTATCTGATGGCGCATCTGGCCATGTCGATGTATGTCCGGTCCGGCCGCACAGGCATCCATGTCGCCGCCTTTCTCGATGCGGTCGAGCAGCATGGCATCGTTTCGCGCAACACCGCCGACGCCTTCATCAAGGAAATGGAGCATTACCGCATCATCGAGCGCAAGGTGTCGCCGAGCGACAAACGGCTCAAGCCGGTTGTGCTGACCCAGGAGACGCTGGACCTCGCCCGCCACTGGCATATCGTGCATTTCGAGACGCTGGATGCGCTGGATGGCGGTGAGCGCGGCACCCGCTTCCGCGCCGAACCCGGCCTGTTCGACGAAGTCCAGCCGTTGGTCTGCGAAACGCTGATGAAATCGATTGGGATCAGCCAGGCCGCGCCGACCTTTTCGCTGTTCGTCTGGATCGACGACGGCAGCGTCATTCTCGACCGGATCTTTTCCGAAATTCTACCGCCTGACAACAGCGACCCGCGTTGGCGCACCAGCGGCCATCACTCCATCGCCAGCCTCGCCCAGCTCGCGGGCCTTTCCGTCACCCATCTCAGCCGCAAATTCGCCCAGGCCATGCGATTGGAGAGCATCGGCTGGACCGGTCGACCAGGCCGCTCGCCGCTATGGATTTCACAGAATTTCTTCGACGAATATCTCTCCTATCAGATCGCCAAGCTGATGATGCTGGAAGCGGCGCTGAACCGCACGATCCACAGCGCCGGCATCCTGCATCCGAGAAAGTAGATCCCACCGGCAGGGGGTCACCCCTTGAACCGGTAGCCGATCCCCGGTTCGGTGATGATGAAGCGCGGCGACAGCGGGTCGTCCTTCAGTTTTTCGCGCAGATGCTGGGTGTGGATGCGCAGCCCCTGATTGTTGTCGGTGGCGCGCTTGCCCCAGATTTCCTTCATCAATTGCCCATGGGTCAGCACCTTGCCGGCATGGCGCGCGAGCGTGATCAGCAGTCTGTATTCGATCGGCGTCAGCCGCACCTCGTCCGCGCCGAGGTTTACGCGGCGGGCGGCGAGGTCGATCTCGAGGTCTTCGAAGCGGAGGATCGGCTCTGTCGCGCCGTCCTTGCCATGCGCATGCCGCAGCGCCACCCGGATGCGGGCGATCAATTCGCCGGAGGAAAACGGCTTGGTGAGATAATCGTCGGCGCCGTTTTCCAGCGCCGCAATCTTTTCGCCTTCCTGGTCGCGCGCCGACAGCACGAGGATCGGCGTCTTGGACCATTCGCGCACGCTGAGGATCCAGTCCTGTCCATCCATATCGGGCAGGCCGAGATCGAGGAGCACGAGATCGGGCCGCTTGGACATCAGCGCCTGCTGACCAGCCTTGCCGGTTTCGGCTTCGATCGTCTCGAAATCGGCGAGCGTCAGCGCCGCCGACACCAGCCGGCGGATTTCTCGTTCGTCTTCCACGATCAGCACGCAGACGCCCATCAGGCGGTTTCCGTCTCGAAGGCGGGCAGAGTGAAATAGAAGCGCGCGCCGCCGCCGGGATTGTTGCCGGCGTCGATACGGCCGCCATGCGCCTCCACCACGCCCCGGCAGATGGCGAGGCCGAGGCCCGAAGCGCCTGCCGATTTGCGATCGGAGCCGATATGGCTGCCGGTGCGAAAGCGTTCGAACACCATGTCTTCGTCTCCCGGCCCCAGCCCGGGGCCATTGTCGGAGATCGAGATCTGGACGAATTGGCCGCGGCTTGCAAGCTCCACCGCGATCTCGCCGTCTTCATCCGTGTGCTCGATGGCGTTTTCGAGCAGATTGGCGACGACCTGCTCGATCAGCGCCCCGTCGATCTCCACCAGCGGAATGTCGCCGCTTATCGCGGTGCGGATGGTGCGTTCGCCCTTGCGCTCGGACATGCGCGCCAGCGCCGCCCCGACGATTTCCTGGATCGTGTAGACCTGCCGGTTGAGCTTGAGGTCGCCCGAGGAAATCGCCGAGATTTTCAGGAGATTGCCGGTGAATTTTTGCAGATAAGCGATCTGGCGCGACAGGCTCGCGACTTCCTCCATAGCCTCGCGCGGCAGCTTGCGCCGCATGCGGGCAAGCGCGCCGATGGTGCCGCTGAGCACGGTGAGCGGTGTTCTCAGATCATGCGACAGCGACGACAAAAGCACATTGCGCAGCGTCTCGGCCTCGCGTGCGGCCTCGGCATGGGCCGCTTCCTCGGTTTTCTCCGCCCGCGCTACCGCGCCAGCCATCAGCGCGGCCAGTGTTTCGAGCTCCAGCGACGCTTCCCCGGAGGGCGCGCCGGCCTCGGCCCGCTCCAGCGCCAGCCATCCCACGGTTTCGCCCGCCGCTTCTAGCCTCGCGATCCAGATGTCGTCTTCCGCAGCAAGATTGGCGGCGGAATTCATCCGGATCGCCTCGGTGACGCGCGCCCTGTCGCGCTCCGGTCCTTGCCAGAAACGCGTCTCCTGTGCATCGGCGAGATGCAGGCTGACGGCTGCATCATAATCCCGGGCGAGATGCGCTACGGCGGCGGCGTGGATTTCGGCCGGGCTGGTGGCGCGCGACAGGTCTCGGGAAAAGTCGAGAAGCCGCCGGGTGCGCGCCTGTTCGCGCCCGACATTCGACATGCGCCGCGACAGGCCCGATGTCAGCGCAGCCACGATCAGCGAGGTCGCGAACATGATGGCGAAGGTGAAATAGGCCTCGGCGCTCAACGCCTCGAATGTGTAATAGGGCTCGACAAAGACAAAGTTGAACGCCGCCACCGCCAGGATCGAGGCGAAAACCGACGGTCCGAACCCATGCCGCAGCGCGGTGGCCACCACTGCGGTCATATAGACCAGCGTCAGGGTGTCGGGATCGGTCAGCGAGCGGAAGGGCAGGGCGATCAGCGTCGCCGCCGCCGCCATCGCCGCCGCCCAGAGATAGGCCCGCCCCGACGTCTCGGGGCGGCTAGCGGAACCAGCGGTGATGCGGCGGGATCTCTCGGTCATGACTCAGACGCTGACATGCGATCCCAGTTCGATAACCCGGTTCGCCGGCAGACGGAAGTAGTCTGACGGGTCGGTGCCCATGCCGGCGAGCCCGATGAACAGCCGGTCCTGCCAGGCAGGCATGCCGGAATTCGGATCGGACACCAGCTTGCGGCGGCCGACGAAGAAGGTGGTCGACATGATGTCGAATTTCAGCCCCTCCTTGCGCATCTGCGCCAGCGCCTGCGACACGTTCGGCGTGTCCATGAAGCCGAAGGTCAGCGTCAGGATCGAGAAACGCTCGGAAATCCGCTCCATCTTGCCCCTCTCAGACGCCGGCACCGTGGGCGCCGCGTCCGTGCGGATAGTCAGGATGATGTTCTGCTGGTGCAGCACGCGGTTATGCTTGATGTTGTGCAACAGCGCCGACGGCGTGGCTTCCGGCTCCGAGGTCAGGAATATGCCGCAGCCGGGAATGGGATGGGGGCCATGGGCGCTTTCCTTTTCCACCGATTTCACGAAACTGCGCAGCGCGACATGGCTGCGGCGCGATTTATCGGACACGATGGAGGAGCCGCGCCGCCAGGTCCACATCACCAGCACCACAAGGCCCGCAATGGCGATCGGCACATAGCCGCCGTCATGGATCTTGATCAGATTGGCGCCGAGAAACACCAGTTCCAGCACCGCGAGAGGCGCAACGAGCGACAGCGCCGCCCCGAGCGACCATTTCCATTCGATGCGCAGGAAATCGAAGAACATGATGGTGGTCACCACCATCGCCCCGGTCACCGAAATGCCATAGGCGGTGGCGAGCGATTCCGACGTCTGGAAGATCAGCACCAGCATCATCACGCCAAACAGCAGGAAGGTGTTGACCATCGGCAGATAGATCTGGCCGGTGTCGGTATGCGAGGTGTGGTGAATATCCATGCGCGGCAGGAAGCCGAGATGGATCGCCTGGCTGACCAGCGAAAACGCGCCGGTGATGACGGCCTGGCTGGCGATGATGGTGGCGGCGGTGGCGAGCAGGATCACCGGGATCAGCGACCATTCCGGAAACATCAGATAGAATGGATCCTCAATGGCGCGCGCATCGCTCAGCACAAACGCGCCCTGGCCGAGATAATTCAGCGTCAGCGCCGGATAGACCACCGCGAGCCAGGCGAGTTGGATCGGCTTGCGGCCGAAATGGCCGAGATCGGCGTAAAGCGCTTCCGCGCCCGTCACTGTCAGGAACACCGCGCCAAGCACGATCAGCGCCGAAAAGCCGCCATGGATCAGGAAAGTTACCGCGTTGATCGGATTGAGCGCCGCGAAGATGCGCGGATCGTCGGCGATATGCGCGACGCCCGCCGCCGCCAGCGCCGCGAACCACACCAGCGTGATCGGGCCGAAAGCCTTGGACACCGCGCCGGTGCCGCGCGATTGCACCGCAAACAGCGCGATCAGGATCACCACGCTGACCGGCAGCACGAAGCGGGTGAGATCGGGCGCCACGAATTTCATGCCCTCGACCGCCGACATCACCGACAGCGCCGGCGTAATCATGGCGTCGCCGATGAACAGCGCCGCGCCAATCAGCCCGAGCAGAACCAGAACGCGGCCATGCCGGCCCTCGAGCTTGCTCGACAGCAGCGCGAGCAGGGACAGCGTGCCGCCTTCGCCCTTGTTGTCGGCGCGCAGCAGGAAGACGACATATTTGACGGTGACGATGATGGTCAGCGTCCACAGCATCAGCGAGATGATGCCGATCACCTCGTCGGAGGTAACGCCGTCGCCCGCCACCGGCCGCAGCGCTTCGCGGAACGCATAGAGGGGGGATGTGCCGATATCGCCATAGACCACGCCGATCGAACCAAGCGAAAGGGCGAGAAGGCGGCCGAGCTTGGGAGGCGAGCCTGGCTGGGAAGTGGGAGCATGCATGATGCGAGGCCTTTTTGATATACGCCGCGCATGGCGGCCTTCAGCCTATAGGGCAGGGCGCATAAGGGCGGCGTAAAATTGCGGTGGGGGGCCGTATAGATTTCGTAAAGACGGGGGCGCCGGTGGCGGCGATATCGCTGCAAAAGCGCTGCGCGTCGCGTCGACATGGAATAGGATGGCGCATGCAGAAGACGGAATCACCTGGCTATTACGAATTTTTCGCTGGCGGCGGCATGGTCCGCGCGGGGCTCGGCGACAGCTGGTCCTGCCTGTTCGCCAATGATCTCGACGCCGGCAAGGCCCGCGCCTACAGGGCCAATTGGGGCGGAGACTGGCTGAAACTCGAGGATATCAACCGTCTCGCCGCAGCCGACCTGCCTGGACGCGCCGATCTCGCCTGGGCGTCCTTTCCGTGTCAGGATCTGTCGCTGGCCGGCGCGGGCGCCGGCCTCGGCGGCGCGCGATCGGGGACATTTTGGACCTTCTGGCGTCTCATGCAGGCGCTGAAGGCGGAGGGGCGGGCGCCCTCCATCATCGCGCTTGAAAATGTCTGCGGCGCGCTGACCTCGCATGGCGGTCGCGATTTCGCCGCCCTCGGCGAGGCCTTGGCCGCAGGCGGCTATCGCTTCGGCGCCATGGTCGTCGACGCCGCCGCCTTCCTGCCCCAGTCGCGACCGCGGCTGTTCATTGTCGCGGTGAAACAGGGGCTCGATCTACCGGCGGATTGCGTCTCTTCCGCTCCGTCCCCGGATTGGCATACGCCGGCGCTCATCGCCGCTCATGCGCGCCTGTCGCCTTCGGCCGCCGATCATTGGCTGTGGTGGCGCCTGCCCGCGCCGGCGCGCCGCAACATTGCGCTGATCGACCTTGTCGAAACCGATCCCAGGGATGCTCGCTGGCTGTCGGAAGACCGTCTCGAGGCGCTGCTCGCCATGATGGACGCCAACAACCGCGCCAAGATCGACGCTGCCAAGGGCGATGGCGTCCGCCGGGTGGGCGCGCTCTACAAGCGCACGCGGCCTGATGGCCAGGGCGGCAAGGTCCAGCGCGCCGAAATCCGTTTCGATGGCCTCGCCGGCTGCCTGCGCACTCCCGCCGGCGGCTCCAGCCGGCAATCGATCCTGATCGTCGAGGGCGACAGGCTCGCCGCCCGTCTGCTGACGGCGCGCGAGACGGCGCGGCTGATGGGACTGCCGGACGCTTACGTCCTGCCCCGTTCGTATACCGAGGCCTATCACCTGACCGGCGACGGCGTCGCCGTCCCCGTCGTCCGCCATCTCGCACGGCATCTGTTCGAGCCGCTTCTCGCCGCGTTGAAAATCGGGAGACGGGCGGCGTGAGCGAGACGCCCGAACAGCGCAGCGCGGTGATGCGCAAGGTGAAATCCAAGCACACCGCTCCCGAACTCAAGTTGCGCAAGCTCCTGACGTCGCTGGGCTACCGCTACCGTCTCCACCGCGCCGACCTGCCCGGAAAACCTGATCTGGTGTTTCCGGGCCGGCGCAAGCTGATCTTCGTCCACGGCTGCTTCTGGCACGGTCATGATTGCGCCCGTGGCGCCCGCGCGCCGAAAACCAACGTCGACTATTGGTCGCAGAAGATCGCCCGCAACCGCGCCCGCGACGCGGCGCATCAAGAGGCGCTCGCCGCAGCCGGCTGGTGGGCGCTGACGGTGTGGGAATGCGAGATGAAGGACGATGCGGCCCTGGCGGAGCGACTATGCGGCTTTCTGGGGCGTCACGGAACCGATGGAGCGCCTCGGCCCCGCCGCGCCAGATCGGTTTCGGACTAGATTTTTGCGCCGTCGCCGAGAGGCTTAGGCCCCTGTCGCCCTGTCGTCATTCCCAGGCCGGACCGGCGTGAGGCCATCCACCAGAACAACGTCGCCGCAATCGCCGACAGATACCCGTCGACCGCATAATGCCAGCCGGTATAGACCGAACCGAACAGGATGGTCGCGGCAAAACACCAGCCGACGATCATGCTGATGCGGCCTTGCGAGGTCATATACCACGCGGCGATTACGGCCACGCCG
This sequence comes from Rhizobium sp. SG_E_25_P2, assembly GCF_029892285.1. Lineage (GTDB taxonomy): Bacteria > Pseudomonadota > Alphaproteobacteria > Rhizobiales > Rhizobiaceae > Rhizobium_E. The sequence goes on from NZ_JARXVM010000015.1 coordinate 30,519, forward strand.
ACATGGATGCTCGGCGCCGCCGAAATACCAGTTCCAATCAAAGCTGTATTGGTCGTGGCCGCCGTATAGAGATAATCGACGAACAATTTCTGCTGCGTGGCATAGACATCTGTAGCCAGCATGGCGGTGAATTCCATAAATCGCGGCTCGGGGTAGAACCGATCATAGAAAATCGGACCAACCGAAGAAAGCGCGGTCGCAAGAATAAAGCCCAGAACGATGTAAACCAGAAGGCTCGCCATCGCCAGACGCTTGAACTCCGGTCCGGGGCGCAGCACGGCGGCGTGAACGAGCGAAAAAAGCGCGACGGCGAACCAGAGCTTCGAGTAGACGAAATCGATGACGATGCTCGTTTCCGCAGGCGCCATCCTCGCATATTTCCAGGGATCGTCTCCGTGCAGCCAGTGATCGATGGTCGCGAGCAGTGGATCCGCGTAATACGGCGCTAGGTTGGGGATGTTCACTTTGAGCGTGGTGTACGCCGACAGGAAGAGAATGACGAGCGGAATCATGGCGACATGCTCGAGCGTCAGCTTGCGAACTCCATCGATCAAACCGGAGAGTGGAGCTAAGGGAAAAAGCACTATTCCCCGAATGACCAGCATGACAATAACGATAAAATTAATTCCGAGGACGAGCTGGGAATAGTGTCCAAAAAGCTGCAAATAGGTGTCAGGTTTCCATACAAGCGCGATCAGCGCAAATGACGAGAGACTGATGAAAATGCCGTTTTTTGCCACGTCTCGCGCATAGGCGACAAACGCTCCGAATGCGGATGTCGCCGCCGGCAAAACCTTGGGAACTGTGCGTATAACCAGGTCTTTCACTTCAGATCTCCCGCTTATTCGCGGGAAGTCTAGTGAGTATTCGTTAAAAATATTTTTGGTTGTTTGTTTATTTCATCAACCCATAGCGCCCGAGTTCCGCATCCAGTTCATCCGCCCCGACATAATGAATCGCGTTCCACCCATAGGCGCGGGCCGCCTCGATATTGGCGAGCGCGTCGTCGATGAACAGCGTTGCGGCCGGGTCGAGGCCGAAGGTCTTGGTGTGGCTGTCATAGATGCGGGGATCGGGCTTGATCAGTTTCACCCGCGCCGACACCGTCACGCCGCGCGGCGCTTTGAGGAAGGGGAAAATCTCCTGCGCCTGGTCGAATGTGTCGTCAGCGAAATTGGTCAGCAGCGTCACGTCGCGACCCTCGGCGATGAAGCGTTCGAGATGCGCGACCGAGCGATCATAGGCGTGCGGCACCATTTCATGCCAGTATTGGCGGAAGGCGCGGATATGCTCTTCGCGATCGGGAAATTTCTCCAGAAGCAGGTCCTCCGCCTCCAGCCAGGTGCGGCCGCGATCCTGCTCGACATTCCAGTCATGGGTGCAGACATGCTCGAAGAACCATTTGCGCTCTTCTTCGTCCGGGATCAGCCGCGCATAGGGCAGGTTGGGATCGTAGTGGATCAGCACCTTGCCGATGTCGAAGACAATGTGGCGGATCTCGGGTGTAGCTGTTTCAGCGTGCATGCGGTTTCCTCTTGGGCTTGAACGCGTCCGGTATAGCGGCGGCGATCGCCTTTTTCATGACAGTCGGCAAGGCTTGATCGGCAAGCGTCTCGATCGGCTCCCACCAGCCTTCGGGCGTATCAGGCGCGGCGTCGAGATCAGCCCTGAAAACGCTGAGCTGCAATTCGAAATGGGTGAAGACATGCGTGACGACGCCTGTGAGACGCCAGTCGGCGGCGAAAGGCGCGGCCTCAGGCGTATCCGCGCCATCGCGCGAGGCGGTCCAGCCGGTGCCGGGCGGCTCGGTCATGCCGCCGAGCAGGCCGCTGTCGATCCGCTTGCGCAGCAGCACGCGTCCCTCGGGATCCACAGCCACAAAAGCCGCCCCCTTGCGCGCCGGCTTGGCTTTCTTGGCCGCCTTGACGGGGAAGTTTTCAGGATCTGCCTCTGCAAAAGCACGACAGGCGTCACGCCAGGGACAGAGCGAACAGGCCGGACGGCGCGGCGTGCAGATGGTCGCGCCGAGATCCATCATCGCCTGGGCGAAATCGCCGGGCCTCTCGTTCGGCGTCAGCGTGTCGAGCAGCGTTTTGAGTTTCGGCTTGGCGCCCGGCAGCGGATCCTCGACCGCGAAGAGCCGGGTGAGCACCCGCTCGACATTGCCGTCCATCACCAAAGCGCGCCGATCAAACGCGATGGCCGCGACGGCGGCGGAAGTGTAATCGCCGATGCCGGGCAGCGCGCGCAGGCCGTCCACCGTATCGGGAAACACGCCGCCATGCTCAAACGCCACCGCCTCGGCGCATTTCTTGAGATTGCGGGCGCGGGCGTAATAGCCGAGCCCGGCCCAGGCCTTCATCACATCCTCATTGTCGGCGCGGGCGAGATCACTCACCTCAGGCCATAATTCGAGGAACTTCAGAAAATAGGCGCGCACGGCCTGCACCGTGGTCTGCTGCAGCATCACCTCGGACAGCCAGATCCGGTAGGGATCGGGGTTCACGCCCTTGTCCCGCATCGGCGGAGAGACCCGCCAGGGCAAATCGCGGTGATGTCGGTCATACCAGGCGAGAAGGCTTGCCGCGTCAGGCTGTTCCGGCATGTCTGCTTATTGATCCCATTCTGGTGGCCGGCAACGCTTTGCCGCGCCAGCCGTTATACATAGGTCCCGGCGGTTGCCGCCGTGGCATATGAAAGCTATGATTCTCTATCACTTATTCGCACGGGCCCGAAGAGACGATGTCTTCCTTCCAGAGAAAAGGCGAGCTTCAGATCGCCGAAGCCGCCAACCGGCTGATCGACCCGGTGCTCGCCCGCAAGGCCGGCATCAACACGGCCTTGATCGGCTCTTGGGACGAGATCGCCGGCGCCGATTTCGCCGAATGCACCCGGCCGGAAAAGATCACCTGGCCACGCGCCAATGCCGATCGCTATGGCGACGCCGGCGGCGTCGAGCCCGGCGTGCTGACAATCGCCTGCGAAGGCGCGCGCGCGCTGTTTCTCGCCCATGCCCAGGGCGAACTCATCCAGCGCATCAACGGCTTCTTCGGTTACCCCGCCATCCGCCAGGTGCGCATCGTCCAGAAACCCGTATCCATGGGCCACAAGCATCGCCCGAAACCACGGCCGCTGACCCGCGACCAGCAGGCCAAACTGACCGACATGACCGCCGATATCGACAACGAGAAGCTCAAGGCGGCGCTGGAGCGATTGGGGCGCGGCGTGATGGGGCGGCGGGTGAAGTGAACGCCGTAGGGCAGACCGCCCCTGCTCGTGACTGGAAAAGGGTTGTTTGGGAAGGTGGGCGAGAGATTGGGTTTCAAGATTGAGATAGAGCCTGCGCCCAGCCTGGATGTGCAGCAACTGATCGACACCGGTCTCGATGTTTTTAATGCGCAGAAGGCTGGCCCCGACGGTCAACAAGATGTTTGGGTCATCGCGCGCGACGATCAACACAATGTCCAAGGTGGGCTAAAGGGCCGAACTGCCTATTCATGGCTCTTTATCGATTGGCTATGGCTTTCGCCTGACGTGCGAGGCCGTGGCTTAGGGGCCGAACTTCTCGGCAAGGCGGAAACGGAAGCGCGTTTGCGCGGCTGCATCGGCGCCTATGTCGATACATTCAGTTTCCAGGCCCCGGATTTTTACCGACGAAACGGCTATGAGGACTTTGCTCGGATCGATGATTTTCCGCCGGGCCATTCTTGCATCTGGCTCAAGAAGACGTTTGGGCCGTCAGAAACGAGACGCTAAAGCGTCGCGGGAACGTTTGGGGCGAGGGCGATTGAGCGGCGGGGCGGTGATGGACCGCTTGCCAAGCAGCGCCTCAATCATTCATCGTAGAGATGCAGTTGCTGGCCCTTGGGCAAGATGCGCAAGATGTGAACCGTATCGTGTTCAACAACAAAGGCTATGCTCAGGCTGCGCTCAAAGCCAATAACGCGCAGTCCGTCGCGTGTGTCATCGCGGACGCTGCCGCGCTTGGGAAATGTCTCAAACCGTCGGAGAAAACGCTCTAGTCGCGCCAGATAGGCCAAAGCTGCAGGCTCGCCGGCAAGAGGCTTCAGATAATCGAGCAAGGCGTCAATGTCGCGTTGCGCCTGAAAACTGAGGCGGACCGCGTAAATCACGCGCCGCCTGCGTTCGTCTTGACGCGCTGGCGAAAGCCCTCAAACGCCTCGTCAAGAGAAACGGTCCGCTCGGGATGAGCCTTGATTTCATCATAAGTCGGCGCAACCTCTTCCTGCAGCCAAGTCTCAAGCGCTTCGTCGCGCTCGGAGAGAGTGAGAAGTCCCTCTTCGATCACCGCGCTCTCGCTGTCATATTCGCCGGAAGCGACTTTCTCCCTGACCATGTCGGCCATCTCGGCGGGGAGACTGACGGTAAGCGATTGTCTGGCTGCCATGGGATATCTCCTCGTGTTGACAGTATCATACCATTCACCCAACAGGCGCCCAAGACTTTTCAGCTTGCTTCCCGGATGATGTCGCCGCCTCTTTCCGCGCCTCACATTTGTTTGAACGCCGGACCATCCGTCATACTTGCGGCGTAAGAGCCTGCGGTATATCGACAATACCACATTGGCCTTATCGAGGAGCACTTATGTCCCACCTGTTCAAGAGCGCGTCGCCGCGCTTGATGTCCGTCGCGTTTCTGACCGCCGCGAGCCTGGCGCTTGCAGCCTGCAGCGAGGAGAAGAAGGCCGAGACGGCCGCGCCCGCCGTCCAGACGGAAACCGCGCAATCGGCGCCCGCCGCGACCCCGGCAGTGCCCGCCGTGAGCCCGGAGACCACCGCCTCCACGAGGCCGGCGCAATTGCCGACCCCGGACGGCGAAGTCGATGTCGCCGCGCTGATGGCCCCCGGTCCGCTGCCGGAAGTCGCGCTCGGCAAGGACGACGCCAAGGTGACGATCGTCGAATATATGTCGATGACCTGCCCGCATTGCGCCCGCTTCCACAATTCGGTCTTCGAAGAGATCAAGCAGAAATACATCGACAGCGGCAAAGCGCGCTTCGTGCTGCGCGAATTCCCGCTCGACAACCGCGCCGCCGCCGCCATCATGCTGGCCCGTTGCGCGCCCAAGGAACAATATTTCCCGATGGTGTCGGCGCTGTTCAAGAGCCAGATGACCTGGGCGACCGCCGAAGACGGCCGCGCCGCACTGCTGCAGATGTCGAAACTCGCCGGATTCTCCGAGCAGAGCTTCGAAGCCTGCTTGACGAACCAGAAGCTTCTGGATGATGTGAACGCCACGCGCGAAAAGGCGTCCAAGGATTTCGGAGTGGATTCCACCCCGACCTTCTTCATCAATGGCAAGCGTTACGCCGGGGAAATGAGCGTTGCGGAAATGTCGGCTCTCATTGACGCCGCTGAATAACCAGACACGACCGTTCATCAAAACGGGCGACAGCTTCGCGCTGTCGCCCGTTTCGGTGTTTATCGTTCTGTCGGCGCTGGGGAACGCGCGATGAAATTCACCAAGCTGCGCATCACCGGCTTCAAATCCTTCGTCGAGCCCTCGGAGTTTCTCATCGAGCCGGGGCTGACCGGCGTGGTCGGGCCCAATGGCTGCGGCAAGTCCAATCTGGTGGAGTCGCTGCGCTGGGTGATGGGTGAGAATTCATACAAGAATATGCGCGCGTCGGGCATGGATGACGTGATCTTTTCGGGGTCCGGCCAGCGGCCGGCGCGCAACTCCGCCGAAGTCGGCCTCTATATCGACAATTCCGACCGCACCGCGCCAGCCGCATTCAACGACGCCGACGAATTGCAGGTCAGCCGCCGCATCGAGCGCGAACAGGGCTCGGTCTACCGCATCAACGGCAAGGAAGCCCGCGCCCGCGATGTGCAGCTCTTGTTCGCCGACGCCTCGACTGGCGCGCGCTCGCCTGCCATGGTCGGCCAGGGCCGCATCGGCGAACTCATCCAGGCCAAGCCCCAGGCGCGCCGGCAGTTGCTGGAAGAGGCGGCCGGCATTTCCGGTCTGCATTCGCGCCGCCACGAGGCCGAACTCAGGCTTAAGGCCGCCGAAACCAATCTCGAACGGCTGGAGGATGTGACCGCCCAGCTGACCGCCCAGATCGAAAGCCTCAAGCGCCAGGCGCGGCAGGCCAATCGCTTCAAGCAGCTCTCGGCCTCGATCCGCGCCGAAGAGGCCAAGCTGCTGCATATCCGCTGGGCCGAAGCCAAGACGGCGGAGGCCGAGGCCGACAGCCAGCTCAACCAGACCACCAATCTGGTGGCCGAGCGTGCGCAGGCGCAGATGGAGGCGGCCAAGACCCACGCCATCGAGGGTTTGCGCATGCCGGAACTGCGCGACGCCGAGGTTCAGGCCGCCGCCGCTTTGCAGCGTCTCACCATCGCCCGCAGCCAGCTCGACGAGGATTTCCGCCGGCTCGACCAGCGAAGGCAGGAACTCGAACGCCGCATCGCCCAGCTTTCCGCCGATATCACCCGCGAAAAGCAGATGATCGCCGGCAATGCCGAAATCCTCGCTCGTCTCGACGAGGAAGAGGAGGAGCTGCGGGCGCATGCCGAGGACGCTTTGATCCGCGCCCAGGAGCTGAAAGAGCAGTTGGCGGAAGCTGCGGAAAACGTCGCGGACGCCGAGCGCCGCATGCAGGAACTGACCGCCGAACGCGCCGAAGCCGCCGCCGGCCGCCAGCAGACCGAACGCTTCCTGGCCGATATCGCCCAGCGCCGTCTGAGGCTGGAACGGCAGGCGGCGGACGCAAGACGCGATCTCGAAACCATCGAGGCCAAGCTCGCAGCACTCCCCGACCCCGACGAAAAGCGGGAAGCTCTGGAAGCGGCCGAAATTGCCCATGAGGATGGCGAGCAGGCAGCCTTAACCGCGGAAAGACGGCTTTCCGACGCGCGCCTGCAGGAAGCCGCGAGCCGGCGTCCGCTCGAAGAGGCGCGCTCGGCGCTGCAAATGCTGGAGACCGAGGCGCGCACTATCCGCAAGATGCTGGCAGCCGGCGGCGAAAGCGCGGCCACGCCAGTGTCCGAACTGATCGAAGCCGCCTCGGGCTGGGAAACTGCACTGGGCGCAGCCCTCGGCGACGATCTCGATTCCCCGCTCGATGCGGCGGCGGCCAAATACTGGCGGCTCAATCCCGGCGCCGGCGATCCAGTACTTCCCGCCGGCGTCGAGCCGCTGTCACGGCATGTCACTGCGCCTGCGGAACTCGCCCGTCGCCTCGCCCAGATCGGCGTCGTGTCCGAGGATGATGGCCCCCGGCTGATGCCGTCGCTCGCCGCCGGCCAGCGGTTGGTGTCGCGTTCGGGCGCGCTCTGGCGCTGGGACGGGCATGTGACGGAAGCCGGCGCGCCGAGTGCGGCGGCGCTGCGCCTGACCCAGAAAAACAGGCTCTCCAGCCTTGAGGACGAGATCGAAGAGGCCCGCTTCCGGCTGGAAGATTGCGAGGCGGCGCATGAGGCGGCGCGCGAGGCTTTGCAATCGGCCGAGACCCGCCTGCAACAGACCCGTGACATGGCTCGCCTTCTCGCGCGCAAGCTGACCGAGGCCCGCGAGGCGCTGTCGGCGGCGGAAAAAGCCAGCGCCGATCTGACGCGGCTCCGCGATCTCGGCGCCGAACAGATCGCTGGCTACGAGACCCAGATCGAGGATCTCGCGGTCCAGGAGGAAGAGGCGCGACTGACGCTGGCCGAAACGCCGGATCTTTCCGCGCTTGATCTGGCGCTTCGCGAACAGACGGCCCTTGTGGCCGAACATCGCGCCCGGCTGGCTGAAGCCCGCGCCGCCCATGACGGCGAAGCCCGTGACAACGACGCCCGCGCCCGCCGCCTCACCGCCATATCAGGTGAACGTCGGCTCTGGCGCGACCGTGAACAGAGCGCCACAGCCCAGATTGAGACGCTGGAGACGCGCGAGGAAGAGGCGCGGATCGAGCTTGAGGATCTCTTGCAGGCGCCCGAGGAATTCGAGGATCGCCGGCGCGCTCTGCTCAGTGAATTGCAGAAGGCGGAAGCCGCGCGCAAGGCCGCCGCCGATCAGTTGCAAGCGCAGGAAAATCGCGAACGCGACGCCGACCGCGCCGCAAGCCAGGCGCTGGCGGCCCTTGCCGATGCGCGCGAAAAACGCGGCCGCGCCGAAGAACGGCTGCTGTCGACCCGTGAGATGCGGATCGCGCAGGAGACCCGCATCCGAGAAACGCTGAACGTCGCCCCGCATGAGGTGTTCAGGCTGACCGGGCTTGCGAGCGGCGACAAGCTGCCCGAGATCCGCGGCATCGAAATCGAGGTCGAGCGACTGAAGATGGAGCGCGAGCGGCTGGGCGCCGTCAATCTGCGCGCTGAGGAGGAACAGGCCGAACTCACCGAAAAGCTCACCAACCTGATCCGCGAACGCGACGATGTCATCGACGCCATCCGCAAATTGCGCTCGGCGATCCAGAATCTCAATCGCGAGGGCCGGGAACGGCTGATGGTGGCCTTCGACGCCGTCAATCTGCAGTTCAAGCGGCTGTTCACCCATCTCTTCAACGGTGGGGAAGCGGAGTTGCAACTGATCGAAAGCGACGATCCGCTTGAAGCCGGCCTCGAAATTCTCGCCCGTCCGCCGGGCAAGAAGCCGCAGACCATGACGCTTCTGTCGGGCGGCGAGCAGGCGCTGACGGCGATGGCGTTGATCTTCGCCGTCTTCCTCACCAATCCGGCGCCGATTTGCGTGCTGGACGAAGTCGACGCGCCGCTCGACGACCACAATGTCGAGCGCTATTGCAACCTGCTCGACGAGATGGCCGGGACCACCCAGACCCGCTTCCTCGTCATCACCCACAATCCCATCACCATGGCCCGCATGAACCGCCTCTATGGCGTCACCATGGCCGAACAGGGCGTCAGCCAATTGGTCAGCGTCGACCTGCAGACAGCGGAGCGGCTGGTGGATGTGGCGTGAGGGGTGCTGTCGCGCATCACTCGTCGAGCGTTCTAAAGTCCTTGAAGAGGCGAGCTGGCAAATTCATTCGCTCGTGAAGGATGCTGATCACTCCGATCCGGTCGGAGGACAATTGTTTGAAGAAGATGAGATGGCGTTCATAGCGCGTCACGAACACTTCAGGTAACTCGTTGAGTTTCTGCTGAATAGGTTTGGGCAACGGTCGCCAAAGCGCGGGATGGTCCGCGATCATGGCAAGATGGCGATGGAGGCCAAAAATGTAGGCGTCAGCTTGATCCTCGTTCCAGGCATCGGCTGTGTATTGCCAGATCTCGTCTTGCGCCCGATCTGCCGGGGGAAAGAACACATAGCGGCTCATGCCTGCCGGCGGGCGCGATTTCGGCGTATGACCTCTTCCGCCGACACCTCTACGAATGCGGTTTCCTCGGCGCCGGCGCCCGGCGTCAGTTCCTTGGCGAGTAAGCCGCGCGCCTCTTCATCCGTTTCGGCGTCGCGCTCGATCAAGGCGCGGATATAGTCATTGGCGGTGTCGAAGCGCGCGCTCTGGCGGATGCGCTTGTCGACGATCTCCGCCAGATCCTCGTCGATGCTGATCAGCATTGTCTTGCCGTCCATTGTCGCCTCACAGTTTGAGGTCATGAATCTAGCATGATCACTTGTCGTCGCAAAGCCGCGCCACCGCATGCTGCGTTGCAGCAACAATCTGCCTCGCCCCCATTTGCAAAGCGGTTCGAATGAGATAGCTATCACCATAACAGGATTGTGAATTCCGCCGGGAGGGGTCGGAATGACCAGATGGGTCTATGCGTTTGGCGGCGGCCGCGCCGATGGTCGCGCCGACATGGTGGAAAAACTCGGCGGCAAGGGCGCCAATCTCGCGGAGATGAGCGCCATCGGCCTGCCTGTGCCGCCCGGCCTGACGATCGTGTCGGAGGCCTGCGCCTTCTATTATTCCAATGGCCGCGCCTTTCCCGATGGTCTCAAGGCCGCCGTGGTCGAGGGGCTGCAGGTGGTGGAGCGGCTGACCGACCGCAAGTTCGGCGCCGCCAAGCGCCCGCTCTTGCTCGCCGTGCGTTCCGGCAGTCGCGTCTCCATGCCGGGCATGATGGACACCGTGCTCAATCTCGGCCTCAACGACGCCGCTGTGGAGGCGCTGGCCGAAGATTCCGGCGATCCGCGCTTCGCCTGGGACAGCTATCGCCGCTTCATCGAAATGTATGCCGGCGTGGTCATGGGGCTGGGCCATGACATATTCGAAGAGATCCTCGAAGATGAAAAGGCCCGGTTGGGTCGCGCGCTCGACACGGATGTGACAGCCGAGGAATGGCGCGGCGTCGTGGCGCGCTACAAGGAAATGATGGACGAGGAGGTCGGCGAGAGCTTTCCGGAAGATCCGATGGCCCAGCTCTGGGGCGCGATCGGCGCGATTTTCTCAAGCTGGATGAACCCGCGCGCCATCACCTACCGGCTGATGCACAATATTCCTTCCGATTGGGGCACGGCGGTCAATATCCAGGCCATGGTGTTCGGCAATCTGGGCAATTCCTCGGCCACCGGCGTCGCCTTCACCCGCAATCCTTCCACCGGCGAGAACGCGCTCTATGGCGAATTCCTGGTCAATGCCCAGGGAGAGGATGTGGTGGCGGGCATCCGCACGCCGCAATCGATCACCGAAAAATCCCGCATCGACACCGGTTCGGAAAAGCCGTCGCTCGAAAAGCTGATGCCGGAGGCCTATCGCGACTTCGTCTCGGTCTGCCACCGGCTGGAAGCGCATTATCGCGATATGCTCGATCTCGAATTCACCATCGAGCGCGGCAAATTGTGGATGCTGCAGGTCCGCTCGGGCAAGCGCACCGCCAAGGCGGCGCTGAAGGTCGCCGTGGACATGGTGGAGGAGGGGCTGATCTCCGCCGAGGATGCGGTCGACCGCATCGATCCCGCCAGCCTCGACCAGCTCCTGCATCCGACCATCGATCCCGCCGCCCGGCGTGACGTCATCGGCTCGGGCCTGCCGGCCTCGCCGGGCGCAGCCTCGGGCGAAATCGTCTTCACCTCCGAAGGCGCGGTGGCCGCCGAGAAGGAAGGCCGCAAGGTCATCCTGGTGCGCACCGAAACCAGCCCCGAGGATATTCACGGCATGCATGCCGCCCAGGGCATTCTCACCACCCGCGGCGGCATGACCAGCCATGCGGCGGTGGTGGCCCGCGGCATGGGCCTGCCTTGCGTCTGTGGCGTCGGTTCGCTGCGCGTCGACATGCGCAATCGCGAGCTGATCGCGCCCGGCGTCAAGCTCCGCGAAGGCGACATCATCTCCATCGACGGCTCCTCGGGCCATGTGCTCAAGGGCTACCAGCCCATGCTGCAGCCGGAATTGTCAGGTGATTTCGAGCGCATCATGGCCTGGGCGGACCGTATCAGGCGCATGCGGGTGCGCACCAATGCCGAAACGCCATCAGACGCCCGCGCTGCCCGCGCTTTCGGCGCCGAAGGCATCGGTCTCTGCCGCACCGAGCACATGTTCTTCGAAGGCGACCGCATCGCCGCCATGCGTGAAATGATCATCGCCGAAACGGTCGACAAGCGCCGCGCCGCGCTCAACAAACTTCTGCCGATGCAACGCGCCGATTTCGTCGAGCTGTTCGAGATCATGCATGGCCTTCCCGTGACCATCCGCCTGCTTGATCCGCCGCTGCACGAATTCCTGCCGAAATCCGAAGAGGAAATCGACGAGGTCGCGGCCACGCTCGGTATGGAGCCGATCCATTTCCGCGAGCGCATCGAGGCGCTGCACGAGTTCAACCCGATGCTCGGCCATCGCGGCTGCCGGCTGCATATTTCCCATCCCGAAATCGTTGAAATGCAGGCCCGCGCCATATTCGAAGCCGCCGTGGAAGCCGCGCGCAAGACGGGCGAGGCCGTGGTGCCGGAAATCATGGTGCCGGTGGTGGGGTTGAAGTCGGAACTCGATTACGTCAAGGCCCGAATCGACGAGGTCGCCCGCTCGGTGATCGCCGAGAGCGGGCTGAAGATCGACTATCTCGTCGGCACGATGATCGAACTGCCGCGCGCCGCGCTGCGCGCCCATGTCATCGCCGAAGTCGCCGAATTCTTCTCCTACGGCACCAACGACCTGACCCAGACCACCTTCGGCATGTCGCGCGACGACGCTTCGAGCTTCCTGCCGACCTATATGCAGAAAGGCATCATCGAGCGCGATCCCTTCGTCAATCTCGATTTCGACGGCGTCGGCGAACTGATCCAGATCGCCGCCGAACGCGGCCGCCGCACCCGACCGGGCCTGAAACTCGGCATCTGCGGCGAACATGGCGGCGACCCGGTCTCGATCAATTTCTGCGAACAATGGGGCCTGGACTACGTCTCCTGCTCCCCCTTCCGCGTGCCGATCGCCAAGCTTGCGGCGGCGCAGGCGACGATCAGGAATGGGAAGAAGCGGTAGGCGTGACTGAAATTTGAGGCTACACTGCAAGCTCACGACAGGATGACTGCACTCCTGCGAAAGATCCGCGCCATCCTCCTGGAAAGAGGCCTGCTGTGAACACTTTGAGTTACAAGGAATATCAGGCCTCGGTCGAATTCGACGACGGGACGCTGTTCGTCAAGGTTCTGCATCTCGACGATCTCCTGATCGGCGAATGCGATGCCGCACGCGATGCGTCGAAAGTGCTGGAGGACCTTGTCGAAGCCTATCTGGCCGATTGCGCCGAGGCTGGCCGCGAGCCGTCCAAACCCTTCAAGGGAAGTTTCAATGTCCGCATTCCGCCGGAGCTTCATTGAAAGGCAGCGATGCGAGCGGCTGAGAGACGTCTGTCTGTCTGTCCTTGAACGGCTGGGTTCAGAAGGTGCTGGAGGAAAAGATTGTAAATGCTACTGAAACGGCACCAAGCCTATAGCAGTGTCGGTACTGGTTTCATAAATGCCGAAACTATTTGCGAATACCTCAAACCTGAACTCGGGACGCTCCGGTCTAATAGTGCCATTAGCTTTGAAGTGGCTATCTAGAACGGCAGGGGTGTTTTTTAACGTTTCCTCGATTAAGTTAGTTTTTCTTAATATTAATGTCGCAATGCGTGTATGATTTGTGTTTGTGCCGTAGTGGCTAAGCATTTGTCTTGGTATGTAAATTTTCTGATCGATAACAATTGGGCACGACATTCCCGCAGTTCGAAGCCCCTGCAGTTCTTGTTCATCAAAGCAATCAGAATCATCGTGCCGTACCCCTAAGCCCTTTACCTCAAGAAAAAAATTACTATCCGGCCAATTGCTTATCACCTTCCTGACTGCTTGTTTTGAACTCCAACTCTTGTGATCAAAAGTGTCGATCAAATAGGCTTCTTCATAGGTGAATATTGCGAACATGACGCCTTTCGTCCGCGTCGTGAAACCGTCGTTTTCGACCGTGTTCGAAAGATGGAGGTGATGAATGCCCCAGTCGTTCAGGAGAAGATCGAAATCCGGGCGCTTCGAGGTGCTGAGCGGCTTGTGACGTTGGTTTTTCGTGAGCACAAACCCCTGGTTTACTGCTTTCGATAATCGCGATTTTAAGGATTTTCCAGTCTTGATGTCTGATATAAGGCTCAGAATTTCGTGCCGATTTTCGTCTTGATTTATCTTATTTGTCACTTCTTTCGACGGGAAAACTGTACGGGGACGCGGAGGGATTTGCCGAAAAAACCAGTTGAGGAACATTATAAGCAGTTCTTCAGTGCTTTTTGTTTGCAGACAGCGAGCTGTCGCCGGATCTCCAATTTTGTATGGCAGGTTGGCGAGTATATATGGCTTTATGGTTTTGTAAATATCACTCACATCCACTTCCTTTTGTGTGGAGTGTTTTGGATGTGTATATAAAATACAAATTATTATTATTTATGTTTGTTTTTTTGTTGTTAGCATTATAAACGATTGTGAATGGTTTTCGACTGTTTGATGTATTTGTATTTGTGTTCGCTATATTTATTTTTTCGGCCTTGAGAGAGATTTCAAGCGCTTCTTGTAGACCCTTGCTGATTTTTCTGAATACATGTTTGCTCATAGCAACTCCTTCGCTCTACGTTCATCATGCCATAGCCCCGGAAATCGTCAACAGCACGCATTTCCCTGGCTGCCGCGTCACTCAAATTCCGCCGAGGACTACCGCGTCGTCGATCGCCCGCGCCAACAAAATTCACGGAAAAATCTCTTCTTTCCTGATTGTTAACCGTCTTTGACCCATGGTTTTGGCCGCGCCGGGCGTCATATCCCGTCGCAGCCATTTCAGGCTCGAAATGACGCCGAGCGGCGTTTGATTAACGTGGGTTGGATCAGCCTCGATCCGCGTCTCCAGGGAGTTGCCGAATGTCGCCCCATTGCTGATGTCGTCATTGTTCACACGATCCAACACATCGCGATCCATTTTCCATTATTTATTCAAGGCTCCCAGTGTTTCGCATGACCGGGGCCTCAGCTGGTAAATTTCATGACCCTGTTCCATTCCCTGCGCAGCCGCTTGCTCATTCTGACGGCGGTCGGCTTCACCATCGGTCTCGTGGCGGTCACTCTGGCGGGATCGACGATCATGTCGGCGTCGAGCCGGGCCGACGCGGCGGCCGCCGCTCAGGGCTTGCTGCGGGAATATGCCAACGCCATCCGGGCGGACATCGTCCGCGCCGCCGGCCTCGCCAGACATTTGGCCACCACGGCGCAGGCGCTTGCGGGATCCAAGGACAAGAGCCGCGAAGATCTCGGACGGGTGGTCACCGGTCTCGTGGATGAGAATCCCGATCTTCTCGGCATGACGCTGGTGTTCGAGCCGAATGCGCTGGACGGGCGTGACGCGGACTTTGCCGGCCACCCCTATGCCGAGGCCAATAGCGGCCGCTTCGCCACCTATGTCTACCGCGACGACAAACAGAAGATCGGCGTCGAAAAGCTCGACATGACCGATCCTGCCGCCAAGGTCTGGTATGTCGGACCGCGCGACGCCGGCCGCACCCTTTTGACGCCATCCTATAGCGACAATATCGGCGGCGGCGAGACGCTGATCACCACCGTGGCCACGCCGATCAGGCTCAACGGCAAGGTGATCGGTGCAACGGGGGTCGATTTCGCCCTGGCGCATATTTCCACGACGATCGGCGCGCTCAAGCCGTTTGAAACCGGTTCGGTGTCGCTGATCGATGGCAGCGGCCAATGGCTCGCCAATCCAGACGGACAACTCCTGGGCAAAAAAGCTGACGATCCGTCTGTGCTGCAACTGGCGGAGCTTGCCCGGCGTGAGGGCGTCGCCGAGCGGATTCTGGACGGCGGCGTCTATCAGGCCGCCATTCCGGTGGCGTTTCCCGGTATCGAGGAAACCTGGCTTCTCGTTCTGTCGGCGCCTGAAAGCGCCATGGTCGAGGGCGCGACGTCGGCGCGCAATCAGATGCTGCTGATCGCCGTGGGCATTTTGGCGGTCGCGCTTCTGGCGGCTTTCGTTTCGGCGACCAGATTCGTCCGGCCGATCGAACAGATCACCAGTGTGATGCGTCGTCTGGCCGACAGCGATTTCGCCATCACCGTTCCCTTCGTCATCAGGCGCGACGAGATCGGCGGCATGGCGCGCTCGGTGGAAGTCTTCCGCAACGCCGCCATCCGCAATCAGGAACTTGAGGCGGATGCGGCGGCGAGCCGCGCGCGCGCCGAGAAGGAGCGCGTTGAACTGCAGCGTCTCGCCGAAGCGCAGGCCGAGGAGCGGCTGAACCAGGCGACGTCGGCGCTGGGGCAGGGGCTGCAACGGCTGTCGTCGGGCGACATGATGTGCGAGATCGCCACGCCGTTCTCATTGCAGCTCGAACCCCTCCGTCAGGATTTCAACAGTTCCGTCCGCCAGTTGCGCGGCGTGCTCGCCGATGTCGCGGCTTCCGTCGCCATCGTCACCAGGGGCGCCCAGGACGTATCGCTGGCGTCGAACGATCTCGCCCAGCGCACCGAGCAGCAGGCCGCATCGCTGGAGCAAACCGCGGCGGCGCTGGAAGAGATCACCGCCAATGTCAAATCCACCGCCTTGCGCACCAGCGAAGCGCGAACCACGGTGCATGGCGCGCGCGCCAAGGCCGACATGTCGGGCAAGGTCGTCGACGACACGATCGTGGCGATGGAGCGCATCGAGACCGCGTCTGAGCGCATCGGTCAAATCATCGACGTGATCGGTGAAATCGCCTTTCAGACCAATCTGCTGGCGCTCAACGCCGGCGTCGAGGCGGCGCGGGCAGGCGATGCCGGCAAGGGCTTCGCCGTCGTGGCCCAGGAAGTGCGCGGGCTCGCCCAGCGCTCCTCGGAAGCCGCTCGCGAAATTCGCCAGCTTGTCACGGATTCGGCGGAGGCGGTCGGCGACGGCGTCAAGCTGGTGGGCGACACCGGCGGATGCCTGACCGAGATCGCCGATCTCGTCATTTCCGCCAACAACCATATGGAGGCGATCGCCACGGCTTCTCAGGAACAGTCGGCCGGCGTGTCGGAGGTGAATGTGGCGGTCAACCACATGGATCAGGGCACCCAGCAAAACGCCGCCATGGTCGAGCATATGCGGGCGGCGGGGTCGGCGCTGGCGCAGGAAAGCGCTCGTCTGAGCGAACTCCTGTCCCATTTCCAGGTCGAACAGGCAGCCGGGACTGTAAGAAGAGCGGCTTGAGGGCGCGGCTTTTTGCTCAGCGGCGCTCGCCGGCCACGCGTCAGCCTCTGGGTCTGGCCACCCAGATGCCGGCGAGGATGATCGCGCCGCCCACCGCCTGCAGCGGCGAGACGGGTTCGCCCTGCAACAGCCAGGCGAAGCCCGCCGCCACCACGGCTTCGAGCAGGATCACCAGCGAGGAAAACACCGTCGGCAGCCGGCCGAGCGCCACCGACAACAATCCCTGGCCGCCGGCATGGCTCACAAAAGCGAGCGCGAACAGCACGCCCCAGCCAAAGCCCGTCTTGGGCAGAATGTCGCCCTCGATGACCAGCGCGGCCGCCAGCAGCACCACGATGGTGACGATGCTCATCTCAAACGTCACCCGCGCCGCGCCAGACCCTTTGCGGGCGGCGCCGACGGCGAGGAAATAGAGGCCGAAAAACACGCCGGTGCCGATGCCCAGCGCATCGCCCAGCATATGGGCGGGATTGATCGACAGGCTCTGATAGACCAGCGCCCCGCCGCCGAACAGGCAGAGCGCCAGCCCGATCAGCGTCGTCTTTTCCGCCTTGTGGCGAAACAGCAGCCAGCCGAAGATCACCACCCAGAGCGGCGCCATGGTGGCGAAGAAGGTGGCGTTGGCGATGGTGGTCTTCATGATGGCGAGATGCCACATCAGCAGATCGCCCGCGAAAGCCAGGCCCGACAGCAGGATCGGCAACGACCAGCTCTTGCCCTTGCCTTGGGCCGCGCTTCTTTCCTCGGCCTTCATCCAGGCATAGAGCACCGGCAGCGCCAGAAAGACCCGCCAGAAAGCGCTGGCGAGCGGCCCGACATCGGCGAACCGCACCAGGCTCGGCGAAATGCTCATCGCCAGCGCAGCGGCGATCATGGCGGTGAGGCCGATGGAAAAATCCGCGCGGCGGCGGCTCTCGTCTGCGGAAATCGGGGTCATCGGGCGTATGTCGCTTCTGGCGCGAGGGGCGGGGATGGCCTGCCTCTAGCGCGACGTCCGCGGGCGCGCAAGCAATTCAGTCGGCGATCTTTTCCAGCACGCCGACGAAACTCTCGGCGAAGCTCTTGAGGTGGTCGAGTTCGCGATCGGGCGGGGACACGCGCGCATCCATCGCGTCGTCTGAGAGAAAGACGAAGGCGAGCCTGGCGTCTTGCGCGCCGGCGTAGCGGATGCGCACTGCCGCCACGCGGCCTTTGCCGCCGGGCTTCTCCGCATGCGGCAGGTCGAACAGGAATTCGCCGCCGAGCGGCAGAAGCGCGGCCTTGACCGCGTCTGAAAACACCGGATGGCTTTCGAGCAGCAGGTCGACGGTCAGCGCGAGTTCGGTGAATTCGATCGGCTCCGGCGTGTGGGGGCTCGGGCCATTGATCGACACGGGCGCCGGCAGGGCGGCCTGAGAAGAGGTTTGCATGATGATCTCCTGTTCGTCGTCCCCGCCGTCACCTACATTTTCGGCAAAGCTGGGCGGATTTGAGGCGGGTGCTCGCCGGAACATGGGGAGCGCGTCGCCGTCGCCATTGCCCGCTTTCGCGAAACGGCCTATGTCGGATGTCTGAGATGTCGGCTTGCACATTGCTGTCGAGGAGCCCGAATGCCGGTCCGGTATGAACGTCCAGTTTCCCATTCGGCCTATTCGTCTCGCCGTCTTGCCTTGTTTTCACTGCTGTTTTTCGTGGTCGCCCTGGTGCTTCACCGGTTCGGAAGCTTCGAGACGCCGCAGTTTCTCGCGGTGGCGGCGGTGGCCGCGGCGGTGACGGGCGTCGCGACATTGATGGCGCTGCTGGGACTTTCCATGCTCTGGCGGCATGGCGCGCGCGGCGGGGCGGCCTCGGCTCAGGCCATTCTTGTCTCGCTGCCCATTCTCGCCGCGACGGCCTGGATGGCGCAGGACTATAGCGACTCGCCGCCGATCTACGACGTCACCACCGATCTCTCCCGCGCGCCGCAATGGCTCGAGGAGATCCGGGTCGATCAATCCTGGCTCGGGCCGCGCCTGCCGCCGGGCGAGGCCGACCGGCTGTTGCAGCAGGCGAGCTATCCCGGGCTCACAGGCCGGCGCTATGAGGGCGGGCTCGACCGCGTCTATGCTGCCGCCCGTCAGGTGGCGTTGGACATGGGGGTGCGGATCACCATGGAAAAGGGCGGCCCGAGCGATGATCTCAGGGCCTTGCCGTCTGGCCATCCGAACGAGCCGGCCGCCGATGCCCCCGATATCGTGCCGGTGCCGGAGCCGCGTCCAGGCATCGACGAATTGCTGGCCGCCGCCCAGCCGCAGGACGCCTTCATCCAGGGCGCCCATCGCACCATGCTGTTCGGCTTCCGGCAGGACATCGTCATCCGTCTGCATGAAGAAGAGGAGACGACGCTGGTCGATGTCCGCGTCGCCGCCCGCTACGGCCGCCACGATCTCGGCGGCGGCGCCGCGTTGATCGCCGCCTATCTCAAAGCGCTCGACGCAGCGCTTCTCGGCCTTGCCGGCGGTTGAGGCTCAGAGCGTGTTCAGCAGCGCGAATTCACGTCCCGCCGAGCGCAGTTCCGGCTTGAGCTCCGAGGGTCGTTCCAGCAGTCCGTTCGCCAGCCTGTAGAATTCCGTTGGCGAATGAGCGCCGCCGATATCGTCGGCCACATAAAGCCCATCGCCATTGAGTCCGGTAAAGACGTCGCCCGCGACCGGTGGGTGGAATTCCGGCTGAAAGGCTGAGGCGAAAGCGCCGCCGCGCCAGCGCGAAAACACCGTGCGCAATTCACCCGTAATCGCCTCGAAATCAGCCTTGTCGGTGAAGCCCCGGCAGTAAGCGGCTGAGGCGCGGGCGAAATTCGCCTCCCAGCCCGGCTCCATCGCCACGCCATGGGCGTGAGCGAGCCACATCTGCACCTGGCCCACCGCCGCCGGCAGGCCGAGCGTGGTCGGAAACGGGAAGTCGGCGAGCCAGGGATCGCGGTCGGTCTCGCGGCCCGTCTCGCGGTCGAAACGGTCATGCGCCTCGCGCAGCCGCTTCACATCGTAAAGCGCCGCCGAATTGGCCTCGGGACAGGCGCCGAAGGTCGAAAACGGCCGCGTGCAATAGACAAAGGATTCGCCTTCGGCGGCGGTCTTCAAGGCGGCGTCGTAATCGACGATCGGATGGCCGAACCAGACATCGCCGAACCGCTTGCGGATGCGCCTGAGCAGCCGGCGCGATAGCGCCGCGTGATAGATCGAAAAACCGCTGACGATGGTGGACGAGGCGTCGGCCCAGCCGAAGGCGCGGCGGCGCACGAACCAGGCGGGCATGTCGTGAAACGTCGCCTTGACCGGCAGCCGCACATTGCGTCGCGGCGTTCCGGGACTGCGCCAGGCGTAATGCAGATTGGTCCAGGCGAAGGCGTCCAGCCCCGGCTTCAGAGCCTCGGCGAGCTTCAGCGCCTCGACGAGTTCGGGATCGATCTGGTCGTCGTCGCCGATGACGCTCACCCAGTCGCCTGAAGCAGCTTCCACCGCCCGCTCCCAGTTTTCCTGCATCGACAGCACGCGATCGGCTGACGGCAGGAAGGTCACGCGCGGATCTGGCCTTGCCGCGACGAACGCAGCCATATCCTCGGCGTCGTCGGAATTGTCGGCCAGCACGAATTGCACATCGGCGCGCGGAGAGGCCAGGAGCGAAGCGATCAGCTCCTTGAAATAGCGCTGCCGGTTCCGCGAGGGAACGCAGATGGACAAATAGGGCGTGGGCAAGCCTTAGCTCCGGATCCGGTCTTTCTCCGGGTCTAGCCCGCAGGCCTTTCCTGAGCCTGTAAAATAGACCACATCAAAAACCTCAGTATATTGTCTCGAATAAGTTGCATTGATCAGGGGTTGAGATAAAACCACGTCTCGCCTAATTGAATTGATGCGCTGGGGGCCAATCGATGTCGCTTGTTTTTGTCAGCCATGCCGCTGTTGATAAGGAAATTGCACGCGAATTTAAAAATGACATTACTGCAGATTTTTTGGGTTTATGTGAAATATTTGTTTCTTCAAATCTCGATAGCATCCAGGCTGGACATGAATGGGCGAATGTAATTAAGCAAAACTTGGAAAAGTGCTCCATACTTGTAGGGCTTCTTTCACCGGTAGCACTTCAAAGGCCATGGGTTTATTGCGAATTCGGGGCTGGCTGGATACGGGGCATTCCCACAATACCGGTTTGCCATTCTGGTTTGGAAAGAGGTCAACTCCCAGCTCCCATTTCTTCATTTCAAGCTTTAAATCTCTGGGATCCTGAACATCTTGAGCATCTTTATAGTCTAGTTTCACAGTCTCTGAAATGTCGGGCGCCTGCCATCGACTTCGATGAGCGATCTAAACGCTACCATTCAATAACAGATCGCATTCGCTTGCAGAGGTTGATATTGGATTGGATGAAGCAGCTCTTCGTTTGGAATCCTCAGTTGTCGGTTAAGATTTTTTCTGGGTCTTTCGCAGATGATATTCTTGTTCCTGCTAGTTTTGATCAGCCATTTGAAGAGTTTATTCATGAGGCTGCACGACGAGGCTACCTAAAAATTGAGCGTGCCGGTATGGCTATGGGAACACGTGTGGGGGCACAGGCATCAGTCTTCACGTTTACTCCCGGTGATAACTTTTCGGAATTGGTGGGCCATCTCGCTTAGGAAAGGGCCTTAACTAGCCATTGTATATCCAGTAAATGCCCCTCAACAGCGGCGGACCATCGGTGACGACAGCGCCTTTTTCGACGAGATCCTCGATATGGGCGAGCACCGACAGCGCCGCCGCCCCATAGAGGCGCGGATCTGTGTCGCGATAGATCGCCTGGACCATGTCCGGGATCAGCCGGTCGCCCGCGCGGATGCGCTCCAGCACCGCCCGTTCGCGCATGCGCCTGTGGGTGCGCAGGCCCCGGCAAAAGGCGAGGGTGTCGCGCACAGGTCCGCCGTGGCCGGGCAGATAGATCCGGTCGTCGCGCATGAGCAGCCGGTCGAGCGAAGCCATGTACTCGGCCATGGCGCCATCCGGCGGCGCGACGATGGAGGTTGCCCAGGCCATCACATGATCGCCTGAGAACAGCACGCCTTCGGCATCCAGCGCAAACGCCATGTGGTTGGCGGTATGCCCCGGCGTGGCGACGCCTGTCAGCCGCCATCCGTCGCCCTCTATCGTCGCGCCATCGGCAAGCCCGATGTCCGGGACAAAGTCGATGTCGGAACTTTCGGCGAACGGATTGACCTCGCCGGCATGCAGCGGCCGCGCCGGCCGATGCGGTCCTTCCGCCACGATCAGCGCTCCGGTCGCCTCTTTCAGCCGCCGGGCCAGCGGAGAATGATCGCGATGCGTATGCGTGCACAGGATATGGCTGACCTCGCGGCCCCGGAGCGCCATCATCAGGGCCTGAAAATGCGCCTCATTCTCCGGGCCGGGATCCACGACCGCCACCGACCTGTCGCCGACGATATAGCTGTTGGTGCCATGGAAGGTGAAGGGCGAGGGATTGTTGACCGTCACGCGCTCGACGCCTGGCGCGACGGCCACGGCTTCGCCATGGCGCGGCTCGAAGGCGCGGTCGAACTCCGCGGTATCCATGCTCACTTATACTCGATCTCGATGAAGCTCATGAAACTGTCGCCGCGATTGACGACATTGTGCTCGACGCCGGCCTCGCGGCGATAGACTTGCCCCTTGGCGGCATCGACTTCGCGGGCGCCGTCCTTGTCCTCGATCAGGAAATGGCAGTCGGTCATCGGCACCACCACATAGCCCATGCCATGCACATGATGGCCGGTGTCGGCGCCGGGAACGAAATCCCAGCGCGTCACGCGCACGGCGGCGTCGTCGAGCAGCACGGTGGGTTCGGCGGGCGGACGGGCTCTGAAGGTCGACATCGGTGGCTCCTGAAAAGTATGAGGCGAATAGCGAATAGCGAATAGCGAATAGCGAATAGGCAATAGGCGGCAGCCAATAGGCAAGAGGCAAGAGGCAAGAGGCATAAAAAAGCAGGCGATGGAGATTGCCTCCCCATCGCCTGCCGGCCTACTCGCTATTGGCTATTGGCTATTGGCTATTGGCTATTGCCTATTGGCTACTGCCTCTTCGCCATTCGCTCACGCCGCACGGCGCTGATGCTTGCCTTCCTCGACTTCCTCGACGATCTTGGCCACGAAGGCGTCGAGATCGCCGGGATTGCGCGCGGTGATGATGCCCTGGTCGGTGACGACCTGGCTGTCTTCCCACTGCCCGCCGGCATTGATCACGTCAGTCTTGATCGAATGGTAGGAGGTCACGCGACGGCCTTTGAGCGCATCGGCCTCGACCAGCAGCCAGGGGCCATGGCAGACGGCGGCGACCACCTTGCCGGAGGCGACGAAATCCTTCACCAGCGTCACCGATGCTTGATCGGCGCGCAAAATGTCCGGATTGATCTGGCCGCCGGGGATGACCAGCGCGTCGAAATCCGCGACGCGGACATCCGCAACCGTCAGGTCGACATCGACGCTGTCGCCCCAGTTCTTGTCGTCCCAGCTCTTGATCGGCTCCTTCTTGAGCGAGGCGATCTTGACCTCGGCTCCCTCGGCTTTCAGCTGTTCGAGCGGCTTGCGCAACTCGGAGCGCTCATAGCCATGGGTGGCGAGAATGAGGATGCGGGCGGAATTGATCGAAGCCATGGGCTGTTTCCTTTCCTTGAAACTTTCAGATGACGAGCGCCGCCAAGGGCGCTCCGGAGCGATTGCACGGATGCCGGGCCAGACGAATCGCGCCCGGCGCCGAACGAACGGCCCGCAATCGGCGCGGCCGTCGACATTGTCGCTCCGTCCCTTTGAAATTCCCCAGACGCCGCTTCGTTCCCCGAAATCCGAAAAACCCGTCTATGCCGGCGGCAACCGGGCCGTGAGCTTGTGTCACGCGCCGGTCGAAAAAAAACCGTCAGACCCGATTGCGGCGCGGCCCGCGCTTTGCTAATCAGGCCTCGCTTCGTCGGCCCCGATCAGTGGCCGGCCCTGCTGGGGCGTAGCCAAGCGGTAAGGCAGTGGTTTTTGGTACCGCCATCCCTGGTTCGAATCCAGGCGCCCCAGCCATACTTGTAATATCCAATAAAAGCAGACACTTAAATTAATTTAGAAGTGGCTTCGATTTACTGTCTCTTGGGTCTAACACTCGGTAGTCGGCAGCAGAGCAGGATATCCTGCTCACATGGCGCCTTATCTCACGTCGGCCAGTAGATGCGTTTGAGCGGCAAGAGCTGCTTGGTTTCGATGTCGAGTCGGTCGTAATGTTCGATCAAAGCTTCCACCAGGCCGTCGATGGTCATCAGCGCCAGCGGAACGTTGGAGCGCTCCGCCTCGTAATAGGCTTCCTTGGTGAACCCGCCGGTGGACACATAGAGGCCCCGGTCCTGTGCGTGGCGATGTCCAGCGATGAAGCTTCGGACGGCTGGCGCGCCGATCGCGCCCTGGCGATGTTTGACCTCGACGATGATTTTCGGAGCCTGGAAGCCAAACCCATCGGGCGAAGCGACGATGTCCTTGCCACGATCGGGACCGGCCGGCGAAATCTGAGTCTTGTAGCCCATGGCCCGGAGCAATCCGGCCACGAGCTCCTGCATCTCCTCCCAATCGAGCGCTGAGACGCGATCCTTGGTGAATTCGAGGGCCTTGGATTGGATGTTTCTGAAAACGTCCTCCTCCTCCGCAGCAGCAGTGGCCCCGGCTGGCGCTGACGCGATGGCGAGAGGCGGAGCCTTGGACCGCAGCGCTCTGCGCAGATCGGCAATGACTGCGTCTGGAAGAAGAAAAAGGGTGGAAATGGAGCCAAGTGTATTCTTGCTCTCAACCCCAAGAAGATCGCGAGAGACTTCCCCCTCCCAGCGCACCGCACGCACATTCATGTCATTCGAGTCGAATGTTTCGTCTCGCCGATACTCGCCTGTGACCTCCCCAATCAGATAGACGCGTCGACTCGGATCGTAGGTGACGATGGGATCGCCGACCTGGATCTCGTTGCGGAACCGATGGATCTGTCCCGTTGCCATTGCAACGGCTTGGGCCTTCCATTCAGGCCAGGTCGCCTTGATTCGCTCTGCTATGGCTTCCCGTGTTCGGAGACTATCGAGCGAGCCGATCTCATGCCAACCGATCGCAACGGCTCCGGACTCCTTGAACGCGTCGTAAAGCCGTCCGTTTCGTTCGGCGCGGACCATCCAGGATTTAGTCATGCTGTTACCTCCATCTTGGTCCAATTGGCGAACTGGCCTCGACCCAACCGGCCATACCGCTGCGATCTGCCTGCCGAAACATTAAATCTTCTATCGAAACGCTCAGTTATCACGAGGATTATTCCAAATCGATCAGCGTGATCGTGATGCGCCAAAAGTTTCGTAATTACCGGCGACATCGCCTTATCTCTGGTCAAGATCTGACGTATAAGCGAGGTGTTGAGCGTGTTTTGATACTGGATCGGATGCTTCTGAACGATGCTGCTGCAAACGATTGATCAGTTCTACGAGGCGGCTTTGCTGCCTGAGCTCTGGCCCACCGCCTGCGAGGCGCTCGCCAAAGAGGTCAACGCGACGACGGCGACAATTTTCGCGATTGACGAACATGGCGGCCATCACTTCGTCTGCACGCCCAATATCCGCGAGGGCATCCTGCGGTTCTCGACGGATCCGCGGCGGCTCGAAAATCCTCGCCCCGCACGCGCACTCGAGCGGTTTCCGTTCACCTTCACCCGCGAACTCGCCCTCCTGACAATGGAAGAGTTGGAGCAGGACGTGGTCCTCAACGAATTCATTCGCCCTGCGGGTATGAACTGGTCGGTCGGTTGCGCCTTCCAGGAGCCCACGGGGCACATGATCATGTTCGATCTTCTTCGTCGAATGGGGATGGACCATTACAGCGACGCCGAGATCGCCCATCTGAATGCGTTGAAGCCGGATCTTGCGCGTTCGGTGTTTCTGGCCTCCCGGCTCGCCTTTTCCGAAGCCAGGGCCATGGCGACCACCTTGTCCTCGCTGGGACTGGCGGCCGTGGTTTTGGGAGCGGGCATGACTGTCCTGGCGATGAACGAGGAGGCCGCGGCGTTGGCTCCGCGAATTTGCGCCGGACCCTTCGATCGGCTGGTCCTGGAAAACAAGGCGACGACCGCGCTGATCAAAACGGCGTTCTCCGCTCTGGCGTCTTCGGCCAAAGGCGCCGTCCAATCCTTCCCCATGACGTCGTCTGACGGGCTGGAGCCGCTCATCCTGCATCTCCTGCCGGTGCGGCGATCGGCCCATGACGTTTTTGGTCGCGGTCTGGCTTTGCTGATCGTGACCACGCCTGGGAAAAAGACGGCGCCCGATATGCGGGTCTTGTCCGGTCTTTTCGATCTGACGCCCGCCGAAGGCAAGGCGGCGCGCGAATTGGCGCGGGGGAAATCTCTCGAGGAGATCGCGACCCTGCACAATGTGACGGTCGAGACGGTCCGGACGCATGTCAAAAGTATCTTCGCCAAGACGGGCTCCAACCGTCAGCCTGAACTCGTCGCTCTGCTGCTAGGGCTGTCGGCGCCGTGACGCCGGCGGCGGCGCCCACCCCATATCCCATATCCGCTCACACTCCGCTCCGCCATTAACCGCACATTAGGCATGTTGGCTTACACAGGGCCGCATGAGTGCTTCATCGTGTCAGATCGTCGCGTTTCCCGCCGCAGCCCGCGCTTCCGAGGTTCAGGAGGCGGCGCTGGTCATCAAGCGTCTTTCCACAGGGGAGGCGCAGGCGTGGTGGAAGAGCCGCGCCCGCCGCATGGCCGCCGAATTGCGCGCGGCCGGCGTGGATGAGGACGAGGTGTCCCACGAGGTCGCCGATTTCCAGAGCGCGGTGTTTTTCACGCTCACCCGTCTCTATGAAAACGACAGCCAGAGCGCGCAAGCGCCGCAATAACGGTGCTCATGCCGTTTCTTTCACCCGGTCCAGCCAGATCCTGATGGCGGCAAGCGCTTCCGGCTCGTCGAGAAAGGGAATATGAGCGCGATCGACCGTTTCGGCATTGATCATGTCGGGCCGGCGCGCCTGCATGGCCTGGGCGGCCTCGCGGCTGAGCAGATCGGAATTCTCCGCCCTGATCAGCGCGATCGGCAGATCTTTCAGCGCATCGAACAGCGGCCAGAGATCGACCGCCGGGCCCGAGACCGCCGTCTCGAAGCTCTGGCGGAGTTCGGGATCATAGGTCAGCTCCACGCCGGTCTCGGTCTCGCGAAAATGCCGCTCCGCCTCTTCGCGCCAGCGCGATGCCGGCACGTTGAAAAAACCGGGATTGGCGAGCGGCAGGGCGGCGGCGATCGCCTCCAGCGTCTTCGCCTGCGGCCTGACGCCGAGATAGCCGACAATACGGTCGAGCCCGGCCTTTTCCAGCACGGGGCCGACATCGTTCATGCACAGGCCGGACAGTCTCTGCCTGGCGGTGGCGGCGAGGAACATGCCGATCAGCCCGCCGCGCGAACTGCCGATCACGGCCGCTCGGTCGATGCCGAGATGGTCCAGAAGCGCCAGCGCGTCGGCCGCCTCCCTGGGTACGGTGTAGCTGGCGTGCCCCGTCCAATCCGAGCCGCCGCGGCCGCGACTGTCGAGCCGGATCAGCCTGATGTCGCCGAGATGCGGCGCGAGATAGTCGAAATCGCGGCCGTCGCGCGTCAGGCCGGCGAGCGCCAGCACGCACAAACCCTGTCCCTCGTCGCGATAGGCGAGTTTTGCGCCGTCCTCGGCGTGGAAATGGGGCATGCTCGGGCGCTCCTCTTGTCGCGTGCGGGGCCGGCGCGGCCGGTGGAAGAGATTTTTCCCCGATAGCATGGTTGTGGCGGCATGTAACGGAATTCCTCTGCAGATCCGGGGCGCTGACCGGCTGTGTCCGCCGAGCCGGCGCAGCTTTTGCCGTTGCTCGCCTTCCGAGCACTCTTTGTCGGGATCGGCCTTTGTGAGGCAATGGCGTCGACGCGAAACGAAACGGCATTGTGACACTGCCGCGCGGATTCGGCGGCATTCCACGTTTAAATTTTGTGTCAGGATGATGGAACCCGCAGGTGTCCTGCGTGTTTAAGACAATTGACGGTAAAGCAATCCATCGATTGACGTTAGGGGCGTGGGGCAGATGCAGTTCTTGATACCGCATTTGACCGCCGGCGTATTGACGCCTGCCGATATCGCCTTGCTGCAGAAAATTTTCGATGAGATCAGCGCCAAGGCCTGGTTCCCCAGGGATCTGGACCGGCAACGCGAATTCGCGGCGTATCTTTTGGCCCAATACCAGCGCGGGCTGGTGGCGCCGGATCGGTTGTCGGCCTTAGCCCTGGTCGCGGCGCGGCGAAAGTTCGCCCCGCCTCAGCCGTTGTCGGGCACGTTGATCCTGGTGGTGGAGGATGATTATTTCGTCGCCGCCGAGGCCGAGGCGCAATTGCGCGAAGGCGGCGCGGAGATTCTTGGGCCCTCCACCTCGGTGGCCTTCGCGATGGCCTTGCTTGAGGGACGCCAAGCGCCGTCGGCGGCCCTGCTCGATGTTCGCCTGGATGAGGAGACAGTGTTTCCGCTCGCGGAAGCCCTGGCGTCGCGCGGCATTCCCTATGTGTTCATGACCGGATATGGCGCAGGCGTCATTCCACCGCCGGAACGCCTGCGCCCGCTGTTTCACAAGCCGGCCTGCTGGAGCGCCGTGATCTCGACGCTCTCCGATCTGAAGTCCTGAAGGGGCGGTTCGCCGTCAAGCCTCCGTCGACAGTTTCATCAGCACGATGCCGCCAAGGATCATCAATGATGCGCAGGCCCGCATCGGCGTCAGCGCGTCGCCGAGCAACAGGATGCCGACGCCATAGGCGCCCACCGCCCCGATGCCGGTCCAGATCGCATAGGCAGGGCCGAGCGGCAGGCTGCGCAGCGACAGCGCCAAGAGCCCGAGGCTGGCGGCGAGCGCGACCACGGTGATCAGCGTCGGCAGGGGACGGGTGAACCCGTCGGATTGCTTGAGGAAATAGGCCCAGACCACTTCGAGAAGTCCGGCGGAGATGAGATAGAACCAAGCCATGACGGCCTCCTGTCGTTCGGGCCGTCCCGTCTGTCGTCATCGAGCGAGGTCGTCCTCGCGCACTTTTATATATAACGTCGACGCTGCTGTGAAAAGAGTGCGCTGCCCTACCGCATCTTCGAAAATCGCCGTCTCGCCTCGTCCTCGGCCGCTTTATAGAACGCGTCTTCGGGGCCGGAGCCGTCGCCGCGCAGCGTAAACAGCATTTTCAGCAATTCGCGCTCGGTCACCGCGTTGCGGTTGAACCAGTTTTCGCGCGTCAGGCTTTCGTATGCGCGCAGAATGGGTTTGGCCTGGCAGGCGGGCAGGGGCTTCATGGCGGTTCAATTCCCGTCGGCGCGCGCGCTTCGGGGGTCTCTCTTGCATCGGGGATCCTGGACCTCGGTACTCGGCGGGGGGGAGCCCCCGTCTTTGCCTTCGCCGTCAGGGCGCGTTTATAGCACGATCCTGTCATGTCAATCATCCATATTCAGTCATGGCGCGGAAGAGTTGTTTGGCCTGTGGACCGCCCGCGCGCGCCGTGCCATCGTCGAGGCGATCAGCAACAGGGAGATATGGCATGCAGGTAACGGTGTTCAGCGCAAAGCCCTATGACCGGCATTTTCTCGATCGCGGCGCAGCGAGCGGCCTGTCGCTACGCTATACCGAGGCGCATCTGTCGCTGGAAACGGCCGGGCTCGCCGATGGCTCCGGCGCGGTCTGCGCATTCGTCAATGACGATCTCTCGGCCCCGGTGCTCGCCCGGCTCGACGCGCTCGGCGTCAGGCTGGTGGCGCTGCGCTGCGCCGGTTTCAACAATGTCGATCTCGCCGCAGCGCGTGAATATGGGCTCACGGTGGCGCGGGTGCCGGCCTATTCGCCGCATGCGGTGGCCGAGCACACGATGGCGATCATCCTTGGCCTCAACCGCAAGATCCACCGCGCCTATAACCGGGTGCGCGAGGGCAATTTCGCCCTTGACGGCCTGCTCGGCTTCGATCTGCACGGCAAGACGGTCGGCGTGGTCGGCACCGGCAAGATTGGCGAAGTCCTGGCGCGGATTCTGGCGGGCTTCGGCTGCCGTCTCCTCGGCTTCGACCCCACGCCCAATCCCGCCTGCGAGGCGCTGGGCATGGTCTATGGATCGCTTGAGGACGTGTTCAGCCAGTCCGATATTCTCAGCCTCAATTGCCCGCTGACGCCGGAGACGCGGCATATGATTCGCCAAGACACTCTGCCGCTCCTCAAACCCGGCGTCATGCTGATCAACACCGGTCGCGGCGGCGTCATCGACACCCGCGCCGTCATCGACGGACTGAAATCGGGCCGTATCGGCGCGCTCGGCCTCGATGTCTATGAAGAAGAGGCGGATCTGTTCTTCGAGGATCTGTCGAGCCAGGTGCTGCGCGACGACGTCTTCGCCCGCCTCCTGACGTTTCCCAATGTTCTGATCACCGGCCACCAGGCCTTCTTCACCCACGAGGCGCTCGACAATATCGCCGAGACCACGCTCGGCAACATCGTCGCCTTTCGCGACACCGGCGCGGCGACCCATAGCGTTTCGGTCGAACGGCTTGCGGCGCATGGCTGAGACTTTCGCTGGCGTCCTCCCCATGCGATAAGGCCGTCGCAAGAATTGACCGGGGGAATGGCGGATGTTGACGACGGAGCGCAAGGCGGTGCTCATCGAGAGGCTGAAGGCCGAGGGCCGCATCGTGGCCAAGGCTTTCGCCGAGGAATTCCAGCTTTCGGAAGACACGATCCGCCGCGACCTGCGCGAACTCGCCGCTGAAGGCCTGCTGCGCCGCGTTCATGGCGGCGCTTTGCCTGTTGCCCCAGATCTGCCGGATCTCGGCGCCCGCAGGGCGATCGCCGCCGATGTCAAGGCGAGGCTGGCCGAAAAGGCGGCGAGGCTGGTGCAGTCCGACCAACTGATCTTTCTCGATGGCGGCAGCACCAACGCCGCGCTCGCCCGCGCGCTGCCCCG
Source organism: Rhizobium sp. SG_E_25_P2 (assembly GCF_029892285.1). GTDB lineage: Bacteria > Pseudomonadota > Alphaproteobacteria > Rhizobiales > Rhizobiaceae > Rhizobium_E. Next base: position 61,102 of record NZ_JARXVM010000015.1, read on the forward strand.
GACATTTGCCTTCACGGTGGCCACCCACAGCCCCACTATCGCCGCGGAACTGGGGGATCATCCGACCGCCGACGTCATCCTGATTGGCGGCCGACTCTACAAGCATTCCATGGTGGCGACCGGCGCGCTCGCCGCCGAGCAGATCGGCAATCTCAGGCCCGACCTGTTTTTCCTCGGCGTCACCGGCCTGCATCCGCGCCATGGCCTGACCACGGGCGATGCGGAGGAAGCGGCGATCAAGCGCCGCATCGCCGGCCAATCGGCGGAAACCTGGACATTGCTGACATCGGCCAAGCTCGACGCCGTCTCTCCCTGTCTCGTGCTGCCGCTCGATGCGGTGACAGGGGTTCTGGTCGGCGCGGAGGATGGCGCGTCGCCGGATCTTTCCGACTATCGCGCCAAGGGGCTGGAGATCTCGGTTGTGTGAGTGGAGCCGCTTTCCAAGATCGCGTCTCAATCACGAAACCCAGCTCCATCATCGTTTGCCGCACGAAACTTATCCTCAGCTACAGGCGCCGATTGCGGATCCAGGGTCGAGCCGCCTCTATCGCTTGCATGGGGATTTGCGCTATGTGGTCGCAACTAGGGTCAACGGATCGAGGAAACGGTAAATGCATTTTGTTCTGGTGGCCAACGCGGAGTTCAAAATCGATGCGTTGCCTGTTTCTGTTGGCGAGGACACGGTCGTTGTCCAGTTCAACAAATGCGTGAACAATCATCTTGTTGAAGGGCTGAATGTCGAACGCTGGTTTGTGTTCAATGTTCCCACCGAGGGCATGCCGCACGGGTTCAGCCGTGTCGGCGACGCGCCCTGTGATGTTTCGGGCGGGACGTTGTATTTCGCCGTCAATGAACGGCATGACAATCACTTCATTGACCAGATCCAGGACATTTTCGGCGGAACGGTCATGTGCTTTTCCGACTTTCTCGGACCATATGACCTGCAGAAGCTCGGCTTTACCCCGTCTATCGGCTATCAGGTCGCCATGTATGCCGCCCTCCAGGGGCACAAGGTGACGCTGGTCGGATTTACGGGCGATTTTAACGGCGGCGGGTGGATCGGGCACAATTTCGATCTGGAGCAATTGCTGCTCAAAAAGCAGGAAGCCATCACCTTTCTTGACGGCGGCCCGGAAGCGCAGCTCTCGGTTGCCGCTGCTTTTGAGCGAATTTTCAGGGACGATTATGATTTTTCTTTGCCGGCTCCGAGGCAGATGCTCGATATCGGAAAGGCATTCTGGCGCTCCGGCGAACATGGCTTGGCAAAGCGATTCATCGAAAATGCGCAGTTCAGAAATCCTAACCTGTGGTGGGTGCTCAACGACACCGCGGCTCTGGATGAACTGGGATCAAAAAGCCCCTTGTTTCCCAGGCCGCTGGCCAAGCAATATCTGAAAAACAGCAGGGGCATGCGCGCCGAGCCCACAAGCCATCAGTTTTCGGGGCCGACATACGAATATTCCATCAAGGATGGGCCTGGTCGTATCCTGATTGTCAACAACACCGAGAAACTGGAAATAAACAAGCATCACGCGGGATGCAAACTGGTTATGTCCCAGATCAACGCGCATCTCGTTCGGCATGGCATGCAGGTCGTCGGCTGGGTGAACGAAACGATTGGCTTCAATTCCGTATTGGAAGTGGATCCGAATTTGGACGGCGTGGACGCCATTGTCATCAACGGCGAGGGCACGTTCCACGACAATGCGCCCCGCTCCATCAATCTGTTGTTGCTGTGCGAAAAGCTTAAATCTCATTTCAACAAGAAAATTATCTTCATCAATGGCCTATGGCAAAATAACAATGCCTTTATGACCAAAGTCCTCGAGGGCTTCGACATGATTTCCGTTCGGGATCAGAGGAGCCTGTCGGAGATAAGCCGCAAGACTCAAGTGTCGTACAACCCGGACATGACGTGGTCTTGCTCCTTCGCGAGAAAGTCTGCGCCAGGCAAGGATGTTGCGATCATCGACTGCATCTATGAAGACAAGGGTCGCAAGTTGATGGAGCTCGCGATCGAATCCGGCAAGGATTACTGGGTAATGGGCGCCTATTACAAAAACGTATTCGCCATGTTGAAGGCGGACCGGCGTTTGCCAATGGTGGCGACCACGGGGGAAGAATTCGGCGACTATCGTTCCGTCGTTACCGGCCGTTACCATGGCGCTTGCCTGGCTCTTATTTCTGGCTGTAGCGTGATGTATACGCCAAGCAATAGCCACAAGACAGAAGCGATGTTTGATGAAATTGGTTTGTCAAACAAGGAATTTCAATTCGATGGCCCCCTCGATATTGAACCCTATTCTCAAGATGAGAGACGTAGGGTTGAAGAATTTAGGTCCAATGCGGCTTCCTCGATCGACGCTTTGTTCAAGGATATCGCCAGCTGCGTTTTAAATTAGTGTCGTCGTTTATTTCTTTGTGATCAACTTGTCTGGTCCTGGCATGGGGACCGGACCGCCCAAACGCTCCAGGCTCCTCGCATATCGTCCCACCACGATCACCAAAACCCCTGCCGCAGCCAGGCAGGCGGCGAGGAAGAACATCGGCGCAATCGTGCTGCCGGTTTCGTCCTTGATCCAGGGCACGACATTCTGAGCGACGAAGCCGCCGAGATTGCCGACGGAGTTGATGGCCGCAATGCCCGCCGCCGCGCCTGCACCGCGCAGGAAGCGGCCCGGCAGGCTCCAGAACACCGGCTGGCCCGCGAAGATGCCGGCGGCCGCCACGCACAGAAACACGAATTGCAGCGTGTGATTGGTCACCACGGCTGACAGAACGAGGAAGATCGCGCCTGCAAAGGCCGGGCCGACGATATAGGGCGTCTTGTTCTCCGTCCGGTCGGCCATGGCGGGCACAATGTAAAGTGCTGCGGCGACGATCAGCCAGGGGATGATGTTGATCAAGCCGTTGACGGTGTTGGTCACGCCGAATCCCTCGACGATGGTCGGCAGCCAGTAGCTCAGCCCATAGGCGGCCAGCGGAAAGCCGACATAGCACAGCGCCATCAGGAGCACGCGCGGATTGACGAGCGCCTTGAAGCCGTTGTCGGCTTCGGCGCTCATGCCGGCGTTTTCGCGCGCCAGCCGCTCAGCCAGCCAGGCCTTTTCGTCGGAGGAGAGGAAATGCGCCTTTTCGGGCCGGTCGGGCAGATAGAACAGCGTCACGACGCCGGCGATCACCGCCGGAACGCCGGTGGCCAGGAACACCCATTCCCAGCCGGCATAGCCAAGGAAGCCGTCGAGATCGAGCAATACGCCCCCGAGCGGCGCGCCGATGGCGTTTGCAAACGCGCTGAAGATCATGAACAGCCCCACCATGCGGCCGCGATAATCCCGGGGAAACCACAGTGTGAGCAGATAGAGCACGCCCGGAAAGAAGCCGGCTTCCGCCACGCCCAGCAGGAACCTGAGCACATAGAACATCGTGGCGTTCTGGGTATAGGCCAGCGCGATGGTGATTGCGCCCCAGGAAATCAGGATGCGGGCGAACCAACGGCTCGCGCCGAAGCGTTCGAGAAACAGATTGCTCGGGACCTCGAACAGGAAATAGCCGATGAAGAACAGCGACGCCCCCAGCCCATAGGCATATTCGCTGAGCCCGAGCGCATCGACCATCTGCAATTTGGCGTAACTGACATTCTGCCGGTCGATATAGGCGATCAGGTAGAGAAAGCCGAGAAACGGCATGATGCGCCAGGTGATCTTGGAGATCAGCGCTTTTTCGGTCACGGGCATGGCGTCCTCCCTGATGTCGCAACTCCCGCGGGATTGGCCCGCTTGGCGTCAACAACATCACCGCCCGTCTCCAGGTTCCCGGCGCCCTTGACGATAGGATAAATATACATATATACGAAATATCGTATCTAATGGAGGCGCGCATGACCGCACTCGCCCAGCAATCCCATCCCGATGTCACCGGCTTCTTCGACGCCGACACCAACACCGTGAGCTATGTCGTGAGGGATCCCGGCTCAAACGCCTGCGCCGTGATCGACAGCGTGCTCGATTTCGACTATGCGGCTGGCCGGATTTCCTATGCCTCCGCCGACCGCGTCATCGATCACATCCGCGCCTATGGCCTGTCAATGGAATGGCTGATCGAGACCCATGTCCATGCCGATCATCTGTCGGCCGCGCCCTATATCCAGTCGAAACTGGGCGGCCGGATTGGCATCGGCGACAAGATCACCCAAGTGCAGGATACCTTCGGCAAGATCTTCAACGAAGGCACGGAATTCGAGCGGAACGGCAGCCAGTTCGACCGCCTGTTCGCCGACGGCGACACATACGCGATCGGCGGGCTCGAAGCGCGCGCCCTGCACACGCCGGGCCATACGCCGGCCTGCATGACGCATGTGATCGGCGACGCCGCCTTTGTCGGCGACACGCTGTTCATGCCCGATGGCGGCACGGCGCGCGCCGATTTTCCCGGCGGCGACGCCCGCATCCTGTTCCGTTCCATTCACAAGGTGCTGTCGCTGCCGCCCGAGACGCGGCTGTTCATGTGCCATGATTATGGCCCCAATGGCCGCGAGATCCGCTGGGAAACCACGGTGGCCGAAGAGCGCGCCCACAATATCCATGTCCGCGACGGCGTCAGCGAGAACGAATTCGTCGCCCTGCGCACCGCCCGCGACGAGACGCTGGCCATGCCCCGGCTGATCATTCCCTCGATCCAGGTGAATATGAAGGCCGGCGAACTGCCGGCGCCCGAGGACGACGGCAAACGCTATCTGAAAGTGCCGCTGGACGCCTTCTGACCCCGAGCCATCCATCACAGCCGGCCTGAACCGGCGAAAAAGGAGAGACCCATGAGCATTCGCGCCATCGACGATCATTTCCATGTCACCGGGCAATTGTCGCCCGGCCATCTGCAGGACATCGCCGGCCTCGGCTACAAGACGGTGATCTGCATGCGGCCCGACAATGAAGGTTTCGGCCAGCCCGTTTTCGCCGATATGGCCAAGGCGGCTGAGGCTGCCGGCCTCGACATTCACTATATCCCCGTCATTCCCGGCCGCATGACGCCGGAGCAGGGCGCGGAGCTGAAGGCGGTCCTTCAGGGCGCCGATGGCCGCATTCTGGCCTATTGCGCCTCCGGCGGACGTTGCGCGGCGGCCTATCAGGCGGTCGGCGGCAAATGACGTTCCTGGCGCTCGTCTCCGGCGGCGCGGTCGGCTTCACGCTCGGCCTGATCGGCGGAGGCGGCTCCATTCTCGCCACCCCTTTGTTGCTCTATGTCGTGGGCGTGCGCGATCCGCATATGGCGATTGGCACCAGCGCGGTGGCCGTGGCGGTCAACGCCTACGCCAATCTGGCGGGACATGCGCTTCGGGGCAATGTCCGCTGGCGCTGCGGCGCTGTTTTCGCCGCAGTCGGCGTGGCGGGCGCGCTTTTGGGCTCGCTGATCGGCAAGGCGGTCGATGGCCAGTCGCTGCTGTTTCTGTTCGGCCTGCTGATGCTGGCGGTTGCGGCTTTGATGCTCAGGCCGCGCGGGCAGGAGGCGGATCTGGAGCGGCCCGCCGACCGCTCCACCTGTCTGCGCACCGCGGCCATCGCCGCGCTCGCCGGCGCCGCGTCCGGATTTTTCGGCATTGGCGGCGGTTTCCTGATCGTGCCGGCGCTGATGGCCGCCACCCGCATGCCGATGATCAAGGCGGTCGGCACGTCGCTGCTGTCGGTCGGAACCTTCGGCCTCGCCACAGCGCTGAGTTACGCCTGGTCCGGCCTGGTCGACTGGCCCGTGGCGCTCAACTTCATCGCCGGCGGCGTTCTGGGCGGCCTGGCCGGCATGGCGCTCGCCACAAAACTCTCTGCTGGCAAGACGCTTCTCAACCGCCTGTTCGCGGCCATCGTCGCTGTCGTCGCGCTCTATGTTCTCTATCGCAGCGGCTCAGTGCTCTTCGCCTGAAAACATCATGACGTGAAAAAACCGGCCGCGGGGATGCGCGGCCGGTTTGCCGTGTCGCCCGGATGTCAATCGAAGCTGACCGCCTTCAGCTTGTCGATGCCGAGCGCCTGCAGCGCGAGCTTTTCGTAGAAGGGCTCGGATTTGCCCTGCCGCACTTTGTAGAGGAAGTATTTCTCGAAGCCGATCTTGGCGGCATGCACCCATTTGCCCTGCGACGACCAGTTGACATTGCGCGGCGGGATCTGCGGCTGCGCCACAAACGCGATACCGCCATCGCCGAAATCGGCGAGGCAGACGGCGTTCCAGGTGCCCTGCGCATTGGGCGCGCCGCCCTCGATCATCCGGGCGATATTGTGGGCGGTGGCGGTGACCATGGATTCGATCATGAAGCCGGTCTTGGGCACCCCCACCGGCACCGGCGTCTTGCCCATCGGCGGGATCGCCACGCAGACGCCGACCGAGAAGATGTTCTTGAAAGTCGGGTTCTGCTGATGCTTGTCGGCCAGGATGAAGCCGCGCGGATTGGTCAGCCCCTCGATGTCGCGCACCGCCGCCACGCCGCGAAAGGCCGGCAGCATCATGGTGAAGCGCGAGGCGATCGCATGGGCCGCCTTCACCGTCCCGTCGTCGTTGATTTCCTCGGCCAGCACCTCTTCGCTGGTGAATTTTGTCACCCGCGCATTGGTGATCCATTTGATGTGTTTGGAGCGCAACGCGCTTTCGAGCAGGCCTTTGGTGTCGCCGACGCCATCGAGGCCGAGATGGCCGATATAGGGCTCCGATGTCACGAATGTCATCGGCACCCGGTCGCGCACCTTGGCGTCGCGCAAGGCCTTGTCGAGAATGAAGGCGAATTCATAGGCCGGCCCGAAGCAGGAGGCGCCTTGCACCGCCCCGATCACCACCGGGCCGGGATTGGCGACCAGTCGCTCGAAGGCCGCCTTGGTCATCAGCGCATGATCGATATGGCAGACCGATTGCGTCTTGGCCTCCGGCCCGAAACCCTCGATCTCGTCGAAAGCCAGTTCCGGGCCGGTGGCGATCACCAGATAGTCATACTCCACCGAGGAGCCGTCGAGCATGGCTACGCGGTTTTCCGACGGGATCACCCGGGCCGCGCCTTCCGGTCTCAGCCGGATATTGCGCTTGGCGCAGGCGGGCGCCAGATCGATCTCGACATCCTCCCGCTCGCGCCATCCCACCGCCACCCACGGATTGGACGGCACGAAGGAATAGATCGAGCCCCTGTTGATCAGAATGATCTCGTCGTCGCGGCCCACCTGGTCGCGCAATTCATAGGCCATGATCGAGCCGCCGAGGCCGGCGCCGAGCACTGCGATTTTCGCCATGATGTCTCCTCCTCATGATTATATATCGTATATACGAAAATACGTAGATTATCAAGTGAAGAAAGTCTTGACGCGGAAGATGCGTCTGTGCGGATCAATCCTGTTTGTCGAGCCAGTCCGTGAGCGCCGAAATCACCGACAATCGCAAGCCGTAACCGAGCGCCAGCGCGCGCGACAGCGCCTTGTCGCGCGGCCCGAAACCCATCTCGGCCATCGCTTGTTCGGGGCGCAGGCGTCGGCGTTTCAGCGCCTCCTCGATGCGGGCGATACCGGCTGGCGTCAGGTAACGACCATCGGCGATCGGCGCCCGCCCCGGATGCAGATCACCGGCGATCGCAGTGAGAAAAGCCTGCCGCGCCTCATCCGGCGCCTTGTTCCAGGCCTTCATGAGCTTGGCGAGGCGCTCTTCGGCGCTTTTTTCCGGCTTGTCGCCTCTGTCCATCATCCCGGTCCCGCCCATTCTGTCGCGCCCTCGGCTCTATCTGATCCGCCGGGCCGGGGAAACCGCCACGGCGGCTTTTCCCCGACCAGCCGCGCCCGCTCGAAGGTTGTATTTTCACGCCCGCCGGTCCATATGCTCTGGGCAACAGAAGCCTGCCCCTCCCAGACAACGGATGTTCGCTTGCCCTTCCGCTTCGTCCACACCGCCGACATTCATCTCGATTCGCCCTTGCGCTCGCTGGCGCTGAAGAACGAGGACCTCGCAGAGGTGATCGGGGCGGCGAGCCGCTCAGCGCTCACCCGCATCGTCGATCTCTGCCTGACTGAGCAGGTCGATGCGCTGCTGATCGCCGGCGATCTCTATGACGGCGACCAAACGTCTATGAAGACGGCGCTGTTTCTCGCTCGCGAACTCGGCCGCCTGCACGAGGCCGGCATTCCCACCTATATTATCCGCGGCAATCATGACGCGCTGTCGAAGATCACCCGCGAATTGGTGCTGCCCGACAGCGTCAAGCTGTTCGGCGGCCGCGCCGAGGCTGTTGCGCTCGCCCGCGCCTCTGGTCCCGACATCGTTATCCATGGCCTGAGCTTCCGCGAGCCGCGCGCGCCCGATTGCCTGCTGCCGAGCTACAAGCCGCCGGTGGAGGGCACCGTCAATATCGGCCTCATGCATACCAGCCTCGGAGGCTCCCTGAGCCACGACCCCTACGCCCCCGTCAGCCTGCCGGAACTCCAGTCCTCGGGCTTCCGTTATTGGGCGCTCGGCCATATCCACCAGCGCGCCGAATATACTGGCGCCGCCACCGTGGTCATGCCCGGCATCCCCCAGGGACGCGACATCAACGAGGCCGGCGCGAAGTCTGTGAGCCTCGTCACTGTCACTGATGACGGAGACATCACCGTTCAGGAGCGCAGCGTCGCCAGCGCCCGTTTCGACCGCGTCGAGGTCGATCTCGCCGGCGTTTTCGACTGGTCTGACGCCGTCGCCCGCATCGCCCGTTCTCTAGAGGCGCAGACGGCAGGCGATCATCATGGCGTCGTCAGGTTGAAACTGACGGGTTCCACGCCGCTCGCCTGGCGCCTGCGCCGCGAACTCGATCTCGTCAAGGCCGAGGCCGAGCTCACCGCCGGCCGGCTGGGCCGCCTGTTTGTCGAGCAGGTCGAAAGCGCTTGCCGTCCGCTGGAGACCAAGACTGAAGCCTCGGGCGATCCGGTCGCCGAGCTTGCCGGCCTGATCGACACCGACGTGCTTTCCGGTCCCGCCTTCCGCGATCTCGCCATGGACGCCGCCAACGAGTTGATCAAGGGCCTGCCGCCGGAATTGCGCGGGTTGTTCGGGCAGGACGAGGCGGAATTCGCCCAGAGGCTGGACGCGCTCGCCCGCGACGGCGTCGACACTGTCTTGGCGCGGCTGCGCGAGGGAGGAGAGGCCTGATGCGCATCCGTTCGCTCGATCTTATCCGTTACGGCAAATTCACCGATCGCAGCCTCGATTTCGGCGACAAGCCTGAGAATGGCCCGGACTTTCACATCGTCCATGGCCCCAACGAGGCCGGCAAGTCGACGTTGTTTTCCGCCTGGCTCGATTTTCTCTATGGCATCGACCCGCGTTCGCCTTATGCCTTCCTGCATGACTACAAATCCATGCGGATCTCGGCGCGGCTGGAAACGGCAGCCGGCCCGCGCCTGCTGACCCGCATCAAGAAACCGCAAGCGAGCCTACTCGATGAAGCCGACCAGCCGGTCGGCGATCACCTGCTGCTCGGCGATCTCGGCGGGCTCGATCGCGACGCCTATCGCACCATGTTCTCGCTCGACGAGACGACGCTGGAGGAGGGCGGCCGCGCCATTCTCGACAGCAAGGGCGATCTCGGACAATTGCTGTTTTCGGCCAGCGCCGGCCTGTCGGAACTGGCGCAAAAGCTGGAGGCGATCCGCTCGGAGACCGACGGCTTCCACAAACCACGCGCCTCCAAGACCGAGCTCGCCGATCTCAAGCGGCGGCTCGAAGAGTTGAAGGCCGAGCGCGACCGCATCGATATCGCCGCCAGCGAACACGGCAGGTTGACCACTGAGCGCGACCGCGCCCGCACGGCCTATGAGACCGCCAATCGCGACCGCGCCGCGCTCCGCGTCAAGCTCGACCGCGCTGAAAAGCGGCTGAGCGCCCTGCCGCAAGCCGCCCGTCTCGCCGCGCTGCGCATGGAGCGCGCCGCTCTCTCCCTGCCGCCCGCGCCGCCAGAAGGCTGGGACCGCGATGTCGCCGCGCTCCGCCGCCGCGCGCTCGAAACCGAGACCGCGCTTGCGCGGCTGATCCGCGAGCAGCAGGCTCTCGCGGGCGGCGAGGACGAACAGCCCGTCGATCCCATCCTGAATGCCGAAAGCCGTTTCGAGGGACTGGCCGATCTCGCCGCCCGCGCCCGCGCCGAAGCCCAGGATCTGCCGCGCCGGGAAAATGAATTGCGCGAGGCCGACCGCCGCGTCGCCGACAGTCTTGTCCGTCTCGGCCGTGCCGATGAAGAGGACCCGGCGCGGCTGCCTCTGCCTGCTATCAGGCTCGGCGCCATCAAGCCGCTGATCAAGGCGCATGCGCCGCTCACTGAGCGCCGGGCTGCCGCCATCCGCGAAGCCCGCGCCGCCCAGGAGGCGTTGGATGCCGCCCAGGAGGCCATCGACCAAGAGGCCGGGGCAGGCGCGGACGCTGCAGCGCTCGCCTGGCTTTCCGATTGCCTCGCCGAAAGCCGGGGCGTCGATCTCACCGGCCGCATCCAGCGGCTGGAGCGCGATGTCGAGGCCGCCAAACTCCAGTTCGACCGCCGGCTCGCGGCACTCCGCCCCTGGCGCGGTCGCCGCGATGATCTCACGGACCTCCGCCTGCCGCCGGTCCGCGAACTCGCCGACTGGCGCAGGCGCCTCGAAGAGGCGGACAAGACGCTGTCCGGCCTCGAAGCCGATCTCCGCCGCCTTCATCCCGAACGCGCCGGTCTGCTCGCCGAACGCGCGAGCCTCGCCGATCAGCAGGGCGTCGTCTCCGACGCCGTGCTCACGGACGCCCGCGCCGCTCGCGAGGCCGCCTGGTCCACCCATCGGTCCAGCCTCTCCCCGGACACAGCCGACGCTTTCCGCACAGCGCTCGACACGGATGACGCCTATCGCGCCCGCCGCATGACCCAGGCCGCCGAAGCCGCGCGCCTTGCCGGTCTCGATCAGTCGCTCGCCCGGCTGGACGCGCAGACCGAAGCGCTGTCGCGCCAGCGCGCCGACGCTGCGCAAGCGCTCGCCGCGCTCCGCGAGACCTTCGCCGCCTATGTCGAAGAGATCGCTCCGGGCGTAGAGCCCGAGATCGCCCGCCTCGAAGCCTGGCGCCAGGACGCCGACGCCGCGCTCGAAGCGCTCACCGCCCTCGATGACGCCGAGCGCGCCCGCGACGAGGCTGTCACCGCTTTCGACGCCGCCCGCGAGCGGCTGGCCCAGGCGCTCGCCGCCTGCGGTCTGCGCGTCGACGCCTCCGCCCAGCTCGATGCGCTCACCTTCACCGGCCGCCGCTTTCTTGACACCGAAACCCGCCGCGCCGCGCTGACCGACGCTTACGCGGCCCGCGAGGCCGATCTCCTCCGTCGCCGCAAAGCCGAGGCTGAGGCCAAATCCGAACTCGCCGCCTGGGACACCGCTTGGCGCGAGGCGTTGGCCGCCTCCTGGCTGATGGAGACGGGGGAGGGACTCGTACCCCCGACGCCTGCCGTCGTCGGCGAACTGATCGACCAGCTGCAGGCGCTCGACAGCGCGCTGTCGGCCCGCGCCGTCACCGTCGATCGCATCGACAAGATGAACCGCGACATCGACCTCTTCACCGACGCCATGCGCAGCCTCGCCGACGACTATGGTTTTGACGATACACTCGCGCCCTTGCAGATCCACCGCGATTTCGAGCGCCGCCTGCGCGACGCCCGCGAGGATTTCGCCCGCCGCCGCGACGCCGAGACGCGGCTGTCGAAGCTTGTCGAGGAGCGGGCCGAGATCGAGGCGGCGCGCGATGCGCTTGCCGCTGAGACCGCCCGTCTCGCCGATCATTTCGGCGTCGAAGGTCTCGATGGCGTCGAGGCGGCGCTGGCGCTCATCCGGCGCGGCGCGGAGCTCGATCGCACTATTATCGATCTCGCCGCCGATCTCCGCGACAGTCTCGCAGCCCCCGATATCGCGGCGGCCGAACAGGAACTGACAGGCCTTGACCGCGACGCGCTGCTGGCCGAGATCGAGGAGACCAGACCCGCCGCCGAAGCGCGCGATCTCGAAACCCAGCGCCTCTACGCTGTCGCCAGCGCGGCCGAAGCCAAGCTCAAGGAAATCGATGGCGACGACCGCGTCGCCCGGCTGATCTCCGCCCGCCGCACCGTGCTGCTCGACATCGAGGAAGGCGCGCGCCGCACGCTCGAACTCCGGCTCGGCGCGCTCGCCGCCGAACAGGCGCTGAGGCTCTATCGCGACCGCCACCGCTCCTCGATGATGGGCCGCGCCTCCGACGCCTTCGCCCAACTCACCCGCGGCGCCTATCGCGGTCTCGCCGCCCAGCGCGACGGCCAGCAGGAAACGCTGATCGCGCTCTCCGCCGACGGCGGCTCCAAACAGGCGGGCGATCTCTCCAAGGGCGCGCAATATCAGCTCTATCTGGCGCTGCGCATCGCCGGCTACGGCGAATACGCCGCCGCCCGCATGCCGGCGCCCTTCATCGCCGACGACATCATGGAAAGTTTCGACGACATGCGCGCCGAAGAAGCGCTGACCCAACTCTCCGCCATGGCCCGCTCCGGCCAGGTCATCTATCTCACCCATCACCAGCATATCCGCGACATGGCCATGCAGGTATGCCCGGGGGTGAGGGTGCATGAGTTGTGAGCGATCCTTGGACGCAGCGATAGCGTCCAACAGGCAGGACATGGGTCACTAACGCAGTGGCCGCGGCTACCCCCTCTGTCCTGCCGGACATCTCCCCCTCAAGGGGGGAGATCGGATGGGGCGGCGGTTTCCGCTCTCTCGACGTCAATGGCCGGGCGATGGCCGGCCCGCCTGCCAATCTCCCCCCTTGAGGGGGAGATGGTCGGCAGACCAGAGGGGGGCGCCGCACGCGCCGCCTTGAGTTTCCACGCCGAACCCGCAGACGATCAGATCCCACTCGTCCCCTTGCCAATATTCCGCCACTATTGTATCGCCACATCACGTTATGTTATTACATTAACTTTCGGAAACCCGATGCGGCGCGAATTTTCTGTTTCTCCGGGCCTTCTCGGCCAGTCTTCTCTCCTGCGCGTCGCCTTCGCGCTCGTCGTCGTCGCCGGGCTCTGGGCGGCCGTGGTCTGGGCGGTGGCGCTGCCATGAGCGCCGCCATCCGCATGTCCAATCTCACGCTCGCCTATCGCCGGCATCCGGCGGTGCATCATGTCTCGGGCGAGTTTGCCTCTGGCAGCCTCACCGCCATCGCCGGGCCGAATGGGGCGGGGAAATCGACGCTGCTCAAAGCGCTGATGGGCGAGATCCGGCCGGTCGAGGGGCGTATCGAACATCGACTGTCGCGCCATGATTTCGGCTATCTGCCGCAGGCCGCCGAGATCGACCGGCGCTTTCCGATTTCGGTGATCGAAACGGTGATGCTCGGCGCCTGGGGCCGGGCCGGCGCCTTCGGGCGCATGACGCGCGCCGATCTCGTCAAGGCCGAGGAGGCGCTCGCCGCCGTCGGGCTGACGGGCTTCGAACGCCGGCCGATCGGCCAGTTGTCGGCGGGGCAGTTCCAGCGGGCGCTGTTTGCCCGGCTGCTGCTGCAGGATGCGCCGGTGATCCTGCTCGACGAACCTTTCACCGCCATCGACGCCCGCACCACCGCCGATCTCCTGGCGCTGGTGGCCGGCTGGCATGGCGAGGGCCGCACGGTGGTGGCGGTGCTGCATGATGTCGAGCAGATCCGCACGCATTTTCCTCAGACGCTGCTGATCGCCCGCGAACAGGTCGCCTGGGGTCCCACCGCTGCAGCGCTGTCGCCGGACAATCTCCTGAAAGCCCGGGCCATGTCGGAAAGCTGGGATGAGACGGCCGGCGTCTGCGTCCGCCCGGAGGTCGCGGCATGACGGCCTATGATCTTCTAATCGCGCCTTTCGCCGATTTCGGCTTCATGCGCCGGGCGCTGGTCGCCTCGCTGTGTCTTGCGGTCGGCTCCGGCCCTATCGGCGTCTTCCTGATGCTCCGGCGCATGAGCCTGATGGGCGACGCCATGAGCCATGCCGTGCTGCCGGGCGCCGCGATCGGCTATCTCGCCGCGGGAACGCTATCGGTCTCCGCCATGAGCTTGGGCGGTCTCGTCGCCGGCCTGTCGGTGGCGCTGCTTGCGGGTCTCGTGAGCCGCGGCAAGACGCTCCCCGAAGATGCGAGTTTCGCGAGCTTCTATCTGGCGTCCTTAGCGCTCGGCGTGCTGATCGTCTCGCTCAAGGGCTCGAACATCGATCTCCTGCATGTGCTGTTCGGAACGATCCTCGCCATCGACGCCGAAGCCTTGACGCAGATCGCGGCCATCGCCTCCTTCACGCTTCTGGCGCTCGCCGTCATCTACCGGCCGCTGGTGGCGGAATGCTTCGATCCCGGCTTTCTCCGGGCCGTTGGCGGGCGCGGCCCCATCCATCACGCGCTGTTCCTGTTTCTGGTCGCGCTCAATCTGGTCGCCAGTTTCCAGGCTTTGGGCACGCTGATGGCGGTGGGGTTGATGATGCTGCCGGCCGCCATCGCCCGGCTGTGGACCGACCGCCTGCCGGCGATGATGCTGATCTCGGCAGTGTCGGCCGCCGCCGCCAGCTATCTCGGCCTCATCGCCTCCTATCATCTCGAGCTCGCCTCCGGCCCGACCATCATCATGGCGGCCGCGCTGTTCTTCGTCATCTCGCTGGCCATCGCCCCGTCGGGCTGGCTGCCGAAACTCTTTCCCCGTCCGCATCTCGAGGGCTGAACCCCTCGATCATCCCGAAAGGAAGCCTGCCATGAAGAAAACCCTGCTCTACGCGTCTGCCCTGCCTGTGATCCTCGCTTTCGCCGCCCCGGCCTTTGCCGATGAGATCCCCGTCGTCGCCTCCTTCACCGTGCTCGCCGATGTCGCCAAACAGGTCGGCGGCGACCATGTCACGGTCAAAAGCCTCGTCGGCCCCAATGGCGATCCCCATGAATTCGAACCGTCGCCCGCCGACGCCAAGGCGCTGAAATCTGCCAAGGTGGTCTTCGTCTCGGGCGAAGGGCTGGAAGGCTGGATGGACAGGCTGATCACCGCCTCGGGTTATCAGGGCAAGCCGGTCACCGTCTCCCAGGGCGTCAAGACCCGCAAGATGGAGGAAGACGGCCAGACCGTCACCGATCCGCATGTCTGGAACAGCCCCGTGAATGTGAAGGTGTGGGTGAAGAATATCGAGACGGCGCTGATCAAGGCCGACCCCGCCGACGCCGAGGCCTACAAGGCCAATGCCCGGGCCTATCTCGACAAGCTCGACGCCATGGACGCTTACGCCCATTCCCGCATCGACCCCATTCCGGAAAGCGCGCGCAAGGTGCTGACCAGCCATGACGCCTTCGGCTATTTCGGCCGCGAATATAAGGTGCGGTTCCTCGCTCCCATCGGCGTCTCGACCGAAACGGAAGCCTCGGCCGGCGATGTCGCCAGACTGATCAACCCGATCAAGGCCGAGCATGTGAAGACCTATTTCTTCGAAAACTCCAACGATCCGCGCCTCGTCAAACAGATCGCCAAGGCGACCGGCGCGAGCGCCGGCGGCGAACTCTATGTGGAATCGCTGTCGGACAAGGACGGCGTCGCGCCGACCTATGAGACGATGTTCCGCTACAATGTCGACCTCATCGCCGCCGCCATGGCCAAGGGCAGCTGAGCACAACGAAAGCTCCGGGGCGCGGGGGTCCACTCCGCGCCTCCCGGCCCGCGAAAGCTTTGCGGAGTCCTATGTGGTTTTCGTGATTCGGCGCGTCGGCGCGCCTGAAATCTCAGGACATCACATGAGTTGGACTGGCCGCAAACTCTATTACGCCTATTACTATCCCAACAAATACACCGGTTATGAGGGCAATCTCGACAAGAATTCCCTCTATAGCGGCGACGTCACCGTGGGCGACGATGTCGAAATCGGCAAGAACGCCACGCTGTTTCAGATCGATCTCTATGAAAAAGGCTTCTTCGTCGATTTCAAGGCCAGCGCCGTCTGGACCGAGCGGGTGTTCAACGGTCTGATGTTCGCCGACAAATATGGCGCGCTGGAGCGCATCGCCGGCTTCACGCTCAACACCAATATCCGCGGCCTGAACGAGCGCGACATCCAGCTCACCCATGCCTATGGCGTCACCTCTGGCAATGCCAAAGGCGAGGATGCGCTTTACATCGATCTCGGCGGTGTCGCGACCACCAGCCACAGCTATATTTTCATCACATTCAAGATGAAGCTGAACACCACATTCGCCAACGATCTGGACGACAAGAACAATCTGGTCACCGGAACTGCGCTCGGCGACCGCATGAACGGCCGGGCCGGCAGGGATATATTGAATGGTTCCGGCAATGACGATGTCCTCATCGGCGGCAAGGGCGATGACCGGCTGACCGGGGGAGTGGGCGACGATCGCTTCGTGTTCGATCGCTTCAGCTCCGACACCGTCACGGACTTTAACGAGAGGCGCGGCGATCACGACATTCTCGACCTCTCCGGCATCGCCGCCATCCACGACTACAAGGATCTCGTCGACAACCACATGACCCAGAAGGGCAAGAATGTGGTCATCGATTTCGACAATGGCGAGACGGCGACCATCCTCGGCGTCTCCCTCAAGGAGATCGGCCGCGACGACGTCTGGCTGTGATCGCAAGTGTCGAGGGCGGGAGCGTCCCGCCTTGACGCGCCTGTGTCACCATGGGGCCTTTCGCGCGCTGATCACATCCCAGAAACGGACGAAATTCGCCTGAACGGGGCGGTGTTAACTCTCATTTCCCTACGCAGGTTTCCAAACGTAAAAATGGCGTTAACGTCTCCCCGCAAGCAGGAGAGGCGTCATGTTGCAGATAGTCGATATCGACACGACCCCGATAGTGGTCGACCTCGACGGAACCTTGGTGCGTTCCGACCTCCTGCATGAATCGGTGTTCGACGCTTTGTCTCGCCATGGCGCGAGGGCTTTGGGCCGCTCGCTGTTCAGCGATCTGCGAAAACAGGCCATCAAGCGGCATTTCGCGGATCTCGCCGACATCGATTACGCCGCATTGCCCTATAATGAGGATGTGCTGGCGCTGATCGTGACGACCAAACAGAATGGACGGCCGGTCTATCTCGCCACCGCCGCCGCCCGGCGCCATGCGGAAGGCGTCGCCGCCCATCTCGGCCTGTTCGACGGCGTGTTCTGCTCGGATGACGCCGTCAATCTCGGCGGCCCCCACAAGGCCGAGGCGCTGGTCGGCGCCTTCGGCGAAGGCGGTTTCGATTATGTCGGCAATGGCTCTGAAGATCTGGCCATCTGGCGCGTCGCCCGCAGCGCCGTCGCCGTCGAAGCGTCGCGGACGACCACATCCGCTCTCAGGCGTCTGCATCCGGATTTCGACCACCTGCAGGGACGCGCTGTCTCCGCAAAGCTCCTGGCGCGGCTGCTGCGGGTGCATCAATACGCCAAGAACGCGCTGATCTTCATCCCGCTCGTCACCTCGCACAGCTTCGATTTCGCCTCCCTGCTTTTGGCGCTGACAGCCTTTGCGGCCTTCTGCGCCTGCGCCTCCGGCGTCTATATTCTCAACGATCTTCTCGACATCCAGGCCGACCGGGCGCATCCGAGCAAGCGCCGGCGGCCTTTTGCGTCCGGCGACGTGTCGATCGCCACAGGCGTCATGCTTTTCCCCCTGCTGACCGTGCTTGCTTTTGGTCTTGCGGCGCTGGTGTCGCCGGCCTTCGCGGTCGTGCTCGGCGTCTATCTCGCCCTCACCACCGCCTATTCCTTCTCGCTGAAGCGCAAGATGGTGGTCGATGTCGTCACCTTGGCGATGCTCTACACCATTCGCGTCATCGCCGGCGCCATCGCCATCGGCGTGGCGCTGTCGCCCTGGTTATTCGCCTTCTCGACCTTGATCTTCACGGCGCTGGCCTTGGTCAAGCGCTATGTCGAACTGTCGATGCGGCTCGACGCCGGCCTGCCGGATCCGTCCAATCGCAACTACCGGATTGGCGACCTGCAGGTGATCGCGGCCCTGGCCGCCGCCGCCGGCATGAACGCCATCACCGTTCTCGCCCTCTATGTCAGTTCGCCCAATGTCGCGGCGCTCTATTCGCGTCCGGAGATCCTCTGGGGTCTCTGCCCGCTGATGCTCTATTGGGTGGCGCGGATGCTGTTGATGGCGCATCGTCGGCTGATGCATGACGATCCGATCGTCTTCGCCATCCGCGACCGGCGCAGTTGGGCGGTCGGGGCCGGATGCCTGGTCGTGCTGTTCGGAGCGCTCTGACATGGTTGCGGAACCGGCTTTCACGCCATCACGCTCGATCGTCCTGGCATCGGACCGGCCAGCGACGATCGCCGAACTTCTGGCGTTGGCCGTTCTGGCGGCGCTGATCTCTGTCCTGTTCACCGGCTATCTGCCCGTCTACAGCAACAATATCTATCATCTGCCGATCCTCGAAAAAGCCTGGGCCAAGCCGGAATTCGCTGCCGACGCCTTCGTTCAGTCGCTTCGCTATTTTTCGTCGGGTTTCTGGCTCAGCGTGGCCGGCGTGGGGCAGTGGGTGGAGCCGCGCCTTTTCCTCGGCATGTGTTTCGCGTTGTCTCGCATCGCCTTTTTCATGGCCTGCTTTGCGGTTGCGGCGGCGCTCGGCTATCGCGGTCTGCGCGTCAACGTCCTGTTTGCCGGGCTCTTGGCGGCGTCCAGTCTGCTGCGTGGAGCGACCATCGGCGAAGGCGCCTTGAATATTGACTATTTCAGCCATTCGGAGCTTGCCAACGCCACGCTGCTGACGGGTTTCGCCGCCGCTTTGGCGGGCCGTTTCGGCCTTGCCGCCTTTGTGGTCTGCGTGACCTTTTTCTTGAACGCCTTCATGGCGGTCTGGATGCTGCCTCCGCTCGCGCTGGCCGCGCTGTTGGCGCTCGCGCAGCGTCAGATTGGCCTGTGGGTTTTGATCCTGCGCGTAACGGCGGGAGTGGCGGCGGGTGCGCCTGTCGTTGCTCCCGTTCTGGCGAGCGTGCTCGGCAATCCCGAGGCGGGGCGGACGACCCCCATTCCCTACGAGGATTTCCTGTGGGGATTCTATCCCTATCATTTTTTCGTGGAGAGCTTTTCCCGCAAGGATTTGGCCTTCCTGGCTTTCCTGCTCGCCGCCCTGGGGGTGATCTCTGCTGCGATGGGGCGCAAGCGCGCGGGTTTCGCCGCGCTCGCGCTTGGCGCTTGCGCTGTGCTGGCGATAGGCGCGATCCTGCCGCATGTCAGCGATGATCGGTTTCTTCTCAATCTGCATCTGATGCGATCGGCTGTCGTGTTGCAGCTGTTGGTCGGCGTGGGCGCGGCGATCTTGGTCGCCAGTCGCCTCGCGGACGCCAGGACGCGGAGCGACAACGCTCTTGCATTGCTGATGACGGCAGCCATGGCGCTGTCGCGGCTGGCTTTGCCTGCCCTGGTTCTGCTGTTGGCGCTCGACCGCTTTGCGCCGCGTCTTGTCGCCCGTATTCCCGGCCACGGCCGTCTGGCGTTGCTCGGGCAGGCGTTTGCCGCGCTTCTCGCGGCGGGCATTGTGGTCTGGGCCGGATCTGCGGCCGTCAGCCGGTCCCTGGCGACGACCAGCCAGATTTCGCTCTGGGCCGAGGCCGGCGACTGGGCGCGCGCCAACACCGCGCCCAACGCCGTGTTCCTTCTTCCTGTTGTCGATGAAGCCGTCGACGGCAAGCCTGCTTCGGTCGATCTCGTCGCCGCCTCCATCGGCTTTGTCGAGACGTCGAAACGCTCCATTTGGATCCAGGGCAAATACGGAGCCGCCGTCATGTGGTCGCCGTCCTATTTCCCGATCTTCGAGGCGCGCTATCGCGCCGTCACCGCGCTCGGGTCGCTCGAAGCCCGCCTCGCTTATGCGCGCGCCCACGGCGTCGATTACGTCGCCGCTCCCTGCGCCACCGCCTCGACGTCCGAACCGCTGTTCCGGCGGGCATGGCTCTGCATCTATTCCGGCAAGGATTCGTGATGAACTATCTTTTCATTCTCGTCAGCGTCACAATCAGCGCTGTTTCCCAGATCATCCTGCGCCATGGCATGACCAGGCCCGATGTCCAGGCGGCGCTCTCCGACAAGGTCGATGTCGCGGGTCTGGCGCGCGCCGTCGTCCTGTCGCCCTATGTGATCGGCGGGCTCGGCCTTTATGGTCTCGGCGCCATTCTCTGGCTGCTGGTCCTGTCGAAACTGCCGGTGTCCTCGGCCTATCCCTTCGTCGCGCTGGGCATGGCGCTGACAACGGCTGCCGGCGTGGTGGTGCTCGGCGAACAGATCAGCTGGCCGACCGCGCTCGGGGTGGCGGTGATCATTGCGGGGATCTGCCTGGTGGCGGTGGGCGCCCGCGCCTGACAAAACTGCGCCACTTTGCCCTTTTGCGCCCGTCCGGTCGGAATGCTACCGATGCGGCGGGGAACAATGGGAGAGCGTTATGCAAGGCGATGTCTGGTTCGTCTATGACGGCGAATGCCCGCTCTGCCGGGTCGCGGCGCAGGCGTTGCGCATCCGCCAGTCAGTCGGCAATCTGCATCTCGTCGATGCGCGCGTGGAGCGCGGCCATCCGCTGATGGCGAAGATCAACCAGGCCGGTCTCGATCTCGATCAGGGCATGGTGCTCTCTTATGGCGACCGTCTCTATCATGGCGCCGAAGCTCTGACGCTGATGGGCCTCATCGGCTCCCAACATGGCTGGTTCAATCGCATGAACGCGCTCATGTTTCGCTCGCCGGCGCTCGCCCGCTTCACCTATCCCGCCATGCGCGCTGTCCGCAATCTTCTGATCCGCATGCTCGGCGCGGGCAAGATCGACAATCTCGGCGGTCGCTGATGGATCGGCCATCCTTGTTCGAAAAGGTGTTCGGCGCGGATTGGGCAGCCTTGCCGCAGGTTTTGCGCAGGCGTTATGCGCCGCGCGCCGGCTCGCGGGATCTGGTGCTGCTGCAAGGCGCGCTGACCATCACCATGGCGCCCTGGTTCGAAAAGCTTGCGCCGCTGATCAAATTGTCGCGCACGCTCGCGCCGTTTTCCGGCGAGAATATCCCTGTCGTCATCCGCTTCTGCGGCGAGGCGGGCGCCGAGGCCTGCGATTTCGATCGCTCCTTCATGCGGCCGGATGGCCGCACGCACCGCTTCCGCTCGCGCCTCACGCCCTATTTCAGCGATGAGATGGTGGAATATATGCCCGCCGGCTTCGCCTGGCGCGCCAGCTACCACTGGGACGGCGCCCGCATCGCTATCCGCCATCGCGGCTATCTTCTGCCGCTGTTCGGCCGCCTGCTTCCTCTGCCGTTCGACCATCTGTTCGGTCGGGTCGAGGCCGAGGAGGAGGCGATCGACGAGGATCGGTTTCGGATGAAGATGCGCGTGCTGCATCCCTGGCTCGGCCAGATCTACAGTTATCGCGGCGAGTTTACGGTGGCGCGGGTAGAGCGTGTGGATTGAGGGTTGCTCACGCAGTGCCGAAAAAGGGGGAAGCGATCGGCAATACTTTACATGCGACGCGCGACTCAGCACACAACTGCATTCTCCGAGCTCCTTAGTCGCTCACCCCCGCAAAAACGCCGCCAGTCTCTCCCCGGCCTCTTCCACCGCGCCGTCATTGGAAATCACCAGATCATAATCCTCCGGCCTGTCTTCCACCAGTCGCGCCAGTCGCGCCTTGATCTCGTCGAGGCTTTCGCGACCCCGCGCCGCGAGACGTCGGGCCAGAACCTCGGGCGCGGCCGTCACAAGCACGGTCTCGACATCTGCGAAGGCTGCGCGAAACAAAGGCAGCGCCCGGCGCGAGCCATTGACGAGCCGCACCGCGCCCGAGGCGATGTCCTGGCGAAGCTCCGCCGGCACGCCGTAGCACAGGCCATGCGCCCCCCAGTCGACGCAGAAAGCCCCTTCGGCTTTCATGCGCGCAAAATCGTCGAGCCCGGCCGCGCAATGGGCTTCGCCGCCTGCCTCCTCAGGCCGGGTGATCACCCGCCGCACCACGCCGAATTCGGGCCGGTCCGCCAGCGCCCGGCAGGCGTAATCGATCAGCGTGTCCTTGCCGGCCCCGGAGGGGCCGACGATCACCACCAGCCGGCCGCGCGTCGACAGCGCAGGCTTGATCGCCAGATCCATCACGCCACCCGTCGTCCCTGCCGCCAGACAGAGCGTACCACCGGCGCGCCATGGTCGCGGCGGATGCGCACGAGATCGGCGCGCAGGCCTGAAGCGATGCGGCCGCGATCGTCAAGGCCCACGGTCTTGGCGGGCGTCGACGTCACCATGCGGATCGCCTGGGAGAGGTCCATGCCATTGTCCTCGTCGGCCAGCACGAAAGGCGCGTGGATCAGGCTCAGCGGCACGTAATCGGAAGAGAGCACGTCGAGCACGCCATAGTCGGCGAGATCCCGGGCGGCGATATTGCCGGAATGCGATTTGCCGCGCACGATATTGGGCGCGCCCATCAGCACGCTCATGCCGGCTTCATGCGAGGCCTGGGCGGCTTGGAGGCTGGTGGGGAATTCCGCCAGCCTGACGCCGAAGCCTTTGGCCTCCTCGACATGGTCGAGCGTGGCGTCGTCATGCGAGGCCACCGTGATGCCGCGCTGGTGGCAATGATCGACGATCGCCCGGCGATGTTTGTCGGCGTAAAGCGCCGAGGCTTCCTGCCGACGCGCCACGAATTCCGCGAAGGCTTCGTCGGAGAGACCGCGCTTGGTCTTGTAGTAGAGCGTGTACTGATCCATCGTCTGGAACTGCCGCTGCCCCGGCGCGTGGTCCATCAGCGAGGCGAGCCGAACTTCGGTGACATCGGTGAAAGCGTCGAAATGGTCAAGCACGTCGGCGGCCGAGACTTCGCAGCGCAGATGGATCAGGTGGTCGGCGCGCAGCCGTCCCTCTTCCTGGGCGCGCTTCAGCGCATCCGCCATCTCGCGCATCTCGCCCGGCGCAAAGCCGCCATCCTCGTCCGAGCCCATGCGCAGGCAATCGAACACCGTGGTGATGCCGGACGAAGCCACCTGCGCGTCATGCGCCTGGATGGCCGAGACCATCTGCCAGCGCACGCCGGGACGGGGCGAATAGTGGCTTTCGAGATGGTCGGTATGCAGCTCCACCAGGCCCGGGATCAGGAAGTCGCCCTCGAAATCCTCGCCTACCGTTGTCGGCCCGGTGTCGATATCGGTGATCACCCCATTGCGCGCGACAAGCGAGCCGGTGACGATCTCGTCTTCAAGGACGATGCGGGCGTTGCGGATGATGAGCTCTTCGGTCATGCGGAGACTGCTTTCTTTGGAGAGGCGGGCGCGCCGGCGCGCGGCAGGATGATGGTCGATCCGGCCGAACCGATCAAGCGCGAGCGCAGCGCATTGGATATGTGGTCGAAGACAAAGACGACAATAAGGATGAGGATCACCATATAGGCGACATTTTCCCAGTCGCTGTTGGTGCGCATGGCTTCCCACAATTTCAGCCCGATGCCGCCGGCGCCGACCGCGCCGAGAATGGTGGCCGAGCGCGTGTTGGATTCCCAGAAATACAGCGCCTGCGATAGAAACACCGGCATCACCTGCGGCAGCACGCCGAAGCGGTTGACGGCCATCGGCGAGGCGCCCACCGAACGCACGCCTTCCGGCTGTTTCTGGTCGACATTTTCCAGCGCCTCGGCATAGAGCTTGCCGAGCGTGCCGGTGTCGGTGAAGAAGATCGCCGACATGCCGGCCAACGGTCCGGGGCCGAAAGCGCGGGTGAAGAACAGCGCCCAGATCAGCATATCGACAGAACGCTGGAAGTCGAAGAAGCGCTTGATCAGCTGGTTGGTCAGCCGGTTGCCGGTAATGTTGCGGGCTGCGAGGAAGGACAAGGGAAAGGCGATCAGCGTCGCCAGCACCGTGCCGACAAAGGCCATCACGATGGTTTGCATCAGCTTGATCCAGACATCGAGATGCTGCCAGGACGGATTATAGAGGAAATCGTCAAGCGCCAGCGACAGATTGCTGGTTCCCGGCTTCAACTCGGGGCCTGAGGCGATCAGGCTGATGACCTCACTGACGCTTTTGCCGAAAAAGGCGGAATTGGTGTCGAAAAAGAAATTCGGCCAGCCGAAGAAGCGGTTGCGGATGCGCACCCTGTCGTCCTCGATATCCGCCCAACCTGATAGCCCCAGCGACACGGTGATCTTGCCGCCCGGCGACCGCTGTTCGGCCCAGGCGGGCAGGGGCTCGGTCAGCCGCGTTTCGCCAGAACCGTCCAAAAGCACGGTCAGCGTTTCGGAACCGCGTTTCACCAACACGCGGTCAGGCGTGGTTTCGATCGAGGTCGAGGAGGAGAAGTTGACGGTGACCTTGCTCGCCACTTGCTCTGTTTCGCCCGTGACCGCCGCGACATCGGTCGCAGGTGCAGGTTCCGCCGCCTTCGGCGGCGCCATGAAGCTGATCGTCGATTTCTTCTGCGGCGCGATGGAGGCGTCGGACGCGGTTCGCGCCTCGGGGGCGGCCTTGGATTGGCTGCTGAAATCGGCGATCAGCCAGTCGGGCCGGGGATCGTTCAGCCCGGCGGGGTCGGCGCGGTTGAACACCACGCGCAGCTTGCCGTCCTTGCCGATCTCGATGTCGGGTCGGCTTTCATAGGACACCCAGTCGGCGAGATAAGCGCCGGCGATGCCCCAATTGGCGCCGGACAACACCGCGCCGATATGGAAGAACCAGGCGCAGAACACCAGATAGAACAGGAACAGGCCGGTGAAAACAGGGCCTCGGAATCGCTGCCAGGCGCTGCGTTGGAAGATTTCCGGGTGGCGGGCGACGATGGCGTCCATGTCGGGGCGGGCGATGCGGGTCATGGTCACTCTCCTCAGCCGATTGGGGTGAAAGCCTGTTCGCCCACCAGCCGCTTGCGCAGCCAGGCGGAGAACTGGTCGACGGCGATGACGGTGACGAGCAGCAGACCGACGATGGCGATGGTCTTCGCCGCATGGCTCTGGCTGATCGACAGCCGCAAGAGCTCGCCAATGCCGCCGCCGCCGACAGCGCCGATGATGGTTGAGGCGCGGACATTGATCTCCAGCCTGAGCAGGAAATAGCTGGTGAAATTCGGCAGCACCTGCGGGACCATGCCGAAGCGCACCCGCTCGAACCAGTTGGCCCCCACGGCGCGCAGGCCTTCGTCAGGCTTCATGTCGGCGTTCTCGATCACCTCATAGAACAGTTTGCCGAGCGCCCCGATCGTGTGCAGGCTGACCGCGATGATGGCGGGCACCGGACCGAGCGACAGAATGGCGAGGAAGAAGCCGGCGATCACCACTTCGGGAAAGGCGCGCAGGATTTCCATATAGCGCCGCGCGAGCGCCCGGATCCACGGATTGGGCATCATGTTCTTGGCGGCGAGAAAGGCCAGCATGAAGCCGAACACCACGCCGATCACGGTCGAGATCAGCGCGATATTGATCGTCTCGATCATCTTGTAGATATATTCCGGCAGGTAAACGCTGTCGGTCAGGTAATAGCGGCCTTCGGGATAATTGTATTTCAGGCTGCCGTCGTCATAGGGCGAGGGCAGGTCGAACAGCGCGCGGATGATCTCGAAGGGATCGCGCGGCTGAAGCTCATGCAGGAAATCGAAGAAATAGGGCAGGCGGTCGAAGAACTTGCCGGAATTGGTCTCGTTGGCGAACCACAGCGATCCGCCCATGGCGATCAGAAAAGCGGCAAGCCCAATGAACGTATAGAGGCGCCGGCGGGCGGCGAGTTCGCGCCAATGCTGTTC
Source organism: Rhizobium sp. SG_E_25_P2 (assembly GCF_029892285.1). Taxonomy (GTDB): domain Bacteria; phylum Pseudomonadota; class Alphaproteobacteria; order Rhizobiales; family Rhizobiaceae; genus Rhizobium_E. The sequence continues at coordinate 86,806 of NZ_JARXVM010000015.1, forward strand.
GACGAGCCGTCCGCTATCGGACAAAACCGGATGGGTGTTGCTGAGAGCCATGGCCGCCTGTTCCCGCATGTCGTTTACGCCCGCTGTTCATCTGCGGCCGTCGTCAGAAAAGAATGCGCCGGCGGACTTGGGGTCCGCCGGCGCGGATCAGGCTTAAATCAGCCGCCGATGACGGCCTTGCGGGCGTCGATGATCGGCTTGTAGAAGTCGACATTGACTTCGGTGTAGCTCTTGAAGTCGCCGCCCTGGATGGCGGAGAAGCAGGCCGGGTCGGACTTCGGCAGGCCCATCATGAAGTCCTTGAACTTGGCCTTCATGCCCTGGTCCATCGAGCTGCGGACAACGATCGGGCCGTTCGGGATCAGCGGCGATTCCCACAGCTGCACCAGGTCGTCCATGTTCAGGATGCCCTTGTCGACCATCTTGCGCAGGTTGCCGGAGGTGTAGCCGTCCTTGAATTCGCCCACGCCCGAAGCCCAGGTCGTGCCAGCGTCGAAATTGCCTTTGAGCACTTCGAGAACCAGGTTTTCATGACCGCCGCCGAAGCCGGTGGAGGCGAAGAATTCCTTGACCGGCATGCCGAGAGCTTCCGGCAGCGTCACGTTCGGGACGAGATAGCCCGAGGTGGAGTCCGGATCGGCGAAGCCGAGCTTCTTGCCCTTGAGGTCTTCGAGGGTCTTGTAGCCCTTGTCCTTGCGGGCGACGAGCACGGAGTGATAGCCCATCGAACCGTCGGTCTGCACGGTAGTCAGGATCGGCTCGACGGCCTTGGCGTTGGCGAGGTAGATCTTGGCGTAGCCGGAAGCGCCGAGTTCGGCGTAATCGAGCGTGCCGCCGAGCAGGCCCTGGACGACGCCGTCATAATCGGCGGCCGGGAACAGCGAAACCTTTTCGACGCCGAGCACGGACGGCAGCTTGTCGACCATGCACTGGTAGCTCTTCAGGCGGTCGGCTTCGTTTTCGCCGCCGAGGATGCCGATGCGGAATTCCTTGAGGTCTTCGGCCATTGCGCCGGTGGCGACAGTCAGAAGCGCGACGGACGCGAACAGGACTTTCTTGAACATTGATCGTCTCCCTGAGCCGGATCATCCGGCCATGTTGATGCGGTTTTTGCCTTTGACGCGGGCGGGCGAACTGTTGACGCCTCAGACGCCGGCGAGCGCGATGGGCTCGAGCGGGCGCTCATGACGGGCGGGTCTGGAAATGGCGGTCGAGGTCATCGTCTCGTCGATGCCGTCCTCGGTGTTGTAGATCTGTTTGACGGCTTCGGGCGTCAGCGCCTCCGGCGGGCCATCGAACACGACAGCGCCGTCGGCCATGCCGATGATCCGTTCGCAATAGTGCCGCGCCGTATCCAGCGTATGCAGATTGGTGATCACGGTAATGCCGTCCTGCTCGTTGATGTCGCGCAGCGCGTCCATGACGATCTTGGCGTTGAGCGGATCGAGCGAGGCGATTGGCTCGTCGGCGAGCAGCACTTTCGGCTCCTGCATCAGCGCCCGCGCAATGGCGACGCGCTGCTGCTGGCCGCCCGACAGCGTGCCGGCGGGCTGCAGCGCCGTCTGTTCGATGCCGAGACGTTCCAGCGCGGCGATCGCCATGATCCGCTCCTCGCGGGAGAACAGGCCGAGCACCGACATGACCGTCGAGCGATGGTTCAGCCGGCCGAGCAGAACATTGGTCAGCACGTCGAGCCGGGGCACCAGATTGAACTGCTGGAAGATCATCGCGCAGTCGCGTTGCCAGCGGCGCAGCGCCTCGCCCTTGAGGCTGGAGACTTCCTGTTCACCGAACAGGATGGAGCCCGAACTGACCGCCCCAAGCCGGTTGATCATCCGGAGAAAGGTCGATTTGCCGGCTCCGGAGCGGCCGATGATGCCCACCATCTGGCCGCTGGGTATGTCGAGCGTCACGTCACGCACTGCTGTCTTTGCGCCAAACTGCTTGGTGACATGCCTGAATTCGAACATGCGGCCAGCCTTTCCCATTTTATGATTTTTTAAGATCTTCCCCTTCTCTAGGCCCGCTGCTTGACTGCTGAATGTCAGTTAAATGACAATTTTCTGACATAACGGAGGGCCGAGAGTTTCAGGCGCTTGAGGTCGATCAGACGCGCACGTGACGGGCGACGAATTCTTCGGCTGTCATGGATCTGAAATCATCGAGCGCATTGCGCAACCGGTCGTGGTCCCAGTCCCACCAGGCGAGCTTTTCGTATTTTTCCGCCAGCGCCTTGTCGAAGCGTTCGCGGATCAGTCGCGCCGGCACGCCGCCGACAATCGTGTAGGGCGCGACATCGCGGCTGACCACCGCGCCCGCGCCGACCACGGCGCCGTTGCCGATCGTCACGCCCGGCAGCACAGTCACGCCATGGCCGAGCCACACGTCATGACCGATCACGACGCGGTTTCCCCGCCGCCATTCGAAAAACTCGGTCTCATCCTCGGCGTCCGGCCAGTAATCGCCGGCGCGATAGGTGAAATGATGCAGCGTCGGCCGCCAGGTCGGATGATTGGTGGCGTTGATGCGGACGCTCGCGGCGATATTGGCGAATTTGCCGATCGTGGCGCACCACACCTGGCCGCCGCGCTCGATATAGGAATAGTCGTCCATCTCGAGTTCGGAGATCCGGCAGTCCTCGGCGATCTCGGTGTAGCGGCCGAGCCTGGAGTCGCTCACGCGCGCAGTCGCATGGATCATCGGTTCGACAGAGAGCTTGGTCATCACGCGGCCTTTCGGGTGGAGAAATGCGACACGTCAATGATCTCGTCGGCCACCTCGGCCCTGACATCCTCGTCGTGGAATATGCCGAGCAGAGCGACGCCCTCGGCCTTTTTGCTGCGGATCATGCCCACCACCACGGCGCGGTTCGTGGCGTCCAGCGACGCCGTCGGCTCGTCGAGCAAGAGCACCGGATGATCGGTGATGAAGCCGCGGGCGATGTTGACGCGCTGCTGTTCGCCGCCGGAGAAGGTGGCGGGCGGCAGGCTCCACAGCGCCTCGGGCAGATTGAGTTTCGCCAGCAGTCCGGCGGCCTTGTCGCGCGCCGCCGCATGGCTTTCGCCGAGCGAGACGAGCGGCTCGGCGACCACATCGATCGCCGCCACGCGCGGCACCGCGCGCAGGAACTGGCTGACATAGCCCAGCGTATGGCGGCGGATGTCGAGGATCTCGCGGGGGCTGGCCGTGGCGAGATCGACGGTCCGGCCCTTATGGGTAATCAGGATCTGGCCGAAATCGACGCCGTAATTGCCATAGAGCATCTTCAGGATCGACGACTTGCCGACGCCCGAGGGGCCGCCGAGCACGGCGCATTGCCCCGATTTCAGCGAGAAATGCACGTCATTGACGACGGGCAGCTCGATGCCGCCGCGCAGATGCATGGTGAAGCTCTTGCGAACCTCGTGGACGATGAGGGGAGTGGTCATGTCACACCTGCAGGATCGAGGAGACGAGGAGCTGGGTATAGGGCTGGCGCGGATCATCCAGCACCCGGTCGGTCAGCCCATGCTCGATGACGCGGCCGTCCTTCATCACCATCATCCGGTGCGACAAGAGCCGCGCCACCGCCAGATCATGGGTGACGATAATCACGGCCAGGCCGAGATCGGAGACGAGGCCGCGAATGAGATCGAGCAGCCGCGCCTGCACCGACACATCCAGCCCGCCGGTCGGCTCATCCATGAAGACGAGGCGCGGCGCGGTCACCAGATTGCGGGCGATCTGCAGCCGCTGCCGCATGCCGCCTGAGAAGGCGCGCGGCTGATCGTCGATGCGGTCGGCGCCGATTTCCACGCGGGAGAGCCAGTCAAACGCCGTTTCGCGAATATTGCCGTAATGCCGGTTGCCGATCGCCATCAACCGCTCGCCGACATTGGCGCCGGCCGACACTGTCATGCGCAAGCCGTCAGCCGGGTTCTGATGCACGAAACCCCAGTCCGTCCGCATCAGGAACCGCCGCTCGGCCTCGCCCATATCGGCGAGATTGCGGAACTGCCCGTCGCGCATCCGGTATTCCACCGATCCGGCCGGCGCCGACAGCCGTGTCGAGACACAATTGAGCAACGTGGTCTTGCCGGAGCCGGATTCGCCGACAATGGCGAGCACTTCGCCCGGCCAGAGATCGAAATTGACGTCGAAGCAGCCGATGCGGCCGCCATAGAATTTCGACAGGCCATGCACTTTGAGGAGAGGGAGATCGGTCATGCCAGGGCTCCTGATGTCTTGATCGCTATGGCGGCGGCAATTGCGAAGGGAGAAAAGACCCCGCCCCAACCCCTCCCCACGAGGGGGAGGGGCTTAACCTGCCGCTCCGCTTTGGCCCAATCGAGGCAGTCGTCCGCGGCGAGTCTTCTCCCCCCTTGTGGGGGAGATGGCCGGCAGGCCAGAGGGGGAATTGGCGTCCCAGTCGACGGCGCGACTTTGAATAAGCCTCTCATTCCGCCGCCTCCAACCCGCTCTGATCGCCCACATGCCCCTGCGCCCGGCGGTCCTCGCAGAAATCGGTGTCGGAGCAGACGAACATCCGGCCGCCGCGATCGTCCAGGATCACCTCGTCGAGATAGGACGTGGTGCAGCCGCACAGCGCGCAGGGCTTTTCGAACCGCTGGATTTCGAAGGGATGATCCTCGAAATCGAGGCTGGTCGCTTGCGTATAGGGCGGCACGGCATAAATGCGCTTTTCGCGCCCGGCGCCGAACAGTTGCAGCGCTTCGGAATTGTCGATCTTCGGATTGTCGAATTTCGGAATGGGCGAGGGGTCCATCACATAGCGGCCCGCCACTTTCACCGGATAGGCATAGGTCGTGGCGATATGGCCGTTGCGGGCGATGTCCTCATAGAGCTTCACATGCATGAGGCCGTATTCTTCCAGCGCATGCATCATCCGCGTCTCGGTCTCGCGCGGCTCCAGGAAGCGCAGGGGCTCAGGGATCGGCACCTGATAGACGAGGATCTGGCCTGAGGTCAGCGTCTCCTCGGGAATGCGATGCCGCGTCTGGATGATCGTCGCCTCGCGCGTCTTCGTCGTCACAGCGACCCGCGCGACTTTCTCGAAGAAGGCGCGGATGGAGACGGCGTTGGTCGTGTCGTCGGCGCCCTGGTCGATGACCTTGAGCCTGTCCTCCGGCCCGATGATCGCCGCCGTCACCTGCACGCCGCCGGTGCCCCAGCCATAGGGCATCGGCATTTCGCGGGAGGCGAAGGGAACCTGATAGCCGGGAATGGCGATGGCCTTCAGGATCGCCCGGCGGATCATCCGCTTGGTCTGCTCATCGAGATAGGCGAAATTATATGTGGCGATATCGGGCGTCATTGCGCGGCCTCCATCATCTCGGTCTGGTCCACAGAGCGGGCCTCGTATTCCGCGCGCATCTGGCGCACGAGGCCGAGTTCGGCCTGGAAATCCACGTAATGCGGCAGTTTCAGGTGCTCGACGAAGCCGGTCGCCTGGACATTGTCGGAATGGGAAATCACGAATTCCTCATCCTGGGCGGGGGCGACCACGTCCTCGCCGAATTCCTGGGCCCTAAGCGCCCGGTCGACCAGCGACATGGCCATGGCCTTGCGCTCGGACTGGCCGAACACCAGGCCGTAACCGCGCGTGAATTGCGGCGGCTGCTTGGCCGAACCCTTGAACTGGTTGACCATCTGGCATTCGGTGACGCGGATGCGGCCGAGCGAGACGGCAAAGCCCAGTTCCGGCATGTCGATCTCGACCTCCACCAGTCCGATGCGGATTTCGCCGACGAAGGGATGGGTGCGGGCGTAGCCGCGCTGGGTGGAATAGGCGAGCGCCAGAAGAAAGCCCTCGTCGCCGCGCGCCAGCGCCTGCAGGCGGATATCGCGGGCCATCGGGAATTCCAGCGGCTCGCGGGTGATGTCGCCCGCGACATGGTCAGGACCGAGATCGCCGTCACCCTCGATCAGCCCTTCGCCGTCGAGAATGTCGGAAACGCGCATCACCCGTTCGGGCGACGCCTCCCGCCGCGCCGGCGCCTCGACGGCGCCGTCTTCTGCGAGCGAGGGATCGAGCAGGCGATGGGTGTAATCGAAGGTTGGCCCGAGCAACTGGCCGCCCGGCAGATCCTTATAGGTCGCGGATACGCGACGCTCGATCTTCATCGCGCCGGTGTCGACCGGCACGGAGGAGGCGAAGCGCGGCAGCGTGGTGCGATAGGCGCGCAACAGGAAGATCGCTTCGATCATGTCGCCGCGCGACTGGCGGATGGCGAGCGCGGCCAACGTCCGGTCATACAGCGACGCTTCGGCCATCACCCGGTCGACGGCGAGGCCGAGCTGGGCGATGATCTGCTCGAGCGTCACGCCGGGCAGGCTGCGATCGCCGCGACGGCGGTCGGCGAGCAGGCGATGGGCATTGGCGATGGCGGCTTCCCCGCCCTTGACGGCGACATACATCAGGCTTTCTCCCCATTCGTAACGGGCGTGGCGGCGAGGATGCGCGCGGAGCGCGGCAGGCAAAGGCAGGCGCGGCCCGCCGTCAGGATCAGGTCGACGCCGCGCGGATAGAGCGCGTGGTTCTCCGCCCAGAGCGCCGGAAACAGGCTCGGCAGGCCCTTGGGCGAAATGGCGATGCGGTCGCGGATGCCGGGGCCAATGAGCGTCAGTTCCTCGCCGCCTTCGAGCTTGTCCAGCTCCACGATCACCGTGGTCGACCGGTCGGGATACTCCTGGCTGCCGCGGGCGAAGGAGGCGAGCGCCGGAAAGGGCGCTCCAGCCTCGACGAACGCAAACCGCGCCTCGCTCTTGATGTCGGTCACGGCGGCGCCGGTCTGGAACCCCAGCCAGGCTGCTGCGCCAGCTTTCACGAGAGCGGGCGAGAGATAGACGGGCGTGTCCTGATCCGCGAGTGTCAGCGCAATCGCGCTCTGTGCCCGTCCCAGTGGCTTCGGCCCCTTGGCCTCGCCCTCGATCCAACCGATCGTCCCGGGCCGCGCCATGCAGTCCATCACCACGCGAAACGCCGATTGCGCATCGAGCACGGGGTCTGTGAAGGCGCCGGTGTAGGTGTCTGTGGCGGTTGTCATGATTGCGCCCCTTCGGATGCTGTTACGTGGTTTAAGAACCCCTCCCCAACCCCTCCCCACAAGGGGGAGGGGCTTACCCCGGCGCCTGCTCTGAGCGAGACCGAAGCGTTGTCGCGTGTGGGGATGCCTGATGGAGGCAAAACGGCGCTGCGTTCGAGCCCCTCCCCCTTGTGGGGAGGGGTTGGGGAGGGGATCTTTATCCTTGCTCTCGCAAAGCCCATCTCAATCCTCCCCACGCACCAGCGTGAAGAAATCCACTCTCGTCGCCGCCGTCTCGGCCGCGAGCGCCGCGTCCTCTTCCGCTGTGCGCGCCTCGATCGTGGCGACCAGCCCATCCACCGCGGCGGAAAACTCGTCGCGCTGTCCAAGCGCATCGATAATCGCCGCGAGCCGCGCATGCGCCTTGTCGCCGCCGAGCAGTTGCCCATGGCCGATTTCGCCGGTCGACAGCCGGACGCTCGCCCTGCTGACGCTCACTTCGCCGAGATTGAAGGGCGAGCCGCCGCCGCCGATCTTGCCGCGCACCATCACCAGCCCGGTTTCAGGGCCGCGCACCGGCGAGACCGTGACATCGCCGGCATGCTCTGACAGAAAGTGTTCGAGCTCGTCGCGGCGGGCGCGGGCAAGCGCCTCCATTCGCCGCTTGCGCGCCGGCGCCGTCTGGGCTTCATGGGCCGGTGAGGCTGGGGATTGTGTCATGGATCGCTCTCCATTTGTCTATTTAACTAGACAAGTTCGATAAGCGCTGTGTATCCTTGCACCATGACAAGCTTGTGACGGGAGAGACGGGTGAGCGAGGAAAAATCATCGGGCGCGGTCGAGCGCCGCTCGGGCGTCGCACTCTGGCGGCAGATCGCCGACGCCATCCGGCAAGCGATCGCCGATGGCGAATACGAAGGCATGATGCCGGGCGAGATCGCGCTCGCCGCCCGCTTTGGCGTTAACAGGCATACGGTGCGCGCGGCCATCGCCGCGCTGGTCGAGGAGGGGCTGCTCGAAAGCGTCCAGGGCCGCGGCACGCTGATCCGTCGCCAGACCCGCTTCACCTTCCCGATCACCCGCCGCACGCGCTTTTCGGAAGGCCTGGCTGGCCAGTCGCGCGACCGCGACATCCGTCTGGTGGCGGAAGAGCGCATCAAAGCCGATCCTGTCATCGCTGCGGCGCTCACGCTGGAGCCGGGCGCAGAGCTTCTGAAGCTCACGCTGGTGTCGCGCGCCGACGGCGTGCCCGTCTCCACCTCGATCAATTATTTCAACGCCGCGCGTTTCTCCGGCATGGCGGCGGCGGTGCGCGAAACCGGCTCGATCACCCGCGCCTACGCCATGCTCGGGGTCACCGATTATATCCGCCTGACCACCGATCTCACCGCCCGCCTCGCCGATGAACGCGAGCGTTTGTTGCTGGAATTGAAGCCCGGCGCCGTGGTGATGGAGGCCCGCGCCGTCAATGCTTTGCCAGACGGCGCGCCGATACAATACGCGGTAACCTGTTTTGCGGCGGATCGCGTCACTTTGAAACTCGACATGCCCGTCTGACCTGTCACAAACCGCGCTTTTTTATTGTCATAATATGACGCTTGATTGTGACATCAGGCTCCGCTTCCCCTTGCGTGAACCCGAGGCTCTGTGAACGCGGCGTAAAACGCCAGCGACCTCAAATCCTTGGTTGGTGTAAAATTTGTAAAGCAAGGAAATTGGACGTATGAGCGGACGCAAGAAAATCTACGAGGCCCTGCTCGAGGGCGCGCGCGACGGGCTCAAGGATCAGGCGCTTTACGCCTATGTCGTCGACCAGTGCTCCAAGGCCTCCAGCAAGAAAATCGTCCGCGCCTCGCTGCTCGCTCTCTCCGACCCCGACCTCAAGGACGCCGCCATCCTCGAAGCCATCTACGCGCTGGCCATCAAGCACCGGCTGGATCCTGTCCAGGCGAATGACGAGCACGATGAGGACGAGGAGAAGGAGAAGCCGGCGAAGAAGGGGAAGAAGTAAGACGCTCGCTTTTCGCGGATGTCTCTCCTCTGGCATCGTCACCCTCGGGCTTGTCCCGAGGGTCTACACAGGGCGCTTTGGCCCGGAATTCTCGCCAATTTCGGCGGTAGATGCTCGGCACACGGGCAAGCATAGCGAATGTCAATTACCCCCGCCGGCAGCGCTCCGAGCAATATTTCACCTCGTCCCAGACCTTTTCCCACTTCTTGCGCCAGGCGAACGGCTTCCGGCATCGGGGACAGGTCTTGGTCGGCAGATCCTGCTTCTTCTTCATCTTGGCCATCACAGCCGGCCCTCGCGCATTGCGTCGAGCGTTTCCCTGGCCTTGCCGCGCAGCGCCTTGCGCTTGTCATCAGAGAAGCGTTCCCAGTTCTTGTAGGGCATGGCCATGCGGGGATTGGCTTTCAGCCGGTCCCGATTGCGGGCGAGGAAATCCCAGTAGAGCGCATTGAAGGGACATGCCTTATCGCCCAGCGCCTCCTTGGGATCATAGGCGCAGCCGCCGCAATAGTCGCTCATGCGGTTGATATAGGCGCCGCTGGCCGCATAGGGCTTGCTCGCCATCAGCCCGCCATCGCCATAAAGCGCCATGCCCAGCGTATTGGGCAATTCCACCCAGTCATAGGCGTCGGAATAGACGGCGAGATACCAGTCGCAGACCTCGCTCGGCAGCAGTCCGGCCAGCAGCGCGAAATTGCCGGTGACCATCAGCCGTTGGATATGGTGCGAATAGGCGTGCTTGCGGCTGTGGTCGATCGCTTCGGCCATGCAGCGCATTCGCGTCTCGCCCGACCAGTAGAACCAGGGCAGCGGCTCGCTGGCGTCGAGATGGTTGCGTGTTGCGTAATCCGGCATATGCAGCCAGTAAATCCCGCGCACATATTCCCGCCAGCCGATGATCTGGCGGATAAAGCCCTCCACGGCGTTGAGCGGCGCGTGGCCCCTGCGATAGGCGGCTTCGGCCTTTTGGCAGATCTCCATCGGCGTCAGCAGGCCGGCATTGAGATAGGACGAGATGAGCGAGTGATAGAGATAGGGTTCGCCCGATACCATCGCGTCCTGATAGTCGCCGAAGCGCGGCAGGCAGGTCTCGATGAAATGATCAAGCTCGATCATCGCCTCGTTATGGGTGACGGCGTAGTGAAACGGTTCGAGATCGCCGAAATGATCGTCGAAGCGCTCCGACACCAGATCGAGAACCTCACGGGTGATCGGCGATGTCTGATGCGCGATGCGTTTGGGAAAGCGCAGGCCTTCCTTGGGCGGCTTGCGATTGTCCTTGTCGTAATTCCACTGGCCGCCGGCAGGCTCGCCGTCGGCCTCCATCAGCAGGCCGGTCTTTCGCCTGATGTCGCGGTAGAAGAACTCCATGCGCAACTGTTTGCGGCCCGCCGCCCAATCGCGAAATTCGCGATGGCTGCAGAGAAAGCGGTCGTCGCCGCGGATCTCGACCTCGGTCTTGAAGCGATCCTTCCAGCTGCGCATCTCGCGGCCCAGCCGCAACTCGCCGGGTTCGGTGATCACGATCCGATCGGCGTGAGTGTCCTTCAGCGCCCGCTCGACCTCGCCACCCAGGCTGCCGCTGTTGCCGGCTGCGTCGAGCTTGACATAGCGGACTTTAAACCCCTCCGCCTTCAGGCTTTCGGCGAAATGGCGCATCGCGGAAAAGAGAAAGGCGATCTTCTTCTTGTGATGCTTCACATAGCTGGCTTCCTCCATCACCTCGGCGATCAGCACCGTGTCGGCGCCCTTGTTGGCGCCAACCAGGCTGGAAATCGACCGGCTGAGCTGGTCGCCCAGGATCAGGCGGAGAGCGCTCATGCCTTCATCTTTGGCCGAACGCGCGAGAGGCCGCCGTCGACGGCCAGAGTCTGACCGGTGATCCAGTCGTTTGCGGGGTCGAGCAGGAACACCACCGCCCGCGCCACATCACCGGGCGTGCCGATCCGGCCCAGCGCATGCATGGCCTCCGACACCTTGCGCGACAGCTCGTTGCCGGTCACGCCCGCCGTCAGCGGCGTCTCAGTGAGGCCGGGGGCCACGGCGTTGACGCGCAATTTCTGTCCGGCATAGCTCGCCGCCGCCGCCAGCGTCAGGCCGATCACGCCGGCCTTGGCGGCGGCGATCGCTTCGTGATTGGCAAGCCCTTCCATAGCGGCGGCCGAGGAGACCAGCACCACCGATCCGCCCTGCTTCATATGCTTGCCGGCGGCGCGCATGGTGGCGAAAGCGGTGGTCAGCGAGGCCGAGATCACCGCGTCATATTGCTCGCGGGTGGTCAGATGCGCGGGCTTGAGAAGAAGCGAGCCCGAAAAATTGACGACGCCCTGTATGTCGCCCGCCGTCTGGAACGCGCGGTCGACGGCGTCGAAATCACTGGCGTCGAGGATGATGTCGGGGGTGATCTTGGTCGAATCGCGGGCAGTGGTCACCACCTCGTGCCCAGCCGCGCTGAGCAGTCCTGTGGTCGCCTGTCCGATGCCGCTCGATGCGGCGATGATAAGAAATCGCGCCATGCCGGTCTCCTTTTCCCCTTCCTACGCAGGAAGGAGGCGAGGGGATCTGGCGCGTCTGTCAGGGATCAGGCGGCGGGACTCATCCGCAGCGCGGTGACCAGTTGACCCGGTTCGCGCACGCCGTGACGATAGAGCTGGATGAGGGCGCGGGCGAGACGCTGGCAGGCTTCTTCATTGTCGGAAATGTGATGCTCGCCGCAAAGACTTGCATAAGCCTGGGCCAACCGGTCCATATCGTCGGGGCCGAACATGCCGATGTCCTGACCGTCGAGTAGATACCGCATATCAGCCCCCCTCTCATCGGCGCCGCCAACGCCCGCATCTCCATGAGATGCGAAGTTTAACAGCGGAATATGGCGAGACTGCGCGCGCGCCTGATTCCCCCAAAGAAAATCAAGGGCGCGGCAAATGGTTCCGAAAAACAACGCCCGCCATGCGGCGAGCGTTGTTTGGTCGACGTCTGGCCCGGTCAGCCCTTCTTGGGACCGGCGTCCAGGAACTGCGCGCACCAGCTCGGCTGGCCGTCGAGGCCGGCGCGGTCCGAAATCGCGGTGATCGACTTGATCTTGTAGGAATCATTGACCGTCAGCCTGACCGTGCAGGACAGGTAGCGGGTGGTCGTCTTCTTCTTGGCCTTGCCCTGTGCGGCCACGCGCACGGTCTTGTAGCCGCCCTTCCACACATAGGTCGAGGTCGAGCCGCTGTCTTCGTCGCTAGCGGGCGGGCCGTAGGCGGCGAAGAATTTGCCGGCTTCGGCGCCAACCCACCGTTGGGAAAGCGGATCGGAAGAGACGACGCCGGTCGTGGTGCAGGATGCGAGAAGCGCCGTGACGACGGCGGCAAACGCGAGGCGGAGGGTCATTGAGCTCGATGTCCTTGAACTGGGCGACGCGGGATGAAAATCAGGGGAGGAGTCCGCGGCGCGCGCTGTTTTGCTGCGGTTTCGCTCTAGCGCGAGCCTGTGCAAAACGGAACGGGAATTTTCAATTGCCCGCGGAAATTTATCGGGCTTGCTGGAATTGTATGCTTTTTGACCTTTTGGAAAATAATTTCTCGGAACCGCTTGCATTTTAGAAAAGGATACGCTCATTTTTGCCTCAACCACGCCGGTTTGTGCTGGCGGGGATAAACCAAAGGGGAAAACCAAGATGAAGAAGCTCGCCACGCTGCTTGCAGCGACCGCTCTCGTGTCCACTTTTGCGCTCGCCGCCCAGGCCAAGACGCTTGTTTATTGCTCCGAAGCGTCGCCGGAAGGCTTCGATCCGGCGCTGTACACCGGCGGCCAGACCTTCGACGCCTCTTCGCGCACCGCCTATAACCGCCTCGTCGAATTCAAGCATGGCGGCACGGAACTCGAGCCCGGCCTCGCCGAAAGCTGGACCATTTCGCCCGACGGCCTTGAATACACCTTCAAGCTGCGCGCAGGCGTCAAGTTCCAGACCACAGAATATTTCACCCCCACCCGCGACCTCAACGCCGATGACGTGATCTTCTCCTTCGAGCGCCAGCTCAAGGCCGATCATCCCTGGCACAAATATGTCGAAGGCGCGGCTTGGGAATACGCTGCCGGCATGGGCCTGCCCGAGAATGTCAAGGCTGTTGAAAAGGTCGACGACCTCACCGTCAAATTCGTGCTGAACAAGCCGGAAGCGCCGTTCCTCGCCAATCTCGGCATGGACTTCGCCTCGATCCTGTCCAAGGAATATGCCGACAAGCTGCAGGCCGATGGCAAGATGGGCCAGCTCAACCAGATGCCGCTCGGCACCGGTCCCTTCACCTTCGTGGCCTATCAGGCCGACGCCGTGATCCGCTACAAGGCCAACGACACCTATTTCAAGGGCAAGGAAAAGATCGACGATCTCGTCTTCGCGATCACCACCGACGCCGCCGTGCGCGCTCAGAAGCTCAAGGCCGGCGAATGCCATGTGATGCCCTATCCGAACGCCGCCGATGTCGCGGACCTCAAGGCTGATCCGAATCTCAACGTCATCGAACAGCCAGGCCTGAACGTCGCCTATCTCGCCTACAACACCACCCAGGCGCCGTTCGACAAGCCTGAAGTGCGCAAGGCGCTGAACATGGCGATCAACAAGCAGGCGATCGTCGACGCCGTGTTCCAGGGCGCGGCCCAGCCGGCCAAGAACCCGATCCCGCCGACCATGTGGTCCTATAACGACAAGGTCGAAGACGACAAATACGACGTCGACGCCGCCAAGGCCGCGCTCGAAAAGGCTGGCGTCACGGGTCTGAAGATGAAGATCTGGGCCATGCCGGTGTCGCGTCCCTACATGCTCAACGCCCGCCGCGCGGCCGAGATCATGCAGGCCGATTTCGCCAAGATCGGCGTGGAAGTCGAGATCGTCTCCTATGAATGGGCCGAATATCTCGACAAGTCCAAGGCCAAGGACCGCGACGGCGCCGTCATGCTCGGCTGGACCGGCGACAATGGCGATCCGGACAACTTCCTCGACACTCTGCTCGGCTGCAACGCCGTGGGCGGCAACAACCGCGCTCAGTGGTGCAACAAGGAGTTCGACGATCTGGTGAAGAAGGCCAAGATCACCTCCGACATCGCCGAGCGCACCAAGCTCTATGAAGAGGCGCAGGTCGTCTTCAAGCGCGAGGCGCCCTGGGCCACCATCGACCATTCGGTCGGCTTCACGCCCGTGTCCAAGAAGGTCTCCGGTTACCAGATGGATCCGCTCGGCATCCACCGTTTCGACGGCGTGGACATCGCGGAATAATTCGTCACAATTGAAACTGCCCTCCCATGACGGGAGGGCGATGAGCGGGGAAGCGTAAGCCTCCCCGCTTTCGAACAATGGAAAGAGCCCATGCTGCGGTTTCTTATCGGCAGGCTGGCTGTGCTGATCCCCACTTTCGTGGGCGTCGCCCTGATCGCATTCTCCTTCATCCGTCTTCTGCCCGGCGATCCGGTGATGCTGATGTCGGGCGAGCGTGTGATGGATCCCGAACGGCACGCCCAGATCATGCAGGATCTCGGCCTCGACAGGCCCTTCTACGCCCAATTCGCCGATTATCTCGGCGGCGTCGTCACCGGCGATCTCGGAACCTCCATCGTCACCAAGCGCCCGGTGCTCGATGAGTTCTTCGCGCTGTTTCCGGCCACCGTCGAACTCTCTCTCTGCGCCATCCTGCTCGCGGTCGCCATCGGCGTGCCGGCCGGCGTCGTCGCCGCCATCAAGCGCGGCACCTGGGTCGACCAGTCGGTAATGGGGGTCGCCCTGATCGGCTATTCCATGCCGATCTTCTGGTGGGGCCTGCTGCTGATCATCTTCTTCTCCGGCTATCTGCAATGGACGCCGGTGTCGGGCCGCATTTCGCTGATGTATTTCTTCCCGCAGGTCACCGGCTTCATGCTGATCGACAGCCTGCTGTCGGGCCAGAAAGGCGCGTTCCAGTCCGCCGTCAGCTATCTCATCCTGCCGACCATCGTGCTCGGCACGATCCCGCTCGCGGTGATCGCGCGGCAGACGCGCTCGGCCATGCTGGAAGTTCTGGGCGAGGATTATGTCCGCACCGCCCGCGCCAAGGGGCTGACGCCCTTCCGCGTGGTCGGCGTGCACGCGCTCAGAAACGCGATGATCCCCGTCGTCACCACCATCGGCCTGCAAGTGGGCGTGCTGTTGGCCGGCGCGATCCTGACGGAATCGATCTTCTCCTGGCCGGGCATCGGCAAATGGATGGTCGATGCGGTGTTCAAGCGCGACTATGTCGTCGTTCAGGGCGGGCTGTTGCTCATCGCCGCCGTGATCATGCTGGTCAACCTGATCGTCGACCTGCTTTACGGCTTCCTCAACCCGCGCATCGCGAGATAGGAGAGGGGACATGGCTTTGACAGACACAAAGACCATCGCCGCCGCGCCGCCTTCGGCGCTCCGCGAATTCTGGTTCTACTTCTCCCGCAACAAGGGCGCGGTCATCGGCCTCATCATCTTCACCATCATTCTGCTGATGGCGATCTTTGCGCCATGGGTCTCCCCGCATGCGCCGGATGCGCAGGATCGTTCGGTCCTGCTGCTGCCGCCGGTGTGGATGGACAAGGGCTCTTCGCTCTTCCTTCTCGGCACCGACGCTGTCGGCCGCGATATCCTTTCGCGGCTGATCTTCGGCGCGCGCTTCTCGCTGTTCGTCGGCGTGGTCGTGGTGTCGATCTCGGTGATCTCTGGCGTGCTGATCGGCCTTGTCGCCGGCTATTTCGGCGGCAAGGTCGACACGGTGATCATGCGGATCATGGATATCATCCTGGCGTTTCCGTCGCTGCTGCTCGCGCTGGTGCTGGTGGCGGTGCTGGGGCCTGGCCTCGTCAACGCCATGATCGCGATCTCGCTCGTCAACCAGCCGCATTTCGTGCGCCTGACGCGCGCTGCGGTGATGATCGAACGCGGCAAGGATTATGTGGTCGGCTCGCGGGTTGCGGGCGCCGGCACGGCGCGGCTGATGTTCCTGACCATCCTGCCCAACTGTCTTGCGCCGCTGATCGTCCAGGCCACGCTCGCCTTCTCGGCGGCGATCCTGGATGCGGCCGCGCTCGGCTTTCTCGGCATGGGCGCGCAGCCGCCGACGCCGGAATGGGGCACCATGCTCGCCGAAGCCCGCGAATTCATCCAGCGCGCCTGGTGGGTGGTCACCTTCCCGGGGCTCGCGATCCTGATCACGGTGCTCGCAATCAACCTGATGGGCGACGGCCTGCGCGATGCGCTCGATCCCAAGCTGAAGAGGTCGTGATGGCATGAACGCCTGGGTCGGTCCGGCCATTGTCGCAGCGGCGATATCGAGCGTCATCGGCGTCTTGAGCCTCTACCTCAATGCCTGGCTGACGCTCAGACTGGACCGGACCCGGCGGCTGGAAAAGGTCAGGGACGTGCAGATTGCCCTGTTGGCGGAAATCCGCGCCGACATCCACAATCTCAGGTTCTTCGATTTGGACGGGCATCTGGAACTGGTGATGGAGCGTTATCGGACGATACCGGGCTATGTCCCCAAGCCGAGCCGGTCTCCGCCCTTGCTTCTGGAGGGGCTGCTGAAGTCGGATGTTCAATTGCTGCCGTCTTGGGTCATCGACGCGGTCATACTCTATGTTCGACAGAAGACGGCGATCGAGTTGTTCGTCGATGACATCAGGGGCGATGACTTCGCCAAACGCGACAAGGAACTGCAGATGAAGATGTATGCTGACTTCATCAATATGAAGAAAGTGGAGCACTCATTGGCGCGGGCGGCGCGCGATGTGCTGGAAGCGTCCCTCGAATTCACAGCCCGGCGTCAGTAGCCGGGCTGGGGCCCTGTCGGGCCATCAAGGGGTGTCGTGTTGTAGGGCGGGATCGGCTTCGATGGTTTCGGCGTGTATGAACGCATGGCGCCTGCTCCTGTTAGACTTGGAATAATAATATCTGAAAGAGGCGAATACAATGCCCTTGCTAGACATACGAAATCTCACCGTCGAGTTCGAGACGACGTCGGGCCTGTTTCGCGCCGTCGACGGCGTGTCGCTTGCCTGTGATCGCGGCGAGATCCTCGCGGTGGTCGGCGAGTCCGGATCGGGCAAGTCGGTGGCCATGCTCGCGGTGATGGGGCTTCTTCCGTGGACGGCCAGGATCTCCGCCGACGCCATGCTGTTTGACGGCAAGGACCTGCGCTCGCTCACGCCGGCGGAGCGGCGCAAGATCATCGGCAAGGATGTGGCGATGATCTTCCAGGAGCCGATGACCTCGCTCAATCCGTGCTTCACCGTCGGCTTCCAGCTGGACGAGGCGCTCAAGACCCATTTGGACCTGTCGAAGTCCGAACGCCGCGCCCGCTCGATCGAGCTTCTCAAGAAGGTCGGCATTCCCGCGCCCGAAAGCCGGCTCGGCAATTTCCCGCATCAGATGTCGGGCGGAATGAGCCAGCGCGTGATGATAGCCATGGCGCTGGCCTGCAATCCGAAACTGCTGATCGCCGACGAGCCGACCACCGCGCTCGACGTGACCATTCAGGCGCAGATCCTCGATCTCCTCGTGCGCCTGCAGGAGGAAGAGGGCATGGCGCTGGTGTTGATCACCCATGACATGGGCGTGGTCGCTGAAACCGCCCATCGCGTTCAGGTGCAATATGCCGGTCAGAAGGTCGAGGAGCAGCCGGTGATCGAGCTCTTCGCCGATCCGCATCACCCCTACACGGCGGCGCTTTTGTCGGCGCTGCCGGAACGCGCCGTCGCCGGCGGACGCCTGCCGTCGATCGCGGGCGTCGTGCCCGGCGCGCATGACAGGCCCACGGGCTGTCTGTTCTCGCCGCGCTGCAAATTCGCCACCGATCTCTGTCGCCAGACCGCCAAGCGCCAGGGGCCGGAACTCGGCTCGGCGCTCTGCAACTATCCGCTCATCCACGGCATGCCTCAGGGCCATCCGAGCAAGGAGGAGGCCTTCGCATGACCATCATCCAGGGTACCGATCTCAAGCGCTATTATGAAGTCGGCGGCGGCGCATTCAGAAAGCCTGCCACCGTCAAGGCGCTGAATGGCCTGAGTTTCTCGCTCGAAGAAGGCAAGACGCTCGCCGTCGTCGGCGAATCCGGCTGCGGAAAGTCCACGCTCGCCCGGCTCGTGACCATGATCGAAACGCCGACCGAAGGCGAACTGATAATCGCCGGCCGCCCGGCCAACGCCGCCGATCGCGAATTGCGCGCCATGGTGCAGATCGTCTTCCAGAACCCCTACGCCTCGCTCAATCCGCGCCAGAAGATCGGCGCGATCCTTGAGGAGCCGCTCAAGATCAACACGAGCGACGACGCGGCGACCCGCAAGGCCAAGGCCGTGGACATGATGACCCGCGTTGGTCTGCGCCCCGAACATTACGATCGCTATCCGCATATGTTCTCAGGCGGCCAGCGCCAGCGCATCGCCATCGCCCGCGCGCTGATGCTCAGGCCCAAGGTGCTGGTGCTCGACGAGCCGGTCTCGGCGCTCGATCTGTCGATCCAGGCGCAGGTGCTCAATCTGCTGATGGACCTGCAGAAGGAGATGGGGCTCGCTTATCTGTTCATCTCGCACGGCCTGTCGGTGGTTCGTCACATCGCCGACGACGTCATGGTCATGTATCTCGGCAAGCCGGTGGAAATCGGCAAGGTCGAGGATGTCTTCGCCCATCCGCGCCATCCCTATACGGCGGCGCTGCTGTCGGCCACGCCGATCGCCGATCCCACTCGCAAGAAGACCCGCATCCAGCTGACCGGCGAATTGCCGTCACCGCTCAATCCGCCGCCGGGCTGTCCGTTCAATCCGCGCTGCCCGCGCGCCACCGATGAATGTCGTCAGGCCTTCCCGGCGGAGAGCGGCGAGGCGTCGCACCGGTTTTTCTGCTATCATCCGCTGTGAGGTCTTCGCGCCGCCGCAAAAATGTGAGAAAGACGCTCATCTTCTTGGTTCCTTGACCGTTGTCAGGGACAGGGCCGTTCGTCGGCGGTAACGACGGGCGTTTTCTCATTGCGGCACGATCATCATGCGTAAACTGAAAATCCTTTCCGTCGCTCTTCTGCTCTCGCTGCCCGTTGGCGCAGTCGCGCTTCGCATGGCCGGCGCCAACGCCTATCCGACGCCGGAAAGCCTGGGCGCGGCGCTGTTTCACGACAAGACCCTGTCGTTTAACCGCACGCAGGCCTGTTCGACCTGTCATATGCCCGATATGGGCTTCACCGATCACAACGAGCCGGGCGGCGCCGCCGTCTCGCGCGGCGACGACAGCAAGTCCTTCGGCGATCGCAATGCGCCTTCGGTGGCCTATGCCGCCTTCAGCCCCGCCTTCCACAAGGACAAGGCGACCGGCGTCTGGCAGGGCGGCCAGTTCTGGGATGGCCGCGCCGGCAAGCTCGAGGATCAGGCCGGCGGGCCGCCGCTCAACCCGATCGAAATGGGCATGCCCGACAAGAAGACCGTCGCCGCCCGCATCCAGGAAAATTCAGGCTATGTCGACGCCATCAAGCGCTTGTATGGCAAGGACGCGCTGTCGACGGATGACAAGGCCTTCGCCTCGGTCACCAGCGCCATCGCCGCCTTCGAGCGCACCAAGGACGTTTCGCCCTTCGATTCCCGTTATGATCGTTATCTGCGCGGCGAGGAGAAGTTCACCGAGCAAGAAGAGCTTGGCCGCACGCTGTTCTTCTCCACCCAATTCGCCAATTGCAGCCTCTGCCACGACATCAAGGGCATGGACGGCCGCTATGAGAGCTCGACCTTTTCGAGCCACAAATATTTCAACATCGGCGTGCCCGCCAACACCGCCGCCCGCGCCAGGAACGGCGTGAAGCCTGGCTAT
This sequence comes from Rhizobium sp. SG_E_25_P2, assembly GCF_029892285.1. Classification (GTDB taxonomy): domain Bacteria; phylum Pseudomonadota; class Alphaproteobacteria; order Rhizobiales; family Rhizobiaceae; genus Rhizobium_E. The sequence goes on from NZ_JARXVM010000015.1 coordinate 106,670, forward strand.
GTCGATATCGGCCTGGCCGCGAATCCCGAAGTGGCCGGCGATCCGGCTGAGAAGGGCAAGTTCAAGGTTCCGACGCTGCGCAATATCGCGGTCACAGGCCCCTATATGCACAATGGCGTCTTCAAGGATCTCCGCACGGTCATCCTGTTCTACAACAAGTATAATTCCAAGAAGAAGAGCCGACAGATCAATCCCGAAACCGGTCAGCGCTGGGCCGACCCCGAAATCGCCGGCAATCTCGCGACCAAGGAACTGGAGACCGGCCCCGGCCTCGACGACAAGCGCATTGATGCGCTTGTCGCCTTCCTGAAGACGCTGACCGACAAGCGCTATGAGCCGCTGCTCGCCAAGGCCCCGACCCCAAAGGCCGCCGAAGCGGGCACATCAGCCGCCAAGCCCTGACGGATTTCGCCGGTTCCTTGATGTTGGCCTGGGCCGCGTCCATGCGCTTCCGCCTGAGGGACGTTCCTCATTGGCTCTGGACAGGCCCTTTCTCTGCGCCTACCTATGGGCCGCAGAGGATGCGGCGTGGCCGCCGAGGGAGGAAATCCATGCTGACTATACCCGATCTCGCCGGCAAGGCGGTCTTGATCACCGGCGCATCGACCGGCATCGGCGCGGCGCTTGCCCGCGCCTTTGGCGCGCAGGGCGCCAAGGTGATCGTCCATTACAATTCGAGCGCCGACGCGGCCGAACGCGTGGCCGCTGATATCAGGACGGCGGGCGGCGAGGCGGCGCTGGCGCGCGGCGACGCCTCGAAATCAGCGGAAATCGCCCGCGTCGTGGACGAAGCCGCAAGCGCCTTCGGCCGTCTGGATGGTTTGATCAACAATGCCGGCGCCATGGTCGCCCGCACGCTCTATGAAGACATGACCGACGACTATTATGACGCGGTGATGGATCTCAACGCCCGTTCCGTGGTGTCTGCCTCCAAGGCGGCGATCGCCCATCTCAAGAAAGACGGCGGCTTCATCGTCAACACCACCTCGGTGGCCGCCCGCACCGGCGGCACGGCAGGCTCCGGCGTCTACGGTTCGTCGAAAGCCTTTGTCGGCGCAGTCACCAAGGGGCTGGCGCTCGAATTCGGCAAATATGGCGTGCGCGTCAATGCGGTCGCGCCCGGCTTCATCGAAACGCCGTTCCAGGAAAAATACGCGCTGCCGGGCCAGAGCGAGAAGGTCGCCGCCGCCGTGCCGTTGGGACGTCCGGGCGCGCCGGAAGATTGCGTCGGCGCCTATCTCTTCCTCGCCTCCGCCCTATTGTCGGGCTATGTCACCGGCCAGACCATTGATGTCAACGGCGGCCAGATCATGCCTTAAGCGCGATCTGGACAAACAGGTTCTGATCAAGTCGCCGAGTTGACGCGGTTTCGGATTTCCGTACAAGCTTTGCTGCGCGGAAGCACATCGCCGACGCCTGCGTTCGCCGAAATAGCGGAGCGCGACGGAAAGGAGAGCGCCAGCCCAGGGAGCCGGCGCGAGGGGATCATGGACATTACGCCTCCGAAAAGACTTCACAGGGAAGCGCTGATCTGGGTGATCGGCCTTGTCGGCACGGCGCTGGCCGGCATGCTCTACAGCTATGTGGCGTTCAATAACTTGATGATGGGGGCGCTTTACGCGCCCTTCAGCATCATGCCGACTATTCTCTTCGAACGCGGCATGTTCCTCAATCGCCTCAGGCAATGGACGACATCGCTGTCGACGCCCGCTTATGTCCTGACCAAAGTGTTGTTCTTCACCGTCCTGTTCATCATCGGCTCGCGTTGCGCCTCGCTGCTGCATTGGTGGATCGATGGGGCCGATCCGCGTATCAGCATCCGTCAGCACGCGCCGCCCTTGACGGCCTGGCTGTACGGCATGGTCGTGGCCTTGGTGCTCAGCGCGGCGCTGAGGGTGCGCGAACTGCTCGGGCGCGGCATCTTCACCGATATCGTGCTCGGCCGCTACCGGCGGCCGGTGGAGGAGGATCGCATTTTCCTCTTTCTCGACGTTACCGGCTCGACCGGTTATGCCCAGCGCAACGGCCCGACGGCGGCGGCGAGCTATATCGGCCGCATCTTCAAGATCATGTCGGAGCCGGTGCAGGATTGGGGCGGCGCGATCGACGATTATATCGGCGACGCCGCGCTGGTGTCCTGGCCGATGCGCGATCCGCTCAATGGCGCCCGCTGCCTGCAATGCGCCTTCGATGTGATTCGCAAGCTCGACAAACATACGCCAGACACCGTTCGCCGCTTCGGACAGGCGCCGGAAGTCCGCATCCTCATTCATGCGGGACCGGTGGTGCGGGCCGAAATCGGCGTCGACCATCACAAGATTTCCTATTTCGGCGACACGATCAACATGGTCGGCAAGCTCGAAGGCGAGATCAAGCCGCTCGGCCCCGGCATTTTCGTCACCGAGGATGCGCTGGCGCTGGCTTCCTTGCCCGATCACGCCGAAGCCGCCCATTGCGGCGAATTCCACATCAAGGGTCTGGAACGCGCGGTGGCGTTGAAAACGCTCACCAGCCGCGCCCGCGCCGCAACTGCGCCGCTTCAGATCGCCGGAGTAGCCGCAGCGTAGCGGCCAGATTGCGGGTTACTCCGCCGCGTCTGCTCCCGCGCGCTCCATCAGGTAGCGTGTCGCGAGCGCGACATGGCGAGGAATGTGCTTGTCGTCGCGATAATGGGCGATCTGACGACGGGAGAGACCGAGCGCTGCCGCCATGCCGCCGAGGCTGAGCCCGAGCCGCTGCATGGCGTGGCGGAAATCCGCGTTGCTGAAGTCGATATCCGGCAGGCGCTCGAGCCAAAGCGCGCTGAGCTCGACGCCATCGGGCCATTCCAGGGCATCGCCATAGTCGGAAACGTTGAAACGTCGAAAGGCGTCATCGTCGTTGCGGAGCGGAATGAAGGACTTCCGGCTCTCCAGGACTGGCCTGAGGTCGACGCGCTTGGGCCGGCCGCCGTCGAAGGTGATTTCAACCTCACGCCCCTCGATGGGATGCGCCTTGATGATGCGCGGCAACGGCGCGCCTATCCGGATCCTGTCATCGCTCATTGAGCCGCGTTTTCCGACCAAGAAGAGTGCACTTTGTGCACTAATATATCTCATGAGCAGCAAAGCGCGACGGGAAGACGATCAAACCCCAATTCGACCCAACGCCGGGATCTTCACCCCCGGCCTCATCACATCGAGCCCCGCCACCAGCCCGAAAAGATGCAGTTCCACGCCGCTCTTGACGCCCACCGATAGTCCCGCGAGCCCGTAAAGCGTCAAATGCAGGTCGCCGGCGGCGTCATAGGCGATGAAATCGCCGCCGGGCAGATAATCCCGGCCCACGGCATTGGGCGGCAACACCGCGTCGATCTCGGGCACAGAGCGTAAGATTCCCGCCACGAAGGTGTTGGAGTTCGGCCCGGGCCACAGCCGATAGCTGCCGGCTGCCGCATGCGGATAGGCGGCGATCGCCGCCTCGATCTTCGGGATCAGCGCCTCGGCGCGATCGCCTTCGGCCTGCCAGACGATGTCGGGCGCATTCGAATACCACCGCCCATCGGCGGGATAGCCGTTCCTCCTGACCGGATTGCCCCAGCCGACCACGTCGTAGCGGTCATAGGCGTCCGCGCCCTCGCGCTTGACCACGATCCAGCTATGGACGGCGAAAGCGCCTTTGAGCCCGCCGGTTCGCGCCGCCAGCACCGCCACGCGGGCGCGGGCGTCGCTTGCGGGCGAGGGGAGAACGCCGCTCGCGCCCCAATCGGCCGCGCGCCAGTTGGCGGGTCGCTCTCGCGCCGCCCAATAGCCGGCAGAAGCCAGGCTCGGCAGCAGATAAAGCGCGGCGATTGCGAGCGACACATGCTTGAGGCCTCTCATCCGCGTTGATTTCCCCTTCAAATTTTGCCATGCCCTCACGCGAGTTTAGTTTTCCAAGTGAATTTCGGCTTTCTGAGGGTGGAATCATGACCAATCCGGTGTTGGTGGACGTCACGCGCGGCGATCTCGTCGAGAGCCGCCATCGCGGCATGGTCGCTGTGGTCGATGGCGAGGGCAAGGTCGTGTTCTCGCTGGGTGAAATCGATCGCCCGGTGTTTCCGCGCTCGGCCTGCAAGGCCATGCAGGCGCTGCCCTTGGTGGAAAGCGGCGCCGCCGACGCCTATGGTTTTGGAAACAAGGAACTGGCGCTGTCGGCGTCTTCCCATTCCGGCGAACCTGAACACGCAGCGCTCGCAGCCTCCATGCTCGCCGCCGCCGGCCGCTCGGAGGCCGATCTCGAATGCGGCTCGCATTGGTCTTTCGAGCAGCCCGTCGCCATCGCCCAGGCGCGCGCCATGGAGCGGCCCAATCAGTTGCACAACAATTGCTCCGGCAAACATGCCGGCTTCATCTGCGCCGCCTGCCACACCGGCATGGAGGTCAGGGATTACGTGACCTATGAGCATCCGCTGCAGGGCGAAATCCGCGGCGTGATGGAGGGCCTGACCGGGGCGGCGCTCGCGCATGACACTTGCGGCGTCGACGGCTGCTCGATCCCCACTTACGCCGTGCCGCTAAAGGGCCTCGCCCATGGCTTCGCCAAAATGCTGACCGGCGAGGATCTCGAACCGAACCGTGCCAGATCCGCCCGCCGCATCATCGACGCCTGCATGGCGGAACCTTTCTACGTCGCCGGCGCGAAACGCGCCTGCACCGAACTGATGGCGCTCGCGCCGGGCCGCATCTTCGCCAAAACCGGCGCCGAAGGCGTCTTCTGCGCCGTGGTTCCGGAGAAAGGTCTTGCCGTGGCGCTGAAATGCGAAGACGGCGCCACCCGCGCAGCCGAAAGCATGGTCGCCGGCGTGCTCGCCAAACTCTTCGACCACGACCAGGATATCGCCACTAAGCTGAAAGCGCGGGCGAGCTATGTGATGAAGAACTGGAACGGCATCGAGGTGGGCAAGGTCAGGTATAATCCGGCGTTTTGAGGCAAAACGATCTATTGAGCGGGATCCGGCTCGATCAAGGTCTGCTGATCGCGCTCCACAATATGCTGGGCGTGAAATCATAGCCCAGGCGCAGCCAGCGCATCACATCGAAGGGATGGCCGATGATAACGTCGGCTGGACCGATCTGATAGCGGAGCGCCTGAAGAGGCCTTGATCCTGAGGCCGTTTGCACGATCTGCGTGTCGATGACCGTGGCGTCCTTCGTCACAAAATCACGCAGATTGTCGGTGATGAGAAGATCGGCCTTCGCGCCGACAGCCGTGGCCAGAACGCCGGCGTCCTCGACATCCGACATGGCAAACCGCTCTTCTCCTCCCAGAATGAGATAGGGATCGAGCCCATCCGGGCCGTATCGCATCACGTCGATAAGAGCGTTCGAATAGGCCTTGATGCGCGCTTCCGTCACCTGCATGCGGCGGAGAACCGTCTCCAGCGTGTCGATCATCTCGAAAGAGATCACCAGTTGCGCCCTATCGGCGAACCCCCAGGTCTGACCGCTGACCATGGAGACCAGCGTCTGCATGGCGGTCCCTTTGTGACCTCGATCATAAGCAATGAGATTGCCGACCAGGATATTGACGTCGAGAACGATGCGAAGGGCGCGGTTCACGCGTCATCCCCGCCGTGCAGAGCGGCTGAGGCTGGTCGCCTCTTCCAATTTGTCGATCTCTCCGCCGATGGCCTCCGGCCCGCCGAAACGATGCTCCGCCGCGATGTCGGATGTCGCCTTCTCCAGCCGAACCCGCGCCGCTGCCGCCATCATCGCCCGTCCGAGTCTGTCGATCGTCTCCTGGTCGCCCTCGGCATTCAATTCGAGGATGAAATCCCGAACACCCTTGGGAAGTCCGACGAATACGGTGATGGCGCTGGCGACGGTGTTCGACACCGACCGGTTCTCCATCGACGCCACACCCTTCAGTTTCGTTACGGTCCCGCTGTCGACATTGGCTGAAATCGTGGATGACATCGCGCGTTCCTCTAGAAATAGAGTGTTTCTATATAGCGCATTTGGGGGAGAGGGACAATGGAGGCGGACGCTGCCATGAGAGTTGTGCAGCCGAGACCATAATCGCCGCATGCGCGCCAAGTTCTTGGACCACGACCAGGACGTGGCCGCCAAGCTCAAGGCGCGTGCGAGCTACGGGATGAGGAGCTGGAACGGCGTCGAGGTGGGCAAGGTCCGGTATAATCCGGCGTTTTGAGTGGGAAGACGGTTGCCTGCATGGCCAAGCGGGCGTTGTCTGCAACAGGTTGGCCCGATGTTGCGCCGCACGGCGTTCGAGCCTATCTTTCAAGCTCAGGGAGCCGTTGATCATGTCTGCAAAGAGCGCAAATTCTATCTCGACCCAAAGCGGCATCGCGCCGGACGGTGGCGGCGCGGGCGTAGCTGCATCTTCACGTCCGATGCCTTCAGAATCCGCAGTCTTGCAATCTTCAAAACGCGACGCCGACCTCATCGAGCTTCTCGCCGTCGCAGCGAAAACCTACACCCTCAGAGTCTTCGATAATGTCGATCCGGGCAGACTGACCAACCTCTCCGATAAAGCGCGCGTCGTCGCTGAGGCGCTGATGGAGCGCGGCGACGCCCGCGCCTATGCGTTGGGGCGACGGATGCTGGCGGCTGCGGGCGAGAGCCGTGAGGTTGAAAACACCTGGAGAAAGATGATCCGCCAGTCGCTGGACGATCCGCGCCCGAGCATACCGGTGCGGCAGGTCTTCGAAGATCTCCGCGCCGGTCGCGCGGCGTTGATGAACGCGGAAGGAGATGGCGCATAATGTGGAATTCCGCCTGTTCCTGGAAGCGAAGATCACACCATGACGATCATGCGATTCAATGGGTATGAAGCCAGTGTCGATTACGACGAGGAGGCCGAGATCTTCCATGGCGAAGTCGCCAATCTGCGCGACGTCATCACCTTTCAGGGCGCATCCGCCGCTGAGTTGAAACAGGCGCTGGCCGACTCGATCGAAGACAATCTCGCCTTTTGCGCGGAACGCGGCGAGAAGCCGGAAAAGCCGTTCTCCGGCCAATTCATGGTCCGCGCCGATCCCTGCCTGCACAAGGCGGTCGCCAATGCGGTGCGCCGTGATGGGGTGAGCCTCAACAAATGGATGACGAAAGCGCTGGAGAAAGCGTTGTCGTGATGGGCTGCTACCATTCCGAAACTGAGCAGGTGAAATCCGATACGAGCAGAGAAAATTAAGTCCATGGCTAACGTCGCGCTTTTGGAGACGTTTACTACCTGGGGCGCGCAACTCGCGGCCTCCGGGCCTTCCGATGTCACAATAGAAGTATTTTCTGGTCCTCAAACGAATAATCCTACGGCAAGAATTGACATAAGTAATGAACACGTTTTTGCGCGGATTACCTTATGGGCCGATGTGAGTTTCGTTGTCGAAGCAATCGACGCGGCGACGGCTGAAATGATTTTATGGAGAGCCGGAGATGGACTTGATGACAGCAGATTCAACCTAGAGTTCAATGATGTCCTCAGCCTATTTGCCATTTGAGTTCTCTCTCGACCAATATATTTGGGCTTTCACCTCCACTTTTCGTTGACATTCTCGTCTCAGCTCTGTTTTCATCATCCTCAGCACGCAGATCCCAATTTCCCGCAACGCGTGCGTCACTCATGCGAAAAAAACTGATTTTGAACGCCTGATATACGCCCTATGCGTCGATCAAGGCTATTGCGGCAGCCTGCAAGATGGTGTGTTCGTGCATGTCACGGATTTCATTCCAAAGCGGGGCTATGTCCGGGTCGATGAGTTCCTGGACTGGGTGTTTTGGGCCGAGGGCGAAATTTGCGACGGCCCGCTTGCGATGAGGCGACGGTAAATTCTGCGCGGCCTGTTCCTGCGTCACATGGGCTCGGACACCATTTTCGCTGGTCAACTAGAATGGCCAAGTTGATTGTAGGCTGCTCGGGCAGTAATCCCACCAGGGCTTGCCGCTCACGACATGCACCTGGTCCGCCATCGTATTCTCCAAAGGCGGATATCGCGAATAGATCATCAATCGCCCATCACGCTCAAGCTTGACGCAGATTCCCTCGCTATCTTCGTATTTGACGTAATCCAGCATTACGATCGGCGGAAAATAGCGGCGACCCGGCAGAACATACGGATAGACCGGCGAATCTATGCCGAGAAAGGTTTCTGTGACGATCGAATAGCAAACCCTTCCGCCGGAAGGACAGGCGTTCCCGTCCACCCGCCATCCGGACGTCGCGAAAAAGACGAAAATGATCGCGACCGAGACCCATAAAAACCACAGGCCAAAACGTCGTGGCTTCCTCTTTGTCTCCAATGTCGCTCGCCTCGTGTGCTCATCTGTCGTTGCAAATGTATGTAGCAGGGCGCCCGCGATCCGCAATGCCTGCATCCACCCCGTCCCATTCCAACACACCTCCCACCCCCTCCACCACATCCTCTTCACCCCATTCTCACACTTTCGAGCGGAGCGCTTTCTCTTTGCTAATATAGAGTTGCGCTTGCGGGCATGAGGCCCGGGCTTATCGTTTCGGCTCCGGGGAACCGTTCGTCCCCGGAGTCGGGCGCTCCAGGCTCGCCTTGTCGTCCGCTGCGTTAGAGCAGGGGAGGCCGCGCGAAAACATGTTTGCCGGACGCTATCTCAGATGGGCGGCGCTTGCCGTCGGGGCCTGGGTGTTTTTCTCCTTTTATCTCTACTACGCCTCCTGGCTGTTCTTCCGGCTTTCGGGCTGCGCGGCGGCAGTAGGCGGCTGCGGCGATGTCGAGGCGCGGCTCAATGCCGTGGTCAGGCCCTATGGGCTCTTCGCCGCCGCAGCCGTCCTGCTGGCGGCCAGTGTGTTGCGCATCCATTATCTGCGCATGAGCCCGCTCTGGGGTCTGGCGCTGTTTGTCTGGTTCGGGGCGAGCGCTGAGTTTCTGATGACGGTCGGCAATCTCTGGTTCGCCCACATTCCGCTCGAAAAAGTGTTGGCCGCGCTGCCGATCGAGACGTTTTATCTGGCGGCGCTCGTGGCCTTTCTCTGCTTTCCCGTCGAGCTCTTCCGCCGCGCCGAGCAGCCGGGGCTCAGGCTCATCGCCTATGTCGCCGGCTTCGTCGCCTCCTATTCCTTCTCCTTCACCGTCGCGACATCCACCAGCCTGCCGGCCTATGTCTACTGGGTCAGCGGCTCCGTCCCGATCGCCCAGACAGTCGTTCATGTGCAGGCGGCGCTCAAGCCCTGGGTGGCGCCGGCGGACAGCGGCTTGATGCCGGCGGCTGCGGCGCTGGCGGTGTTTCTCGCCTGCCTGAGCTTCATCCTCGCCAGCCGCAAGACGCCGATCGGCCAGCCGCTCACTGTCTGATCACGCCTTGTCCGGGCTCCACCCCCGCGACGCCCGCCAGAACACCGTGCCGTCGGCATAGCCCAGCGCCTCGGCGATGCGGGCTTTCGGCATGTGCTCGGCGAGCTTCTGCTCCATCAGCAGCCGGCGATGCTCCCGCACCATTCCGCGCAGCGAAAGCCCCTGTTCGGCCAGACGTCGCTGCAGCGTGCGGGCGGACATGCCGAGTTCGGTGGCCAGCGCCGAGGCCGAGATCGGTCTGTGGCCGAGATAGATGCCGATCAGCGCCGACACTTTCTCTGCAAGCGTCGGTTCATGATCGGTATCGCCGACGATATCGGCGATATGCCGCTCCAGCATGGCGGTCAGGCCGACATCTTCGATCCGATGGATCTTTTCGGCCGCGTCGCGGGCGATGACGATGCGGTTGCTCGACTGGCCGAAGCGCAAGGGCGCCCGGAGAATGCGTTCGAGCGGCGCGGGGTCGCGCGGCCCGGCATGTTCGAAATGCACCTCCAGCGGGCTCCAGCCGCGATGGAAGGACGAGCGCGCCAGTTCCACCAGGGCGGCCATTGAAAACTCGCTGTCCTGGCGCCGCGGCCACATGGCGGGGTCGGTCAGCCGATAGCTCCAGACATAGGCTTCGCCATCCTCGATCATCCCGGATTGCGTGGCGCCCTGCACGGCGTTGACGAATTTCGCCATGCGGCGAAACCCGGCCTTGATGCTGGGCGAAATGGAAAACAGCACCCCCATCGGGCCGATGTCGGCGGGCTTGGTGGCCGATCCCAGCCGGGCGCCGAGATGGGGCTCGCCGAGGATGGACGCTGCCTCCTCGAACAGCGCGATATAGCGCGCCATCGGCGTCACGGCATAGGGATCGGTCAGCTGGCCGCGCAAAATCCCGTGCGAGGCGAGCAGAAGGTCGGTTTTTCCCGAACGTCGGTCAATTTCCTGCACCAGCGGCATCAGCACCGAGACGCGAATTGAAGCAATTGCGGGCATGCGGGTGATGAAATCAGGAGCAGCTGCCATTTAGACGGTCTCCGCGGCGCCCCGTGGCGCAAATTATCGATTCATTGGCGGAACTTGCAATTTCCGCGCCAGAATGCCGCGCCTACCCTCTTGATATAAATCAAGCAAAAGAGGGGTTGTCATGACTTTGGAAGCCAGCATGCCCACACAGCCAGACCGGTTGGCGAAGAATTCCGTCGGTCTTGCCCATATCGTCTTCTTTGTGGTGGCGGCGGCTGCGCCGCTCACCGCCGTGGTCGGCGCGACGCCGGCCGCCTTCGCCTTCGGCAATGGCGCGGGCGTGCCCGGCGCCTTCGTGCTCGCCGGCATTCTCTATCTGCTGTTTTCGGTCGGCTTCACCGCCATGGGCCGTTATGTCGGCGGGGCCGGGGCCTTCTACACCTATATCAGCCAGGGTGTGGGCAAGCCCGCCGGCGTCGGCGGCGCGCTGATGGCGCTGGTCACCTACACCGCCATACAGGTCGCGGTCTATGGCCTGTTCGGCGTGTTCATGACGGGGGCCATGGCCGGTCTCGGGCTTGATCTCGCCTGGTGGGTCTGGTCGTTTGCCGCGCTTGTCGTCGTGCATGTCTGCGGCCAGCGCAATATCGCCTTCTCCGGCGCGATCCTCGGCGTCTGCATGGTCGCCGAAATCGTCATCCTGCTGCTGCTCGATCTCGGCATTCTCTTCACCGGCGGCGGCGCGGAAGGCTTCACCATGACCTCCTTTGCGCCCGCGACGGTGTTTTCGCCCGGCCTGGGCGTCGCCATGGTGTTTGTGGTCGCCTCCTTCATCGGCTTCGAAGCCACTGCGATCTTCGGCGAAGAAGCGGAAAATCCGGAAAAGACCATTCCGCGCGCCACCTACGTCGCTGTGCTCCTGATCACCGTCTTCTATGCCTTTTCCACCTGGGCGATCGTACAATATTACGGCCCGTCCAAGGTGCAGGAAGTCGCCGGCGCCGGCCTCGAGACCTTCTATTTCAACGCCTCCGACGCCATTCTCGGCGCCTGGTCCAGCCAGGTCATGAATGTGCTGCTCATCACCAGCCTGTTTGCCTGCGTGCTGTCCTTCCACAACACGCTGAACCGGTATTTCTACGCCCTCGGCCGCGAAGGCCTGGCGCATAAGAGCCTCGGCAAGGCGCATGCGAAACATGGCTCGCCGCATGTCGCGGGCTGGCTGCAATCGGCCACGGCGGCGCTGATCCTGGCGCTGTTCGTGCTCGGCGGCGCCGATCCCTATGCGGTGGTGTTTTCGTGGATGTCGGCGCTGGCGGTCATCGGCATTCTTGCGGTGCAGGTGCTGGTCTGCGTGGCGATCGTGATGTTCTTCCGCAAGACGCCGTCGCGCCACGGCGTCTGGACCACGGTGATCGCCCCCGTCGCGGCGCTTGTCGGCCTTCTCGGCGCGCTCGGCCTGGTCATCGCCAATCTGTCCTTGCTTTCGGGCAGCGAAAGCCTGATCGTCAAGGCGTTCCCCTATGTCATCGTCCTTGTCGGTCTTGCCGGCGCGGGCTTCGCGCTCCGGGTCAAGTCCAGCCGTCCAGACCTCTACGCCACGCTCGGAAAGGCTTTCGAATGACCGCGCTCGCAAAACTTCCCATCGCCGACCGGCTGCTGGTCGGGGTCATCCTTGCCCTCACGCTGGCCGTCGCCGCCGAAGCCCATGCCTTCTGCTCGATCCTCTGCATCCATGGCGAGGCGATGATCGACCAGATCTGCGCCGGCCGCGGCTGATCCCATCCCTGGCCCGCGCGCCTGTCGCCGCGCGGGTCGTCCTGACCTGATTTTGAAGGAAACATCGCCATGGACGCCGTCGTCGCCCAAACCACCCATCCGCTCGATCTCCTCAGCCTCGACGAGATCTCCGAGGCCGTCGCCATCCTCAAGGAGGAGAAGGGGCTGGCCGAAACCATCCGGTTCCCGATCGTCCGGCTGGAGGAGCCCGACAAGGCCGGTCTCGCCGCCTATCGTCTCGGCCAGTCCCTGCCGCGTCTGGCCTTCATCCTGTCGATGGACCTCACCACCGGCGAAACGCATGAGAGCATCGTCGATCTCTCCGCCAAGGCGGTCGCCTCGCATATCCGCCTGCCGCTCGACAGCGCGCCCTATGGCCAGCCGCCGGTGATGCTCTATGAATTCGAAACCATCGAGGCCACCGTCAAGGCCGATCCGCGCTGGGTCGCCGCCGTCAAGAAGCGCGGCGTCACCGACGAGGACATTCCTCTGATCCAGATCGATCCCTTTTCCTCCGGCTATTTCGGCCGCGAGTTTGAAAAGGGCGCCCGCATCGTCCGCGCCATCGCCTATTGGCGCGAGGATATCCGCGACAACGCCTACGCCCATCCGATCGACGGCGTCGTCGCGGTGGTCGATCTGATCAACAACAAGGTGCTTGATCTCGTCGACGACGAGAAGATCGTGCCGGTGCCGAAGAAGAAGCGCAATTACGGCCGCGAGACCTTCCCGGTCACTCGCACCGATCTCAAGCCGCTGCACATCGTCCAGCCCGAAGGGCCGAGCTTCACGGTCGATGGCTGGAAGGTCAGCTGGCAGGGCTGGAGCTTCCGCGTCGGCTTCACCCCGCGCGAAGGCCTGGTGCTGCATGAACTCGCGGCCTCCGAAAACGGCAAGGAGCGCAAGGTCATGTTCCGCGCCTCCGTCACCGAAATGGTCGTGCCCTATGCCGATCCCTCGTCCAATCATTACTGGAAGAGCGCCTTCGACGCCGGCGAATATGGCCTTGGCCGCCTGGCCAATTGCCTGGAACTTGGCTGCGATTGCCTGGGCCAGATCCATTATTTCGACGTGCCGTCAGCCGACGATCTCGGCCAGCCCTTCGTGATGAAGAACGCCATCTGCATGCATGAAGAGGATTACGGCATCCTCTGGAAGCATTACGAGTTCCGCAACGGCATTTTTGAAGTCCGCCGCTCGCGCCGCCTCGTCATTTCCTTCTTCGCCACCGTCGGCAATTACGACTACGGCTTCTACTGGTATCTCTATCAGGACGGCACGATCCAGCTGGAAGCCAAGCTCACCGGCATCATCCAGACCACCGCGATCGCCGATGGCGACACCTATCGCTGGGGCGGCATGGTCGACGACAATCTCGGCGGCCCCACCCACCAGCATTTCTTCAACGCCCGCCTGCATATGGATATCGAGGGTTCCGGCAACACCGTCACCGAACATGAATTCGTGCCGCGGCCCTGGGGCGAGGACAATCCCTACGGCAATGTCTTCGACACGACGAGCCGCACACTGAAGCGCGAACTCGACAGCCCCGCCAACGCCAATGGCGAAACCGGCCGCTACTGGAAGGTCCAGAACCCCAATGTGAAGAATGCCGTCGGCAAGGCGCCGGGCTACAAAATGGTGGTCATGCCGTCGCCGGTCATGCTGGCGCAGCCGGGCTCCACCGTCGCCCAGCGCGGCGGCTTCGCCAAGAAGCATATCTGGGTCACCGCCTATGATCCCAAGGAGAAATACGCCAGCGGCGACTATCCCAATGTCCATGCCGGCGGCGATGGCCTGCCGAAATATGTCCAGCAGAATCGCGACATCGAAAACGCCGATATCGTGCTCTGGCATTCCTTCGGCCACACCCATGTCTGCAAGCCCGAGGATTTCCCGATCATGCCGGTCGAATATGCCGGCTTCACCCTGAAACCCAACGGCTTCTTCGCCTCCAACATCGCCATGGACCTGCCGGCGGAGAAGAACGACCACAGCCGCGACAATTCCAGCGAAAGCTGCTGCGCGCCAAAGGCGGAAAGCGGCTGCTGCGGCGGGACATGAGGCGGAGCAGAGTGAGACTGACGCGCCGGGGCGAGGGGCTCCGGTGCGTTGTCATACGGGATGTTGGGACGACTGCCGCCCGAACCCTGTATACGGGCGTCCCGCTATGATATGATGCTGCGTCTCGTAGGGAGAACTCAATGAAGCAGCAAAGGAAAAAAGAGCGAGAAAAGACAGCTTGGACCGTCGAGAGCGCGGGCGAGCGTCTACGGGAGATCGTGGCGAGGGTTGAAACCGAGGGGCCGCAATTCCTGAATGGCGATGCTGACCGCACTGTCGTCATGATCAGCCTTCAGGAATACCAGCGCCTCCTGGCCGATCAGCCTAGACAAGATTTCCTGAACTTCATGGAAACCTTGCCGCTCTATCGTCTCGATATGGAGAGAGAAGCGGAAAAGGAACGGGATCTGGTTTTGTGAAGGGATGGCTGCTCGACACCAATGTCGTCTCATCTCTGATGAACCCGAACGGCGCGCCAAGCGTCAAAGCCTGGGCGCGGGCGCAAGATGAAAAAAACCTCTACATCAGCGTGTTGACCTTGGCTGAATATGACAAGGGCATATTCAATCTTGCGGAGGACTCCCCGGACCGCTCTCGATATTCCGCAGCCCGTAATGCTTTGGCCCAACGATTTGCGACGCGGCTTCTGTCTGTTGGCGATGCTGATGTTTTGCTGTGGGGACGGCTTTCAGGAGATATCAAGCGCAAGACGTCTCATACCCCGCCCGTCATAGACACCCTTCTTGCAGCCGCTGCGATCAACAACGATTTGCGCCTTGTCACGCGGAACAAAAAAGACGTGGAATTTACAGGGGCTGCGATCTTCGACCCATGGGACAATCCGGGCCAAACATGATTAGCTTTTGATATAGCGCGCCGGTCTCGACTGTGTGCTGTCGCCAAGCAAGCAATGTGCAGCCCAATGCTTACTTCTTCGCCTTCTTCTTCACCGGCGTCACGACAGGTTCTGAGTCCTGCTGCTCCATGCGCAGCTGGCGCAGGCGCTCGGTCTTCTTTTCGCGGGCGATGGCTTCCTCGTCGATGATGCGGCGGGCGGTCTGATTGGTCTGGGCGATCTTTTCCTGGCTGGTCATCTTGGCCGGATTAAAGAAGGCGTCCTTGGTCGCGGTCATGCGCGGTCTCCTTTTGGGGGAGCGGCGGCCGCGCGACGATTCGCGCGGCGGCAAAGGCGTAGGTCAGCGGCGCTGTAATCAGCGCGTCGGGCGCACGGCGCGCTTCGGCGCGGGCAGCAGGCCTTCGCG
Organism: Rhizobium sp. SG_E_25_P2; assembly: GCF_029892285.1. GTDB lineage: Bacteria > Pseudomonadota > Alphaproteobacteria > Rhizobiales > Rhizobiaceae > Rhizobium_E. The sequence continues at coordinate 122,033 of NZ_JARXVM010000015.1, forward strand.
CTGGAGCTTCTTGCGCTGCAGCTTGCGCTGGCGGCGAATGCCTTCGGCCTTTTCGCGGGCGCGCTTTTCCGACGGCTTTTCGTAAGCGGTGTGTTTCTTGGCTTCGCGGAACAAGCCTTCGCGCTGCATCTTCTTCTTAAGGACGCGCAGCGCCTGGTCGACATTGTTGTCACGGACGAGAACTTGCATTCGAACTCCTTCAAATCTGGCGGGCGGCGCTGTCGGCCACCGGTTGCGGATCGGTCTCGAGGACGCATATCCATGGAAAAGTAAAAAGGCCGGGAGTGGTTCCCGACCTCTCATCAATCCGTCGCCGCGTCGCTGCTGGCGCGAGCCAGCCGGCGGCTAAGGATGAGAATCAAGCCGCGCGCAGGTTGTCGGCGGCATTCTTGCCGGAGCGACGGTCACGGACGATGTCAAACATCACCTTCTGACCTTCAACCAGGCCGGAAAGGCCCGAGCGCTCGACGGCGGAGATGTGCACGAACACGTCGTTGCCGCCTTCTTCCGGTGCGATGAAGCCGAAGCCCTTGGTGGTGTTGAAGAACTTGACGATACCAGTGTTCATGACGATTTTCCTTTCAAATCGCAGGTTGTCCCATACGGCTAGTCGAACGGGCTATCGAAATTGAGAGGAAATCTGAAAGAGCGCGTCGTCTCGGCCAAAGGTCGCAAGCAAGTATCGATCCCGTCCATATATGCCGAACGCGCCCGAAGATCAACCCCGGCTCTAAACACCTGGTTTGAGGGTCGCGAGGCCGCCAATTGCGGCCCGCCAGCCGATTTCGCGCATGGTTTAACTGTGATGGATTCACAGGAGATTCGGCAAATAATCATAACGAAATTGGTATGGATGGACTAAAAGTTTTTATTTGTACCTGTGGCGGCTTTCATCAACTATGCCCGGAGGAGAAGCGCGCGCCGGCAAGAGGATGCCTTTGGCGCGATGCAATGGCCTTGGTGGGGGTTTTTCGTCGCCCGACGCCCCATCCGCCACGGTCGCACATGTGGAGGAAACCATGCAGCGCACATATCTCGCGGCCGGAATCTGCGGCCTTGTCTTGTCGATGTCATCAGGCTCCGCCATGGCGGCGGAGGTCGTTCTGAAACTCCAGCATTTCCTGCCGCCGCAGGCGATGATTCCCAGCGCGGTGCTGACCCCCTGGGCGGAAAAAGTGGAGAAAGAGTCGGGCGGCCGCATCGATGTGGAAATCTATCCGGCCATGCAACTCGGCGGCAAGCCGGGCGACCTGGTCGATCAAGTGGCCGACGGCGTGGTCGACATCGTCTGGACCGTCACAGGTTACACGCCGGGCCGGTTCCCCAAGACCGAAGTGTTCGAATTGCCGTTCATGGTGACCACCGGCGAGGCTACGTCGAAGGCCTTCCAGAAATATTATGAGAAGAACCTGAAGGATGAACTGGCCGATTTCCATGTGCTGGCCGTTCATGCGCATGGGCCGGGCCTGATCCACACCATCGCCTCCAAGCCGGTCGAATCCGTCGAGGCCATGGCCGGATTGAAATTGCGCGGCACATCGAAAGTCGTCAACAGCATGCTGGAGGCCATGGGCGCATCGGCCGTCGGCATGCCGGTCACCGCCGTGCCGGAAGCGCTGTCCAAGAGCGTGATTGACGGTTCGGTGGCTCCCTGGGAAGTGACGCCCGCCATCAAGGTTGCCGAACTTGCCCCCAATCACACCGAATTTTCGGGCGATCGCGGCCTCTATACTGCGGTCTTCCTGTTCGCCATGAACAAGGACAGCTACGAGGCGCTGCCCGATGATCTCAAAAAGGTCATCGACGACAATTCCGGCCTGCCCCTCGCCACCAAATTCGGGGCGGCCATGGATGCCGGCGATGTGCGCGGCCGCGATATTGCGGTCAAGGCCGGCAACAGAATCATCACGCTGGATGATGCGGAAACCGCCAAATGGCGCGAACTCGGCGACAAGGTGGCCGCCGACTGGATCGAGGAGATGAACGGCAGGGGATTGGACGGCTCGGCGCTTTACAACGACGCCATCGCCTTCATCAACGAAAGCGGACAGTAAGCTGGTTGCGGCTTGCCCTGGTTTCGGCTCGCAGCGCGTGTGTTGCAAGCGCGGCGAGCCGAATGGCGACGATGACGGGTATCGGCGTTGTGATGGAGACTGACCGACTACGCATCATCAGGCTCTACAGAGCCGCCTTCAGGAATATTGTCTTGAATACACCCTAACTCAGAGGAAGATCATGACAACGATGGCGCGGCTGGCGCAAGCCGTTTCACATGCCGGCGTGCTGTTCGGAGGCTTTTGTCTTCTTGCTGCGGCGTTGCTGACTGGCCTGTCTATCGCCGGCGGGCTGACCATCCGGCCACTGCCGGGAGAGATCGAACTGGTCGAGGCGCTGTGCGGTTTCGCCGTCTTCGCCTTCATGCCCTATTGCCAGCTGCGTCGCGGCCATGTCGGCGTCGATCTGTTTGTGCAGCCACTCGGGCGCGGGGCGATGAAATGGACCCAGCTTGCGGGAGATCTGGTGATCACGGCGTTGTTTGGGCTCGTTGCATGGCGCCACGCCATCGGCATGTTCGACAAGATCCGCAACGGCGAAACCACGCCGCTGTTGCTGCTTCCGATCTGGTGGGGCTTCGCCATCGGCCTGATCTTCCTGGTGCTCGCAACCCTGGTCAGCCTCTACACCGTCTTCGTCGACATCGAGGACATCCGCAAAGGCCGTGATGGCGAAGCATCCTTCGGAGGACATGTATGAGCGGCGTCGAAATCGGACTCTGGTCCTTCCCTGTCCTGATCCTGCTCATTTTCCTGCGCGTGCCGATCGGCGCGGCCATGCTGGGCGTCGGCGTTGTCGGGGCGTGGATGGTCACCGGCAAATGGACGGTGATTCTCGCCCAGATGAAGGCGGTGGCGTGGAACACCAACGCCAATTACTCGCTGTCGATCATCCCGCTCTTTCTGCTGATGGGCCAGTTCGCCGCCCGCGGCGGCCTGAGCCAGGCGCTGTTCAACGCGGCGTCCGCCTTTCTCGGCCATCGCAAGGGCGGCGTCGCGATGGCGGCGATTGGCGCCTGCGCCGGCTTCGGCTCGATCTGTGGCTCGTCGCTCGCCACCGCCGCCACCATGGCCCAGGTCGCCCTGCCGGAATTGCGCGCCAAGGGCTATTCCGGCGGTCTCGCCACCGCCTCGCTGGCCGCCGGCGGCACGCTCGGCATTCTCATTCCGCCGTCGGTGGTGCTGGTGCTCTACGCCATCCTCGCCGAACAGAATATCGCCAAGCTGTTTCTCGCCGCCTTCGTGCCGGGCATCATCGCGGCGGCGTCCTATCTCGTGGTCGTGGCGATCTATGTGCGCTTTCATCCGGGCTCGGCCGGGTCTTCCCCGCGCCTTCCCTGGGCAGAGCGCATCCCGGCGCTGATCGCCGTATGGCCGGTGGCGCTGATCTTCTTCCTGGTGGTTGGCGGCATCTATCTCGGCTGGTTCACGCCCACCCAGGCCGCCGCCATCGGCGCGGCCGGAACTGGCCTCGTCGCCTGGATGCGCGGCGGGCTGGCCGGCGGCGCGCTGATGCAATGCCTCAAGGAAACCGCGGTGTCGACCGGCATGATTTTCTTCATCGTGCTCGGCGCCACCGTGTTCAATTCCTTCCTGGCCTTTTCGCGGCTGCCGCAGATGGGCGCGGAATGGGTGACGGCGCAGGGCTTTGCGCCGATGACGGTGCTGATCATCATCCTGGTCCTCTATATCGTCTTCGGCTGCATCATGGATTCGCTGTCCATGATCGTGCTGACCATCCCGATCTTCTTCCCGATCGTCACGGCGATGGATTTCGGCATGACGCCCGAACATTTCGCCATCTGGTTCGGCATTCTGGTGCTGATGGTGGCCGAGATCGGCATGATCACGCCGCCGGTGGGGCTCAACCTGTTCATCATCTCGGCCATGGCCCGCACGGTGCCGATCCGCGAGACGTTCAAGGCCATCACCTGGTTCGTCTCCGCCGATCTCCTGCGCATCGTCCTGCTCACCGCCTTTCCGATCATCAGCATCTTCCTGGTGTGAGGGACTGCGAACACGGCGGCGGCTTGAAAGTAGGGCCAAGTAGGCTTATTCTGGATCGGATAGAGACCCGGAGAGACGTGTCGCCATGATGTCCGTGCATGATGCGTTACAGGCTTGGCAGGATGGCGACATCACCGCGTCGCGCGCCATGGCGTTGTCGGGCGCGCGCAACGTGATGGAACTTTATACGCTCGCCAATTCTTGCGGGGTGGATATCCGGCTGCAGCCGACCGAAGCGGAGGCCCGCGTCGTCGATGCCTTGTCGCGCGCAATCGTCGTCCGAATGCAGGATGAGGACCGTGACCCCGGAGGATCCGGGGTTCGCGCAGCGTGATCAGCTATCGGCGGATACCCGTCAATATCGTCATCGTTGACAGCGGGCCGCTGATCAGTCTCGCAGCAGTCGATAGACTGGATCTTCTCGACAGTTTCTCTCGCCCTGTCACCGTATCCGATGTGGTTGCAGCAGAATGTCTCCGTTATCCGGAAAAGCTGGGCGCCAACCGGCTGACCGAGTGGTTCAGAGCGTTCGACGGCAAGCGCTTCCGCGTGATGGACACGCCGCTTCTCCCGCTCTGGCGCGATGCTGTCGCAGAGGAAGAGGGCGGATCCGATCATTTGCCGTCCAAAGGCATTGGCGATGCATCGATCGCCTGGCTTCTGCATGAACTGCCGAGGCTCAACCCAGGCGACGAACTCGTCCTGGTCTTAACGGAGGATGCGGGCCTTGGAGACGGACTCATTCGCGGCCTCGGCCCGCAATTCTATCTGCTGTCCACGCGCATGTTGCTGAAGACACTCGAAAATTTTGGGGTAATCTCGTCGGCGGAAACATTGTTGAGCGATATCGCCGCCGCGGGACGATCCGTTTCTCGATATGCCGTCGATCGTCCAGGCCGACTGGAAGGCCAGAGAAAATCGTCCTGGACTGATCCTCTCGTCGACGGAACATCCGGTAGAGAAGGAGAGTAGCGGCGACGACATATCGCCGCTACCTATCACTCTCGTTAACCTCACCCCTGAAACACCTTCCACCGCGCCGGCCGGAACGTCACCGCTTGCCCCTTGCTCACCTGCGCCTCCAGCGGAACCTCGATCTCGATCAGCCGGGGCTCGCCTTTGATCCCCACATCGAGTTCGATGATGCGCGTGCCGGCCAGGCGGCGCAGACCGGTCACGGTTCCGGTCACGCCCGCGCCTTCGGAGACCAGTTCGGCGTCGGCGGGGCGGAAGAACAGCTGCCCCGGGCCGTCCGCCGAGGAGGCGATGCCCACGGGCGCGCCATTATAGAGCGTCTGGCCATTGGCGCCCGCCACCGGCAGCTCTACACTGTCGCCGATGAAGGAGAAGACGAAGGGCGAGTTGGGCCGGTCATAGACGTCGTCAGACGAGCCGATCTGCTCGATCTTGCCCTGGCTCATCACCACCACGCGATCGGCCAGCTCCAGCGCTTCTTCCTGGTCATGGGTCACGAAAATGGTGGTGTGGCCGGTGCGGTCGTGGAAGTCGCGCAGCCATTTGCGCAGTTCCTTGCGCACCTTGGCGTCGAGCGCGCCAAACGGCTCGTCGAGCAGCAGCACGCGCGGCTCGATCGCCATGGCGCGGGCCAGCGCGACGCGCTGGCGTTGTCCGCCCGAAAGCTGGTTGGGATAGCGCTTTTCAAGCCCGGTCAACTGCACCATGTCGATGAGTTCGAGCGCGCGCCGGCGGATCTCCTGCTTGGGCGGACGCGTCGCCTTGGGCCGCACCGTCAGGCCGAAGGCGATGTTGTCGAGAATCGTCATGTGGCGGAACAAGGCGTAGTGCTGGAAGACGAAACCGACATTGCGCTCCTGCACTGGCTTCCACGAGGCGTCTTCTTCGCCGAAGAAGATGCGGCCGGTGGTGGCCTGCTCCAACCCGGCGACCAGGCGCAGCAGCGTGGTCTTGCCGGAGCCGGAGGGGCCAAGCAGCGCGATCAGCTCGCCTGAGCGGATGTCGAGCGATACGTCATGCAGCGCCGGGAAGCGGTCGAATTCCTTGCGGATGTTCTTGATACGGATTTCCATGGGTGGTGAACCTTAATGCGAGCCATTGCCGCCGGCGATGCCGTGCGAAAACCAGATTTCGAGCACGGTGCGGACGACGAGGGTGAAGAGGGCGAGTAGGGCGAGAAGCGAAGCCACGGCGAAGGCGCCGGCGAGATTATACTCGTTATAGAGGATCTCGACATGCAGCGGCATGGTGGTGGTGACGCCGCGGATATGACCCGAAACGACCGACACGGCTCCGAATTCGCCCATGGCGCGGGCGTTGCACAGCAGCACGCCATAGAGCAGGCCCCATTTGATATTGGGCAGCGTGACCCGGAAGAAAGTCTGCCAGCCATTGGCGCCGAGCGTGATGGCGGCTTCCTCTTCCGAGGTGCCCTGTTCCTGCATCAGCGGGATCAGTTCGCGCGCCACGAAGGGGAAAGTCACGAAGACGGTGGCGAGCACGATGCCGGGCACGGCAAACAGCACTTCCACGCCATTCTCCTTCAGCCAGGGGCCGAGAACGCTGCTGGAGCCGAACAGCAGCACATAGACCAGACCGGAAATGACCGGCGACACCGAGAACGGCAGGTCGATCAGCGTGATGAGAAAGGCCTTGCCCTTGAATTCGAACTTGGCGATCGCCCAGGAGGCGGCCACGCCGAAGACGAGGTTGAGAGGCACGGCGATGGCCGCGACCAACAGCGTCAGCCGTATGGCGGCCATGGCGTCGGGGTCGCTGAGAGCCTCGACATAGGTCTCGAAACCATTGCGGAAGGCCTCGGTCAGCACGGCGACCAGCGGCAACACGATGATCAGGCCGAGATAGAAGGCGGCCATGGTCATGATGCCGATTTTGGCGCCCAGGCTTTCGCTGGCTGGCGAGCGCCATGTGCGGCTCTTGGAGGAGGAGAGGGCGTCAGACATTGGCGTATCTCCGCGTCCAGGCTTGCAGCAGGTTGATGGCGAACAGCATCAGGAAGGACACGGCCAGTATCACGGTCGCAATCGCGGTCGCGCCGGCATAGTCGAATTCCTCGAGCTTGATGGTGATGAGCAGTGGGGCGATTTCCGAGACGAAGGGAATATTGCCGGCGATGAAGATCACCGAGCCATATTCGCCCGCCGCCCGCGCGAAAGCGAGTGCAAAGCCGGTGAGAATAGCCGGGGTCAGTGATGGCAGGATCACCAGCCGGATCGCTTGAAGCCGGCTCGCGCCGAGCGTCGCTGCGGCTTCCTCCACTTCCCGGTCGATTTCCTCGATCACGGGCTGCACCGTGCGCACCACGAAGGGCAGGCCGATGAAGATCAGCGCCACCACGATGCCGGCGGGCCCGAAGGCGATCTTGATGCCGAAGGGCTCGAAGAACTGCCCCACCCAACCATTCTTGGCGTACAGAGCCGCGAGCGAAATGCCGGCCACCGCCGTCGGCAGCGCAAAGGGCAGGTCGACAATGGCGTCGACCACGCGCTTGCCCGGAAAGCGGTAGCGCGCCAGCGCCCAGGCGATCGGAATGCCGAAGATGACGTTGACCAGCGCGGCGATGAAGGCCGAGCCGAAGGAGGTCTTGAGCGCGGCCAGCGTGCGGCCGTCGGCGAGCAGCGCCAGATAACCGTCAACGCCGATCGCGGCGGAGCGCAGCACGAGACCGGCGAGCGGAATGAGAATGATGAGCGCGAGCCAGGCGACAGTGACGCCGAAACTGAGCCCGAAGCCCGGTATGACGCTGTGCCGCCTGAATCCGATCCTCTCGGTCAGTGGTTGGTTGGACATGGACTTCCCCGTTGTGTGAGGCAGGAGCAGGCTTTGCCCGTCTCCGAAGTTTGTTTTTTGTTATGTGTGAGAGAGGGCTGGAATTCGTGGCCCCTCGGTCGTGCGGTGAATGGCGTGCAACGCCCCTCATCCCCCTGCCGGGACCTTCTCCCCGCGCCTGCGGGGAGAAGGAGGATGTGGCAAAGTTGTCGCTCCATCGCCCTTCGCCCCGCTCGCGCGGGGAGAAGGTGGCGGCAGCCGGATGAGGGGCTGGGCAAAACCTCACCCCCTCCAATCTCCCCTCTTGAGGGGGAGATGCCCGGCAGGGCAGAAGGGGGTGAACCCACCCTCCGACCCAACGACTTTAGTTCGCCGGCTGGTAGATCTTGTCGAACACGCCGCCATCGCCGAAATGGGTCGGCTGCGCTTTCTTCCAGCCGCCGAATAGCGGATCGTCGATCTTCACGAGTTCCAGCTTCGGGAATTTCGCCACGAGATCGGCCGGCGCGAGTTCCGGCTGGAACGGGCGGTAGTGATGTTTGGCGGCCAGCGTCTGGCCTTCCTTGGTGTAGAGATAAGCGAGATAGGCTTCTGCCACTTTGCGGGTGCCCTTGGCGTCGACATTGCCGTCGACCACCGCCACCGGCGGCTGGGCGAGGATGGAGAGGCTGGGGGTGACGATCTCGAAGCCTTCATCCTTGAATTCGTCGAGCGACAGATAGGCTTCGTTTTCCCAGGCGATCAGCACATCGCCGATGCCGCGCTGGGCAAACGAGGTCAGCGCGCCGCGCGCGCCGGTGTCGAGCACCGGGGCCCGCTTGTAGAGATCCGCGATATAGGCCTTCACCTTGGCCTCGTCGCCACCGAATTCCTTGTTGGCCCAGGCCCAGGCGGCGAGATAGTTCCAGCGCGCGCCGCCAGACGTTTTCGGGTTCGGCGTCACGATCTGCACATCGCCCTTCACCAGATCGCCCCAGTCCTTGATGCCCTTGGGATTGCCCTTGCGCACCAGGAAGACGATGGTCGAGGTGTAGGGCGCGGAATCGTTGGGCAGGCGGGTCTTCCAGTTGGCCGGGATCTTGCCGGTTTTCGAAGCGATCGCGTCGATGTCGCCTTCCAGCGCCAGCGTCACCACATCGGCTTCGAGACCGTCGATGACAGCGCGGGCCTGCTTGCCGGAGCCGCCATGCGATTGCTTGACCGACACATCCTCGCCGGTTTCCTTCTTCCAGTGAGCAGCGAAGACCTCGTCGAATTCCTTGTAGAATTCGCGGGTCGGGTCATAGCTGACATTGAGCAGCTGCGTTTCAGCGAAGGCCGGCGCGATGCCGCCGGCAGTGAGCGCGAGGCCCATGGCGACTGCGACGGCGCGGGATGCGAGGTGGCGGCGTGTGAGAGAGTAAACCATGCGTTCGTCCTCCTAATCGACGGAATGCATAAACCCTATTAAATTGGTGTATTAAGTCAATTCAGTTCCGATCGGAAAGCAAAGCCAGACGCGGTTTGACCGCAATTTTGTTGTTTCAGGGTTCAAAAACCGGCGATTGTTGAAACAGGATGCGGGGAAAAGCGCGTATCGCGAGAAATTTATTCCGGCCTGCGGGCCAATTTCGGGCCAGGAACCCGGTTCGGACTCATGCGCCGCGATAATGGCGCGGCAACAGGGGTGGGAATGCGTCCTCATCAGCTTTTTCGCCGAAAGCGCGGAATCAAAGAGATATTTGCTCCCGGCTTGGGAAGAGAGGGAAACGCATTTCTGTCTATTTCCGCGATGAATTGCGATTATCGGCGCAATCGGAATTCAGGACCAAAGACATGACCATCATGAATCTCTCGCAGGAAGCGCAGTCGCTCAACGACAAAATGGCCGGGCTGGATCTGGCGGAGCGCCTGTCGCTCGCCGCAAGCTTGGGCGGTCGCGTTGTGTTCACGACCTCGCTCGGCATCGAGGATCAGGTGATCACCCATGTCATCGGCCAGAACCGTTTCGACATCGATGTGGCGACGCTTGAGACCGGCCGTCTCTTCCCGGAAACGGTGGCGCTGATCGCCGACACCGAAGCCCGCTACGGCATGACCATCAATCGCTACTTTCCGCTCAAGGAAGATGTCGACGCCTATGCGGCGCAGTATGGCCTCAATGGCTTCTATGACAGCGTCGAGGCCCGCCACGCCTGCTGCGGCGTCCGCAAGGTCAAGCCGCTGGCCCGCGCACTGACGGGGGCTTCGGTCTGGATCACCGGTCTGCGCCGCGGCCAGTCCGGCAACCGCGCCGACACGCCCTTCGTCGAATATGACGCCGAGCGCAATCTGCTCAAGATCAATCCGCTGGCCGACTGGGACATCGAGCGCATCAACTGTCTTGTGACCGACGAGGCGGTGCCGATCAATCCGCTGCATTCTCGCGGCTATCCCTCCATCGGCTGCGAACCCTGCACCCGCGCCATCAAGCCTGGCGAATCTGAGCGCGCCGGCCGCTGGTGGTGGGAAAATGACGAAAAGCGCGAATGCGGCCTGCATGTGCCGGAAGCCGCGCTGCCCTCGCTCAATTCGAGCGAGCTTTAATTCGGCGTCGAACCGCCCCTCATCCGGCTGCCGCCACCTTCTCCCCGCGCGCGGGGAGAAGGGCGATGGAGCGCCGGCCTTGCCACATCCTCCTTCTCCCCGCAGGCGCGGGGAGAAGGAGGATGTGGCAAGGGGGATGAGGGGCGGTTCTCGCCCTTGCTATAGGAACCCGATCCCGGGAAAAGGTAGACAAATGCACATTTCCGAATTCGACGCTCACACCAAGGATGCGCCGGCGCGCCAGCCGCTCGATCCGCATCTGAAGGCGCTGGAAAACGAAGCCATCCACATCTTCCGCGAGGTCGCCGGCGAGTTTGAAAAGCCGGTCATGCTCTATTCGATCGGCAAGGATAGCTCCGTCCTCCTGCATCTCGCCCGCAAGGCCTTCTATCCCGGTCGCGTGCCGTTTCCGCTCCTGCATATCGACACCGGCTGGAAATTCCCCGAGATGATCGCCTTCCGAGACGCCACCGCGGAAAAGTTCGATCTCGACCTCGTCGTCCACATCAATCCGCGCGGCGCGAGCGAGGGCATCAGCCCGTTCAGCCATGGCTCGGCCTATCATACCGACGTGATGAAGACGGAAGCGCTGCGCCAGGCGCTGGACGCCGGCAAATACGATGCTGCCTTCGGCGGCGCCCGTCGCGACGAAGAAGCCTCCCGCGCCAAGGAACGCATCTATTCCTTCCGCACGCCCGACCATAAGTGGGATCCGCGCAACCAGCGCCCGGAACTGTGGAACATCTATAACGGCATGATCCGCCAGGGCGAAAGCGTCCGCGCTTTCCCGCTGTCCAACTGGACCGAAGTCGATATCTGGCGCTACATCCAGGCCGAAAACATCGAATTGCCGCCGCTCTATTTCGCCAAGAGCCGCAAATTCGTCGAGCGCGACGGCATGCTGATGTGGGCCGAAGATCCGCGCTTTGAAGCGCTGCCGGGCGAACAGGTGCAGGAAGCAAGCCTGCGCTTCCGCACGCTGGGCTGCTGGCCGCTCACCGGCGGCATCCGCTCCACGGCGTCCACCCTCGACGAGGTGATCGCCGAACTCGAAATCGCCACCGTCTCCGAACGCCAGGGCCGCGCCATCGACCGCGACCAGGCCGGCTCGATGGAAAAGAAGAAGCGCGAAGGATATTTCTGAGATGACCGCTCCCTCCAATCTCGCCGAACAGGCGCTCCTCAACGCTGACAGCCATGCCGGCCTCCGTGATTCCCGTCCGCTGCGCTTGATCACCTGCGGCTCGGTCGATGACGGCAAGTCCACCCTGATTGGCCGTCTTCTCTGGGACACCAAGGCCGTCAAGGAAGACCAGGCCGCCGCGCTCAACCGCGACAGCGGCAAGCAGAACGATCTCGGCCTACCGGATTTCGCCCTGCTGCTCGATGGTCTGCAGGCCGAACGCGAACAGGGCATCACCATCGATGTCGCCTATCGCTATTTCGCCACCGACCGCCGCTCCTTCATCGTCGCCGACACGCCCGGCCATGAGCAATACACCCGCAATATGGCGACCGGCGCCTCCACCGCCGATCTCGCCGTGCTCTTGGTCGACGCCCGCACCGGCCTGCTCGAGCAGACCCGCCGCCACGCCACGATCGCGACCCTGATGGGCATTCGCCAGTTCGTGCTGGCGGTCAACAAGATCGACCTCATCGGCTATGACAAGGCGGTCTTCGACAAGATCAGCCACGACTTCAAGGAACTAGCGCTGTCGCTCGGCGTCCGTCAGGTCACCGCCATTCCGCTGTCGGCGCTCAAGGGCGAAAACGTCGTCTATGACGGCCGCGCCTCCATGCCCTGGTATGAAGGTCCGACCATTGTCGAAGCGCTGGAAAAGGCGCCCGTCCGCTCGGCCCAGGCCACCGGTTTCCGCATGAGCGTGCAGCGCGTGTCGCGTCCCGGCGAAAGCTTCCGCGGCTATCAGGGCACGGTTTCTGGCGGCGCGGTGAAGCCCGGCGATTCCATCGTCATCCTGCCCTCGGGCATGATCGCCAATGTCTCCAAGATCGTCACCTTCGATCTCGTGCGCAACGCGGCGGTGGCCGGCGATGCGGTCACGCTGGTGCTCGACCGTCAGGTCGATATCGCCCGCGGCGACCTCATCGCCTCCTATGACGCCCAGCCGATGATCGGTCTCGCCTTCGACGCCCAGTTGGTGGCGTTGCAGCCCGGCGGCATCCAGCCCGGCAAGCGCTACTGGCTGAAATCAGGCTCGCGCCGCCAGCGCGTGCAGGTCGAGCCGATCTCCAAGCTCGATCTCAAGAGCGGAAAATGGGCCGCCGCCGAGAGCCTCGACATGAACGCCATCGGCCGCGTCCATCTCGCCTTCGACGAGCAGGCGGTGTTCGACGCCTATGAGCAGAACCGCTCGACCGGCGCCTTCATCCTGATCGATCCCGACACCAACAACACGGTGGCGGGCGGCATGATCACGGCCCGCCGCAGCGAAGTCTCCGCCATCCATGGCGATGACGCCCGCGTGCTGGTGTCGCTGCCGGCCGATCTCGCCGATCAGCTGCTGACGGGTGAAATCTTCGCCGCCCGCCGCGACGACGTCGAAATCCGCCGTCTCACCGCCGCCCAGGCCCGCAAGGCCATCGACAGCGCCGAGGAATAAGACGCCCTCTGCGGACAAATGAAAAGGGCGCCCCTGCGGCGCCCTTTTTCGATTCACACTGGATCACGCCTTCCCCACTTTGCCCCAGAAACCACTCTTGCGGCCATGCGCCTTTTGCAGCCCGAGCACATAGGCGGCGTGCCCTTCGAGCCCCAGCCGAGAAACGACAGCGTCGTCCAGCCGTTTCGCCAGGACGCCCAACTGCGCCAGATGCCGAGCCCCGTGGCCATAGGCGCTCGAGCGCCCCCGATCCAGAATGTCGTCGAGAAGAGCCCTGTAGAGGATGGTGGCGGCCAGCGGATGGTCGTTTTCCAGCGTCTCGGCCACCTCGGACAGGATCTCCCAATAGGCGCCGTTCCATTTTTTGGCCTCGCGCTCCACCAGTGCGGCGGCGAGATCCAGCCGCGGCCAGCCGGCGAGGAAATAGAGCGCCCGGTAAATCTGCTTGACCGACATGACATGGGCGAAAGCGCGGTCGAGCGCCGCGAATTCCTCGAAATCGCCGAGTGCGGAGATATAGGCGCTGAGCGCGCCCGGATCGAGCGTCGCCTCGAACTGTTTCCAGCGCAGAGCCTGCGCCGCCTCCTTGTCGCCGAGCGCATCGAGGATGCGCGCCTCCAGTTGCGCGCGTAGGCCTGAATCCAAGTCCATGACCATGCCGCCCTCGGCGGCGTCGGCCAATCGCATCACTTTCAGGCCGCCCTTGGGCGTCTTGCGCGCCCAGACCAGCGCCTCCTCGGCGCGGCCCGCCGATAGCAACAGTTCGGCGACAGCCAACGGCTCCTGCCGGTGTTCGGGCAGGCCTTCCTCGATGGCGATCAGCGTGTCGATGTCGCCGAGCTTCAGCGCGATCAGCTGGCGGATTTCCGAGGTCTGATGTTCGACCGGATCGTAGTCGAAGCCGCCGCGTCCGGTCTTCTTCGCCTTTTGCTTGGCGAGGGGAACGAGGACCTTGTCCCACGCCCGGAGCACCGCCTCGGGCAGATGCGGCAGAACCGCCTGCGCCGCGTCGATCAGATAACCGTGGTGGCTGTCGATCAACGCCGCCTGCATCCGCTCGGGCAGACGCGCGGCGTCCTCGGGGCCGAGCTTTGGCGCGAGGACTCCGATCTGCTCGATCGCAAGCCCATACACCGCCTGAATGCGGCCGCCGCTGTCATCGATCCGCTCATAGACGCTGATATGGGTTCCCGCAAAGCGCAGAAGCCGCTCGATGGCCAGCGTGGCGGAAGCGGGCGCGAGTTCGCTGGTGATTGTGTCGACGATCACCTGCAGGTCTTCGCGGAACGCCCGCTCCTTGTTCCAGTCCACATAGCTCTTGGCGCGTTCCAGCCCGTCCAGTCGCTTGTCGATCAGCTTGGCCACCGCCTCCGGTCCCTTGGCGCCGGCCAGCGCGGCCTTGACGAGCTTCTTGAACGCGGCGTCGCGCCCGCATTCGTCCAGCACCAGCGCCGCGAGTTTGTCCAGACCCAGTTCCTTGAGACTCTCGATGGTGAGTGTGGCTGCCCGCGCCATAACTGTCTCCCAGTTTTTCTCGGTTTTGCCCGAACCAGGCGGACCTTCGCAAGAGTGTTCGCCGAATTTTGATTATTTCAGAGCTCGTTAAAGTACTTCAATTTCTTGCGTGTACATTAGAATTAAGCAACCTAGGATACTGTATATGCTTCGTCAGTTTATCAATTCCAGAGACGGGAATTTCGCGCTTCTTTTCGCCATCGTCTTCGTGGCGCTTGTCGGCGCGGTCGGAGCAAGCATCGATTATGCTCGCGCCTACAATATCCGCAGCGAGATGCAGACGGATATCGACGCCGCCGTCCTGTTCGCCGCCAGCAAGATGGAGGATTTGAGCGAAGACGAACTCAAGGCGGCGATCCTCAAATGGATCGCGGTCAACACCAGCACCCAATCGAGCGTCGACATGACCGACGAGGAGCTGAAAAACAACGAGGCCTATACCGCCTCGGCCGATCTCATCGACATCGATTATGACGCCTCCACCATCACTGCCACGGTGACGGTCGCCGTCCCCACCACCTTCATGCGCATCCTCGGCGTCGACAGCGTCAATGTGTCTGTGTCGAGTCAATCCACGGTCGGCGGCGACAGTTCCTATATCAATGTCTATATCGTGCTCGACAAATCCGCTTCGATGCTTCTTCCTTCCACCACGGCGGGCCAGACGACGATGCTGAAGAAAGCGAGCTGCGTTTTCGCCTGTCACACCGGCAACAACTATTCCATTGCGGTGGCCAACAATGTCACGCTGCGCACCGATGTGCAGCTTGACGCCGTCGAGACGCTGCTCGACCTGATCGACGACGGCGACGCCACCGAAACCTATATCAAGGTCGGCGTCTATACGCTCGGTAGCGCCACCACCGGATCGAGCCTGCTCACCACGAGTTACAAGACCGCCAATGGCGTGCATGTCGTCAAGGCGCCGACGCTCGATCGCGACGCCATTCGCACGCTGTTGACCTCATCGAGCGAATTGTCGTCCTCGACATCCTATGATTCCACCGATTTTCGGGCGCTTGAGGATCTCGCCACCACTGTAGGCGAGGGCGGAGATGGCACGACATCGGCCTCGCCCAAGAAGATCGTCATGCTGATCACCGACGGCGCCCAATCCAGCAAGGGCTTCATCACCGCCAGCAAATATTACACCTATATCACCCCGATGAACCCGTCCTGGTGCGACGCGATCAAGAACAACGATGTGACCATGAGCGTGCTCTATACGGAATATCTCTCCGAGAGCAATTCAGAGTATAACGCCACGCTGGCCAAGACCATGTCGTCGAGCGTCTATGTCTCCGTCTGGAGCGGCACGCTCGCCTCCGCCAAGGCGAGTTCGGTGCGGCGTGACTATATCGAAACGGCGCTTACAGCCTGCGCCTCGGATTCGGATTATTTCGTCGCCGCTGATTCCGCCTCCGAGATCGAAAGCGGCTTTTCCAGCCTGTTCACCACTTATGTCTCCGATGTCAGATTGAGCCAATGACGCCAATGCCCGGCTGCGCCCGCCATATCCGTCTGAGCGGCTGATTTTCGGCGCGTCGCCGGCCGTTTGTCGAATTATGCGCCCAGAATTGGGACTGTCCGACGTCATCTCCCGTCTTGCAGCGCCCTGCGCGCTGTGATCATCTCACATTAGGAACATGTGACATATCGGGGGATGACATGGCGGCGCCGACAGACACGCTGTTTTCAACGCAATGGCATTTGCACAATTCCACGCCCGGGCAATTCGACCTCAATGTGCTCTCGGTCTGGAACGCCTATACCGGCGCGGGCGTCAAGGTCATGGTGATCGATGACGGGTTCGACCATGACCACGATGATCTCACCGCCAATTTCGATACGGCGGCGGACCGCGACTATGCTGATTTGGACGACGACGCTGCGCCAGCCTCGTCCACGGACAACCATGGAACGGCGGTGATGGGCATCATCGGCGCCGCCAAAAACGGCGTCGGCGTCGTCGGCGTCGCCTATGGCGCGACCATGATCGGCGCCCGGATCAGTTATGATGTCACTGCGGACAAGTGGCGCGAGCAATTCGTTTCGGCGCTGGGCGACGCGGTGGAGCAGGGCGTCGGCGTCATCAATATGAGCTTCGGCGGCGCCGGCGATTACGACTCATTCGATGGCGCGTCCAATGTGGCGCTCATGCATGCAGCCCTCGAAGATGCGGTGGCCAATGGCCGGGACGGTCTCGGGATTGCGCTCGTGAAGTCTGCGGGCAATGAACGATTGGACAAGATCGACGTCAATCACAACCAGTCCGACAACGACAGCCGCCAGATCATTGTCGCCGCCGTCAATCGCGACGGAACGGTGTCGGAATATTCGAGTTACGGCGCGCCCATTCTCGTCGCCGCCTTCGGTTCGGGTTTTGACGGCGAAGTGGTGACCACCGATCGCAGCGGCGCCGACGGCGACGACACCGACGCCGGCGCTGATGGCGACTACACCATGACCTTCAACGGCACGTCCGCCGCCGCCCCTATGGTGTCGGGCGTGGTGGCGCTGATGCAAGACGCAAATGCCGATCTCGGCTGGCGCGACATCCAGACCATTCTTGCGATCAGCGCCCGCCATGTCGGCTCCGATGTGGGCGGCAGCATCACAGGTTTCGAGCGCACCGGCTGGAGCTGGAATGGCGCGACGAACTGGAACGGCGGCGGCATGCATTATAGCCTCGATTACGGCTACGGTCTGGTCGACGCGCTGGCGGCTGTCAGACTGGCCGAGAGCTGGACCGCTCAATCCACCAGCGCCAACCAGGTCTCCACCTCGTTCGATCTGCTCGATTCCTCGATTGACCTGCCGGACGGCGATCTGGTTGGAACCACTTTGACCGCCGATGTCGCCGCCAACCTTCTGGTCGAGCGAGTGACGGTGACGGTGAGCCTCACCGCGTCCTTCGACCAGGATTTCCGCTGCTATCTCACCGGGCCGGACGGCCAGAGGCAGGAACTGATTGCCGATGCGGGCTATGGCGATGCGATCAACGGCAGCTTCACTTTCCACGCCCAGGGTTTTCGCGGGTTGTCGAGCCGGGGCGACTGGAGCGTGACGCTTGTCGATGACGGCTTCGGCGACGCGATATCGGTGTCCGATGCGGTCGTGAGCCTGTTCGGCGCTGAGGCAGGCAAGAATGACGTCTACTACTACACCAACGAATTCTCGGATTTTATCGCCAGCCATGCCAAGGCGCTGACCGACAAGGATGGCGGTGTCGATACTCTCAACGCCGCCGCCGTCTCCTCTGCCTTGACCCTCGACCTCGCCACGGGCAAAGGCCGCATCGACGGGGTGGCGGTCACCCTCAAGGGCGTCGAGAACATTTTGGGCGGCGACGGCGCCGACCGGCTGACGGGGTCGAAAGCCGCCAATGCGCTCGACGGCGCGCGCGGCGCAGACCTGCTGACCGGCGGGGCGGGCCGCGATGCGCTGGATGGCGGGGCGGGCTCCGACCGCTTCATCTTCCTGGCCAAAACCGACTCGACGGTAGGCAAGAATCGCGACGTGATTTCCGATTTCACCGGCGCCGATCTGATCGATCTCAAGGCGATTGATGCGAGGCAAGGCTCCGGCAACGACGCCTTTCGTTTCATCAATGGCCAGGATTTTCATGATCGCGCCGGCGAACTTCATGCGGTCAGGATCGACAAGTCCGGCAAGGCCAATGACCTGACGCTGGTCGAGGGCGACATCAATGGCGACGGCAAGGCCGATTTCCAGATCGCGCTCAGCGGCCTGCTGAAGCTGACCGCGAGCGATTTCGCGCTCTGAACCGGGCAGCCCCCGGCCGCCGGGGCCTTGCCTTTGCCCCGCCGCCTGCTTACACAACCGGTCCATGCGGGCGCGGCCCGCGCTGGTGAGACGGGCCCGGATCATGATCGTATCGCATAAGCACAAACTGATTTTCCTGAAAGCCCGCAAGGTCGCCGGCACCTCGCTGGAAATCGCCCTGTCAAAATATTGCGACGGCGACGACATCATTACCCCGGTGTCGCGCGCCGACGAGGCGATCCGCACCCGCCACGGCTTTCAGGGCCCCTGCAATTTCAATTTCGGCTGGGCGCGTCTGTTCGTGAAGGACATGAGCGAGGAGCCGCGGCTCGGCAAATACTGGCTGCCGCTCAAATATTACAACCACATTCCCGCCAGCCTCGCCCGCCGCCGGCTGGGCGCCAAGATCTGGAACGACTACACCAAGCTCTCGGTGGTCAGAAACCCTTGGGACCGCGCCGTGTCGATGTTCTTCTGGAAGAGCAACAAGAAGACCGACAATCCCGACATTTCAGGCTTCACCGATTTCCTGATCGAGAAGAAAGCCTATATCGCCTCCAACTATCGCAACTATATGATCGGCGACCGCGACGTGGTGGATGTCTATATCCGCTATGAGCATTTCGAAGACGACATGCGCCGCCTCGAGGCCGAAAAACCCGGCCTTTCAGGCCTCTGGGACACGATGACCGAAATCCACGCCAAGGGCTCCACCCGCAACCGCGCGCTGACCACCCAGGACATCTTTGCCGCCCACCCCAAGGCCGACGCCCTGATCCGCGAGATCAACGGCTGGGAAATCGAGAAGTTTGGCTACAGTCTGTAAGGGGAGGGGCGCTTTGCGCCAAAAACGAATGTGTCCAGAGACACGTTCGCACAGAGCGTCTGTCAGCAGAGCCAAGTTGATCGGGACGGACAGAACCCGTTGATTCAGACCGCGACCCCCACCAGCGCGCCAATGCCCGCCGTCAGCGCCATCGCGAATGCGCCCCAGAATGTGACGCGCGCGGTGGCCTTCAGCACATGCGCGCCCCCGGCCTTCGCGCCGATTGCGCCAAGCAGGGCGAGAAACAACAAGGATGCGATCGAGACTGCGTAGATCAATATCTCGGCGGGTGAAAGCACGACCATAAGCAGAGGCATGGCGGCTCCGATTGCGAAAGTGGCGGCCGAAGTCAATGCCGCTTCGATCGGGCGGGCAGCCATATGGTCGACGATGCCGAGTTCGTCGCGGGAATGCGCGTCAAGGGCGTCGTTGGCGGTCAATTGCCCTGCAACCTGTCCCGCCAGATCGCGGGTGAGGCCGCGCTTGATGTAAATCTGCGTCAGTTCTTCAAGCTCGGCCTCTGGAAGCGTCTCAAGCTCCATCCGCTCACGCGCCAGATCCGCCTGCTCGGTGTCGGCCTGGGAGCTCACCGACACATATTCGCCGGCGGCCATGGACATGGCGCCGGCCACAAGACCGGCGACGCCTGCGACCAGGATTTGCTGGGTGTTCGCCGACGCCGTGGCCACGCCCATGATCAGGCTAGCCGTCGACACGATGCCGTCATTCGCGCCGAGAACGGCTGCCCGGAGCCAGCCGATGCGCGATACGAGATGATTTTCCGTGTGCGGACGGCTCATGACTTTCGCCTGATCACGCCATCGAGGCGCGCTGCCGCTGCGACAGTGTTCGAGATCGTGCCATATTTCCGGACATTCTTGTGCAGCAGTTCCAGCCGCTGGTCGCTTTCGACGGTGTCGATGACGAGTTCATAGTCGACAGAAACAATCTTGGGAGGCGCGTCCTGCCGGATCGCATGAAGACTGACCTCTACGCCTGAAAAACTGAAGTCCAGCATGGGAGCCACGCGCTCGATGCCCTTGATCATGCAGGCGGCGATCGCCGCCAGCAGCAACTCGGCGGGATTAAAGGCGTCGGGAGACCCCGCGAGCCCCGTGTCCAACCTGACTTCCGCCATCTTGGCATTGGCCACACTGGCCTCTCCATCGATCCTGCGGGCCGCAATCCGGTATTCCAGCATATTGGTTTTCCGTTTGATGAGAGTGACAGATGGCCTGTGGCCAATACCCTACCACGCGCCGCAGGGACCTGCTTGACCTCAATCAAGACAGGCCAGGATGTTGCTCGATCGAGACGCCGCTTGCGCGCTCTGTGGATCCGACGAAATTGCTGCTGTGCAACGGCGATGCGGAACGTTCTTGCTGTGCTGCTGTTGCAATCGCGGAGTCCGAAAGGAAATTTCATGAGACGTTACACGATATCGACGTCTGTATCCGCTATGGGGCCAACCGGATTTCGACCCCGGCCAATTGCTATGAGTTTGATCGGACAGGGGGACACGTCGCGTTCTCTGTCATCCGCGCAGTTCGTTGTGGGTCTGATGTTTGGCCCGCTGATAGCTTGGACTTCCGTCACTTCCTCCTATGTCGAAGGCTTCTCAAACCGCCATCGACAACGGGGCATGTCGGAAAGTCGGAAACCGGTGGTTTTCCTGCTCTCCAATCGCAATTCTTTTTGATGATGAATCATGCAACGATTGTTGTCTGAACGTGTTACGTTCGTCTCGTCGAGCTAGCCCGCCCGGGTTTTTCGGCTCGCTGCCGAGTTATGACTTGCTCCGTGAGTCTTCGGCCCTTGAGGGCCTGTTGTGTCTAATCCGCCAATTGTTCATTTCGAAGCGGCGAGCACGCTTGCGGTCGTGGTCTCCTCCAACGAGCCTCTCCTCTTCCTGTCTGACGACTTGAGAATCATTGCGGCGAGCGCATCCTTTTGCCGCGCGTTCGACATTGACCCCGCCTCCGTCCCGCGTCGACAACTCGGCGAACTTGGACAGGGGGAATGGGCGATGCCGAAGCTTGCGTCGCTGTTGAAGGCGACGGCATCGGGCAGCGCCAATATAGACGCCTATGAACTTGACCTGATCCGACCGAACCAGACGCCTCGGCAACTGGTGGTGCACGCGCGAAAGCTCGATGACGGCGACGTCGATCACATCCGATTGCTTCTCGCCATAACCGACGTCACGACGCTTCGCGCCGAGGCGCGACTGAAAGATGATCTGATCCGCGACAAGGCCATCCTGCTGCAGGAGGTCCAGCACAGGGTCGCCAACAGTCTGCAGATCATAGCCAGCGTCCTGATGCAGAGCGCGCGGCGGGTTCAGTCGGAGGAGGCGCGCGGCCATCTTCAGGACGCGCGGCAGAGGATCATTTCCATCGCCACCCTTCAGCGTCAGCTCTCCACATCGCCGGGCGGCAGCGTTGAACTTCGAACTTATTTCAACCAGCTTTGCCAGAGTCTCGGCGCGTCAATGATTGCCGAGCCGAGCCGGCTGGCGATTCATGTCAGGGTCGACAACAGCATCGTCGCGGCGGATGTATCCGTGAGCCTGGGCCTCATCCTGACCGAACTCGTCATCAACGCCCTCAAGCACGCCTTCCCGGACGAGCGTTCCGGCAAGATCATGATTGATTACAGGTCGTCCGGCCGGGACTGGGCGCTGTCCATTGCCGACGACGGGATCGGCATGCCCGTCGGCCACAGCGTTCCGAAGGCGGGATTGGGGACAGGTATCGTCGAGGCGCTGGTCAAGAATCTCGATGGGCGGATTCAGGTGACTGACGCTGGTCCGGGAACGATGGTCACCATCAGTCATCGCGAAACGGCTGATCTCGATGCCGATTTGTCCAAAGCGGTGTAGGAACAAAATCAGGCCAATAGACTTACATCTGAGCCTCACCCTTAAACACCGAGTGAAACATGAAGAACGGCAAACCGGTGGTCCTGGTCGTAGAGGACAGCCCGATGATCAGAATGGGCGCCGTCGATCTTGTGCTGTCGGCAGGCTACGAAGCGCTGGAAGCTGGCGATACCGACGAAGCAATCCGCATCCTGGAGTCGCGGAACGATATCGACCTGGTGTTCACCGATGTTCAGATGCCCGGGACAATGGACGGTGTCAAACTCTCCCACTACATCCGCAATCGTTGGCCGCCGATCAAACTCATAGTCGCGTCCGGCGCAGCCATTCTTGAAGAGAGCAGCCTTCCGTTCGGGAGCAGGTTTTTCATGAAACCCTATGATGATCACACCATAATCGATGCGATGGCGCTGTTGCTGTCGAGCGATGACTCGCAAGCGAGTCTAACGATGCCTCGGTCAACGGACGTCAGCGACGTCTGAAAGAAAGACCTGCGGCGTTCGGCCAATATCGAACATGGCCGGAAGAGAGTGGTCCGGCTGCTTTCGTCCCAGGCATTCTCGACGAGGCGACACCACTTCTGGCCACGTTCACATGCGCAGGCCGTTAGGCCGACATCCCCCCCAACAACGAAAAAAGGCCGGGTCGCCCCGGCCTTCAGACCGCTGACAAACCCGCCGTTTTTCCCGGCGGGTTTTCGCGTTTTTTGGTCTGCTCGTTCAGGTGGTGTTTTCGGGGATGGGATGAGGCGA
>NZ_JARXVM010000016.1 GCF_029892285.1 Rhizobium sp. SG_E_25_P2
ATCGCAGCCGTCAGCGACGTCTTGCCGTGGTCGACGTGACCGATCGTGCCAATGTTCACGTGCGGCTTATTCCGCTCAAACTTACCTTTTGCCATTCTTGCTTCCTCGAGATCAAAGGACGGGCCTGCCAGCGCATGGGTCCACGCCGGATTGCGCAGCCGTGTAGAGGTTTCGACGCGCAAGCGCAAGCAAAATCGTTGAGAAAGGATGAAGGCCGGCAAACGGTGATTCGGGTCGTATCCACACGCAATCAAGATCGCGACCCGGACCAAAAAAATCCACACGCCGCCAATGCGTTAAATAACGAATTTAAACTTGTTCGTTAAACATGCTTTGGAGCGGGTAGCGGGAATCGAACCCGCGTATTCAGCTTGGAAGGCTGCTGCTCTACCATTGAGCTATACCCGCCTCGCGATCCGATGACGAATGGTGGAGAGAGTTGGATTTGAACCAACGTAGGCTGAGCCAACGGATTTACAGTCCGTCCCCTTTAACCACTCGGGCATCTCTCCAGTTTTTCGTCTTCCGGATCAAGCGACCAAGCATTCTCGAAAGCAGTTGTTCGCTGCGTTCGTGGGGGGTATATGACCGCCCAACCGAAAACTGTCAACATGGCTTTCCAAATTTTTTGTCGGCAATTCACAAAACCGACATCGAACACGGCGCCCTTCAAAAAGACTGTGATTTCATGAGCAAAGACACCAAAACCCCGAAAGACACGCATTACGCAAACCTCCGGCGGGCTGTCCGTGACCAGAAGCGGGAACGGGGCGAACTGCCGCCCGCCCCGGCTTTCAAGCGCAAGGGACCTGTGGATAAAAAGCCGGCGCTGCCCGGCGGCGACGTCGTCTGGCTCTATGGCATTCACACGGTGCGCGCAGCCCTCGACAATCCCGCCCGCAAGATCCTCTCGCTCAAAGCCACAAAGAATGCGCTGGCCAAGCTGGAGATTGCTGACGCCGAAGCGCAGCCCTTCCCCGTCGAAATCGTCAGCCCGCAGGATATCGACAAATTGCTCGGCGAAGACGCCATTCACCAAGGCGTCCTGCTGGAAACCCGGCCTCTGCCGGTGCGCAAGCTCGATTCGCTGAAGGACAAGCCGCTGATTCTGGTGCTGGATCAGGTGACGGATCCGCACAATGTCGGCGCGATTCTGCGTTCCGCCGTCGCCTTCGACGCGGCCGCTGTGGTCACCACCGAGAGACATTCGCCGGCGGAATCGGGCGTGATGGCGAAATCCGCCTCCGGCGCGCTGGAACTCATTCCCTATATCCAGATCACCAATCTCGCCGATGCGCTGGAAGAACTGCATCGCCTGGGTTTCGAGACTATCGGTCTCGATTCGGAAGGCCCGCAGCCGCTCGAACAGACCTTTTCGAAGGACAAAGTGGCGCTGGTGCTGGGTGCGGAAGGCAAGGGCCTGCGTCAGAAGACCCGCAGCACCTGCACGTCGCTTGCCCGCCTCGACATGCCCGGCGCGATCAAGTCGCTGAACGTCTCGAACGCTGCGGCGATTTCGCTCTATGCGGCGCGGACGCATTTGTTGAAATAACGATTTGATCGCGGATCGGAGGCGGCTTCGCGCTCGCCTCCGGCCCGACATTGCCATGCGCCGATGCAGAAGGTGCGATCATGCAGCGCAACTTGCCGGGCAGACTTATTGGCTAATCATAGAACTCTGGAGAGTGACGCAGAGTCGACCATTGCTGTGCGTCATGCCCATAGACCACAAAGGCGGCATTCTCGCTCAAAGCGATGTCGGAGATCTTCTGGGTGCTGCGCCTGATCGAAGCTTCGTCCTGCATATCCGTGACGAACAGGCGCCGCGTTTCAGCGTCGGCCATCGAACTGTGCATGACTGCGTCCGCAGCCAACAACACGGCGCCAGTTACGGGCAAACGAACCAAAACAGACTGATGGCCCGGAACATGTCCGCTGGTTTCCAGCAGCTTTACGCCGGGAGCGAGGTCGAAATCGCCGTCGATCGGACGATAACGAAGCGATGGATGACCCCAAAAGGCCCGATTCGCAGCAAATCGGGGATGGCCGCTTTTGGCTAAGTCGTAATGCCGTCTTTGGATAATGAGTTCGGCGCTTTCAAACATATCGTGATTGCCGGAATGATCGTCGTCAAGGTGGGTGCAAACAAGGTAGTCGATGTCCGATGGATGAAGCCCTATCTCTGCCAGCCGTGACGCAAGAGCGTCTTCCGGTCTCATCTCTATCGTCAGGCCGATTGGATTTATAGGGCAATCAACAAAAGAACGCGGCCAGCCCGTATCGATCAAAATGTTCGCGCCATCGTTTGTCTGAACAAGATAGCTAGGAACTGGTATCTCTCCAGGCTGCATCACGCCCAGATGGATCAGATAAAGACGCATCAACGACTCCCTGTTCTCTCGGGGCGCCGAAGATCCGATCCATATAGGCCATGGTCACCGCTGCCCGCGTTTCAACTCAGCGGACCATGCTTGAGCCGTCGCGCGCGGTATTGAACGATTGGGACAATCGGCTTCAAAGATAGAAAGGAATGTTGGCGACCGTGGCGTCGACGCAGAAATATTCGGCCATGGGCGTGTGAGGTTCGCGCGCATAAGCCCCGGGCGTAAATCCCAGCCGTCGCCGCCAGTTTCGTATCTGGTGAGCCTGGTCGGCAAACCCTCGCACGGGATCGCCGCGGCCCGTTTGAACTCCTTTGAGACTGAATTGCAGTCTTTCAAGATCGGCAATTTCTTTAGGTGAAACTCCAAGATGTCGGTGAAATAGACGGTTCAGTTGTCTTCGGCCAATCCCAGCAGAATTAGCTGCCGAATCCACACTGCCGCCATTGTGCAGTCGGTCATGGGCGAGCGCAATTGTCTCGCTCTCGCGAATGTGTGATCCATTGCCTAGCCTTGAGAAAAGCCATTGATCCAATTGAGAGGCAATCTCCTCAGGCTTCAGTTCAACATCAACGCCGCCGATGAGACATTGCGTGTCCTTTTCTCCAATCACGGCGGCTAGATCGAGCAATGCGCCGGCGCTGTGCGGACCCGTGTGCGGAAACAGGCGGACGAAGCCGGCTATCGTCAGCATCACCATCACAAAATAGGTGTCTGCACATGAGCGCCATGTGCGACACTTTGACTGCAAGCCGAGCAAGGACGTCTTGGGAACCAATTCGCCATTGTCGGCCGTGTTGGCGCGGCCAAGATTCACGGTCATCACAGCTGCAGGAACGGGGCTTGTGCGAATAAGTCGACCGACATGCTCTCCCGGCAGGTCTTCGACAAACCAGTAAGCCTGAACGAAGGGAGCAAGCCTGCTGGCGGCCGGAAGAGCAAGGAACATTTAAAATCTCCCCGGCAGGAATGCTGTGATTGTCCAATACCGCATTTCGCCCAAAATCGGCGATGCATTGACCCCAAATTGCCGAAGGGCTCCCCGTTGCGCCGCTCTCAACTCGCCAGATGGCAGACCGTCGGCCCTGCCTGCGGCGTGATCGTCGCCGCCGCGCCGTCCCAGACCAGTTGGGCCTTATAGGTCACGACGCTCGGAACTTTATCGATCTCGGCGGCGCTTTCTGGGTTGGCCTGTTTTTCCTGGTCATATTCCGCCTTGCAATCGGGAATCGGCGCGATGTCGCCCAGGCCCGTGGCGCGCTTGACCTCGCCCATGCAGGTGGCGTCGCCCGTATAGAGCGAGCAGGAGGCGGAAAAGACCCGATCGAAGATCAGGGTGATCTTGTCGCCGTCAACAGTCATTCCCTCGAAATCCTGGCCGGCGAAGGAATCCTCGAACAGCCGCTTCATCGTCGTCTGATCATAGACCACGAAAGGCAGGCCGCCATTGACGCCGTCCGGCGCCTGGAAAAAGACGAATTTGCCCTTGGAGCCGAGGAAATAGCCGGCGGTCTCGTCTTTCACCAGCTTTTCGTCCTTGCCGGCGGCCTTCTTGCAGGCGGCGGTCTGCGGGGCGATCGACAGGCTTTCGGCCCCCTTTTCGCCGAGATCGACTTCTTTCACCATATAGCCTTGGAATCGGTAGCAATTGACCTGCGGCTGGATGTCCGGATTGGCCGAATCGGCCGGCAGCGGCTCTGTGTCGATGAACAGCGGCGCGTCGAATTTCGACGGCGGACCGTCGTCCTTGATGTCGCAGGCCACCGGCGCCGCCTTGCCCGTCGTGAATGTCAGCGACTCCTCGTCGCCGGCCAGCGTATAGGCGCCATTGGTGAAGGAGAACCCTTCATCGGTTTCGGTTTCCGGCAGGCTGATTTTCTTGCCGTCCGGCAAGCTCAGGTCGACGCCGGCTTCGGTGAACACGCCATGCAACTCTGTTCCGTCCTGGCAGGCGATGGTGACGATGTCGGCGACATCCATCGGCTGCTGCAGGTCGTCACTGGCGGGTTGCTCCTGGGCGCCTGCCGGCGCCGCAGCCAATATCAGGCTGGCGGCCAGCATAGCGCCGCCCTTTCGTCCGATTGTCCCGAAACGATGCAGAAACCTCATGTCTCATCCTCTCCCGAAACCCGATCGCAACCAGTTTCATAGGTCGCGGTTGCGGCGGGCGCGCATCTTCCCTCTACTGCTGATGGGATAGCGCATGACGCGCAGGTTGAACACGGATTATTCGATGATGAACCCACTCCGCTCCGCACGCATTTTCGGCGCTGTGGCCTTTTTGTTGGCCGCGCCGTTCAACTCCTCGGCCCGCGCCGCGTCCACCAATCCGCTTCTCGATTTCCAGTCCGATTCGCTGACGCAGAGTTTCCGCGACAGCTATCAGGATGTTTCCGCCGCTACGGTGAATGTCGACGTGCCCTATGGCCTCGACGAAGACCAGAAATATGACGTCTATCTGCCCGACAGCAGGTCTTCGGCCCCGGTGATCGTCATGGTGCATGGCGGCGACTGGACGAGCGGCGACAAGCAGGACGCCGCCGTGGCCGTTTCCAAGGCCGGCTACTGGGTGGCCAAGGGCTATGTCTTCGTGTCGATCAATTATCGCCTGCTGCCGAAGAAGGATCCGCTGATCCAGGCCGCAGACGTGGCGCTCGCCATCGCCTCCGTGCAGAAAAACGCCGCCAATTGGTCGGCCGATTCTTCGAAAATCGTTCTGATGGGCGCAGGCGCCGGCGGCCATTTGACCGCTCTGCTGTCGTCCAACCCATCGCTCGCCGCCGATCAGGGCGCCAAGCCCTGGACTGCAGCCGTGGTGCTGGAAACGCCGGCGCTCGACATTCCCGAGATCATGCAATCCAGCCATGCGGCGATTTATGACACCGCCTTCGGCTCGAACCTCGAATACTGGGAGGATTCGTCGCCGACAGACCTTCTCGATTCGAGCGGCCTGCCGATGCTGGTTGTCTGCTCCACCGAAAGCGCCAGTGATTCCTGCGGCAAAGCGAACGCCTTCGCCGCGACCGCAGACAATAAGGGTATTTCGGTAACAGTATCGCCGCAGGCCCTGTCGTCTGGCGACGTCAACGCCCAACTCGGCGTCGCGAACACTTATAGCGACAAGGTCGACGACTTCATAAATTCGGTGCTGTGATGGCTCAAGCGTGGATCGCACAGCGATTTTCCGCTTTACACAAAGCCTGAATCTGTTATTTCGAGCACAGATGCCCTTATAGCTCAGTTGGTAGAGCACCTGATTTGTAATCAGGGGGTCGCGAGTTCGAGTCTTGCTGGGGGCACCATAAATTTCAACAGCTTAGGGCGGGTTTCCGGAGAATCGGAGCCCGCCCGTTGTTGTTTTTGGGCGCTGCAGCAGCCCAGATCGCACCGCTCCCATGCTTTGGCGCGCCAGACCGAGGTCGATTCGCTTGAGCAAGCGGAGCGCTGCGAATTTTCCGAATTTTTCTCGGAACCACCGTCCTCGCTCCGCGTTGATCCGGCGAACAGACGAGGTGGATCATGAAAGACGATACTCTATCAAATGGCCGGCAGGCGCTTGAACAGCAGCTTGCCACGCTCCGCGAACAGATTGCCGATATTTCCGAAGCGCTGTCGGGGATGACGTATGAGGCGGCTGACGCGGCTCGGCCGCGGCTGCGTTCTGCATCGAAGCAGGCGCGCCACGCGGCTCACGCATTGCGTCTCCAGGGCGAGGAAGCAATGGAAACCGTGCGCGCCCATCCGGGAACGGCGACGTCCATCGCTGTCACCGCCGGGCTGATCGGCGCGGCGCTCGGCTACCTTGCCGGCGCGGCGAGCGTATCAGAGCCTCAGCGTTCGAAATGGCGTTTCTAAGGAGACGCGGATGAGCCGGAACAATGCGCTTTACCTGATCATCGGCGCGCTCGTCGTCGCGGTGATCGGATTTTCCGTCTATGCCTATCGCGAGGAAAGCAAGCCCGAGGGCGTCGAGCTGAAGCTCAACGAAAACGGCGTGTCCGTGGAAAGCAATTGATCTCGAAGGGCCGGCCTCGCGCCGGCCCTTTCGATTCTACGCTTCGTTAAAATCCGTCACGACCGCGGAAGCGGCGCTGATAATCGGGATCGTAGAGCGAACTCTCGCGAAAGTCTTCCGCCGCCAGGCCTGGACCGACGAAAATCAGCGCCGTGCGGTCGATCGGATCTTCCTGAACCAGGGCCTCGATGGTCGACAATGTTCCCCTGACGATTCGCTGGTCCGGCCAGCTGGCCTTGACGACAATGGCGACAGGGCAATCAGCGCCATAGAGCGGCATCAGTTCCACCACCACCTGCGGCAAAGCGTGAATGGCGAGGTGAATGGCAAGCGTGGCGCCGCTCTGGCCGAAGACCTCCAACCTCTCCTTGCCCGGCATTGACGAAGCGCGGCCTGACACCCGGGTCAGCACCAGGCTTTGCGCCACCGAGGGAATGGTCAGTTCACGGCCGAGCGCGGCGGCTGCGGCGGCGAAGGACGGCACGCCGGGCGTCAGCGTATAGGCGATCCCGTGGCGATCCAGCCGGCGCATCTGTTCGGCGACCGCGCTCCAGACCGAGAGATCGCCGGAATGCAGCCGCGCCACATCCTGTCCAGCGTCCTCGGCCTTGAGATATTCCGCTTCGATCTCGTCGAGCGACATCGGCGCCGTGTCGACGATACGCGCGCCCTCAGGGCAATAGGTTAGAAGCTCCGGCGACACGATCGAGCCGGCATAGAGGCAGACGGGGCATTCGCCGATCAGGCGCGCGCCGCGCAGGGTGATGAGATCGGCTGCGCCGGGGCCGGCGCCGATGAAATGTACCGTCATGTCTCGTCTTTCCAGTTATTCGGCTTCACCCAGCGCCATTGCGTGAGCGGCATCGCCGGTCTCCAGCCGGTCATCGCGCCCACGGGCGAGGCGCGCGACAGTTCGATCCGCGTCAGCGATCCGCCGCGTTTGGCGTGCTCCGCCAGAAGCACCGCATCCATTTCCAAGGTCACCGAATTGGCGACCAAGGTTCCGCCGGCTCTGAGCGCAGCGATCGCCGCATCCATCACGCCCGGCTCCGAGCCGCCGCCGCCGATGAAGATCGCATCCGGCGTGGGCAGGCCCGAAAGCGCCGCTGGGGCCTGTCCTTCCACCGTCACAAGTCCGGGAACGCCGAAAGCTTCGGCATTGCGGCGGATGCGGGCGGCGCGCTCCGAATGTCCTTCGATGGCGATGGCCCGCATGGCCGGATGGCGCAGCATCCATTCGATGCCGATCGAGCCGGAGCCCGCGCCGATATCCCACAGCAATTCGCCCTTGAGCGGCGTCAGCGCCGACAATGTCAAAGCGCGCGCCTCGCGCTTGGTGATCTGCCCGTCATGCTCGAACAGCGAATCGTCGAGGCCGGGCGCGAGCGGCAACACGCGGGCGCCCTCGCCCGCCTCCACTTCGACGGCGCAGATATTCAGCGGGTTTACAGATGTGAGCGCATAGGAGTCGGCGCGCATCGCCGTCACCCGTTCGCGGTCGCCGCCCAATGCTTCGAGCACGAACAGGCGGGAGGCGCCGAAGCCGCTCTCGGTCAGAAGCGACGCCAGCTCCGCCGGTCCCTTCTCGTCCGAGGTCAAAGCGAGAATGCGCGCGCAGGGCTGCAGATGCGGACGGATGAGATCGATCGACCGCCCATGCAGCGACACCAGCGCCAGATCCTGCAGCGGCCAGCCGAGCCGGGAGGCCGCCAGGCTGAAGGCGCTGGGATGCGGGATGACCCGCATCTCGCGGGCGTCGATGCTGCGCGTGAGCGTCGCGCCCATGCCGAAAAAGAACGGATCGCCGGAGGCGAGCACGCAGACGCGGCGACCCCGCAGGCCCTTGATGTCCTGAACCGAGCGGTCGATGGGCGAGGCCCAGCGCCGGCCCTCGCCTGATATCAGCGATGCGGCGAGCTCCAGGTGGCGAGCGCCGCCATAGACGATTTCGGCCGCTGCTATCAGGCGCTTGGCCTCGTCGCCGAGCCCGGCTATACCGTCCTCGCCGAGGCCGATAATATCGAGCCAGGGCGTCGAAAGGATGTTTTCAGACATGGCGGCCTCCAAAATCCTCATTCTCGGCGGCACGACGGAAGCGCGCAAATTGGCTGAAGCGCTGGCGCCGCGCAAGGATCTCGATGTCACCGTGTCGCTGGCCGGCCGCACGCAGGAGCCCAGGCCGCTGCCGGTCAAAACCCGCCATGGCGGCTTCGGCGGCGTCGAAGGCCTCGCAGCCTATCTGAAAGCGGAGGACATCGCTCTGCTTGTTGACGCCACTCATCCCTTTGCCCAACGCATGACGCCCAACGCCATTGCTGCTGCCGAACTGACCTCGACGCCGCTGCTCTGCCTCAATCGCCCCGGCTGGGTGGCCGAACCGGGCGACGACTGGCGCATGGTCACGTCGATCGAAGACGCGGTCGAAAAGCTCGGCGCCGCGTCGCGACGGGTCTTTCTCGCCATCGGCCGGCAGGAGGCGCATCTGTTTTCGCGCGCGCCGCAGCATTTTTATCTCGCCCGCAGCGTCGATCCCATAGATCCGCCGATTAAGGCGCCGGACTGCCGCTACATTCTCGCGACCGGCCCCTTTTCGCTGGATGATGAAATTAGGCTGCTCACCGAACACGCCATCGATGTGGTCGTGTCCAAAAATTCCGGCGGCGCGGCGACCTACGCCAAGATCGAGGCGGCGCGCCGTCTCGGGCTTGCCGTGGTCATGGTCGAGCGCAAGCGCGTGGATGGCGCAGCCTGCGTCGACACGGTCGAGGGCGCGCTGGCCTTCATCGATCACGCTTTGGCCCCGGCGAAATAGCGCGGCGAATAGACGAGATCGGACTTGCCCGGCCTGATGATGACGCGGGTTTCCGGCGATCCGATGATCACGCAGGTCGCCATGTCGGCCATGCCCGCTTCGGCGTCCGACAGCGGCTTGACCACGATCTTCTCATCGGGCCGGCCGGCGGCGCGGCCGAAGATGATCGGCGTGGTCGGCGGCAGGATTTCGGCCAGCAATTTGAAGGCTTCGCCCAGCTGCCAGGGCCGCGCCTTGCTGATCGGATTGTAGAGCGCGATCACGAAGCCGGCTTCGGCGGCGAGCCGCAGCCGCCTGGTGATGACCTCCCAGGGCTTCAGATTGTCCGACAGCGACATGCAGCAGAAATCATGGCCGAGCGGCGCGCCGGAACGGGCGGCCACGGCCAGCATCGCGGTGACGCCGGGCGTTACGACGAGGTCGATCTCGCGCCAGTCGTCCGGCCCTTTTTCGATCGCTTCGCAGACGGCGGCCGCCATGGCGAACACGCCGGGATCGCCGCCCGAGACCACCGCGACATCAACGCCGGCGGCCGCGCGGGTCAGCGCGGCATTGGCGCGGTCGAGCTCCTCGCGATTGTCGGAGGCGACGCGGATCTGGTCCGGACGTAGCGACAGACGGTCGATATAGGGGAAATAGCCGAAGAATTCCGTCGCCTTCTCCACCGCCGCCACAGCCTCGGGCGTCATCTGCTCGGGCGAGCCGGGGCCGGTGCCGATCACATAAAGCGTGCCCTTGGCGCCGGTCATGGCTTGTCCTTCCAGCCGGGCACGAGAACGATCGAGAAATAGGGCGCCGCGTCGTCCTGTTTATGGGCGAGCGGAATCATCTGGGTGTTGGCCATGGTGCCGCGCTCGACATAGACGGCCTGATTGATCCGGCCGGTCTCCGCCAGCGCCCGGCGTATCTTGGGCAGGTTGCGGCCGACTTTCATGATCACCGCCGCCTCGGTATCGTTTAGCCGGCGAACCAATTCCTGCTCGGGCATCGTACCCGGCAAAACAGACAGCACATCGTCGCCCTGAACGATCGGCACGCCCGCCTGCGACCAGCAGCCGGACATGGCGGTGACGCCCGGAATGACCTCGGTCGGATAGCGATGGGCGAGCCGCACATGCAGATGCATATAGGAGCCGTAGAACAAGGGATCGCCCTCGCTCAGCACCGCCACGGTGCGGCCGGCGTCGAGATGCTCGGCCACGCGCACCGCCGACTCCTCGTAGAAATCGGTGATCTGGCTGATATAGCCGTCCTCGTGCTTTTCGATTTCCGTGGTCACGGGATAATAGAGCGGCAATTCGATGATGTCGTCGCGCACGATGCCGTCGACGATGCCGCGGCCATTGCCGCGCCGTCCGGCCTTGGCGAAATAGGCCATGACATCGGCCGACGCCAACGCCTTCACCGCTTTTACGGTCATCAGGTCGGGATCGCCCGGGCCGGTGCCGACGCCGATCAGTCGTCCCGGCGCGCTCACAGGCCCGGCCTCGCGAGCGAGTTCAGCGCCGCCGCCGTCATGGCGCTGCCGCCCAGGCGGCCGCGCACGATGGCGAAGGGCACGCCATAGGAATTGTCCGCCAGCGCATCCTTGGATTCGCGCGCGCCGACAAAGCCCACCGGCATGCCGACAATCGCGGCTGGCTTGGGCACGGCGCCGTCGCGCAGGAGTTCGAGCAAATAGAACAGCGCGGTCGGCGCATTGCCGATCGCCACGACCGATCCCGCCATGCGCTCGCCCCAGAGCTGGATCGCCGCCGCCGAGCGGGTGTTGCCGATCTCCTTGGCGATCTCGGCGGTGCGCGGATCGCGCAGCGTGCAGATCACGTCATTATTGGCCGGCAGCCGGGCGGCGGTCACGCCGCGCGCCACCATTTCCGCATCGCAGAAGATCGGCGCGCCGGATTTCAGCGCGTCGCGGGCCGCATCCACAAAGCCTGGCGAGAAATGAAAATGCTCAACCGCCTCGACCATGCCGGCGGCATGGATCATGCGCACGGCGAGATCGGCCTCGGCTTCGGAGAAACGCGTGAGATCCGCCTCGCGACGGATAATGGCGAAGGACTGCTCGTAAATGGCGTTCCCGTCGCGGATATAGTCGTATTCGGTCATGTCCCGTCCAGTTGCAGAGCAGAGGCGATGCGCCGCGCGCCAAGCCGTGTAAGGCATTGGGCCGCCGATTCGCCATCCTCTCTGCTGTCCCGCACCATGGACGCCAGACGTCCAAATGCGCTCCCAATGTCGTTTTCAGCACTATAGGCGGATGGCGAGGCCGAAGCCGCCCCATTTACGACAAGCCCATAGCCTGTTGACGCACCCACCAGCGTCAATACAGAAGCCGTCGGATGCGCACAACCCTTGGCGCAGCCCGACAAATGCAGGGTGAACGAGCCGTCCAGCAGCTCCGGAGCGATTTGCGCCAGGCGATCGGCAAGCGCCCGCGTGTCGAAATAGGCAGAGGCGCAGCCGGTCGCGCCCGCGCACAGCGCGATCGCCCGGCGCGGATCAGCAGAATCGGTCCAGAATCCCAGTTCGGCGGCGGCCTGTTGCAGCGCGCGCGCAACATCCTGCGAGGGGCACAGCGCAAAGAAACCGTGATCAGGCGCCAGCCGCAGATCGGCAATGCCGAGTGCTTTGGCGCGTTCGGCAAGGGCCTGCAGCGCTGGAGCCTGCGCCTGAACGTAAGCAAACGACAGGCCCAGCGCCACGCCGCCGTCTTCGATAGGATGAAGGCCGAGAAGCGGCGGCGCCTGCGTCGACAGCTCGATCGCCCGAAGATCGATCCGCGTCGTATAATGCGCGGAAAGTGCGTCGTCCGGCAGATCGCGTCCGCGTGCGCCCGGCCCCATTGCATGCAGACGGATGAGAAGATGGAGCGCGGCGTCGACCGCCTGCCCTTCCTCGACGATGGCCAGACGCCGGGCTTTCGCCGCCGTGCCGCCGCAGGACACGACGAAACGAATCTGCCCGCCCGAATCGCGGAACGCCGTCAGCCTGATATCGGCCGTCACCGCGCCCAGATGAAACCGTCCGCCGCCGTCTAAGGTCACCGCAAGCTTGGCCGCCAGCGCAAGCGGCGGTTCAATTGCTGCGACGCGGCCACGGAGTTCGGCGGCGATCGGCCTGACATCGATGAGTTCATCCGGATCGAGCCCTGAAAGCGGCGGCGTCTCGACGCCGAGACCACGGGTGGGGATGACGCCGGAAGCGAGCACCGCCGCCTCGAAATCCCCCACCGTTTCCGGCTTCAGGCCTCTCGCTTGCAGGCTGCCGCGAGCGGTGATCTCGATCAGGCCATTGCCGAAACGTTCTGTCGCCTCCGCAAGCGCAGCCAGTTGCGAAAAGGTCAGCGCCGAATTCACCGGCCGCAGACGCGCCAGCAAGCCGTCGCCTGTCGGCATCGGCTGCGACAGGGTCGGACATTCGCCGCGCCGGATCGGCGGCAGGGGGAAATGTTGTGCGGCGTTCGGCGAGAGCGCGAGGATCATGGCGTCATCCATCATGGGCATGAGTGTAAACGCCTTTTCTAATGATCCGACAAGAGAGCGCCTTGCGCGAGGTCAAGCCTCGTCATCGAAATCCGCGCCCTTGCGCAGCAGATAGATGTCCATGATCCAGCCGTGCTCG
The DNA here is from genome assembly GCF_029892285.1 of Rhizobium sp. SG_E_25_P2. GTDB lineage: Bacteria > Pseudomonadota > Alphaproteobacteria > Rhizobiales > Rhizobiaceae > Rhizobium_E. Next base: position 12,833 of record NZ_JARXVM010000016.1, read on the forward strand.
GCGCGGGCCCGGGCGCGCGTCTCCAGAATCTCCTGCTTTTTGTCATGGAGATTGCCGGAAATGACGATCTCGTTCTCGGAGCCGAGATAAGCGCCCCAGAAGATTTCGGCCTCGGGATCGTCGATTTTCGCAAAGGCCTGTTCGCCGTCGAGCATCGCTACCGACGTCTGGCTCTTTTCGGGAAAGCTTTCCACGAGCCGCCGTCCCGTGGTGATTTCCACCGGTTTGCCGACGAGATTGAGCGGAATGCGATGCGCGGCGCAGAGCGCCTGGATTGAGGTGATGCCGGCAATCACCTTCACCTCGAAATCGACGCCGCCCGCCGAACTGACGCGCTCGAGAATGCGCAGCGTCGAATCATACAGCATCGGGTCGCCCCAGACGAGGAAAGCGCCGGTTCCGTCCTCGCCGAGTTCGTTCAGGAACAGGTCCTGATAGATGCGGGTGATGGCGGCATGCCAGTCATCGACACCGCGCTGATAGCTGGGATCGGCAGAGTTGCGCACCGGCAGCGCATAGTCGACACTGCGAGTGGCGGGATTGGTCACATAGCGGCGGATGATCTCGCGCCTCGTCTCGGCAAGATCGGCCTTTTTCGCGCCCTTTGTCGGGATGAACAGCACGTCGGCGCTGTTCAGCGCATTGATCGCTTCGATGGTGACATGTTCCGGATTGCCGGTTCCGATGCCGATCACGAGTATTCTGCGCATCCGCGTCTCCTTGTCCCGCCATGATAGGCGGTCGCGTCGCGGTTCTTTTGCTGAAAGCGACGCCGCGCGTCAAACGCCGCAACGAGAAAATTGAGCCGGACGGAATGAATGTCTGGAATTTCAAGACCTTTTGGTCCCCGTCGATTTCATGTAGCAATTTCCTCCCGATCCCGTTTTTGAGCGCGTCATGCCCCGAAACTTCAAGACCATCGCCTTTGCCGCCTCCGCCACCGACGAGGCCGAGGCGGCGCGGGCCGAACTTGCCGCGCTCTACGATCATGTGTCGCTGGAGGAGGCCGATGTCGTGGTCGCGCTCGGCGGCGACGGCTTCATGCTGCAGACGCTGCACGCCATCATGGACACCGGCAAGATGGCCTATGGCATGAACAGGGGCTCGGTCGGCTTTCTCATGAATTCCTACTCGATCGACAATCTCCTTGAACGGGTCGACGCCGCGGTTTGCAACGAGATCCGACCGCTGAAGATGCAGACGATCAATGCCGATGGCGGCAAGTCCCTGTCCTACGCCATCAACGAAGTCTCGCTGTTTCGCCAATCCTATCAGGCTGCGAAATTCAAGGTTATGGTCGACGGCCGCGAACGGCTGGCGGAACTGATCTGCGACGGACTTCTTCTGTCCACGCCCGCAGGCTCCACCGCTTATAATTTTTCCGCTCATGGCCCGATTCTGCCGCTCGAAGCGCCGCTGATCGCCATGACGCCGGTCAGCGCGTTTCGTCCCCGGCGCTGGCGCGGCGCGCTGCTGCCGGAAAAGGTCACGGTCGACATCACGGTGCTGGAGCCTGAAAAGCGGCCCGTCAACGCAGTGGCTGACAATACCGAAGTCAAATCGGTGATCTCCGTGCGCGTCACACAGTCCGAGGGGCGCACGACGCGACTCCTTTCCGATCCCGATCATTCCTGGTCCGACCGGATTCTTGCGGAACAGTTTATCGATTGATCCTTTCGCGGGTCGGGCAATCCCGCGCCCGCCCAAATCAGCGTGGATTCGTCACGTGGAATTTATTCCTATATTTATTGATATATCAGCTAATTTGACATCTACTGCAGGGCGTGGCACTTCCCTGATATATCAACTCGGAACAAAACCATGTCAGACGCGCCTGATTCTTCGACGCCGTCCCAGAGCCGTCTCGCCTATCTCAAGCTCGAAAGCCTGATCGTGACGCTGAGGCTGGCGCCGGGATCGCTGGTGACGGAAAAGCAGTTGATCGCCGAACTCGGCTTTGGCCGCACGCCGGTGCGCGAGGCGATCCAGAAGCTCGAATGGCAGGGGCTGATCGCCATCAAGCCGCGCGCCGGCCTGCAGATCGCCGCGCTCAATGCCGATCATCCGGCGATGGTGCTGCAGACGCGCCGGCAATTGGAGCCTTTGGCGGCGCGGTTGATGGCGAGCGCGATCACAGCCGAGGCGCGTCAGCGACTGATCGATTGCGCCAAGGCCATGACCGAATGCGCGGTCACCGGCGACAAGGAAGGCTTTCTCGCCGCCGACAAATCCTTCGACGAGGTGCTGGAAGACACCTGCCCCAATCCGTTTCTGTCTCAGGCGCTTGGCGCGCTGCAAACCCATTCACGCCGCTATTGGTATCACAGCGCCAACCAGGCCTCGCTCGACCTGTCGGTCAGCCTGCATGTGCGGGTGATCCGGGCCTTGCTGCAAGGAGACGCCGGCGAAGCCGAACGCGCCATGGGCGATCTGATCGATGGGCTGCGAATATAATGTGAGTATACGGTATATCACTGAATTAAAATAAACATCAGATTGTTATAATTTACGGTCCCGGTTTGCTGCAGATCAACAACCTGCCTGCCCAACGCGACTATAACGGTGTCACGGCAGGCAAAAGCAGGCGCCCATCTCGGCGGGGACCGAAAGCGTTGAGCGGACGCCTGCCGACGGCGCGGTTTGTTGGCGGATGAACCGCGCCCTTTCAGATAACGGGGCGATGGTCGGCGCGCGAGGGACCTTTTCGGGCGCGCCGACCATGCATGTTCACAGCAGAAAATCGGATTTGTGAAGCTCGCTGAGCATGGTTGACGCGAGCGTAATCGTATCGCCGCTGTCGGTGGCGATCACCACGTCGTCGCCCTGGGCCGTCATATGGCTCTTGAGATCGGAATAAGACGAGAAGTCACCCTCGCCGCCGAGATCGATCTTGTCGTGGCCGGGATTGAAGTCTGTCACCACGTCATGACCAAGGCCGGTCTCGAACACGAAGATATCATTGCCTCCCTTGCCGGTCATCCAGTTGTCGCCGCTATTGCCGGTGATGCGGTTGGCCAGATTGTTTCCGGTTCCATTGGCGTTGGCCGAGCCGGTCAGTTCCAGATTTTCGACATTGGCGCCGAGCGTGTAGGAATAGGCGATCTGCACCGTGTCGGTTCCCTCGCCCTTACGTTCGACAATGCTCACCGAGCCGCCCAGCGCATAGACGTCATCGCCGTCGCCGCCATAGACCTTGCCCTTGACCTCGCCGGTGACGCTGCTGAACCAGTCACCGCCGCCGCCGAGCTTCACATCCCCATTAATTGTGCCGGTGTTGAGGATTTTTTCGATTCCGGCCCCAGCCTGGATGGCGACGCCAGAGTCTGCGGAAATATTGGCTGTGTTGGTGATGGCGGTGACGCCCGAGGAGGTGATGCGGATGGCGGCGTCGCTGGTTGAACTGCCCTGCAGGATGTTTTGATTGGTGATGACCGCGCCCTCGCCCGCGACCAGCAACGCCACCTTGCCTGTGAGCGTGGCGGAGGTGGTGAGAACGGCGCCATCGCCTATCAGCGCCACGCCGACGGCTGCGCCGTGAATCGTCTTCTGATTGGTGATGGTGACATCGTCGCCGGAAGAATAGACGCCATAGGTCGCGCCGGAGACTTTCTCGGTATTGGTGATCGTCGCGTGGTCGCCCGTCGACCTTATAGCGGCGCCCGCGCTGCTGACGATCACGCTGTCATTCGAGATCAACGCCTTGGCGCCGGATGACGACACGGCATCGCGCTCAGCGGAGATCCTGCCATGATTGACGATCTCTGCGCCTGTTCCGGATGAGACCACGCCGCGGCCTTGGGTGGATTTCAACGTTCCGGAATTGATGAGATCGGCGTCGACGCCTGACGAGGCGATCGCGTCACTATCAGCTTTGATAGACCCGTTGTTGTTGATCGACACCTCTGCGGCGCGGCTGACGATGGCGCGCGCGCCGGTCGAGATCAAGGTCGCGTCATTGGTCGCCACCGTGTCAATGCCGCCAAGATCGAGCGCGATGCCTTTGGTGGTGATGGAGCCCGCATTGTCGAAGGTCAGGCCGCCGCTCAGGGCGCGCAATCCCGCGCCGCCGCTGGTCAACACGCCCGTGCTTTCGATCTTGATGTCGTCGCCGGCATCTTTGTTCGCCTGGGACGCGGCGCCCAGGGTCCAGAGCGGTCCATTGGTGGAGGTCACGCTTCCCTGGATCTTGAACACGCGTCCGCCGACAGCCGAGGATGCGTCGATCGCCAGGCCTGATGTCGCCAGCGTGACGCCGGTCGAGATGATCCACTCTTCGCCTTTAACATTGGCGATCAGAGTGGTGTTCTTATTCTTTGTGATGGCAATCGTCATGATCGTCCCCCAATGGAACGACAATAGCGGCGCGCCGCTTACGGGAGGTTAATGCCCCTGGTCGTCATCCACCGTCAACAGCCCCTCGACGCTTTCCGTCTCCAGTTCGACCAGCCAGAGATCGGGATCGAACTTCGCCTCGCGGAGGATCACCGCCTCGACAGCGGAGCCGTCGCCATGACGCACGCGGATCTCGAAACGGCGATCGCCCGAATTCTCCTCATCAAACACGCTTTGCGGCGCGGGACCGTAGAGGGTTTCAAAGCCATCGCGGGCGCGGGTACGGATGAAGATCGCGCCGGCTTCCGCCGCGCCCTTGCGCTCCACAGCGGCAAAACCGCCGGATGAAAAGACACGGCGGATGAGAGCTGAGACGAAAAATTCGGATGTGACGCGCATGGCTATTCCTTAGGAGCAATCCCGGCGCCTGTCAAAACGCCCGGCCGCAACACCGATATCACCGCTCGGTGAACAGCGATTTTAACCGTGAGGATGTCGAGGAAAATTCAGGTGCCACCCTGCGATCGCCGGCGCGCTTCTTCTTGATGTCGAAGGCCATCAGCGCCGCTTCATGAAAAGCGGAGGCAAGAAGCGGCAGTTTTCCCGGATAGGCGGCGCAATCTCCGATTGCATAAAGACCCGGGTACTGAGTCTCAAAGGTCGCTGTGGACACAGCCAGAGCGCCTTGAACATTGCGCGCTGCCTGCGGCAGAGCGAGCGGCGATATGTTCTGCATTGCCAAAGCGCCGAGGCCCGTGGCGAGCACGACGCGCGTTGCGCGCAGGCTGTCTCCGCTGGTCAGGCCTAGCCGGAAGCCTTCGCTTTCTGCTGCCACGGCGGTGATCTGGCAGTCAAACCGGAAAATGGGGGAAAAGGCGTCGAGCTGCCGCAGCAGCCGGTCAATAATCTCGCCGGCCTCGACGACGGCATGGCCCGGCATGTCATAGACCGGCTTGTCGGCGTAGAATTCAGCGCATTGGCCGCCGGCGGTCGCACGGCTATCGATCAACAATGGCGAGACGCCATGCAGGCCGAGCTGAAAGGCGGCCCACAGGCCGGCCGGGCCGGCGCCGACAATGACGACCTCATGGATCGCGTCATCGGCGCCGGAATTCTCCATCAATCGACGAAGGCGCGTTCGATGACGAACTCGCCCGGCTTGTTGTTGGCGCCTTCATTGAGGCCCGCATCGATCAGCAGCTGCTTGGTTTCCTTGAGCATGGCGGCGGAACCGCAGATCATGCCGCGATCCACGGCGGGATCGAGCGGCGGCACGCCGAGATCGGTAAACATCTTGCCCGAACGGATATTGTCGGTGATGCGGCCCTTAAACGGATAGTCTTCCCGCGTCACGGTGGCGTAATGCTTGAGCTTATCGCCCACTACTTCGCTCAGGAATTCGTGGTTCTTGATTTCCTCGATCAGGTCGAAGCCATATTTCAGCTCGGCCACGTCGCGCGTCGTGTGGCAAAGAATGACTTCCTCGAACTTTTCATAGGTCTCGGGGTCGCGGATCAGGCTGGCAAACGGCGCGATGCCGGTGCCGGTCGAAAACATGTAAAGCCGCTTGCCGGGAAGCAGCGCGTCATTCACCAGCGTGCCCGTCGACTTTTTGCGCATCAGCACCGTGTCGCCGACCTGGACATTCTGCAGATGCTGGGTCAGCGGACCATCCGGCACCTTGATCGAGAAGAATTCCAGTTCCTCATCCCAGGCGGGGCTGGCGATCGAATAGGCGCGATAAACAGGCTTGCCTTCGACCATCAGGCCAATCATCGCAAACTCGCCGGAGCGGAAGCGGAAATCCTGCGGTCGCGTCATGCGGAAGCGAAACAGCCTGTCCGTATAATGCTGTACGGCGGTCACGGTTTCGGCATAGACGCCCGCCGGAATGGCGGAGACGATTTCTGGATTGGTGGCGGGCGCGTTCATGGAGCTTGGATCCTCGGACATTCTTTCTATCTCTGGCGGCGCTGATAGACCATTCAAAGCGGAACTTGAAGGTAGGGATTTCCACCGCAACCGGCTCCCATGGAATAGGCTTTCAAACTCGCGGTTTCCACACTCTTTCAGGCCATATATCTCGTTCTCCTGTGTCGCGCCAGCGTCCGGGCCCTGCGGCCTTTGGCAGCGGTCGAGATAAAACGGTCATATTCAAGGCGTAGCTGGTTGCGCCTCGTCTTTCAAACAGTGTCCATTCGAACCAACAGAGGATGCGTCCATGTTTTTCAATCCGTCGATTTGCCCGACCCGTCGCGCCGTGCTCAAGAGCCTGGCCGCCGGAACGACTTTGATCATGCTGCATCCCTTCGCGGCCCGCGCCGCCGCCAATCAGGCGCATCTCCGCCTGATGGAGACGACCGACATCCATGTCGCGCTTTACCCCTACGATTATTACGCCGATGGCCCCGACGACAAGCAGGGCCTCGCCCGCACCGCCTCTATCATCGACACTATCCGCGCGGAAGCCGGCAATTCCATGCTGATCGACAATGGCGACTTCCTGCAGGGCAATCCGCTCGGCGATTACATCGCCTATGAGCGCGGCATGCAGAATGGCGAGATCCATCCGGTCGTCAAGGCCATGAACCTGCTCGGCTATGATTGCGGCACGCTCGGCAATCACGAATTCAATTACGGCCTCGATTATATGTTCAACGTGGTCAGAGGCGCGACTTTCCCTTACGTCTGCGCCAATCTGACCAAGGGCCAGCTGGCGTCAGATCCTCTCAAGGACGAGTTATTCTTCCCGCCCTACAAGATCGTTGAAAAGAACATCAAGGACGGCGCCGGCAAGGACGCGGTGATCAAGATCGGCTTCATCGGCTTCGTGCCGCCGCAGATCATGGTCTGGGATTCCAAGAATCTCGAGGGCAAAGCCAATACCCGCGACATCGTCGAGGCGGCGCGCGCCTGGGTGCCCCGGATAAAGGAAGACGGCGCCGACATCGTCGTGGCGCTGTCCCATTCCGGCATCGACGCCACCGGCCAGAAAGAGCGGATGGAAAACGCCTCGCTTTATCTCGCCGGCGTCGAAGGCGTCGACGCCATATTCACCGGCCATCAGCATCTCGTCTTTCCCGGCCCGAAAACCTGGGACGGCATGGCGGGCGTCGATCCCGTCAAGGGCGCGTTGCAGGGCAAGCCGGCGGTGATGGGCGGCTTCTGGGGCTCGCATCTCGGGCTGATCGACCTGCTCATCGAACAGGACGGCGGCCGATGGAAGATCGTCGATTTCACCTGCGAAGCCCGGCCGATCTATCATCGCGAGGACAAGAAGGTCGTCGCCGACGTCAAGGACAAGCCGGAAATCATCGCCGCCGTCAAGCCGGAGCACGAGGCGACGCTGGCCTATGTCCGTCGCCCGGTCGGCAAGACGTCGGCGCCGCTCTTCTCCTATTTCGCGCTGGTCGCCGACGATCCCTCGGTGCAGATCGTCAACAACGCCCAGACCTGGTATGTGGCGGATCTCTTCAAGGACGGCGAGTTCAAGGATCTGCCGCTTCTGTCGGCGGCGGCGCCGTTTAAATCAGGCGGACGCGGCGGCCCTGACTATTACACCAATGTCGCGACCGGCGACATCGCCATCAAGAATGTCGCCGATCTCTACCTTTATCCCAACACGCTGCGGGTGGTGGCGATCACCGGCGCCGAGGTGAAGAACTGGCTGGAAATGTCGGCCGGTATCTTCAACCGCGTCGAACCGGGCGCTAGGGATGTCGATCTCATCAATCCGGACTTCCCGTCCTACAATTTCGACGTTATCGACGGCGTCACCTATGAGATCGATCTCAGCCAGCCGGCGAAATATGACAAGGACGGCAATCTCGTCCAGGCCGAAGCCAGCCGCATCAGAAACCTCTCCTTTGCGGGCAAACCGATCGATCCGACGCAGAAATTCGCCGTCGCCACCAACAATTACCGCGCCGGCGGCGGCGGCAATTTCCCTGACATCAAGGACGACAAGGTGATCCTCGCCGCGCCCGACACCAACCGGGACGTTTTGGTGCGCTACATCATGCGCGAGGGAACCATCAACCCGACTGCGGACGGAAACTGGCGCTTCACACCCGTTGCGGGCGCGACCGCCATTTTCGAAACCGGCCCCAAAGCGCGTGATTTCCTGACGAGCATCAAGGATGTCAAAATCCAAGACGCGGGCGACGGTAAGGACGGTTACGCAAAATTCCGACTGGTGCTCTGACCCAGAATTCTTTGCGCGTGAGCCGGCGGTTTCGACCGCCGGCTTCGTTGACGTGGACGCGGCTTGGGTTCATTCTTTTTGTCGAGAAAATACAAAGGGAACTCGCCATGTCCGCCACTCTCGCGACCGTTCATCGCCACGACAACCTGCCCTTCTATGAAGAGCGCGTCGACCTCGCCTGCGCCTTCCGCTGGACCGCCCGGCTCAACATGCACGAAGCCGTGGCCAATCACTTCTCGCTCGCCGTCAACGATGACGGCAGCCAGTTTCTGATGAATCCCAACCAGAAACATTTCTCGCTGATCTCCGCCTCCAGCATGCTTCTGCTCGACGCCAATGATCCCTCGACCATGGACCGTCCCGACGCGCCGGATCCGACAGCCTGGGGCCTGCATGGCTCGATCCACCGGCTGTTGCCGCATGCGCGCTGCGTCATGCATGTGCATTCGATCTATTCCACCGTGCTCGCCTCGCTCGCCGACAGCCGGCTGCTGCCGATCGACCAGAACTGCGCCACCTTCTTCAACCGCTATGTGATCGACAATGATTACGGCGGACTGGCTTTCGAAGACGAAGGCGCGCGCTGCGCCCGGCTGATGCAGAACCCCAAGCATCGCGTGATGATCATGGGCAATCATGGCGTGCTGGTCATCGGCGACAGCGTCGCCGACACGTTCAATCGCATGTATTATTTCGAACGCGCCGCCGAGACCTATATCAAGGCGCTGCAGACCGGCCAGAAATTGCGCGTGCTCTCCGACGAAGTCGCCGAGAAGGTCGCTGAGGAAATCGAGGATTATCCCGGCCAGTCCGAACGGCATTTCGAGGATCTCAAGATCCTGCTGTCGCGCCAGGAACCCGACTTCCTGAATTGAGCCCCGACTCTCTGAATTGAGCGCATCTTGCCGCGCTCATGAGAACAGCCGCCGGATCGGCCGATCCGGCGGCTGTTTTCGTTCGCGAATTTCGGGGCGGTTTACTTGCCTTGCCCGGCGATCTCTGCGAGCTGCGTCATCAACATGGCGGCCGCCGCCATGCGCTTTTCGGGCTTGGGCAGATCGCGCGCCAGGAACAGCGAATGATCGGGGCGGATCTTGGCGATCGTGCCCTGCCGGGAGATGAACTGCACAAGCCCGGCCGGATTGGGGAAGATCCTGTCGCGGAACACCACGACGAGACCCTTGGGACCCGCCTCCACCTTTTCGACATTGGCCGTGCGGCACAGCGTCTTGATATAGACGATCTTGAGCAAATGTTCGGTTTCCGCCGGCATCGGGCCGAAGCGGTCGATCATCTCGGCGCCGAAGCCGTCGATTTCCTGGAGATCGCTGAGTTCGCCGAGACGGCGATAAAGCTGCATGCGCAGATGCAGATCCGGCACATAGGCTTCGGGGATCATCACCGAGACGCCGGTGATGATCTGCGGCGACCAGCCGCTGTCGGTCACCTGTTCCTCGCCCTTGATCTCCAGCACCGCCTCTTCGAGCATCTGCTGATAGAGTTCGAAACCGACTTCCTTGATATGGCCGGACTGCTCCTCGCCGAGCAGATTGCCAGCGCCGCGCAGATCGAGATCGTGGCTGGCAAGCTGGAAGCCGGCGCCGAGCGTGTCGAGCGATTGCAGCACTTTCAGGCGCTTGTCGGCCATGGTCGTCAGCGTCTTGTTGACCGGCAGCGTGAACAGCGCGAAGGCGCGGACCTTGGACCGGCCGACGCGGCCGCGGATCTGGTAAAGCTGGGCAAGACCGAACATGTCGGCGCGATGCACGATCAGCGTATTGGCCGTGGGAACGTCCAGTCCTGATTCGACGATCGTGGTCGACAGCAGAACATCATATTTGCCGTCATAGAAGGCGTTCATGATGTCGTCGAGTTCGCCCGCCGGCATCTGGCCATGCGCCACCGCCAGCTTCAGTTCCGGCACCGCCTCGCGCAGGAAAGTCTGGATCTCCTCGAGATCTGCGATGCGCGGGCAGACATAGAAGCTCTGGCCGCCGCGAAAATGTTCGCGCATCAGCGTCTCGCGGATCACCAGCGGATCAAACGGCGAGATAAAGGTGCGCACCGCCATGCGGTCGACTGGCGGCGTGGTGATCAGCGACAATTCGCGCACGCCGGTCAGCGCCAGCTGCAAGGTGCGCGGAATAGGCGTCGCAGACAGCGTCAGCACATGCACGTCGGATTTCAGATCCTTCAGCCGCTCCTTGTGTTTGACGCCGAAATGCTGCTCTTCATCGACGATCAGCAGGCCGAGATTGGCGAATTTGACGCCAGAACCGAGCAGCGCATGCGTGCCGACCACGACGTCGATCTTGCCTTCGGCCAGTTCCTTCTTGGTCTCGTTCAGCTCCTTGGCCGTCACCAGACGCGAAGCCTGCCGCACCTTGAGCGGAAAACCCTTGAGACGTTCGGAGAAGGTCTTGAAATGCTGGCGCGCCAAAAGCGTCGTCGGCACGACGACGGCGACCTGTGCGCCGTTCATGGCGGCGATGAAGGCGGCGCGCAGCGCCACCTCGGTCTTGCCGAAGCCGACGTCGCCGCAGACCAACCGGTCCATCGGACGGCCGGCGCCAAGATCGTCGCGCACGCTGTCGATCGCGCCTGCCTGATCCTCGGTCTCGTCATAGGGGAAGCGGGCGGCGAATTCGTCATAGATACCGTCGGGCGCGATCAGCGGCGGCGCCTGGCGCATCTGCCGTTCGGCGGCGATACGGATCAGCCCGCCGGCCATGTCGAGCAGCCGCTTCTTGAGCTTGGCCTTGCGCGCCTGCCAGGCGACGCCGCCCAGTTTGTCGAGTTGCGCCTCGGTCTGCTCAGACCCGTAACGCGACAGGAGTTCGATGTTTTCCACCGGCAGGAACAGCTTGTCGCCGCCGGCATATTCGAGCTGCAGGCATTCATGCGGCGCGCCCGCCGCTTCGATGGTCACCAGCCCGACGAACCGGCCGATGCCATGCTCGGCATGCACCACGATCGAACCTTCGTCGATCGACGAGGCTTCGGTGATGAAATCGGCATTGCGCTTGCGGCGCTTGCCGCGTCGCACAAGGCGATCGCCGAGAATGTCCTGCTCACCGATGATGATCAGTTTGCCGCATTCAAAGCCGCTTTCGAGCGACAGCACCGTCGCGCCCGCTTCGCCCGGCTTCAGTTTCATCGCCGCATCGAGGTTCGCGACCGGAACCACGCGCTCCAGCCCATGCTCCTGCAGCACCTGCAACAGACGGTCGAGCGAACCTTCGGTCCAGGCAGAGACCACCACCTTGTCGCCCTTGGCGCGGTGATCGGCGATATGACGCACGGCGGCGTCAAACACATTGATGCGGTCTTCGCCCTCCTGCTCGCCGGCGCGCGCCCAGCGCATGCCGGGACGGGCTGAGAGCGCAACGACCTTGCGCGCCTCGCCCTCATGCTCGTTGAACGGCGTGATGCGGATTGCGCCGCGACCGCGCAGCTCCAGCATCACCTGTTCGCCGGAGAGATAGAGCTGGTCCGGCGGCACGGGCTTGTAGGGCGCGCCTTGGCTCAGGCCCTTTTTGCCGGAGCCGGCGTCGCGCCGCGCCTCATAATAGTCTGAGATCAGCGTGAAGCGCTCATTGACCGATTCCTGCAGCGTGTGATCCACGGTCAGGCGGAAGCAGGCGAGATAGTCGAACAGCGTCTCCAGCTTCTCATAGAACAGCGGCAGCCAATGCTCCATGCCGGCAAACCGCCGCCCCTCGGAGATCGCCTGATAGAGCGCATCGTCGCGGGTTGCGGCGCCGAACAGGGTCAGATAGGCCTTACGGAACCGGCTGATCAGATCAGGCGTCAGCGACACTTCGCTCATCGGGTTCAGCGAAATCTGCTTCACCTGGCCCGTGGTGCGCTGGCTGGCGGGATCGAAGCTGCGGATTGTCTCCAGCGTGTCGCCGAAGAAATCCAGCCGCATCGGCTCGGCCTCGCCGGGCATGAAGAGATCGAGAATGCCGCCGCGCACAGCGAATTCGCCGACTTCGCGCACCGTCGCAACCCGTTCGAAGCCGTTCTTCTCAAGCCGGATGGCGATCTCGTCCATCTTCAGCATCTGGCCCGGCTTGGCGGAAAAGCCCATGGCCGAGATCGCGTCGCGCGGCGGCAATTTCTGCACCAGCGCATTGGCCGTCGTCAGCACGATGGCCGGATGCGGCTTGGCCTGATGCTGGATCAGCCCACTGAGCGCCGCCAGTCTCCGGGCGGAGACATCCGTGCCAGGCGACACGCGGTCATAGGGCAGACAGTCCCAGCCCGGCAGCACCAGCACCGGAATTTCCGGCGCATGGAAAGCGATCATCTGTTCGAGATCGGCGATCTTCTGGCCATCGGACAAGACATAAGCGATCGATCCGCCGGCGCGGGCGAGCTCGGCCAGCACCAGCGCCTCCAGGCCCGGCGGCACATGGCCGATGGAAAAGCTCTTCTCATCGGCGAGAATTTTCCGGGGATCGAAATCCGGGATCATGCGGATGTCCTTGAGAGTGCCGGGGCGAACGCAGTCGCTGTCGGACGGGAGAGATGGCAGAGCGGCGCAGAAATCGGGACAACAGGCCCCAAGGTGGCGTCACACCACAGGCTTGAAGGCTTCCTCGGGACGGAAGGCCAGAATGCGCTCAAACAGCGGCGTCTTCAGATGCTCCGGCAACGGTTTTTCTCCCGACACCCACTTGAACAAATCATTGTCGTCTTCGCCGAGAACGCGTTCGAACTCGGCGAGTTCCTCGCCTTCCAGCGTCTTCAGCTCGGTGTCGGCGAATTGGCCGAGGATCAGGTCCATCTCCCGGATGCCGCGATGCCAGGCGCGAAACAGGATGCGGCGGCGATGGGGATCGAGATCAGCGGTGGTCAAGGTCGTGCCAGTCATCGGCGTGGTGATCCTCTCATGATATGGGCCGTCTATATCCCTTGGAAACTTGCTTGTCAGCCTTGCAAATCCACCTTCGACAGCCGAAATTGTGTCCATGCGTCCCTCCATTCTCGATCCCTTGTTCGCCCCCCTCGCCTCACTGCCCGGCATCGGGGCAAAGACCGGCGAACTCTATGCCCGGCTGCTCGGCCGCGACAGCCTGGAGGACTGCCGGATCATCGATCTCTTGTTCCATGTGCCGCACAGCCTGATCGACCGTCGCAAACAGCCCGGCATCGCGCTCGCGCCGCAAGGCGCCATCGTCACCGTCACCGCCCGCGTCGACCGCCACCAGCCGCCGCCCAAGGGACAGTCGAACCAGCCCTATCGGGTGTTCCTGCAGGATGATACGGGGGAACTCGCGCTGGTGTTCTTTCGCGCCAAGGGAAACTGGCTGGAAAAATCGCTGCCAGTCGATGAAACCGTGATGGTCAGCGGCAAGGTCGACTGGTTCAACGGCCGCCCCTCCATGGTCCATCCCGATCACATGGCGCGATTGTCCGAGGGCGAGAAGCTGCCGCTGGTCGAGCCCGTTTATGGCCTCACCGCGGGCCTGTCGCCCAAGATGTTGCGCAAGACAATCGAGGCCGCCATCTCCCGCGTGCCGGCGCTACCCGAATGGCTCGACGATGCATTGATCCAGAAACAGAGCTTCCTGCCGACCGCAGAAGCGCTCCGTTTGATCCATCATCCGCGCGACGAGCACGACATCGATCCACAGGCGCCAGTGCGGCGCAGGCTCGCCTATGACGAGTTCCTCGCCGGCCAGGTGTCGCTCGCGCTGGTGCGCTCGAAGCTGAGAAAAGCGCCGGGCGTTCCGGTCAAGCCGACGGGCCTGTTGTCGAGCCAGGTGCTGGCGGCCCTGCCTTTTTCGCTGACCGGCAGCCAGACCTCGGCGATCGCCGATGTGCTCCGGGACATGGCCGGCGAAGACCGCATGCTCCGGCTGTTGCAGGGCGATGTCGGCTCGGGCAAGACCGTGGTGGCGCTGATGTCGATGCTGGCGGCGGTCGAGGCCGGCGGCCAGGCCGTGCTGATGGCGCCAACGGAAATTCTCGCCCGCCAGCATCACGCCACGATCAGCCAGATGGCGCGCATGACCGGCCTCACCATCGAAATTCTCACCGGCCGCACCAAGGGCCGAGAACGTGAAGAGATCCTCGCTCGCATCGCCTCGGGCGAGGCAAACATCGTCATCGGCACGCATGCGCTGTTTCAGGATACGGTCAATTACGCCAATCTGCTGCTGGCCGTGGTCGATGAGCAGCACCGTTTCGGCGTCCATCAGCGCCTCCGGCTCACCGCCAAGGGCGTGTCGCCGCATATGCTGGTGATGACCGCGACGCCCATTCCACGAACCCTGGTGCTCGCCGCCTTCGGCGACATGGACGTCTCCAAGCTGACCGACAAGCCGGCCGGTCGCAAGCCGATCCAGACGGTGATCGTGCCGGGCGAACGCATCGGCGATATCATCGCCCGCATGCGCGCCGCCGTCGCCGAGGGCAAGAAGATCTACTGGATCTGCCCGCTCGTCGAGGAAGACGAGGAAAGCGAGCTGATGAGCGTCGAGGAGCGCCACGCCGTGCTCGCGAAAAGCTTCGGCGCGCAGGCGGCGCTGATCCATGGCCGCATGAGCGGGCCGGAAAAAGACGCGGTGATGATGGGCTTCAAGAATGGCGAGACCCGGCTTCTGGTGGCGACCACCGTCATCGAAGTCGGCGTCGACGTGCCGGACGCCACGATCATGGTGATCGAGCATGCCGAACGCTTCGGTCTGGCTCAGTTGCACCAGCTGCGCGGCCGCGTCGGGCGCGGATCGGAAGCCTCGAGCTGCATTCTGGTCTACAAAGGAAAGCTCAGCCAGAATGGCGAAGCGCGGCTGAAAATCATGCGCGAGACCGAAGACGGCTTCGTGATCGCCGAGGAGGATCTGCGCCTGCGCGGCGAAGGCGAATTGCTGGGCACCCGCCAATCGGGAACGCCGGGCTTCGCCATCGCCAGCCTGGAGGCGCATGGCGATCTGCTCGAAATCGCCCGCAAGGACGCGCATTATCTCTTGGACCGAGATCCGGATTTGTCGTCACCGCGTGGCGAGGCCGTGAGGACGCTGCTCTATCTCTTCCGGCGCGATGAAGCGATCCGCTTCCTGCATGCCGGCTGATCAGCCGTCGAGGGCTGCGCCTTT
Source organism: Rhizobium sp. SG_E_25_P2 (assembly GCF_029892285.1). Taxonomy (GTDB): domain Bacteria; phylum Pseudomonadota; class Alphaproteobacteria; order Rhizobiales; family Rhizobiaceae; genus Rhizobium_E. The sequence continues at coordinate 28,475 of NZ_JARXVM010000016.1, forward strand.
CGGCTTCCAGTCCGGCGGGATCAGGCCGGCTGAAATCAACAGCTTGGCGGCGTCTTCGGGGCTCATGTCGAGTTCGATGACTTTGGAGCGTTCGACATAGATGAGAAAACCGGCCGTCGGCACCGGCGTCGGCGGCAGGAACACCGCCACCATGTCCTTCAACCCTTTTTCCGCAAAACGATGGCCGAGCTCGCCGCGCACATCGGCGGCGATGAACACCATCGACCAGCTTCCCGGCCCCGGAAATTCGATCATGCCGACTTTCTTGAACGAGGTGCTGCGCTCGGCGAACACCGTCTCGAACAACTGCTTCAGCGCCTTGTAGAGCGAGCGCACCAGCGGCGTCCTGTCCATGATCGATTCGCCGAATTCGACGATCGAACGGCCGATCAGGTTCTTGGCGAAGGTGCCGATCAGCATGATCATGATCACCGCGATCAGCAGGCCGAAACCGGGAATGGCGAATTTGATATAGTTTTCGGGATTGTACCGATAGGGAATATAGGGCTTGACCCAGCTGTCGGCCCAATGGATCAGCGTCCAGGTCAGCCAGATCGTAATCGCGATCGGCGCGCAGATGATCAGGCCCGTCAGAAAATTGTTGCGGAGCCGCACGCCGAAAGTCGGCTTATGCGGCGCGGGGTCTGGCGTGTGGGGATCCTGGGTCATCAGGTCCCCTGTTTAACGCGACTTTTCCGCGCTGCACAAGATTTTTATGATCACTCGACCGTGACCGACTTGGCGAGGTTTCTCGGCTGGTCGACATCCGTGCCCATGAACACGGCGGTGTGATAGGCGAGCAACTGGATCGGCAGCGAAAAGATCATCGGATGGATCGCCTCATCCATATCCGGCAGCACGATCGTCGCCATGGTCTTGAGGTCGCTGGCTTTTGCGCCCTTCTCGTCGGTGACGAAGATGATCTTGCCGCCGCGGGCGGCCACTTCCTGCATGTTGGACACGGTCTTCTCGAAGAAGCGGTCATGCGGGGCGATCACGATCACCGGCATGGTTTCGTCGATCAGCGCGATCGGTCCATGCTTGAGTTCGCCGGCCGCATAGCCTTCGGCATGGATATAGGAGATTTCCTTGAGCTTCAGCGCGCCTTCGAGCGCAATCGGATAGCTGGTGCCGCGACCGAGATAAAGCACATGCTTAAATTTCGTGAGATCACGGGCGAGCACCTCTATCTGGGGCTGAATACGGTTGAGGACCGCGCTCATGATGCGCGGCATTTCGGCGAGATGGCCGACCAGCGCCCGTTCCTCGGTCTCCGTGAGCGTTCCGCGCTGACGACCGGCGCGGATGGCGAGCGCGGCCAGCGCCGTCAACTGGCAGGTGAAGGCCTTGGTCGAGGCGACGCCGATCTCGGGGCCGGCAAGGATCGGAAACACCGCATCCGCTTCACGGGCGATGGTCGATTCCTTGACATTGACCACCGCGCCGATCGACAATCCCTGCTCCCGGCAATAGCGCAGCGACGCCAGCGTATCCGCCGTCTCGCCCGATTGCGAAATGAACAGCGCCGCCGATCCCTTGGTGAGCGGCGCGTCGCGATAGCGGAATTCGGAGGCGACGTCGATTTCCACCGGCAACCGCGCATAGCGCTCGAACCAGTATTTCGACGTCAGGCCCGCGAGATAGGCGGTGCCGCAAGCGGTGATCGCGAGACTGGTAAGCTTGGCGAAGTCGATGCCGTCATTCAGCTCGCGCACGCCGCCTTCGGTGAAATCGATATAGTGGCCGAGCGCATGCGACACGGCTTCCGGCTGCTCATAGATTTCCTTTTCCATGAAGTGACGGTGATTGCCCTTGTCGATCAGATAGGCGCTCGCCGAGGAGATGCGGATCGGCCGCGACACCGGATTGCCGTCGAGATCGAAAATATGCGCGCCGCCGGCGCCCAGCACCGCCCAGTCGCCGTCTTCGAGATAGGCGATGCGATTGGTGAAGGGCGACAGCGCGATGGCGTCCGAGCCGAGGAACATTTCCGTGTCGCCATAGCCGATGGCGAGCGGCGGCCCAGAACGCGCCGCCATGATGGTGGAGGGATCGTCCTGAAAGATCACCGCCAGCGCATAGGCGCCGGTCACGCGGCGGAGCATGGCGTGCATCGCTTCACGGCGGCCCATCCCATCACGACGGAATTTCGCCAGCAATTGCGCGGCGACCTCAGTGTCGGTCTGGGTCTGGAAGACTACGCCTTCGGCAGCAAGCTCCTTCTTGATCTCGGAAAAATTCTCGATGATGCCGTTGTGAACCACGGCGACGCCGTCGACGAAATGCGGATGCGCATTGGTTTCCGTCGGCGCGCCATGGGTGGCCCATCGGGTATGCGCGATGCCGATCTTGCCCGGCAACGGCTCGGCCGCCAGCTTCTGTTCGAGATTGACGAGTTTGCCTTCGGCGCGGCGGCGTTCCAGTCTGTTGTCATGGATCGTGGCGACGCCAGCGGAATCATAGCCGCGATATTCCAGCCGCTTCAGCGCATCCACCAGCCGCGCCGCCACCGGCTCCACGCCCACGATCCCGACAATCCCGCACATATTCCGCTCCTGCCTGCAGTCACTCTGAAATTGGTCTCTACCAATTTCCGATTTCATGCTGCGACTTGTGGCCGGATTTTCGGCGCGCGGCAACGCCCCGCGCATCAAATTCGGTTTCGTGCGTTAACGAGCGAGCGAAATTACGTTGCAACCGAAACGATTACGGGGGTGGGTTGGTAGCGACGTATCAGAAGCGTTTCGCAGATATCCTGCACGTGCAAGCTCGACCTTGTTGAGTCACATCAAAACGGTGTGTTAGAATGGCTATGCAGCAGCCAAACAAAAGCTATAGGGTTTTACGCATGAATATGCAGGCCATGGCTAGACCTGAGTCAAGCACATGCTCCCCCCATTCCAGGGTCTCATAGCCCATAGCCGTGTAAAAGGGATGCGCCGTGACCGATGAATGCAGGCGCAGTTCCTTAATTCCTCTCTCTTTTGCAGCGTGTTCAAGCTGCGTGACCAGGGCTTTTCCGACACCTTGGCGAGCCGCGTTCGGGGCAACGTAACATGCCCGCAACTCTTCATTCGCGATGACAATTGCGGCAAAGCCTACGAGTTCCCTTTGGTAAAACGCCACGAAACGCAACTCACCTTCGGGATTGGCGTTAAACTTAGCCACCGACTTTTCTGTTACTGGCAACGGTGCCCAATGCGCCACAATCTCGGCAGAGTAGTCGCGCGCGGCTGTCATGCGCACGGCTGAATGGTGAGCTTCTAGCGCATCGCGCGCATCGTCTGGCCTGATGGGTCGAATTACCAAAGTCATACAATAAAGGTAGCACGTCCTGCGGGGCTGGTCATATGTAGGTTTTCTGTTCTGTTACTATTCAGCCCCTTGTTCGGTTGAACGGTGAATGTTTGCGACGGAGAAAGCAGCAGCGCCTGGACCAGGGGCGTGACCGGGGGAGTCGGGCTCCCCCGGCTGTGGCGACAGCCTCGCCGTCCAACAGGAGGTTATGCGATGAGGCAATTGCCATACAGCATAACGCTTACTCTTAGAAGAAGCCGGAGCGGCTGGTCCTTGTCTCTCCGGATCTCATATAGGAAGTGAGTCCCGGCAGGCGGAGTTCGCGCTCCGCCTGCCACTCCTGAAAATACGCGACTTCAGGCATGGTTGCAAGGTCAGCCCTTGCTCGCCGCCTTCTTCGCCTTCTTGATCGCCTCGTTGCGCGCCATGATCTCGCGGCCATAGCCTTCCTTGGTCACCTGCCGGGCGCGGCCGAAGGCGGCGGCGCCGTCGGGGACATTTTCAGTGATGACGCTGCCTGACGCCGTCAGCGCACCCTCGCCTATGCTGACGGGAGCGACCAGCGAACTGTTGGAGCCGATGAAGGCGTCGGCGCCGATGCGGGTCTCGTATTTGTTGAAGCCGTCATAGTTGCAGGTGATCGTGCCTGCGCCGATATTGGCGCGCGCGCCGACCACGGCGTCGCCGATATAGCTGAGATGGTTGACCTTGGCGCCCTCGCCGATCTCAGCTTTCTTCACCTCGCAGAAATTGCCGACCTTGGCGTTGGCGAGCAGCTTCGCCTCCGGCCGCAGCCGCGCGAAGGGTCCAACGGACGCGCCGGAGGAAATATAAGCGCCTTCGATATGCGAGAAGGCGTGGATGACCACATTGGCCTCCACCGTCACGCCCGGCCCGAAGATCACATTTGGCTCGATGGTCACATCCTGGCCGATCACCGTGTCAAAGGAGAGGAACACCGTTTCGGGCGCAATCATCGTCACCCCCGACACCATCAGCTCCCGCCGCTTGCGCTTCTGCCAGATGGCTTCGAGGTCTGCGAGTTCGGCGCGATTGTTGCAGCCCGCAGCCATCTCAAAGGAGGCTTCGACGGTGGCCGACCGGCCGCCTTCGGCGCGGACGATTTCGACGAGGTCGGTGAGGTAATATTCACCCTTCACATTGGCGTTGCCGATCTTGCGCAGCAGCGACGCCGCCTTTGCGCCATTGATCGCCATCAGGCCCGAATTGCAGAAATCGATCCGCCGCTCATTGTCGTTGGCGTCTTTCTCCTCGCGGATGGCGACGAGTTCGCCGTCCTTTTCGAGCAATCGCCCATACCCGGTCGGAGACGGCGTCCGGAAGCCGATGACGGCGAGGTCATATCCCTCATCCAGTTTGGCGCGGGCGGCGGCAAGCGGGCCCGCCTCGATCAGCGGCGCGTCGCCATACGCGACGAGCACTGCGTCATAGCCGGTCTCGATTTCACTCGCCGCCATCAGCACGGCGTGTCCCGTGCCGAGACGCTCAGTCTGTTGAAACACCGTCACCGGCAGCTTGCCGGTCGAAGCCGCCGCTGCAACTGCGTCGCCGTCACGGCCGACAATGAGGGCGATCTTGTCGGCGCCGCTTTCATCCAGCGCCGCCACCACATGCGAAATCATCGGTCGGTTGCCGATCGTGTGCAACACCTTTGACTTGGACGATTTCATCCGCGTGCTGTCGCCGGCGGCCAGAACCACGGCCAGAACTTTTCCCGACATGCCGAATCTCCCTCTTCTGTTTGGTCATTGAGATAGCAAGACCGAGGTTTCCCTCCAAGCATTGCGCGCATGTCGATCGAATTCCGCCGCAATGATGGCAGGACCGGCAATTTGCTATTCGATTCAAGGCGCCGTTATTGAGGGTGCGAATTCCACAGGCTACCGACACCCTGATCCTTCATTTCGCCTGTGGACCACAATGTTCAAGATTTTATCGATATCGTCTCGCATCGCCGCAACATTCGCGGCTGCGCTGTTCTGCCTGTTCGGCCCCGCATTGACTGGCGGCCAGCAGGCGTGGGCAGGCAGCACTTACTGTTTCCTGTATGTCGAATTGTCTTCTGAAAATCTGGCCTATGGCGGCGCCTTCGCCGCAACCGTAACCGTCAGGCCCAATTCGACGGCGGACTGGTCCGGAAACATCGGATCGGGCACGGTCACGTTCCGTATCGAAGACGGCGCCGATCTGGGAACGACGACGCTGACGCAAGACGGGACCGAGTTCAAGGGATCCTTCAGCTTCAACACGCCGTCACCGGGCGCCTATGGTCTTGAAGCCCTCTATAGCGGCGACGATGAACTGATCGATTGCAGCACCATGCAATCGGAAACCTTTCAGGACATCAAGATCACCAAGGCCACGCCATCGCCGGTCGTCAGCCAGTCGGCAACCGAAAGCAGCCTCGGTTCAGCCGTGACGTTCACAGTCGAGGCGGCGTCTGTCGGGTCCTCTTTCTCGGCGCCGACCGGAAAGGTGACTTTTTATGCCGATGGCACCCGCCTGGGCTCTGCAAGCGTGACCGACGGAAAGGCTTCGATCTCAACCAAGAAACTCGCAAAGGGCGACCATACAATCTCGGCGCGGATCGCAAGCGACACCAATTACAAAGCCGCCGACAGCAATGTGATCACCCATTCCGTCACCGATGCTGAAGAATACCAGATACAGGCGCTGCCGGAGACAGCGCCGAAGGGCAAGATCGGAAGCAGCTATTCGCTGCAGTTCCGGGGCGCGGGCGGCGTAGCCCCCTACACCATCTCCAAAACCAGCGGTTCGCTTCCGAAAGGTCTGTCATTCTCTGGCGCGGGCCTGGTTTCTGGAACGCCGCAACAGACCGGTGATTATCCCATCACGGTGAATGTCGTAGACGCAAACGGCGTTGCCGATGACGTCAGCGTGACGATTTCCATCAATGAGGACGTGATCACGGCGCTGCCGGAAACGGCTCCCTCCGGCAAAGTCGGCGAGGCGTATAAGCTGCAGTTTCGCGCCAAGGGCGGCGTTGCGCCATATAGCTTCAAATTGACCGGGGGACAGCTCCCGAAGGGACTGATTTTTTCATCGTCCGGCCTGGTTTCGGGCGCGCCTGAAAAACAGGGTGATTTCCCGATCACCGTCCGCGCACGCGACGTCAACGGCGTGACGGATGATGTCAGCGTCGTGATTGCCATCTCGAACGGCAAGATCGTCGTCAATCCGTCGGTCGCGCCAGCGGGCGACGTTGGAACGCCCTATGTGCTGCAATTCTATGGAACCGGCGGCCAGGCGCCCTATCGCTTTGAGCTGGTGGGCGGCGCCTTGCCGAAGGGCCTTTCCATGAACAAGTCGGGCAAAGTCAGCGGATCACCGCTTGAGACCGGCAGTTTCCCGATCGAAGTCCGTGGCGCGGACAAGAATGGCCTCAAGGACCGCACCAAAGTCACCATCGTGATCGATCGGACAGCGAACACCGACGATATGGCGGGCGTTCTCGAAGCTGAGCGGCGCGCGGCCCGCAGGCTTGGTGAAAATCAGATCGACGCGGTGCTCGGCCGGCTGTCCGCCCTGCATGGATCGGAATGCATGACATCGTCGCTATCCATGAACATGAATGGCGGCGCCATCTCCAAATCCAATGCGGATACGGTCTGCGCCGAGGATTATGCGGTCTGGTTCAATGGCAATTACAGCATCGGCGAACGCGATGAGCATGGACGCCAGCCAGAACTCGACTATGGGACGGCCGGCTTGACCGCCGGCATCGACCGTCGGCTGAGCGATGCGCTGATCGTCGGCGCATCGATCGGCATGGGTTTGGATGAAACCGACATCGGCGACAGGGGCTCGCGCTCAGAAGGAAAGGCGCTGTCGATTGCCGGCTACGGGTCCTACATGTTCGCTGAACAGTCGTTCCTGGACGCCGTCGTCGGATACAACAAGCTGGATTTCAGCGCCCGCCGTTTTGTCTCTGATGATGTCTACGCCCGCTACGATCGTGACGGCGACCAACTGTTTGCGGCAGCCTCGATCAGCACGATTGCGGATATCGGCGCAATCAAGGCGACGCCCTATGGCCGTCTCAAGATCACGGCGACGAATCTGGACCAAACCCAGGAATATGGCGCAGGAGCCGACAATCTCACCTATCAGTCGTCCAGCGACTTCACGTCCGCAGCGTCAATAGGCATGACGCTGGAAAAAACCTATCTCGTCGACTTCGGGGCGGTCACACCTTTCGTCACCTTGGAGTATCAGCGCGAATTGTCCGGCGATGCGAGCCAGGACGCCTATTACACATCAGATGCAGACAGCGCCCTTTCCGCAGACCTGGACACCGTTGCGAATAATCTGGCGACCGCCCAGATCGGAGCAAGATTTGCCTTCGGCGATCAGTCCAGCCTGAACCTGTCCTATCGCGGCTCGAGCGATTTCTCGAACAACTGGATGCAATCCGTCTTCGGCCAGCTCAGCGTCAGGTTCTGATCGGGTCACGACCTCAGCGCCTGACAAAGGCTCAGCGGGCTGCGGCGATTTCGCCGCAGCCCGCATCTTTTTGGGGCGTCCAGCAGTCCGTCATCTTCTATGGAAATGGGTGATGGTCTTGCAGCGCCGCCTTAGGCAACGCGATCTGGACGCCGGTTCAGCCGACCGACGGATCGGCCTTCCGGCTCATCAGGATCTTGTCGATCCGGCGACCGTCCATGTCGATCACTTCGAATCGATAACCAAAGGCTTCGAAATGGTCGCCTTCAGCTGGACTCTTGCGCAGGCCCTGCACCACGAAGCCGGCAATGGTCTCATAGCCGTCTTCGGTGGAAAGATTATCCAGCCCGAATGTGAGCTGCATTTCGTGGATCGGCGTCCGGCCGTCGATCAACCAGGATCCGTCCTCGCGCTCGCGCACCAGGATATCGTCGATGTCGTCATAATTCGACGGCAGAATGCCGATGATGGCCTCCAGCAGGTCCGACGAGGTGATGATGCCTTCGGTGGAGCCATATTCGTCGACGATGATCGCCATATGGATATTGGCCGCCTTGAAGATCTCGAAAGCCTTCAGGCAAGTGGTCATTTCCGGAATCGTCGGAATTTCCTGCACATAGCCCTGCATCTGAAAGGCCTTCGGATTTTGCGCGGCCGCCAGCACGTCCTTGGTGCGAACGGCGCCGATGATGATGCCGTCATTGTCCTCGTCGATCACCGGATAGCGCGAATGGCCGGAATCCCGCACCAGCGCCACGACATCCTCGAAACTCGCCTTGAGATCGATGCCGACAATCTCGGTGCGATGCGTCATGATCGATTTCACAGACCGGTCGGCCAGACTGATGATCCGGCGCAGCATTTCGTGTTCGGACTTTTCGAACACGCCGCTTTCGGCGCCTTCAGCCAGCACCGCCTGCACCTCGGCTTCCGTGACCTCGTCGCTGTCCTTGGCCGCCATGCCCATCACCTTGAGCATAAACCGGGCCGAGGCTTCGAACAGATAGACGATCGGCGCAGCGATCCGCGACAGCACCGTCATCGGACCGGCGACGAAGATCGCGATAGACTCGGCGTGTCGCAGAGCGAATTGTTTGGGGATCAGTTCTCCGATGATCACGGAAAAATAGGTGATCAAAGCCACCACGATAAGCCCGGCGACAAGATGGCCATAGGGGGCAATCGCCGGAATGACGTCGAGTTCGGGGCCTAGCTTTTCGGTGATCGAAGCGCCGCCATAGGTGCCGGCCAGGATGCCCACCAGGGTGATGCCGACCTGGACCGTGGACAGGAAAGTTCCGGAATTTTCGGCGAGACCTAGAGCGCGCGCCGCGCCTGGATGTCCTTGTTTCGCCTTCTGACGGAGCAATGGCTTGCTGGCGGAAACGATCGCCATCTCGGACATGGCGAAAAACGCGTTGATCACGAGAAGGAGAAGAATGATGAAAATTTCAGTCACATGAGGCGCCAGCGCAATTTCAATTGCGGCCCAACCTAAAGCGTCGCCCTGTCATCTTCAAGATGCGGGTGCAAATTCTACCGCCTGCTTGCCGCCGGTCACCTTGTGATTGATCCGTTCGCGACCGGTGATGATCACGCGTCGCATGGCTTCTGCGGCGGCGGCGGGGTCGCGGGCGGCGATGGCGTCGACGATCAACGTGTGGGACGCCGACACTTCCGCGCCGCGTTCGTCGCCCGGCGCGGGCGACGACAATTTAAAAATCCCCACCAGCGCTGCTTCAATCAGGCTGCCGACCGTGCGCATGAACGGATTCTTCGAGGCTTCCGACACGGCGAGGTGAAAGTGCAGATCCGCAAGCGCCAGCGTCTCCGGCGTCAGTCCCTCCGCACCCATGGCGCGGGCCAGCTGGTAAAGCGCCTTGATATCGGCCTCGGTAGCGTTTTCGGCCGCCAGCGCCGCGCCATGCGGCTCAAAGGCCATGCGGATCTCGCTGAGATGGGTCAGGAAATCACCGTCGACTCCCATCTGGAAATGCCAGGTCAGCACGTCTGAATCAAACAGGTTCCACTGGTTTCTCGGCGTCACCTTGGTGCCGATGCGCGCCCTGGGCACGATCAGCCCCTTGGCGGCCAGCGTCTTCATCGCCTCTCGCAGCACAGTGCGCGAAACTTTGAAACGCTGGGCGAGTTCAGGATCGCCGGGCAATGTGGCGCCGACCGGATAATCTCCAGAAATAATCGACCGACCGAGTTCATCCACCACCTGGGCATGGCTGGTTCTCGTTTTCTTGCCGCTCAAGACGGCCTCCAGCACTCCCCTGCGCACGACGGACTCCTCACCTTTTGTTGTCGACCTTCGAGACCAGCAATATGCCTTTTTGCATAAGTATGAAGCCGAATAGCAAGAGCCCGATCACGATTTTCGTCCACCAGCTCGACAGAGTCCCGTCGAAAGTGATGTAGGTCTGGATCAGCCCTTGAATCAGCACGCCGACCAGCGTGCCCGCGACGAAACCCGCCCCGCCGGTGAGCAGCGTGCCGCCGATCACCACCGCAGCGATCGCGTCGAGTTCGACGCCCACCGTGGCGAGCGAATAGCCCGCCGATGTATAAAGAGAGTAGACCACGCCCGACAGCCCCGCGAGGAAGCCCGACAGCGCATAAATGCCGATGGTGGTCGACGCGACGGGCGCGCCCATCAGCCGCGCCGTCGCCACGCCGCCGCCCAACGCATAGACATTGGCGCCAAAGCGCGTCTTGTGGGCAATCACGATGCCGGCGAGGAACACCAGCAGCATGAGCCCGCCAATGACCGTGAAGCGTCCGCCGCCCGGCATCTTCCAATAGAAATTCTTGAGCGCCTTGTAGAATGGGTGATCAATCGGAATGGAATCGATCGACAGGACAAAGGACATGCCGCGCGCCAGAAACATGCCCGCGAGCGTGACGATGAAAGGCGGCATCTCCAGATAATGGATGATCGACCCCATCGCGGCGCCGAAAGCGGTGCTGACGCCGAGCGCGATGGCGAAAACCAGCAACGGATGCAGGCCGGTGTTCTCAAGCAGAACGGCGATCAACACGCCCGTGAAGGCGATCACCGATCCGATCGATAGGTCGATGCCGCCCGACAGGATCACGAAGGTCATGCCGACGGCGGCTATGCCGAGAAAGGCATTGTCGGTGAAAAGGTTGCCGATCACCCGCGTCGACAGGATGTTCGGGAATTGCAGCGCGCAAACCGCATAGGCAGCCAGAAAAATCAGTGTCGTCGCCGCCAGCGGCAGATATTTCGCTCTCATCCGCGGGTCTCCGTGTTGCGGGATCCGAACAGCGCGGCGACATCGGACAACCGCGGCGATTGAACGATCAGGATGATCACGATCAGGCCAGCCTTGATGATGAGGTTATATTCCGGGGGGAACCCAGAGGTGAGAATGCCGGTGTTGATCGCCTGGATGATCATCGCGCCGAGCAGTGAGCCGAGAATGGAGAAGCGGCCGCCGAGCAGCGAATTGCCGCCCACCACCACCGCCAGGATGGCGTCGAGCTCCAGCCAGAGGCCGGCATTGTTGGCGTCGGCGCCCTTGATGTCGGCGGCGACGATCAGACCGGCGATCGCCGCGCAAAGGCCCGACAGCGCATAGACCAGCACGATGAGGGCCGTGGTCTTGACGCCCGAAAGACGGCTGGCGCGCAGGTTGACGCCGATCGCCTCGATGAGCAGGCCGAGTGCTGAGCGCCGCGCGAGCAACGCCGCCGCCGCCCCGAACAGGACCCAGATCACCACCGGCATCGGCATTCCGAATGCCGATCCGCTGCCGATGAAAATCAGGCCAGGTTCATTGAAGGTGAGGATTGCGCCTTCGGTGATCAATTGCGCCACGCCCCGTCCCGCGACCATCAGCACCAGCGTCGCAATGATCGGCTGGATGTTGAGCACAGAGACGAGAATTCCGTTCCAGACGCCGCAGACCAGCCCGACTGAAAGCGCCAGCGCCAGGGTGACGACGAGCGACTGGCTGCTGGTGATGGCGGCGGCGGCCACCGCGCCGCAGATGGCCACGACCGCGCCGACCGAGAGATCGATGCCCTTGGTGGCGATGACCAGCGTCATGCCGACCGCGACCAGCGCCACCGGCGCGCCGCGATTGAGCACGTCGATGATGCTGCCATAGAGACGGCCGTTCTGGAATGTCACGTTGAAGAAATCGGGAAACAGGATGACATTAAGCAGAAGCACGATGCCAAGCGTGATGATTTGGGGAAGAATGCGGCGGATCATGACGTCAGACCCTTTTCGTTATGCGTCCCGGCGATGGCGTCGACGATGCCGGTCGCAGTCATCTGCTCGCCGGTCAATTCGGCGACATGCTCATGATCGCGCAGCACGCGGATGCGCTGGCTATAGGCGATGAGTTCATCGATCTCCGAGGAGATCACGGCAAGCGCCATGCCCCTCTCGCAGAGATCGCGGATGAGCTTGATGATTTCGGCATGCGCGCCGACATCGATGCCGCGGGTGGGCTCGTCCAGGATCAGCAATGTGGGATTGGTCGCCAGCCAACGGGCCAGGATCGCCTTTTGCTGATTGCCGCCCGACAGCAGCTTGATGGGCTTTTCGCGCCCGTCGGTGCGGATATCGAGCGCCTGTATATAATGATCGGCCAGTTCGTTCTGCTCGGATCGCGAAAGCGGCTTGGCCCAGCCGCGTCGCGCCTGCAGCGCCAGAATGATATTCTCGCGCACCGAGAGATCGCCGATAATGCCGTCGGTCTTGCGGTCCTCCGGGCAGAAGCCGAAGCCATGGGAAATTGCGTCTTGCGGCGAGACGATGGCGGCAGCCTTGCCGTCGATCTCCACCGCGCCCTGGTCGGCGCGGCGCACGCCGAACATCACTTCAGCGGTTTCTGTCCGCCCGGAGCCAAGAAGGCCCGCAAGACCGACCACTTCGCCTCGTCCGATATCGAGATCGAACGGCTTGATGTCGCCGCGGCGGCCAAGCCCTTTGAAGCGGAACCGCGCTTCGACGTCCGCCTTGCGCGCGGGAGCGTGATGGCTGGTTTCCTCGGTCAGTTCGCGGCCAAGCATCATCGCTACGAGGTCCTTGCGCGGCAGATCCGCCAGGCGCCGCGCGCCGACGAGCTTGCCGTTGCGCAGCACCGTCACGCGGTCGCTCAGCGCATAGACCTGTTCGAGAAAATGGGTGATGAACACGATGCCCAGACCCTTGCGGCGGAGATCGTCGACGATGCCGAACAGCACCTCGACTTCCTGCGCGTCGAGACTGGCGGTCGGCTCGTCGAGGATCAGCACCTTGCCCGAGAGATCGACGGCGCGGGCGATGGCGACGATCTGCTGCACCGCGACCGAAAAGCTGGACAACGGTTGGCGCACGTCGATATCGAGGCCGTAACCGGCGAGAAGCGCGCTGGATCGATCGTTCATTTCGCTGCTGCGGACCAGTCCGAAACGCCGCGGTTGCCGGTTGAGGAACATGTTTTCGGCGACCGTCAGGTTCGGCAGGAGGTTGACCTCCTGATAGACGGTGCCGACGCCCAGCCTCTGGGCTTCGAATGTATCGCGGGGATCGATAGAAGCCCCGTCGAGCACGATGTCGCCTGCGTCGCGTCTGTACGCGCCGGTCAGGCATTTGACGAGGGTGGATTTTCCGGCGCCATTTTCGCCGAGCAGCGCCATCACCTCGCCTGCCATCAGGGAGAAATCAACGGCGTCGAGCGCCTTGGCGCCCAGGAATGTCTTCGTCACGCCGCGCGCTGAAAGCAGCGGCTTTGTTTCAGCAGTCATGCGATACGCTCCGGCCGGCAACGCCATCCGCCGTGAAAGGCGGATGGCGAGCGTGCTCGATTGAGACCGCGCCGCCGGACAAAAATCCGGCGGCGCGGCGGCAGATCAATAGCCGAGGTCTTTCTTGGATTCGTAGACCTTCTGCGGATCGTCAGCCTGGGTGTAGAGCTTGGATTCCGTCTGGATCCACTTCGGCGGCTCTTTCTTGTCCTTGAGATAGGCGTCGAGAGCGTCGAAGGCCGGGCCGGCCATGTTCGGGGTCAGTTCGACGGTGGCGTTGGCTTCACCGGCCGCCATGGCCTTGAAGATATCCGGAACCGCGTCGATCGACACGACGAGAATATCGGTGCCCGGCTTCAGGCCGGCTTCCTTGATGGCTTCGATGGCGCCGACGGCCATATCGTCATTGTGGGCATAGAGCGCGCAGATGTTCTTGCCGCCGTTTTCAGCCTTCAGGAAGCTTTCCATGACTTCCTTGCCCTTGGTGCGGGTGAAGTCGCCGGTCTGAGAGCGGATGATCTTCAGGTTGTCATGGCCGGCAATGGCCTGTTCGAAGCCATTTTTGCGGTCGATGGCCGGGGACGAACCGGTCGTGCCCTGGAGTTCGACGATGTTGCAGGGCTTGTCCTTGGCGGTGTCGACCAGCCACTTGCCCGCGACCGAGCCTTCATGCACGAGGTCAGACGTCACCGCAGTCAGGTAAAGGCCCTTGTCGCTGTCGACGGTGCGGTCGAGCAGGATCACAGGAATATTGGCGTCCTTGGCTTCGGACAGCACGTCGTCCCATCCCGTCGCGACCACCGGAGCCACGAAGATGGCGTCGACGCCCTGGGCGATGAAGGAACGGATCGCCTTGATCTGGTTTTCCTGCTTCTGCTGCGCATCGGCGAATTTGAGATCGATGCCGCGCTTCTCGGCTTCCTGCTTGGTCACCGTCGTTTCGGCCGCGCGCCAACCGGATTCCGATCCGATCTGCGAGAACCCCACGGTCAGAGCCATGGCCTGACCGGCGGCGAAAAACGAGACAGCAAGAGCCGTGGCGCTCGCGAGCGCTTTGAACTTATTCATGATTTCCTCCCAAATGATGGCTGCTCCACCAGCCGCGCTCAAAAAATCATACAATAATATTTTTGTAAAGCAGCCATTTTCCCAAATGGGCTTTGCAAGCTCCAGATGTATAAAAACGCTCGGCTTTTTTTGCTTGCGTTCATTTTGGCCGCTTCTAGGAAAGGCCATTTTAACGCTTGCCACGCCGCCCGGCGCATGAGTAAAAGCCTAGACCCTCGTCCGGCCACCGCGTCCGGGCGCGCTCTTTGGTGAGGGCGGACAAGACAACAATTTGGGAAGCCAATGCTCGAACTTCTGCGCAAAGCCGCGAAAACCTGGGTCGCGAAGGCCCTGCTCATCCTTCTCGTCGCCTCCTTCGGCATATGGGGCGTCCACAGTTCGATGTTTGCGGGCGCCAATGACGCCGTCGTGACCGTTGGCGACCAGCGAGTCTCCAATTCGGAATTCCAGTTTACCTTCAATAGCGTCTACAACCAGATGCAGAGGAGCATTCCTGGACTGACGCTGGAGCAGGCGAAGATGTTCGGTCTTGAAAACACGGTTTACGGCCAGCTGGCCTCGGCCGCGTCCCTCGATCAACTCGCTTCCGACATGAAGCTCGGCATGTCCGAAGGACGTCTCTTGCAGCTCATTCAGGAAGAGCCGGCCTTCAAGGATGAATCCGGCGGCTTCAGCCGTCAGTTGATGGAGCGCCGTCTTTACGACGCGCGGATCCGCGTCGAAGACTATATCAAGAACAAGGAGCGCGAGGCCGTGCGCGTCCAGATCGCCGATGCGGTGGGCAATGGCTTCACGCCGCCCGCAACGCTCACCAAGGCGCTCGAGGATTTCAGCAATGAACGCCGCACGATCGATTACCTGATCCTGACCAACGCCAATATCGACCCTGTCGGCGCGCCGACGGATGCGTCGCTGGCAAAGTGGTTCGAAGACAACAAGGGCAAATATCGCGCGCCGGAATATCGCAAGATCACTTTCGTCAAGCTAGAGCCCTCCGACATTGCCGATCTCACGGCCGTCAGCGACGAAGACGTGAAGGCCGACTACGACCAGCATCTCGACGCCTATCGCACCCCCGAAACCCGCACCATCGAGCAGTTGACCTTTGCCGACAAGGCGCTGGCCGACGCCGCGGCCGCCAAGCTTGCGTCCGGCTCGACCTTCGACCAGTTGGTGACCGAACAAGGCAAGACCGCGACCGACGTGCTGCTCGGCGATTTCGCCCGCGACAAGATGCCGACGCCAGCCATGGCGGAGGCTGCGTTCGCGGTGAAGACCGAAGGCGGCGTCACGCCGGTGACCGAGGGCCTGCTCGGCCCCGTCATCCTGCGCATCACCAATATCAAGCCTGAGGTCGTCAAGCCGCTCGATGCGGTGAAGGACGATATCCGCAAGCAATTGGCGCTTGTGCGGGCCAATGACGAGATCCAGAGCGTGCATGACCGTTTCGAAGACGCGCGCGCGTCCGGTTCGACCCTGGCGGAGGCCGCGGGTCAGCTGCAGCTGAAGCCGGTGACGATCAATGCCGTTGATGCGAGCGGTCGCGATGCGTCGGAAAAGGACGTCGCCAACCTGCCTGAAGCGTCCCGCCTGCTGACGGAAGCCTTCAAGACCGACGAAGGCGTCGAACCGTTGCCGCTCGATTTGCCCAATGGCGGCTATGTGTGGTTCGAAATCAACGGTGTCACGCCCGAGCGCGACCGCAAGGTCGAAGAAGTCCGCGCCAAGGTCGTCGACGACTGGACGCGGGAGCAACAGCAGCTGGCGCTCGCCAAGAAGGCCGAGGAGATTTCCAAGCAGGTTCGCGACGGCGCCAAGATGGCCGATGTCGCCGCTCAGCTGAAGATCGCCGTCGAGTCTAAGGCCGACATCAAGCGCGGCATGGATGACGCTGTGCTCGGCGCCGCCGCGATCAATGCCGCCTTCGGTGGTCCGGAGGGTTTTGTGACCGCCGCAGCCGGCGCTGACGGACAGAGCCAGATTGTCCTGAAGGTCACCGACGTGCAGAACACGCCGCCGGCGGATGCCCTGTCGAACAATGCCGAGCAAATCAAGCAGGCCGCCGCGCGCGCTGGCGATGATTTTCTCGATCAGCTTGTCGGCGAATTGCAGGCCGAATATGGCGTGTCGGTCAACCGCACGCTCGCAAACCAGTTGATGGTCCGCTAATCCGGGGGAACAGCCATGGCCGATCTGAAGCCCTATCTCGCCAAGGTGGCGGCTGGTCAGCCGCTCGCGGCGGACGACTCCCGGGCCGCCTTCGACATCATCATGTCGGGCGGCGCGACGCCCAGCCAGATCGGCGCTTTCCTGATGGGCCTGCGCGTTCGCGGCGAAACGGTGGAGGAAATCCAGGGCGCCGTCAGCACCATGCGCGACAAGATGCTGACGGTCGAAGCGCCTGACAACGCCATCGACATCGTCGGCACCGGCGGCGATGGCGCGCATACCTACAATATCTCGACGCTGGCCTCGATCATCACGGCCGGCGCAGGCGTACCGGTGGCCAAGCATGGCAACCGCGCCCAGAGCTCGAAATCCGGCACGGCCGACGCTTTGTCGGCGCTCGGCGTCAAGCTCGACATCACGCCCGACATCACGGCGCGGTGCATCGCGGAAGCCGGTATCGGCTTCATGTTCGCCCAGCAGCATCATTCCGCCATGCGCTTCGTGGGTCCCACCCGCGTGGAGCTCGGCACGCGCACCATCTTTAACCTGCTCGGCCCGCTGTCCAATCCCGCCGGCGTCAAGCGTCAATTGCTCGGCGTTTATGCGCCGCAATGGCTGCGCCCGGTCGCCGAAGCGCTGAAGGGCCTAGGCTCGACCGATGTCTGGGTTGTGCATGGCGACGGTCTCGACGAGATCACCTTGACGGGCGAAACGCAGGTCGTCGCGCTCAAGGACGGCGAGATCCGCGAATTCACGCTGACGCCATCCGATTTCGGCATGCAGCCGATCACGCTCGACGAGATTCGCGGCGGCGACGGCGAACACAATGCCGGCGCGCTGCGCGCGATTCTCGATGGCGCGACCAACGCCTATCGCAATATTTCCGTCGCCAACGCCGCCGCCGCTCTTGTCGTCGCCGGCAAGGCGAAGGATATCGCCGAGGGTGTGACGCTCGCCGAACAGTCGCTGTCATCAGGCTCGGCCCGGGCCGCGCTCGACCGGCTGATCGCTGTTTCCAATTCGTGAGGCTGACATGGCCGATATTCTGAAGAAGATCGAACTCTACAAGCGCCAGGAAATTGACGCGGCCATGGCCTCGGTGTCGCTTGATGATCTCAAGGCGAAGATCAACGGCGTCAACTCCCCTCGCGGCTTTCTCGCAGCACTTGAGAAAAAGCGCGACGCAGGCCTTTACGGCCTGATCGCCGAAATCAAGAAAGCCAGCCCGTCCAAGGGCCTGATCCGCGCCGATTTCGATCCGCCGGCGCTGGCCAAGGCCTATGAGCAGGGCGGCGCCGCCTGCCTGTCGGTGCTGACGGATGGACCGAGTTTCCAGGGCGCGCCGGAATTTCTCACCGCCGCCCGCGCGGCCTGCGCCCTGCCCGCTTTGCGCAAGGATTTCCTCTTCGTTCCCTATCAGGTCTATGAAGCGCGCGCCTGGGGCGCCGATTGCATCCTGATCATCATGGCGTCGCTCACCGACGACGAGGCGAAGGCGCTCGAAGACGCCGCTTTTGAGCTCGGCATGGACGTGCTGATCGAAGTGCATGACGAAGCCGAGATGGAGCGGGCTCTCAGGCTCACGTCGCGAATGATCGGCGTCAACAACCGCAATCTCCGCAGTTTCGAGGTCGACCTCGCCACCTCTGAGCGGCTTGCAGGCATGGTCCCAAGCGATCGGCTGCTGGTCGGCGAAAGCGGCATCTTCACGCTTGACGATTGCGACCGGCTCAAGGCCTCGGGCATCTCGACCTTCCTGGTCGGCGAAAGCCTGATGCGAAAAGCCGATGTGACCGCCGCAACCCGCGAGCTCCTCGGCCTCGCCTCGCCTTCGGAAGCCGCCTGACATGAGCGAGAGCCTCACCCATATCGGCGCGTCCGGCGAGGCTCATATGGTCGATGTCGGCGACAAGACGGAAACGTCCCGTATCGCCGTGGCCGAGGGCGCGGTGCGCATGCGCGCCGACACGCTCACACTCATTCTCTCCGGCGACGCCAAGAAAGGCGACGTGCTGGGCACAGCCCGGCTCGCCGGAATCATGGCGGCCAAGAAGACGTCGGATCTCATTCCGCTCTGCCATCCGCTGATGATCAGCAAGGTGACGGTCGACATCACGCCGGACGCCGATCTGCCAGGCCTGCGCGTCGAGGCCATGGTCAAGCTGACCGGCAAGACCGGCGTGGAGATGGAAGCGTTGACCGCCGTGTCTATCGCCTGCCTCACCATCTATGACATGGCCAAAGCCGCCGACAAGGCGATGGAAATCATCGACATCAGGCTGAAGAGCAAGTCCGGCGGCAAATCCGGCGACTTCATTCGAGACGCAGGCTAAGATGGCCGGGCCGCTGATCCCGGTCGAAGAGGCGCAAGCCCGCCTGCTCGCTGCAGCCAGGCCCATCGAGATATGTGAGACGCTGCCGATCTGGGACGCCGATCAGCGCGTGCTGGCCGAGCCCGTGATCTCACGCCTGACACAGCCGCCTTTCGACGCCTCCGCCATGGATGGCTACGCCTTCAGGCGCGGCGACGTCTCGGAGATCGGCGATACGCTCACTGTCATAGGCGAATCGGCGGCAGGCCGCTCCTTTGCAGGAATGGTCGGGGCCGGCCAGGTCGTGCGCATCTTCACCGGCGCGCCCGTGCCGAAAGGCGCTGACACCGTGCTGTTGCAGGAAGACGCGATCCGGCGCGACGATGGGCGAATAGAACTGACCTTCCTGCCGGATCTCGGCCGTCATATCCGCCCGCGCGGGCAGGATTTCGCTGAAGGCGAAGTCGTGCTGGCGGAAGGACTGCTGCTCGATCCCGGTCGGCTGATGCTGGCTGCGGCATCGAACCATGCCGACGTCAGCGTCTACAAGCGCCCGCTCGTGGGCGTCATCGCCACGGGCGATGAGTTGCGCGAGCCCGGCAGCGAGCTTGGCCCAGACCAGATCGTCGCATCAAGCGTCTTCGCCATCGCGGCGCTGGCGCGCCGAGCCGGGGCGGATGTCGAGACATTTGGAATCGTCGCCGATGATCCCAAGGCGATCACTGCCGCGGTCGAACGCGCCAAGGCGCGCGGTGTTGACGTCATCGTTACGCTCGGCGGCGCCTCTGTCGGTGATCATGATCTCGTCCAGTCGACGCTGATCGATCTCGGCATGCGGCTCGATTTCTGGCGCATCGCCATGCGGCCGGGCAAGCCGCTGATGGTCGGCGCGCTCGGCGAGATCCAGGTGCTCGGCCTGCCGGGCAATCCCGTCTCCAGCATGGTCTGCGGTCTGTTGTTCCTCGAGCCGCTGCTGGCGAAGCTCGCGCGGCGCTCGCCGCCGGATCGGCTGGCGACGGCGATCACCGACACCGATCTCGCCGCCAATGACCATCGACAGGATTATTTGCGCGCAAGGCTGCATCACAGTGACGACGGCCGGCTGGTTGTTCGCTCCTACGGCAAGCAGGATTCCTCGCAGATGAAGATCTTCGCCAATTCCGAGGCGCTGATCATCCGCGCGCCGAACGCTCCTGCCCTTGCCGCGGGCAGCCTGTGCCCGATCCTGATGCTGCGCGCCGGCGATTAATGCTGTTACACCATCTCAATCAATAAACTTGTCCTCACGCCAGTCATAGGCGCGGTGCCGCTGCCAGGGGCGGCTGATCGTGTCGAGCGCCGGCAGGTCCTTCAACGTCTCGTCCTCAACATGGATTTCCAGTGTGCCCGTGCGGCGGAGGCTCGCGAGTGTGATCAACCGGGCGCCAGACCGGCAGTCCTTGAAACCGAGCCGAACCGGGGCGACCACGATCTCGAAAGCGTCACAGGCCGGACCGGCGAAGGCTGCGCGCGTGATGACGACGACGGCAATGTCGTCGGTGACGCGGCCGGCGCAAAAGCCGTTTTTCTCGCATAGGAACCGGCTCGGCGGCAGCGCGGCCTTCATCGCGCCCATCCGCTCCAGGATCGCGGCAGGATCGACCGGCGGCGCATCCCGGTTCGGTCGTGGCAGCGCCAGAATGTCCGACATCTCGGGCTTGTCGATCCTGTCCAGCCCGAGCGCCCGCCGCCATTGATCGATGATGAAGGCTTCCGGCTTTGGTTCGCTGACCGCGATCCCATCACCGGTGGTCAAGCCAAGCAGCCGGCCGTTTTCATGGATGATGAGACGAGGGGCCGATTGCCCGGGCGCCGCCGCCAGCGCCGCTCCGGCAGCAAGGCATATTCCAACGCCGGCGAGGCGAAGCCGGCTTTTGAAAAGCGCCGCGACACAAAGACCGGCGGTCATGCTTAGAAAAAACCAGCCAGGCAGACGTCCCGTCACCCAGTCGCCGCCAAGCGACGCAGCCCAATGCGCCACGCCGATCACCCAGCCGAGCCCTAGCCCCATGATCTCGAGCGGCAGCCAGTCGAGACCCAGTGGCATCAGCAGCAACGCGATCAGTCCGCAGGGCATCACGACGAAGGAGATCACCGGCATGGCCAGCAGATTGGCCAGAAGCCCCCAGGCGGCAAGGCGATGGAAATGCTCGGCTGAGAACAGCGCGGTCGAGAGGCCGCCGATCAGCGACGTCGCGAAGACGCCGAGAAAGAAGCGCCACATCGGCGCAACCGGGCGCAGAAGCGGCATAACGTCCACCAAAGACGGGCCTGCGTCGCGCCGCAACCAGGCGGAATAGCCGACCACCAAGGCGATGGTGGCGGCGTAGGACATCTGAAAGCCCGGCCCGAGCAAGGCCGATGGCGTGATCGCGAGAATGATCATCGCCGACATCGCCACATTGCGCAGATTGATGGCGCGCCGGCCGGATATCGCCGCGATCAGCATGATCGCCATCATTACATAGGCGCGCTCCGCCGACACCGCGAAGCCTGAAATCATGAAATAACCGGTGACGGTGACGAGCGCGCCAAACGCGGCGATGCGCTTGACCGGCCATGTATGAGCAATGCGTTGCGACAGACTGAGCGCCATGCGCAGGCCGACGAAAAACAGACCGGCGGCAAGCGCCATGTTGAGTCCCGAGATCGCCACGATATGGGCGAGCCCCGACAGGCGCAGCGCCTCTGTCGTCTCCTTGGATATCGCCCGCCGGTCATCTGTCACCATCGAGGCGGCGAAGGCGCCGACGTCTCCAGCCAATACAGAGCGAATCCGGGCGCTGATCGCCAGCCGAAGAGGCTCGATCCAGCCGAACATGCGCTCGAACGGGCCGTCTTCAACCGCATAAGACGGTGCGGACCAAGGCTGGGGCGCGCCAAAAAAATACCCTTGCGCGCCAACGCCCGAGAAATAGGCGTCGAAGGCGAAATCATTGAGGCCGTAAAGCGCAGGCCCCGACGGGGGCGCAAGACGCGCCCTGCCCTCAATCCCGGCTCCGAGCGCGATCGCCGCGCCGCGCCCGCCGGTGATCGTCACGATATCTGGAGGGCGCTTTAGCCTGGGCTCAACGGTCTCCAGGACGCGGATGCGATAACGCCAGCGGCCCCTCCCATCTGCTTCCCGCGTTTCCACGCGCCCGCGGATCGTGGTGGTCACAGGACTGTCGAGAAGCACCGAATCGACGCGCCGGCACTCCCAGTCTGCTGCGCATGCGCCTGCGGCCATCAGGAACAGCGCGGTCGCGAAAGAGCGCGCGCCATGACGATCGCGGCTTATCAGCGCGGTGGAGATCCCGGTGACGATGAGAACGATCGCCAGAGCCAGGAGTGACGGGGTCTCCGGGCGTGAAAACCACAGCGCCGCGCCTGTCCCGAACAGGACCGGCGCCCAGAGGAAACCATGGCCGAAATCCGCCTCCATGCGAGCGCCGGCGCGGAACGCCTCGACAAGTGGGGCGGTCGAAAGCCAGCCTGAGCGGGCCGCCATGGGTGTTTCCGCAAACAATTCCCCCGGCTGCGACAGCGCGCGGGGCAAGAACCGCGAGTCGAGATCTGGATCGCCCTGATCAATCCATCGCGTCGCTTGTTTTTCCGTCTCGCCTGCCTCAGTCATCTCGCCGGCCCCCGGCAGAGACTGCAACCGATGTTTGCAAATTTCAACGTAAAAACGCCGACTCGGATATTTGATCAATGTTGAACGAAGTGCGAACCGATTTAATCCATTCTCACAAAAATTTTCTTTGATTTCCGGGTTTTGCAGTGCCAAAACCTCAACTGCATCGCAGCAATACCTCTTTGGTATGGTTGGCTTTGTTCAAGAAATCAGATAGCAAAAGCGCGCAATGAAATTGTGGCGGCTTTGTGGCTGCATCCCTATCCTGAACGGAGGATATTATGGCTGATAAGAAAGCGGTTATTTCGCTCGACGGCAAACAAGTTGAGCTCAACGTCCGATCGGGATCGATCGGGCCTGACGTCGTCGACATCGCGCCGCTCTACAAAGCTGCAAACGCCTTCACCTATGACCCGGGCTTCACCTCCACGGCGTCCTGCGAATCCAAGATCACCTATATCGATGGCGACGAAGGCGTGCTGCTGCATCGCGGCTATCCGATCGACCAGCTCGCCGAACAGGGCGATTTCCTCGAAGTCTGCTACCTGCTTCTTTATGGCGAATTGCCGACGGCGATCCAGAAGAAGGATTTCGACAATCGCGTCACGCGCCACACCATGGTGCATGAACAGATGAGCCGCTTCTTCACCGGCTATCGTCGCGACGCCCACCCGATGGCCGTCATGTGCGGCACGGTCGGCGCGCTCTCGGCCTTCTACCACGACTCGACCGACATCACCGATCCGCATCAGCGCATGGTCGCTTCGCTGCGCATGATCGCCAAGATGCCGACGATCGCGGCCATGGCCTACAAATACCATATCGGCCAGCCCTTCGTGTATCCGAAGAACGATCTCGATTACGCCGCCAACTTCCTCAACATGTGCTTCGCTGTGCCTTGCGAAGAGTACAAGGTGAACCCGGTTCTGGCCCGCGCCATGGACCGTATTTTCATCCTGCACGCCGACCATGAGCAGAACGCCTCGACCTCGACCGTGCGTCTCGCCGGCTCTTCGGGCGCCAATCCCTTCGCCTGCATCGCCGCCGGCATCGCCTGCCTCTGGGGTCCCGCCCATGGCGGCGCCAACGAAGCCGCGCTCAACATGCTGGCCGAGATCGGTTCGGTCGACCGCATTCCTGAATATGTCGCCAAGGCCAAGGACAAGAACGACCCGTTCCGTCTGATGGGCTTCGGCCACCGCGTCTATAAAAACTACGATCCGCGCGCCAAGATCATGCAGAAGACCTGCCATGAAGTGCTCGGCGAACTCGGCGTCAAGGACGATCCGTTGCTCGAAGTGGCGATGGAGCTTGAGCGCATTGCTCTCTCCGACGAATATTTCATCGAGAAGAAGCTCTACCCGAACATCGACTTCTATTCCGGCATCACGCTGAAGGCGATGGGCTTCCCCACCGAGATGTTCACCGTTCTGTTCGCGCTCGCCCGCACCGTCGGCTGGGTCGCCCAGTGGAACGAAATGATCGAGGATCCGCAGCAGCGCATCGGCCGTCCGCGCCAGCTCTATGTCGGCGCCCCGCCCCGGGATTACGTGCCGGTTTCCAAACGCTGAACCGCGCTAATTTCATCATGATCGAGCCGGGCCTTTCGGGGCCCGGTTTTTTTATGCCGTCTTTTCCATGGGCGCAAAAAAGCCCGCGCCAGCCAGATCGGCGGCGCGGGCTTTTGAAATACTAGACTGAGGCCAGATCAGAGATCGACGTCGAGGATCGCCATGGAGAAATTGTAGGACAGGTCACCGTCCTCGTCGTCCTTGTAGATCACGCCCAGGAATTCATCGCCCAGATAAACTTCGGCCGAGTCGTCCTTGCGCGGGCGCGCCTTGACCGAGATTTCCGGGTTCAGCGTCTTCTTGAAATAGGCTTCGAGTTTCTTGAGTTCTTCGGCTTTCAAAGCTCTTGCTCCATATTCGCGATCGGATGGCGGCGCTTGTGCCATGCCGGGGCGTGCGCCGCAAGCGAGACCTCCGCCTTTGCCACGGCTTTATTCGAAGCTCGTCAACAAATGATCCATGGAGCGCGAAGGTTCCGAGCAACCGGCCTCTCCGATCACCCGCGCCGGCACACCCGCCACCGTTGTCTTGGGCGGCACGGGTTTCAGCACCACCGATCCGGCGGCCACGCGCGAGCATTTGCCGATCTGGATATTTCCGAGCACTTTTGCGCCCGCGCCGATCAGAACGCCATCGGCCACCTTGGGATGGCGGTCGCCGCTTTCCTTGCCGGTGCCGCCCAGCGTTACGCCCTGCAGGATCGAGACATTGTCTCCGATCACCGCCGTTTCACCGACGACGAGGCCGGTGGCGTGATCGAGGAAGAAGCCTTTGCCGATGCGGGCAGCGGGGTTGATGTCGGTCTGGAACACGCTCGACGACCGGCTCTGCAGATACAGAGCGAAATCCTTGCGTCCCTGCTTCAGCAGCCAATTCGCCAGGCGATGGGTCTGGATGGCGTGAAAGCCCTTGAAATACAGAACCGGCTCTATGTAGCGGGTGCAGACAGGATCGCGGTCGTAATAGGCCTGAATGTCGACCCGAATGATGCGCGCCCATTCCGGCCAATCCGTCAGCATTTCCTCGAATGCGGCGCGCAGCAGCACCGAGGGGATATCGGCGTGATCGAGACGCTCGCTGATGCGATAGATCACGCAGTCTTCGAGTGTCTTGTGATTGATGATCGTCGAATAGAGAAAAGTTCCGAGAACAGGATCCTTTTCGGCCGCATGCCGCGCTTCCAAGCGCAGTTCATCCCAAATCGGGTCCATCGTCTTGACCGACTCGTTTGCGCGGATTTCGAATGTGGCAGCCATTTCAGGCTCTCCTTGAGCTTCCTCGAGACCGGCAATATAGGTCATCTCGGCGTCCATTGAAATGGGGGGAGCGAGGGAATGGAATTGGAGTTTGCAGAGGGTAAAATCCGCCTGGCGCTCGACATGGATGTGGCGCGTCTGCGCATCTGCCAGCCGGCGCGTCTCAACGCGCTCAACCTCGCAATGTGGCGGGCGCTGCCAGAGGCGATCGGCTCTGCGATCGATCAGCAGGCTCGCGTCATTCTCCTGTCCGGCGACGGCGCACATTTCTCGGCCGGCGCCGATATTTCGGAATTCTCGGAGGTCAGAAAGGACGCTGAAAGCGCCCGTCTATATGAAAGCGTCAATGTCGACGCTTTCGCGGCGGTCCGCCGATCACCCATCCCGGTGATCGCGCTGATTTCCGGATCCTGCCATGGCGGCGGCTTCGGGCTGGTTGCGGCGGCCGATCTTCGGCTCGCAACCGAAGATGCGCGCTTCTCCGTGCCGCCTGCCGGGCTTGGTCTGGCGTATCCGGCGTCCGCCATGCGCGACATCGCGCTGGCCCTCGGCCAGCAGCAGGCGCGCCAGATGCTGTATACGGGAGAGACGAGGAGCGCGAGCGACATGCTGGCCTCGGGCTTTCTTCTCTCGACGCATCCTGACCTGCAGGCTCTGCACGCCGCCGCAGCAGCGCTCACTGAGCGTATCGCCGGCAACGCGCCCTTGTCGATCCGCGCCGCCAAACTGGCTCTGCGCGCTGCGGCCGAGGACGACGCCGGTCTCGAGCGGGACGCCGATCACCTGGGCGCCGCCACGTTCGAGAGCGAAGATTACGCCGAAGGACGGCGCGCCTTCGCCGAAAAGCGCCGGCCAAACTTCATCGGCCGGTGACAAGGACTGGCGTCAGCCGTCGAGGTCCTGATAGAAATCGAGCGCCGCCTGTTTGAACACGCGATCTCCGACCGCGAGCATATGATCACGCCCCGGAATGTCCACGGCGCGTCCATCGGGCAGAAGCGCCGCCAGCCGATGCGGATCGCCGGCGATGTCGTCTTTGGTCCCCACCGCAATCAACACCGGCTGCAGGATCCGGGCGACTTCGGCCTCCGTGACCAGCACGCGGTTGGAGGAGATGCAGGCCGCCAGAGCCAGGCGGTCGCTGCCCGTCTTGTCGGCGAAGGCGCGAAACATCCGTCCGCGTTCATGCGTGACGTCGTCGAGCGAGGGCGCGAGGAGCGCATCGGCGATCGGGTCCCAGTCGCCTACCCCTTCGATGAGACCGAAGCCCAGACCGCCCCAGATCAGCGAACGCACCCGTTCTGGATGGTTGAGCGCCAGGAAGCTCGAAATCCGCGCGCCCATGGAATAGCCCATCACATCCGCCTTCCCGATGCCGAGATGATCGAGCAACGCGGCCGAATCGCCCGCCATCAGCGCCGGGTGATAGGCGGCCGGATCATGCGGCTTGCCGCTGTCGCCATGGCCGCGATTATCGAGGGCGATCACCCGCCTGCCCGCTTTCAGAAGCGTCTGCACCCAGCCGGGATGAACCCAGTTGACCAGCGCCGAAGAGGCGAATCCATGGATCAGCAGCACGGGCGCTACGTCGCGCGGACCGACGTCGAAATAGGCGAAGTCCAGATCGGAATGGTGAAAACGGGAGAATTCGGGAAGGGTCTGATGCATGGCGGAATCGGTCTCGGCTAGATTTTTATGCCCATTGAGGCGGCTTGCGGCTTTTTGACCCTACACATTTATCGTCCGAGAGATTATGTTGCGGCACGAAATAGAATTGCCTTCGGAGACATGCATGGCTGGGCACAGCATTCCGCACTTCCAGAATGACGGCGGATACAAGACGATCAATATCGGGGTCAAGGAATTCATGTGCACCGGCGCGTCTGCGCCGTATGATCACCCGCATATTTTCATCGATATGGGCGACGAGAACGAAAAGATCTGTTCCTATTGCTCGACCTTGTATCGCTACGATCCGTCGCTCAAGGCCAACCAGTCCAATCCGGCCGGTTGCGTCTTTATCGAGCGCGCCGCGTAACGCATTGTTGCGTCCCGCATGAGGGCGCGAAGACAGGATTTCAATCGAACATGAAAACCGTCGCTATCGTCGGCGCCGGCATTGCTGGACTCGTGAGCGCCCTCGCCTTCGCCCGCAAGGGCGTGTCCTGCTTGGTCGTGGAAAAGGCGTCGCGGCTCCAGGAAGTCGGCGCTGGCCTCCAGCTCTCTCCCAACGCCACTTATATCCTCAGCCAGCTTGGCCTCGAAGAGAAATTGCGCCCGGTCTGGCGCGAGCCCGACAATATCTGCCTTGTGTCCGGCTCCACGCTCGCGCCGCTCGCCTCGATTTCGGCCAAGCAACTGGCGGCCACGCGGTGGGGCTCTCCCTACGCCGCGATTCATCGCGCCACGCTGCAGAAAGCCCTGCTCGAAGCCGTCTCCGATCATCCGTTAATCGATCTGCGCCTGTCGGCCGGCTACGAAGCCTCGGACGCGCTGGCCTCGGCGCTCGGCGCGGCGCCGGACCTTACGATCGGCGCCGATGGCGTCTGGTCGCGTTTCCGCGCGTCTATTCCTTCTGCCGGCAAGCCGGAATTTTCCGGCATGGTCGCCTGGCGGTTCATCATTCCGCAAAAGGACGCGCCGTCGTTCCTCAATCCGCGCAATGTGACCGCCTTTGTCGGCCCCCGCGCCCATATCGTCGCTTATCCCCTGCAGGACGCGGGCGCCTTCAATGTCGTGGCGCTGTCGAGCGGGGCCAATCCCGGCGAAACCTGGGCGGCCGATTGCAATCCCACCCATCGCAACGAGATGACGACGCAATTCGCCGGCTGGCATCGCGATATCAGGACGCTTTTGTCTTATGCGCCGAAACCGACCTGGTGGCCGCTGTTTGGCGTCTCCGAAGGCCGCTGGACCGATGGCCGCGACAGGGTGCTGATCGGCGACGCCGCGCATGCCATGACGCCGTTCGCGGCCCAGGGCGCCGCCATGGCGATCGAAGACGCCTATGAACTGGCGGGCATCGCCACCGCTCGGGTCGATCTCGCCGACGCGCTGGCCTTTTTCGAGCGCAACCGTCAGGCGCGCATCGCCCGGGTCCGTTCTCGCGGCGCCTTCAACAAATTCGCCTATCACGCGCGCGGCCCAGTTCGGGTCGCCCGCGACCTGGTGCTAAAGCTGCGCAAGCCCGAAAGCGTCGCGGCCGATCTCGACTGGCTTTACGGCTACAAGGCGCCGGGCTGAACGCCCGGCTTCCTTTCTGTGGTTAAATCTCCGCCGCCGCCCGGAAGCCGGCTTCGAGGTCGCGCTGGAGATCGGCGACATCCTCAAGCCCGATCTGCAGGCGGATCAGCGCGCCGCCTTCGGGCGCCTTGCGGATCTTGCGGTCGCCGAGATTGACAGGCACGGCGAGGCTTTCATAGCCGCCCCAGGAATAGCCGAGACCAAACAGTGTCAGACGATCGAGAAAGGCATGCGCGCGCGCCTTGGCCTTTTCAGGCTCTGATTTCAACACAAAGGAAAACACGCCTGACGCGCCCTTGAAGTCGCGCTTCCAGATGGCGTGGCCGGCAAAGCTCGGCAGAGCCGGATGCAGCACGGAGGCGACGTCGTCGCGGCTCTCCAGCCATTGAGCGACCTTTATCGCGCTCTCCTGATGACGCTCCAGCCTGACACCCATGGTCCTGAGACCGCGCAGGATCTGGTAGGCGTCGTCGCCGCCGACGCACAGGCCCATCACCAGATTCATTTCGTCGATCGCCGGCCACAGCTTGTCGTTCGCCGAAACTGTGCCCATCAACACGTCGGAATGACCCGAGGGATATTTGGTCGCCGCATGGATCGAAATATCGACGCCGAAATCGAGCGGCTTGAAATAGAGCGGCGTCGCCCAGGTATTGTCCATCGACACGATTGCGCCGGCGGCATGGGCAGCGTCGGCGATTGAGCGCACATCCTGCATTTCGAACGTGTTCGACCCCGGCGCTTCGAGATGCACGAGCCGTGTGTTGGGACGGATCAGGCTCGTTATGCCCGCGCCGATCTCTGGATCGTAATATTCGGTCTCCACGCCCATGCGCGCGAGCACCGTTCCACAGAAACGCCGCGTGGGAAAATAGACCGAATCGACCACCAGAATGTGATCGCCCGGCCGGAGCACAGCGAGAAACGGCACGGTGATCGCGGCAAGCCCGGAGGCCAGCAAAATCGTGCCCGCCGATCCCTCCAGTTCGTTGATCGCGGCGCAGAGCGCATCTGTGGTCGGCGTTCCGTGCGTGCCATAGGTGTAGGACTGCCCGCTGGTTTCAAGCGTGCGGGAGTCCGGAAACAACACCGTCGAGGCGTGTACGACCGGCGGATTGACGAAGCCGTGATAGTCGCGCGGACTATAGCCCTGATGCGCGAGCCGCGTATTGATGCCCATTTCACCCTCGCCGACGTCCTTGACCATGCTTTATCTCCATCAATGCTGAAGCTGGATTTCCACAGGCCGGGCTTTTTGGTCAAGCGCGACGCCCCGCGTTTTCGCGGCATAATGCCGTCCTTGGTCGAAAACGCAAAAAAATTCGCCTAATGGCCTATTTAATAGGTCCAGATCTGCACATTTTTCCGGAAACAGGGATGTTTGCGCACTAATATACGCAAAAATCTCGGCAACACTTGACTAACGCAGCGTTTACGATTGTCTTAGAGCGACGTCCACCTGAAAGGGAAACGGCTGGACGACCGTTTTCGCTCTGGCGAGAAACGGCGGGGAAACAACAAACAAGAAGGTACGAAACATGACGAAACAGCTTTTGACCGGCGTGCTTGGCGCAGCGATCGTGGCGCTCGGCGCAGCGGCTGCTCAGGCCGGAACGCTCGACGACGTCAAAGCCAAGGGCTTCGTCCAGTGCGGCGTCAACGCCAACTTGGCCGGCTTCGGTTCTCAGGACGCCAACGGTAATTTCACCGGCTTCGACGTCGATTATTGCAAGGGCATCGCCGCCGCCGTGTTCGGCGACGCCACCAAGGTGAAATTCACCGCTTTGTCCGCCAAGGATCGCTTCCCGGCCCTGCAGTCCGGCGAAATCGACATTCTGGCGCGCAACACCACCTGGACCGCCAGCCGCGATTCGCAGCTCGGCTTCGATTTCCGCGCTGTGAATTATTATGACGGCCAGGGCTTCATGGTCCGCAAGGACATCGGCGTGAAGAGCGCGCTGGAACTGTCCGGCGCCGCCGTCTGCGTCCAGTCCGGCACCACCACCGAACTCAACCTCGCCGACTATTTCCGCGCCAACAAGCTGGAATACAAGCCGGTCGTGTTCGAAAAGCAGGAAGAAGTCGACGCCGCCTATAACGCCGGCCGTTGCGACGTCTACACCACCGACCAGTCGGGCCTGTATTCGATCCGCCTGTCGCTCGCCAATCCGGCTGATCACGTGATCCTTCCGGAAATCATCTCCAAGGAGCCGCTCGGCCCGGCCGTTCGCCAGAACGACTCCAAGTGGTTCGACGTCGTCTCCTACGTTCACTACGCCATGGTCACCGCTGAAGAATTCGGCATTACCACGGCCAATCTCGATGAGATGACCAAGTCCACCAACCCGGACATCCAGCGCTTCCTCGGCGCCGAAAAGGACCAGACGATCGGCAAGGATCTCGGCCTGGACGAGAAGTGGGCCTATAACGTGGTCAAGGCCGTCGGCAATTACGGCGAATCCTTCGAACGCAATGTCGGCCAGGGCTCGAACCTGAAGATCGCGCGCGGCTTGAACGCCCTGTGGTCGAAGGGCGGCCTGCAATACGCCCCGCCGATCCGCTAAAATCTTCCGGGAGGCGGCAAAGCCGCCTCCCGATTTCGCCTAGAACATAGATGAATAAGCTCCCTGAAGGGAGCGGCGAAAAACGGGGAAAAATGCATGGCAGCAGACGCCACAACGCGCGTCGGGGACGACAGTCCTTCGCAATCGCTTCTCTATAACCCGGAAATCCGCGGTTACTTCTACCAGGCCGTGACGGTTATCGTCGTCATCGCATTCATTTACACCGCCGTGACAAATGCGGCGGAAAATTTGGCTCGCGCCAATATGACGGCGGGCTTCGACTTTCTCGGCAGCCGCGCCGGTTTCGACGTCGGCCAAAGCCTGATCGCCTATACGAGCGACTCGACCTATTTCCGCGCCTTGCTTGTCGGCCTGGTCAACACGCTTATTGTCGCCGTTTTCGGCATAATTACGGCGACCATCGTCGGATTGCTGGTCGGCGTCGGTCGCTTGTCGCAGAACTGGCTGATCGCCAGGCTTTGCACCGTCTATGTCGAAGTGTTCCGCAACATTCCGCCGCTGCTGGTGATTTTCTTCTGGTACAAGCTGGTTCTCGACATCCTGCCGGGTGTGAAGGAATCTTTCGAACTGCCTTTGTCGGTCTATCTGAACAATCGCGGCGTGTTCATGCCGGCTCCGGTGTTCGGCGACGGCTCCGGCCTGATCGTGATCGCCCTGATCCTCGGCATCGCCCTCGCTTTCGGCTTCAGTCGCTGGGCCAAGAGCCAACAGATGGCGACCGGCAAGCAATATCCGACCATCAGCGTGGGCTTTGGCCTGGTCATCGGTCTGCCTTTGCTGGTTTTCCTGGCGCTCGGCGCGCCCCTCACTTTCGACGCGCCCGTGCTCGGCAAGTTCAATCTCAACGGCGGCATGGTCGTGGGACCTGAATTCCTGTCGCTCTATCTGGCGCTGTCTTTCTACACGGCGTCCTTTATCGCCGAAATCGTCCGCGCCGGCATCCGCGGCGTCGCCAAGGGTCAAAGCGAGGCGGCGCAGGCGCTCGGCATTCGTCACGGCTTGACGACGCGTCTGGTGGTGTTGCCGCAGGCGCTCAGGATCATCATTCCGCCGCTGACCTCGCAATATCTCAATCTCACCAAGAATTCGTCGCTCGCCATCGCTGTTGGTTACGCCGATCTCGTGGCGGTCGGCGGCACCATTCTCAACCAGTCCGGCCATTCGATCGAAATCATCGCGATCTGGATGATCTTGTATGTGTCGATCAGTCTGATCACGTCGCTGTTCATGAACTGGTTCAACGCGAAAATGGCATTGGTGGAGCGCTGATATGGCAAATGACTACGCTTACGTCCGCCAGACCTTCCTGACGCCGGAAAAGCCGCCGATCGGCGACGCGACGTCGGCAAGCTGGATACGCCGCAACCTGTTTGCGACGCCGGTCGACTCGATCCTCACGCTCGCGGCGGGAGCGATCATCGTCTGGTTCCTCTATCACGCGCTGGACTGGCTGGTGATCAAGGCGGTGTGGACCGGTTCGGACCGCACCGTTTGCGCCACCCCCGCCCAGGGCGGCATTCAACCCGAAGGCTGGTCCGGCGCCTGCTGGGCCTATGTCGGCAATTACTTCACGCAGTTCATGGTGGGCTCCTATCCGCGCGACCTGCTGTGGAGGCCAATCGTCGTCGCGATCCTGTTCGTCGGCCTCCTTGTGCCGTTCCTGATCCCCAAGGCTCCGTTCAAGGGCTGGAACGCCATCGCCCTTTTGGTCGTCCTGCCGATCGTCGCCTTCGTGCTGCTGCTCGGGGGCTGGTTCGGCCTGACCCATGTCGAAACGGCGCGTTGGGGCGGATTGATGGTCACCCTGATCCTGTCCTTCGTCGGCATCGTCGTGTCGCTGCCGATCGGCATTTTCCTCGCGCTCGGCCGTCGCTCGACGCTGCCGATCGTCAAGGGCTTCTGCGTGTCCTTCATCGAACTGATCCGCGGCGTGCCGCTGATCACCGTTCTGTTCATGGCCAGCGTGCTCCTGCCGCTGTTCCTGGAGCCGGGCGACACGCCGATGGACAAGTTCCTGCGCGCGCTGATCGGCGTCTCGATCTTCGCTTCGGCCTATATGGCGGAAGTCATCCGCGGCGGCCTGCAGGCCATTCCGAAGGGGCAGTATGAAGGGGCGGATTCGCTGGGCCTGAGCTACGGCCAGAAGATCACCTTCGTCATCATGCCGCAGGCGATCAAGCTGGTCATTCCCGGCATCGTCAACACCTTCATCGGCATGTTCAAGGACACCTCGCTCGTGTCGATCATCAATATGTTCGACCTGCTTGGCGTGGTGAAGAACAGCTTTGGCGACACGACCTGGTTGACGCCGGTCACGCCGCTCACGGGTCTGATCTTTGCGGGCTTCGTGTTCTGGCTGTTCTGCTTCGGCATGTCGCGCTATTCCAGCTTCATCGAGCGCCGCCTCGACACTGGACACAAGAGATAAAGGGGAAAACACCATGGCTAATGACGCCGCACAGAAACTGAACGTGTCCTCGACCGATGTCGCCGTCGAACTGATCGGCATGAACAAGTGGTATGGCGAATTCCACGTTCTGCGCGACATCAATCTCAAGGTGATGAAGGGCGAACGCATCGTCATCGCCGGCCCGTCGGGTTCCGGCAAATCCACGATGATCCGCTGCATCAACCGTCTGGAAGAACACCAGAAGGGCACCATCATCGTCGACGGCATCGAACTCACCAACGACCTCAAGCGCATCGACGAAGTGCGCCGCGAGGTCGGCATGGTGTTCCAGCACTTCAACCTGTTTCCGCATCTGACGATCCTGGAAAACTGCACGCTGGCGCCGATCTGGGTTCGCAAGATGCCCAAGAAGCAGGCCGAGGAAATCGCCATGCATTTCCTCACCCGCGTCAAGATCCCCGATCAGGCCCACAAATATCCGGGCCAGCTTTCGGGCGGCCAGCAGCAGCGTGTCGCCATTGCGCGGGCGCTGTGCATGAAGCCGAAGATCATGCTGTTCGATGAGCCGACCTCGGCGCTCGATCCGGAAATGGTCAAGGAAGTGCTCGACACCATGGTCGGTCTCGCCGAGGAAGGCATGACCATGCTCTGCGTCACCCATGAAATGGGCTTTGCCCGCCAGGTCGCCAATCGGGTGATCTTCATGGACCAGGGGCAGATCGTTGAACAGAACGAACCCGGCGCCTTCTTCGACAATCCGCAGCATGAACGCACCAAGCTGTTCCTCAGCCAGATCCTGCACTGAAGATCGATGCCGAAACGCGACAAGAGCCGGCCAAACGCCGGCTCTTTGTCGTTTTTCCTGTTCTGAACCGGATAGATAAAATTCGCACCGAATGAGCGCCGGACAGTTAACCGCATCCATTAGTCGAGTTGAAAATACATTCTGTCATTCTCCGAAATCATCACGGCCAAACCGCGCCGACGTTCGGGGACAACACCATGACAGGAACCGCCAAGACAATCGCGACCGTTTCAGCGACGGGGAATTCCATGATCGACGGCGTGCTCTACGGCTATGCCTGGAGCGGGACCATCACCTACGCCTTCCCGACCAAAGCGACCGATTACAGCTACACGAGCGAATCCAGTCAGAATTTCGCCGCCGCCACCACGCAGCAGAAGAACGCGGCGCTTTTTGCCGTCGAACAATCCTTTGGAACCGCGGCGAATGACGGTTTCGCCATCGAGGGCTTCACCAACGCCACCTTCTCCTCGGCGGCGACCGCATCGGCGACGCTGCGCTTCGCCCAATCGGACGCCCCCTCCACCGCCTATGCCTATATGCCCGGCAACTATGCCCAGGCTGGCGACATGTGGTTCGGCCGCAATTACGACTACACCAACGCGCAGGCGGGAAACTACGCCTGGCACACGGTGCTGCACGAAATCGGCCATGCGCTCGGATTGAAACACGGTCATGAATCGGAAGGCAATTTTGCCGCGCTGCCCGCCGAGTACGATTCGCTCGAATACAGCGTGATGACCTATCGGACCTATGCCGGCGCCGACACCAATGGCTATACCTATTCGAATTGGTCCGCGCCACAGACCTATATGATGGCCGACATCGCCGCGCTCCAACAGATGTACGGCGCAGACTTCACCACCAACAAGACCAACACGACCTACAAATGGTCAGCCGCCAATGGCGACACCTATGTCAACGGCAAGGTCGGCGTCGACGCCGGCGGATCGCTGATCTTCGCGACGATCTGGGACGGCGGCGGAACCGACACTTACGATCTCAAATCTTACTCAACCAATCTGTCCATCGATCTGCGCGCCGGCGGGCATTCGACCTTCAATTCCTCGCAGCTCGCCAGCCTCGGCAATGGCCATTCAGCCAGCGGCAATATCTACAATGCGCTGATGTACAACAACAACACCGGCTCGCTGATCGAAAACGCCATCGGCGGTTCGGGAGCGGACACCATCTATGGCAATGAAGCCAAAAACGTCCTGACCGGCAATGACGGCAACGACACGCTTTACGGCCTGACGGGCGACGATCAGTTGCTCGGCGGCAATGGAGATGATGCGCTTTATCTCGGTGACGGCGCCAATCGCGCCGATGGCGGCGCGGGCAATGACACGATCACGGCCGAAACCGGCAAGGACAACCTCGTTGGCGGTCTTGGCGCCGATACGATCTCATCTGGAACCGGCATTGATACGGTGAATGGCGGCGCTGGAATCGATCGATTGGATGGCGGCGCTGACGCCGACACCCTGACGGGCGGAACGGATGGCGACACCTTCGTCTTCGAAGACAATGATGGTCTCGACAAGATCACCGATTTCCAGAACGGCTTCGACAAGCTGGAACTCGACGGTTTCTCATATAGTTCGACGTCCCAGGTCGTCGCCCTCGCCAAGCAGGTCGGATCGAATGTGGTGCTGACTTTCGATACCGATCAGACGGTCACGCTCGCCAACATCAAGCTTGCCGTCATCGACGCGACGGACTTCCTGCTGGTCGCCTGATCCAACAAAAAAGCGCGCGACCTCGCCGGGCGCGCGCTTTTTTCTGTCCAGTTTCCTGGCGATCAATCAAACTGCCCGAGATCGCGCACCGCGCCGCGATCGGCGCTGGTGGCGAAAGCCGCATAGGCCTTGAGCGCCTTCGACACATTGCGCTTGCGCGTAATGGCCGGCTTCCAGCCCTTGGCGTCCTGATCGATCTTGCGCGCGGCCAGTTCCTCTGCGGAAACGCGCAACTCAATGGTGCGGTTGGGAATGTCGATGTCGATCATGTCGCCTTCGCGCACCAGCCCGATCATGCCGCCATTGGCCGCCTCAGGCGAGGCATGGCCGATGGAGAGACCGGAGGTGCCGCCGGAAAAGCGGCCGTCAGTAATCAGCGCGCAGGCCTTGCCGAGACCCTTCGACTTCAGATAGCTGGTCGGATAGAGCATTTCCTGCATGCCCGGGCCGCCCTTCGGGCCTTCATAACGGATCACGACGACATCGCCGGCCTTCACTTCATTCGAAAGAATGCCCTTCACGGCGGCGTCCTGGCTTTCATAGACCTTGGCGGGGCCGGAGAATTTCAGGATCGATTCGTCGACGCCGGCGGTCTTCACGATGCAGCCGTCGAGCGCCAGGTTGCCCTTGAGCACGGCAAGACCGCCATCCTTGGAGAAAGGATGCTCAACCGAGCGGATGACGCCGTGTTCGCGGTCCATGTCGAGTTCGTCCCAACGCGCCGACTGGCTGAACGCCGTCTGCGTCGGCACGCCGCCGGGCGCCGCGCGGAAGAATTCGCGCACGCTCTCGCTGTTGGTGCGGGTGATGTCCCAACGGTCCAGCGCATCGCCGAGGGTCGCGGCATGCACGGTCGGGCAATCGCGGTTCAACAACCCGCCTTTGTCCAACTCGCCGAGGATCGACATGATGCCGCCGGCGCGGTGGACATCTTCCATATGCACGTCGTTCTTGGCGGGCGCGACCTTGGACAGGCACGGCACCTTGCGCGACAGACGGTCGATATCGTCCATGGTGAAATCGATCCCGCCTTCATGGGCGGCGGCGAGAATATGCAGCACGGTGTTGGTCGAGCCGCCCATGGCGATGTCGAGCGCCATGGCGTTCTCGAAAGCCTGCTTGGAGGCGATCACCCGCGGCAGCACGCTCTCGTCGTCCTGCTCGTAATAGCGGCGGGTGATGTCGACGATCACATGGCCGGCCTCGACGAACAGCCGCTTGCGATCCGAATGCGTCGCCAGCGTCGAGCCATTGCCGGGCAGCGACAAGCCGAGCGCCTCGGTCAGGCAGTTCATCGAATTGGCGGTGAACATGCCAGAGCACGAGCCGCAGGTGGGACAGGCGTTCTGCTCGATGGCGGTCACATCGGCGTCCGACATCTTGTCGTCGGCGGCCGCGACCATGGCGTCGACCAGATCGAGCGCATGCGTCTTGCCGTTGAGCACGACCTTGCCGGCTTCCATCGGTCCGCCCGAAACGAAAACCACCGGTATATTGATCCTCAGCGCCGCCATCAGCATGCCAGGCGTGATCTTGTCGCAATTGGAGATGCAGACCATCGCGTCGGCGCAGTGCGCATTGACCATATATTCGACACTGTCGGCGATCAGCTCGCGCGACGGCAGCGAATAGAGCATGCCGTCATGGCCCATCGCGATGCCGTCATCGACGGCGATGGTGTTGAATTCCTTGGCGACGCCGCCGGCGGCTTCGATCTCGCGCGCCACGAGCTGGCCGAGATCCTTGAGATGCACATGACCCGGCACGAATTGGGTGAAGGAGTTCACAACCGCGATGATCGGCTTGCCGAAATCGCCATCCTTCATGCCGGTGGCGCGCCAAAGACCGCGCGCGCCCGCCATGTTGCGGCCATGGGTGGTTGTTCTCGAACGATAAGCGGGCATGGAAAAGTCCTCGATTGCGACGGCGCGCCATCAGAAGCGGGCCGATCCGGTCGTCAGGGCCGTTAGGTAGATCAATTCTAAAGGCAAGTCACTACCGATCCAAGCGGAAGCGGTACGCTTCCGGGGCAAATTGCCGTGATCGGAAATCCTGCGTTTAGTCGGTGGAGCGACCGATCGTGGCAGACAGTTCGATCGCCTTGCGGCGGTCTTTCTCGTCGACCAAAGAGAACGCTTGCTCCTGCATCGACTGGAGCCAGTCGCGGTCGTGCGGCTTGCAGGTGTCGAGCGCCGCCGTCATATAGGCAAGCCCGCGCACGGTCTGGCCTTCCTGGAACAGCACATTGCCAAACACGCCCATGGCGCCGACATGGCCTTCCTTGCGAGCCCGATTGAGCCATTTCTTGGCCTGGCGGATATTGGGCTCGCCGCCCTCTCCCGTCAGCAGCATCTTGGCGAGGCGGAACTGCGCCTCAGTGTCGCCGAAAGCCGACGCCGCCTGGAAATAGAGTTGCCGCGCCTGGCTGAGATCCGGACGGATCGGGCTCTTGGGAATGCCGCGCTGATAATATTCGGCCAGCGCCATCAGCGCGTTGACGAAGAAGCCGGTGTCGTTGGATCCGGGCTCCACGCCTTGCGAGGCGATCTCCGAATACATCTTGAAGGCTTCGAAATCATTCTTGGTGACCCCGTCGCCATCGGCATACATCGTCGCCAGCGCCCAGCGCGACCCCGTATGGCCCTTCTCGGCCGCATAGCGATAGGCTTCCACCGCGTCCTGCTTGTTGCCCTGCTGATAGGACTTGAAGCCGAACCTGAAAAGATCGAACGGACCCGATTCGGGAGAAACGGCCGCGTTGGGATCCAGCGCCCAAACATAGCCGCCGGAACACAGCGCCAGCGCCGTACCGAGCATCATTCCCTTAAAGCCTGAAAATGCGTAGCGCTGCATGTTTTACTCAGTTGTCCCTTGAAGGACTGCGTTTACCCGCCGGATGTTGAACGAATTACGCAGGCCTGGGCGCCGCCGGCTTTTGCCGCCAACCACCTTCCGCCATCCCGAGAGATTTTCGATTGCGTACGTGTTCATTCCGACCCTATCGCGCGAACATCTACACCCGCGCTTGACTGGCGATATTCGTAGCGCCCGTTTTGTGGCAGGAAATGGACGAGCTTTCCAGACCTCCGGGGCGACGGCAAGAATAACGAAAAAAGTGTTGCTAAATCGTCACAAAATGAGATTGCCGAAAAACAAACGCCGCCCCACGGAACATTCCATGGGACGGCGCGTTTCATTAGGTTTGCCTTCGTCTCAGCCGTCGGAGATCCGCGCCAGCGCCGCCAGCAGACTCGCCTTCTGCTGTTCGAGCTCCGCCAATTTCTCGCGTTCCGCCTCGACCAGTTCCGGCTTGGCGTTGGCGACGAATTTCTCGTTCGACAGCTTGGCGACGATACGATCGATATCGCCTTGCGTCTTGGCGAGCGCCTTGTCGAGCCGCGCCTTTTCGGCGCCAAGATCGATCAGGCTGCCGAGCGGCAGGCAGGCGATCGCCTCGCCGCTGACCACCTGCGCCGAGGCTTTCGGCGCCTCATCGGCGAAGGACACAGTTTCAACGCGGGCCAGCCGCTTGATCGCCGCTTCATTGCGCTCGACACGCTCGCGGGTCAGCGCATTGGCGCCCACCATCACCAGCGGCGCGGTAACGCCCGGCGGCACGTTCATTTCGGAACGCGCCGAACGGATGCCGCCGACCAGATCGACCAGCCAGTTGATTTCCTCCGCCGAGGTGTCGTCCCTGAAAGTCGGAGCCGGCCAGGCGGCGTGGCAGAGAAGGCTGTCGCGCGAGGCGGTATGCTCCCACAATTCCTCGGTCATGAACGGCATGAAGGGATGGAGCAGCTT
Source organism: Rhizobium sp. SG_E_25_P2 (assembly GCF_029892285.1). Lineage (GTDB taxonomy): Bacteria > Pseudomonadota > Alphaproteobacteria > Rhizobiales > Rhizobiaceae > Rhizobium_E. The sequence continues at coordinate 68,646 of NZ_JARXVM010000016.1, forward strand.
GTAGGTCTCCTCCAGCACATAGGCAGCACACGCCTGCGCTTCCTTTTTGGCCGCCTCGTCCTCGCCGGAGAACACCGGCTTCAGAAGTTCGAGATACCAGTCGCAGAACTGATTCCAGACAAAGCGGTAAAGCGAGCCCGCCGCCTCGTTGAACTTGAACTGTTCGACGCCGCTGGTCACCTCCGCCACCGTCTTGGCGAATTCGGTGAGAATCCACCTGTTGATGGTCAGCGTCGCCTGTTCCGGCCGGAAATCGGCGTCGCGGCTCACGCCATTCATTTCGGCGAAGCGCGTGGCGTTCCACAGCTTGGTGCCGAAACTGCGATAGCCGGCGATGCGGGCGGGATCGAGTTTCACGTCGCGGCCCTGCGCCGCCATGATGGCGAGCGTGAAACGCAGAGCGTCGGCGCCGTATTCGTCGATCAGGTTGAGCGGATCGATGACATTGCCCTTGGACTTCGACATCTTCTGGCCGTTCTTGTCGCGGACCAGAGCATGCACATAGACGGTGTGGAACGGCTCGACAGGATTGCCGGCCTCGTCCTTCATCAGATGCAGCCCCATCATCATCATCCGGGCGACCCAGAAGAAGATGATGTCAAAGCCGGTCACCAGAACATCGGTCTGGTAATAGCGGTCAAGCTGCGGCGTCTTTTCGGGCCAGCCGAGCGTCGAGAACGGCCAGAGCGCCGAGGAGAACCATGTGTCGAGCACGTCCTCGTCGCGGGTGAGGATCTCGCCCGGCTTCATCTCCTCAAGCTTTTCCTCGACCCAGGCCTTCCAGGGGCCTTCATGGGCGATGTAATGCTGGATGGCGGCGTGCAGCGCCTCTTCCTCGGTCTTCTCGACGAAGACCGTACCGTCAGGGCCATACCAGGCCGGGATCTGGTGACCCCACCACAGCTGGCGCGACACGCACCACGGCTGGATGTTCTCCATCCATTCGAAATAGGTCTTTTCCCAGTTCTTCGGGACAAATTTTGTGCGGCCCTCGCGCACCGAAGCGATCGCCGGCTTGGCCAGCGTCGCGGCGTCGACATACCACTGTTCGGTGAGACGCGGCTCGATCGGCACGCCGCCGCGGTCGCCATGCGGCACCATATGCGTGTGCGGCTCGATCTTCTCGAGCAGTTCCCAGGCCTCGAACATCTCGACGATCTTCTTGCGGGCGGCGAAACGCTCGACGCCGTCGAGCTCCGCGATCAACTGCGCCAGAGCGTCCGTGCGGTTCAGGTCTTCGAGGAAGTCCTCATTGTCGGCGAGCGTGATCTTGCCGTCTGTCGTCATGATGTTGATCATGCGCAGGCCGGCGCGTTTGCCGACTTCGAAGTCGTTGAAGTCATGCGCCGGCGTCATCTTGACGGCGCCCGTGCCGGCTTCTGGATCGGGATATTCATCTGCGACGATCGGGATGCGGCGACCGACGCCTGGCAGCACGACATTCTTGCCAACCAGCGCCTGATAACGCTCATCGGAAGGGTGGACGGCAATGCCGGTGTCGCCCAGATAGGTTTCCGGCCGGGTCGTGGCCACAACGAGATAGTTGCGCGTTTCCCATTCGGTCGGCTTGCCATCTTCGTCGAAGGCAACCGGATGATCATAGGTCAGGCCGTCTTCCAGCGGATAACGCAGATGCCAGAGATTGCCCTTGATCTCGACCTGCTCAACTTCGAGATCCGAGATCGCGGTCAGGAGCTTCGGGTCCCAGTTGACCAGCCGCTTGTCCTTGTAGATCAGCTCTTCTTTATAGAGCCGGACGAACACTTCCAGAACGGCCTCCGACAGGCCCTCGTCCATGGTGAAGCGCTCGCGCGACCAGTCGCAGGAGGCGCCCAGGCGCTTCAACTGGTTGAAGATCATGCCGCCCGATTCGTCTTTCCACTGCCAGACGCGCTCGACGAAAGCCTCGCGGCCCATGTCGCGGCGCGAGGGCTCCTTGCGTTCGGCAAGCTGCCGCTCCACCACCATCTGGGTGGCGATGCCAGCATGGTCCATGCCTGGCTGCCAGAGCACATCCTTGCCGCGCATCCGCTCGAAGCGGATCATAATGTCCTGCAGCGTGTTGTTGAGCGCATGGCCCATATGCAGCGAGCCGGTCACATTCGGCGGCGGGATCACGATGCAGAACGAGTCTTCGCCCGGCTTGGCGTTGGCGCCGGCCGCGAAAGCGTCGGCCTCTTCCCACTTCTTGGCGATCCTGGGTTCGATGGACGCCGAATCATAGGTTTTTTCGAGCATGATGATACCGTATCTGGTCTGAATGTCGGTGTTTCCGTAAAGGCAACGCCGCGTGCAAGTCAATCGCGACAAAACAAAAAGCCGCCCCGTTGGAGCGGCCCTGCATTGGCGCGGGAGGAAGAATCAGCGACGCGGACCGCGCACGACCCGTTCGATTTCCTCGCGCACCAACCGCTCTACGAGCGTCGGCAGGTTGTCGTCGAGCCATTCCTGCAGCATCGGGCGCAGCATTTCCTCAGCGATCTCGTCGAGCGAGCGGCGTTCCGCCTCTTCGAGCGCCGACTGCAGATCCTGGAAGGACTGGGTCACCTTTTCCACGGTCATGGTCGAGACCAACGAGGTGATCGCCGCCATTGGCTCCGGCGTCTTTTCGACATCGACAGTCGCAGCGGCGGACACGTCGGCGACAGTCCGCTCCGGCTCTTCGGCGACGGGCGTTACAGTGATGGCCGCCGCAGCGGCCGGTGTTTCCGGCTCCGCCACGGTGACGGCGATGGAGCTGGCGTAAACAGGCGTTTCGACCACCGGGCTCGATTGGGGGGCGGAAGGCGCTTCGCGCAACGGCGCAACGCCGCGTTCGGAGGCGGCGCGCACGCGGGCGGCGACATCGGCGAGAGACAGCGATTTGACTTCCATGGCCTGCGGCTTGGCCGGCGCCGCCTCATTGGCGGCCACCAGTTGCGGGGCGCGATAGTCGCTGGGCGCGGCCATCATCGCAGGCGCCGGGTCATTGGCGGCAGCCGGCTGCTCATAAATATCGAAAGACCCATCGACCGTCAGCGGCACGTCTTCGAGATCGTCATTGGCCGCCTCGCTCTGGAAACCATCGAGATCGCCCAGCGCGGCAAGGCGCGCTTCGGTGGCCGGCTCGTTGCTTTCGATGATCCGCCGGATGGACGCCAGAATTTCATCCATCGACGGTTCGCGCGCTGCATTCGGCTGAGCCATGGTCATCCTCGATTGTCTTTCCGCATGTTCTCCGCGCTCTCACGCGGCGACGATCAGATTAAAGCATGGCGGCGATTGAAAAAACCGCCGCGAATCAAACAACTATGATCATGCACAGATTTGTTGCGGAGGTAAAACCGTTCAACTCCGCTTTGTCGGGACGCTCAGCGCCCGTCGACCGTGCGAAGGCCGAACCACTTGTCCTTGACCTTGCCGTAATGCTCTTCCGGCTCGTAGCGCGCCACTTTCAATCCGACTGTGTCGATGGTCAGATGACCCATGGCCGCGACCGCGCCAAAACTCGCCACCACGGCGTCGCGATTGGCGCTGGCCAAACCTTCGCGGGCGTTCAGCACGCGCGCCTGATAATCCAGCACGTCGAGCGTGGTGGCCTGGCCGACTTTGCGTTCTTCGAGCACGCCGTCCAGCGCTTGCTGCGCTGCCTGCAGCTGAACATTGCCGGCCTCGATCATCGCCTTGGCGGCGTCGAACTGGGCGATGGCCGCCACGATCGTGCGCTGCACTTCCAGCCGTGTCGAATCAAGCTGGATCTGCTGCTGGCCCAACCGTTCCTTGGCCTGGCGGATTTCACCATATTCCGCGCCGCCCTGATAAATCGGCACATTGATGCGGGCGGTCACCGAAGAAGAATTGTAATTGTTGAGCGTTGACCAGTCGGAATTGCCGCCATTCGCCGACACCTGCCCTTGGACGACCACGCCAGGCAACATCGCCCCCTCGGCGGTCTTGACCTGGAAGCCGGCGGAATCGATGGCGTACATCGCCGCGAGAATAGCGGGATGTTCACGCCAGCCAGTGGCCACGGCGTCGTCGATGGACTTGGGCAAAGTCTTGCTCAACGGCTTGGCCTGACGGATGGCCTTGGGCGTTTCCCCAACGATCTGCACATAGACGGCGCGGCTTTGCTTCAGCTGAAAATCCGCATTCGCAAGCGCGCCCTCGGCCTGGGCGAGTTCCGCCTCGGCCAGGCTCACATCGGTCTTCGTGCCCTCGCCCACGTCGAGACGCGAGGTGGCGGCGTTGACCTGTTCGCGCAAGAAAGCGAGATTCTGCTTGCGGATCGACACGATTTCCTGGTCGCGCGCAATATTGGCGTAAGACTGCGCCGCCGACAAAAGAGTCTGAATTTCCGTGGCTTTGAGATTGGCGCGCTCAGAATACACGGTTGATTCCGCCGACCTGACCCGGTTCAACGTCTGAAAACCGTCGAAAATCTGTTGCGTGACCGTCAATCCCGCCGATTTATTGAAAAAGTCCAGGCCATAATTTTGGGCCTCGGCTATGTCAGAAGCTTCTTTGCCGCTGTAGCGTGTGCTGCTGATCTGCGCGAATCCAGAGACCTGCGGTCGCCAGCCAGCCTTGGCGATGGTGACGCCTTCATCGGTCGCGCGCAACCCGGCGCGGGCGGCGTTGAGGTCTGGATTGTTCTCGTAGGCCTTGGCCATCGCATCGAAAATGCTGTCGGCCCAGGCCGCGCTGGACAAGGCGACAATTGCCGGCGCCATCACAGCAGCCAACAAAGCTCTTCTGAATTTCAACACGGTACCCACCCTGCGCATGACGCCTTCTTTTCGACGCCTTCCGCGACACGTCATGTGCCGTCCGCCGGAGCGCCGAGCGAAGCATGCTTCGCGAGCCGCACTATGCGTATAGAAGTCGCGCGCGGCAACCGATTAACAAAGCTTTAGGACATTCAATCTGTGGACACGTTGCCGCTCGGCAACAAAACGGCGCGTTTCCAAAATAGAAAGGGCGGCCAACGCCGCCCTTGTCGAATATTAGAAAACGAATTCAGCTATCTTTTCGAAACCGGGAAGCTTCCGCACCGAAGTGTTGAAGCCGAAACGCTCCGACACCGCGCGGCCTTCGCTGACGAACACCTTCGCGCTGGACGCCAATCCTTCGCCAAAAACAGCGACGAGCCGACCGCCCTCTTTCAGTTGATCAAACAGCGACTGAGGCAATTCCTCGACCGCGCCGTTGACGAAGATCGCGTCATACGGCCCCTTGGCCGGACAGCCGACGGAAAGCGCGCCGGTCACCAGCGTGACATTGTCGACGCCATCAAGGGCCGCCTTGGCGAATTCGGCGGCCGCCGGCGTTTCCTCGACCGTCACCACGCTTGCGCCCATATGCGCCATCAGGGCCGCAGAATAACCGCTCGCGGCGCCGATCTCCAGCACGCGCTCGCCGGCGCGAAGATCGAGAAGCTGCAGCATCTTGGCGAGCGGCGACGGCTCCATCATGTAACGGCCTTCGCCGACATTGATGTCGGTGTCGATATAAGAGAGCGCCTTGAGGTGCTCTGGCGTGAATTTTTCGCGCGGAACCGCGAGAAACGCCGCGAGCACCGTCCTGGACGTTACGTCCGTCGTGCGAATCTGATTGTCGACCATTTTGGCGCGCTGCGCTGCGTAATCCATTGTCGGAGGCCCCATCGTAAAGCTTTAAGAACCGCTTGCCTGCGAGCGGTATTAGTCCGCCTGCGTCGCGCTTTCAAGCGGGCGCGCGCCGCAACGCAAAAAAGAACCGAAACAACAAACGAAAAAGCCGATCGCGCGGGCGATCGGCTCTCGAGCGGCTATCGCCGCAAATTTGGCTCCTCGGGCCGGATTCGAACCGGCGACCTGTCGATTAACAGTCGAATGCTCTACCGCTGAGCTACCAAGGATCAACACGATACTACAGTCTTCACTTTGCCACTTGCAAAGTTGGCTCCCCGGGCCGGATTCGAACCGGCGACCTGTCGATTAACAGTCGAATGCTCTACCGCTGAGCTACCAGGGAATAACTGCGTCTTCCGCGTCGTTGGGCGGCGTAATACAAACGCTTTCGGGATTTGCCAAGCGATTTTTTCGAATTTCCCAATTTTTCGCAAGGACAAGTCGTCAAACCACTGAGGACCTCGCAAGAGCTTACCTCCCCTAATTTGACGCAAAGAAATCTCGCTCAACTTTTTCCAAATCCGTCTTGCGGATCTCAAACCTTCCTGTTAGAAGCCCGCCAACCGCCGGGATGGTGAAACAAACATCCCTGTTACATGCGCGTCGGCTGTTGAAGCCAGACGTCGCATCACGAGAGGCCTCGTGGCGGAGTGGTGACGCAGAGGACTGCAAATCCTTGTACCCCGGTTCAATTCCGGGCGAGGCCTCCAAAAATACTCCTATGTAATCAATGTTATTCGTTGTGGTGACGGTTTGTCTGCCGCAAATACGCCGCCGCATCGTCTGGAAGTTCCGGCGCGGCCGAAAGCACCACCGCGACATTCTTGCCGCCGCAGCGGCTGCAGACGAGTCGTGGCGCGAGATCAGGCGGAAGCGCGCTCTGATGTTCCCCCAATCGGGCGATTATCGATGGAAGGTCGAGCGGCGCGCTCCAGTGGCAGCCGGGATTGTTGCAATAGGCGTGCAAATGCAGTCCCGCGTCTCGCAAGGCTCCGAGTGTTTTGTGTCTGACGGCGATCAGTTTTTCGCGCATGTCGCCTCCAATCTCAACATGGCGCCCCGGCCTGAAAAAGAAAAGGCGAGTCGCGGCCAAACCCGTCCGCTCACCGCGTTGCGCTTATTTTAATATTCATTTGAAAATGTGAAGATACCGCCGGAATTACGGTCGTGTGGGAGGTTGCCGTTGAAGAATCGCTTTTCGCTGCATCTGGGGCAAATCGAATTCGGGATTCTTCGCGTCAATTCGGCGTCCGCCCCGAAGTTTCTCGCCACCGCGCAAGCGCTTCTCGGCGAATTGGGCCAACAAAGCGAACAGACGCCCGAACTGATTGACGACATCGCCGCGCTCGATCTTACTCTTCGCACGCTGGCGGAATTTGCCGGCGCTTATACTGTGGGTTCGAAGGAGCCGACCTATCTGACCCAGGCGCGCGGCAAGGCGCTGAAGGCGCTGGACGTGCTTCGCGCCCGGCTATCGGCCTCCGGCGCATAATCAGGGCTTGCAGCCTGTGGAACGCCTTGCGCTCCCGGCGCGTTGCGAAGGCAAAGGAGCACGCCCATGAGACCCGATGACGAGCCCGCGCTCGCTCCGAGCGCCGAAAATTCAGCACAGAAAATGAAACGAGTTACCCTCGGAAAGGGCCTGCTCGTGGTTTTTATGGCCTTTGCGGCGTTGATATTCACGCTATACGCCGCAATCCTGGTTTGGGCCGGAATGACGGCAAATTAAGAGCGGTTGATCGCTTTCCTCGATACAAATGCGAATTCGTGGCCATGCACGGAACATTTTCCGTCATACGCCCCTTTAGAGGCATAGACACATCGAAGAGGTGATTATCATGGCTCGTTTATCAATGTCAGCGGCTGCTATCGGAATTGGCGCGATCATGGCCTTTACCAGCATCGTGCCGGTGACCGCCCAGCCGATGCCGCTTCCCCGCCCCCAGGCGGAGACGGGAACGGATCTGGTCCAGGTCCGCGAACAGGGTCGCCGCATCATCCGCCAGCGCCATAACAACTGGCGCGGCCATCGCGGCTATCGCTATCATCGCCATGGCTATCGCCGCCATTCCAATGGATTCTGGTATCCGCTGGCCGCCTTTTCCGCCGGGGCCATCATCGGCGGCGCGATCGCGGCGCCGTCGGTGCGTGTGCGCACAGGCAATCCGCACCGCCGGTGGTGCCGAAATCATTACCGGTCCTATCGCGCCTATGACAACTCGTTTCAGCCCTATAACGGCCCGCGCCGCCAGTGCATGTCGCCATATGGCGGCTGATCAAGATGTGAACAGGGGCCGCGCGAGGCGGCCCCTGTATTGCAAACTCTTCTCGGCTTCTCATTGATCCCAAAGCAAAAACAGCACGTAGATGGACTGGCGGACAATTGGGAAATGACAGAGTGGCTGAGAAAAAAACGGGTCCAGGACCCTCCATCGTCTGGTTTCGCCGCGATTTGCGGCTGAGTGACAACCCGGCTTTGGCCGCCGCCCTGCTGGCAGGCGGCGACGTGATCTGCATCTATATCCGCGAAGATGAGGAGGTTTTCGCCGGCGCGCATGGCGCCGCTCAGGCCTGGTGGCTTCATAATTCACTGGAGAGACTGAGCGCCGACCTCGTCGCGCGCGGCAACCGGCTGTTGCTGCTCACCGGTCATGCGGAAGACGCGCTCGATTCGCTGATCGAAACAACCGGCGCCCGCGCGGTGTTCTGGAACCGGCGCTACGATCTCGCTTCGCGCGACATCGACGCCGCCATCAAGAAAAATCTGAAAGCTCGGGGCCTCGATGCAAGAAGCTTCGACGGGTTCCTGCTGCACGACCCCATGGCCTTGATGACCGGACAGGGAAAGCGATTTTCCGTCTATTCCCCGTTCTGGCGCGCCTTCGAAGCGCAATATCGCCCGATCGACGCCATTCCAGCGCCAGAGCGAATTCCGGCTTGCGCCGGCGCGGCGGAAAGCGAGGACCTCGCGGCATGGAGCCTGTTGCCGAACAAGCCTGATTGGGCCGGCGGCTTTCGAGAGACATGGACTCCCGGAGAAGCCGGCGCCGAAGCCGCTCTCCAGGCGTTTCTCGACGAGGCGGTGAAAGGCTACAAGAAGAATCGCGACATTCCAGGCAAAAAGACCACCTCGCGCCTGTCGCCGCATCTCGCTTTCGGCGAAATCTCGCCGCACCGGATCTGGCGCGCCACCGAAGGGCTGACCGACGCCATCCCCGCCGAGGACATTATTCATTTTCGCAAGGAACTCGTCTGGCGAGAATTTTCCTGGCATCTGCTGTTTCACGTCCCCGATCTGGCGAGCCGCAACCTCAACCGTAAATTCGACGCCTTTCCCTGGGCGGACAATCCCGAGGGCCTTGATCTCTGGACGCGCGGATTGACCGGATATCCGATCGTCGACGCCGGTATGCGCGAACTCTGGCGCACCGGTTGGATGCACAATCGCGTCCGCATGATTGTCGCCTCCTTCCTCATCAAGGACCTGCTTGTGCATTGGACCGAGGGCGAATCCTGGTTCCGGGATACGCTGGTCGATGTCGATCTCGCGAGCAACGCCGCAAGCTGGCAATGGGTGGCGGGTTGCGGCGCCGACGCTGCGCCCTATTTCCGGATTTTCAATCCCGTCAAGCAGGGCGAAACGTTTGATCCCGACGGCGCCTATGTGCGCCAGTATTGCCCGGAACTGGCCCGCCTGCCCGACCGTTATATTCACAGGCCCTGGGAGGCTCCTGCCGATGCGCTGGCCAGCGCTGGCGTGACGCTCGGCGACACCTATCCGAAGCCTGTCGTAGACCATGACCGGGCGCGCAAGGCGGCGCTTGCCGCCTATGCTGAGATCACTGGATCAAACCAGGGGGATGAGCCCCAGCAAGACAATGTTTAGGCTCGACAAGCGACGAATTTTTTGCGGAACTGGGAATTGCGGGACAGGGATAAAAGGGGATCACAACAACATGGGACAACATAGCCTCACTGCCGAAGAAACCTTGGCCGCAGAACCGCTCAACGCCGCCAATCTCGCCAAATTCAACAAGGGCCTGCCGCTGACCGTGCAGATGATCTTCAAGGGTCTCGTCAATATTGACGTCGGTTCGCTCACGCTTCGAACGCCCGAGGGCCGGCTGGTCCGTATATCCGGCCACAAAGCCGGGCCCGATGCGGTCATCACATTGAAAAACTGGAATCTGTTCACCCATTCGATCACCGGCGGCGCGATCGCTGCGGCGGATTCCTATATCGACGGCGATTGGGACAGCGCCGATATCGGCCAGTTCCTCGAACTTTTCCTGGTCAACCAGCATGTCGGCGGCCGTTTCGCCAATGGCGCACGCGGCCTGCTTCGCATCGTCGAACGGTTCCGCCACTGGATGAACGCCAACACCAAGACCGGCTCCAAGCGCAATATTTCGGCCCATTACGATCTCGGCAATGAGTTCTACAAGGCATGGCTCGACCCGACCATGACTTATTCCTCCGCACTCTATTCCACCGGCGCCAATGACCTACCCTCCGCCCAGCGGGCCAAATATCGCGCGCTCGCAGAGGCCACCGGCATTCAGCCCGGCGACCGCGTGCTGGAAATCGGCTGCGGCTGGGGCGGCTTTGCAGAATTTGCCGCAAGCGAGATCGGCTGCCAGGTCACCGGCCTGACGATTTCCCGCGAGCAGCTGAAATTCGCCTCCGAACGCATGCAGCGCCAGGGACTGTCGGACAAGGTCGATCTCAGATTCCAGGATTATCGCGACGAGACCGGCGTCTATGACAAGATCGTCTCGATCGAAATGTTCGAGGCGGTCGGCGAGCGTTACTGGCCCGTCTATTTCGGCAAATTGCGGGAATGTTTGAAGCCGGGCGGCCGCGCCGGTCTGCAGGTCATCACCATCGATGAAAAGGCCTATGCCGATTACAAGGCCAATCCCGATTTCATCCAGAAATACATTTTCCCGGGCGGCATGCTGCCGACGCCGCGCCATCTCGCCGAACATGGCGCGAAAGCCGGCCTGTCTCTGGTCAGCAGTTTCGGCTTCGGCCATGATTACGCGCGCACCTTGGCCGAATGGCGGGTGAAATTCTGGGAAACCTGGGATCGGTTGCAACCGCTCGGCTTCGACAACAGGTTCAAGCGGCTCTGGGAGTTCTACTTCTTTTATTGCGAAGCCGGCTTCCGCTCCCGCAATATCGATGTGCGCCAGGTGGTTTATGCCTGAGAGATTGAAATCCTTTTCCGCCCTCAGGGCCGTCCTCGGCAACTAAATTCCTTGCGCTGACAGGGCCTGGCGTGAAAAACACCGGGTCTCGGAACCAAGGAAAAACAGGCGGACAGGATCATGGCTGCGCAGCACACCGTTCTCGATCTCATCGGCGACACGCCGCTCATCACGCTCAAGCGCGCCAGCGAGGAAACCGGCTGCACCATTCTCGGCAAGGCGGAATTTCTCAATCCCGGCCAGTCCGTGAAGGATCGCGCCGCGCTTTACATCATCCGCGACGCCGAGCGCAAAGGCCTGTTGCAGCCGGGTGGCGTGATCGTTGAAGGCACCGCCGGCAATACGGGAATCGGCCTGACCATGGTCGCAAAAGCGCTCGGCTACCGCACCGTCATCGTTATTCCCGAGACGCAGAGCCAGGAAAAAAAGGACGCGCTAAAACTGCTCGGCGCCGAGCTCGTGGAAGTGCCGGCCGTCCCCTACAAGAACCCCAACAATTATGTGAAGCTGTCCGGACGGCTGGCCGCCGAACTGGCCAAGACCGAACCCAACGGCGCGATCTGGGCCAACCAGTTCGACAATATCGCCAACCGTCAGGCGCATATCGAAACCACCGCGCCGGAAATCTGGAAGCAGACCGGCGGCAAGGTTGACGGTTTCATCTGCGCGGTCGGCTCGGGCGGCACGCTGGCCGGCGTCGCAGCCGGCCTCAAGGGCTTTAACACGGACATCAAGATTGGGCTTGCCGATCCAGAAGGCGCAGCGCTCTACAATTTTTATGCGCATGGGGAGTTCAAATCCACAGGCGGATCGATCACCGAGGGAATCGGCCAAGGCCGCGTCACCGCCAATCTCGAAGGTTTTGCGCCCGATTTCCAGTATCAGATCCCCGATTCGGAAGCGCTGCCGATCGTCTTCGATCTGGTCGAAAACGAAGGCCTCTGCCTCGGCGGCTCCTCGGGCATCAATATCGCCGGCGCCATCCGCCTTGCAAAAGACTTAGGCCCGGGCCATACAATCGTGACCATCCTTTGCGATTACGGCAACCGGTACCAGTCCAAGCTCTTCAATCCCGCCTTCCTGTCCGAGAAGGGCCTGCCCCTTCCGACCTGGCTCACGAAGACCTCGGGCATCCGGCCGCCCTTTGAACCTGTCGAGTGACTGACCCATGCCCGTGACCCCTCTCTTCCGCGACGATTTCTATCTTTCGACGGCGGAGGGGACGGTCACGGCGGTGCATGACGACGGGTCGATCGAACTCGACCAGACCTGTTTCTACGCTACGTCGGGCGGCCAGCCCGGCGATTCCGGTTTTCTTGAGCGCGCCGACGGCAGCCGCATCGAACTCGGCGTCACCACAAACGGCGCCGACAAAAGCATCATCCTGCACAGGCCGCTTGACGGCCAGGCCCGCCCCGAGATCGGCGAAAAGCTCGTTCTCCATATCGACTGGGCGCGCCGCTACAAGCTGATGCGCATGCACACCGCCTGCCACATCCTCTCCGTCGTCTGCCAGTTCCCGATCACCGGCGCCGCCGTCGGCGAGGATGAAAGTCGCGTCGATTTCGACATGAGCGAGACCATCGACAAGGATGAGGTGACGGCGAAGATGATGGAAATCGTCGCCGCCAATCATCCCATCTACCTGCAATGGATCACCGACGAGGAGCTGGCGGCCAATCCGGGCATCGTCAAATCCAAGAATGTCCGGCCGCCCATCGGGCTCGGTCGCGTCAGCCTGGTCTGCATCGGCGAAAACGCCGCGATCGACAGCCAACCCTGCGGCGGCACGCATGTGTCGGAAACCCAGGAAGTCGGCGAGATCCACATCGCCAAGATCGAAAAGAAGGGCAAGGAAAACCGGCGCTTCCGCATCAAGTTCGGCAAGCCCGAGGCCTAAGCCAACATTTCCCAAGGGAGGAAGAAGATGAGCGCCGACAAGAGTCCCTTCGTGGTGACATCCGACTGGGTCGAGAAGAATCTCGGCGCGCCCGCGTTCCGCATCGTCGACGCCTCCTGGTATCTTCCGGCGCAGAATCGAATCGGCGCCGAGGACTATGCAGCGGGCCATATCCCAGGCGCGGTGTTTTTCGATCAGGACGCCATCGCCGATCATTCGACCGGCCTGCCCCACACGGTCCCCTCGCCTGCGCAGTTCGCCGACGCCGTCGGCAAGATGGGCATTTCCGCAAGTGATGAAATCGTCGTCTATGACGGTCCCGGCTTCTTTTCCGCCCCGCGCGTCTGGTGGTTGTTCCGGCTGATGGGCGCGGAGAAGGTCTACGTGCTCGAAGGCGGGCTGGATGGCTGGAAGGCCGAGGGCCGCCCGCTCGAAACCGATCTGCCGGAACCCGCGCCAGCCGTCTTCACCGTCAATTATCAGGGCCGGATGATCACCTCGCTCGAGTCCATGCGCGGCATCGTCGACGCCGGCCTCCGCCAGATCGCCGACGCTCGCAGCCCCGGCCGATTCGCGGCCATCGACCCCGAACCACGCGCCGGCCTGCGCGGCGGCCATATGCCGGGCGCCAAAAACCTGCCGGCCGGCGTCTTCGCCGTATCGGGCCGCTTCAAGAGCCTCGACGATCTCCGCGCCGAATTCGACAAGGCCGGCATCGATCTTGCGCGCCCCGTCACCACCAGCTGCGGCTCGGGCGTCACGGCTGCGGTCATTTCGCTGGCGCTCGCCTCGGTCGGGCATACCGATCACACACTTTACGACGGCTCCTGGTCGGAATGGGGCTCGCTACCCGATACACCCGTTATCACCGGCAAGGATTGAACCATGGCGACTGGCACCAAAAAACCCCGTGCGCTGAAAGCCCATATCACCCGGCTCGAAATGAACACGCCGCCGCGCCAGAGCTTGCCGCTGCCGGTCAATCTGCAAACGGCGCTGATGCGTGCGCCGAACATTCCCCTGCCCTTCTACCGCTTCCTCTATAGCCAGGTCGGCCGCCGCTGGAATTGGGTCGACCGTCTGAGGTTGTCAGACGATAAGCTTGCAGCTGTGTTGCACGACAAGCGCACCCACATCACCGTTCTCTATGTCAACGGCGCCCCCGCCGGCTTCTATGAGCTGTTTCACGAGTCGGAAGACGTGGTGGAGCTCTGTCATTTCGGCCTGATCGAGCATGCGCTCGGTCTTGGCGTCGGTAAATGGTTCCTGCTGCAGGCCTTGCACGCCGCCTGGGGCCTGGAGCCGAAAAAGCTCACCGTCACCACCAACAATCTCGACCATCCCCGCGCGCTGCAACTCTACCAGATGTTCGGCTTCAACCCTGTCTCGACTGCGGACGCGCTGGTCAGGCCGCTGAGTGATGAGGAATGGGCGGAACTGGGCAAGCGTTAAGGTAGAAGACTTTTTGATAGACGCAAAACGCCGGCCCGAAATCTCGGGCCGGCGTTCTGTTTCCCCGCATTTTTCTATGCGGCTTACGCCGCGAGTGCGGATTCCGGTGCATGCAGCTCATAGCCGAGAGCTTCGGCGACGGCGGCATTGGTGATCTTGCCCTTGTGGACGTTGAGGCCATTGCGCAGATGCTTGTCGGCGAGGATGGCGGCAACACCCTTGTCGGCGAGCGCCAGGCCGTGGCCGATCGTGGCGTTGTTCAGCGCATGCGCGGACGTCACCGGCACGGCGCCCGGCATATTGGCGACGCAATAGTGGATGATGCCGTCGACTTCATAGGTCGGCTCGGAATGGGTGGTGGCGTGCGAGGTCTCGAAGCAGCCGCCCTGGTCGATAGCGACGTCGACGATGACAGCGCCCTTCTTCATGCCGCCAAGCATCTTGCGGGTGACGAGCTTGGGAGCTGCGGCGCCTGGGATCAGCACCGCGCCGATCACCAGATCCGCCTGGAAGACTTCGCTTTCCAGCGCGTCGATCGAGGAGAAGCGGGTGTGGACATGGCCGTTGAAGATGTCGTCGAGCTGGCGCAGGCGCGGCAGCGAGCGGTCGAGAATGGTCACATCGGCGCCGAGGCCAACAGCCATGCGGGCCGCATGCAGACCGACGACGCCGCCGCCGATCACCACGACCTTGCCCGGCAGCACGCCCGGCACGCCGCCGAGCAGCACGCCGCGGCCGCCATTGGCCTTCTGCAGCGAGAAAGCGCCAGCCTGGATCGACAGACGACCCGCGACTTCCGACATCGGCGCAAGCAGCGGCAGGCCGCCGCGCTCGTCGGTAACGGTTTCATAGGCCACAGCCGTCACGCCCGAGGCAATCAGGCCCTTGGTCTGTTCCGGATCCGGAGCCAGGTGCAGATAGGTATAGAGGATCTGGCCGTCGCGCAGCTGCGCCCATTCCGACGGCTGCGGCTCCTTCACCTTCACGATCATGTCGGAATTGGCGAAAACATCCGATGCGGTGGCGGCGATCGTCGCGCCAGCGGCCACGTAAGCGGCGTCATCAGCGCCGATGCCGGCGCCGGCATTGGTTTCCACCAGCACGCTATGGCCATGCGCGACATATTCGCGGACCGAAGCCGGCGTGAGGCCGACGCGATATTCGTGGTTCTTGATTTCCTTGGGGCAGCCGACGCGCATGAGTAGTTCCCTTATTGTCGCTTGAAGCGTGGAGCGGTTGTCGAATGCGCAGGATTTGACAGGATTACTGAGGAAATGTCCTTGCAAAATGCCGGGTCCGCAATCAAATCTATCGAAGAATATTTCGTTAAAGACGCCATTTTTCGAAGGAATCTCCGATGGAGAAACTCGACAGCACTGATCATTCGATTTTGCGGGTGTTGCAGCGCAACGGACGAATCTCCAACGCCGAACTCGCCGAGCGCGTGGGCCTCTCTCCCTCCGCCTGCTCGCGGCGTCTCGACATCCTCGAAAAATCAGGGGTGATCAGCGGCTATTACGCCCAGGTGTCGCACAAGGCGCTGGATTACAAGATGATGGTGATCGTCCACATCTCGCTGTCGGGCCAGTTCGCCAAGACCCTCAGCGAATTCGAGGCGGCGGTCAAACTCTGTCCGAATGTGCTGGTCTGCTATCTGATGTCGGGAGAATACGACTATATCCTGCGCGTGGCCTGCAAGGATCTCGAAGATTACGAGCGCGTCCACCGCGACTGGCTCTCGGCCCTGCCGCATGTGGTGAAGATCAATTCGAGCTTCGCGCTCCGGGAGATCATCGATCGGCCGAATGTGGGGATTTAAATTAATCAACATATTTAAGAAAACAAAATATCCAGATATTTTCCAACAAAAGAACGGAGGAAGTTTTGCCTAAAAATCCCTCTATCTCCGCAAGTGAAATAAGAAAATTCATAAAATCACAGAGTGACATTGATGTTATTAGAATTCACTACTGCTATCAGATTGGTTCCACTTTCGTGAACCTTTCCCTCATGGAGACTACCATCATCGAGGGGATGACTGTATGCGACAGAATTTCGGTTAAGAGCTTATTAGGAGACGACGCGCCAGCATGGGACGTAATATTGGAGAAATCTGGTGTTTTAAAGGATTCTACACTAGGAAGCTTAATAAAAATACTATCAAAACACGGAATAAACGATAATGATATTTCATATTTACGCTGGGTAAAAGAAAAGAGAGATTTCTTTATACACAGGTACTTTCACGACAACCAATGGCCTGGCTCCATGAATGCGGAAGAGATTTCAATTGCAGTTAGAAAACTTCTCTATCTTGAGATAATTTTCAGTCGCGTGGGGCAGCGTCTTTGGAAGATATTTACCAGAGCTGGCCTTATGATGTCTATAGATATGGGAGAGAGCGGACATTTGCTTTATAATCCGGATTCATTTCCGTTTGGGACGGAAAAATAAATATCCGACACGCACCAATCAGAAAATATTTTTAATTCAAACCTTACACAAACATGTACACTGAAAATTTACAATATTAAGTTGATTGAGAAAATGCGCCAACAAATTTTGCAAGCGCATTTTCCGATCACTAATTCATTTGGAACAGTAATCAGTTCGCCCGACGCCAGCTATACCCGCCTTCGTTATCCGCCGGCCGCGCCGTCGGCTGATAATGATTGCGGATTCCCGGCAACCGCCCCTCCGACAGCCGCTGAATCGCCGTCGCATTGGTCACCGCAAAGCTCGTCACCCCACAGCGCAGCATCAGCGGCAAGGGATCGATCAGCACGTCGCCCACCGCCCGGATCTCGCCCTCATAGCCCAGCCGGCGCAGCAGCGAGGCATGGCTGAAGCCGCGACCGTCGCTATAGGCCGGGAAGGACACGGCGATGAGCGCGATTTTGTCAAAGTGGTCGGCGAGCGCCTTCACATTGTCGGCCGGCGCGATCAGCACGCCGAGGCCGGTTTCGCCTGAAGCGGCCTTTTCGAGAAAGTCCGCCAGCGGCAGGATCGGTTTTTCATTCGAGCCGGCCTTGGTTTCCTCGGTCTCGATCACCCAGGGATCGTCGCTGACAAAGCCGTTTTCATTCCAGATCTTGGTCATAAAACTCTCCTCAGGCGGCTTCGGCGGTGGAGCCGTAGAGCGCGGCCTTGAAGGGCTGCGGCCCGACGCGGCGATAGGCGTCGATGAAGGTCTCTTCCTTGGACAGGCGAAGACCGAGATAGGTGTTGACCACCACCTCGATCGCATCCGTCACCTTCTCAGGCTCAAAACCGCGACCGATGATTTCGCCGATCGAGGTGTTCTCGTCAGCCGAGCCGCCCAGCGTGATCTGATAGAGTTCCGCGCCCTTCTTTTCCACGCCCAGAAGGCCGATATGGCCGACATGGTGGTGGCCGCAGGCATTGATGCAGCCGGAAATCTTGATCTTGAGTTCGCCGATCTCCGCCTGGCGTTCGGGCGAGCCGAAGCGCGACGAAATCGCCTGCGCCACGGGGATCGAGCGGGCATTGGCCAGCGCGCAATAATCCAGCCCCGGACAGGCGATGATGTCGGTGATCAGATTGCTGTTGGCGGTGGCGAGACCTGCGCCTGCCAACGCGCGATACAGCGGCTCGAGATCGGCAAGCGCCACATGCGGGAAGATGATGTTCTGCTCATGGCTGATGCGGATCTCATCAAAGGCGTATTCTTCGGCGAGATCGGCGACCAGATCCATCTGCGCGTCGGTGGCGTCGCCCGGAATGCCGCCGATCGGCTTCAGCGAGATCGTCACCATGCCGTAATCGGGGTTCTGGTGCGGCTGGACATTCTGGTCCACCCAGCGGGCGAAATTGGCGTCCGCCTTTTTCCAGGCGGCGAGATTGGCCCAGCCTTCGGCGCGCGCCGGCAGGTCCGGCAGCTTGAAATAATTCTGGATGGCGAGAACATCGGCTTCCGGCAGCTTCAGTTCGGAATTCTTGAGTTCATTGAACTCCGCCTCGATCTCGGCCGACAGTTTTTCGACGCCGGTCTCGTGCACGAGGATCTTGATGCGCGCCTTGTACTTGTTGTCGCGGCGACCATAGAGATTGTACACGCGCAGGATCGCGGTGGTGTAGGACAAGAGATCCTCTTCCGGCAGGAAGTCGCGGATCTTCTTGGCCACCATCGGCGTGCGGCCCTGGCCGCCGCCGACATAGACGTCGAAGCCGATTTCGCCCTTGTCGTTCTTCCGCATATGCAGACCGATGTCGTGCACCTGGATTGCGGCGCGGTCGCGCTCGGCGCCGGTCACGGCGATCTTGAACTTGCGCGGCAGGAACGAGAATTCCGGATGCACGGACGACCACTGGCGAAGGATTTCCGCATAAGGACGCGGATCCACGGCCTCGTCGGCGGCGGCGCCGGCGAAATGGTCGGCGGTCACATTGCGGATGCAGTTGCCCGAGGTCTGGATGGCGTGCATTTCGACGCTCGCGAGATCCGCGAGAATGTCGGGACAATCCTCAAGCTTCGGCCAGTTATACTGGATGTTCTGCCGCGTGGTGAAATGGCCATAGCCGCGGTCATATTTGCGGGCGATATGCGCGAGCATCCGCATCTGCTTGGAATTCAGCGTGCCATAGGGAATGGCCACCCGCAGCATATAGGCGTGCAACTGCAGATAGACGCCATTCATCAGGCGCAGCGGCTTGAACGCGTCTTCGGCGAGCTGGCCGGAAAGGCGGCGCTCCACCTGATCGCGGAACTGCGCGACGCGATCGGCCACGAAGGCGTGATCGAATTCATCGTAACGGTACATGCGTGTGTCCCTGGTTCAAAAATGCGGAAATGCCGATCAGGCGGCGTAATCGATGGTCGGACCTTCGGCCCGGATGCGTTCGCGCAGGCGAAGCGGACGAATGGCCCCATCGACTTCTTCGATATCGATCAGGTTGACGTCGACCACGAGATTGGCCGCGAAAGCCTGCTTGCCGATGGCTTCGAGCCGGGCAGCGGTCTCCTTGTCGCGGGCGATCTCGGCGCGCTCTATGGTCAGGCTCCACTGACCGTCGACATCATACCAGACGACGACGCCGTCGGTCAGGCGGTTGGCGGTCAAAATCTGCAAACTCATCTCATGCTCCCACACGTTCGGCTAGATGCCGCTCTCTGGAAAGGAGCGGCGTCGAATTGTCAAGATTGGCGCCTGCGACCGCCTCGCCGATGATCACCATCACCGGTCCCGTTAGATCGTCGCGGCTATCGAGCGACGGCAGGTCGGCGAGCACGCCATGCATCAGGCGCCGGTCGCGACGGCTGGCGTTTTCGATCACCGCCACCGTCGTCTCGGCCGGAATGCCGGCAACCATCAGCCGCTCAGCCACGGAGGCCGCCACGCTGCGTCCCATATAGACCGCGATCGTGGCGCCGGACACCGCAAGCCGCGCCCAATCCGGCAGCACGTCGCCGGCGAGATCATGCCCGGTGGTGAAGATCAGCGACGAAGCGACGCCGCGCAACGTCAGCGGCAGTTCGAAATCGGCGGCGGCGGCGAAGGCCGAGGTGATGCCGGGCACGATCTCATAGGAGACGCCCGCCTGTCTCAGCGCCGCCATTTCCTCGCCCGCCCGGCCATAGACCAGCGGATCGCCGGATTTCAGCCGCACGACGCGCTTGCCCGCGCTCCCCAACTCGACCAGCAGATCGTTGATCTCGTTCTGCGATTTCGAATGACAGCCCTTGCGCTTGCCCACCGAAATGCGCTCGGCGTCGCGCCGGCCCATATCGACGACGGCCTGCGGCACCAGCGCGTCATAGACCAGAACATCGGCTTCCATCATCACCCGCTGGGCGCGCAGCGTCAGCAGATCTTCGGCGCCGGGGCCTGCGCCCACCAGCCAGACATGGCCGCCGATGCCGTCGATGCTTTTGAGCAGGCGCTTGGCCTCGCGCTTGGCCTGGCCCACTTCGCCATTCTGCACCGCTTCGGCGACATCGCCGGAGAAGAAGCGCTTCCAGAACATTCGCCGGGGCGAGCCCTTCGGCAGCACATGTTCGACCACGCCGCGATAGACCATGGCCAGCCGCGCGAGCCGACCGAGCGACGGCGACAGCATCTGGTCGACCTGCGCCCGGATCATCTGGCCGAGGACCGGCCCCGCGCCTTCCGTACCGATCGCCACGGCCACAGGGGCGCGGTTGACGAGCGCCGGCGTATAGAAATCGCATTGATCGGGCTGGTCGACCGCATTGGCCGGGATCTTCAGCGCCCGGGCCGCGGCCACGATGGCGCGATCCTCGGCGGCATCGCCGGTCGCGCCGAACACCAGCGTCGCGCCGTCGATCAGCGACGGCTCGAAAGCCTGGGCGACATGACGGACGCCGTTGGCGCGGACGAGATCGACGAGTTCGGCCTCAGGCGCATCGGCAATCAGCGTGATCTTCGCGCGCGTATTCAGCAGCAGGCGCACTTTCGCCAGCGCCTCGTCGCCATTGCCGACAACGGCCACATCGCGATCTTCCACGCGGAAAAACGCCGGAAACACCCCGAGCTGATCGTCGCGATCCTTCATCTGCCTGCCTTTCTCAAGAGCCTGCACTATCCTTTGGAAACCGCCAAAAGAAAAGGAACATGAATCCCGCTGACGGCTATCGGCCACATTCTTTTCCTCGCAATTCCAACCGGCTGAGCATTTCCGTTCACGGGGCCAGGCCGATCCGGTTGCAAACGCCTAAAACAAGCCTATCCTAAGGGGAAAGGACGGATGCACATGGACACGCCGAACACAGAGCCGGCCGCCGAGGCGGAAGAAACATACGACGCCTGGTTCCGCCGCAAGGTGCAGGAGGCGATAGACATCGCCGACAGCCCCGATGCGGTGTGGATTCCTCATGAGGAGGTCGAGAGGGATTGGGAGGCCCAGCGGGCCGATATTCTCGCACTGAAGCCTGCGAAACGCGCGAAATGAAACTGATCTGGCTCGCGCAAGCCCGTCGGGAGCGCCAGAGCCAACTAACTTATCTTGCTCAGCGAAATCCTCAGGCTGCGCCTGACGTCGGCGACCGTCTCATGCGCGCCGTGCGAATGCTCACGCGCTTTCCTGAAAGCGGACGGATAGGGAAACTGCGCCACACCCGCGAACTCGTCGTGCCGCAAACGCCCTTCATCGTCATCTACCGGCTGTCGCCATCCGGCGACGAGATTCACATCCTCCGCCTCCTCCACGCCGCCCAGAAATGGCCGCCCGAATAATCTGTTCGTGAGGCCTCCTGGCAACTTCCCTTTTGCATCTGCGAACCGCTAAAGTTGCTGGGAAACCTACTGGAGCGCTTCATGTTCGGCCACGATCCCACCGCCCTCGCCTCTCGCCTGTTGTCCGTGATGGAAAACGATATCATTCCCCTGACGCGGCGCGGGGTGGAAGCCGGCAACAAGGTGTTCGGCGCAGCGATTTTGCGCAAGTCGGACCTTTCTCTGCTGCTGGCCGAAACCAACAACGAGACGGAAAATCCGCTCTGGCATGGCGAAGTGCATACGCTGAAGCGCTTCTACGAGATGGCGGAGCGGCCGAACACGAAGGATCTCATCTTCCTCTCCACCCATGAACCCTGCAGCATGTGCATGTCGGCGATCACCTGGGCGGGATTTGACAATTTCACCTATTTCTTCAGCTATGAAGACAGCCGCGACGCCTTCGCCATCCCCCATGACCTGAAGATCCTCAAGGAAGTCTTCGGCCTCGAGCCCGGCGGCTATCGCAAGTCCAACGCTTTCTGGACTTGTTATTCTCTGCCTGAGATGGCCGCAGCCGAGGAAAATCCGGATGAAAAAGCCGGCTTCCATGCGCGGATCGACGCGATCAAGGCCAGCTACACAGAACTCTCCGACATCTACCAGGCCTCCAAGGCCGGCAACGATATCCCGCTGAACTGAGATGACGCCGTCCAAGGATATTGCCCGTCTGCTGGAGATCATGGCGGCGCTGCGCACTCCGGTCACCGGCTGCCCCTGGGATCTCGAACAGGATTTCGACAGCATCAAGCCCTATACGCTGGAAGAGGCCTATGAAGTCGCCGACGCCATCGAGCGCAAGGATCTCGACGACCTGCGCGACGAATTGGGCGACCTGCTGTTGCAGGTGGTGTTCCACGCCCGCATGGCCGAGGAACTTGGCGAATTCTCCTTTGGCGACGTGGTGGAAGCGATCACCTCCAAGATGATCCGCCGTCACCCGCACGTCTTCGCCGTCTCCGACGCCGATGACCCCGCCAAGGTCAAGAAGCAATGGGACGAAATCAAGGCCGAGGAAAAGCGCGAAAAGGCCGCCCGACGCGAACGACGCGGCCTCATCGAGGATTTCAAGGCCGGGCTGCTCGGCCAGGTCGACCGCGCCCAGCCTGCGCTGACCGAAGCGGTGAAACTGCAGAAACAGGCCGCCAAAGTCGGCTTCGACTGGTCCGAGGCCGAACCGATTCTCGACAAGATCGAGGAGGAGATCGGCGAACTCCGCGAGGCGATCAAGGTGGGTCAGCGCGACAAGATCGCCGATGAACTGGGGGATCTGATCTTCGCCGTCGTCAATATCGGCCGCCATGTCGACGCAGATCCGGAAATGGCGCTGAGGGGCACAAACACCAAATTCCGCCGCCGCTTTCGGCATATCGAGACGAGTCTGGAGCAGGCCGGTGAAAACCTGGAGGACGCAAGTCTCGATCGGATGGAGGAGTTTTGGCTGGACGCCAAGCGTCGGGAAAAAGCCGAGGACTGATCAGGCGGTGCGCGGTACGCCGTCGACCTGATTGCGGCCATTGGCCTTGGCGCGATAGAGTCCCTGATCGGCAGTGTCGATCAGGGCCCGCAACGTATCTCCGCCCGCAGGCGCGGAAGCAACGCCAATGCTGACGGACACCGGCGCCCCGCCCGCCGTCACCTGCGCTTCGACCCGCAGCCGCAATCGCTCCGCAGCCCTGAGCGCTGCATCATGACCGATTCCCGGCATCAGAATCAAAAATTCCTCGCCGCCGAAACGGAAGAGTTGATCAACATCGTTTCGAAGCCCGGATTTCAGGGCTTCGGCAATCGCCCTGAGCACCGCATCGCCCTGGAGATGGCCGAAGCGGTCATTGATCTGCTTGAAATGGTCGACGTCGGCGATCAGAAGCGACAAGGCCGCAGACGTTTCCATATGGTGCTGGATCAGCCCTGGACCGACCTCTTCTAGCCGACCGCGATTCTTTACCCCTGTCAAAGTGTCCACGCCGCTACGGGCGAGAAGCGCGTCATAGCGCTCCCGATAGGTGAGATCGGCGAAGACATCGGCGGGAAAGCGCTTCGCGGTGGCTGCGCCGCTCGCGAAAAAACGAAAATAGAACGCGGCCAACACCGCGTAGACGAACGCGAAGAAACATTTACCGGTGAGGCTTGCCCAGAAAACCGAGATCGGCGCGTCGTAGAGCAGTCGGAGAACAGCGTAGAATCCAATCTGGTCGAAAATCAGCGCCAATACGCTGGCGAGCCAAAGCCTGGGCGCTGGCGAACGCCCCATCCACCGGCCCAACGCTTCATATAGCAGGATAACGCCGATCGATTCGATATAGAGCAGCGCCGTGCCCCACACCATCAACACGCCCATCTGATCGAGAAAATCAGTGTCCGGCATCGCGCCCGGGGCAAGCCCAAGTCCAGTGTGGAGACGTAGAACAAAGGCGAACAACAGGCAGATGGTGTTGCCGCCCAGCAGACCGTAGATCAATTGTCTGACGGTCGCGGCGTCCTCGCGGATATAGATCATCAGGATCATCACCAGCTTGCCGCTGTAAAACAGGATCGATCCCGGCGACGCCATGCCGAACGGCGTCATCACGTAAAACCGCGCGGCGAGATAGGTCTCAAGAAAGTGCATCACCCCGAGCACGGTCATCATCACGCCAATGCCCAGGCGCGCCCGCCAGTGAAGTAGGCAAACGAGCAACCCGAAATAGAGGCAGGCTTCGAAAACCAGAAGGACTAGGTTCAGCACGTCCATGAAAATGGCCTAACGAATTGCATGGAGATTCGCCGCAGCGATCCAAAAGAATCAGTCAATAGGCCGTAGTATCAGCGCGGTGGATAATAATTTGAATATGAAACATTCGAATTTTAAAATTCGTCGTCCTGCTGTTGTTTTTGAAACAGTCCCAACTGCCGGTCCAGATCGTCCGCCTGGCCCTCGGACAGTCGGATGTCGAGGCTGACCGTGCCGTCCTCATTGTCTTCGCGTCCGTCGACGATAGCGTTCTGATAGAGCCAGGGAAGCAGCGACAGTTTGTCGACCGGCAGAACCACCGTGGCTTCGGTCAACACGCCCGACAGACGCTCGGAAATCGTCGCCAGCAGCGCATCGACGCCCTCGCCCGTCACCGCGGAGACGGCATGGACATTGGCGGCGCCATCGGCCTTGGCCTTCAGCGCGTCATGGGTTTCGGGGTCGAGCCGGTCGATCTTGTTCCAGACTTCTATGATGCGCTTTTCCTGCTCGCTCTCCTCGATGCCGAGATCGGTGAGAATACGCAACACATCACTCGCTTGCGCGCTGTTGTCCGGATCCGACAAATCGCGCACATGCAGGATCAGATCGGCTTCCAGCACTTCCTCGAGCGTGGCGCGGAAGGCGGCGACGAGGTGTGTCGGCAGATCGGAAATAAAGCCGACCGTGTCGGACATGATGATCATCCGGCCCTGCGGCAGTCGAATGCGGCGCAGCGTCGGATCGAGCGTTGCGAACAGCATGTTCTCGGCCAGCACGCCCGCGCCGGTCAACCGGTTGAACAGGGTGGATTTTCCGGCATTGGTGTAGCCGGCCAGCGCCACGATCGGATGCGGCACTTTCTTGCGCTTGGCGCGATGCAGCTGGCGCGTCCGGCGCACCTGCTCCAGTTCGCGCTCCAGCTTGACGATTTTGTCCTGAAGAATGCGCCGGTCGGCTTCGATCTGGGTTTCGCCGGGACCGCCGAGGAAGCCCGCGCCGCCGCGCTGACGTTCAAGGTGGGTCCAGCTGCGCACCAGCCGGCCCTTCTGGTAATTGAGATGGGCAAGTTCGACCTGCAGCGAGCCTTCCTTGGTGGAAGCGCGGCGACCGAAAATTTCCAGAATGAGCCCGGTGCGGTCGATGACCTTGGCGTTCCATTCCTTTTCGAGATTGCGCTGCTGCACGGGCGTCAGCGGGTGATCGACAATCACCAGACCGGCATTGCCTTCGTCGAGCAGCGCGCCGATTTCCTCGATCTTTCCAGTGCCGATCAGGGTCGCCGGCCGGGGCTGCGAGACCGTGAGCACGACCGATCCGGCGATCGCCAAATCGATGGCGCGGGCAAGGCCCATGGCTTCATCGAGACGTCCTTCTCCCGTTCGCACGACGGAGCCATCGCGCTCGGCCGACTTGAGCACCGGGACCACCACGACGCAACGCATCTGGTCTCGGCGCTTTTCAAGCTCCGGTCCAAGGGATTCGTGATTCACTTCGCGCTCGGTTATGCCCGTTACTCCGGAAATTAAGTCCTAAACGGCAACAAGGAGCCCAGGTTCCAACCCGGCTCCTTGTTGCGGATAAAACGCGTCGATCAACCGGCGTTTTCTTCGCCTTCGAACATCTGCACGGGTGAGCCCGGCATGATTGTGGAAATCGCATGCTTGTAGACGAGCTGGGAATGGCCGTCACGACGCAGCAACACACAGAAATTGTCGAATGACGTCACGACGCCCGTCAGTTTGACGCCGTTGATCAAAAAAATTGTCAGGGAAATCTTCTGCTTTCGGACTGTGTTTAGAAACAAATCCTGCAGATTTTGAGAACGTTCAGCCATTGCGCCCGCCGTTTCTTCGGTTTTTGCCGGCGACTTCGCCGGAATTATTGTTCATGCCTCCCGGCGGGGCTCCCATCGCCCCAACCTTGCATAGACTGCTATCAAATCGATGTCTTTTCCGCAATGTCGAAAAAAGCTTCACGAATTTTTTGCGACATCGAGCCTGGATGGCCGTTGCCAACAGCCTGTCCATCGATTTCCACGATCGGAAAGCAGATGCTGGTTGCCGCCGTGATGAAGACTTCGCGCGACGCTTTCATCTCCTCGACGCTGAACTTGCGTTCGCGGATCTCGACGCCCAGTCGCGCCGCAACGTCTTGCAGAGTTGTGCGGGTGATGCCGCGCAGAATTCCGTGTTCCGCCGGCCGGGTGACGAGCGCGCCGTCGGCGTCGACGATCCAGACATTGGTGGCGGCCCCTTCGGTGACATTGCCGTCCTGGTCGACATAGATCGCTTCCTGGGCGCCGCGCTCCTTTGCCGCCTGCCGCGCCATGGCGTTCGGCAGCAGTCCCACGGTCTTGATGTCGACGCGCTCCCACCGATTGTCGGGCGCCGTGATCGCCTTGAGGCCATGGGCGTTCTTGGCGGCGATGAGCTTGGGGTCGGTGCTTTTGGCGGTCACCACGATCGAGGGACGGGTTCCGGGCTTGGGGAAGACATGGTCGCGCTTGGCGACGCCGCGGGTCACCTGCAGATAAAACATGCCGTTCCTGACATGGTTCATGCGGGCGACGCGGCGAATCACCTGGGCAAGCGCCGCCCGGCTCATCGGCCAGTCGATGCGCAACTCGCCAAGCGAACGTCCGAGACGATCGAGATGGCGGGTCAAATCGACGACCAGACCGTGGCGGATCTCGCAGACCTCGTAGACGCCATCGGCGAATTGGTAGCCGCGATCCTCCACATGCACCATTGCGTCCGAATGCGGGACATAGGCGCCGTTCACATAAGCAATTCTCGACATGGCGGGTCCTGTGGTCGAAATCAGACGCCGAGCGTCTTCAGTTTGCGGTGCAGCGCGGAGCGTTCCATGCCGACAAATTCTGCGGTTCTCGAAATATTGCCGCCGAAGCGGTTGATCTGGGCGATCAGATAATCGCGCTCGAACATTTCGCGCGCCTCGCGCAGCGGCAGCGTCATGATGTGCTGGTCGCCGGTCGAGGACACCCTAGGCATGGCGTCCAGCACGTCCGCCGGCAGCATGTCGGCGGTCACAGGCGTATCCGGTCCATCGCTGCGCGCGAGAATCAGCAGGCGCTCGATATTGTTGCGAAGCTGGCGCAGATTGCCCGGCCAGTCATGCGATTGCAGGATCGCCAGCGCATCGTCGCCGATCTTGCGCGGCCGGATGCCGGCATGTTCGCAGATCTGGCGCATGAAAATGTCGACGAGGAAGGGAATATCCTCGCGCCTGTCCGACAGCGGCGGCACTTTTACCGGCACCACCGACAGGCGGTGATAGAGATCTTCGCGAAAACGTCCGTGGGCGATCATCTGCTCGAGATCGTAGGCGGTGGAGGAAATGATCCTGACATCCACCTTCACCCGCTTGGAGCCGCCAACGCGCTCGAACTGCTGGTCCACCAGCACACGCAGGATTTTGTTCTGGGTTTCGCGCGGCATTTCGCCGATCTCGTCGAGATAGAGCACGCCGCGATGGGCTTCCTCGAGCGCGCCGGTCTTGCGCGGCTGGCCGGGCGAGCCCTCGGTGCCAAACAAGGCGATTTCCATTTTGTCCGGCGTGATCGCGGCGGCGTTCAGCGCTACGAACGGGCCTTCGGCGCGCGAAGACTTGCGGTGGATGATGCGGGCCACCAGTTCCTTGCCGGAGCCCGATGGTCCCATGATCATGATGCGGCTGTTGGTGGGAGCGATCTTCTCGATATTCTGCCGGAGCTGCGACACCGCCACCGAGGTGCCGATGAGTTCCGCCGTATCTCCAGAGCGCTTCTTGAGGTCGCGCACCTCACGCTTCAGCTTGGAGGTTTCCAGCGCCCGCTCGGCGATCAGGATCAGCCGGTCAGCCTTGAATGGTTTTTCGATGAAGTCATAGGCGCCGCGCCGGATCGCGTTGACGGCCATCTCGATATTGCCGTGACCCGAAATCATCACCACCGGCAGTTCAGGATAGCGGCTCTTGATCTCATCGAGCAGCGCAAGCCCGTCAAGCCGGCTTCCCTGCATCCAGACGTCGAGGAATATCAGCCGGGGCACGCGGTCGGAAATCGCGGCGAGAGCGCTGTCGGCGTCATGGGCCGTGCGCGTTTCATGTCCCTCGTCCGACAGGATTCCGGAGACGATCTCGCGGATATCCTGTTCGTCGTCGACCACCAAAATATCAGACGCCATGAGCACTCACCTTCTCGTCCATTTTGCCTGCGGCTTCATCGGCCAGCGGCAGTATCACCCTGAACATCGCGCCAAATCCGTGATCGAAATCCGGCGGCGCGTCGTGAATTTCCAAATGCCCGCCATGCTCCTCAATGATTTTCTTGACGATGGGCAGACCGAGGCCGGTGCCCTTGTCGCGCATCGTCATGTAAGGCTCCAGGATGCGATGACGGTTTTCCTGTGGCAGGCCTTTGCCATTGTCGATGATTTCCACAACAAGACGATCGCCGCGCGGATCGGGCTTCGCCCGCACCAGGATCTTGTACTCGTCGCGGGTCTGGCCGGCCGGCACCGCCTCGATCGCTTCCACCGCATTCTTGATCAGATTGGAGAAGGCCTGACCGAGCATGCGCGAATCAAAGGCGCCGGTAAGCGGCTCCTCGCCCCAGTCGCGGATGAAGCGGATATGGTTGTTGCCCATCTCGCGCAAGAACACCGCGTCCTTGAGGATGGTGCGGAGATCGCTTCTCTCCTTGGATGGCTTCGGCATGCGCGCAAAGGACGAGAACTCGTCGACCATCCGGCCGATATCCTCGACCTGCCGCACGATCGTATCGGTGCACTGGTCGAAAACGGCGCGGTCATCCTCGGCGATGTGGCGCCCGTAGCGCCGTTTCAGCCGTTCGGCCGACAGCTGGATCGGCGTCAGCGGATTCTTGATTTCATGAGCGATGCGGCGAGCGACGTCGGACCAGGCGGTCGAGCGCTGCGCGATCATCAGATCGGTGATGTCATCCATGGTGATGACATAGGACTCCTTGCCGGCGTGCGATTCCTCGCGGGTGATCTGCACATTGAGGTTCCGTTCCTTGCCGCCCTGGATCATGGCGATTTCGCCGCGAAAATCCTTGCGCGACCGGCTCGCCGCGTCCGACAGCAGCGCGTCGATTTCCGGCGCAACTTCGCTCAATTGCCGGCCGGGCAAAGTCTCCTGATCCTGCCCCAGCAACAGGCCGGCGGACGGATTGGCGATGGTGATGGTCCGATCTTCCTCAACCCCGATCACGGCGGCGGTAACGCCCGACAGCACCGCCTCGATGAAGCGTCGGCGATCGTCGACTTCGTCGCGGGCGACGATCAATTCGTCGCGCTGGCTGCGCAGCTCCGAAATCATCTTGTTGAAGGTGCGCGACAGGCTGCCGACATCGCCGTCGATCGCCCTGACCGGCACGATCACATTGAGATTGCCGCCGGCCACATTGTCGGCGGCGTTGATCAGCAGGCGAATCGGCCGGACGATGCGGTCGGCGACCGCAATCGCCGCCCAGATGGCCGCCAGCAGCACGACGAGCGCGAAACCGAGGAAGATCACGCCATAGGCGATCTGCGTCGTGACCTTGCCCTCGTCCATCACCCGGTATTCGGTGGCGTTGGCCTCCATCAGATTGGCGGCTGAAAGCACGCGCGGATCGACGGCGCGGATCGTGTAGAGATAAGCGTCGAGCTGGTCGAGATTGATGATGGCGCCGACGAGATTGGTCTTGCCAGGCGGGATCAGCACCGGCTTGCCCGACACGGCCGATTTCATCGCTTCCGCCGGCATGGCCGGCAGCGGCTTGTCGCTGTCAACCTCTGATTTGGCGATCACCGAGCCGTCGCTGTTCATCAGGAAGGAAGCCACCAGCCCCCTGCCCTTGGTCTGGCGCGTCAGCAACTGTTCGAAACCGGATCGGTCGAGCGCGAAGAGTTGGCGGTTGCGCTCGAGGTCATTGCCCATCGAGACGGTCTGGCCGAGCAGATAGCTGGCATTGTCGTTGAGATAGGCTTGCGCCACATTCATCGCCGAATAGACGATCTCCTTGGTGCGCACGGAGAACCACCGGTCTAGCCCGACATTCAAGGTCAGCGAGGCGATGACGGCGACGAGAATGGCGGGCGCGATGGCGACGCCGGAAAACAGCGTGACGATACGGATATGCAGCCGGGCGGCGGCGCGACCGCGCGCGCGCGCCTTGAACAATCGGTAGAGTTCGTATCCGACCAGCGTCAGCAGCCCGAGCACGAAGATGACATTGACCACCACGGAGGCGACCACCACATTCGGTTCCGGCTGAATGGGCGTCACACCCAGGAGAATGGCCAGCGTCACCAATGCCGCGAGCAGCGACCCGCCGGCGACGGCGACCCCCGTGCTGTTGGAAATACGCCGCGGATCAATGCCCACGGACTTGGTTTGATCCTGGCTGATCGCCATCCAGTCCCCCGTTCGCCTCGACCCGGCCAGGCCGGTTCGAATCGTCTTCCCACTCTCACAATTCGTTGCGTTAAAGCAACGCATTGTGGCGGAAATGCAACGGAAAAATGATGCGCCTCAGGCCGAGCGGGCGCTGCGATAGACGGTGACGCCGAGTTCCCTGATCTTCTTGCGCAGCGTATTGCGGTTCAGGCCGAGCAGATCCGCGGCCTTGATCTGATTGCCGCGAGTGGCGGTGAGCGCCGCGAGAATCAGCGGATATTCCACCTCGGCCAACACCCGGTCGTAAAGCCCCGGCGGCGGCAGCTGATCGCCGAATTCGGCGAAATAGGAGCGCATGTTCTCCTCCACCGCTTGCGCGATAGACACGGCGCCCGAGGCCGAACCAGGCTTTTCCGCTGGTCCCGAAGAAATGTCAGGCTTGAGTTCGGTGTCGGCGATTTCTCGGGTGATCACATCCTGCGGATAAAGCGCAGTCAGGCGGCGCACGAAATTTTCGAGTTCGCGCACATTGCCCGGCCAGGGATAGGCCTTCATCACGTCGAGCGCTTCATTGTCGAAGCGTTTCGGCGTCATGCCTTCTTTCTCGGTCAGCTGCACGAAATGCCGGACGAGATCGGCGATATCTTCGGAACGCTCGCGCAAGGGCGGCAGTCTGAGCGGCACGACATTGAGGCGATAATAGAGGTCTTCGCGAAACAGGCCTTGATTGATGGCCTGCTTGAGATCCTTGTTGGTCGCCGCAACGATTCGCACATCGGTGCGGATCGGCGTTCGGCCGCCAACAGTGGTGTATTCGCCTTGCTGCAGCACGCGCAACAGCCGCGTCTGGGCGTCCATCGGCATGTCGCCGATTTCGTCGAGAAACAGCGTGCCGCCTTCGGCCTGCTCGAAGCGGCCGGTCGAGCGCGCCTGCGCCCCGGTGAACGCGCCCTTTTCATGGCCGAACAGTTCCGATTCGATCAGATCGCGCGGGATGGCGGCCATGTTGATGGCGACAAATGGCCCATTACGGCGTTTGCCGTAATCATGCAGCGCGCGGGCCACAAGTTCCTTGCCGGTGCCCGATTCGCCAGTGATCATCAGCGTGAGATCGGTCTGCATCAGCCGCGCCAACACGCGATAGATTTCCTGCATCGCCGGCGAACGGCCCACCAGCGGCATGCCGTCCTGGCTGTCGTCTTCCATCCGCTGCGGCTTGCGCTTGGGCTCGGCGAGCGCCCGGCCGACGATGGCGATCAGTTCGGTCAGGTCGAAGGGCTTGGGCAAATAGTCATAGGCGCCTTTCTCCGACGCCTTGATCGCCGTCATGAAGGTGTTCTGCGCGCTCATCACCAGCACCGGCAAATCCGGGCGGATGCGCTTGATGCGCGGCAGGAGGTCGAACGCGTTCTCGTCCGGCATCACCACGTCGGTGATGACCATATCGCCGTCGCCCGCCGAAATCCAGCGCCACAGGGTTGCGGCGTTGGAGGTGATGCGGACATCGTAGCCGGCGCGGCTGAGCGCCTGGTTGAGCACCGTCCTGATCGCGGCGTCGTCGTCGGCGACAAGAATCGTGGCATTGCTCATGTCAGTTTCCCTGCGTCTTGGCGTCCGTCGGCTCGCCCGCGTTTCCGCGCGACGCCGGCATGAGCACTCTGAAAATCGTCTTGTTGTTCTGGCGGTCGCATTCGACGATGCCGCCATGGCCGCCGATGATCTTGGCGACCAGTGCGAGACCCAGGCCGGAGCCATTGGTCTTGGTGGTGATGAACGGGTCGAACAGATGCGGCACGAGATCTTCGGGAACGCCCGGCCCGTTGTCGACCACGCAGAATTCCAGCGGCAGCGAAATCTTCTCCCGCGTGCCGGCCACCGACATGCGAATACCCGGACGGTAGGCGGTGGTCAGCGTGATCTCGGCGTCGGGCCGGTCGGCCACCGCTTCCGTGGCGTTCTTGATCAGATTGAGGAACACCTGGATCAGCTGGTCGCGATTGGCGTGCACCGGCGGCAGCGAAGGGTCGTAATTCTCGCTGATCTTGACGTTGCGTGCGAAGCCCGCTTTGGCAACCGCTTTCACATGGTCGAGAATCGAATGGATGTTGACCGGCGCCCGATCGACCGGCCGCTCGTCGGAGAACACTTCCATCCGGTCGACCAGCGAAACGATTCGGTCGGTTTCCTCGCAGATCAATTGCGTCAGCGCCCGGTCCTCGTCGCTGACATTGGTCTCAAGCAGCTGCGCCGCGCCGCGAATGCCGGAGAGCGGATTCTTGATCTCATGCGCCAGCATCGAGGCCAGCCCGGTCACCGAGCGGGCGGCGGCGCGATGGGTCAGCTGCCGATCGATCTTGTCGGCCATGCTGCGTTCCTGAAACACGATGACCACCGAGCCCGAATTGGTCAGATCCGGCGCGACATAGATATCGACGAGCTTGTCGGAGCCGAGCCGCGGCGAGCTGAGATCGACGCGATATTCGTTGACCGGCGCGCGGCGCTCGCGCACCTGCTCGATCAGCGCCAGAAGCGGGCTGCCGAACGGGATATAGGCATAGATCGTGTGCCGGGCCAGATAGGAAGCGCTGGCGCCGAAAAAGGCTTCGGCCTCCCAATTGGCGAAACGGATATAGCCATCCTCATCCACCAGGATCACGGCGTTCTGGATGGCGTTGAGCACCGCCATGGCGATTTCATTCACGGCTGCAGGGCCTTTCTTCTTGTTGTCGCCCGTCATCACGCAGCCTCGCTTGTTTGCGGCGTCGACCAGTCTCCGTCGAAGGCGGCTTGCATCAGCGCAGCCGCGTCTTCGGGCGACCGGGAGGTCAGGATCTGCTGGCGAAGCGCGATCGGCGCTCCGGGCGCGGCGTGATCGAGATACCAGCCGAGATGTTTGCGGGCGTGACGAAGCCCCGGCTCGCGGCCATAAAAATCAAGCATCATGGCGTAATGGCGGGCGAAGATCGTCTTGATCTCGGAGATATCGGGCTCGGCGCGGGCGCCGGCCAGCACGCCCGGCAGCCAGGGCCGCCCTTGCGCGCCGCGGCCGATCATCACCGCATCGGCGCCGGAAGCGGCCAGAATGCCGGCGATGTCGTCGCGCGAGCGCACGTCGCCATTGGCGACCAGCGGAATGGAGATCGCCTCGCGCACCCGGGCGATCTTGCCCCAGTCGGCGCGGCCTTCATAAAACTGCATGCGGGTGCGGCCATGCACGGTGATCATGCCGACGCCAAGCGCTTCGGCGGCCCGCGCAAGCTCCGGCGCATTCAGCGACTGATCGTCCCAGCCGAGCCGCATCTTGACGCTGACCGGAACCTTGACCGCCTCGACCACGGCTTTGATGATGGCGAGCGCCAGTTCGGGCTCGCGCATCAGCGCCGAACCCGAGAGACCGCCGATCACCTTCTTGGCCGGGCAGCCCATATTGATGTCGATCATGTCGGCGCCATGCGCCTCGGCGATCCGCGCGCCTTCGGCCATGAAATGCGGATCGCGGCCCGCCAGCTGCACGATATGCGGATCGATGCCGGAATTGCTGAGCCGTGACCATGATTCGGCCGCGTTGTGAACCAGTTCCCGGCTCGCCACCATCTCCGTCACCACGAAGCCGGCACCGAATTCATGCGCGAGCTGTCGGAACGGCAGATCGGTCACGCCGGACATCGGCGCCAGCGCGATCCGGTTGCGAAAGGCGACAGGGCCGATCTGAAGAGGCGTGGACATCACGTCGATCGTCAAATGATTATCTTTCGGGCAAGGCCAGTGTGTGCTTGATTTTTAGCCATATTGCAGCAACTTGCCAAGAGAAATCGACTCGCGCCCAAAAATTATGCGCCGCATAATCGGAGCCCCTATATGGCGAACGCGCGAGCGCCTATACACCGCGCAATGCTACTATCCAATGACACAAGCTGAAACAATATGAGGCAGACGCAATCCATGACTTTAGGCGTGCTGATCGTGGCCGCCGGCCGCGGCGAACGCGCGGGCGGATTGACCGAGGGGCCGAAACAATATCGCCTGATCGGCGGTCGCCCGGTTCTCGCCCATACGATCGACGCCTTCCTGTCCTGGCCGGGCTGCGGTCCGGTCATGGTGGTCATTCATCCCGATGATGCCGATCTCTATGAAACCATGGCGAAAAGCACCTCCGCGCCAGACAGGCTGTCCCAGGCTTTCGGCGCCGCCACGCGCCAGACATCGGTGCTGGCGGGGCTCGAAGCCATGGTCGAGCTCGGCGTCAGCCATGTGATGATCCAGGACGGCGTCCGGCCCTTCGCGGGCCATAAATTGTTCGAGCGAATCGCCGCCGCGCTCAGGGCCGGCGACCGCGCGGTGCTGCCAGCAACCCAGGTCGCCGATACGCTGAAGCGCGGCGCGCCCGATGGCTTCGTGGCCGACACCGTCTCGCGCGACGGGCTTTATGCGGCCCAGACGCCGCAGAGCTTCGATTTCGCCTTTATTCTCGACGCCCATCGCCGCGCCGCGGCTGCGGGCGTGACGACGCTCACCGACGACGCGGCGATCGCCGAATGGGCGGGCGCGCCGGTGCGCCTGGTGGAAGGCGATCGCGACAATGTGAAACTCACGCTGAAGGCGGATATAGACATGGCGGACAGAATGCTCGCACAGACCACGCTTCCCGATATTCGCACCGGCAACGGCTACGATGTCCATCAACTGATTCCTGGCGACGGCGTGACGCTGTGCGGAATCAGGATCCCGCATGATTTCACGCTCAAAGGCCATTCCGACGCCGATGTCGCGCTGCATGCGCTGACCGACGCGCTGCTGGCCACCTGCGGCGCCGGCGATATCGGCGATCACTTTCCGCCGTCTGATCCGCAATGGCGCGGCGCGGCGTCGCGCATCTTCCTCGAGCATGCCGCAAAAATCGTCCGCGACCATGGCGGGACCATCATGAACGCCGACATCTCTCTGATCGCCGAAGCGCCCAAGATAGGTCCGCACAGGCAAGACATGCGACAATTCCTGTCGGACTGTCTCGGCATCGAGCTGGAGCGCTGCTCGGTCAAGGCGACCACCAATGAGAAGATCGGTTTTATCGGCCGCGGCGAAGGGATCGCGGCCATCGCCACCGCGACGGTGGCATTCGGGAGACGATAATGTTCGAAAAGGAAATTCTGGCGCTGGCGCGCGAGGTGGTTGAGCTCTGCACCGAAAAGAATGTGATGGTGTCGACGGCCGAATCCTGCACCGGCGGTCTGGTGGCCGCCGCGATTACGGCGATTCCCGGCTCCTCACAGGTTATGGAGCGCGGCTTCGTGACCTATTCGGACAAGGCCAAATGCGAGATGCTGGGCGTCATGCCGATCACGCTGCGCCAATATGGGGCTGTTTCCAAGGATGTGGCGCTGGAAATGGCGCATGGCGCCATGTCTCGCTCGGAAGGCGGCATCGCCATCTCCACCACCGGCATCGCCGGTCCCGACGGCGGCTCGACCGGCAAACCTGTTGGCCTCGTCCATTTCGGCGGACGTCATTACAAGGGCAAGCTCATTCACCGCGAAATGCGCTTCGGCGATATCGGTCGCGAGGCGATTCGTCTGGCTTCCGTGGAAGTGGCGCTGGAAATGATCGTCGAACTCGCCAAGCTTGGCTGAACAGGATTGGTCGGCGCCCAGCGGCGCCGTCATCCCTCAGGCGCGCGGATAGATCTGGTCCGCGCGCTTCTCAAAGGCTTCCGCGAACATGCGGAAGGCGCGGTCGAACATCGACCCCATCAGCGCGCCGAGAATCCGGCTCTTGAATTCGTAATCTATGAAAAACCTGACCTCGCAACGGCCGCCGTCGAGATCGACGAATCGCCAGACATTGTCGAGATATTTGAACGGCCCATCGATATATTTCACCTCGATCGCGAGATCGTCGGGCTTGAGCAGCACCTGGGTGGCGAATGTCTCGCGGATGGCCTTGTAGCCGACGGTCATATCCGCCACGAGCAGCGACTTGCCGTCGCGCTCCTTGCGGCTGCGCACGGTCAGCCCTTCGCAGAGCGGCAGGAATTGCGGATAGGCTTCGACATCGGCCACCAGCGCAAACATTTCGCGGGCGGTGTGATTAACAATGCGGGTGGTTTCGTGTTGGGGCATGTGGCTTTATTCGTCATGTTGCGGCGCGGATGCCGGAACGACATGCTGGGCCATGATCGGCATTTAAGCCCGACGCTCCCGGCGCACAAGCCCTGCGCGACCAAGACACATCTCTCCGACAAAGAGCAGAAGAGCTATCATCGCATCTAGCCACAACGACTTTAAGAAGAGAAATGGCGCGAGTGACGGGGCTCGAACCCGCGACCTCCGGCGTGACAGGCCGGCACTCTAACCGACTGAGCTACACCCGCGCTTTGTTCCGTTCAGCGTCTCCGCCGTTCGTGAAGCGGTGTCTAAGGCTCCCAAGGCAAAGTGTCAAGCGCGGCTTGCAAGTTTTTTGCCGGATTTCGCATTTTTCCAAACTGGATGAGAAAAACCCGCCAAACCGTTGATTCCAAAACGACAAAAGACGCCACAAGGGCGTCTTCTAAAGTTGTCTTTTCATTTTCTGGAAGGAAAATGGCGCGAGTGACGGGGCTCGAACCCGCGACCTCCGGCGTGACAGGCCGGCACTCTAACCGACTGAGCTACACCCGCGCTTTGTTCCGTTCGGCGTGTTGTCCGCCGTTCGTGAGGCGGTGTCTAAGGCGAGGCGCGTCCAGTGTCAAGCAGCTTTTGTGACAAAATGACGGCAGGCGCCGGACCCCCTGAAACTCCCGGCGCGGCGTCTGTGGACGCCTGCCCGCCTCGTCCCGCTCACTCCTGCCGCAGACGGGATTTGACCGAATCCGTATCCGCGCCGAGTCGCGGCGCGCCTTTGTCCAGCGCCAGTTCGGAGCGCGAAAAGCGGATCGGCGTCCGGATTCCCGGCGCGCCCTCCGGCTCGATCTTCATGCCGCGATGGATGAATTGCGGATCGGAGAAGACATCGGCGACGCTGTTGATCGGGCCCGCCGGCACGCCTTCCTTTTCCAGGAGCGCCAGGAGATCGTCGCGACGGAAGGTCAGCGTCCTCTCCTCCATGATCCGGCTGAGCTCGAGGCGGTTGCCGACGCGGGCCGCATTGGTGGCGAAGCGGGAATCGCCCGCCAGCTCCGCCAGTCCCAGAATCGCCGCAAGCCGCCCGAACTGGGAATCATTGCCGCAGGCGACGATCAGATGCCCATCCGCCACGGGAAATGTCTGATACGGCGCGATATTCGGATGCGCATTGCCCATGCGGCGCGGCGAGACGCCGGAGGCCAGAAAATTCATCGCCTGATTCGCCAGCACCCCGGTCATGCAGTCGAACAGCGCCATGTCGATATGCTGGCCCTCTCCCGTGCGCTGCCGTTCGATCAAAGCGGCCTGGATCGCCACCACCGAATAAAGCCCGGTGAAGATATCGGCAAAAGCGACGCCGATCTTCTGCGGCTCTCCATCCGGCGCGCCGGTCAGATCCATGATGCCGCCCATGCCCTGGATCATGAAGTCATAGCCAGCCCGCGGCGCGTAAGGACCGTCCTGCCCGAATCCGGTGATCGAGCAATAGATCAGCTTCGGATTGATCGCTCTGAGGCTCTCATAGTCCAGACCATATTTTTTGAGCCCGCCAAGCTTGAAATTCTCGATCAGCACATCGGCGCGCTTGGCGAGCGCGATCACGAAATCGCGGCCTTCCTCGGTGGTGAAATCCGCCGTCACCGATTGCTTGCCCCGGTTGGCGGCGTGGAAATAGGCCGCCGCCTTCTCGCCGTCCTTTTCGATATAGGGCGGGCCCCAGCGTCTTGTGTCGTCGCCTTCGGGACTTTCCACCTTCACCACCTCCGCGCCGAGATCGGCGAGCGTCTGGCCGCACCAGGGGCCGGCGAGGATTCGGGCGAGTTCGAGCACCTTCACGCCGTGAAGCGGGCTGTTAGCGGTCATGCGAGCATCCTGTCTGTCATTTTCACTCGCCATCATCGTCTCAGGCGCGCGCTGCCGCCACTGATTCTTTCTCCGCCGGCCATCAGCTTTTTCAATAGCGGCGTCACGCTTGTGTCATCCCCCGGTTCTAGGGCAGGTTTCCCGCCCGCGTCCCAGAATGAGGAATTGAGCCATGCGTTACGCCGTCTACTTCGCCCCTGCGCTGGATCATCCGTTGACCCTGCTCGCCAATGCCTGGCTCGGTCGCGACGCGGCCTCCGGCGAAGATCTGCCTCAAGTCGCCATAAATGGCGTCACCAGAGAGGAACTGACCGAACTGACCGCCGATCCGCGCCGCTACGGCTTTCACGCCACGCTGAAAGCGCCCTTCGAATTGGCGGATGGCGTGAGCGAAGCGGACCTGATCGCCGCCTTTGACGGCTTTGCGGACAGCCGCCAAGCCTTCGCCCTGCCCTGCGTCACACTCGGCCAACTCGGCCCGTTCTTCGCGCTGGTTCCGGCCGAAGATTCGGAAGAGCTCGATTCTCTCGCCGCCGACAGCGTCCGCGCCTTCGAGCCCTTTCGCGCGCCCTTGAGCGAAGCCGACATTCTCCGCCGCAAGCCGGAGAAGCTCAGCCCCAGCGAACGTCACAATCTGCAGACCTGGGGCTACCCTTACGTCTTCGAGGATTTTCGATTCCACATGACACTGACCGGCCCCACATTGGACGCCCAGCGCGATGCGCTGAAGACGGCGATCTGCGGCCATTTCGCAGAAATCCTCGACCGCCCTCTCGCGATCGATCATCTGGCGCTCTTCGTGGAAACCGAACGCGGCGCGCCGTTCACCGTGCTGCGCATCAATCAGCTCCGGTCCTAAACCTCTGATCTGAAAAGAGCTTTCTCGCCATACCCGGCAATTTCGCATTTTTGTGACAAAATCCGACCAAGGGGCTTGCGGAGCTGAATGGCTCCGTCTATATACCCGCTCGCAAGCGCAGTGCGCCCTTCGTCTATCGGTTAGGACACCA
Organism: Rhizobium sp. SG_E_25_P2; assembly: GCF_029892285.1. Classification (GTDB taxonomy): domain Bacteria; phylum Pseudomonadota; class Alphaproteobacteria; order Rhizobiales; family Rhizobiaceae; genus Rhizobium_E. The sequence goes on from NZ_JARXVM010000016.1 coordinate 108,201, forward strand.
GATTTTCATTCTGGGAAGAGGGGTTCGACTCCCCTAGGGCGTGCCACTTGCTCTTCAAGAAAACCGCCTCCGGGCGGTTTTTTTGTGCCTTGCGATAAGCTACGCTAAAATTGCGATCTACAGTGATCGCCGTTGGCCGAAGCGCCAACCCCTTGCCAATCTCCCCCCTTGAGGGGGAGATGTCCGGCAGGAAAGAGGGGGGTGGCTCCTTCCTCGACGCTGTCCACCCTGTCCTCATTTTTCTTGTCCACACCCGCAAAAAACCTCTTGCGCGAAATCCGTCCTCTGCCTATAAGCCCGCTCGCAAGCGCAGTGCGCCCTTCGTCTATCGGTTAGGACACCAGATTTTCATTCTGGGAAGAGGGGTTCGACTCCCCTAGGGCGTGCCACTTGCTCTCTCGAAAAGCCGCCCTCCGGGCGGTTTTTTCGTTTCCGGCTCCCCCTCTCATCCCGTTGAAAAAAATCGCGAAAAGCCGAAAAAACCGCTTGCGGGAATCGGCGCCTCCCCCTAGAAAGCCCTCACCGAAGCGCACGCGCCCTTCGTCTATCGGTTAGGACACCAGATTTTCATTCTGGGAAGAGGGGTTCGACTCCCCTAGGGCGTGCCACTTCTGTTTTTCTCCACAGTTCGCAACAGACCTTCCAAGCGTGTATCTGCTTGCACAGTGGCGTGCGTCGGCTCAGCGCAGGGAACTTTTTCACCAGCCGGGCGATTTATCCGCGAAAGGAGATCGCCGATGTCATTTCATTTCAAAGCGTTTGAAATCCTTGAGGCGCTTGGTCTGGTCCAGAAGCATTCCGAACAGCAGCCGATGACACATGAACTCAACGGCGAGGAAAACCTGCTTCTGATGTGTTATCGTTCGGGCCAGATCGAGGAATGGGCCTGGGAGCAGCATCGGTCCGAGCACCCGCGTCTCGCTGCGCATCAATCCCGTGCCGAATAGCCATCAAGGAATCAGCAATACTGACTGATGAGAGACTGCAGGCCGTCATAACGCTCCGCCGCCGCCGCATGGCGTGATCACGCCTTCGCCGCATCCAGGATCCGGAACTGAATCCGTCGCGTTCCCTGCCAGAAATCGCCCGACAGTGTCCCCGCAACATGCAGGTTGTCGCCGCGCGAGCCGGTCAGCAGGCGGCCGAGATCGGTGTCGCCGGCGCGGAAGGCCATGGCGTCGAGGCGGCCGCCGTCGAGTCCCTCCAGCGTCACCTTGATGTGGTTGGTTCCGACGAATCGGCTGTCCTTCACCCGGTGCATCGGCAGCGCGAAAATCGGCTGTGAATGGCCCGAGCCGTAAGGCCCCGCAGCCTCAAGCTGATCGACGAGATCGAATGTCGCCCCACTCGCCCCGAGCGCGCCATCGATCTTGAGCACGCGATTGGCGGTCAACGTCGAGACGGTATCGCGCGCGGTATCCTCGAAGAAGGCCCTGAGCGCGCCCAATTTCGATCGTTCGACTGTCAGCCCCGCCGCCATGGCGTGACCGCCGCCTTTGACGAGCAGGCCCTGGTCCACGGCGGCGCGCACCATCTTGCCCATGTCGAAACCGTTGATCGAGCGGCCCGAGCCGGTGCCCTTGCCCGAGGGATCGAGCGCGATGGCGAAGGCAGGCCGGTTGAATTTTTCCTTCAGCCTTGCAGCGATCAGCCCGACGATGCCCGGATGCCAGTTTTCCCGCGCCGTGACGATGACAGGCGTCCCCTCGCCCGTCCCATAGTCTGCGAGCGCTTCGGCCTCGGCTTCGGCCAGCATCGCCTGCTCCATGGCCTGGCGCTCGCGGTTGAGTTCGTCGAGCTTGGCGGCAATCTCGGCGGCGTGGCCCGCATCTTCAAGCGTCAGCAGGCGCGAACCGAGCGCAGCGTCGCCGATTCGCCCGCCGGCATTGATTCGCGGCCCGATCAGAAAACCGAGATGATAAGGAGTGACCGGCCCGCCGACGCCGGCTTTGGCGAACAGCGCGGCCAGCCCCGGATTCTGCTGATGCCGGGCGGCGATCAGGCCTTTCACCACATAGGCGCGATTGAGCCCCTTGAGCGGCACCACATCACAGACGGTGGCGAGCGCCACGAGATCGAGCAGCGCGAGCAGATCGAGGCTTGCGGCGCGCGGATCGCGGCGCTCGCGCATCAGTCGATGCAGCGCCGCCATGACGAGAAAGACGACGCCCGCCGCACACAGATGGCCCTGCCCCGACAGATCGTCCTCGCGATTGGGATTGACCAGCGCATGGCAATCCGGCAGCGCATGCCCCACCTGGTGATGGTCGATCACCACCACGTCGATGCCGCGTTCATGCGCGACCTTCAGCGCCTCGATGCTGGTCGAGCCGCAATCCACAGTGACGATGAGTTTTGCGCCGTCGTCGATCAGCTTGCCGATCGCGCCGGGATTGGGGCCGTAGCCTTCGAAAATCCGGTCGGGAATATAGATCGTCGCGTCAATGCCGAAGTGAAACAGCACGCGATGCAACAGCGCCGCCGAGGCCGCGCCGTCGACATCGTAATCGCCGAAGATGGCGACATGTTCGCGCCGCTCGATCGCGCGCGCGATCCGCTCCGCCGCCGGTCGGCAATCGGTCAGCGTGAAGGGATCGGGCATGAGCGAACGGATGGTCGGCTCAAGAAAAGCCGGCGCTTCGTCAAGCCCGACGCTGCGCCCGGCCAGCACCCGGCAGATCAGTTCGGGTATGCCGTGCTGCTGGCTCATCGCCAGCGCGCGATTGAGCCCGGCCTGGTCGAGTCTGGATACCCAGCGCTGGCCGCTGACGGAGCGCTCGACGCCAAGAAAGGCGCGGTCGACAGGATCGGCGGGCTCAAACATCGTCACATCATTCCCTTGCGCTTCCATGGCTGCGGCGCAAGGGATGTTGACGGCATCCCGGCGTCACGCCGCCTTCGGCCGTTCGATGCGGATCACCTGCGGCTTGCCGATCAGATAGCCCTCGGTCTCGATCGTATCAACCGCCTTGCGCACGGAGGATTCGGTGGTGGCGTGGGTCACGAGGATGATTGTCTTGCGATCGTCGCCTTCGGTCGCCGCCTGCGGGCGCTGCACGATCGATTCGAGCGAAATGGCGTTTTCGGCCATACGCGTGGCGATGCTGGCGAACACGCCGGCGCGATCCTCCACCGTCAGGCGGATGAAATAGCCGCCCTCATGGCTCTGCATTTCCCCGCGAACATACGTATCGAGCGATGCCGCCGGCCGTCCAAGGCTGGGAACCAGCTGCGCGCCGGGCCGGCTCTTGGCGATGTCGGCGATATCGCCCATCACGGCGGACGCTGTGGCGTTGCCGCCGGCGCCGGGGCCGACCATCAGGAGTTCGCCCAGCACATCCGATTCGATCGCCACCGCATTGGTGACGCCGTCGACCTGGGCGATCACCGAATCCTGCGGCACCATGGTCGGATGCACGCGCTGCTCGATGCCGGTGGCGGTCTTCTGCGCTACGCCGAGCAGCTTGATCCGGTAGCCGAGATCACGCGCCGCCAGGATGTCCTCGAGCGAGATATTGGTGATGCCTTCGAGATAGATGTCGTCAGCGGCGATCTTGGTCCCGAAAGCCAGCGTGGTCAGGATCGACAGCTTGTGCGCCGTGTCGTTGCCCTCGATGTCGAAAGCCGGATCGGCCTCGGCGTAACCGAGACGCTGCGCTTCCTTGAGGCAGGCCTCGAACGACAGGCCCTCTTTCTCCATCCGGGTCAGGATGTAATTGCAGGTGCCGTTCATGATGCCATAGATGCGGCTGACCGTATTGCCGGTCAGCGATTCCCTGAGCGCCTTGATCACCGGAATGCCGCCGGCCACCGCCGCCTCGAAATTCAGGATCACGCCTTTTTCTTCGGCGAGTGCTGCGAGTTCCACGCCATGCTTGGCGAGCAACGCCTTGTTGGCGGTCACCACATGCAGGCCGCGATTGAGCGCGGTTTTGACAGCGGTATAGGCCGGATCGCCGGCGCCGCCCATCAGTTCGACGAACACGTCGATATCGGCTTCGGCAGCCATGCTCACGGCATTGTCGAACCAGGGCGTCGCGGTGATGTCGATGCCGCGATCGGCGCTGCGATTGCGGGCGGAAACCGCCGTGACGCTGATATCGCGGCCGCAGGCCACCGACAACATCGTGTGGCGCTCACCGAGAATGCGAAACAGGGAAGCGCCGACGGTTCCCAGTCCTGCAATGCCGATCTTCAGGGCATCAGCCATAGTATCATTCCTGTATTGTCTTGATCATTCAGCCGGCGGATTTGAGCGCCACGACATTGTGCAGCGTCTCGTCGGCCGTGCCGAGAAATTTCTTGATATTGCGGGCCGCCTGACGAATGCGGTGCTCGTTCTCCACCAGGGCGAGGCGAACATAGTCATCGCCATGCTCGCCAAAGCCGATGCCGGGGGCTACCGCCACATCGGCTTTCTCGATCAGGAGCTTGGCGAATTCCAGGCTGCCGAGATGGCGGAATTTCTCCGGCACCGGCGCCCAGGCGAACATCGAGGCGGAAGGCGGCGGGATCTCCCAGCCGGCGCGGCCGAAGCTTTCGACCATCACGTCGCGGCGACGCTTATAGGTCTGGCGCACCTCATCGATATGCTGGTCGAGATCGGGATCGTTGAGCGCTGCGGCGGCGGCCACCTGGATCGGCGTAAACGCGCCGTAATCGAGATAGGACTTCACCCGCGTCAGCGCCGAGATCAGCCGGTCATTGCCGACCGCAAAGCCCATGCGCCAGCCGGCCATGGAAAAAGTCTTGGACATCGAGGTGAATTCGACCGCGACATCCATCGCGCCCGGCACCTGCAGCACAGACGGCGTCGGCTTGCCGTCGAAATAGATTTCCGAATAAGCGAGATCCGAGAGCACATAGACGCCGTGCTTCTTGGCGAAGGCCACCACGTCCTTGTAGAAATCCAGCTCCACCACCGTCGCCGTCGGGTTGGACGGGTAGCACAGGATCATCGCGATCGGCTTGGGGATAGAATGGGCCACCGCGCGTTCAAGCGCGCGGAAGAATTCCTCGTTAGGCTCGACCGGAATAGAGCGGATCACGCCGCCCACCATCAGGAAGCCGAAGGCGTGGATCGGATAGGACGGGTTCGGGCACAGCACCACGTCGCCGGGCGCCGTGATGGCCTGCGCCATATTGGCGAAGCCTTCCTTGGAGCCGAGCGTGGCCACGACCTGCGTGTCGGGATTGAGCTTCACGCCGAAGCGGCGCTCATAATAATTGGCCTGGGCGCGGCGCAGGCCGGGAATGCCCTTGGACGAGGAATAGCCATGCGTATCAGGCCGCTGCACGGTCTCGATCAGCTTGTCGACGATGAATTTGTTGGTCGGAAGATCCGGGTTGCCCATGCCGAGATCGACAATGTCGGCGCCGCCGGCTCGGGCCGCCGCCTTGAGGCGATTGACCTGTTCGAACACGTAGGGCGGAAGGCGCCGGACCTTGTGAAACTCTTCCATGGTTGTCCTCTTGACCAAAATGCGGCCACGTCATGCCGCAAATCACGCTTTGCGACCAAATGCCGAGAAAGGCAAGGGCAAAAAGCCCGTCCGCGCGCCTGGACAAACCCAAGCGCGGCGCATTGCCAGACGGGTGGCCTCAGTTGCCGGCCGTCGCCTTGCCCAAAGCCCGCAACTCCTCGACGCGACGCAGATATTCGGCCTCGCTGATCGCGCCCGAGCGGCGCTGGCCGGCCAGCGCCATCAACTGCGTTTCCATCGTCTTGGCGTCCTCGTCCGTCATCTGCTCCATGGCGGAATTGAGCGGCCGCGAGAAATCCGGATAGGGGCCGGGTTCGACGGGAATCGCGCGCGCTTCTTCGCTGACCTTGGAGGCGCAGCCGGAGCCGATCACGGTTAGCAGCCCGAGGCTCGCCGCCCATAACAGCGTCTTTGCTCCGCCATTCACCACTCGCATATCCGCAATCCCCAGCTTGGTCTCGTCGGCAGGCTTCGCCTGCGACAATTCGGGCCTCGTTCTTTGTGCGGAGTAGTGGGCCGAAACGCTGGAAATTGCAATCCGGTTCATGCACAGTGACATTCAAGCAAAAGACGAAGCATCGGGGAGCGAGGCGCAAATGAGCAATGAGGGCGCAACTCAGGATAATGGACGCCGCGCCATTCCCGGCCTCGATCCTGCGGATATCGAGCCGTTCATCATCAAGAATCCCGAAGCGCTGACCGTCAATCTCGCCCGCTCGCTCGAAAATCTCGGCAAGGCGGCCTCGGAATGGCTGGCGCCGCGCGAAGCCGGCGAAAAGCAGGATCTCATCGGCGAGCCGATCACCGATCTCGTCCGCACGCTCGGAAAAGTGGTGGAATACTGGGTCGCCGATCCCAACCGCGCCTTCCAGGCCCAGACCTTGCTGTTCTCAACCTATGCGCAGATCTGGATGTCGTCGCTGCAGAAGGCGGCGGGCGAATCCCCCGCCCCCGTCGTTCGCGACGACAAGCGCTTCGCCGACGCCGACTGGAAGCAGAACCCGTTTTTCGACTTTCTGCGCCAGGTCTATACCGTCACGGCCGATTGGGCTGACAAGCTGGTGACCCAGGCCGACGGGCTTGACGACCACACCCGCCAGAAGGCTGCCTTCTATGTGAAGCAAATCACCGCCGCATTGTCGCCGGCCAATTTCGTGCTGACCAATCCGGTGCTTTACAAGGAGACGGTGGCGCAGAACGGCGCCAATCTGGTCGAAGGCATGAAGAAGCTCGCCGAGGACATCCAGTCCGGGCATGGCGATCTGCGCATCCGCCAGACCGACATGACCAAGTTCAAGGTCGGCGAGAACATGGCCGTCACCCCCGGCAAGGTCATCGCCGAGGACGATATCTGCCAGATCATCCAGTATGAACCGACGACGGAGAAAGTGCTCAAGCGTCCTCTCCTGATCTGCCCGCCCTGGATCAACAAATTCTACGTGCTCGATCTCAATCCGCAGAAGAGCTTCATCAAATGGTGCGTCGACCAGGGCCACACGGTCTTCGTGATTTCCTGGGTCAATCCAGACGAACGCCATGCGGAAAAGGACTGGGGCGATTACGCCCGCGAAGGCATCGATTTCGCGCTGGAGACGATCAAGAAGGCGACAGGCGAGGACAAGGTCAACGCCATCGGCTATTGCGTCGGCGGCACGCTGCTGGCCGCCACGCTCGCCCGGCATGCTTTGGAAAAGGACAAGCGCATCGCCTCGGCCACGCTGTTCACCACGCAGGTGGATTTCACCTATGCCGGCGATCTCAAGGTCTTCGCAGACGAGGATCAGATCCGGCAAATCGAGAAGAGCATGGAGCAGGAAGGCTATCTCGACGGCACCAAGATGGCGCTCGCCTTCAACATGCTGCGCGCCTCCGAGCTGATCTGGCCCTATTTCGTCAACAACTATCTCAAGGGGCAGGAGCCGATGGCCTTCGACCTGCTCTACTGGAACGCCGATTCCACCCGCATGCCCGCCGCCAACCATTCCTTCTATCTGCGCAACTGCTATCTCAACAATACCTTAGCGCGCGGCGAAATGATGCTCGACGGCAAGAAACTCGATCTCAAGAAGGTGAAGATCCCGATCTACAATCTCGCCGCCCGCGAAGACCATATCGCGCCGGCCAAATCGGTGTTCACCGGCTCCAAACTGTTCGGCGGCGACGTCAAGCTGGTGGTCTCGGGCTCCGGCCATATCGCCGGCGTCGTCAATCCGCCCGACAAGAAGAAGTACCAGTTCTGGACCAATGGCAAGGTCGAAGGCGAGTATGACGACTGGCTGGCGAGCGCCGAGGAAACGCCCGGCTCCTGGTGGCCCAACTGGCATGGCTGGATCCTCGATCAGGACGCCCGCACCGTGGATCCGCGCAAACCCGGCGGCGACCAGTTGAACCCGATCGAGGAAGCGCCTGGCGCCTTCGTGCGCGTGCGGGTGTGATCGCATCCGCTTATGGTCAGGCGCTGACGACCACCAGCGCCGCCACCGCCGAGATCGCGATCAGCATCAGCGCCGAGACCACGCCGGCTGCGGCGATCCTTCCACCGGATCGGGCCAGTTCGCGCAAGTCCACCGACAGTCCCAGCGCCGCCATCGCGACAACCGGAAGCGTCGCCGCGATGAGCCGACAGAGCGAAACACCCTGTTCGGGCAGAGCCCCGCTCAGATTGAACGCCATCATCGCGAAAAAGCCGAGAATATACCAGGGCGCGACCCGCGACAGCGACGCCGGCTTGGCGTCTTCGCGAGAGAAGAAGCGACCGAGAATCGTCAGCACCGGCCCGAGCGTCAGTACCCGCACCAGCTTGACCACCGCGCCGATCTCGCCGCTCACTGGCCCCATGAAGGAGGTCGCCGCCATCACCTGCGGCACGGCGTAAACCGTCATGCCGGCGAAAACGCCGAAATGCAGCGCATCGAACCCGAGCGCCGAACCGAACGCCGGCAATGCGGCGATCACCAGAATGCTCAGCGAGGCGGTAAAGGCGATGGCGCGGCTCGTCTCGTCGGCGCGAGCGCCGATTGCCGGCCCCACCGCCATGATCGCCGAATTGCCGCAGATCGAATTGCCCGCCGCCACCAGCACAGCCAGCCTCGGCTCAAGCCCGATCAATCGCGCCGCCGCATAAGAGACCGCGATCGACGCCGCCACCGCCGCGAAGACCACCAGCGGCAAAGTCGCGCCCATGGAGGCGACAGCGCTCGCGCTGATCGTTGCCCCCATGGCCGCAATCGCGATTTCGAGCGGCTTGCGCGCCATGGCGCGGATGCCGGTCTCGAAGCCCGCAAGCGGCAGGCCGGCGCTGCGCAGCACGACGCCCGCCAGCATCGCCAGCATCATCGGATCGAGCCCGAAAGCGCGCGCCAGCGGAAACACATGCTCCGCGCCAATGGCTGCAGCCGAAAGCGCGACGCAAAGGCCGGCGCCGGATAGCAGGGGTGATTTTTGAGCGATGGACAGCATGATGAACTCCTGCGTCCAAATATCCCTTTACCATTCATGCAAATCCATCGAATAATATTGCCAGTTTCATGCAGATGGATTTCACGATTGACGCTCGAACAGCTCACGATTTTTCTCGCCGTCGCCGAGGCGCAGCATGTCACGCGCGCCGCCGAGAGGCTCGGCCTCACCCCGTCTGCGGTCAGCGCCTCGATCAAGGCGCTGGAGCGCTTCTACAATGTCGCGCTGTTCGCCCGGGTCGGGCGCGGCATCGAACTGACCGAAGCCGGACGGCTGTTCGTGGACGAAGCCCGCGCCACGCTGGCCCGCGCGCAAGCCGCGGCGCTGGCGCTGAGCGATCTCGGCGGCCTCAAGCGCGGCGTCCTGCGTCTGTCCGCCAGCCAGACCACCGCCAGCCACTGGCTGCCGCCCCGGCTCATGCGCTTCCGCACTCTCTATCCCGGCGTCGAGGTGGATCTGACGGTCGGCAACACCTCCACCGTCGCCCGCGACGTGATGACGGGCGCCAGTGAAATCGGCCTGATCGAAGGAGATATCGACGAACCGGCGCTTGCGTCCACTCGAGTCGCGCGCGACGAACTGGTCATCCTCTGCGCGCCCAGCCATCCGCTCGCCGCCGCCAAGTCGGTCGAAGTCGACGATCTGCTCCGGACCACCGGCTGGATCATGCGCGAGCAGGGCTCGGGCACAAGAGCTGCGTTGCAAGCCGCCCTCGCCCGCCGCGCCATCGACCCGGACCAGATCCGTATCGCGCTGGTGCTGCCGTCTAATGAAGGGGTGATTTCGGCGCTGATCGACAGCCCTTGCGCCGCCTGCCTGTCCCGCGCCGCCGCGGCGCCCCATATCGCGCTCGGCCGGCTCAGCGTCGCCCCCGTCTCGCTCGCCGCCCGCGACTTCACCGTCCTGCGTCACAAGGAGCGCGGCCTAAGTCCTGCCGGCCGCGAATTCGCCAAGCTGTGTGACTAGCAACATCCGCTGCACCATCGCTGTGGCGTCCATGAGGATCGGTCAGAGGATAAAATCGGCGCGGTCAAGCGCCTGCAGCTTTACATTTTCCAGGGTGATCCTGTCATCGCCCGCCACGATGACGACATTATCGCCGACCTGGCTTGCATGATTGTCAATCAGATCGGCAAAACTGTCGACAGCCTTCAATCCACGCAGATTGAGACGGTCGTGAATGTCGCCCACAGCATCAAAATCAAGGATTTTGTCCCTGCCGCCACCCGTCAGAAAAACGAATGTGTCGGCTCCCGCGCCGCCGCGCAGCACATCATTGCCAAGACCTCCGTCTAGAGTGTCCTTGCCGGCGTCGCCAAGAAGCCTGTCATTGCCGGCGCCGCCAAAGATCCTGTCATTGCCGTCGCCGCCCGACAACCGGTCGTCGCCATCGCCCGCCGCCTTTCCGGGAGTGAGCTTGAGCAACTGACCGCCGAGGCTGAGAGCGAGAAGTTGACCGTCCGAACCCTCGGCATAGGCGACGATCTGGGAAACCGCATCGCCGCGCAATTGGCCGGAGCGTTCGTCGACATCCACGGCTTTGCCATCGACCATGCGCAGCGTGTAGAATTTGCCGGTGACGAAGTCGGAAAAGACATAGTTTCCGGTGAGGCCGCCCGCCCCGTGATAGACGACGCCGCCGGTGATCGAGGCGCTGGAATCGCCATGCGAATAGGAGAAGACTGGATCGGTGAAATCGATGCCGCCCGGCGGCGTGCCGGTATAGGGCTCATCGCCTTCGCGATAGTTCCAGCCGAAATTGAGCCCGCCCTGCGTGCCGGCGGCGACAAAGTTCACCTCCTCAAAGGCATTCTGTCCGACATCGCCGATATAGAAGTCGCCGGTCTTGGAATCGAAGGAGAAGCGCCAGGGGTTGCGAACGCCCGCGGCCCAGATCTCATCGGCGCCCTCGGCGTCCACAAAAGGATTGTCAGAGGGAATGGCGTAGTTCTTGCCGTCATTGCCGGGAAAGTCGTCGTGATCGATGTCGATGCGCAGAATCTTGCCAAGAAGCACGTCCAAATTCTGGGCGTTGCCATTGGGATCGCCGCCGCCGCCGCCATCGCCAACACCGAGATAGAGCATGCCATCAGGCCCGAACCGGATGGAGCCGCCATTATGGTTGCTCTCGCCGGGATGCGGCACAGTCATGATCGTCTTGGTGAAGTCTGCCGTCGGCGGATTGCCGGCCTTGCGGGCATATTCCTGAATGACGATATCCCCATCGGGGTTGGTCATATAGACGAAAAAGCGGCCGTTGCCGCCATAGTCGGGATGGAAAGCCATGCCGAGCACGCCACGCTCGCCGCCGCCGCCAATGTCGTCATCGGGGATGTCGAGAAAAACGGTCTTGGATCCATCCTTTTCATCGACGCGATAAATCACGCCGTCATCCTTGGAAATGGCATAGATGAAACCCTTGTCCCGATTGCTGCCGGATTGCACGATCTCTACCGTGCCGAAGCCGAGTTCGGCGATGGTGCTGGCGGTGATAGAACCGTTCTTCTGCGCAAGATCGGCTGAGGAATGTCCGTAGATGACATCGTCGCCCTTGCCGCCCACAATCTTGTCAGCGCCATTGCCGCCGGACAGGGTGTCATGGCCGCCCAGCCCGTTGAGCTTGTCCGCCCCACCAAACCCGAAGATCAGATCCGGATTGACTGTGCCGTCAATGGTTTCAGACGCGTTTGTTCCCTTGCGTTTGGCCATTGCACTTTCCTCCCCCCATCGGCGCAGACCAGTGACTGACGACCGCGCTTTGAACCGAAGGTGACAGCAAATAGAGACAGCGACAAGACGGATTTACGAGAACGAAGAGACGATTTCGGTATCGGTGAAAAGCGCGATCGTTGTCGCTGCGGCCCCAAGCTCCATCCGGCTGCATATCATCCATGCGCCGCAATTCAGACGAGCAAGGTGTAAATCTCACTTCACGATGGACGAAGCGCCCATGGCTGTTTTATGAAGGAAGCCGGAAAAGAAGTAGAAAGCAGCCCTCTATGGTGAATTATATTGAAGCCGCCGCCGCGCCGATGAAGAACACCGGCGCGATCAGACTGTATGGCCCCGACGCCTTCGAAGGCATGCGCCGGGCCTGCCAGCTGACGGCGCGCTGCCTCGACGCGCTCTGGCCGATGATCAAGCCGGGCGTCACCACCAATGAGATCGACGAGTTCGTCCTCGACTTCGGCCTGGCGCATGGCGCCCTGCCCGCGACGCTGAACTATCGCGGTTATCGCAAGATCTGCTGCACCTCGATCAATCACGTCGTCTGCCACGGCATCCCCGACGACAAGCCGCTGCGTGACGGCGACATCGTCAATATCGACGTCACTTACATTCTCAACGGCTGGCATGGCGACGCGAGCCGCATGTATCCGGTCGGCGAGGTGAAGCGCGCCGCCGAACGGCTGATGGAAGTCACCTATGAATGCCTGCTGCTCGGCATCGCTGCGGTCAAGCCCGGCGCGCGCATTGGCGCCATCGGCGAGGCGATCCAGACCTATGCCGAAAAGGAGCGTTGTTCAGTGGTTCGCGATTTCTGCGGCCATGGCGTCGGCGCACTGTTTCACGATGCGCCCAACATCCTGCATTACGGCTCGGCCAAGGACGGCCCCGAAATCAAGGAAGGCATGGTCTTCACCATCGAGCCGATGATCAATTTGGGACGCCCGCATGTGAAGGTCCTGTCCGACGGCTGGACGGCGGTCACCCGCGACCGTTCGCTGTCGGCCCAATATGAGCATACGGTGGGGGTCACCAAAGACGGCTGCGAAGTCTTCACTCTGTCGCCCACTGGCCTCGACCGACCAGGCCTCAAATAAGGGACCCCAGATGGCGCTTCCGATCGACCCCGAGACTGGACGCGACCTCAACGAGATGGGCGACGGTGATCCGCCCGACGAGCGGGGCTTTTTCCTCGAAAGCGCGCCGCGCGCCCAAGCGCGGCCGCCCGGGGCGCAGGCGCCGCCGCCCGCCCACTACCACGGCCATCGCGACCGGCTGCGCACAAAATTTCGCGATCTCGGCGACGGCGCGCTCGCCGACTACGAAATTCTCGAACTCTTCCTCTTCCGCCTCATTCCCCGCCGCGACACCAAGCCCATCGCCAAGGCGCTGATCGAGCGGTTCGGCACGCTGTCAGGCGTGTTCGGCGCCCCCGCCCATCTGCTGCAGGAGGTCAAGGGTGTCGGCGAGGCGGTCGCCACCGACATCAAGCTGGTTGGCGCCATCGCCCATCGCTCGCTACGCAGCGAAATCAAAGGCCGCGCCATTCTCGGTTCCTGGTCCTCGGTGATCGATTACTGCAGCGCCGCCATGGCGCATGAGACCACCGAACAGTTCCGCATCCTTTTCCTCGACAAACGCAACCAGCTGATCGCCGACGAGGTGCAGCAGCGCGGCACCGTCGACCATACGCCGGTCTATCCCCGCGAAGTGGTCAAGCGGGCGCTGGAGCTCTCGGCCACCGCCATCATTCTCGTCCATAACCATCCCTCCGGCGACCCGACCCCGTCCAGGGCCGATATCGACATGACCCAGACGATCGTCCAGACGGCCAAGCCGCTCGGCATCACCGTCCATGACCACATCATCATCGGCAAGGATGGCCATGCCAGCCTCAAGGGCCTTCGGCTAATATAATTATAATTTCATTGGATTATTGAATCTTTCTAAAGCGAAAGCACAACACCCTAATCCAAAACCTCAACTCCACCCCTGCGCCCCGACGGACATCGCCTCACGCGTGAAGCACAGTTCGGTCTTCAGCACATGCCGCATGATGTCATAGCCGAGCGCGCGATAGCTCTCGAACTGCGACTCGGTAAACCACTGGTCGGTGGTCGACTCGTGCGGGAAGGTGGGATGAGCGTTGGCATAGGCCTTCACGCCCGCGCTTTCGCCATCATTGTGGAAGCTCGCTTTGACATAGACGAGCAATCCGTCGGGCGCATCGGCGCCATCGGCGGCAGAGTAATCGATCCGGGCGACAGCGTGGTAGGGCGCATCGATCGTCTCCCCTATTTGGCGAGGGCGCGGCTTCAGCGCCTGGAGATCGTCAAAGACGATCGGCACGCCGAAATCGATCTGGATCTTGCGGATGCTGTCGCCGAGATCGGAAAAGGTGAAATCGGGATCGCATGTGGCGTCCACCACCAGGATGCAGCGGCAGCGCCGCCGCACCATTTCATAAAGTCCGAGATTTTCGAAATGGCCGCCGTCAGACAGGCTCACATTCGGCCGGCGATCGGTGGTCAGGCCGAATGCGTCCATGATCAGCGGAAAGGCGGCGTGCTTGGGGCCGTTGTTACGCCAGGAATGTTCACCCGCCGGGCCGGGATTGCCCAGCCACCAGCCGAGCCGGACATTGAACAGCGTGAGCAGCAGCGACACGGTCGGCGAGGAATGATAGCCCATGCTGGGATTGACCGCCGCTCCGGAGATCGCCATGGCCGTGCCGAGCGAAATTCCCGATTTCTGACCGTTCGGACGCCAGAGACTGAGATCGGCGCCGCCATAATATTTCGAAGGCCGGAAGGCGCCGCGATAGGCGGTCACCTGTCCGCCCGGTTCGTCCCGCAAGCCGCTGAGCGAACCGGAGCCGCTATGCAGCGGTGAGACGGTGAAGGACAGCGCCTTACGTTGCTGCCAGGCGAGGTTGCGGGTCGAGACGATGTTGAGCGCCATATTGAGCACATGAAACGGCCGCCACGACTTGCCTTTGGGGATCGGGCCGTCTTCGGGCCAGAGTTCGGCCATGTCGGGATTGTCGTCGCGGTCAAAACCAGTGAAGCGATCCGGCTTGCGGCCGAGATGCGAGGCGCCGAGAAAAGCGCGGATCAGCCGGTTGCGGTAAAGACCATGCAACGAAAACCGGTTTATATTGACCAGCGTCGAGGCGAAGAAGCCAACGATCGCCAGCAGGATCGCCGCTGTCAGCAGCCAACCGACGCCGGCGGGCAAGGCGCTGACCGCGATCTTGCTCTGCCCCCATTGTGTCGCAAAGCCCTGTTCGAACAGCGGATAGTCGTCGAACGAGACGAGATAGGCGAAGAGCGACTGCCCGAGCACGAGATAATCGATAACGGCGGAGCCAAGCGCGATCAACAACAGGAAGAACAGCGGCGCCGACAGTTTGGCGAGAATGTCATAGATTGTCGACATCACCCGCGACTGATATTTGCCCAGCGCCGAACTTTTGCTGCTCGCGCCGGTCACCACGCCGATCACCGCGCTGAGCCCGCCCGCCGCCGCGATCCAGTCGATCAGCCGGTCGAAGCCCGCGTCCGCCTTGCCCACGAGCAGCGACCCGAACAGCGCAAGCCCGACCACGACGATCCAGAACACGCCCACAGCGATGCACCATCCGGCGGCGCGGGCGAACCATTCGCGCTGCTCATCGGAATTGGGGCTGGCGCTGGTCAGCGCCACATAGGCGGTTTCGGCGGCGACCTGCGCCAGAAGCAGCCAAGGCGGCCCGAACACCAACAGCAGCACGAGGCGCAACGCGGTGTCGCTGCCAGTGCCGAGCAGATGCGCGCCGGCGGCCAGCACCGCGCCATAAACGAGGCCGGACAACACCCAGCCCCACACCCGCTTGTCGGTCAATTGTCGCCAGTTGCGCGGCGATAGCACCACTGTCACCAGGCGCGCCGTGGTCAGAAATGTAAGAATCTGCGCGAACGCGTAGACAATCAACCCGACAATCGCCCCGAACAGAACCAGATCCACCGTCGAAAAGACGATCAGCACTTCATAAGCCAGCACTGTATGCAGCATGCCGGTCCAGGCCACGCCGCCCAGCAGGAGCGGAATGAGGTTTCCCCGGAGATAGTCGTTCTGCGTCGGGCTCGCCGGCCCGCTCAGCGATTGCTCCTTGAGCGTGAAGCGCAAGGCCAGCAGCACGAAACCGAGCGCCACCGCGGCGAGCGCCAGGAGCGCGGCACCCGTCGCTTGCGGCCCGAGGGAATGCGGCAGCCAAGCCACGCCGATCGTCAGGAATTTCAACGCGATCACCGCCAGCAGCAATATGGGTAACAGCACGATCCAGTTCAGCGCCATGTTCCTGAGCACCATCGCCACCGCCGCCCAGGTGTCGGCCGACAGCAGCCCCACTTTCGGCGTCAGGTAATTGCTGTCGCGGCGAAGATCGCCGATCGGCGTCGGCTCCGTGGCGTTGATGCGTGTGGTCCGCCCCGTCAATTGCAGCCGCACCCGCTCATAGGGCTGCCGCGACAGCCAGGCCGAGAGCCAGCCGCCGATGAAGCCGCCGCCCGACACGGTCGAGAGAAAATGAAAGCGCGATAGAAAATCGCCTTTCTCATCCTCGTGCTCGGCCAGCGCCTGGATCACGCCAAGCGAGAAGACGCCGCTGCGCACCCCGCCGCCGGAGAGACAGATGGCTTTGGATTCGAGCCGGTTGAGGCCAATTGCCAACTGGGCGTCCGCACAGCCGTCAAGCGCGTGTTCGCCATGGATGCGGCAGGCTTCATCTCTGAGTATTTCGGTGGTGCTGAGCGGAAGGGACATGGCAGCCTCCGTGAAAACTGGCGTCAGGAATGGGATTTGAGGATGACGTCGGCGGCTTTCTCGCCGACCATGTAGACCGAGCTCACGATGAAGAAGCCCGGGATGCGCGGAAAAACTGACGCGTCGACCACGCGCAGGCCATCGACGCCATGCACCTTGAAATCGGACGACAGCACGCCGCCGTCATGCTCGCCGCCGATCGGACATGAGCAGGATGCATGGTGGCCCCAGGCCTGGCTGCGCACATAGTTCATCAGCTGTTCGTCTGTCCTGACGTCGCGCCCCGGCAACAATTCCCGCTTGGCGATGCCCTTGTCATAAAGCGCTGCGGTCGCCTTGCGGACGAACTTCACCCCGTCCACCACGCTTCTGAGATCCTGGCCGTCCTTGTCGTCGCCTTCCTCGAAATAATGAAAATTAATGTCGGGCGGATCGCGGGGATCGGCGCTTCTCAGCGTCACAGTGCCGGCGCGATTGAGCGTATGCGCTTTCAGCACCGCCCAGGTGAGGATGTTGTGGCGCTCGGGAAACAGTTTGGAATAGCCGGGGAAATAACCGCGGAATTCGCCCAGCAGCGCAAAGCAGAACAGATCCGGCAAAGGCCGCTCGAGCGCCGAACGGCTGATGGAGGCGAGCACCGCGCCATTGGTGGTGTAGACGCCGTCGCGCGCCGATGCCCAGGCCTTGTATTGCGGGTCGCCCTTGGCGAATTTCGCGCCTTTGAGCACCTCCCAGTCCTCGGCCATTTCGGTGACCACGCCGACCTCGTAGCGGTCCTGCAGGTTCCTGCCGACGCCCGGCAGGTGATGAACGAGCGGGATATCGAACGCAGCGAGCTGATCCTTCGGGCCAATGCCCGACAGCATCAGAAGCTGCGGCGTGTTGAAGGCGCCGCCTGAAAGGATCACTTCCTTGCCGGCCTTGACCCGCCGCTTCTCGCCCTCGCCGCGCGCGGCGAGACCTGAGACCCGGTAGAGACGCTCGCCTTTGAGATAATCGACCGCGACTGCTCTTTTGCCCTCGAACACGACCCGGGTCGCCAGCGCGTCGAGCTCGATATGCAGCCTGTCGGGATGCTTGTCGCGCGTCTCCAGCAGCCGTTCGCGCGTTCCCATCCGCGCATGGTTGCGATTGGTCAGCGGCGGATAACGCAAACCGGTCGCCTCGGCCTTGACCAGCCGCCAGTCATTGGGATCGCCCTGGCTCTCGAACAGCCAGTCGACGGTTTCGTCGGCATTGGGATCATTGCGCAGGATTTCGCCGACGAAATCCAGCAGCGACCTGACCAGCGCCCGGTCCTTGAAGGCGCTGAGCGGCAACGCCTTCTGCGTCGTCAGCCAGCCGCCGAAACCATGGCCGCTCGGATTGAACAGACCGGCGGTCAAAAGATAGAGCAGCCGGTAGGGCCAGCGATAATCGCAATTCTCCAGCCGGCGAAACAACGCCCGCATGCGCTTGGCGCTCCAGCTGGCGTCGCCGGTCAATTCGGCGACATAGTCCCAATCCTGATTGTGCGGATAGACCATGATCTGGGCGTTATGCGCCGTGCAGCCGCCCAGCGTTCCCGAGCGCGGATAGAGCACGCCGTCGACCCTGCGTCCGCCGAAGTCCCGGACATATTTCGGATCAGCCGCCTGCGCCGCCTGATTGGCGTAGTGGCGGACGAAAAAGTCCCAGCGCATCGCCTCGTTTTCCGAGGCGAAGGGATGGAAGGCCGGCACGTCGTAATCGTCGGGCAACCGGTTTTCGACCGGATAGGCGGGATCGCCGCCGCTGAGCAGATGCGGATCGCCGCCCGCTTCGAGCACCAGCACCTTCTGGCCGCCTTCGGCGAGCCGCGCCGCCACCGTGCCGCCGCCCGCGCCGGAGCCGACGACGATATAGTCGTAATCCGCGTCGGGCGTGCGCGCCCGGGAAATATTTGCGTCTGTCATGAGCATGCCCTTCCTCTTGCACATGAAGATGGAGGCGCCGACGCGGAGCCGCGTCGGCGCCGAGCTGTCAGAACGTCTTGAGGAACTCGATCAACGCCTTCTTGTCGTCGTCACCGAGCGCTGCGGTCCCTGCGACTTTCCCGGTTCCGAAATAATGGCCGCGATTGACCTCGAAATCCGGGCATTTGCTGAGGCTGAGCAGCGGCTCGGCGAGGTTGGCGAAGGCCACCTTCGCCTCCTTGTCGCCAGCATTTTCCGGCAGCGATTTGAGGTCGCGCAGCGCGGTCTTGAGCAGGCTGAGCAGTTGGGCGTAGCGCGGCAGGTTCTGCGCCAGCGTCGCGTCGTCCTTGTAAAGTTCGGTGTTGGAGAGCAGATTGACCGGCGTGCCCTTGGGGATCGGCCCGATGCGCAACTCGCCTTCGCCGAAGATCGACGGCAGCCAGCGGCTGAGCGGATCGATCAGCGCCCGCAAACCGTCAGGCAGGAAGCCGCCCGGCACGACCAGATAGCTCGACACCGTGGTCCGGTCGATCAGGAACACCCCGTCCTTGCCGAACTCGCTGTCACGCATGCGCCTTTCGGGCCAGAGCATCTGCTCGATCGAGGCATCGAAAGCCTTCATGCGACCCGCGACCGAGGGATCGCCGGTGAACGGCCCCACCGAATTGTTGACCAGGTAAGGCGCGGTCGACCAGAGCGCGATCAGCGAGGGCACACGGGTATAGCCGCGCCCGCCCGCCGGCATCTTGAAATATTTCTCCTTGCCGTTGAATGGGTCGCGCACCTTGATCTCACCGACCGACGGCAGGTCCTTGTAGGATTGCGAGGAGAAGTTATCCCAGACATTGCCGGCAATGGCGTTGGTGGCGAGCGGGCTGCAGGCGTTGGTCTCCAGCAGCGTCACCGGCACGCGCATGTCGGTGGAGAGGTAATTGCCATCAAGGAAATCCGGCGCCTTGACGATCTCGACCATCTTGGACTTGAACTCTTCCGTCTGCGTCCAGCGCCAGTAATCGTTCCAGCAATCGAGATAGCCGCCGCCGTTACAGGCGTTGAGATCAAGCGCAACCGGCAGCGGCGGCGCCTTGCTGGAATGACAGGCGGCGCAATTTTCGGCAAAGACCTGCTTGCCCTTGTCGAGCGTGGCGGCGTCGGTGGTCAGGTGAGCCGCGCCTTCGGGCGCCTCCGCCAGCCTGTGGCCGGCCTGCACCTTCGGGTTCAGGAAATAGGCGGCGAGGAAAGGCGTCTGCGCTTCCGTCGCCTGCCAATAGCTGGAATTGGCGCGACCGACCGCAATTTCGATCGCGGTGTTGGGCTTGCCCCCGAACAGTGGGTTGAAGTGCCTCAGCCATTCCTCGCTGAACAGGCCGATATTGATAAAGACGCGGTTGAGCGCACCCAGCGCGCCGACGCTGTCGGCCCCGTCTTTCAGCACCCGGGGCGTGAACACCGTGTCCGGCTCCTCGAAATAGGCGTCGAGTTGCTTGTTGTCCTTTTCGGGACCGACCAGCTTTTCCTTGCCGCGCTCCTTCGCCACGCCCAACCGCGCGCCCAGCGCATAGACCGCGTTCATGGTGCGGGGGTTGTTGATATAGTCGGTGGACACCAGCGACGTGTCGAGCGCGCCGGGGCGCGACGTGTGCACGAGCTGGATCAGATAGTTCTTCTCGTTTTCTTCCCAGCGCTTGCGGTTCTTGTCGCCGCCATAGTTCCAGCCGAAGATCCGGTCGATCCAGAAATATTGCGCGCCGACCACGCCGCTGAGATTCTCCCATTTGGGGTTTTCGGGATCGAGCGGCGGCCGCACCGGGTCCGGCCCGACATGACAGAATCCGCAAGCCATGCCGACCCGATAGGGCCGCACGAGATCCTTGTCATTGTAATAGGAGGGATCGGTGTAATAGCGGTCCGCGTCCCAGCGCGCTTTCGCCTTGTCGTCGAAATCGGGATTGGGAAACAATCTCAGGCCGACGATCCCCGTCGGATCGCCATAGAAGGAGCCGACCGGAACCGTGCGCCCGCGCGCGCCGATTTTGACGCCGGCATATTTCACCGGATCCGCAAAGGGATCGGGCGCGGCGCAGGCGGGATCATCCGTCCGGCGCACATCGAGCCAGAGGCCGAACATGTCGGCGCTGCCCTTTTGCGGCGTCTTAAAACAAGGTTCGTTGATCAGCCCCAGCTCCCGAAAACGGCTGTCGCGCCCGTATGCCAGCGAGGGATGGCTGGAAATGGACTTCAGCAGGTCGAAATTTCCGAAAGCGTTGCGGGTGATCTCGTTCCAGAAGCGGTCGTTGCCGGCAGTCCAGACCAGCCAGTTGTTGCGGCCGATCACTTCGTCGCGCGTGAGCTCGACGCCGCCATCCATGCCCTTGAAATAGTCCTCGTCCGCCGCCGGAAAGGTCGCAGCCGACCGACCGGCCTTCTTCGCCTCATCCACCACGACCTGATCGCCGCACGCCGCCAGAAAAAGACAAGCCGTCGCCATCGCGACGACGCTCCCGCGTCCATCACGCCACATGTTACACCCCCTTTATATCCTAGGAGTTGCGAGAAGTTGCTACTTCAGATTTATTTACGCTTTAACACAACCTATTATTGATTTTTCCAAAACACAAGACATAATCGCAATCGAAAATTCGTAAACAAATATTGATCCATGCCTTGGACGCCGGACAACAGTCCTGTTGCGGAGCGAGACCGCGCGCGCAAACAAACATGGCGTCTTCAGAAACACAAACTGCGTCTTCAACGGGAGAATAGCCATGAAGAACGATGAATGCCGTAGTCTGAAGACGCGCCAGTGGCGCCTGCATGCGAATATTCTAGGATCGTCCAGCAATACCCCCCGAAAAATCACGGTGTTGACCCGCCTTCTCTCCGTGCTTTTTCTCGCATGGATAGGCGTAGCTGCAACCCCTGCGTTTGCCTCGGATCACGCCGATCCGACCCGCCTCCTCTATCCCGAAAGCAACATCACCGACCTGTTCTTCTATCCCGACGGCGACCGGATGACGCTGATCTTCAATGTCAGGCGCGCGCTGCTCAATCCGCCGCCCTACAATCTTACAAGCTTCGTCTACCGGGTGGATATCGACCTGAAGACGCCAGTGTCGTTCGAAAACGCCGCCAACCGCGCCCGTTACGGCGGCACGGTGCTGACCACCGACAGCCTCTCGCCCACCGTGTCGGTGATCCTGCGGCTTAAGAACGACGCAACCATCGACAAGGTCGAGTTTCCCGGTTTCCTTTCGCCGGAAAACATCCGCTACGAAGCCACCGTGCGCGACGATCCCTTCAATTTCCCGCGCTTCTACAAGAGGAACGCCATCACCATGGTGATGAGTATTCCCCGCGCCTCGTTTCCGGCAAATCCCGCCAGTTTCATTCTCTGGGGCGGAACCTATCGCAACGGCGAGAAGATCGACCATGTCGGCCGCTCGATCCGCACCCAGTTGCCGCGTTTCGGTTTTCTGAACACGCTCGAACCCAAGGTGCAGAAAGAAGCTCTCGAAGCCCGCAAGGGCAGGCTCGACGACATCTATAATTTCCTGCGCGGCAATCGCGAATGGTGGTCGCAGGCCATCGCCGAATTCATGGAATTCACCATCCTCTTGCGCAAATACGATGTCGAACCTGATGTGATGATCTATTCCGATCGATTTCCGGTCGGCTATCCCAACGGCCGGCTGTTGACGGACGACGTGGTGGCCCAGACCTGCGCCTTCGGCGATTGCCTGTTGCAGGAACTCTCCTTCATCGAAGGCGAATGGCCGCGCTCGACCACCAATGACAAGCCTTTCCTCAGCGACTGGCCCTATGAGGCGGCGCCCTGGCCCTCGGCCAAGGAGACGCCGCCGACCGGCAGCATCTGGCCCTATGCGATCGGCCTGCTCTTCGGCGTCGGCCTCATCTTCTGGCTGATCGGCGAGGCCTTGCGTTTCCTGCTCAAGCGGCTTTGGCGGTTATGGACGCGCTTCGTCATTTCGGCGCATTGAGGATGGCGCGCGGCATGGGCGCGGTCGCCGCTATCCTCGTCCTCGTTCTGCGACCGGCCGCCGCCCATGATTTCTGGTTGCAGTCAGACGACATCAGGCCGCCTCCGGGAATTGTTATTGCGGTCAATCTGCTGGTGGGCGAGCATTTCATCGGCGATTCCCTGCCGCGCCCGGCGGAAGGCGTCGAGCGATTCGAATTTCTCCATGCCGGCGGGACCAGCAAGGTGATGGGCGGTTCAGGAGAACTGCCGGCCGGTCTCGTCGTCATGCCGTCCTCCCCCATGGGCCTGCTTACCTATCTCGGCGGCGGGGCATCCGTCGAACTCTCGCTCAAAGATTTCAACCGCTACGCCGATGCCTACGGGCTCAGACAGGCGATCGAGACCGCCGGCGGCTGGAAGGAGGCAGGGCCGTTCAGCGAATGCTTCTACCGCTATGCCAAAAGCGCCATCGGCGACGCCGACGCGGGTGGATTGGCCGGACAGGCGCTGGATTGGGATTTCGAAATCGTCCTGTCGACGCTGCCGCAGGCGAACAACAATGATCTCCGCGGCCGGCTGCTGGCGGCGGGAGAGCCGGTCCCCGACGCACTGGTGCGGCTCTATCGGCAGGGCGAGCCCGGCCTTGAGCTGAAAGCCCGATCCAACGCCGATGGCAGCTTCGTCGTCTCACTCCCTGGCCCCGGCCCCTGGGGCGTGATGGCGGTCACCATCGCCCGCGCCGGATTCTTCGCCTCCTGCGATTGGCAAAGCCGCTGGGCCTCCTTCACCTTCGACTGGAGGCGGTGAGCATGCTTCGTTGCATCTTCATCCTGCTGATTCTGCTCTCAAGCGCGCCGTCCTCGCGCGCCCATGAGATCGGAACCACCCGCGTCACGCTGGACATTCTCGCCGATGGCCGCTGGCGCGCCACGATCCTGACGCCGCCCTCGGCCCTTCTCGCCCGCCTCGCCGCGCGCATGCCGGACATTCCGCCCGATACTGGCGTCGACGCCTATCGTCCTGCGCTGACAGCCGCGATCGGCTTTGAGATCGATGGTCAGCTTTCTGAACCGAAACCGGTGAGCGTGATTGTCCATCAAGCCGAGGACAAGGATCGCCCCGCCGTCGCCGAGATCATCGCGGAAGGCGCGCTGCCGCCGCAGGCGGCGCGGGCGGCATGGCGCCTCGATCTCGTCGCCAGCGCCTATTCCCTCTCCATCCATCATACTGGACAGCAACAGCCGACGCTGATCTGGATTGATGGCGACGCCTCGAGCGCGCTGTTTCCGCTTTCCGGAGCGGAGAAGAAAAGCCTCGCCAACATTCTATCCGATTACATCAGCCTCGGCTTCACCCATGTTCTGCCGCGCGGCCTCGACCATATTCTGTTCATTCTGGCGCTCTGCCTTTATGCGCCTCGGCTGCGCCCTCTCCTCATCCAGGCCAGCGCCTTCACGCTCGCCCATTCCGCAACACTGGCGCTGACCATGACAGGCCTCATCCGCCCGCCGTCGAACCTGGTGGAGATCCTCATCGCCCTATCGATCGCTTTTGTCGCGGTGGAAAATCTGGTCGCGCCGAAACCCACGGCCCGGCGACCGCTGATCGTCTTTGCGTTCGGACTGTTGCACGGCATGGGTTTCGCCGGCGCGCTGCGCGAGGCGGCGCCCGTATCAGGCGATCTCGCGCCCGCGCTGATCGGCTTCAATATCGGCGTGGAGTTCGGGCAAATCGCGGTGATCGGCCTCTATATTCTGCTGGTCGGCTTTTGGACCCGCAGCCGGCGCTGGTATCGCGCTTGGGTCGTTTCGCCGCTGTCGCTGTTGATCGCGGCGGCCGGCGCCGCCTGGACATGGGAGCGTCTCCAGGCGGCGGGCTATCTCTGAAGCGGCTCAGGCCTCGATCTCGACCCGGCTCAACGGCCGCGAACAGCAGGCGAGCACATAGCCCTCGGCGATCTCGGCGTCGCTGATGCCGCCATTATGGCTCATCGCCACCTCGCCGGCCCGCTTCTTCACCTTGCAGGTGCCGCACAGACCCGATTCGCAGGCTGCAGGAATGCGCACGCCCACCGAACGCGCGCCTTGCAGAATCGTCTGGCCGGGCTGGCAGGAGGCCGTCTCGCCCGTGCCGACGAAAGCGATATCCAGCGCAGTGTCATCCCGAGCCGCCGCCTCGCCATCGTCATTGGCGGGCTTCTGGGCGATATTGGTCACCGTCGCCGCGCCAAAACTTTCCTGGTGGTAGCGGTTCATGTCGTAGCCTTCGCCGCGCACCATGTCGCTGACCAGCTTCATGAACGGATCGGGTCCGCAGCAGAAGATGTCGCGTTTCAGGAAATCGGGCGCCAGCATGTCGAGCTTGCGCATATCGATGCGTCCCATCAGGCCGGCCCAGGGGGCCGCCCCGGAACGATGCTCCGGCAGGAAAGCCAGTTTGAGATTTGGCATGCGGGTGGCGAGAAGTTCGAGTTCTTCCCGGAAGATGATCTCTTCGGGCCGCCGCGCGCTGTTGACGAAGACGACATCCGTGCCGGGCGCGCAATCAGCCAGCCAGCGCAGCATCGACATCATCGGCGTCACGCCGGAGCCGGCCGAGACGAACAGGAATTTCCGCCCGAGATCGCGGCCAAGCGTGAAATGGCCGCTCGGACCGTAAGCCCGGACGCGCGAACCGGGCTTCACATTGTCGAACATCCAGCGCGTGCCCACGCTGTTGGGCTGCGCCTTGACGGTGATCGAGATGGCGTAGGGGCGCGAGGGCGATGATGAGATCGTATAGGTGCGGTGCAGGTCCCCGCCCTTGGCGCGCAACTCGACCGTGATAAACTGGCCGGGCTGGTAGCGAAACCAGCCGCCGCCCTCCACCGCGAAGGTGAAGGTCTTCACGTCCGGCGCCTCATCGGCGACGCCGGTGCACACCAGCATCTGCCGTGCGGAATTCCACGGCTTCAGCTCATCGAGCGGAAGCGGGATCGGGGTTGCGCCCATCAGCATCATCACGCGCTCCTTTCGCTCAGGCGACCGAACGCAGCGCGGGCTTGCCCGCGTCGGTCAGCCGCTTCTCCATGAAATTGGCGTACCATTCGACGAATTGCGCCACGCCGCCCTCATGCACTTCGGAATAAGGACCGGGCTCATAGGCCGGCGAATGAATGCCGAAGGCGTTTTCCTCGACGATCTGGCGATCCTGGTCGTTGGTCTCGGTCCAGACATGAGTGAGTTCGTCGAGACGATAGTCGATGCCTTCGACCGCATCCTTGTGCACCAGCCATTTGGTGGTGACCGCCGTTTCCGTGGCGCTGATCGGCATCACGCGGAAGGTCACCGCATGGTCGCTCAGCACATGGTTCCAGGTGGTCGGATAATGAAACAGCAGCAGCGTGCCGATCCGGTCCATGTTGACATTGTCGGACAGACGCGTCTGCACCGCCTTACGGCCGGAGATCGTGTAGCTGACGGCGTCGCGCAACAGCGGCATGCGGGCGGCGCGGAACTGGCCGTCGCTGTCCATCACGAATTTGCTCGGCAGGCCGATATTTTCGCATTTCGCCCAGTGCTCGGCGATTTCCGGATCATTTTCCGCGCCATTGACGCCGGTCGCGGTCGGGGCTTCCGGATAGGTCTTGCAAAGTTCGGGATGGTTGCCGGCGCAATGGTAGCATTCGCGGTTGTTTTCCCAGACCAGCTTCCAGTTGCCCTTTTCGATGATCGTGCTCTCAAACGCCACCTTGGCGTCGCGCAGCCGATGCGGCAGGAAATAGGGCTCCATCATCGCCCGAAACGGCGCGAAATCCATCGGCTGGTCGGCGAGACAGATGAAGATATAGCCGCCCGCCGTTTCGCAGGCCACCGGCTTCAGACCGAAATTGGTCGTGTCGAAATCCTCGCCCATCTGGCGCGCGAAGGCGAGCGAACCGTCGAGTTCATAAGTCCACTGGTGATAGGGACAGACGAGCTTGTTGGACTGGCCGCGTTCCTTGGTGCAGACGCGGCTGCCGCGATGGCGACAGGAATTGTGGAAGGCGTTGATGCCACCGTCCTCGCCGCGCACGATCACCACCGGATAGGCGCCGACCTGCACGGTCATATAGGAGCCGACAGTGGTCAGTTCACAGTCATGGCCGATGAACAGCCAGTCGCGATACCAGATCTGCTCGAGGTCGAGCTTGAAAAAATCGGGGTCGATGTAAAAGGGTTGATCCAGGCTGTAACCCGGCTTGCGGGCGCGCAGTCTGGAGAGCATGTCGGCGCGAATATCCATGGTCGGTCCTCGTCATTTCAAGAACGTGACGGGGTGGACGCGCGAGGAATAGGGCGAGAAGACGCGCGCAATGGCGCGGACAAGCCGCCGGTCTTCCTTTGATCGCCCACCGCGATCAGTCGGGTTATCTCGTCGAGGTTGGTGTCCGGGCTCAGACGCCGTCCCTCCCAGGACTTCCGCGAACTCCTTCCCAGGCAAAATGCCCAGTGGCTCCCGTCGCGAATTCAGCGTCTCTACCGTTGCGGGGGCAGCGCCGGGTTCGAACACCGGCTTCCCATTTAACCCTCCAACTTGCATCGGCGGGCGCCTCGATATGCCGATATCACCACGGCTCATGCGACACGGCGAGTTCGTTTGCGACATGGGCTTGCTTGACGAAGATAAAATCCGCCGCGGTTCGCATTTCGCCGCCCTTGCATTCTTCGACCATGGCGCCGATATGCCCAGGGCCGCGCCGTGGTCCAGGACCGAAAGGGCGCGGAGCTTCACAAGGATTTTCCGATGAGCATGCTTTTTTCTCCTTTTCAGGCGCGCGGTCTGACGCTCAAGAACCGCCTGATGGTCGCCCCGATGTGCCAGTACACGGCCATCGACGGCGTGGCCAATGATTGGCACTTCGCCCATCTCGCCCGTTTCGCCATCGGCGGCTTCGGTCTGGTCATGGTCGAGGCGACCGCCGTGTCGCCTGAGGGACGCATCTCCTATGCCGATCTCGGCCTGTGGTCGGATTTCCAGATCACGCCTTTGGAACGCATCGTCGCCTTTATCCACAGCCAGGGCGCCGCCGCCGCGATCCAGCTGGCCCATGCCGGTCGCAAGGCCTCCTCACCGGTCCCCTTCCGTCCCGAGGTCAAGGAAGACGAGAAACTCTCGATCGGCTACGAGGATTGGGAGCCGGTCGCCCCCAGCCCCATCATCCATTCCGAATCAGCCCGCGGCTACAAGACGCCGCGCGAAATGACGCTGGAGGACATCCAGAGCTTCAAGGAAGCCTATGTCGCCGCCGTCGGTCGGGCAGAGGAAGCCGGCTTCGACGTCGTCGAGATCCATGCCGCGCATGGCTATCTTCTGGACCAGTTCCTGTCGCCGCTCGCCAACAAGCGCACCGATGAGTATGGCGGCTCGCGCGAGAACCGCATGCGCCTGCTGCTCGATTTGGCCCAGGCTGTCCGCGCCGCCTGGCCGGCGTCCAAGCCGCTGTTCTGCCGTATCTCGGCCACAGACTGGCATCCGGATGGCTGGACGATCGAAGACAGCCTCGTGCTCGCCCGTGAACTCAAGGCGCGCGGCGTCGACGTGATCGACGTCTCCTCCGGCGGCTTCGATGGCGCGGCGATCAAGCCCGGCCCGCTCTACCAGGTCGATCTCTCCGCCCGTATTCGCACTGAGTCGGACATCCCCACCGCCGCCGTCGGCCTGATCACCGAAGCCCACGAAGCCGAAGCCCTGCTCACAGAAGGCAAGGCCGATCTCGTCGCGCTGGCGCGCGAAGCGCTGGACGATCCGAATTTCGCCGTCCACGCCAAAGTCGCTCTCGACCCGAGCGACAGCGCCTATGACCTGCACGCGCCGCAGGCCGGCTACGCCGTGCGCGCCAAGGACAAAGTGTTGCGCAAAGGCGCCTATGCCTGACGCAAAAGTCATGACCTCCACCAAAGGTGGAGGTCAGACTGCTGACAAACCCCTGGCCACATCCAGGGGTTTGTGATTCACTGGGACATGTTGAAGA
>NZ_JARXVM010000017.1 GCF_029892285.1 Rhizobium sp. SG_E_25_P2
ATCCTGCTCGCCCGTCAGGTCGGCGTTCCCGCCATCGTCGTGTTCCTCAACAAGGTCGACCAGGTCGATGACGCCGAGCTTCTCGAACTCGTCGAACTCGAAGTGCGCGAACTGCTGTCGTCCTACGACTTCCCGGGCGACGATATCCCGATCATCAAGGGTTCGGCTCTGGCCGCTCTTGAAGATTCCGACAAGAAGATCGGCGAAGACGCGATCCGCGAACTGATGGCCGCCGTCGACGCCTATATCCCGACCCCGGAACGTCCGATCGACCAGCCCTTCCTGCTGCCGATCGAAGACGTGTTCTCGATCTCTGGCCGCGGCACCGTGGTGACCGGTCGCGTTGAGCGCGGCATCGTCAAGGTTGGCGAAGAAGTCGAAATCGTCGGCATCCGCCCGACCATCAAGTCGACCTGCACCGGCGTCGAAATGTTCCGCAAGCTGCTCGACCAGGGCCAGGCCGGCGACAACATCGGCGCGCTGCTTCGCGGCGTCACCCGTGACGGCGTCGAGCGCGGCCAGATCCTGTGCAAGCCCGGCTCTGTCAAGCCGCACAAGAAGTTCATGGCTGAAGCCTACATCCTGACCAAGGAAGAAGGCGGCCGTCATACGCCGTTCTTCACCAACTACCGTCCGCAGTTCTACTTCCGCACCACGGACGTGACGGGCATCGTATCGCTGCCGGAAGGCACGGAAATGGTTATGCCTGGCGACAACATCACCGTTGCCGTCGAGCTGATCGTTCCGATCGCGATGGAAGAAAAGCTGCGCTTCGCAATCCGCGAAGGCGGCCGCACCGTCGGCGCCGGCATCGTCGCCTCGATCATCGAGTAATCTCTCGACGAGACTGATTGGGAAGCCCCGCTGGAAACAGCGGGGCTTTTCGTTTTGCGCTTCCCTCCTGCATTGCATTGGTCCCCGCCGTCATGAAACAGATCCTGTCCATCCAGTCCCATGTCGCCTATGGTTATGTCGGCAATCGCGCTGCCGTCTTTCCGCTGCAGCGCCTCGGCCATGAAGTCACCGCGATCAACACGGTGCAGTTCTCCAACCATACCGGCTATGGCGAATGGACCGGCGATGTGTTTTCGGCCGCCCATATCGAAGCGGTCGTCGAAGGGCTGGACAAGCGCGGGGCGCTCGCCAGCGCAGATGCGCTGCTGACCGGTTATCTCGGCGACCCCGCCATCGGCGAGATCATCATTTCCCTGCTCGACCGGCTGCCAAAAGATGCGCTGTGGCTCTGCGATCCGGTGATGGGCGATGTCGGTCGCGGCTTTTTCGTCCGGCCCGGCATTCCCGAATTCTTCCGTGATCGGGCGCTGCCGCGCGCCGGCATCATCACGCCCAACCAGTTCGAACTCGAATTTTTGACCGGGCGGACGATCACGACACTCGACGAGGCGCGGGCCGCCTGCCGTTCGGCGCATGACATGGGGCCTGAAATCGTGCTGTTGACGTCGCTGATCCACGACCGGACCGGCGACGACGAAATCCAGATGCTGGCTTCGCATCGCTCGGGCGAACAGGCGCTGGTGTCGACGCGGCGACTGGCGATCAATCCGGCGCCGAACGGGGCAGGCGACTGCACCTCGGCGCTGTTCCTGGCGCATCGCCTGTCGGGCGCGTCGCTCGCCGATTGCCTGGGACGCACAGCCTCCAGCATTTTCGCGTTGTTCGACAAGACGTTGAAAGCTGGACGGCGCGAACTGCACCTGATCGCCGCGCAGGATGATTTCGCCAATCCCGCCGCGCTCGACGTCACATTGCTCTGAGACGAAAACGCCAAGGGCGAAAGTTGCCGCTTTCGCCCTTTGGACTTGAACGATTTCGGTTTTCGCGCGTATCACTCCTGCCTGATATCACGTCCGCCTGTTGGAGGCGGATCACGGGAGGACTGTTTGTTGAAAAAGCGTATTCTATTCACCGGCGGCGCGGGAAAAGCCGGCCGTCATGTTGTTCCCTGGCTCATCAATGCCGGCTATGAGGTGCATAACCTCGATCTCACGCCGCTCGACAGCCCAGGCGTCACCAATCTTATTGTCGACATCACCGATTCCGGCCAGGTCTATAATGCGCTGACGATGCACCGCGATTTTGCGGATCTCGATCATGGCCGGGGCGTGGAGCCCTATGACGCCGTGGTGCATTTCGCCGCCATTCCCCGCATCCTCATCAAGCCCGACAACGAGACGTTCCGCGTCAACACGATGGGCACTTACAATGTCGTCGAAGCTGCGGTGAAGCTCGGGGTGCGCAAGATCATCGTGGCGTCGTCGGAAACAACCTATGGCGTCTGCTTCGCCGAGGGACATCGCGACTTCCACCAGTTTCCGCTGGACGAAGACTATGACGTCAATCCGATGGACTCCTACGGTCTGTCAAAGGTGCTCAATGAAAAGACCGCGCGCGCCTTCGCCGAACGTTCCGGCGCCGACATCTATGCGCTCCGGATCGGCAATGTGATCGAGCCGCATGAATATGCCGATTTCCCGCGTTATTTCGCCGATCCGGAGATCCGCAAGCGCATCGCCTGGTCCTATATCGATGCGCGCGATCTCGGCCAGATTGTCCATCTCTGCATTGGCAAGGACGGATTGGGCTATCAGGTGTTCAACGCCGCCAATGACACGGTGTCGGCCAACACGCCGAGCCGCGAGCTTGCGGCGCGCTACTATCCGAATGTGCCGTTCACCCGCGAGATCGGCGAATTCGAAGGGCTGCTCTCCAACCGCAAGATCCGCGAAGTGCTCGGTTTCAAGGAAGAGCATGACTGGCGGAACTATGTGACGGTCTGAACATGCGAAAGGGCTCCGCGAGGAGCCCTTTTCAGCATATCAAGCTTGGCGGATCAGGCGTCCTTGCCAACCACCAGTCCATAGACATAGGCAACCGCCATCAGGCCGACGAGGCCGATCATGGCGAAGATCTGCGCGAAAAATCCACGCTTCGGCAAAAGAGCGGCTTCGCCCGCACCAGACGCGCGCACCGTATTGGCCTTGATAATCTCGACCAGCCTCGCATTGACGGCGTCGTTGCTGTTGGCGGCGTCGCCGTCCGCTGCGTCGCTTGCGCTGTTTGCCCGTTCATGCTGCATGACTTCACCCCATGGTTAATGAGTGTGTAATGCTTTTCAGGAATTGAGGCAAGACGCCGCCGCGTCGCGCGGCGCCCTCAGAGTTCCGGGATATTCTCACGAAACACCACCTGCAGGCGCGGCGCGTGATAGTCGAAACGCTTTCCGAGCACCGCATGGCTGAGCATGGCGATGGCCTCGCGCGCCTCGACGCGCGGATTTTGATCGATGACCGCGTCCATCGCTCCCGACAGCAGAAGAAGCTTGGAGGATTCGGTCAGTTCATGGCCGATGAAGATGATGGATTTTGCGCGCCCCGCCTCGGCGATCGCCTGGCCGATGCCGGCATTGCCTGCGCCGATATTGTAGATTCCGACCAGATCCGGATGGCGCGCCAGAAGGGCGACGGCTTCTTCATAGGCGCGTTGCCTGTCGTCGCGGACTTCCCTGAGTTCGACAATATCGAGATGCGAAAACTCTTCCGATAGGATGTGCCGGAAACCCATTTCGCGCTCCTCATGGCCGCGATAGGAGAGGGAGCCTGCGAACAGAGCCACTTTTCGATTCTCGCCTGGCGGCAGGAAACGACCCAATAGATAGCCGGCTAAACGACCGGCGGCGCGATTGTCGATGCCGACATAGCCGGTGCGCGGCACATGCAGGATATCGGACACCAGCGTGACCACGGCAACGCCTGCATCCGCCAGCATGCGCATGGCCTCGCGCACGGCGGGGTGATCGAGCGCGATGAGACCGACGCCCTGGCTTGCGCCGCGCAAACCCATCAGCGTTTCAGCCAGCGTGATGGGGTTGAAACCTTCCACCTCATGGATGCGGCAATCGATGATTTCCTGGGCGGCGCATTGCCGTTCGATCTGCGCTTTCAGCGTTTTGATGAAGGAATTGGTGCCCTGGGGCAGAACAAAATCCAGTTGGATCCGCTCCGACGATGCTTCATTGGCGCCGAAATAGCCGAGCCGCCTGGCCGTCTCCATCACGATCGAGCGGGTACGCTCGCTCACGCCGGAGCGATTGTTGAGCACGCGATCGACAGTGGCGGTGGAGACGCCGGATTCGCGCGCAATATCAAACAGTGTCGACCGCAAGCCCATGATTCCCGTCAGCGTTCATGATGTAAAATGATGTAATCTCTTCTTGCATCCGCGCAAGCGATTTTGCGGCGCATCGAACTTTCTTCGGTTATTCATCACCTCATATTTCTTCATTTATTCAACGCTTTGGGTTGCTGTTGACGCGATTCCGCTGTCTGGCTGATGACAAATGATCCTTCCTGAAAGCTACATGATGTTATTTGATGTTGACATCAAGTCATCATCAAATCAATATCCATCACGCGGTGGATGGGAGGTCCGCTGCAAAGGGAGGAAAATATGTCCACTTCGTTTCGCGTGTCGCGACGCGGTTTCTTGAGCGCGTCCTCACGACTGGCCGGCGTCACCGCCGCCATCGGCATCGCCCCGCAATTCATTCGACCCGGCCGCGCATTTGCGGCCGATGCGCTGGCCCCCGGCATGATCGGCGGCCCGACCGGCTTCGATGGCGCCGAGCGCTATCAATATGGTCCCGATACGCCCGAGGGCAGGGCGATCGAAGCGGCCAAAGCGCTGAAAGGCGCGGGCAAGGCGCCGGCCAAGATCGTTCTCGGCCTGTCCGACGGCTCGATCGGCCAGTTGACGCAGCCGTTCCCCAAGGGCGCGCCGTCGATCAAGGAGCTCTGGGAAAAAGAAACCGGCATCACGCTGGAAATCGTTGGCGTTCCCAATGGCCAGGAATTCACCAAGACGATGCAGGACATCTCCACCAAGGGCGGAGCCTTCGACATCTATGCGGTGGAATGGAACCGTCTGGGCGATCTCGCCGAAACCGGCGGCATCATCGCGCTCGACGACTATGTCGCGGCCCACAAGCCGGAATGGGACGATCCGGAGCGCGGCTATGTCGGCGGCCAAGCCGGCGTTTCGCTGCTCAACCAGTATCGCGGCCAGACCTATGGCGTGTCACTGGATGGCGACTTCCAGACCTGGAACTACCGCACCGACCTGTTCAACGATGAGGCGGAAAAGAAGGCTTTCTCCGACAAGCACGGCTATGTGCTCGCGCCGCCCAAGACCTGGAAGCAACATTCCGACATCGCCGCCTTCTTCCATCGTCCTGATAAGGGCCTGTTCGGCTCGACCGACCTGCGCAATCAGGGCTGGGGCTATACCAACTGGTATCAGCGCTATGTGTCGATGGGCAATCCCAACCAGTATCTGTTCGATGACAGCGGCGCGCCGCTGATCAATTCGGACGCCGGCGTCGCCGCCACGCTCGAATATGTGGAGTCGCTGTCGCATCATTCGCCGGATGCGATTTCCTGGGGCTGGCCGGAGCAGTATGGCAATTTCGCCAATGCCGGCGCGGCCATGACCTGCGCCTTCTCCAACCTGCCGAAATTCCTCGACAATGCCGGCAATACCGGCTCGAAGGTCACCGGCAAGATCGGCTCGATGCTGCCGCCGGGCCGCGAAGTGGACGGCAAACTGATCC
Organism: Rhizobium sp. SG_E_25_P2; assembly: GCF_029892285.1. Classification (GTDB taxonomy): domain Bacteria; phylum Pseudomonadota; class Alphaproteobacteria; order Rhizobiales; family Rhizobiaceae; genus Rhizobium_E. Next base: position 5,627 of record NZ_JARXVM010000017.1, read on the forward strand.
AGCGCACCGTGCTCTGGCTCAATCTTTCGGCTTCGGTGTCCTCGCAGAGCAAGAATCCGGAAGCCTGCTATCTGCTGCTGCAATGGCTCGGCTCCAGCCGCATCTATTCCTGGATGACAGCCAATCCGGGCGGCTATTTCGATCCGTTCCAGCTCGCCAACTTCTCCGATCCGCTCGTGCGCGAGACCTATCACGATTACCATATGGACATCGTGAGGGAGAGCGTGGCGCGGACCGTGCCGACCATCAACTATCCCGGCGCCACCGCCTTCCACAATGCGCTGGACGAGAATCTGATGGCGGCGCTGACCAAGGCGAAGAGCCCGGAACAGGCGATGGCCGACACCGAGACGCAGTGGAAACGCATTGCCCGCCGCACCGGCGAGGACAAGCTGATCGAGGCGATCAAGGCCAACAAGGCGGCCTGGCCGACCATCACCGACGCCGCCTGAGCCATCAAACGAGCCGGGGAGAGGCGCTTGACGCGCCTCTCTTCACCGCGCCCGCATTTTTTGTGATAGATCCATGTCCCGTTCCCCCGTTTTCGAGCTGTTCCGCTATGGCGCCATTGTTCTGGCGGTGGCGATCACGCTTGTGCCCATTCTCTGGATGGCCTCGATGGCCTTCAAGCCGATCGCCGAATGGTCGGCCGCCGGCGCCGATCTCACCTGGTGGCCGAAAGAGCCGACGCTCGACAATTTCCGCTTCATCTTCGGCACGTCATCCAGCGACCTGATTGTGGCGCTCGACCGCACGGCTATGAAGCCCATCCTGTCCTCGCTGCTCTCGGCCGTGTTCGGCACGCTGATCGCCATGATCGCCGGCACATCCGCAGCTTACGGCCTGTCGCGCTTCGGCTCGGGGCAGAACCTGCCCTTAGCGCTGATCCAGCTCCGGCTGTTTCCGCCGATGGCGGTGATGATCCCGGTGATGATCATGTGGGCTTTTCTCGGCCTGGTCGACACATGGTGGGGCCTGGCGCTGATCTATGGCATCGTCACGCTGCCCTTCGCCTTCTGGCTGATGAAGACGTTTTTCGACGACATGCCGCGCGAAATCGAAGACGCCGCCCGCGTCGAGGGCTGCTCGCGCTTCCGCGTCTTCACCCGCATCACCCTGCCGATGATGCGCGCGCCGCTCGCGAGCTCCGCTTTGTTCGTCTTCATTCTCAACTGGTCGGACTATCTGATCGGCCTGCTCCTGACCACGCGCGAATGGGTGACGATCCCGGTCTATATGGCGTCGCTGTCGTCGTCGATGACCGGCCAGCTCTATGGCGCGAAAGCAGCCCTCGGCCTGATCGCCGCTGTGCCGCCCGTTATCATGGGCATCGCCATCCAGAAACATCTGGTGCGCGGCCTGACCTTCGGAGCGCTGAAGCAATGACCGACGCGCTCGCTTCCTCGACGGACATCATCGCCATGCAGACCACCGACACCACCCGGAAGGACGTCGAAAGCGGCCGGCTCGGCTTTCGGCTGACGCTGCCCGCGCAGATCCTCGTCCTGTTCATTTCCGTCTTTCCGCTGCTGATGCAGCTCTATATCAGTCTGACCGACTGGTCGCCGCTCGATGGCGTGCCCTGGTGGATGGCGTGGGAAAGCTGGAATACTTTCGCCAATTACACCGATCTCGCCGTCGACACCCGCTTCTGGGATACGATGGGGCGCACGCTTCTGGTCATGGCCGTGTGCGTGCCGGCCGAATTCCTGCTCGGTTTCATCCTGGCTTTGCTGTTCATGGACGACTTCAGGGGCAAGCGGCTGTTCTACTCCATCCTCTTGATGCCGATGATGGTGGTGCCTGCGGTCGCCGGCTACATGTTCTTCATGCTGTTCCAGTCGGGCGGGCCGGTGAACGACATCATCTCCAGCCTGATCGGTCAGCCTTTTTCGCTCGCCTGGCTGTCGAGCCCGCAATGGGCGCTGATCGCGGTGATGATCGCCGATATCTGGCAATGGACGCCGCTGATGTTTTTGATCCTGCTCGCGGGCCTCGCCGGCGTGCCGGATGATCAGTTGAAGGCCGCGACGCTGCTCGGCGCCTCCTGGCCGCAGAAATTCCGCACCATCATCCTGCCGAAGATGAAGACGATCATCATCATCGCGCTGGCGATCCGGGTGATCGAGAATTTCAAGATCTTCGACACGCTCTATATCATGACCGGCGGCGGCCCGGGCGTCGCGACCGAAACCATCTCCGTCTACATCTACAAGGTCACCCAGAACGATCTGATCTGGGGTTATGTCGCAGCCATCGCGCTCGCCATCCTGATCGTCCTGTCGGTGCTGGCCAATTTCGCCATCGCCCGCATGAACCGGGCGCGCAACGCGGGGAGCGCGGCATGACCTCCATTCACCTCAAGCAATTGACCAAGAGTTTCGGCGCATTCCAGGCGCTGAAGACCATGGACCTGAAAATCGAGGATGGCGAGTTCGTGGCGCTCTTGGGTCCCTCAGGCTGCGGCAAGTCGACGACAATGAACATGATCGCCGGCATGGAAGACCCGACCAGCGGCTCCATCCTGTTTGACGATCGCGACATGAATGGCGTGGCGATGGGCCGGCGCGGCGTGGGCTTCGTGTTCCAGAACTATGCCATCTTCACCCATATGAGCGTCTACGACAATCTCGCCTACGGCTTGCGCATGCGCAAGCTGCCGGCGGCGGAGATCGACCGTCGTGTGAAGCAGATGGCGGAGTTCCTGCAACTCGGCCCGCTGCTGCGCCAGCCCTCGGCAAAACTGTCGGTCAACATCCTGCAGCGGCTGGCGATCGGCCGTTCGGCGATAGTCGAGCCGGCGATCTTCCTGCTCGACGAACCCCTGTCGAATGTCGACGCCGCGTTCCGCGCGGTGATGCGCACCGAACTCAAGCATCTCCAACGCCAGTTCAAGCAGACCATGGTCTATGTCACCCATGACCAGCTGGAGGCCATGACCATGGCCGACCGGATCGCGGTGATGGATCACGGCGTGCTGCTGCAGAGTGGGTCGCCCGTCGATGTCTACAACAATCCGAGCAGCACTTTCGTCGCCGGCTTTCTGGGATCGCCGGGTATGAACCTCATCCGCGGCGAACTCGTCGACCGCGCCGATGCGCTGCATGTCGATCTCGGCGTGTTCGGCCTGTCGGAGGCGCTGGAGCCTTCATTGGCTAGAGCGGCGAAAACGGGCAGGACCCGCAGCGTTTATTACGGCTTCCGGCCGGAACAGGCGCAGCTTGAGCCCTCATCCTCTGGGCTGCCGATCTTTTTCGTCGAGCGGATCGGCTCGCGCACCATCGTCCATTTAGGAACCGAGGGCGCAGTCATCAAGCTCGTGCTCGGCAATGACGCGGCTTTCGACGCCGGCCAGATGGCGCGGCTCACGGTCAATCCCGGTTCGGTGCGCCTGTTCGACGGCGAGACCGGCCTTGCGATCAGGGAGGCGTGATCATGGCCAGCATCGCATTTCGCAATGTCACCAAGCGTTTCGGCAGCACACTCGCAGTCGACAATGTCTCCTTCGAGATTGCCGACAATGAGTTCTTCTGCTTCTTCGGACCGCCTCTGTCGGGCAAGTCGACCATCCTGAAACTCATTCTCGGGCTGGAGGCGCCTGACGCTGGTGAAATCCTGATCGGCGGCAAGATCGCCAATGCGCTGTCGCCGGCCGAGCGCAATGTCGCCATGGTGTTCCAGAACCTCGCGCTGTTTCCGCATATGTCGGCGGAAGAGAATGTGCGCTTTCCGCTGGTCGAGCGGCGCGTGCCGGAAGACAAGATCAAGGCGCGCGTGGCGGCAGTGGCGGCCAAGCTGCATATCGGTCATCTGCTGCACAAGCCGCCGGCGCAACTCTCCGGCGGCGAGCGTCAGCGCGTCGCCATCGCCCGAGCTCTGGTGCGCGATCCCGCCGCCTATCTGATGGACGACCCGATTTCGGCGCTCGACGCGCGGCTGCGCGAGGAAACCCGCGTCGAGCTCAAGCGCATCCAGCGCGAGCTCGGCCACACGCTTGTCTATGTCACCCATGACCAGGAAGAGGCGATGTCGATCGCCGATCGCATGGCGATCATGGAGCATGGCGCAATCCGCCAGATGGGCGCGCCCTCGGAGATCTATGACCGGCCGGCCAGCGATTATGTCGCGCGCCTGCTCGGCTCGCCGGCCATGAATATCCTGCCGATCGAGGCGGGCGCTGCGGCCTCCGGCGTGATCGATCTGGGAGGGCTCGCGCCGCCCGCGGCGTCCAGCGTCGGCATCAGGCCCGAAGATCTCAGGCCTGAACCCTGGAGCGCGGATCGGACGGGACGACCGGCCCGCGTGTTCGAGGTCGAGCCGCTCGGCGGCTACACGGTGGTGACCTATGCCGTCGGGGAGGGCCGCTTGCGGGCGCTGTTGCGCGGGCAGCCGCGCATCGAGATCGACAGCGCCGTCGCGCTCAGCTGCGACCCGCGCCGCATTCACTTTTTTGGTCCGGACGGGCGCGCGCTTGCCCCCGCCGGCGCATGATGGGAGGAAAACATGGCTGACGCCAAGGGTTTCAAGCCGGATGTGGAGGTCCGGGTCAACGACTACAGGATCGGCGCGATCGGCGCCGGGATGATCATGGCCGAATGCCATCTGGCCGCCTATAAGGAGGCCGGATTCACGGTCGCGGCCATCGCGTCGCGCACCAAATCCCGCGCCGAGAGCGTCGCCAGCCGTTGGGGCATTCCCAGGGTACACGACACGCCGGAAGCGCTGATCAAGGATACGGATGTCGAGATCCTCGATATCGCCTATCCGCCCGACCAGCAGCCGGCGCTGATCCGCGCGGCGCTGAAAGAACCGCATATCAAGGCGATCCTGGCCCAGAAGCCCTTAGCGCTGTCGCTCGACGAGGCGCGCAAGCTGCGCGACGAGGCCAATGCCGCCGGCAAGATCCTCTCGGTCAACCAGAACATGCGCTACGACCAGTCGATGCGGGTGCTCAAGCAGATCCTCGACAAGGGCGAACTCGGCAAGGTAGTCATCGCGACGATCGACATGCGCGCCATTCCGCATTGGCAGAGTTTTCTCGAAGGGTTGGATCGGCTGACGCTCGCCAATATGAGCGTGCATCATCTCGACGTGCTGCGCTTCCTGTTCGGCGATCCCGAGGAAATCTACACCGCGACGCGATCCGACCCGCGCACGCAATTCGCCCATAAGGACGGCATCACCGTCTCCACCATCAAATTTCCGGACAATGTGCTGGCGGTGTCGATGGAGGATGTCTGGGCCGGGCCGCGCGAAGCGGGCTTCGACAGCGATTTCTACATCAAATGGCGGGTCGAGGGCACCGATGGCGTGGCGCAGGGCACGATCGGCTGGCCCGACGGTTCGGCCTCGACGCTGACCTACGCCTCGAAAACCACCACCGGCGGCCAATGGGTGACCCCGACCTGGGAGACGATGTGGTTCCCCCACGCCTTTATCGGCGTGATGGAGCAGCTGCAATACGCCGTCAAGACCGGGGAAACGCCGGCGCTGAACGTCGCCGACAATGTGAAAACCATGGCGCTGGTCGAAGCCGGCTATCGTTCCATGGATGAAGGCCGGGCCGTCAAGCTCGCCGAAATCGCCATCGATTGACCATCATAAAAGGAGGAACACCATCATGATGCAAACAGGTATTTTCACCGGCTATTTCCCGTACAGCCTCGAGGAAACCGCCAAGAAGATCCGCGACATCGGCTTCAACACCGTGCAGCTCGACATGCATTTCAAGGATATGGACCTGTCGGCAGGCCAGATCACCAAGGACAAATGCGTGACGATCCGCGAGACGTTCCGTGACAACAATCTGCCGATCTGCTGCATTTCCGGCTATACCAACATCATTCATCCCGACAAGGCCGAGCGCGAGCGGCGGGTGGGCTATCTCAAGGAGATCATCGCGCATGCGCAATATCTCGGCACGCCCTATGTGATCTCCGAAACCGGAACCTTCAACACCGACTCCGACTGGGTGCATCATCCCAAGAACAAGACGGAGGAGGGCTTTGAGGAGTGCCGCAAGGTCATCGCCGATCTATCGCAATTCGCTTACGATCACGGCGCGGTCTTCCTGCTGGAAACCTATGTGAACAATGTCGTCGGCTCGGTCGAGGAGACGGTGAAGATGTTCGCCCAGGTCGATCACCCCGGCCTCGGCCTGTTGATGGACCCGACCAACTATTTCGAGACGCACAATATCGATCGCATGGACGAAATCCTCAATCAGGTGTTCGACACGCTGCAGGACAAGATCAAGATCGGCCATGCCAAGGATGTCAAGCGCTCCGGCGACGACAAGTCGGAAAAGCATGCCGATATCGGCGATGCGGACGCGCTGGAAAGCCACACGTTCCGAGGCGTCGGAGAAATCGAACTGCCGGCTCCGGGCCTGGGCTCGCTGAACTACGATCTCTATCTCAAGCTTCTGTCGCGCAAGCACCCGAACATTCCGGTGATCATCGAGCATCTGGAAGAGTCCGACGTGCCGCGCGCCAAGAAATTCCTCGACGGCAAGCTGAGAGCGCAAGGTCTCTGAATAGTGACAAGGCCGGCCGGAGATGATCCGGCCGGTCGCCTTCGACCAGGGCGACAGACAAGAAGGAAATGCAGACATGGTTGAACTTTATGGCGGCCAGCGGTCACGTCGTGACCTCGCGGCGCATGCGGGATCGTTTGGGCAATTTGCCGGCGTGAGGCTGATGACGCTGGGCGACGGCGTCGAGCGCGGCATCCGCATGCTGGAATTTCGAAGCGGCACGGGTCTGCGCTTCACCGTGCTCATCGACCGCGCCTTCGACATCGCCGATTGCGACTATCGCGGCATGGCGGTGGGCTGGCATTCCCCGGCCGGTTTCCGCCATCCGGGTCTGCATGAATATGAAGGCGAGGGCGGGCTCGCCTGGCTACGCTCGTTTTCCGGCCTGATGGTGACCTGCGGACTCGACCATATCCTGTTCATGCATGACGAGCCGGCGGATCACTATGTCTATGGGCCGCGCAAGACGGTCAGCCATTCCATTCATGGCCGCATTGGCACGATTCCGGGTAAGCTCACGGGCTATGGAGAGCGCTGGGACGGCGACGAGATGGTGCTGTGGTGCGAAGGCTCGGTCATCCAGGGCACGGTGTTCGGCGAACATCTCGAACTCATCCGCCGCATCGAGATTACCGCCGGGACCAACGACATCAGGATTTCAGACAGGGTCATCAATCGCGGCTTCTACCGCACGCCGCATATGTATTGCTATCACATCAATGTCGGCCATCCCGTGCTTTCCGAGGGTTCGCGTTACATTGCGCCGATCAGGGACGTGGTCTGGACGGCGCATGCGGGCGACGACTACCGCAAGCAGACTGTCGGCTATCGCACGATGCCCGCGCCGCAGCTCGGTTTTCACGAACAGGTCTGGCAGCATGAACTGGGCGCCGACGCCGCAGGCGAGGTCCCGGTGGCGCTGGTCAATGACGCGCTGGGGCTCGGCTTCGAAGTGACGACGCGCAAGGACCAGTTTCCCTGCCAGTATGAATGGCAGAATCTGCAAGCCGGCCAGTACGCCCTGGGCATCGAACCCTCGACAAACCATGTGCTCGGCAAGAGCTATGCGAAGGAAAAGAGCGAATTGATCTGGCTCGACCATGGCGACGAGCGCGCCTATCAATCGACCTTCCGCATCCTCACTAGTGCCGACGAGATCGCCGGTTCCGAAGGCCGCATCCGCGCCATCGCCGCGCAACCGGATGAGGACTATCCGCAGCCGTCCGGCAAGCATCTGCCGATCGGAGGCCGCGCATGATCGACATGACGGGCAAGACCATTCTCTATACCGGCGGCGCAGGCGGGCTGGGGCTTGAGACAACGATGCATTTTCTCGACGCCGGCGCAAGCGTGGTGGTGATCGATCGCGACGTCGCCAAGATGGCGGCTCTGGAACAGGCGGCCAAGGCGCATCACGCCGAGCGGCTGATTGTGCGCGATTTCGATCTTTCCGATCTCGCAGGCCTGAAGCGGGAACTCGATTTCCTGCAGGAAAAGCATGGCGGCTTCGACGTGGTGATCAACAATGCCGCGATTTATCCCTCCAAGCCCTTCGAAGAGTACACGATCGAGGAGCATCAGCTGGTGCAGCGCGTCAATGTCGATGCGGCCATCGTCTGCGTGCAATCGGCGTTGCCGCATATGAAGGCGCGGCAATGGGGGCGGATCATCAACATCGCCTCGATCACCCTTTATGGCGGCTGGGCGCTGCTGTCGCCTTACGTCCAGTCCAAGGGCGCGCTGGTCGGGCTTGCCCGCGCCTGGGCGCGGGAATTCGGTCCATATGGCGTCACCGTCAACGCCATTTCGCCGGGCGCCTTCCCGACCGACGCGGAAAAGATCCATCCGGATCCGGAAGGCTATACCCGCCATGTGCTGGATCATCAGGCCGTGAAACGGCGCGGTTCGCCCGCCGATATCGCCAATGCGCTGATGTTCCTGGCCTCCGACGGCGCCGGCTTCATCACCGGCCAGACGCTGAATGTCGATGGCGGCTGGGTGATGCATTGATGAAGCGCTATCTTGCCCTGACCTGGGATCATCCCCGGGGTTACAATGCGCTCGCCTCCGCCGCAGACAAGTCGCGCGCCGAGGGATTGGTCGACATCGTCTGGGACAAGCAGCCGCTCGAAGGCTTCGAATCCCATCCGATCGCCGATCTCTGCGCCCGCTATGACCTCGTCGTGCTCGATCATCCGCATGTCGGCGAAGCGGTGGCGGAGATGTGCCTCAGACCGCTGGAGGAAGTTTTCAGCGCTGGCGTTCTCCAGGACATCGGCGCGGCGACCATCGGTCCGTGCCTTGAGAGTTACCATTACGAGGGGGCGACATGGGCGCTGCCGCTCGATGCTGCAACGCAGGTGATGGCGCTCAGGCCCGACCTCGTGGAGGAGCCGCCGCGGACCTGGAAAGAGGTGGTGGACCTCTCCTGGTCCGGCGGCAAGGTGGCGCTGTCGCTGGCGGGCCCACATGCGATCCTCAGTTTCCTGTCGATTGCTGCAGCCTATGGCGAAGAGGCGGGACGGCTTGGTCACCAATTGGTGACGGAAGAGACGGGGCTGATTGTCTATGATCTCATGGGCCTGCTGGCGTCCCGCAGTCCCGCATCCGTGCGCGCGCTCAATCCCATCGGCATTCTCGCCCATATGACGGCGCATGACGATGTCGCGCTCTGCCCGCTGATCTATGGCTATGTCAATTACGCCGCTCCAAGCGCGGGCAGAGCTCTCGGCTTCCATAATGCGCCAGTGACGAGCATCGGCGGACGACCGGGCTCGACGCTGGGCGGCACCGGCATCGCCGTGTCGCGCCGTTGCGACCTGACGCCGGAGCTAATCGAACATCTAACCTGGCTGATGGGTGAGGAGGCGCAGACGCGCTTCATACCCGGCCATGAAGGCCAGCCGTCGCGCCGGTCGGCCTGGAGCGACGAGGCGGTGAATGCGCGCTGGGGGCAGTTCTATCGCAACACGGCGGCGACGCTCGAAGGCGCCTATGTCCGACCGCGCTTCAACGGCTATATCCGCTTCCAGACGGAGGCCTCGGCGCTGTTGCGCGACTGTTTCGCCAACAAAACCAATGGAAAGACCGCCATCGCCGCGCTGAACGCGCTGTTTGCAAAACATGCGCTTGAGAAGGATTACGCGCCATGACCGAAGATATCAGGTTCGAGATCGAGGACGATATCGCCGTCATCACCCTCAACCGCCCGCAGAAGCTGAACGCCGTGACGCCGGAGATGGCCGACGCCATCGTCGCAGCCGTCACCGAATGCAATGACAGCGACACGATCCGCTGCGTCATCGTCACCGGCGTCGGCGAGCGCGCTTTCTGCGCGGGCTCGGATATTCGTGAGCTCGACACCTATGAGACGCCGTGGCAGTTCCGCAACCGGCCGGATTATTGCGACGCGATCCGGGCGCTGCTGAAGCCGTCGATCGCCGCCGTCAACGGCTACGCCTTCGGCGGCGGGCTGGAGACGGCGATGTCCTGCGATATCCGGCTGGCTTCGGACAACGCCCAGTTCGCGGCGCCCGAAATCAAGCTCGGCTGGATCGGCGGCGGCGGCATGGCGGTTCATCTCGCCCATGCGGTCGGTCCGTCGAACGCCGCGCTGATGATCATGACCGGCGATCCGATCAGCGCCGAGCGCGCACTCGGCTGGGGCCTCGTCAGCGAAGTCGTGAGCCAGGCGGAACTGATGACGCGGGCGAGGACGCTGGCGAAAACCATCGCTGCGCGGGCGCCGATCGCGGCGGAAACGGCCAAGCTCAATCTCAAGGCCGCCTTTTCCATGCCGGTCGAAAAGGCTATCGAATATGAGCGCGATTTGCAGACCATCTGCTTCGCCACGGCTGACGCGACCGAGGGTCGCGCCGCCTTCAAGGAAAAGCGGCCACCGGTGTTCCGGCGGCGCTGAGACGTCAGGGAGTGAGGATTGTGAATTTGACTGCGAAACAGTTTGCGAGCGGAACATTTGTCGGCCGGATCTGGCTGGAAGCAGCCGATGGCCCGGCGCTGGTGAGCTTGCGTGACGGCATGCTGCATGACGTGACCTCGAAGGCCGCGCCGACCATGCGCGATCTGCTGGAGATGGACGATCCCGTCGCCTGGCTCGCCGCCAATCCGGGAGCGCCGGTGATGGCGCTGGGGGACGCGGTCAGCCGCGGTCTGCTTCTCGCGCCGAATGATCTCCAGGCGGTCAAAGCCTGCGGCGTGACCTTTGCCCGCTCCATGGTCGAGCGCGTGATCGAGGAGAAGGCGGCGGGCAATCCGGCGCTGGCCGAAAAGATCCGCGAACGCGTCACGTCGATCATCGGCGACAGCCTGCGCAACCTGAAGGCCGGCTCGGACGAGGCGATGAAGGTCAAGGCGGCGCTGATCGAGGAAGGCGTCTGGTCGCAATATCTCGAAGTCGGCATCGGCCCCGACGCCGAAGTGTTCAGCAAGGCGCAGCCCATGGCCTCGGTCGGCTATGGCGCCGAGGTCGGCCTGCATCCGATTTCCAAATGGAACAATCCCGAGCCGGAAGTCGTGCTTGCGGTCAATTCCAAGGGCGTGGTGCAGGGCGCGACGCTTGGCAATGACGTCAATCTGCGCGATGTCGAGGGACGTTCGGCGCTGCTGCTCGGCAAGGCCAAGGACAACAACGCATCCTGCTCGATCGGCCCGTTCATCCGACTGTTCGACGCGACTTACTCGATCGATCATGTCCGCAACGCCGACCTGACGCTTCGCGTCGAAGGCGAAGATGGTTATGTGCTCGACGGCAAGAGCTCGATGAAGGAAATCAGCCGCGATCCGCTGGATCTCGTCAGCCAGACCATCGGTCGGCATCATCAATATCCCGATGGTTTCATGCTGTTCATGGGCACGCTGTTCGCGCCCGTGGAAGATCGCGACCATAAAGGTCAGGGTTTCACCCATAAGCTCGGCGACGTGGTGACCATCGCCAATCCAGAGTTGGGCAGCCTGACAAACACAGTACGGCTATCGACAGAATGCAAGCCCTGGACCTTCGGCGTCCGCGCCCTGATGGCCAATCTCGCCCGGCGTGGATTGCTCTAAATCTCAGCCGTGAACCTTCTCCACCGCCTCGACATTGCGGCGGTGGACCGCCTCATAGGGCTCGAAATAGAGGATGGCGCCGCGGGCGCAATCCTCGGCGACGAAATCGACCAGCGGCGAGGACGCCGCGATCCGGCGATCAAGCGGATCGATCAACCGTTCGAGATAGGCGCGGTTGGCGTCAACAAGGCCCTTCTTGTAGCCGCCCTCGGCAATGCGTCGGGAATCGCCATGATTGGGCAGGATGCGGCGGATCGGCCACAAGGCCATGCGCGACAGTTCTGCGATATGCGTCTCGATATGTTCGGGCTCGGACACATAGGTCACCGTATCTTCCAGCGTGTCGCCGGCCAGTAACAGGCCTTCATCCGGCAGCCACAGCACGCAGCCATCGGCGCTGTGAATGTCGAAGTGATGCAATTCGATGCGCCGACCGCCCAACTTCAGGTCCAGTTGGTTTTCGAACAGGCGTGTCGGCATCACCAGCGGCGAAATCGGCGGCGAGCCGCCTTCCAACTCCTCGCGATGCTCTTCCATGGCCTGCGCCGTCAATCCGAGCGCGATGATCTCGCAGTCTGAAAAGACCTCGTTGCCGGCGACATGGTCGGTGTGCCAGTGGCTCAGCACGAGACGGATCCTCGTGACGCCCGCCTCTTCAAGATACCGCCGCATGAAGCGGGCGTGATCGAGACTGGTGTGGCTGTCATAGACGATGGCCTCGGCCCCGTCGACCAGCGCATAGGCTGCGATACCCAGGCCATAGGCGCCGTCGTCGAGCCAGTTTTCCTCTTGGGAATGCAGTCGCTTGCCGGCGATGCGGCCGTCATAAAATGCAAAAAGCCCCGGATAGGGCTCGAACACGCGCATGGTCTCGGCAAGATCGGGCATCTGGGGCTCCGTGGTGAGGCGGCTCCCCGCGCGGAGCGGGGAGCCCTGGAATGATCAATGTGCGATCATAACATGACGGACCACGGTGTAATCCTCAAGCGCATACATCGACATGTCCTTGCCATAGCCGGATTGCTTGACGCCGCCATGCGGCATTTCGTTGGTCAGCATGAAATGGGTGTTCACCCAGGTGCAGCCATATTGCAGCTTGGCCGACGCCTTCATCGCCTTGGAGACATCCTTGGTCCAGACCGAGGAGGCGAGGCCGTAATCGCTGTCATTGGCCCAGCCGATCACATCGGTGTCGTCATTGAAGCGGGTGACGGAGACAACGGGGCCGAACACTTCGCGACGGACGATTTCGTCATCCTGCAGCGCCCCGGCCACCACGGTGGGCTGATAGTAGAAGCCCTTCTCCGAGCCGAGCTTGCCGCCGGTGACGACATCCATGTGGCCGAGTTCGGCGGCGCGCTCGACAAAGCTCGCGACGCGATCGCGCTGACGCTTGGAGATCAGCGGCCCCATTTCGTTTTCGGCGTCATCGGCCTGGTTGAAGCGGATGCTGGAGACGGCGGCGCCGAAATCGGCGACGAAGCGATCATAGATCTTCTCATGCGCATAAATGCGGCAAGCGGCGGTGCAATCCTGTCCGGCATTGTAGAAGCCGAAGATCTTCAGCGCCTCGACGGCGGCCGGAATATCGGCGTCGTCATAAATGATCACCGGGGCTTTGCCGCCCAGTTCCAGATGCGTGCGCTTGACGGTCTTGGAGGCGGCGACCAGCACCTTCTTGCCGGTGGCGACATCGCCGGTGATCGACACCATCTTGATCTTCGGATGGTTGATCAGGTGATTGCCGGTGGTCTCGCCGCGGCCGAGCACGATGTTGACAACGCCTTCGGGCAGAATGTCGGCCATGAGTTTGGCAAGCTTCAGCGCCGTCAGCGGCGTCTGTTCCGAAGGCTTGAACACCACGGTGTTGCCGCCCGCCAGCGCCGGCGCAAGCTTCCAGGCGCCCATCATCAGCGGATAGTTCCACGGCGCGATCGAACCGATGACGCCGACCGGATCGCGGCGGATCATCGAGGTGAAGCCAGGCAGATATTCGCCGGCCACGGGGCCGTGCTGGGCGCGGATCGCGCCGGCAAAGAAGCGGAAACAATCGACGATCGCGGGGATTTCGTCATTTAGCGCCGCATTGATGGGCTTGCCGCAGTTCAGAGATTCGAGCGTGGCGAAGCCGAGCGCGTCGGCCTCGATGGCGTCGGCGATCTTGAGAAGATAGCCGGCGCGCTGCGCAGGCGTGGTCTCCGACCACTGCACGAAGGCGGCTTCGGCGGCGTCGACGGCGGCGTCGATCTGGGCGGTCGAGGCCTCGGGAATGGCGACGATGGTTTCGCCGGTGCGCGGGTTGAGGATCTGCTCTTCAGTCTCGGTGCCGGCTTCGAACTTTCCGCCGATCAGCAATTCGGTATCCATGATGTTCTCCCTCTTGATTGCCGGGTTATTTGCCGGCGCCGGCGGTTTCGGCGCCGTCGCGGGTCAGGTAATAGGCGCCCAGGATGGGCAGGAATGTCACCAGCACCACGAACATGGCGACGACATTGGTGACCGGCCGCTCGCGCGGACGAATGAGTTCTTCGAGCATCCAGATCGGCAGCGTCTCCTGCTGGCCGGCGGTGAAGGTGGTGACGATCACCTCGTCGAAGGACAGCGCGAAAGCCAGCATTCCGCCCGCCATCAGCGCCGTGCCGATATTCGGCAGGATGACATAGCGGAAGGTCTGGAAGGAATTGGCGCCGAGATCGTAGGACGCCTCGATCAGCGATCCCGACAGCCGCCGGAAGCGCGCCACCGCATTGTTGTAGACCACCACGACGCAGAAGGTGGCGTGGCCCAGCACGATGGTCCAGAAGGAGAAGGGGATCTCCATGATGCCGAAGGCGGAGCGCAGCGCGATGCCGGTGACGATGCCGGGCAGGGCGATCGGCAGGATGACGAGCAGCGAGATCGCCTCCTTGCCGAAGAAATTTGCCCGCGACACGGCTGCGGCGCAGAGCGTGCCGAGCACCAGCGCGATTGCCGTTGCGATGGCGGCCACCTGCACCGACAGCGACAGCGCCGCCCAGACATCCGGCCGGTCCCAGGCCTTGCCGAGCCACTGCAGGGTGAAGCCCGGCGGCGGCCATTTGAAGCTCTTCTCTTCAGTCGTGAAGGCGTAGACGAAGATCAACAGGATCGGAAGCTGCAGGAAGAGCAGGCCGGCGCCGGCGGCTATTTTCAGCCCGGCGGGGGCCGCGTTGAGACGATCAGAGCGCATCGAAGGCTCCCTTCTTCTTGGCGACCCAGAGATAGATCCCCATGATCACGATCGGCACGACAGAGAAGGCGGCGGCGAGCGGAATGTTGCCGGCCGTGCCCTGCTGGGTGTAGACGGCCTGACCGATGAAAAGCCTGGACGAACCAATGATGCCGGGAATGATGTAGTCGCCGAGCGTCAGCGAAAAGGTGAAGATCGAGCCTGCGACAATGCCGGGCAAAGCGAGCGGCAACAGCACATGCCGGAAGGTTTTCCCCGGCGCTGCGCCGAGATCATAGGAGGCCTCGATCAAATTGCCGGGAACGCGCTCGAGCGCCGCCTGGATCGGCAGGATCATATAGGGCAGCCAGATATAGACGAAGACGAGAAACGTGCCGGTAAAGCTGATCGACAGCGACGTGCCGCCGACGATGGGCAGAGCGAGATAGGCGTCGAGCAGAAAGCTCAGACCGATCTTCTCGAACGCCCAACTGATGATGCCTTCCTTGGCGAGGATCATCTTCCAGGCGTAGATTTTGACGAGATAGGACGACCAGAGCGGCAGCATGACGCCGAGATAGAACAGCGCCTTCCATTTGCCCTTGGCGTAGCGGGCGGCAAAATAGGCAATCGGGAAGGCGATGATGGCCGAGGCGATCGTCACCAGCGCCGCCATGGTGACGGTGCGGACGATGATGTCGATATTGGACCGCCGCAACAGTTCGCCATAGGTCGACAGCGTCAGCTCGTATTTCACCTGGCCGGTGAAATCATCGAGCATGAAGAAGCTCTGCAACAACAGCGTAAGAAGCGAACCGATATAGATGACGCCGAGCCAGAGCAGCGGCGGGGCGAGCATCAGCGCGAGCAGCAGTTTCGGACGCCGCCACAGCGTCGCCGAAGCCCGGCCGATCACGCCGTCCTGAGAGGGAGAGACAGCCGCGCTGGTCATGCCGCGTCATCCAGAAGGTGAAGGGCGGATTTCGGGAAGCTGAGCGTCACCGCTTCGCCTTCGCCCGGCACGTGAGCGCCCGGGGCGAGATTGGCGTGCAGCCTGACATCGCCCGTGTCTACCGCGATGCGGGTTACCGAACCGAGGAAGGCGCGATTGGCGAGACGACCGGAAAGGACGGCATTGTCCGAGCCGCCGTCGCCGAGGCCGATCATCTCCGGCCTCAGGCTCGACCAGCGGCGCTGGCCGATCAGTTTCTCGGTGGTCGCCGGCGGCAGCAGGTTGGAAGAGCCGACGAAATCGGCGACGAATTTCACCTTGGGCCGCTGATAAATGTCTTCGGGCGTGCCAGCCTGGACGATGCCGCCATTGTTGAACACGGCGACGCGATCGGCCATCGACAGCGCTTCGCCCTGGTCGTGGGTCACGAAGATGAAGGTGATGCCGAGGCTTTTCTGCAGCGCCTTCAACTCTTCCTGCATGGCTTCACGCAGTTTGAGGTCGAGCGCGCCGAGCGGCTCGTCGAGCAGCAGCACCTTGGGTTTATTCACGAGCGCGCGAGCGAGCGCCACGCGCTGACGTTGGCCGCCAGACAGTTGGCCCGTCTTACGAGCGCCATAACCGCCGAGCTTGACGAGATCCAGCGCCTTTTCGGCTTCGCGCAGCCGCGTCGCCTTGTCGACGCCCTTGACCATCAACCCATAGGCGACATTGTCGAGGATCGTCATATGCGGGAAGAGCGCGTAGTCCTGGAAGACGGTGTTGACCTGGCGCTTCCAGGGCGGGACGCCATTGGCGCTTTCGCCGAAGATGGAGATCTCGCCGCCGGTCGGCTGTTCGAAGCCGGCCACCAGCCGGAGACATGTGGTCTTGCCTGACCCTGAGGGGCCGAGCATGGCGAAGAATTCGCCCTCGGCGATGTCGAGATCGACCCCGTCGACCGCCTTGACGCTGCCGAAATGGCGCGACACGGCGCGGAAGGATACAGCCGCTACCATAGTGAAGTCTCCGTCAAAGAAAGAATTACGGCCTCAAAGGCCATGCCCTGCGCTTGCTCCGCCCCGGCAAGGGGCGGAGGAATGGGGCGATCCGCCGCCAAGGCGGCGGGAGAGGGCGGCTTACTGACCGCCCATCACTTCGATGTAGTCCGAGGTCCAGCGGCTATAGGGCACGCAGGCGTCCTGCGACGCGCATTTGGCGGTCGGCGTCTTCCAGAAGCTGATCTTCTCGAAATTGTCGAAGCCGTTGGTGGCGCAACCTTCGTCGGTCAGTAGCGCATTGCCCTTGCAGGCGGCCGGCACAGACGGCACCGAGCCGAACCAGGCGGCGAGGTCACCCTGGACCTTGGGCGACAGCGAATGCTCCATCCACATATAGGCGCAATTCGGATGAGCCGCCTCAGAATGCAGCATGGTGGTGTCGGCCCAGCCGGTCGCGCCTTCCTCGGGGAAGACGGAGGCGACGGGCTGCTTTTCCGCCGCCAGCAGGTTGACCTGGAACGGCCACGAGCCGGAAGCGACCACGCCTTCATTCTTGAAGTCGTCGATCTGCACCATGGCGTCGTGCCAGTAGCGGCCGATCAGCGAACGCTGGCCCTTGAGAAGGGCGATAGCAGCGGCATATTGCTCTTCATTGAGCTCGTAAGGGTCCTTGATGCCGAGTTCCGGCTTGTGCGCCTTGAGATAGAGCGCGGCGTCGGCAATGTAGATCGGGCCGTCAAAGGCCTGGACGCGACCCTTGTTGGTCTTGCCGTCGGGCAGATTCTGTTCCTCGAACACCACCGACCAGCTCTTCGGCGCCTTATCGCCGAACACCTTGGTGTTGTACATCAGCACATTCGGGCCCCACTGATAGGGCGTGCCGTAATGGGCGCCGTCGACCGTGTGCCAGGGCGCGTCCTTGAGGCGGTCGTCAACGGTCGACCAGCTCTTGATCAGATCGACATTGATCGGCTGCACCTTGCCGCCAGCAATGAGGCGGAGCGAGGCGTCGCCCGAGGCGGTGACGAGGTCGAAGCCACCCTGGTTCATCAGGGTCACCATTTCGTCGGAGGTGGCGGCGGTCTTGACGGAAACCTTGCAGCCGGTTTCCTTTTCGAAAGCGGTCACCCAGTCGTAATTCTTGTCGGTTTCGCCGCGCTCGACATAGCCGGCCCAGGCGACGATCGACAATTCGCCTTCGCCGGGACCGATTTCCTTGAGCATTTCGGCGGCGATCGCCTGGCCAGAGACGGACAGGCCCAGCATGAGAGCGGTCGTGGACTTCAAGAAGGTCTTCATGGTCGTTCTCCCGTTTGTGATTATGTTCCCGGGCGCCATTCAGCCAAACTTTTGCGGCATTCGCAAATTTATTATCAAGAATATCGGTATCGGAAAAACCGAATTCACACATCAGCTGCCGCCCGAAACGAAAACGGGGACGGCCATGCGCCGTCCCCATTCTATTCTCGTCAATTCAGGCCTGCTTAGAGGTCGAAGAAATCGACCTTGAAGTTGACGGCGCTGTCGATGTGGATGGTGAAGTCCGCCTTGCCGTCGCCGTCATTGTCGCCCGCGACATAGCGCTCGCCATTGGCGGCATAGGCGCGAAGTTCACCGGCATGCTTGGAGAAAGCGTCGCTGCCGATGAAGGAGAAGGCCTGGTCGCCATTTTTGTTCTCATTGGCGTCGATGCCGCTGAGATCGATGATGTCGCTCTGCTTACCGTTGAAATCGGTGATCGTGTCGGCTTTGGCAACCGCCGAGGCGCTGTCGCCAAGGTTGAAGACGAATGTGTCTGCGCCAAGATTTCCGCTCAGCGTGTCGACGCCAGCGCCGCCGGTCAGCGTGTCAGCCCCCGCTCCGCCCGTCAGCACGTCATTGGCGGCTCCGCCGTTGAGAACGTCGTTGCCATTACCGCCATTGAGCGTGTCTGCGCCTGCGCCACCACCCAAAGTGTCAGCGCCTGCGCCGCCGGACAGGACGTCATTTCCAGCATCGCCGGCAAGCGTGTCATTGCCATCGCCGCCACGAAGCGTGTCGACGCCTGCGCCGCCGCCCAAAGTGTCATCGCCCGCGCCACCGGACAAGGTGTCGGCGCCGGCCATGCCGTAGATGGAATTCGCGACCGCATTGCCGACGATCGAGTTCGCGCTGTCATTGCCATATCCGAAGACGGCTAGATCGCCGGAAAGCACCAGTGTCTCGACATTGGCGGCAAGTTGATAATGGCTCACGGTGGTGGTGACCGTGTCGGATCCCGCGCTGGCGTCTTCCGTCACCACATCGCTAAGATCGTCCACGACATAGCTGTCATCGCCGAGACCACCGGTCATGGCGTCCGCGCCGGCGCCGCCATCGATCGTGTCGTCGCCTTCACCGCCGAGCAGCGTATCGGCTCCGTCATTGCCTTCGATCTGATCGGCATAGGCGGTGCCGGTATAGCTGTCGACGCCAGCGGAACCGATGAAATGCTGCGCCTGAGCGGCGAGCACGGAATAGATATAATCGACATTTTCCGTGGTGCTGACAGTACCGTCGCCGTTGAGATCCTGGTCGCCGGCGACATTGCCGCGCTGCAGGGCGCGATAGAGAGCGTAGAGCTTGTTGGTGGTGACGTCGGTGCTGGCGGTGTCCTGTGTCAGATCCAGACCAGAGATAACAAGGCCCGCATCGACGCCGGTCAGCGCGCCGCTTTCGTCGGTCGTCGTTTCACTCGTGTAGTTGCCGAGCGTAAAGCCGGTCAGCGAGCCATAAACACCGCGATTGTAGGAGAGATCACCTTCGAGCACCACCTGGGCGCTGGTCTCGTCAGCAGCGTAACGGAACCCGACCTGCGGCGCATTGGTATAGCCCGGATACCAGGTCGACGCGCCTGCGGTGGCTCCGACTGCGGCAAAATATTCGGTGATATATGCGGAATAGTCGAAAGACTCCAGATTGCTGGCGTCAACCGTGATCATGTCTGCCATTTTTCTCTCCTTGCACGTCCAGAACTCGCCCCGACCGCGGACGGCGCGCGGAAGCGGGGCGGCGCGCCGGCGGGGCCGGGCCGCTGAATCTTTTTCTGTGTGGGTGAAGCACGGATCTCAGCGCGTGATCGCGCTCTTGCAAGGCCGCGGGAACAGCCCCTCGGCGGCTCCGGCGGCGGTTCTAATAAACATGATATTTATAGTCAACATCTACGCGCGCGTCGCGGCGTAAAATATGACATTTTCCATCATCTAATCGAAATCAATTGGCTCCGAGGCTGAATCGCTCGAACCGGCCGTAGACTCCGGGATCGATGCGATGCTCAACGCTTTGGAGATTGCGGATCAGGCTCGAGGATTTCGCCGTGCCGATGAGCACGCTCGCCACGCATGAGTCCGCCAGCGGAAACTGAAGCGCCAGAGCGGCCAGATCGTGACCCTGCTGTTCCGCCTCAAGCTTCATGCCCCCGACCCGCGCTTGAATATCGGCAGAGGCCGGCGCGTAGTCGAAGGTCGCTCCGGGCAAGGGGCCGGTGGCGAGAATGCCGGAATTAAAGACGCCGCCGATGACCAGCGAGATTCCACGCTTGCGGCATAGCGGCAGCAGATCGCGCTCCGCCGTCCGGTCGAGCAACGTGTAGCGGCCAGCGAGCAGAATCACGTCCATGTCGAAATCGCCCATCAGATCCATGCAGACGGCGGTCTCATTGACGCCGACGCCCCAGGCGCCGATGACGCCTCGCGCCTTCAGTTCCTCAAGCGCCGCGCCGCCGCTCTGGCGCAGATCCCGGAGATGCCGGGAATTGTCCGGCTCCTTGTGGGTGTAGGGGCCGATGTCGTGGACGAAGACGATGTCGAAGCGGTCGACGCCCATGCGCTTGCTGCTTTCTTCAAGGCTGCGCATGATGCCGTCGCGGCTATAATCATAGCGCATGACGGCGGGATTGGCGTCGACGAAGCCGTAGTCGGGAGCCTCATTACGGGGTACGGGCGTGAAGAGACGGCCGACCTTGGTGGAGATCACCACATCGGAACGCGCCTTGTCTGCCAGGAACTTGCCCAGTCGCTCCTCGGACAGCCCCGCGCCATAATGCGGCGCCGTGTCGAAATAACGGATGCCGGCGTCCCAGGCGGTCTGCAGAACATCGCGCGCCTGCTCTTCGGAGCAAGGCCGATAAAGTCCCGCCAGCGGCGCGCAGCCAAAGCCGATTTCGGAGATTTCGAGCGAGGTCTTTGCGACGCGGCGGGTTTTCATGGGGTGTCCTTTCAATCCAGATGATAGACGCAGGGCAGGAACGACCACCATTCGCCTGGCGCAGACGAGTCGAACGGCGTCTGGCAGGGATCGGTGAGGGCGAGCCATCGCCTGGTGACATCGAGATCTCCCAGCCGCTGCATGTCGGCCTCGAAATCGTCTCCGTCATAAACCCAGACGCCGAACAGAAGGTTCTCCGGCTCCTTGAGAAAAATGGAGTAGTCGCGGATATGGGCCGCTTTCAGGGCCGCGTCCATGTCAGGCCAAGGAGAGGCGTGCAGCGCCTTGTAGGTTTCCACCATGCCAGGCTTCAGCCTGATGGCCATGCCCATCTTGGCCATGTCAGCGGATCCGGGCGCCGTCAGGCGTGAAAAAGCGCATGTTGGCGGGGTCGAAACGCATCTCGATGACATCGCCGACGCGGGCCGCAGTCTTGCGCTTTTCCGCCACGACCACAGCGCCGTCAGGCAGGGCGGCGTGGACATAGGCGGTGGCGCCGAGATGTTCGACAACATCCGCCCGCGCTGAGAATGCGACTCCCTCGGCTTCATCGAGATGTTCCGGCCTGAGGCCGACCAGCAAATTCGACCCGGGAGCGAGCGGCGTCGACAGTGTCGGGCAGGGCAGGGACACGCCTGCAAATTCGAGGCTTTGGCCATCGGCCGCAACAGCCGCTTGCATAAAATTCATCCGCGGCGAGCCGATGAAACCGGCGACGAAGGCGTTGTCTGGATCCTCATAGAGCGCGACCGGCGAGCCGATCTGCTCGACGCGGCCGGCGCGCAGAACGACGATCTTGTCGGCCAGCGTCATCGCCTCGGTCTGGTCATGGGTGACGTAGATGATGGTGTTTTTGAGCGTCTGATGCAGCTTGGCGATCTCGACCCGGGTCTGCACGCGCAGTTCGGCGTCAAGATTCGACAGCGGCTCGTCAAACAGGAAGACATCGGGATTGCGCACGATCGCCCGGCCGATCGCGACGCGCTGGCGCTGGCCGCCGGAGAGTGCTGCGGGCTTGCGGTCGAGCAGCGGCGTGAGCTGCAGGATGGCGGCTGCGCGCGCCACCTTCTCCTCGATCTCGGCCTTTGGCGCTTTCGCCATACGTAAGCCGAAACTCATGTTTTCGGCCACCGTCATATGGGGATAGAGCGCATAGGACTGGAAGACCATGGCGACGCCGCGCTCGGAGGGCTCGGTGTCATTCATCCTGACGCCGCCGATGAACAAATCGCCGTCGGTGATCTCCTCGAGCCCGGCGATCATGCGCAGCAGCGTGGATTTTCCACAGCCGGACGGGCCGACGAAGACAGTGAATTCACCCTGTTCGATCTGCATTGACACGCCGTGAATGACATGAGCCGCGCCATAGGACTTGGTGACTTGGACGAGTTCGATCTGATGCATGGTTCAACCCTTCACGGCGCCGGTGGCGATGCCATTGACGATGCGCCGCTGGAAAACGAGATAGATGAGAACGATGGGCGCCGCGGCAATGACGATTCCGGCCATCAACAGCGGCACATTGGTGGTGTATTCGCCCTTTAGCGCAGCGATGCCGACCATCAGCGTACGGTCTTTCTGCAGCACGAGCAGCGAGATCAGCACGTCGTTCCAGCAATAGAGCGTGTTGAGAATGCCGAGCGTGATCAGCGCGGGACGGCCGAGCGGCAGCATCACATGCCACCAGATCTGCAGGAGTTTCGCGCCGTCCATCCGCGCCGCTTCGACCAGTTCGCGCGGCAGGCCGGAATAGAAGGCGGTCATCAGGTAGACGCAGAAGGGCAGGAAGAAGGCCGTATAGGAAATGATCAGGCCGATGCGCGTGTTGACGAGGTCGAGCGCGACGATGGTGCGATAGAACGGCACCAGAACCACCTGCACCGGGATCATCAGCGAGGCCAGAACCACCATGAACAGCAGTTTCCGATAGGGAAAGCGCAGCATGGCGAAGGCGAAACCGGCCAACGACGACACGAGCAAAAGCAGCGCCACCGCCCCGAATGTGGTGACGACGGAATTGAGGAAGTATTCGGAAAGCTTGGAGCGGTTCCAGGCATTGATGAAATTGACGATGGTCGGGTCGTTGACCAGCGAGAAGCGGTTGAGGATATAGCCCTTGTCGGTCTTCAGCGCATTGTTGACGGCGAAATAGATCGGATAGAGGCAAGTCAGCGCCAACGCCCACATCGGGATCGACGCGAGCCGGAGCAGCGTCTTTTCGCGTTTTCCGGAAATAGCCATGGCGATCCTCAGAGATTGGCGTTCTTGGACATGATCTTGATCTGGATGTAAGCGAGGCCCGCCATCAGCGAAAACAGCAGCATGGAGATCGCCGCCGCGTAACCTGGACGGTTCATCTTGCCCTGTTCCAGCCAGATCAGGAATTCCGGCAGCGCCGTCGATGTGCCCGGGCCGCCTGCGGTCAGCACATAGATGAGACCGAACATCGAGGTCAGCGCGCCGATGGTGGTGACAACGCCGACGAATTCGATGATCGGCTTCAGCGCCGGGATGATGACGTGAATCCAGACCTGCAGCGGCTTGGCGCCGTCGAGCCGCGCAGCTTCAACCAGTTCCTTCGGCACGGTGGAGAGACCCGCCATGAAGATCAGCAGGCTCATGCCGAAGGTCGACCAGAGCTGCACCGCAAACAGGCAGAACAGCGCCGTCCAGCCCGAGCCGAGCCAATCGACCGGGATGAGGCCTATGGCTTTCAACATGGCGTTGAGGCTGCCGTCGTAACGCAGCACCATGTTGAAGATCGAGCCGACGATGACGGAGGAGAGCACGGCGGGCAGGAAATAGACGGCGCGGAAGAAACGGCCGCCCGGCACGCCCTGATGGATGAGAATGGCGAGAACCATCGGCAACGCCACCCAGACCGGGAGGGTGGCGATCAGGATCAGCGTGTTTTCGACGCTGTCGCGAAAGGCGTCGTCAGAGGCGAGGGCGACATAATTGTCGAAGCCGACAAAGGTGAATGTCGACATTCCGTCGGTGTCGAAGAACGACAGGACGAAGCCAGAGATCAACGGAAATATCCTGAACACCGCGACCAGCAGAATTGCCGGCGCGATGAACAGATAAGCGATGCGTTTTTCTGTGGCGCTGCCCACGCGTGTCATCCCTTGCAATGCCGACGCCGGGGTTGTTCCCCGGCGCGAGGTTTCCTGTTTACTTGTGCGCGTCGGCCTGGACGGCGTCCATCTTGGCGGCGGCTTCATCCACCGTCGTCTCGCCGTTGAGCAGCAGCTGGCTCAGGCGATGGATTTCCTCGAGCTCCTTGGCGGTCGCATTGGCATGCGCCATGGGAGCGCCAGAAGAACCCATCATGCCCAGGATGGAGATGC
Source organism: Rhizobium sp. SG_E_25_P2 (assembly GCF_029892285.1). Lineage (GTDB taxonomy): Bacteria > Pseudomonadota > Alphaproteobacteria > Rhizobiales > Rhizobiaceae > Rhizobium_E. The sequence continues at coordinate 29,922 of NZ_JARXVM010000017.1, forward strand.
CGGCCGGGCTCTGGATCACCGCAGTGTCCACCTTGGTGTTGGAGGAAATCGCGCCGGCGTCGTTGAAGAAGATCTGCGCGGGTTCGGGCGAGGCCAGAACCTTGGCGAACTCCACGGCGAGATCGACATTGGCGGACGCCTTGTTGACGCCGTAACCGATGCCTCCCGCCAGCGGGAATTTCGGCTCGCCTTCCTTCTTGTCGGAGGCGACATTGGGCGACGGCATGGCGTAGACGCCGTCATTGTCGGCGCCGAGGAATTCGTCGAACTGCTTCCAATGGGCGACGTCGGAAATCAGGCCGATGGTGTTGGCAGCCTCGCCGCGCATGAAGCCTTCATATTCGTCCATGAATTTGGCGGTGGAATTGGCGCCCTGCGGGAACCAGCCGGCCTTGTTGGCGTCCACCCAGGCCTGCAGGATGGATTTCACTGGAGCGCTCGACCATTTCAGCTTGCCCGCCGAAAATTCCGCCTGTTCGTCAGCGGTCCATTGGGTGGCGGCGAGCGCCGAGAACCAGAATTCGATGCCAAAACCTTCCTTGTTGCCCATGGCGAAGCAGGGGACCGCGCCCTTGGTCTTGATGGCCTCGCACATCTTGGAAAGGTCGGCCCAGGTCTTGGGCGGATTGGCCGGATCAAGGCCGGCGTCCTGATAGAGTTTCTTGTTGTAATAGACCACGAAGCCCTGGATGGAGAGAGGGATGGCGTAGGCCCCGCTCTTGTCGGAAAATTCTTCCCAGCCGACCAGGTCGTCCTTTATGTCGTCGACCCTATCATCGAGCTTCACCAATGCGGGGAACCGCGCCTTGGCCTGCGCGCCGCCATTCATCAGGAAGAGGTCGGGGCCGGAATTCGAGGACAGGGCCGTGCCGAGCAGCGTGTAATACTGGTCGTTGGGCTGCATCACGTAGTTGATGGTCACGTCCGGATGCTTGGCCTCGAACAGTTCCTTGGCCTTCTGGTAAAAGCTCGCGGTGGCCGGATCGCCAGATTTCCAATCCCACACCGTCAGTTCGGCCGAGAGCGCCTGGCCGGCGATCACCGCCATCGACGCGCCCATTAGAAGCGCCTGCATTGTCTTCATCATGTCGAGTTCCTCCCAAGGAAAATGCCGCGCCTCCCGCGCCGGCATGCAGTCAATAGAATTAAGTGGGCAGCCTGGTGTTTTTCGGCGCAGCGCCGAGATCTTCGCGTGCGAGCAGATGGGGCCGCGCCCAGTCGCGCCGGGCCGTCTCGGACAAGACGAGGCCATGGCCGGGCCTTTCCGGCGCATAGGCCCAGCCGTCTTTTATGCGAATGGGCTCATCGACCAGATGATCGAAATTCTGGAACGAATATTCGAGCCATTCGACCTCTGGCAGGGCGCAGGCCATATGCACGCCGACCTCCAGGAAGGTGTTGCCGAGACTGACCGGCACCGCCTTTTCGGCCGCGAGCCAACCGATCTTCATCACATCGCCCACCTGGCCATGGACATTGATCATGTCGGCTGCTTCCGCTTCCAGAAGCAGCCGCTTGCCGGTGAGATCAAGATATTCGCCGGTGTTGATCTGGGTGCGCGACGCAGACCTGCGCAGCAGCCTGAGACCATCGAAATCGCTGCGGAGGATTGGGTCCTCGACCCAGAGCAGATCGTGGCCTTCCTTCTGTATCCGCTCGATCTTCATCAAGGCTTCCTTGGCGCTCCAGGCCTCGTTGGCGTCGACCATGATCTCCGATCCGGCCGGAATGACGGCCTTCAGAAGTTTGAGGCGATGGAGGTCACGATCGAAATCGGCGTGGCCGACCTTGATCTTGAAGGCGCGGTAGCCGATCGAAGAAGCGTAAGCGAAGAGCGACTGAAACTGGTCGTCCGCAAGGTGAAAATCCAGCCCGCTGGCATAGGCCTTCACCCGCTCGCGGCGGCCGCCGAGCAGACGATGAAGCGGCAGACCGGCTTCCTTGGCGGCCAGATCCCACAACGCCACCTGAAGCGCTTCGTGGAAGGGCAGGGTGAAGGCGCGCTGATTCCCGCCGCGCGGCCGGCTTTGCCGATGCACCAGCGCAATGGCCGCCTCGCCCTCAATCGCGGGCCAGATTTCTCCGGCGAAGATGCGGAAAATCTCGTCTTCGGCCGGAAGCGCCGTAAAAAGGGTCTGGATAAAGCCGAGACCGACGGCGCCGCTTTTGGAGATCAGTTCCAGGGCTGCTACATTCACATCATCCGCCCGCACCTGGCTATCGCCGATAACGCGGTCGCGGGCGAATTGGAATCGGGTGATGCGAAAGGCTTCGAGCGTCATGAACTAATCTCTGATCGATTAAACCGTTGAACTGATCTATCAGTTGCCGTATCTGATATGGCAAAACAGGATGGCGTGCAAGTGGCCCGAAAGACAAAAACCGCAGACCCGGTCGAAGACAATGGCGGCGCAGTGCGCCTGAGCGATGTTGCCTATAACCGCATTCTGGAGGCTCTGTTCGATCGCAAGGTTCAGGCCGGCGCTTTCGTCTCGCAGGGCGAATTATCCGAACTTGTGGACGTGCCGGTCGCGCCGCTGCGCGATGCGCTCAGGGTGCTGGAGGCCGAGGGCATCCTCACCATCCATCCGCGCTCGGGCATCCAGTTCGTGCGGCCGGGGCTGGAACTGACGCGGTCGACCTATCAATTCCGCTCTATTCTGGAAAAAGCGGCCATCCGGGTGTTCGCCGAACAGGGTGACGAGAGCTTGGTTGGCTCCATGCTGGAACGCCATTTGCGGCTGATGTTGGCCATCGGCGTCGAAGGTCTGGGGCCGGCCGAACTGGTGGAGATGGAAGCGTTGGAGCAGGTTCTGCACAATGCGGTCATCGGCGTGTTCCACAATCCGCTGATCGACAGCAGCTATCGCCGCATGCATAACTATCTCAGACTGCTGCGGCTCGACCGCAAACTCACGGCCCCTGTGGCGCTTCGGACATTGAAGGAGCATGTCGAGATCATCGAGGCCTGCCGGGCGCGCAACGCCGACAAGGCCGAACAGGCGCTGGACGCGCATTTCCAGGCGGCGATGAACCGTAATCTCGGGCTCATCTGACGGGGTGACGACTTGTCCTGCGCGGCGCTCGTCACCACATGGCGGTGAGAAGAAGGCGGAATATGTGCCAGCATTGTGAAAATCTTGGTGAAGACGACGACGAACCGCCGGCCCGGCGCGGTCGCAACTGGCGAGGACCATTTCGCAAGACGCCCGGTCGCCTGTTCGGCATGGGCTTCATCCGCCTTTATCAGCTGACGCTGTCGAGCCTGATCGGCAATTCCTGCCGCCATATGCCAACCTGTTCGGAATTCGGCTATGAGGCGATCGCCCGACATGGCCTTTGGGCGGGCGGTTTCATGACGGTTTTCCGCGTCGCCCGATGCGGTCCAGGCGGCACATGGGGGGTCGATCCCGTGCCGGAAGAACTCAAGACGTCCATGCACTGGTATCTGCCGTGGCGTTACTGGCAAAGAGGGTGACATTCCTGCACGCCATTCGGCAATACCGCCAGGATTGAATATCGGTCACGCGAATATTTGCTCAAAGTCAACCGTTCCGTGATCATCATCGCGGATCGAATCGGTTGGAGTGGGCTGTAGATGACAAAGGGAACCAAGCGGGCGTTCTTGATCGGCGCGGGGACCGCGCTTGCAGGCGTGGGCCTATGGCGCTTTGCAAGCGGATCGACGAATTCAAGAGGTCCGGCCTTCCCGGTCTTTGACAGTTTCGTGTCCGCCAAAGGCAATATCCTCAACGACGCCAGTCAGCTTGAGCCGACGGAGATCAAGAATCTCGTCTTGCTGAACGCCCGCGTCGAGGGCGCGTTTATCCATCAGCTTCGCGGAATGATCCGATCGGCCGGCGAGCAAAATCATCCGTTGATCGCCAGCACAGCGCGTCATTCCATGGGCGGGCAGAGCATTCCGGACAAGGGCGTTGCGGTGTCGCTGGTTCAAAGCTGGATCGAGCCGAATGTGGGCGCGCGCACCTATCGCGTCGGCGCGGGAACACGCTGGCAGACGGTGATTAAGGAACTCGACAAGATCGGCTTCTCCCCGAAGATCATGCAGTCGAACAATGATTTCGGCGTCGCCAGCACCTTCTCCGTCAATGCGCATGGCTGGCCGGTGGCCTATCCTGGATGCGGTTCGTCGGTGCGCTCGATGAAGATGATGTTTCCGGACGGCGTGATCCGGACCTGCTCGAGGACAGAGAACGCCGACGTCTTCCGCCACGCCATGGGCGGATATGGATTGTTCGGCGTCATTCTCGAACTCGAACTGGAGATGGTTTCGAATATGCGGCTCGAGCCGCGTTTCGATCCCGTCGAAGGACGGCAGCTGGGGCAACGCTTCGCTGATACGCTCGCCGCCGACCGCTCGATCGAAATGGCGTATGGACGCCTCGACGTCTCGCTCGACAATTTTTTCAACGACGGCCTGTTGATCACCTTCCGTCCGACCGAAGATCAGGGCGACCTGCCAACCGTGGAGGGATCAGGCCTGGTCAGCATGGTCTCGGCCGACATTTTCCGTATGCAGACAGAGTCGGAATTGTCGAAAGAGTTCCGCTGGTGGACAGAAAAGACGCTCGGGCCATCCTTCACCGGGATCACGACACGCAACAACCTGATGAACGAACCGGTGATCACCCTCGACGACGGTGATCCGACTCGCACCGACATCCTGCACGAATATTTCGTGCCGCCGGATCGCTTCGCCGATTTTGTCGAGGCTTGCCGCGCCGTGATCCCCGCCTCCTATCAGCAACTCCTCAACGTCACGGTCCGCTATGTCGGGGCCGACACCGAAAGCGTGCTGGCTTACGCTCCGGAACCGCGCATCGCCTCCGTCATGCTGTTCTCGCAGGAAATGAGCCTGCGGGGAGAGGAAGACATGCGCCGCATGACGCATGCGCTGATCGAACGCGTGCTGGACATTGGCGGCTCCTATTATCTGCCTTACCGGCCGCATGCCTCACTGGACCAGTTGAAGCGCTCCTATCCTGGCATTGCCGATTTCGTCGCGTTCAAGCGCAAGCTTGATCCGAAACTGATCTTCCGCAATCTGATGTGGGATCGTTACTTCAGCAAATTGTGAGGACGCCATGAACCGCCTGAGACTGACGTCGCTTTGCTATTTCCTCATCCTGCTTGCGGTGGCGCTGCTAAACTATCTGCCGTTCATCCCCACGCCGGACGGTCGGGTGTTCGGGATCTTCGCCCTCGACATCTATGATGACGCGCTGCATCTGGCGTCCGCCTTGTGGGCCGGCGGCGCGGCGCTGGCGGGCGCCCGCGCCTCGAAATTCTTCCTGCGCAGTTTCGGCATACTCTATTTCGCCGATGGCGCGCTCGGCCTTGCCACCGGCTCCGGTTATCTCGATCTCGGCATCCTGCATTATGGCGTCCAGGATCTGCCTCTCACCTTCAAGATCCTCGCCAATCTGCCGCATCTGACGTTGGGCGGCGCGGCGATCGCCACGAGCATCGCCTTTGCAAGGGATGCAAAATGATGCGCAAGGCGCTGAAATGGTTGGCTGGCCTGCTCGGCGCGATAGTTGTCGCCGTGATCCTGCTTCTTGCGCCGGTCGGCTATGTCGAAACCTTTTGCCGGGGAAAAATCGGTGCGGCGCGGTCGGATCCGAAGATGGCCGATCCCGCCTTCTGGCGCGCCGAGGCCAATACATATCTGACCTATCCGGAATGGCACATCGTCTATGCCTATGACGGGCTGGCGGAAACGCTGAAGACGTCAGATGAATATTCATTCGGCTACCTGAAATCGATTGCCGGCTTCTGGTCCTCCACCTGCCAGATGATGCGCCATGCCGACGCCCATGGCGGCGCAGATGGTGAAACGCGGCTGATGGTGCATACGATCGGCGTCAGCTTCACCTTGGAAATGCTGATGAAGGCGGGGTATGAGGAGACAATCGGACGGCTGTTCGCCGCTGTCAGGGGCGAGGACAAGACGCCTCAGGATCTCATTGCCCGCGACATGGCGATCGATTACGCCGCCTTTCTGCGCCAGACGCCCTGGTACAAATATGATTTCGCCGTCTGGCGCTCGACACTCGACGCAGCGCCCGACACCGATACGCTGCGCGGCTTGGAGCGCAGGCTGGCGCTCGGCGGCGAATGGAGCGCCAAGATCGCTTACGCCCAGGCCATCGCCGCCGGCGTGGCTGCGACCGGGGAGGCCAAACTCATCATCCGGTCCCTGGTCAGCGACTTGCCTTCGACGGATCTTGCCGGTCTTGCCGGCGTCAAGCTCGTCGAGGAAACTCCCGCCGGCGCCATCATCGAAACGGACCGTTACGACGCCTTCACGAAAATCATCGCCGCGGTCGCCGCCAAGGGCGGACGCTTTGTCGAGATCGCCGGCAATGACGACATCATGGCAAGCGTGCTTCTGGCGCCAGGCGAGGTCTATGCCGGTCCAGGCTCGGAGATCGCACGCGTCAACCGCGACGGCTTCGAGGGAGACCGCGTGCTGGCGACGCTGAAAACCGCCGATCTCGGGACGCTGTTTTCCGCCTATCCGGCTGCGGCGGGACGTGGGGTGGAGCATGTGTTTGACTACTAGAGTCGGACTTTCGCGCGCTTTCGGCAACGCCGCCTGGCTCGGCGCTATCGGGATGGCCGCGATCGCGGTCCAGCCGCTCACGCTGGTGAGTTTTGCTCCACCACAGACGGTGCGCGTGCTGATCGGCGGACTTCAGCCGACAGATTTGCCCGAGGGCGTCGAGATGCTGGATTGGGACGGCGGGCAGGCGCGGCTGGAAGGCGTCGACGCCCGGGCGGCGCGGCAGCTTTACGCGCGCGGCGCGCTGCTCGTCCTGCCCGAACGCGCTGGCGGCTGCATCGCTTTGTCGTCATGACATGGCTTGATCGCAGAAACGCAGAAGACCGGACGGGCAGGGGACCGTCCGGTCTTCTGGGAATGCAAGCGCGGCGCAGGGGCAACACCGGCTTTGCGGGGGAGGAGGTCAGAAATTCAGGATCAGAAGACCGCGCGGCGGGACAAAGCGGCGCGGGTGGCGTGTTCTTCACGCACCGCATTGATGACCGACGAGACCGCAGTCGCCAGGAACATGATCGCGATTACGGCGGCCATCAACGCCAGTGTCAGGTACATCATCGTCGTCGTCCTTTCGTGTCGGTCTGCGCCTGACATCTCGATCTTGAGAGGCCGGCGCGGCTTCTGTTTCCAGGGAGGGCGCTTGTTATTGGTTTGGCGTCGCTCCGAACTTGAGACGATATAACCATGCGCACCCTGAAATCGGCCTGAATAGGTCGTTCATCCAGCGTTCAGTTTCGTCAATTGGCCGGAAACCGGTTGCGCCACCCGGAGTTCCATGACAAAAGGCGGCCCGTATTCTCCTGGGTGGCGACATGATCACAGCCTTCTATCCCGGCTCTTTCGACCCGATGACAAACGGCCATCTGGACGTTTTGATCCAGGCGCTTTCCATCGCGCCGCGGGTGGTAATCGGTATAGGCGTGCATCCCGGCAAGACGCCGATGTTCTCCTTCGAGGAGCGCGCCGCGTTGATCCGTCAGTCTCTGACGGAGACTCTTCCGGAACGGCTCGACGATATCGACGTTGTCGCTTTCGACAATCTGGTCGTTGACGCTGCCCGGAGCCACGGAACCAAAATGCTGATCCGGGGTTTGCGGGACGGCACCGATCTCGACTATGAAATGCAGATGGCGGGCATGAACAGGCAGATGGCCACCGACATCCAGACGGTATTTCTTCCGGCGGGCGCGACGACCAGACCGATTACCGCCACATTGGTCCGCCAGATCGCGGCGATGGGCGGCGATGTCAGCGCCTTCGTGCCCAAGCCCGTCCTGACGGCGCTACAGGCGCGGCGCGCGTCCTGAGCGATCTGAACACCAGCATGAACAGGGAGACCTCATGAACCTCTTCAAGACCCTCGCCGCCGGCCTCGTGCTCGCCCTCGGCCTCGCCGGCGCAGCCAGCGCCAATCCGAACGAATTGACAATCCAGCTCAAGGACGGCCCCGTGGTCATCCAGCTGATGCCGGACGTTGCGCCGAAGCATGTCGAGCAGATCAAGACGCTGGCGCTGAAGGGCGCTTATGACAATGTCGCCTTCCACCGCGTGATCGAAGGCTTCATGGCCCAGACCGGCGACGTGCAATACGGCAACACGACCAAGAACTTCGATGCGCAGCGCGCCGGCATGGGCGGTTCGGACCTGCCGGATATTCCGGCGGAATTTTCGAATGTTCCGTTCGAGCGCGGCACAGTTGGCATGGCGCGGTCGCAGGACCCCAATTCCGCCAATTCGCAATTCTTCATCATGTTCGCGCCCGGCGACTTCCTGAACGGCCAGTACACCGTGGTCGGCAAGGTGGTCAGCGGCATGGAGAATATCGACAAGATCAAGCGCGGCGACGACGCCAACAATGGCTCGGTCACCGATCCCGACCGGATGATCAAGGTCACCGTCGGTCAGTAAGAATTCAACAAGGAGAAAACCCATGGCCGAGATCAAGGATCCGGAAAACACCATCGTGATGGAAACCACCAAGGGCAAGGTGGTCATCCAGCTTCTGCCGGAAGTGGCCCCGGGCCATGTCGCCCGCATCAAGGAACTGGCCCGCGAAGGCGCCTATGACGGCGTGGTCTTCCACCGCGTCATCACCGATTTCATGGCCCAGACCGGCGACGTGAAGTTCGGCAAAAAGGGCGGCGCGTCCTTCAATCCGGCCCGCGCCGGCATGGGCGGCTCTGAAAAGCCTGACCTGAAGGCCGAATTCTCGGCGATCAGCCATATCCGCGGCACCTGCTCGATGGCGCGTTCGCAGAACCCGAACTCGGCCAATTCGCAGTTCTTCATCTGCTTCACCGACGCTCCCTGGCTCAACAAGCAGTATTCGGTCTGGGGCCAGGTCATCGAGGGTATGGACTTTATCGATCAGATCAAGCGCGGCGAGCCCGTGGTCGATCCCGACGAGATCGTCTCGATGAAGGTCGCGGCCGACATCGCCGCCTGATTCTCGTTTTTGATGGACATATGCCGCCTCCGCGATTATGCGCGGGGGCGGTTTTCGTTTGGAAGAGAGATGCGCGTAGACCTGTTTGATTTCGAGCTCCCTGAAGAGCGGATCGCCCTGCGTCCGGCCGAGCCGCGCGACGCCGCGCGCCTGCTGATCGTTGATCCCTCCGGCGACGGATTTCAGGACCTGATCGTGCGCGATCTCGTCGACCAGCTAGGCCCTGATGACGTGATGGTGTTCAATGACACCAAGGTGATCCCGGCGCAGCTGGAAGGACGCCGCATTCGCGGCGAGAACATCGCCCCGGTCTCGGCCACACTGCATATGCGCGTCAGCCCATCAAGCTGGAAGGCCTTCGCCCGGCCGGGCAAGCGCATCAAGCAAGGCGACAGGATCGAATTCGGCCATAGCGGCGACACCTGCCTGAACGGCAGCCTCGGCGCTGTCGTCTCCGAAAAGGGCGAGGCGGGCGAGGTGACGCTGTCCTTCGACCTTTCGGGCCCGGCGCTGGACGAGGCGATCGCGACAGTCGGCCATATTCCGCTGCCGCCCTATATCGCCTCCAAGCGCCACGAGGACGCACAGGACCGAAAGGACTACCAGACGATTTACGCAAGGGAAGAGGGCGCGGTGGCGGCTCCGACCGCAGGCCTTCACTTCACGCCCGAACTGTTTGACGCGCTTGATAAAAAAGGCGTTGGCCGCGCATTCGTCACCCTTCACGTTGGGGCAGGGACCTTCCTGCCGGTCAAGGCCGACGACACTGCCGAGCACAAGATGCATCACGAGATCGGTCATATCGATCAGACGACCGCCGACCGGCTGAACGCCGCGCGCGCCGCCGGCGGCCGCATCGTTGCCGTCGGCACCACCTCGCTTCGCCTGCTCGAAAGCGCGGCGAAAGACGACGGCTCCATCGCCGCCTGGTCTGGCGCAACCGACATCTTCATCACGCCCGGTTATCGCTTCAAGATCGTCGACCGGCTGATGACCAATTTCCATCTGCCGCGCTCGACGCTGTTCATGCTCGTTTCCGCCTTTTCAGGCCTGGAGACCATGCGTGCGGCCTATGCGCATGCGATCGACAGCGGCTATCGTTTCTATTCCTATGGCGACGCCAGCCTTTTGACACGGAAAGACTGATGCACAGCGAATTCAAGTTCACGCTTCTCAAGACCGACGGCAAGGCGCGGCGCGGCGAAATCACCATGCCGCGCGGCACGATCCGCACCCCCGCCTTCATGCCGGTGGGCACGGTGGGCACGGTCAAGGCCATGTATCTCGACCAGGTGCGCGACACCGGCGCCGATGTCATTCTCGGCAACACCTATCACCTGATGCTGCGGCCCGGCCCGGAACGCGTCGGCCGTCTTGGCGGCCTGCACGAGTTGATCCGCTGGCCGCATCCGATTCTCACCGACTCGGGCGGCTTCCAGGTCATGTCGCTGTCGGGCCTGCGCAAACTCGACGAGAAGGGCGTGACCTTCAAGAGCCATCTCGACGGCGCGCTGCATCACATGTCGCCGGAGCGCTCCATCGAAATCCAGGGCCTGCTCGATTCCGACATCCAGATGCAGCTGGACGAATGCCTGGCGCTGCCGGCCGAGCCCAAGGAAATCGAGCGCGCCATGGAAATGTCGGTGCGTTGGGCGGAACGCTGCAAGGTCGCCTTCGGCAACCAGCCCGGCAAGGCGATGTTCGGCATTGTCCAGGGCGGCGATCAGCCTGCATTGCGCGTGAAAAGCGCCGAAGCCTTGAAAGCGCTCGATCTCAAGGGTTACGCCATCGGCGGCCTGGCAGTCGGCGAACCGCAGCATGTGATGCTGGAGATGATCGACACGGTCAATCCGCATCTGCCGACCGAAAAGCCGCGTTACCTGATGGGCGTCGGCACGCCCGACGATATGCTGAAATCCGTGGCGCGCGGCATCGACATGTTCGATTGCGTGATGCCGACGCGGTCTGGCCGCCATGGCCTCGCGTTTACCCGTCGCGGCAAGGTCAATATCCGCAACGCCCGCCACGCCGAGGACATGCGTCCGCTGGATGAAGAATCGTCTTGCCCGGCGGCGCGCGATTATTCCCGCGCCTATCTGCATCATCTCGTCCGCGCCAATGAGGCGCTCGGCGGCATGCTGCTGACCTGGAACAATCTCAGCTATTATCAGGATCTGATGAGCGGCATCCGCAAATCGATCGAGGAGGGGCGTTTCGCCGATTTCATGGCCGAGACGCAGGAGATGTGGGCCAAGGGCGACATCGACCCGATTTAAGTTAACTAAAATAATCATGAAAAACGGCGCAACCTGATGGATGCGCCGTTTTTCGGCTTTTCAGGGCGTCATTCGCGTGACATAGACACCGAACGCGAGACAACCGGACCAGGCCAGTGACCCCAGAGCATGTATTGAACGCCAACGAGGCGATGCGCGAACTCTTTCCCGCCACGCCCTTGCAGCTCAACGATCATCTGTCGCGCCGTTTCGGCGCTGAGATCTGGCTGAAGCGCGAAGATCTGTCGCCGGTCCGCTCCTACAAGATCCGCGGCGCGTTCAATTTCTTCCGCAAGGTCATCGCGCGCGGCGAGGGGAACACCACCTTCGTTTGCGCTTCGGCCGGCAATCACGCCCAGGGCTTCGCCTTTGTCTGCCGGCATTTCGGCGTCCAGGGCGTTGTCTTCATGCCGGTGACCACGCCGCAGCAGAAAATCGACAAGACCCGGATGTTCGGCGGCGAGTTCATCAAGATCCGGCTGGTGGGCGACTTTTTCGACCAATGCTACGCGGCAGCCCGCACCCATGCCGAAGAGACGAACGGCTATATGGTGCCGCCCTTCGACCATGAGGACATCATCGAGGGGCAGGCGACCGTCGGCGCCGAAATTGTCGAGCAGATGCCGGAGGGCAAGCTTCCCGACCTGGTGATCATGCCGGTGGGCGGAGGAGGGCTGTCTGCGGGGATGACCGGTTTCCTCAGTGACCGCTTGCCGCGCGAAGCCTTTCTGTTTGCCGAACCCTCGGGCGCGCCAAGCCTTAAGCGCAGTCTCGAGGCGCACGCCATCCTGACGCTGCCCAAGGTCGACAATTTCGTCGACGGCGCCGCGGTGGCCCGCATCGGCGACCTCAATTTCGCGGCGCTCGAACGCTTCGATCCGCGCCAGGTGCTGCTGCTGCCGGAAAACGCCATCTGCGCCACGATGATCGAGATGCTGAATGTCGAAGGCGTGGTGCTGGAGCCGGCCGGCGCGCTGTCGATCGCCGCGCTCGAACAGATCGGCGCCGATGCGCTTGCCGGCAAGACCGTTGTCTGCGTCGTCTCCGGCGGCAATTTCGATTTCGAACGGCTGCCCGACGTCAAGGAACGGGCGATGCGCTATTCCGGCGTGAAGAAATACTTCATCCTGCGCCTGCCGCAGCGCCCGGGCGCGCTCAAGGATCTGCTCAATCTGTTCGGCCCCGACGATGACATCGCCCGGTTCGAATATCTCAAGAAATCCGCCCGCAATTTCGGCTCGATCCTGATCGGCATCGAAACCAGCCATCGCGACAATTTCGTCGGCTTGATGCAGCGTTTCGACGCCGCCGGCCTCGGCTTCGAGGACATCACCGACAATGAACTGGTGGCCAATCTGATTATTTGAGCGGGGCGGGGCGTTACGCCCCCGGCGCGGTCAGACCGTTTGGCAAGGATATCCAGATCACCGTCTGCGCCTCTTGCGAATGGTGCGACAGATGGCCTTTGCCATGCGTATCCTCGACCAGCACGAAGCTGCCGGCGGAGACATGGCGGATTTCGCCGTCGCTCGTCTCATAGTCCACCGAACCATCCAGCCTGACCGTCAGCACCGGCTCCGGGACCGTATGCCATTCGACCGGGCGCATGCCTGCGGATATGCGGGCGATGCGCACGCGCTCCGCCGGATAGCTCGCCGTCACATCGAAAGGCGCAGCGTCCGGATGCACCCGCACTTGCGTCACCGGCATGTCCACCTCGTCGAAATGCGATTCACCGTCTTGATCGGCATAGATCCGCAAGCATTTCATGGTCGTTTCACCCTTCTTCGTGAGTCCGTTTTTGGCCTAGATTTCCGCGACCAGTCCCTTGGTCAGTTCCAGCGCTTGGCGCTCGAACAGGCTGCGATAGATGCCGTTTTTCACCCGCACCAGGCTGGCGTGATCGCCTTCCTCGACGATCCGGCCGTGATCGAACACCAACAGCCGATCGAGCGCCCGCACCGTCGATAGCCGGTGGGCGATCACCAGCGTCGTGCGGCCCTGCATCAGCCGCTCCATGGCCTGCTGGATCAGCATTTCGGATTCGGAATCGAGGCTGGAGGTCGCTTCGTCGAGGATCAGGATCGGCGCATTGGCGAGAAAGGCGCGGGCGATGGCCACGCGCTGGCGCTCGCCGCCCGACAGCTTCACGCCGCGTTCGCCGACCAGCGTGCCATAGCCATGCGAGAGCGCCGAGATGAACTCATGGGCGCTGGCGAGCCGCGCCGCGGTCTCGATCTCGGACTGCGTCGCCTCGGGCCTCGCATAGGCGATGTTTTCGGCCAGCGAGCGGTGAAACAGGATCGGCTCCTGCTGGACGATGGCGATCTGCTGGCGGAGCGACGCCTGTGCGAGTTTGGAAATGTCCTGGCCGTCAATGCGGATCTCGCCGCCGGTCACGTCATGCAGCCGCTGGATCAGCTTGACGAACGTGGTCTTGCCGGAACCGGAATGGCCGACCAGACCGACGCGTTCGCCCGGACGGATCGTCACCGAGAAATCGCGATAGAGCGGCGCGGAATGCTTGCCATAGTGAAAGTTCACACGGTCGAACTCGATCCGGCCGGCGCTGACCGCCAGCGGCTTGGCGCCGGCGATATCCACAACGCCAAGCGGCTGGGCGTGAATGGCGACCAACTCCTCCATGTCGTTCACCGAGCGCTGCAGATTGCGGATATGCATGCCGATTTCGCGCAGATAGCCCTGCAGGATGAAGAACGAGGTCAAAACGAAGGTGATGTCGCCGGCATTGGCCTGGCCGCTGGCCCACAGCCACAGCGCCAAACCGAGCACGCCGGCGCGGAGAGCCGCGAGCAGGGCGGCCTGCAGCGTGCCGTTCAGCGTGCCGCGCGTCCAGGTGCGGCCGGTGCGGTCGCGCCATTTGTCGATGACGCCGGCGAGGCGGCGATCTTCGCGCTTTTCCGCGCCATAGGCTTTCACCACCGCATTGCAGGTCACCGCGTCGGCCAGCGAGCCGCCGAGCTTGGTGTCCCAGCGATTGGCGAGGCTCGCCATCGGCGCGACATAGCGCAGCGCCATCAGCGACGTGAAGGTGACGAAGATCACCGATCCCAACCCGACCAGCCCGCCCATCAGCGGCCAGTGCCAGGTCATCATCAGCGTCGTTCCGACCAGCATGACAGCCGAGGGAAACAGCGCCACGAACACCGTGTCGTTCAACAGATCGAGCGCCCACATGCCGCGCGTCACCTTGCGCACGGTGGAGCCGGCGAAACTGTCGGCATGCCAATCGCTGGAAAAACGCTGGATGCGGTGAAAGGATTGGCGGCCGATCTCGCTCATCGACCGCAGCGTGAAGGTGATGATCGCCGTAAACGTCGCATGCCGAAGCAACAGCGCGCCGATCGACAGCGCCATCAGCCAGCCCAAGGCGGCGAGGGCGCTGTTCCACGCGTCGGGATCTTCGGCGCGACCTGAAACCACCGCATCGACCAGACGCCCCGAAAAGAGCGGCGTGAACACATCGGCAAGAGTCGACAGCAACACCGTCGACAGCATGAAGCCGACGCGGCCGGGCTGTTGGCGCCAATGAGTGAAGCAAAAGCTGAAAACACTGCGAAAGGCGCCGTCTCTACGGGCGGTATGACCAAAAGCCATGAGATGATCCGGCCCGCGGCCGGCTCCTGAAAAACGAGGAAAAACAGCAATCCGCGCGAGCGCGAAACAGGATGGTGAAAATCGGAACCGGCTAGGAGGCCGGACAGGCGCGCCAAAGGCGGCCAGGACGCGTCAGGCGGTGACCGCCAGCGTCACTGCGGAACAGGTAAAATGCGTCATTTCGAACCTCCCGCGTCATGTCATATGCCCACAGGATAAGAGACGAATACCGGACGGCCAAGCCCTTGCGTCGCAGTTTACAAACTCAACCGGCGAGTGCGGCAAAGCGGCAACAGGCGCGCAGGAGGCGCAGGCGCGATCGCGTGCTCTCCTGCGGGTCCGGACCTGTTTCCACGGTGACAGCGCCGCATGCGTCGCGCCGGTACATCTTCTCCCACGCTTCGTCCCCGGAACAAGGCATCGGGCGACCGAAGCGGACAAGGCCTCACAGGGAGGCGGACATTCTGGAGAGAGGATCCCTTCATGACCCCACATATCGCCGCCGCGCAATCCCACGACGACGACGTCTTTTGGTTCGGCAACACGCTGATCTCCTTCCGCGTCAGGTCCACCGACTCCGAGGACGGGATCTCGATCATCGATCACTGGATGCCCTATGGCGAAGCGCCGCCGCTGCATATCCATCACAGCCAGGACGAATATTTCCATGTCATCGAAGGCGTGATGCGTTTCGAACTCGACGGCAAGATCATCATGGCGCGCGCTGGCGACACGTTCGTCGCGCCGAAAGGCGCGCCACACCGCTTCCGGGTCGAAAGCGTGCTCGGCGCACGCTGCCTGACCATCACCAGGGGCGGCGATTTCGAATCCATGCTGGATGAAATGAGCCGCCCGGCCGACAGCGCCGACCTGCCGCCGCAGCGCCAGCCAACGCCCGAGATGATCGAAGCGCTCACCACCGCCTGCCGCCGCTCCAACATCGACATCATCGGCCCGCCGCTGGGCTGAGGCAATGAACGCCGCGTTCCTGGGAACAGGGGCGCGGTTTTGCAGCGGCGACTATCGATCTGCAACAGGTTTTGGGCGGGTCATTGCGGTCCGCCGCTCATCGCCTCAACCTGCTTCGCCATATCCCGCAACCTTTTCAGATGGTCTTCCACCGACACGGATCTTTCCGCCCAGGCAAGTGCGCGCTCAGACAGAATCTGCGCTTCGGCCGCCATATCGGCGTCGATGCCGGCGAGACTTTTGAAGGTCTTTTGCAGCCGGATCTGGATTTCAAAATGTCCTGCGCCATCGCGCGAAATCGGATCGAAGGCGTCCTCGAACAGGTCGTGCAAGGTGAGCCTCGGCGCCGTCACATGGTCGAAACGCGGCGTCTCTGCTTCATCCTGCTCCAATGGGCCTCTGAAAAGCCAGAACAATCGGGTGAGCCTGCCGATGACGTCAATCGCCGTGCCGGGATCATTGACGGCGGGCGACAGCTCGCGAGACGCGATCTCGCTCAAGATCGACAAGCCGAAGCGCGGATCCTGCTCGAACGAACGCATGGCGCCGATGGTGAAGGCGGATGCGATCTCAGTCTTGATGTCCGCTACATCGGCGCCATCATTATCAGGCGGCGCAATCCAGGCCAGCGCCCGACCGGGATCGCAAAACCAGCCGGGAATCGCCAGGAGATGCACCCGCGTTTCGAGCTTTTTGCCGATCGCATCGAGCGCGGCGACATCCACATGCTGGAGATAGCCGATCTGAGGGGTATGGATCATGGTCGCATCGTCGGGCGCGAACAGATCATGTGGCGAGGCGGGCAGGGCGCCGAGCGACGGGCGCTTTCGGCGCTCTTGCAGCGCATTTCCGGCAGAGCGTTCGACGCGATCAATCGTGTCCCCGACCCGCCCGAGTCGCGACAGATGATCGACCCAGCGCAATATGGCGCCGACGATGATGGCGATCACCAGCAGCGTCACGACAAACAACACAGCCCGTCCTTCCTCGCCATAGGCGCCGGCGCTGAGCGCAATGATGCCCACGAGGCTGAACAGGAACGACCCGAGAAAAGTCGCCAGCACATTCTGCGTCGTCGGATCTTCCGCCACCAGCGCCGCGGCGCGCGGCGTGCCGTTGTTGGTGGCGGCGCCGAAGGCGGTCACCATGATCGACAGCGAAAACGTGGTCACGGTCAGCATGCTGGAGGCGAGAATGGTCAGAATATTGTCGACCGCATCGGCCCCGATCTTTGCGCTGATGAATGGCGGCAAAGCCGGTGCAAAGAACACGGAAAACAACGCCGTCAACAAACCGGCCAAAGCATAGAGCGAAGCGCGAAACCAGAGCTTTTTTGCCAGTCTCTGTAGCTTCCAGCCAAATTTCGTGTCCATCCGCGCGTCAATCTCCATTGCCTGAGCAAAGAAAGACGCCGAACCTGCCTTCAGTTCCATGATGCGGAGACTTTAGGGAACTCCGCGCTCTGTCACGCGGAAGCGCGAAATCGACGAGCCTTGATCGGCGGCCATATTCGATGTGATCTCGATCCGTAGCAGATCGCGGTCGCTCATCGCTATCAATCCCATCTGCTTGTCTCCCAACCGTCATTCAGATCCGGGGAGTGTGACACTTTAACTTTGCAGGAACAGGACATTCTAACTTTGCGGCTACAGACGCAATACTGATAAGATAGATTATGGAACAATTCTATTGGGCTTCGGCGGCCCGACCAGCGACGATGGCGTGCGCCAAGTCTGCGCGCCGCCATCGAAGTCGATGTTGTGATCATATCGCAATGAGGCCTGCGATGATATCCGTCGCCTTGTGATCCTTATCGACGCCGTCGATCAGGAATACATCGCCGTCGGCTGCTTGTGTCCGCAACGGCGCCAACGCCTGATAATCTGCGGATCGATACCAGTCGCGGGCGGCGGCAAGGTTGGGAAAGGCAAGTACGATCAGGTCGTCGGTGAAACGGCCTTCAAGTTCCTCCTTGGGCCCGCCATGGATGATGAAGCGACCCTCATATGGCGTCAGCGTGGCGTCGATGCCTTTGAGGTAATCGATGACGCCCTGGTTGACGGTGATATTGCGCAAATGCGCGACAGCGTAAGCGGTCATGGTTTCTTGTCCTTTCAGTTTGCAGCGAGCGCCGGTTTTGCCGCGACATATTCGGCTGTCGTCAGCAACGCCACGAAAACGGCCTGAGCGATCAGAAACGCCCAGCCAAGCGGATTGGGCGATATTGCGCCCGTGATCGGCAGCGCCAGACTTGCGAGGATCCAAGCCATGTTGCCGCCGATAACGGCATGGGTCGCCAGGGTCGGGATTGGCCGCATCCGTGCGGTGATCGCCATGAAGGCCGCTATGGGCAGCAACGCGACGCCGGCCCAGAACAGCAGCGGCGCCGGAATTCCGGTCCAGGCGCTGACCGGCGTATGAAACACGCCGAGCGCTGCGCCCATGCCGGCGCAGGTACAGGCGTCCAGCGTGAGCAGATTGGCAAGTGTCCAAAGTGGATGTCGTAGGTGCATGAGAATGGCCTTTCCTGTCGTTGATGACCGGGATGGTCGATCGGTGACAGCCATTCTTGCGCAATTTGTTCTGGCGTCGATTACCTCCGGGGTAATAGGTTCACATGACGGCCATGCGCTATGGTGGGACATGACAAGAGCGGGAACCGGTGCAGGACAGATATTGCGGGAATGGCGGCAGAGGCGGCGCTACAGCCAGCTGGAGCTTGCGCTGGAAGTCGAGATGTCGCAACGGCATCTGAGTTTCCTCGAAGCCGGCCGATCCATGCCCAGCCGCGACATGGTCCTGCGTCTGTCGGAATGCCTCAAACTGCCGTTGCGTGAGCAAAACGCCATGCTGCTGGCCGCTGGCTTTGCGCCTGCTTATGGCGAACGGGCGCTCGCTGCGCCGGAATTTGAGGCGGCAAGGGGCGTGATCGATCGTCTCTTGCTGGGTCATGAGCCCCACCCTGCCCTTGCGGTCGATCGGCGCTGGACGCTGATTTCGGCCAACAGAGCAGTCAACGCGCTGACCCGAGGCGTCTCCAAAGAGCTTCTCACAGGCGATGTCAATGTGCTGCGCCTCAGTCTGCATCCGGAAGGCCTCGCTTCCCGCATCGTCAACTTCAAGCCATGGCGCAGCCATATTCTTGCGCGGCTCGCCCATGACATCGAGATTTCGGCCGATCCGTCCCTAGTCGCGTTGCTCGACGAATTGCGGTCCTATCCCACGCCCATGCATGCGCTGGGAGACCGCGACGGCAGCGCCGGAAAGCTGGCCATCGCCATCCCGCTTGTGCTCGACAGCAGCGCCGGCCGGCTCGAATTTCTGAGCACGACCACGGTTTTCGGCACGGCCGTGGATGTCACGCTTGCCGATATCGTCGTCGAGAGCTTTTTCCCCGCCAATGCAGAGACGGCCGGGGCGATGGCGAAACTTTTTGCAGATGGAGGCTGAAACCAGGCGAAGACGATGTGACGCCGCAGCGACAGCGGCGCGCCGATCAATCAACGGCGCATACCTTGTTCTCAGACTGACGCTCAAAGTTTCAGGAGGATTTCAATTTCCGAGCCATTCGCGCGGCGATTGCCCGTGAGGATAAAACCGTAGCGTTTGTAGAACCCTTCCGGACCATCCGGCCCCGGGATGAAGCTCGATATGATCGCGTCAATCCCCGGTCGCGTTCTTGCATGGGCTGAGACGAGATCGAGGGCGCGCTTGCCGAAGCCTCGCCCTTGGAAGCGGCCGTCGATCATCAATCGCCAGAGGCCGATTTCATTCTCGTTGACGCCATTCTTGCGGATGGCGCCCGGCAGCGTGTGGTCGAACAGCATGACGAAGCCGACCGGCATGTCCAAGCAGGTGATCGCTCTGAACCAGGCGCCTTTTTCGAAATAGGCTTCGGCGACCGATAGCGCATTCGACGCGACATAGTCGCCTTGGCTCTCCGAAACACGCAATGCGGCGATCGCTCGAATGGTCGAGGCATTGATTTCGCTGAGCTGAATGGCGTTTGCATCCTCGGTTCGCGCGGACATTGGCATTCGATATCCGGTTGGGAAACGCTCAGAGACTCGCCGCCAGGGTGCCACCCTGTCAATACGAAAATGGCGGCCGGTTGCCCGGCCGCCATCGACGGTGTCATTTGCATCCCGACGCTTACTCGGCGTCCGACCCCGCATCCGGTTCCGCCGTCACCGCGGATGTCTCGGCAGCGTCAACCGCTTCGTCATCCTCCGGTTCGCTGATGCGCTCGACCGAGACGACCTTTTCGTCGGCTGCGGTGGAGAAGATCGTCACGCCCTTGGTGGCGCGGCTGGCGATGCGGATGCCATTGACTGGCACGCGGATCAGCTGACCGCCATCCGACACCAGCATGATCTGGTCGGCGTCGTCGATCGGGAAGGCGGCGACGAGTTCGCCGATTTCATTGGTCTTGGAGGTGTCGGTGGCGCGGATGCCCTTGCCGCCACGGCCCGAAATGCGGAAGTCATAGGACGACGAGCGCTTGCCATAGCCTTTTTCGGATACGGTCAGCACGAATTGCTCGCGGGCTTTCAGTTCCTGATAGCGTTCTTCGCTGAGATCGCCGACTTCGCCGACTTCCTCGCCCACCAGCGCCACGTCTTCCTCGTCCACGCCCATGGCGCGGCGTTCGGCCGCTGCGCGCTTGAGATAGGCGGCGCGTTCGGCGGCTTCGGCGTCGACATGTCCGAGAATGGTCATGGAGATCAGCCGGTCGCCATCGGCCATGGAAATACCGCGCACGCCGATGGAATTGCGGCCGGCAAACACGCGGACTTCATCGACCGAGAAGCGGATCGCCTGGCCGAGCGCCGTGGTCAGCAGCACGTCGTCGAGTTCGGTGCAGGTTTCCACCGACAGGATCTCGTCGCCGTCTTCCTCCAGCTTCATGGCGATCTTGCCATTGCGATTGACCTGGACGAAGTCGCTCAGCTTGTTGCGACGCACGGTGCCGCGCGTGGTGGCGAACATCACGTCGAGGTTTGCCCAGCTATCCTCGTCCTCCGGCAGCGGCATGATCGTGGTGATGCGTTCACCGGGCTCCAGCGGCAGCATGTTGATCAGCGCCTTGCCGCGCGACGTCGGCGAGCCGATCGGCAGGCGATAGACCTTTTCCTTGTAGACGATGCCGCGCGAGGAGAAGAACAGCACCGGCGTATGGGTGTTGGCGACGAACAGGCGGTTGACGAAATCCTCGTCGCGCGTCGACATGCCGGAACGGCCCTTGCCGCCGCGACGCTGGGCGCGATAGGTGGCCAGCGGCACGCGCTTGACGTAACCGCCATGCGACACGGTCACCACCATGTCTTCGCGGGCAATCAGGTCCTCATCATCGAGATCCAGGCCATAATCGACGATTTCAGTGCGCCGCGGCGTGCCGAATTCGTCGCGCACGGCGGCCAGTTCGTCCTTGACGATGGTCATGATGCGCAGGCGCGAGCTGAGGATATCAAGATAATCCTTGATCTGCGCGCCGATCTTGTTGAGCTCGTCGCCGATTTCGTCGCGGCCGAGCGCGGTCAGGCGCTGCAGGCGCAGGTCGAGAATGGCGCGGGCCTGCTCTTCGGACAGGTTATAGGTGTTGTCGTCATTGATGCGGTGACGCGGATCGTCGATCAGGCGGATCAGCGATTCCACATCATGAGCCGGCCAGCGGCGGGTCATCAACTGGTCGCGCGCGGTCTGCGGGTCCGGCGCGCGGCGGATGAGACTGATGACTTCGTCGATATTGGCCACCGCGATGGCGAGACCGACCAAGACATGGGCGCGGTCGCGCACTTTGCGCAGCAGATATTTGGTGCGCCGGCTCACCACTTCCTCGCGGAAGCTGATGAAGGCCTTGAGCATATCGATCAGCGCCAGCTGTTCCGGCTTGCCGCCGTTCAGCGCCACCATGTTGCAGCCAAACGAGGTTTGCAGCGGCGTGTAACGATAGAGCTGGTTGAGGATCACCTCGGCATTGGCGTCCTTCTTCAGTTCGATGAC
Source organism: Rhizobium sp. SG_E_25_P2 (assembly GCF_029892285.1). Classification (GTDB taxonomy): domain Bacteria; phylum Pseudomonadota; class Alphaproteobacteria; order Rhizobiales; family Rhizobiaceae; genus Rhizobium_E. The sequence goes on from NZ_JARXVM010000017.1 coordinate 51,817, forward strand.
GACGCGATAGCCTTCACGGTCGGACTCGTCGCGCAGATCGGAAATGCCCTCAACGCGCTTGTCGCGCACCAGTTCGGCCATTTTCTCGATCATCGTGGCCTTGTTCACCTGATAGGGAACCTCGGTGATGATGATCTGCTCGCGATCATTGCGCATCGGCTCGATGCGGGCGCGGCCGCGCATGATCACCGAGCCCCTGCCCGTCTCGTAAGCCTGGCGGATGCCGGCCCGGCCGAGGATCAGCGCGCCAGTGGGGAAATCCGGTCCCGGCATGATGTCCATCAACTGGGTGAGTTCCAGCGCCGGATCATCGACGAGCGCGATACAGGCATTGATGACTTCGGCCAGATTGTGCGGCGGAATATTGGTGGCCATGCCCACCGCGATGCCGCCTGCGCCATTGACCAGCAGATTGGGGAATTTCGCCGGCACCACGACGGGCTCGGACATGGTGCCGTCATAGTTGTCGCGGAAATCGACGGTTTCCTTGTCGAGATCGTCGAGCAGCGAATGCGCGGCCTTCTGCAAACGGCATTCGGTGTAACGCTGGGCTGCCGGCGGATCGCCGTCAATCGAGCCGAAATTGCCCTGACCATCGATAAGCGGCAGACGCAGCGACCAATCCTGGGCCATGCGCGCCAGCGCGTCATAGATCGCGGAGTCGCCATGCGGATGGTATTTACCCATGACATCGCCGGTGACGCGGGCGCATTTGACGTATTTCTTGTTCCAGTCGAGCCCGAGTTCGTTCATGCCGAACAGAATGCGGCGATGCACTGGCTTCAGACCGTCACGCACGTCCGGCAGCGCGCGCGAGACGATGACGCTCATGGCGTAGTCGAGGTAAGAGCGCTGCATTTCCTCGACGATGGAGATCGGCTCGATGCCGCTGGGGCCTTTGCCGCCTGGGGGAACAATCTCGGTCAAACTGGTCTCAATCTCTCAAACGGAATCAATGCCGCCGTTATAGCGGAACGCCCCGTTCAAGGCCAATTTCATGGCGGCTTTATGAACAGTTCTTTGCCGCGAAGCGCTGATATTTTCGGCTTTTTAGCCCTTGCTTGCACGGCTGGCCCCGGCTCGATACAGATGGAGCAAAAGAGGGGAAAAACATGGCCAGTCTGGAAGCGATCATCAATGCGTTCACGACCCTGCTGGTGACCACGGATCCGCCGGGACTCGCGCCGATCTTTCTCGGGCTGACGGCGGGCATGACCCAGGCGCAACGCCGCCACACCGCGTTGCGCGGCACGCTGATCGCGTTTGGCATTCTCACGGTCTTCGCTGTCTTCGGCGCTGGCATCCTGTCGGTGCTCGGCATATCGCTGCCGGCCTTCCGCATCGCCGGCGGCCTGCTGCTGTTTTTCATCGCGTTCGAAATGATCTTCGAGAAGCGGCAGGAGCGGAAGGAAAAGACCACGGAGACGGCGATCACCCGCGACCACATTCACAATCTCAGCGTCTTTCCGCTGGCCATTCCGCTGATTTCTGGCCCAGGCGCGATCTCGGCCACCATCCTGCTCGCCGGAAATTTCCGCGCGCCGCTCGAGCGCGCGCAACTGATCCTGGTGATCGCCGCCGTCTTCCTGGTCATCTACGCGGCGCTGATCATCGCCGACAAGCTCGACCGCTATCTTGGCCAGACGGGCCGGGCGATCCTCACCCGGCTCCTGGGCGTATTGCTGTCGGCGCTCGCGGTGCAATTCGTCATCGACGGCTTGCGCGCAACGCTGACGGTCTATACCGGCCCCTGACGATCAGGGGAGCTTTTCAAGAAAGGCTTCGACCACCTTGGCGGAATTGGCCGAGGCGAGGGCGAAGAAAACACCCATTTCATTTTCGCCCTCCCCGCCGCCGGCAAGATCGGACAGGCTGCGGAAGGCGATGAACGGAACCTTGTTGACATAGGCGACATGCGCGGTGGCGGCGCTTTCCATGTCGAGAACGCGGGCCTTGAAGGTGGTGTAGGTAAATTCGCGGAACGCCTTGTTGTCGACGAAGGCCTGTCCCGACACGCCATTGCCGCCCACGACGATCTTCGGCTCGTGGCTGAGGCACTTGCCCTCGCCCGCACATTTTTCCAAGCTCACGCTCGACGCCACGGCTTTCGCCGTTTCGAGAAGCTGGCCGTCGACTGGAAACCAGAAGCGATCCTCGGGCTTGTCCATGCCGTCGCGCAACACTTCCGTCTCATTGGGATAGATCATCCCGTAATTTGGGAACTGCGTGTCGAGGAAAGGCGGAATGGCGAATTTTCCATCGGTCTCGCGGGCGAAGATGGCTTCGAGATATTGCCCCCACTGATCGCTGACCACCACATCGCCGATCGAAAGTTCGGGATCGACGCCGCCGGCGATGCCGGAAAACACGATCGCCTTGATCGAGAAATGATCAATCGCCTGTTGCGTGGTCATGGCGGCGTTGACCATGCTGACGCCGCTGAGGAACAGCACGACGTCCTGACCCGCCAATTTGCCGGTCACGAAGCGGCGTCCCATAAGCTTATGCTCCTGAGCGCCGTCGATATCCTTGAGAAGCACCTGCCACTCGGGCTCGAAAGCCGACATCACCGCAATGCGCGGCGTCGCGTCGATCAGTTCCGCGGCCGGCGCCGCAAGAGGAAGCGCCGCCGCGCCGAGCGCCAGGACGAGTGAAAATTTCATCGTTAAACTCCTTGGTTTTATTGCGTTATTAAAAACGCAAGAACCATGCCAACGCCCGGCGGAGCCGGCAAGGAGCTGCTTGCCTCCGCCTCAGAACGGGATGTCGTCATCCATGTCGCGCGAGAAGGACGGAGCGCTTTGCGGCGCGCGGCTCGGCTGCGAGGAACGTCCGCCGCGATCATTGTTGCCGCCTCCGAAACCGGCGTCCATGTCGTCATAGCCGCCGCCCTGCGGCGCGCCGCGTCCGCCGCCTTCGCCACGGCCGTCGAGCATTGTCAGCGTCGAATTGAAGCCCTGCAAGACGATTTCGGTCGAATAGCGGTCATTTCCGGTCTGATCCTGCCATTTGCGGGTCTGAAGAGCGCCTTCGATGTAAAGCTTGGCGCCTTTCTTCACATATTGCTCGACCACCTTGCACAGGCCTTCATTGAAGACCACGACGCTATGCCATTCGGTCTTCTCCTTGCGCTCGCCGGAATTGCGGTCGCGCCAGGTTTCCGATGTGGCGATGCGAAGATTGGCGATCGGACGACCGTCCTGCGTACGGCGGATTTCGGGGTCCGCTCCGACATTGCCAATCAGAATGACCTTGTTTACACTACCCGCCATCGCTAAATCCTATCCACAAAACCGGCAAACGCCGTCCATCAACTGAGGGGCGAAGAATAGCCCTTCGGGGGGACCGGCGCGCCCCCGCATGCGTCCAATCCACAGAAAATCCGGGCTTCCCATTGTTCGCATTTTGTTCTAGTCGTTTTTCCTGCGACAGTCAATGGAATCGACCTTGTGGAAAAGCGGGATTTGGCCCGATGGCGGCGACCTGCCTGCCCGGAATGGGCGTATAAGGGCGAAAGAACAGGCGAGACACAGGCATCATGAGCGAACTCAAGACAATTTCCATCCGCGGCGCGCGCGAGCACAATCTCAAGGGCGTCGATCTCGACCTGCCGCGCAATTCGCTGATCGTCATGACAGGCCTGTCTGGATCGGGCAAATCCTCCCTCGCCTTCGACACGATTTATGCCGAAGGGCAGCGTCGCTACGTCGAAAGCCTGTCGGCCTATGCGCGGCAGTTCCTGGAAATGATGCAGAAGCCGGATGTCGATCTCATCGAAGGCCTGTCGCCGGCCATTTCGATCGAGCAGAAGACGACGTCGCGCAATCCGCGCTCGACGGTCGGCACCGTCACCGAGATCTACGACTATATGCGCCTGCTGTTCGCCCGGGTCGGCGTGCCCTATTCGCCGGCCACCGGTCTGCCGATCGAGAGCCAGACGGTCAGCCAGATGGTCGACCGGATCCTCGATTATCCCGAGGGCTCGCGGCTTTATATCCTTGCGCCGCTCGTGCGCGGCCGCAAGGGCGAATACAAGAAGGAACTGGCGGAGCTCATGAAGAAGGGCTTCCAGCGCGTCAAGATCGACGGCCAATTCTATGAGATCGCCGAGGCGCCTGTCCTCGACAAGAAATACAAGCATGACATCGACGTTGTGGTCGACCGCATCGTGGTGCGCCCCGATATCGCTTCGCGACTGGCTGACAGTCTCGAAACCTGCCTCAGGCTCGCAGACGGCCTGGCGATCGCCGAATTCGCCGACAAGCCGCTGCCGAAGGAAGACACCGCCGAAGGCGGCTCGGCCAACAAGTCGCTGAACGAGACGCATGAACGGGTGATGTTTTCGGAAAAATTCGCCTGCCCTGTCTCCGGCTTCACCATTCCCGAAGTTGAGCCGCGGCTGTTTTCCTTCAACAATCCCTTCGGCGCCTGCCCATCCTGCGACGGTCTCGGCACCCAGCAGAAGATCGACCCGGACCTGATCGTGCCTGAGACGGAGCGGACCTTGCGCGACGGCGCGATTGCGCCCTGGGCGAAATCCGCATCACCTTATTATAACCAGACGCTCGAAGGCCTCGGCAAGGCCTATGGCTTCAAGCTCTCGGCCCGCTGGAGCGAATTGTCCACGGAAGCGCAGACCGCCATTCTCAATGGCACCGGTGATCGCGAAGTGGCCTTCAACTATGCCGATGGCGCGCGCAGCTACCAGACCACCAAGACCTTCGAAGGCATCATTCCCAATCTCGAACGGCGCTGGAAGGAAACCGATTCCGCCTGGTCACGCGAAGAGATCGAACGCTATATGAGCCAGGCTCCCTGCCCTTCCTGCAAAGGATTCCGCCTGAAGCCGGAAGCGCTGGCGGTCAAGCTCGACGGCAAGCATATCGGCCTGGTGTCGAACATGTCGATCCGAACCGCCAACGACTGGTTCGTCGGCCTGCCGGACAAGCTCAACGCCAAGCAGAACGAAATCGCCACCCGCATCCTCAAGGAAATCCGCGACCGTCTGAAATTCCTCAACGATGTCGGCTTGGATTACCTGACGCTGGCGCGCAATTCCGGCACGCTGTCGGGCGGCGAAAGCCAGCGCATTCGGCTGGCGTCACAGATTGGCTCGGGGCTGACGGGCGTGCTCTATGTGCTCGACGAACCCTCGATCGGCCTGCATCAGCGCGACAATGCCCGCCTGCTCGACACGCTCAAGCATCTGCGCGACATCGGCAATACGGTGATCGTGGTCGAGCATGACGAGGACGCCATTCTCACCGCCGATTATGTCGTCGATATCGGCCCTGCCGCCGGCGTGCATGGCGGCCGTGTGGTGGCGCAAGGCACGCCCGCCGAGATCATGTCCAATCCCAATTCGCTGACCGGCAAATATCTCTCCGGCGAACTCTCGGTCGATGTGCCGCGCGAGCGCCGCAAGCCCAAGAAGGGCAAGGAAATTAAGATCGTCGGCGCCAAGGGCAACAATCTGAAGAATGTCACCGCCGCCATTCCGCTCGGCGTGTTCACCGCCGTGACCGGCGTGTCGGGCGGCGGCAAGTCCACCTTCCTGATCGAAACGCTTTACAAGGCGGCGGCGCGGAGGGTGATGGGTGCGCGCGAAAACCCGGCCGAGCACGAACGCATCGACGGTTTCGAGCATATTGACAAGGTCATCGATATCGACCAGTCGCCGATCGGTCGCACCCCGCGCTCCAACCCCGCCACCTATACCGGCGCGTTTACGCCGATCCGCGACTGGTTCGCCGGTCTGCCGGAAGCCAAGGCGCGCGGCTATCAGCCGGGCCGCTTCTCCTTCAACGTCAAGGGCGGCCGCTGCGAGGCCTGCCAGGGCGACGGCGTCATCAAGATCGAGATGCACTTTCTGCCGGATGTCTATGTCACCTGCGACGTCTGCCACGGCAAGCGCTACAATCGCGAGACGCTGGACGTGACCTTCAAGGGCAAGTCGATCTCCGACGTGCTGGACATGACGGTCGAGGAAGGCTGCGACTTCTTCGCCGCCGTGCCGGCCGTGCGCGACAAACTGACGTCGCTGCGCGATGTCGGGCTGGGCTATATCAAGGTCGGCCAGCAGGCCAATACGCTGTCGGGCGGCGAGGCGCAGCGCGTCAAGCTCGCCAAGGAACTGTCCAAGCGCTCCACCGGCCGCACGCTCTATATTCTCGATGAGCCGACCACGGGCCTGCATTTCCACGACGTGGTCAAGCTCTTGGAAATGCTGCACGAACTGGTGAACCAGGGCAATTCCGTCGTGGTCATCGAGCACAATCTCGAAGTCATAAAGACCGCCGACTGGATCCTCGATTTCGGCCCCGAAGGCGGCGATGGCGGCGGCGAGGTGATCGCCCAGGGCACGCCAGAAGATATCGTCAAGGTTGGACGATCCTATACCGGCCAGTTCCTCAAGGAGTTGCTGGAACGCCGACCGATCAAGCGGCAAGCTGCGGAGTAGGATGGCGAACCGGGTCTTCAGATTCTATTCAACCGCGCCGAAGATGATTTTTCATCATGCGAGGGCTTTGGCAGGCGAGCGCGTCGTTCGTTTGACAGGTCGCGGAATTGGCGGTCCTGAATTCTGGCAGATGATCATCGTTATCGAGGAGGGCGAAAGGGCTGACCGTTTTGCGTCTTGGCTTGAGAAAAATTGTCGGGTGCGAGATTTCAGGCCAGGCCAGAGAAAGAACAAGGTGTGGACAGGCTCGCTTCACCGACCAAGCATTTTTGTTCGCTCGGCTTTCTGGATGTGGAACTCTGTCGGCAAACTCCGCAACGTCATAAAACCTTCATAAACGCCGCTTGTAGGACAGCGACGCCGCGATTGGGATTGAACGGACGACAGAAAGGCCCGATACAGGTCGACGTGATATTTTTCAAATTCACGTATCGATCTTTTCTGTTTTCCGGAGGCCTCGCCCTTGAGCGGTTCGGTGATCTTCATCAATCTGGCGGGCGCTGTCGCTCTGCTTCTCTGGGCCACGCGCATGGTGCGCACCGGCGTCGAGCGCGCTTATGGCGATCTGCTCAAGGAAAAGATGCGCTATGCGCTCGGTAACCGCGTCAATGCGGCGGCAGCGGGCTTTTTTCTCGCTATCGCGCTACAGAGTTCGACGGCGGTGGCGCTGATCGTCTCAGGCTTTTCCGCCTCGGGCTTCGTAACCTCGACCGTCGGCATTTCGGCGCTGCTCGGCGCCGATCTCGGCTCGGCCTTCGTCACCCGCATTCTCCGGCGCGACCTGTCGCTGCTCGTGCCCTTGCTGATGATCGCCGGCACCATCGCCTATCGCACGACGTCGCGGCGCTGGCGGGAGATGGGCCGCATCCTGTTCGGGCTCGGTCTTCTGCTTCTGTCGCTTCGGCTGATCGGCGAGGCCTCGGCGCCGCTCAAGGAAAGCCATGTCCTGCCGATCATCATGAACTATCTGCAGCAGGACTGGATCACCGCTTTCGCGCTTGCCGCGCTGATGGCCTGGCTGTTTCATTCCAGCGTCGCCTCGATCCTGTTGTTCGCCTCGCTGTCCAGCCATGGGCTGGTGCCGAATGAGTTGATCATTCCCTTTGTGCTCGGCGTCAATTTTGGCGGCGCCGTGATCGGCGCGGTGCTGACGCGCGGGGAGGTCAAGGCCGCCCGCATCGCGCCCTTGGGCAATGTCGCCATTCGCGGATTTGGCATGGTCGCCGCCCTCATCCTGCAACTGAGCTTCCAGTTCCGGCCGGACGTCTATTTCGACACATCGGCGGACGCCGTGGTCTGGGTGCATGTCCTCGCCAACACGATCGTGCTGTTGATCGGCCTGCCCTTTGCCGGCTCGCTGGCCCGGATGCTGGAAAACGCCCTGCCCTCGGATGTTAAGGACGAGGACAATAGCGACGCGGCACTGCTTTCGGCGCTCGACCCCTCCGATATCACCAATCCTCCTCGCGCGCTCGACAACGCCACCCGAGAAGTGGTGGGCATGTGCGACCGCATCGAGGTGATGCTGACCCGCGTCTTCGACGCCTTTCTCAGGCCTGACGACCAACAGATGGCTCAGATCGAGAGGCTTGACGACAGCGTCGACCGCTTCAACCGCAATATCAAGCTCTACCTCGCCAAGATCTCCGGCAACGAACTACCGGAGGACGCGGCGCGGCGGCAACAGGATCTCTTGGAAGCCACCATCAATCTCGAACAGGTCGGCGACATCATTTCCCAGAACATGCTGGCCAAGGCGCGCAAGAAGGATGCGCGCGGCGCAAGCTTCTCCGAGGAGGGCCTGCATGAACTGACCGCCATGCATCAGCGCGTGCTGCGCAATGCCCGGCTCGCCTTCAACCTGCTGGTCAATCGCGATCTCGAACATGCGCGGCAGCTGGTCAAGGAGAAGGAAGTGGTGCGCGACATGGTGCGCGTCAGCGAGGAAAACCACATTCGACGGCTGGGCGAAAACCGCGCCAGCATCGATTCCTCGTCGATCCATATCGACACGATGCGCGATCTCAAGGAGATCAATTCGCTCTTGGTGTCGATCGCCTATCCGGTGCTGGCCCAGGCCGGCCAGTTGCGCACCAGCCGTCTGCTCTGAGCATCAGGCTGCGGCGGGTCGAGGCTTCAGCCAAGCGGGATTGAAGACATTCAGCGCCAGCCCCGCGACGATCAGCAGGGCGGCGATGATGCGGAGCGGCCCGAAGGCCTCGCCAAGCACGATCGCCGCCGAACTCATGCCGAACACCGGCACCAGCAGCGAGAAGGGCGCGACCGTAGCGACGCCATAGCGGCGGATCATCGCGCCCCAGACGGCGAAGCCGAATATCGTGGCGAGATAGGCGATATAGATCACCGCGCCCGCTCCCGACCAGGTCACATGCATGAGCGCCTGGTAGTCACGCTCCCAGCCCTCAAAGGCCAGGGAGATCGCGAAGAGCGGGACAGGCGCGACGAGGCTGACCCAGACCATCAGCCTGAGCATGTCCACCGCGCCCGCCTTTTTCATCAGCAGATTCGAGCAGGCCCATGCGAAGGCGGCGCCGATCGACAGCGCCAGTCCCGATGCGGTGAGATCGCCATTCACGGTTGAGGCGATCAGCGCAACGCCCGAAAAAGCCACCAGCATGCCGGCGATCTGGGTTGGCCGAGGCCGGTCGCCGTAGACGACAACCGCGAGAATGACCGTGAAGAATGCCTGGCTCTGCAGCACCAGCGAGGCGAGCCCTGCCGGCATGCCGACGCTCATGCCGAGAAACAGCAGCGAGAATTTGATCACGCCGAGCACCAGGCCGATGCCGATAATGATCCGCCAGGGGACATCTGGCTTGGGCAGGATCAACGCGAGCGGAATGGCTGCGAACAGGAAGCGGAGGGCGGAAAAGAAGATCGGCGGGAAATTGTCGATGCCCAGCCGGATCACCACGAAATTGAAGCCCCAGACGGCGGCGACGAGAACCAGGAGAAGGATATGGACGGGCTTCATGGCGGACTCCTTTTGATCCGCCATACTCCCGATCGGGCGGGACGACAAAGCCAAGTTTGTCAGATCAGACATCAATAAAATTGATGAGTGTTTCCGCCGTCAGTCCCCTGCCCGCGCGTTGCCCCGCCTCACCATGATGCCAGACGGCGGCGCAGGCAGCTTCATACACTGGCAGGCCTCGCGCCAGAAGCGCCCCGCAAAGCCCCGCGAGCACATCGCCTGAACCGGCGGTGGCCAGCCAGGGCGGAGCATTGGCGTTGATCGCGGCGCGACCATCCGGACTGGCGATCACGGTGTCGGCGCCTTTCAGGATCACGGCGGCGTTGGCGCGGGCGGCGGCGGCCAGCGCCCGGTCGACCTTGGACAGCGTATCATCGGCAGCAAGATCCGGGAAAATCCGGGCGAATTCACCATCATGCGGCGTCAGGATCAGCCGCGGCTCTCCGGCAAAAACCTTGAACAACAGATCGGGATCGTCGCGAAAACTGGTGATCGCGTCAGCGTCCAGAACGAGGCGACGATCCTTCAGGGCCAGCGCAAATGCCCTCGCCTTTTCGCCGACGCCGAATGCGGGACCGAGCACGAAAGCGTTGAGCCGGGCATCGTCCAGAATCGTTTCCAGTTCCGCTAGGCTGTTGGCCGTCTTGAGCATGATGGCGGTCAGGTGGGCGGCGTGAACAGGCGCGGCGTCCTCAGGCGCGATGATGGTGACAAGCCCTGCCCCGGCGCGCAAGCCGGAGGCGGCGGCGAGCCGCGCGGCGCCGGTCTGCATTGCGCCGCCGGAAAAGACAGCCAGCGAGCCATGGCTGTATTTGTGTCCTGCTGGTGATTTGTTCGCGAGGTGGTCGCGCCAGAGATCGGGACCATTGATGCGGACAGGACCCGCATGCTTGTCGAGCAAGCGGCGGGGCACGCCGATATCGGCGATCTCGATCTCGCCGCACAGCGCCCTGCCGGGCATCAACAACTGTCCTGGCTTGGCGGCGACGAATGTCACGGTCACCGCAGCCTCGAAGCCGCCGCCGCGCATTCGGCCGGAATGTCCGCAGACGCCCGAGGGCATGTCCACCGCAATGACCGCCGCGCCCGCCGCCGTCACCTTGGCCGCAAGCGTCATCACGTCGATCGAAAGGTCACGCGACAGACCGGCGCCGAAAAGGGCGTCGATCACGACATCATCAGACGCTGGCTGATATTCCGCCAAAGGCTGCTGTGCGCAGCAGGCGTCGGCGCGCGCGCGCCTGGCGTCATCGGTGGTCGGCGGGGCGAGCGCAAAGACGGCGATCTCCACGCCGGCCTCGGCCAGCGCGGCAGCAGCCACATAGCCGTCGCCGCCATTGTTGCCAGGCCCGCAGAGGATCACGAAGCGGCGCGCGCCCGGATAGCGACGGAGCGCGGCGGCGGAGACCGCCCTGCCCGCTCGCGCCATCAAGGCGTAGCCCGTTATGCCTGACGCGATGCAGTCGGCGTCAACAGCCGATACAGCCTGTGGTTCAATTAGCATACTATGGTGATTGCTCATCGTTTGAGCATCCTAGAAATATCGCAGGGCGAGCGACGTCGCGATTCTCACCGCCGCACTTTGTTCATCGGCAAAATAAGATGAAATTATAATCATTTGCATAGTTATTCACCGAACCTTCCACCCCATAGCAATATCCGATTTACCTCTTATGAGACATTGCGTCCCATTCTGGGAGGAAAATGGGAGTTGTGCGTTTTTTTCTCTTTTTTTTTGGCTGATTTTGCGCATGATCGCGAGGGACTTGCAGAATTTCAAGCAAAATTCGCGCTTGTTGTGTAGATCTGGCACGCGATGTGCATTTATCGAGGCGAGCGGGAGCAACTCGCTTTTAACGGGAGAAGCGGAGAGACATTTTCTCATGAAAAAGATCGAAGCGATCATCAAGCCGTTCAAGCTTGATGAAGTGAAGGAAGCCCTTCAGGAAGTTGGACTGCAAGGCATCACGGTGACCGAAGCCAAGGGTTTCGGCCGTCAGAAAGGCCATACCGAACTCTATAGAGGCGCAGAATACGTCGTCGATTTCCTTCCGAAAGTGAAGGTGGAAGTCGTGCTGGCGGATGAAAATGTCGAACGCGTGATCGACGCGATCCGCAACGCCGCCCAAACGGGACGAATCGGCGACGGCAAGATTTTCGTGTCGAATGTCGAGGAAGTCGTGCGCATCCGCACCGGCGAGACCGGCGTCGACGCGATCTGACGCCCAATAAGACCAAGCCTGCCGGGCAACGGCAGGGAGGAAACATCGTCATAGCAAAGGAAAAACTTCGATGACGACTGCAAAAGACATCATGAAGCAGATCAAGGACAACGACGTGAAATTCGTCGACCTCCGCTTCACCGATCCCAAGGGCAAGCTGCAGCATGTGACCATGGACATTTCGGCCGTGGACGAAGACATGTTCGCCGATGGCGTCATGTTCGACGGTTCCTCGATCGCCGGCTGGAAGGCCATCAACGAGTCCGACATGGTGCTGATGCCGGATCCGGCCACGGTGCATATGGACCCGTTCTTCGCCCAGTCCACCATGGTCATCCTTTGCGACATCCTGGATCCGATTTCGGGCGAAGCCTATAATCGCGATCCGCGCGGCACCGCCAAGAAAGCCGAAGCCTATCTCAAGGCTTCGGGCATTGGCGACACCGTGTTCGTCGGCCCGGAACCGGAATTCTTCGTGTTCGATGACGTCAAGTACAAGGCGGATCCCTACAACACCGGCTTCAAGCTCGACTCGTCGGAACTGCCGTCCAACGACGACACCGATTACGATTCCGGCAATCTCGGCCACCGCCCGCGCGTCAAGGGCGGCTATTTCCCGGTTCCGCCGATCGACAGCCTGCAGGACATGCGCTCCGAAATGCTGACCGTGCTCTCCGAAATGGGCGTGGTGGTCGAAAAACAGCATCACGAAGTGGCCGCCGCCCAGCACGAGCTTGGCGTCAAGTTCGACACGCTGGTGCGCAACGCCGACAAGATGCAGATCTATAAATATGTCGTGCATCAGGTCGCCAACGCTTACGGCAAGACGGCAACCTTCATGCCGAAGCCTGTTTTCGGCGACAACGGCTCGGGCATGCACGTCCACCAGTCGATCTGGAAGGACGGCAAGCCGACTTTCGCCGGCGACGAATATGCCGGCCTGTCGGAAAGCTGCCTCTATTATATCGGCGGCGTGATCAAGCACGCGAAGGCGATCAACGCCTTCACCAACCCGACCACCAACTCCTATAAGCGTCTGGTGCCGGGTTATGAAGCGCCGGTTCTCCTGGCCTACTCCGCCCGCAACCGTTCGGCCTCCTGCCGTATTCCGTTCGGCTCTTCGCCGAAGGCCAAGCGCGTCGAAGTCCGCTTCCCGGATCCGGCTCAGAACCCCTATCTCGGCTTCGCCGCCATGCTGATGGCCGGCCTCGACGGCATCAAGAACAAGATCCATCCCGGCAAGGCCATGGACAAGGATCTTTATGACCTGCCGCCGAAGGAACTCAAGAAGATCCCGACCGTCTGCGGCTCGCTCCGCGAAGCGCTGGAAAGCCTCGACAAGGACCGCAAGTTCCTCACCGTCGGCGGCGTGTTCGACGACGACCAGATCGACAGCTATATCGAGTTGAAGATGCAGGAAGTCATGCGTTTCGAAATGACCCCGCATCCGGTCGAATTCGACATGTATTATTCCTGCTGATCTGTCAGCAGCGACTGAAAAAGAGAATGGCGGGGTTTTGCCCCGCCATTTGCGTTTCAGGATGTCGACACGTGGTGTCAGGGTTCCGGATGCCGGTAGACCAGGCATGGATCGCCGTTCGGCGTCTGCGCTGACGAGTCAAGAAACGCGCCCATGCGCTCCGCCAGTCGCCGCGATGGATGGTTGTCGGGATCGATATAGGAGACGAGGCTGCTTACACCCGCCTCCCGGAAGGCGAAATCGCGGGCGGCCGCTGCCGCCTCCGTCGCATAGCCCTTGCCCTCGAAACCATCGAACAGGAGCCAGCCGAGTTCGACTTCGGGATAATCGACCGGATGATGCACGGCGACTTCTCCGACCAGGTCGCCCGTCCCGGAAAGCTCCACCGCCCAGCCGCCGAACCCATGGACAGGCCAGTGGCCGATCACATTCATGAATCCGTCCCACACCTGCCGGGGCCTGAGGCGACCGCCGATGAACTGTGAGCGGTCGCTGGCGTAGATGGCCAAGAGATGCTCGAAGTCCGGGGCGCGATAGGGGCGCAGAAGCAGCCGCTCCGTGCGGATAAGCGGCGCCTCGAGCCGCTTTCCGTCCGCTGAGAGATGATCCGTCACTGCTTGAGCCGCTCTTTCAGAAGCTTGAGATAATCGTCGTTCTCGCCGCCCTCGGCGTTCGTCGGCTCCGCCTTGGCGCAAGCAGGCTTGTAATCCGCCGCCAGACCTTCCTTGACGCAGACGCCGACCTTCCAGCCGGGCGGGATCGCCGTCAGGTCCACCGTCTTCCATTTCGGATGGCCGCTTTCCTTGAGTTGGGCGAGATTGTTGACGATCAGGCTGGAGAAGTCGGCCACCGCCTTGCAGCTTTCACGATGATAGGCGTTGCGGGTCTTGTCATAGTCGAAGGTCATCAGCACCGCCTTGACCGAGACGACATCCACCGGCTGTTTCTGGAACGGATAGGATTTGGCTTCAATGCGAGCGGGGATATAAGTCGCGAGCAAAGGCGCTTGCGTGATCGGCAGCAGATGGAATTTTCCGCCGTCGATCTTGTCGGTCTCGAATAGAGCCGCCGGCGCGCCGGCGACATAGAAGAAGGCGTCGATCTTGCCGGCCTGGAGATCCTTGAGCGCCTGATCCTGATTGATCTCCACCTGATCGGCGTCGACATCGAGAATATCGAGGATCAGGGTCGCGGTGAGAAAGGTGCCGCTGTCGCGCACGCCGACGGCGACCTTCTTGCCGGCGAGATCTTCGATCGTCTTGATCCCGGTGCGGGCGAGCACATGCACCTCCTCGTTATAGAGCGGGAACATGATGCGCACGCCCTTCACCGCCTGCTGGATCTCGGGATCATTGGCCTCGAAGGTCTTGAGGTAGTCGAGCACGTCGCTCTGAACGATGCCGAATTGGGTGTTCTTGCGTTTGCGCACGCTAGAGAAATTTTCGAGCGAGCCGGCGCTCTCCACCACATTCAGCGTCTGTCCGCAGCTTTTTCCCAACGCAGCGATATCGCGACCGATCTTGATGTAAGTGCCTTTCGGCCCGCCGGTCATGATGTTCTTTTCAAGCTCCGCAGCTTCGGCGCCAGCGCCGAAAAGCAGTGAGGCTGCTGTCAGCCCAGCCAGAAACCAAGTCGCGATACCCATTCAATCCCTCCTCGTCAGCACGCGCCGCGCAAATCGCGCAACAGGTTTCGAAGCGCCGCAGCCGGCACGCGTCCGTAAACGGATTTCAGCGCATCCGTGACGCATTGTCCATCGCTCAGAAGCTCGAAGAGCTTTTTCTGCTTTGCCGCGGACAAGTTGTCATAACCGGGCATGTCCGCGAGCGCGCGGCTGACATCGTCGGGATTGCGCGGGCTGACCGGATCATCCGGCTGTGGGTCGGGGCGCGTGTCGGGTTCATCGGGGCGCGGCCGCGTCGGCTCGACCTCCGCCAATTGTTTTTCAAGCGCTGCCACTTGCCGCGTCAGTTTGACGATCTCGGTTTCGAAGCCTTTCGCCCGTTCTTCGGCGCGGGCCCGATCGGCCGCCTCACGTTTGAGACGATCCCGCAATTCCGCCGCTTCGAGCGTCAGGGTCCTGATTTCCCCCTGCAACTGATCGGCGTCACCGATATTGCCCTGGGCCTGTTTCAGTTCCGCCACCAGGATATCGCGTTCGCGCGTGAGGCGGTCGAGTTCGGCCTGAAGATCTCCGCCATCGGCGAGCGCGGCGCGGAGATCCTTGATGGCGGCGTCGCGCGCCGCAAGTGTCTTCTGGGCGAGGGCAAGATCGGCTTCCGCCTGGTCGAGCGATGTCTGCGCGGCGGCGAGATCGCGGACTGTCTTGTCAGCGCCTTTCAGACGCGCGCGCAGATCCTTGATCTCCTTGGCGAGCGCGACGTCGTCGTTTGAGCCGGCGCGCAGCTGGTCGTTCTCGCTTTGCAGCGCCTTGAGTTCGGCATCGAGATCGCCGAGTTCCGCCTCCAGTGACTTTTCGCGGGATGCGGCTTTCTGCGCCTGCGCCTTGGCGCCGTCGAGTTCCGTCCGCAGATCGGAAATCACCTGATCGCGCTCTTCGACAACCGCACCGGTGTCGCCCTGGACATAGCGCGCGGCTCCGTAGCCGCCGCCCGCGCCGATAACGAGCGCCAGCACGGCCGCAATCAGCGCGCCGGCGGAGCGGCCGGGTTTGGCGCCCGAGGGACCGGCGTCCCTCCCCCATTGATTGACCATGAAAACTCCTCTGCCATGTCAGCCGCCTCGATTTCGGTCGGCGATTTGCAGACTGTTATGGCGCGCGAGACCCGACTTGAAAAGCCGCCCAAGCCGCACCAAATTCAGGGATGTTCAATCGAGGTGCGGATATGCGTGAGAGAGTGGCGAAATACCAGATCGGACAGGTGGTCCGGCATCGGGTTTTCCCGTTCCGGGGGGTGATCTTCGACGTTGATCCGGAATTCGCGAACACCGAAGAATGGTGGAATTCGATTCCGCCCGAAGTCCGACCGTCCCGGGACCAGCCTTTTTATCATCTTTATGCGGAAAATTCGGAGACGGCCTATGTCGCCTATGTTTCCGAGCAAAATCTCATGCTCGACGAAAGCGGCGATCCCTTCCGGCATCCGGCGGTGCTGGCGAATTTCGATCCGGAAAGCCGCACGCAATATCGGCCCAAGGCCTTGCAGACCCACTGAGGATACTGGCGAACGCCCCGTTTCGGCTTGACCTTTGCCCGTGGCGCTGATTTATCGGCCCAAGAGCGCGGGGCTTCCCCGCCAGGCGAACTCTGTTTTGAAAGGCTATGGCGCGATGACCGGGCTTCCCGTGCTGGACGATGCGTATATTCCCGAATTGCCGAATTATTACAAAGGCAAGGTGCGCGACAATTACGATCTGGCCGATGGCAGCAGGGTGATCATCGCCACCGACAGGCTCTCGGCCTTCGACCGCATCCTGACCGCCATTCCCTATAAGGGCCGGGTGCTGACTCAGACGGCGCGCTACTGGTTTGAAGCGACCGGCGACATCTGCCCCAATCACGTGATTTCCTACCCGCATCCGAATGTGGTGATCGGCAAGCGGCTGGAAATCTTGCCGGTGGAGATCGTGGTGCGCGGCTATCTCGCCGGCACGACCTCCACCTCGATCCTCACCAAATACAAGGCCGGCGAACGGACGATGTATGGCGTGACGCTGCCCGACGGCATGCGGGACAATGAGAAGCTTCCTGAAGCCATCATCACGCCGACGACCAAGGCCTTCGATGGCGGCCATGACGCGCCTTTGTCGGCGGACGAAATCCTGTCACAGCAACTTTTGACAAAAGAGCAGTGGGACACGGTGTCGGCTTATGCGCTGGCTCTGTTCAAGTTCGGTCAGGAACGCGCCGCCGAGCGCGGATTGATCCTGGCCGACACCAAATATGAGTTCGGGATTGATGCCGACGGCAAGATCTTCGTCGCCGACGAAATTCATACGCCGGATTCCTCGCGCTACTGGATGGCCGACAGCTACCAGGCGGCGCTCGACAGCGGCACGCGGCCGGCGAGCTTCGACAAGGATTTCATCCGCTCCTGGGTGGCCGAACGCTGCGATCCGTACAACGACGAAATCCCCGCCATTCCGGCCGAACTGGTCGAGCAGGCGTCTGCTGTTTATATTGATGCGTTTGAGCGGATCACCGGTCAGAGTTTTGATCGCTCGACCGGCGGCGTGGCGCTTGCCGATATCCGCGAAAGCCTGAAGCACCTGTTTTGATAATTTGACCGGCAGCCGGCTGGCTGTCGCACTGTCCGCTGACCTCTCGGATCGTCACCCTCGGGCTTGTCCCGAGGGCCTACCCACCTGAACGTCGCATTCGACGATGCCGCGGCAGATGCTCGCCACAAGGGCGAGCATGACGATGGATCGGTTGGCGGTGGGCGGCTTTTGCGCCTCAAAGCTCTACTTCAATCCGCATCCCGTCATAGGCCGGTTCGACATGGTCAGGGGTTTCCCGCATAACCGTGTCGTAATCGAGCGGAATATGCATATGGGTGAGAATCGCCCGTTTGGGGCCGATGCGCTCGATCCACTCCATCGCCTGTTCGAGCGACAGGTGGCTCGGGTGACGGCGATATTGCAGGCAGTCGATCACCAGCACGTCGAGGCCCACGAGCCTTTCCAGCGATTCCTCGGGAAAGTGGCTAACATCGGTGCAATAGGCGACATCGCCAATCCGAAATCCGAGCGAATGGGCGTCGCCATGCTGCTGGATCAGCGGCAGGAAGGGGATTGGCCCGCCAGGCCCTCCGACCTCAAAACTGTTGGCGATGTCGATTTCATAGCTGCGCGCAATCGGCGGATAGGAACTGCCGACCGGCGTTTCGAACACATAGCGGAAGCCTTCGATCACCCGCTCCAGGGTCACCGGATCGGCCCAGACCGGCATGCGGTGCTCATTCTTGTAGACGAAGGACCTGATATCATCGATGCCATGCAGATGATCGGCATGGGCATGAGTCAGCACCACGGCATGCAGATCTTCAGCTCCAACGGCCACCATCTGGCTGCGAAAATCAGGGCCGGTGTCGATCACCACGGATGTCAGCTTGCCGTCATCGGACCATTGCTCCACCAGCAAAGCGGCGCGGCTGCGACGGTTTTTGGGATTGTTGGGATCGCAGGCGCCCCAATCGCCGGTGATGCGCGGCACGCCGGGCGAAGATGAGCATCCGAGAATCGTAAAGCGTCGCTTCATGAGCGAGGTTCTCCGTCAGGCGACACGCGTCATCTTGGAAAAGCAGCGAAAGGCGTTTTCGGTGGTGATCTCAGCGATCTCTTCCGCGCTCACGCCGATTGTTTCCGCCAGCACAGCCGCCGTGTTGACCACATAAGACGGCTCGTTGCGTTTTCCCCGCCAGGTTTTCGGCGCGAGATAGGGCGCGTCGGTTTCCACCAGCAGCCGGTCTCGGGGCACCGACGCAGCGATGTCGCGGATATCCTGCGACTTCGGAAAGGTCAGGATGCCCGAGAAAGAGATATAGCCGCCGAGTTCCACACCGACGCGCGCCAGTTCCGCCCCCGAAGAGAAGCAATGGAGAAGGAAGGGGAAAGCGCCGCCCGTCTCCGTCTCATCCCTCAGGATCGCCGCCATATCGTCATCGGCGGCGCGGGAATGGATCACCAGCGGCAGGCCGGTAATGCGTGCGGCGGCGATATGCCGGCGCAGACCGGTCGCCTGCTGCTCGGGCGTCGCATAGTCGTAGAAATAATCGAGACCCGCCTCCCCGATCGCCACGCATTTCGGATGCTCGGTCAGGGCCACGAGTTCATCCGTCTGGATATCCGGCTCCTCATGCGCATGATTGGGATGCGTGCCGACCGAGCAGAACACCTGCGGATAGGTGTCCGCAATCGCCTTGATGCGTTCGAAGCGATGCACCAGCGTCGAGATGGTGATCATCTGGCCGACGCCGGCCGCCTGAGCGCGAGCGATCAGCTCGTCGCGCTCAGCGTCGAAATCCGGAAAATCCAGATGGCAATGCGTGTCGATCAGCATGCCGACCTCACGCTTTCGGCGGGAAATATTTCGGGAAGACGCCGGTCGGCGGCGCGATCGTCACGCCGCTCTTGACGCGGCCGTTCGCGCCGAGCGAGGCGAAGTTCCGGCTCGTAACCGACTCCCCGAAGAGATCGAGCAGCTTTTCGGCCGAGGCTGGCACATAGGGCTGCAGCATCACCGCGATCTGGCGGACGACTTCGAGCGTCACATAGAGCACGGTTGACATGCGAGCGATATCGCCGGATTTCGCCAGCGCCCAGGGCGCTTGTGCTGCGAAATAGCTGTTGGCTTCCGACGACACGGCAAACACTGCTGACATCGACTTGTGAATCTGCTGCGTCGCCATTTCTGCGCGGCAAGTCGCGATCGCCTTGTCGGCGAGCGCGATCAGCGCCTCGTCGTCGGCCGTCAGCGGGCCTGGCTCGGGAATCACGCCTTCAAGATTCTTCGACACCATCGACAGCGAACGCTGGGCGAGATTGCCGATATTGTCGGCGAGATCGGCGTTGATGCGGTTGGCGATCGCCTCTTCGCTATAGGAGCCGTCCTGGCCGAAGGAGACCTCGCGCAGGAAGAAATGGCGCACCTGATCGCAGCCGAAATGTTCGACGAGATCGAAGGGATCGACGACATTGCCGACCGACTTCGACATCTTCTCGCCCTTGTTGAGCAGGAAGCCATGCGCATAGACGCGCTTGGGCAGCGCCACGCCCGCCGACATCAGGAAAGCCGGCCAGTAAACGGCATGGAAACGGATAATGTCCTTGCCGATGATATGGATCGCCGGCCAGAACTTCCAGCGCTCATGGCTCTCGTCAGGATAACCTGCCGCAGTGATGTAGTTGGTCAGCGCGTCGACCCAGACATACATCACATGCTTGGGATCGCCCGGAACCGGAATGCCCCAATCGAAGGTGGTGCGCGACATCGAGAGATCGCGCAGGCCGGATTTCACGAAGGAGACAACCTCGTTGCGGCGCTCGTCGGGGCCGATGAAATCTGGCTGGGCCTCATAAAGCGCAAGCAGTTTGTCCTGATAGTTGGAGAGACGGAAGAAATAGCTTTCCTCCTCCACCCATTCCACCGGCGTGCCCTGCGGCCCGTAGCGTACGCCATCGGCGCGCAGCTCGGTTTCGCCTTCCTGATAATAGGCCTCGTCGCGGACCGAATACCAGCCGGAATAGCTGTCCTTGTAGATGTCGCCGGCCTCGACCATCTTGGTCCAGATGGCCTGCACCGACTTGTAGTGGCGCTCTTCCGTGGTGCGGATGAAATCGTCATTGGAGGCGTTGAGAAGCGCGCCCATGCGGCGGAATTCGGCGGAATTGCGGTCGGCCAGTTCGCGCGGCGTCAGGTCCTGGGCGCGCGCGGTCTGCTGCATTTTCTGACCATGCTCGTCGGTGCCGGTGAGGAAGAACACCTCGCGTCCATCAAGTCGCTGGAACCGCGCCAGCGCATCGGTCGCGATCAATTCATAGGCATGGCCGATATGCGGCTTGCCATTGGGATAAGAGATCGCCGTGGTGATGTAAAAGGGCGAATTATCGGTCATTCGCAGTATTGCCTTGCCTGTCGATTGCTGTTGTTGCAGCGCTTCTAAGCCTTATTTCGGGCGGCTGCAAACATGAATCGAATTTCCTTTCCAAAACTCATCCAAGTGTGCAGGCCGTGGGATAGACCGCGCCGTTTGCTTGACTCGAACCGGATCGGCGACTAGTCGATTAAGTGTGGGTCTCCTCAGCGTGAAACATTGAGGCGGAAAGCGCGACGGAATCGTTGTGCGCGAAAGGGATTGAGTTGGACTTCCTGCATTACATTAATCCACTTTATTCGATATCCGGCCTTTTTGTCGGCATTCTCGTGGGAATTACCGGAGTGGGCGGCGGCTCTCTGATGACGCCGCTTCTTGTCGTCCTCTTCAATGTGCATCCCGCGACAGCAGTCGGCACCGACTTGCTCTATGCCGCCATCACCAAGAGCGCTGGCACCGCCGTGCATGGCGCCAACAAGACGATCAATTGGGCAATCGTCCGCGTTCTCGGCCTCGGCAGCGTGCCAGCAGCCCTCATCACGCTTTACATGCTGTCCGGAATCGACCGCAAAAGCATCGCAGCAGTGTCATTGATCACCTATGCGCTCGGCTGGATGCTGTTTCTGACCGCATTCCTGCTCCTGTTTCGCAATTCGATCGTCGCACGCGTCACCGAATGGAGACAGCACAAGCCGCCGGTGTCGACGTCGACCGTGACTGTGTTGACATTTGTACTCGGCATTGTTCTCGGCACGCTCGTGACATTGACGTCGGTTGGCGCGGGCGCTCTTGGCGTCACCGTGCTTCTGATGCTCTATCCGCGCCTGCAGATCCGCGACATTGTCGGCTCCGACATCGTCCATGCGGTGCCGCTCACGCTTGTCGGCGGCATCGGCTACTGGATGATTGGCGAAATCGACTGGATGATGCTGATTTCGCTGCTGATCGGCTCCATCCCCGGCATCATCATCGGCAGCCATATCGCGCCGCGCATGCCAGACCGGCTGATCCGCCCGTTTCTTGCCGCCACGCTGGCGCTGGTCGGCCTTAAACTTGTGTTTGCGTGAACGTCTGACGGCGGCTAGAGCCGGCCGACGATCTCGCCCATCAACGTGATGACGGTCTGTTTGCGTTCGAGATTGTAGGCGTCGGATGCGGTGATCTGCTCGTCCATCAGCGATTTCAGTTGCGACAGATCAAAAGCTCTCGCGATGTCGCCCAGCATGGCCGCGGCCCGCGCCCGACTGGACACTTCCATTCCCAGCTGATCGATGAAGAATTCGTAGAGGATGTCGCCATCCTTCTGCGCCACCACATCGGCAATCTTATGGATGGCGCGGCGTTGTGCCGGTCCTTGCTGCTCTATCGCAGCTTTCATCGCATCCAGCATGTCCAGGCCGCCATAATTCAGAAGCTTGATCGCCTGCGAGACCGACCCGCCGGCCAAAGCCAGCAACCGATCCCGCGTGGCGTCCGGCGCGGAAAGGCCGAGATGGGCGAGCGCCGCCAGAAGCTCCGGGTGATCAAGCGGTCTCAGGCTGACCGTAAGGCAGCGCGACCGAATGGTCGGCAACAGTTTGCCCGGCGCATGCGACAGCACGAGGAACATCGACCGCTTCGGCGGTTCCTCCAGCATTTTCAGGATCGCGTTTGCGGCGCTGCGATTGAGATCGTCGGCCGGATCGACAATGACGATGCGCCAATTGCCGGTGCCGGATGTCTGGGAAAAGAATTTGCCCGCCCGGCGCACTTCATCAACGGTGATCGCCGTTTTCACCTTGCCCGTCTTGACGTCGACCGGGCGGGCGAGATGCAGGAGATTGTGCGACGCTCCCTGGGCGATCTGCCGGAACATCGGGTGATCCGGGTCAGGATCGGCGAGGACAGCCGGCGCGGCCAGCGGATCTGGATGAGCGAGTATGTGATTGGCGAAGCGAAAAGCGAGCGTCGCCTTGCCGACCCCTTCCGGCCCTTCGAGCAACAAGGCATGGTGCCCCTTTCCGCTCGCATAGGATTCCGCCAGGAACGCCTGCGCGCCGGAATGACCGAACAGCCGCGTATTTTCCTGTGGGGCGATCGCCCCGTCCAGCAGTATTCCCGGAGTTGCGGTCACGCTTCGCCCGTCTCCCGCACCCTTTGCGATTGGATCGGCAACAGGCTTTCGACAATCTCGAAAATCCTGTTGTGGACGGCCTCGGGCGGCCAGGCCGCGTCAACGACCCGGCAGCGGAGCGGCTCCCGATCGGCGATATCGAGAAAAGCCTCGCGGCGCTTCTCATGCGTGGAGACTTCCTCCTTCTCGAAGCGATCCGGCTGGGCGGCCGCATTGTCGCTTCCTGCCCGCGCCCGCGCGCGCCTCAGGCCCTCCGAGGCGGGCAGATCAAGGATCAGGGTGCAATCGGGCATGATCCCGTTTGTCGCCACGCGTTCGAGATTTTCCATGAACTCGGGCTCGAGATTGCCGGTCACGCCCTGGTAGACCCGGGAAGAATCGATAAAGCGGTCGCACAGCACCACGGCGCCCGTGGCAAGCGCCGGCCGGATCACCTCTTCGACATGGTCATTGCGGGCGGCGGCGAACAGGATCGCCTCCATGCGCGCCCCATGCGCCTCGGCGGCGCCGGACAACAGCACATGACGCACGGCCTCCGCGCCCGGAGAGCCGCCGGGTTCGCGCGTCACCAGCACATCGAGGCCCATACGCCGCAGGCGATCGGCAAGAAGCCGGATCTGGGTGCTTTTTCCGGCCCCCTCTCCCCCTTCGAACGTCACGAATAAACCTTGTCTTGCGGCCACGCCCGGGCTCCATTCTTGCCTTGCATGCTCATAACCAAGCCGGCGTCATCCGTCAAAGCCAGAAGAACATCAGTTCCTTCAAACCGTCCCACGCCTTCGACGCCAAGGACCCCGCCCCCACCGGCGCTGAAGCGTAGACAGGCGTTTCGAGGATTTTGCGCCCGCCCAGACTAAGTTCCATCGCGCCGATCTTTTGTCCGGCTGACACCGGCGCCGTGAGGGGCCATGTGTAGCGAATGCGGGCTCGGATTTTATCCTCCGTATCGACGGGCACGAAAATATCGACGTTTTTGTCGGCCCTAAGCGGAACCCGCGCGGCGTCGCCGCCGAAAACAGGCGCTTCCGCCACCGTCTCATCCTGGCGAAACACGGTGCGGCGGGCGAAATTCGAAAAGCCCCAATCCAACACGCGGCGGGTTTCCGCAACCCTCTCCTTGTCCGATCCGAGGCCGCTCATGGCAAGGTAAAGCCGCGTCCCGTTGCGCTCGGTCGTCGCGACGATCCCATAGCCCACGCCTTCAGCGAAACCGAGCGCCATGCCATCCAGGCCGATGCCCAGTTTCAGAATCCGATTTCGTTGCCGGATCTTGTTCCACTCGAAATCCTCTTCGCCGAACAGGCCGGCATATTCCGGATAGGCGGCGCGGATATGCATTGCGAGCCGGGCGAGATCCCGGATGGACGTCTTGTTGCCGGGGTCGGGAAGACCATTGGAATTGGCGAGCGCGGTGCTGGACAGTCCGAGTTCTTTCGCCCGCGCGGTGAGCTTTTCGGCAAAGGCTGCGTCGGAACCCGCCAGCCCCTCGCCCAGAATGATGCAGGCGTCGTTGGCGGAATGCACGATCACGCCGCGCAGGAGATCCATCACGCTGATGTCGGAATTCAGCGCCGCGAACATGGTGGAGGTGCGCGACAAGGCGCCGCCGGTGCGCCAGGCATATTCCGACACTTTGTATCGGATGTCGGGCCTGATCCGCCCCTCTTTCAATTCCCGAAAGACATATTCGGCTGTCAGCAATTTGGCGAGCGACGCGGGCGGGATCGGCGCATCCGCCTGCCGCTCAAACAGGACAGTGCCGGTGCTTTCCTCGATCAGCAGGATTTCCTTCGCCTTGGTGTCCAGCGGCGCCGCCCGTGCAAAACCGGGAACGGTGATCGACAAGACGATCGCGGCGAAAAGACGAAGCAAGATTGGCATGACGATCCGGAACAGAGTGGTCCCCCTCACCCTACGCGAATTGGCAGCGGCGCCAAGTGGCGCGCCGTCGCTAATTGGGATGATCCCCCGCGACCTCCGACCGCAGATCAGTTCCGGCGCTCGACGGATTTGCGGATGGCCTCGGCGTCCAGTCCGTCCGTGCCGACGAGAACAGCGTCGAAGGGCGCTGATTGCGCCGTTTGCACGCGCATTTCCGCGTATGCCGACAGGGTTCCGAGGCTCTGCTCGTTATATTGCGGCCGCTCGGCGGGAATGGGGCCAAAGTCTGGAAGTTGCACCATCATCTCGAAATCGGAGAGATCGCCGGTCCAGGCGGGCGTCGCGACGGGCGGCGCAAAGGCCACTGCGGCGGCGCGGGTCACGGAGGGTTTCGGAACCACCGGCTGCGACCGCACGTCTTCGCGCGGCGTGAACGTGGCGTCGTTGGATGCGACCATTACGCCCGTGGCGATCTGACCCTCCGGATTGCGCCTGATACGCTCGCCCTTGGGAACGTAGGACGCCATCAGGAAGGCCTGATCGCGGCCATCCATCCGGGCCTTGCCGACATATTGCACGCGCACCTTGGCCGTGCCGTGATGGCGCATGTCCAGCATGTCGGCGGCTTTGTCGGAAATGTCGATGATTCGGCCGGGATGATAGGGGCCGCGATCATTGACGCGCACGATCAGCGACGAGCCGGTCTGAAGATTGGTGACGCGCGCGTAACTCGGCAGCGGGAAAGTCGGATGGGCGGCGGAAAGCGAATACTGGTCGTAGATCTCGCCATTAGCGGTCAGGCGGCCATGAAAGGCGGACCCATACCAGGACGCCAGCCCAACCCTGTTGTAGGACTTGTCTTCTTTGGGCGCATACCACTTGCCCTTGACCTGATAGGGCTTGCCGACCATTTGCCGGCCGCCGCCCTTGGGCGGATGCTTGCCCTTATAGACGCGCGGACTGGCCTTGACGCCATATTCGCTCTCGGCGAAATATTCCTTGCCGTGCTGACGCTTCTTGCCCGCGTATTTCGTGGTTCCGCAGGAGGCCACACAGAGCGAGACGGCGACCAAGGCCACCCATTTTCCCGCGCATGCCCAAGACGCCCGCCGCCGCTCAGTCTTTACCGCCATATGCCTTCTGCGCCCCGCGCCGCAAGCTTCTTTTCGTTTCAGAACACGCCCCGCCGTCCCGGGCGGTCGAATGCGCTTCTGTTAACTACGGTTGGTAAAAACATGCCAACATCCTGGCGGAATTGCGAACGGAATTGGGATGCGGACCTGGAAATTGCTCGTTATGGTAAATGTTCGGTTAACGCGCCAAACACCGTTCGAAACAGCATGACCCGCCCATGTTGACGCCGCCGGCGAAGCTGCTAAAAGGGGCAACCGAAGCGGATGGGTGTCCGAGTGGTTTAAGGAACCGGTCTTGAAAACCGGCGTGCGGGAAACCGTACCGTGGGTTCGAATCCCACCCCATCCGCCAGTCCCGCCGATTTTGCGCTATGTTGCGAGACAGTTTGGCAGACGCCGCCGTTTGCCATCGAATTTTGGAGCCGTCTTAGTCGCTCCCGATCCCCGGCAGGCGAGCAGCCTGTTCGACCAGATAGTCGATCAGCAATCGGACGCGCGCCACCTTGGCCCGGGCAGGTACGATCAGCATGTTGAGTGGTGTCGTAGGCAGCGAATGGTCGGAGAGCAGCGGCTCAAGTTCGCCGCTCGCCAGCAAATCATCGACGAGCCAGCGATGGGCCGGGCCTATACCCCGTCCAGCCCTGAAGGCTTCGCGCGCGGCGAGACCGTGATCGACACGAAGGTCGCCCTTCGCAGGGATGGCGTGAGGCGTGCCGTCTGGTCCTGTGAGCACCAGCGTTTCGCTGCCGGCGATATTCGACATGCGGATGACGTTATGGGCCATCAGCTCCACCGGTGTCTCGGGGCGACCATGCGCGGTGAGATAGGCAGGAGCCGCCACCAACAGCCGCGCGCTTTGCCCGAGGTGATGCAGCTTCATCGAACTGTCGGTGAGAGGTCCGAGGCGCAGGGCGATATCCACGCCTTCCTTCACCAGATCAATCCGCTCGTCGGTCAGGCCGAGGTCGATGCGGATATTAGGATAGCGCGCCTGAAACGCGAAGATCAGCCGTGTGATGTGCAGCACGCCGAGCGCGGCGGTGCAAGAGACACGGATCGTCCCCGAGTGTGCGTTGCTGACATCGCGGATTTCCTCGCACGCCTGTTCGACCAGCCGGAGGATTTGGACACATTGGGAGTAATAGCGGGTGCCTTCCTCGGTTAGCGCGACACGGCGGGTCGTGCGGTTAAGTAGAGATGCGCCCACGGCCTCTTCCAGTTCGCGCAGGTGTCGCGTGATAGTAGATTGGCCTGTTCCCAATTCCCGCGCCACAGCCGACAGGTTCCCGCGCTCCGCAACGCGGATGAAGGTGCGCATTCGTTCGAGCGTGATATTAGATTGATCCATATTTCGGCATTATCATATCCATTGCCGATATATACCGGAATAATCGAGGCAAGGCTACCTTGGCCGCTGATGTCACTCCAGCCTTAAGGTGCTCCATGAAAATTCTCCTCGTCTTCGCCCACCCCGAACCAAAATCATTGTCCGCCTCGTTGCGCGATGTTGCGGTTCACGAACTCGAAGCTGCCGGCCATGAGGTCCGCGTGTCCGATCTCTATGCGATGAACTGGAAGTCACAGATCGATCGGGCCGACTTCCCGGCGCTTGCCTCCGGAGAACGTTTGCTGCCCGTCGCAGCCTCGAAGAACGCCTTCACGACCGACACGCTGACCGACGACGTGAAGGTGGAAATTGACAAGCTGCTCTGGGCAGACACGCTGATCCTGCAATTCCCACTCTGGTGGTTCACGATGCCGGCGATTCTGAAAGGTTGGGTTGATCGAGTGTTCGCCTACGGCTTCGCCTATGGCGTCGGCGAGCACAGCGATAAGCGGTGGGGCGACCGTTACGGCGAGGGCACGCTCGCTGGCAAGCGCGCCATGCTGATCGTCGCGGCCGGCGGCTGGCAGGAGCATTACGGCCCGCGCGGCGTGAACGGCCCGATCGACGACCTTTTGTTCCCGATAAACCACGGAATTCTCTATTATCCCGGCTACAACGTGCTGCCACCCTTCGTCACCTACAGTACCGACCGCTATAATGAAGAACGCTTCGAAGCTGCTGCACAGGACTTACGTGAACGGATGCGCACGCTGGAGACGACGGTATCCATTCCCTACCGGCATCAGAATGGCGGCGACTATCACATTCCAACGATGGAGTTGCGCGAAGGTCTCGAAACACCGGGCGTATCGGGTTTCGCGCTGCATCTGCGCCGGGTCGCCGATTGACTGAGCAAAATGGACGCAATCGGCACAATTGGTCCCTGGACCTTCGTTATGCGAAATGTGGGAGCGGATTAGAGGGCTATAGCGTGTGTATAGTTCTCATCCTCATCTCGCGCGGCCCGCCAGCACGCTCCTGTGCATACCAGCGCTCATTGCTGCGCATGTTTCATTCGCCATGCAAAAACGCTTTTTTAAACGCCGCAAAACTCGCGTTCTCGGCTCGATGTTTTATTGTTTCATAATTTGACGCATCTCAAATTTCCAATCTGCAAATCAGCTAGATTTTCAATCAGACAGGGCATGCGCCGTTCTCCTCCCGCGGCGCATGAGGGGCTGTCGGACGCGGCCGGGCGGCGGACACCGGCCGCGTCCCATTTTTCACCGCAACGATCCGCATTCCGAACACAGGCCGTTCCATGATGTCTCTTCTGGTCGCAGGCGCAAGCGCGTGTGTTGCAGCCCTTCTCTTTGTCGGCAGCGCCATCGCCGATCGCCGGCAGGAAGAGATGCGCTATGCGCGAGAGCTGGCGCTGGCGATCGGTGGCGATTATCGTTGCGGCTATGGTTTGAACATGCAAGCGGTGCGGGAGGCGATCGAACAGCGCCTCTTCTCCCTGCCATCAGCGGCGCTACACGAATTCAACACGGCGTTGGCAGAGGTCGCCTACAACACGGATAAACGGGATGCGGCGAGTTGTGACGCGCGCCGTGAACTCGCGGCGCGACTGGGCGTCCTGGATCATTGACATTTCACAAATTTACTATGTTTTCACTTGACAAGCCACAGGCTCTTGTCATTCGGCTTTTTTAGGCGGCATTCTTTATGGGCGGGGTGGCGCAGGCTTTGTCCCTTTTGTTTGCCAGCCAAACCCTCATGGCGACCCGGCAGCGTCCTTTCCACGAGGATTTGTGGGAAGGGCGCCGCCGGCCTCCAGACCGCGAATCAATCGTCGCGGACACCGCCACCAAAATTTTCCGTCCGCATGTATCCGGAAGCCGTTGCGCTTTGCCTGCGATGACCTACATCGGAGCGTGAGTTCGCGCCGTGGCGCGGCTCTTTCCCTGCATGCGCCTCCAGCGCGCTAACCCATCAGGACCTGTCCATGGCCTCCTTGTCTGCTTTTCCGATCACTGAAAAATGGCCGCCGATCGACCCATCCGTCATTCAGCTCTATTCTTTGCCCACGCCCAACGGTGTGAAAGTATCGATTGCGCTCGAAGAATTGGGGCTGGCTTATGAAGCGCATAAGGTGGATTTTTCCACCAATGCCCAGAAGAGCCCGGAATTCGTTTCGCTCAATCCAAACGGCCGCATCCCCGCGCTGATCGATCCAAACGGGCCCGACGGCAAGCCGATCGGCCTGTTCGAATCCGGTGCGATCCTGCTTTATCTCGCTGAGAAAACCGGCATGCTCCTGCCGAAGGACGCCGCGGCACGCTATGAGGCGATCTGCTGGCTCATGTTCCAGATGGGCGGCGTCGGGCCGATGTTCGGCCAGTTCGGTCATTTCTACAAATACGCCGCCGACAAGGTCGCCAACAATTCCTATCCGATGGAGCGCTATCGCGACGAAGCCAAGCGGCTGATGAGCGTGCTCGACGCGCGCCTTCAGGATCGTCCGTTCCTGATGGGCGAGGACTATACGATCGCCGACATCACCACCTTCCCATGGATCTGGTGCGCCGATTTCTATTACGGCGGCAAGGACGTGCTGGAAATGGACACGTTCCCGGCAATGATGGCCTGGTACGAACGCTGCATGGCGCGCCCGGCGACCCAGAAGGGTCTCAAGGTTCCGGCTTGAACTGAGCCGGCCCGCAAGCAGATTTCACATATCCCAAAAGAAAAACCCGGGACGCGCCAACCGCGTCCCGGGTTTTTATATGGCAGGAGCCGAACGGCCTTACTGCTGGGTGGCGGCCTTCTGGGCGTCTTCCAGCTTCTTGCGGGCTTCCTCGGCCTTCTTCTGCATTTCTTCCTGCAGCTTGCGCTGGGTTTCCTGCAGCTTGGACTGTTCCATGGCCGGACCGTCGAACACGCCGGTGAAGCCCGACAGCGTCATCTTGATCGGATTCGGAGCGCGCTGGAAATTCACCGAGGTGAACACGACTTCATTGCCCTTCTTGAGGCTGGCGATGACGGCGTCGGTCAGCGGCATTTCGGCGATGCAGAGATCAGGCATGCAGATGCCGTAATCCAGCTTCATGCCCTTGCCGCCGTCGATCTGCATCAGAACGCCCGGGGGAATGAGGCGCGCCGGCGGCACCGAAACCTGCATGAACTTGCGGTTCACCTTGCCCGACACCGTGACCAGCGCCACGGCGGTGATCAGCTGTCCGGTGTTGGCGGCGATGATGTTGCGCACCGAGCAGATATCCGAGTCGCCCTGCTTGTCGCACACCTTGAACCAGCCCTGCGGCGTCGCCTGCTGCGCCGACGCCGTCACCGGAGCGGCGACCAGCGTCGTTGCGAAAGTAGCGCCTGCGATCAGCGCGCCGACAACGGATTTGAACTTGGATGTCATTTTGCTTTCCCGTCTCTTGGAAGATCTCCTCGGCGGCAACGCGGGCCGCTTGAGCCGCGCCCCTCCTGCCGACCAAATGAGGCGAATGCATGACCCGCCTCGCATGGGCTCCTGTTACATCGGGCAGGCGGAGATATCCAGTATTTCTTGCTATGAAGCGGGTGAATATTTTCGCAGGGCGGCTGGTTCGTTGAAGTCTCGCGCCACACTTTGTACTGTCTGGCGTGATTCATCCGGTGTCGCCCCATGGTGCAAAGGGACAATTCGTGTTTAAACCGCTTTTCATTGCCATCCTGTGGCTAGCGCCGCTTTCTGCTGCGGCCCAGCCGATGCATGGCATCGCCATGCATGGCGAGCCGGCGCTGCCGGCGGACTACACGCATTTTCCCTATGCCGATCCCAAGGCCGCCAAGGGCGGAAAACTGTCGTTCGGCGTGGTTGGCACGTTCAACAATCTCAATTCTTTCATTCTCAAAGGCAAGCGCACCACCGCGCGCGGCATGTGGGATCCGGAACTCGGCAATCTCGTGGTCGAATCGCTGATGGCGCGCTCGCGCGACGAGCCTTTCACAATGTATGGGCTCTTGGCCGAGACGGTGGAGATGGATGAGGACAGAACCTTCATCCAGTTCAACCTCAATCCCATGGCGCATTGGTCCGATGGCCAGCCGGTGACGCCGGAAGACGTCATGTTCACCTTCGAACTTCTGCGCGACAAGGGACGCCCGCCTTTCTCCAACCGGCTCAAGCTGGTCGAAAAGATGGAAAAGATCGGCGACCGCTCCGTGCGCTTCACCTTCAAGCCGGAGGCGGATCGCGAGTTTCCGTTGTTGCTGGCGCTGTCGCCGGTGCTGCCCAAGCACGCCACCAAGGTGGATAGTTTCGAGCAGACCACGCTGACGCCGCCTCTGGGCTCCGGCCCCTATCTCGTCAAGACCATCAAGCCCGGCGAGAAAATCGTTTATCAGCGCGACCCGAATTACTGGGGCAAGGACATTCCAGCCAAGGTCGGGTTCGACAATTTCGAAGAGATCTCCATCGAATATTATCTGCAGGAAAACACGCTGTTCGAAGCCTTCAAAAAAGGCCTGATCGACGTCTACAGCGAGGGCTCGCCGAAGAACTGGGACCTGGCTTACGATTTTCCCGCCGTCCAGCGGGGCGACGTGATCAAGGAAACATTCCAGCCACGCCTGCCCGCCAATACGCTGGCGATGACCTTCAACACACGGCGGCCTATCTTTGCCGATGTCAGGGTGCGCAAGGCGCTCACGCTCGCCTTCGATTTTGAATGGCTCAACCGCAGCCTGTTCGAGAAGGCCTATAGCCGCACCGAGAGCTTCTGGCAGAATTCGGACCTGTCGAGTCTTGGCGTCCCAGCGAGCCAGCACGAACTCGAGTTGCTGGGTCCGGCGCGGGCGAAAGTCGAGCCCGCCCTGCTTGACGGTTCCTTCCGCCTGCCCGTCTCCGACGGCTCAGGACGGGATCGGAAGATCCTCAAGCAAACTTTCGCGCTTTTGAAGGAAGCCGGCTACCATATCGAGGGGGGCCGCATGCTTGGCCCCGACGGCAAGCCTTTCCGTTTCGAGATCCTGTCGCAGAGTCTGGACCAGGAGCGCATCGCCATCGCCTATCAGCGCACGCTGAGCGCGCTCGGCATCGCGGTCTCCATCCGCACAGTGGAAGACGCGCAATATCAGGAGCGCACCCAAAAATTCGATTTCGACATGATTTTCCGCACTTATGCGGCGACGCTATCGCCGGGTCTCGAACAGGAGACGCGCTGGGCTTCGGCGTCGCGCGACATCGAAGGGTCCGACAACGCGGCCGGCGCAGCCGATCCCGATATCGACCGGATGATCGGCGTCATCCTCGCCGCCCGCGCCGATGAGGATTACAAGGCCGCCGTCCGCGCCTTCGACCGGCTTTTGCTGTCGCAATATTACGCGATCCCGCTGTATCATTCGCCGGAACAACGCGTGGCGCGCTGGAAACATATCAACCACCCCGCAACGCTGTCTCTCTACGGCGTCCAGTTTCCCACCTGGTGGGACGAAAGGGCTCAAAAATGACTGCAACTGTACAGATCGACATTATTTCCGACGTTTTATGCCCCTGGTGCTATCTCGGGCAGGCAAGGCTCGGCATCGCGCTCGATAAGGTCAAAGACGTGCTGACCGCGGATATTCATTGGAAGCCGTACCAGCTGAAACCTGATACGCCGCCAGAAGGCCTCGACACCTTCGCTTATCTCTCCTCGATCCTCGGCGGATCCGAGGGCGTGAAGCGGTCGCATGCCATGCTGACGCAGCTTGGCGAAGAGATCGGCCTGCCGTTTGCGTTGGAAAAGGCCACGGTCATGCCCAACACGATCGACGCACATCGGCTGATCTACTGGGCCGGGGCGCACGGAAGGAAAACACAGGACGCGGTGGCGAAAGCGCTGTTCAACGCCAATTTCGTCGAAGGCCTCAATGTCGGCGATCATGCCGTTCTGCTCGACATCGCTGAAAAGAACGGGCTGGACCGCGCCGAGATCGCCGCCAAGCTGGCCTCCGACGCCGACCGCGACACGGTCAAGGCCGATATCGCCAGCGCCCAGCGCATGGGCGTCTCCGGCGTGCCCTGTTTCGTGATCGACAACCAATATGTCGTCACCGGCGCGCAATCGGTCGAAGTGTTCGAAAACGCCTTCCGGCAGTTGGCCTCGATGAAGGCTTGAGGCTGCGAGGGCGTGGTCTGGCGACTGCGCCCTCTCCTATCCCGGGTTCAGGCCTGGCGATCCTTGGCGCCGTCCGACCAGAGCGACGGGCCGTTCTGCTCGATGATCTGCGTCGCCTTTCGGAAGGTGATCTCGACCACGTCGCTTTCGCTGCTGAACAGATCGGCGCGCACGAAAGTGCGGGTCAACGTCTCGCCATTGACGACTTTTTCGATTCGTCCCGCCAAGCGGTATTGCGCGCCTTCCTTGCGGGGCGTGGCGACGACGAGGCAATCATGAATGGTCTGCGCGGTTTCCTTCTGCTTGGCGGGCTCGCCAGCCGGAGAGGAGGAAAACAGGCTTTTGATTTTATCGAGAAATCCAGTCATGATGGCGATGTAGCACAGCGTCCGGCGAGGGGGAAGCCGAAATGCGGAGCCGGAAGAGAAGCGGCGGAGGGCGTGTCATGATCCTGATCTGGACGCTTATAGCGACGGCGCTTGCCGCAGGCGTCGTCTACGCGCTCGGCCCGCGCGAGACGGCCGATTTGACCATTACATTCAACGCCGACGAGATCGGCGCGGATCTGGACGATTGGATCGCCCAAGGCGAGGCCCGTTACGACGACATCCGTCCCAACCTCGAAAAACGCATCGTCTGGCGGGACGGGCGCCCGGACGCCGAGACGCCCCTGGCGCTTGTCTATATCCATGGTTTCTCCGCCTCTCCCGGTGAAATGCGACCCGTGCCGGAAAATCTCGCACAGCGGCTCGGCGCTCATCTCTTTCTGACGCGACTGACCGGCCATGGCCGCGCCGATCCCGACGCCATGGCAGAAGCGAGCTTGCAGGACTGGCTGAACGACACCGCCGAAGCGCTCGCCATCGGTGAGAGGCTGGGACGCAAAGTGGTGATCATGGCCACCTCCACCGGCGCGTCGCTGGTCACCATCCTGCTCGCCCGGCCGATATTTCGCGACAGGATCGCGGCGGTGATTTTCGTGTCGCCGAATTACGGCGTGCAGGCGGCGGGCGCGTTTCTTCTCGAAGGCCCCTGGGCCCGGCGCCTGGCGCATCTCATTCTCGGGCCGCGCCGGGGATTCGAGCCGGCGACGCCGGGGCACGCCGCCAACTGGACATCGGACTATCCGACGGACGCGCTTTTGCCCATGGCAGAGAGCGTCAAGCAGGCTCGGACGGTCGATCCCGCGGAGATAACCACCCCCGCGCTCTTTCTGATCTCGCCGCGAGACCGCGTCATCAGGCCTGATCTCGTCCGCGACATGCAAGCGAGATGGGGCGGGCCGAGCATGTTGATCGAAGTAGAAATGGTGCAGGATCCCTATTTTCACGTGCTGGCCGGGGATGCTCTGTCTCCCGCCACCAATGATCTGATGGCGAACAGAGTCGCCGACTGGGTCGAAACGACGTTGGCTCCGCCTTCCACGCAGACGAAACAGTCGAATCGCTTATAAATGCAAAGCTCAAGCAAATTTTGCCGAAAGGACGCCGCATGCGGATCAATCTTCTCCTGGCATCGCTCCTGTCACTCGCCATGCCACCCGTCGTTCTGGCCGGTCAAATCGCCGATCTGGCCAAGCAGGCGGAAGATGAAATCGGCAAGGCGGAAGGCGGACCGGCTGCGCATGAAAAAATGCGGGCGGCGTTGGCCGCAGCCCAGGCGAAGATCCCCTTTGATATCCGCAAGGCGTTTTTCGTCAGCGAAAAGCCGCTGATGTTCGGCGCTTACCAGCGCGTCAAGGCCAACGAATTCCCTGTTGGTGCGACCTTGATATCCTATGTCGAGCCGATCGGGCTCGCCTGGAAGTCCACCGATGACGCCAGAGTACAGGCCCGCTTTACGGTGGATTTCGAACTGCGCAGCCCGGAAGGCGAAATGCTTGCCGAACAAAAGGCGTTTGGCAATTTCTCGATCACCGCAGTCGAGCCGCTGTTCGAGATCTTCACGCCGCTGACACTCGACGTCTCCCAAGCTCCCGCCGGCGCTTATGTGTTGAAATACACCTTCACCGACCTGACGTCTGACAACAAGACCGATGTCGAGCAGCGCTTCACCCTGAAATGATCAGAGTTCGACGATTCTGCCGGCCTCGATCGTAACGCGGCGATCCATGCGCGAGGCCAGTTCGTGATTATGGGTGGCGATCAACGCCGCAAGTCCTGACTGCCGCACCAGCGCCTCTAGCGCATCGAAGACATAGGACGCTGTGTGCGGATCGAGATTGCCGGTGGGCTCATCGGCGAGCAGTATGAGCGGAGCGTTGGCCACTGCGCGGGCGATGGCGACGCGTTGCTGCTCGCCGCCTGACAGTTCCGCAGGCCGATGCGTCGCCCTATGGCCGATGCGCATATAATCGAGCAATTGGCCGGCGCGCTCCGCAGCTTCCTTGGGGGGTAGGCCGCCGATCATCTGCGGCATCATCACATTTTCCAATGCCGAGAATTCCGGCAGAAGATGGTGAAACTGATAGACGAAACCAATATCGGAACGCCTGATATCGGTGCGTTCGGCGTCGGAAAGATTGCCGCAAGACCGGCCATTGACGATGACCTCGCCGCCATCCGGTCGCTCAAGCAGACCGGCCAGATGCAACAGCGTCGACTTGCCCGTGCCCGAGGGCGCCACCAGCCCGATCATTTCGCCCGGACGCATGGTGAAATCCGCATCCTTGAGAATGTCGAGCTGCGTTTCGCCTTCCCCGTAATAGCGCGAAACGGCGGCGAGTTTGAGAATCTCGGTCATATCTGGCCTTATTCGTAACGCAACGCCTGAACGGGATCGATCTTCGACGCCCTCCAGGCCGGGAAGATGGTGGCGAGGAACGACAGCGTCAACGCCATGATCATGACCGAAATTGTCTCGCTGGCGTTCATTTCCGCCGGCAGCTGGCTGAGGAAATAGAGTTCCGGGTTGAAGACGTCAGTGCCGGCGATCCAGGAGAAGAATTCCTTGATCCGTTCGATGTTGAAACAGACCAGGCTGCCGAGCACGAAACCAGCCACAGTGCCCGTCACGCCGATCGCCGCGCCGGTCATGAAGAAGATACGCATGACCGCGCCCGATGTCGCTCCCATGGTGCGCAGGATGGCGATGTCGCTGCCCTTGTCCTTCACGAGCATGATCAGGCCGGAAATGATGTTGAGCGCGGCGACGAGCACGATCAACGTCAGGATCATGAACATCACATTGCGTTCGACATTGAGCGCCGAGAAGAAGGTGCGGTTGCGGTCGCGCCAATCGGTCAGGAATATCTGCCTGCCGGCGGCGTCCTCGA
Organism: Rhizobium sp. SG_E_25_P2; assembly: GCF_029892285.1. Classification (GTDB taxonomy): domain Bacteria; phylum Pseudomonadota; class Alphaproteobacteria; order Rhizobiales; family Rhizobiaceae; genus Rhizobium_E. The sequence goes on from NZ_JARXVM010000017.1 coordinate 88,410, forward strand.
CCTTGGGTATCAGTCCGTCGATCTGGTCGGGATGATCGACGAAGACCTCTATGGACTTGGCGATTCCATCGGCGTTGAAATAGAGCTGCGCCTCGTCGAACGGCATGAAAATGATCGAGCCGTCATATTCGGACATGCCGATCTCAAAAATCGCGTCGACGCGGTAGCTCTTGACGCGCGGGCTGACGCCAAGCGGCGTCACGTCGCCTTCCGGTGAAATAAGGGTGATCTGATCACCGAGCTGCAGGCCAAGTTGCGTCGCGAGCCGGCTGCCCACGACGACGCCCTGCCCCGCTGCAAAGCCAACCAGATCGCCGGCCTTGATATTGTCGGCCACCATCTTCAGCTTCGTCAGGTCGTCAGCGCGCACGCCGCGCACGATCGTGCCCGTCCCCGCACCGCCCTTGCCAGAGGCCAGCGTCTGGCCGTCGATGAAAGGAATGGCGAATTTCACACCAGGAATCTTGGAAATATTGGCGGTGATCTCGGCGTAATTGTCGAGCGGCCCATCGGCCGCCTCGATCACCATATGGCCATTGATGCCGAGAATGCGGGTGATCAGCTCTGTGCGAAAACCATTCATCACCGCCATGACGATGATGAGCGCGGCCACGCCAAGCATGATGCCGACGAAGGAGAAGCCGGCGATCACCGAAATGAACGCCTCCTTGCGGCGCGGGCGCAGATAGCGCCACGCCACCAGGCGCTCATAGGCTGAGAAAGGCCGCGAAGACGCTCGCGAGCTTGCGCCATCCTGAGCGCCCGTCCTGTCGGTCATGTCGTCCCCGTTCAGTTGCCCGAAGTCAGCTTGTTGATCGCCGCCTCGATGGTCATGGTTTCGCGCGCGCCGGTCTTGCGATCCTTGATCTCGACCTCGCCGGCGGCGACGCCGCGCGGACCGGCGATGATCTGGGTCGGCACGCCGATCAGGTCGGCGGTCGCAAATTTCGCGCCGGCGCGATCGTCGGTGTCGTCATAGAGCATATCGAAGCCGGCTTTGGTCAGAGCGGCGTAAATGCCCTCTGACGCCGCGTCGCAGGCGGCGTCGCCCGCCTTCATGTTGATCACCGACGCGTCGAAGGGCGCCACCGACTTCGGCCAGATGATTCCCGCTTCGTCATGGGAGGCTTCGATAATGGCCGGAACAAGGCGCGTCGGGCCGATGCCGTAAGACCCCATATGCACTTGATGTTGCTTTCCATCCGGCCCCTGGACGGTCGCGTTCATCGTCTCGGAATATTTGGTGCCGAAATAGAAGATATGGCCGACTTCGATGCCGCGGGCGGACAGGCGTTCGCCTTCGGGAATCGCGTCGAATGCCGCCTCGTCATGCATTTCGGACGTTGCCGCATAGCGCGAGGTCCACTTGTCGAAGATGGCCTTGAGGCCATCGACACTGTCGAAATCCGTGTCCTCGGCGGGGATGTCGAAATTCACGAAATCCTTGTGGCAGTAGACTTCGGACTCGCCGGTATCGGCGAGAATGATGAATTCGTGGCTGTGATTGCCGCCAATCGGCCCGGTGTCGGCGCGCATCGGGATGGCGCGCAGGCCAAGACGATCAAAGGTGCGCAGATAGGCGGCGAACATCTTGTTGTAGGAATGGATGGCGCCGTCGCGGTCGAGATCGAAGGAATAGGCGTCCTTCATCAGGAATTCGCGCGAGCGCATCGTGCCGAAGCGCGGACGCACCTCGTCACGGAACTTCAGCTGGATGTGATAGAGATTGAGCGGCAGATCCTTGTAGGACTTCACATAGGAGCGGAAGATCTCGGTGATCATTTCCTCATTGGTCGGACCATAGAGCATCTGGCGGTCCTGGCGGTCCTTGATGCGCAGCATTTCCTTGCCATAGGCGTCATAGCGGCCGCTTTCCTGCCAAAGCTCTGCAGATTGCAACGTCGGCATCAGCAATTCGATGGCGCCGGCGCGGTTCTGCTCTTCACGGATGATGGCGTTGACCTTGTCGAGCACGCGCTTGCCGAGCGGCAACCAGCTGTAAATACCCTGGCTCTGCTGACGCACCATGCCCGCCCTCAGCATCAGGCGGTGGGAAACGATTTCCGCTTCCTTGGGATTTTCCTTGAGGATGGGCAGGAAGTAACGGCTAAGACGCATGTGATGATCCGGAATTTCTGCGACCCAGGTCGGAATCGCGGCAAAGACAGCAATTTTCCGCTGCTTCTTTAGCCAGTTCGAAGCAAGAAAGAAACCCGGAGGCGGAGAATTCCACCCCGAAAGCGACGCAGGCTCACAGTTGTCAGCGTTCAATCCTTGGATTTGGAAATCCTATGGACTGATCCAATTTGGCGCGCCAGCATGGAAAGTGAGCGCAGGGAAAATTGGACTCAATGCGACAAGAATATGACCTTCACGCTGCGGAAGCCGTTATTTTCTTGTCAACGTATTTTTTTTCTACGCTTGTCGCATTTTTGCAAAAAAGGTGATGACAACGATTAATCTTTGGGCTAGTTTCCGGTCATAAAAGAGGCAGGGGGATCAAATCCTTGCCAAAATTCGCGGTTAAGTCTTGGGAGGATGGGATCTTAGGCGCGCTAACCCGCAGCCCCCTTAACTGGGTTGAAGATCACGCGAAACTAGCTAAAAACAAGGCTTTAAGCCTTGTTTTTTTTTGCCTTGATGTTTCGGAGCAAGGTCTCGGCGAATTTTTTCGGCAGAGCAACGCCCGATCGCGGCGTCGATTTTGTCCATTTGATTAATTTTTCAGCTCGCCTGCCGCAAAACGACGACCGACGACAAAAGGCGTCGCAAAAAAATCCGCGTTGCAAAAGTCCCAGATAAAATAGCTGCGCCTCGCCACAACGGTGTGCCAGATCAACACACTTGTCGGATATTTAACGGCTCCCGCCGAAAAAACCACATGCCGAACCACCGGATGCCCTCCGGACAAGCGACAGTTGCGCATGCGGTCTTAACGTTACGTTGGCAAACCTTGCGCCGCAATTAGATCAATGGAATTCTGGAACGATCCGCGGAATTGACAGCGCGTTGAGCCCAAAGACCCGTGTGGCGATATACCAGCAGGCATAAAGAATCGCCGCCAGAATCGTTGTCCCGACAAAGACCCGCAAAGGACGAAAGCGGGCGGGCGCGCTCGAAATAGTGCCGTTGACGACGGTTTTTTCGTCGGCTTGCGTTCTGAGGCCGATCGGCAGCACGATGAACAGGGTAATCCACCAGCAGATGAAATATTCAGCAACAACCGACACGATACCCATGGCCGCCTCCCAGCCTATGGCGGCCGCCCTGAGGGCAGACCGCCGAAGTCACAGATTTGAGGTATCAGCCAGACGGCTGCCTCTATGTTTATTGTATCCGCGTCACGAACACCGTCACAACCGGTTTTTTGCCCCAGACCTGATTTGCCGCAGCCCGGACCGACCGTCGGACAGCTTCCTTGACCATATCGAGATCCTTGCGCTTGACGCGCGGAATGCTCTCCACGGCGCCGAGCACGGCGTCATAGAGAATGTCCTCCATCTCGTCGCCATTGTCGTCGAAAGCCGGCAGACCAACGGCGGAGACATCGGGATCGTCGATGAAGTCATAACGAGCGTCGAGCAGAACATTGACCGCGACATGGCCGACATAGGACAATTTGCGGCGGTCGCCGATTCCCATCTCGTCGACATCGCCGATCAGATTGCCGTCCTTGAAAATCCGGCCGAAAGGCGCTGAATCGATAATTTCAGCCGGTCCCGGCGCCAGCCTGAGAATGCCGCCATTGCGGACCTCGGCCACTTCGGGGATGCCGCTTTGACGTCCGAGATCGGCATGCGCATGCAGATGCGCCGCCTCGCCATGAACGGGCACGAGAATCTGGGGCTTCACCCAGTCATACATCTGCATGAGCTCGCTGCGGCGTGGATGGCCCGAGACATGCACCAGCCCATCAGCATCCGTCAACACGATCATCCCCTGATCGATCAGGGCGTTCTTGATGTCGAGAATGGCCTTTTCATTGCCTGGAATGGCGCGCGAGGAAAACACGAATGTGTCGCCCTTGGTAAAGCCGATATTGCGCATTTCATCGCGCGAGATCTTGGCCAGCGCAGCCCTTGCCTCGCCCTGGCTGCCGGTCAGAATCACCACGGCGTTCTGGCGCGGCAGATAGCCGAATTCATCTTCAGCCACGAACGGCTTGATATCGTCGAGCATGTTCAATTGTTTGGCGACATCCGTCACCCGACGCATGGACGAGCCCAGCAACATCACCTCGCGGCCCGCCCTTTCCGCCGCCATGGCGATGGACTTTATGCGTCCGACATTCGACGAGAAGGTGGTGATCGCCACCCTGCCTTCGGCCTTGGAAATGATTTCCTCCAACCCGCGCGACACGTCGAGCTCGGACGGGGAAACACCCTCACGCTGTGCATTGGTGGAATCACAGATCAGGGCAAGCACGCCCTCCTCGCCGATTTCTCGGAAACGGGCCTCATCGGTCGGCTTGCCAAGCGATGGTTCCGGATCGATCTTCCAGTCGCCGGTATGGACGACATTGCCGAGCGGCGTCCGGATGATCAGCGACATCGCCTCGGGAATCGAGTGGGCGACATTGACCGGCTCGATGGTGAACGGGCCGACAGTGATCCGCCGGCCGGGAATCAACGTTTGAACCGGGATCGGATCGGACTTGTCATAATCGCCCTTTGCTTCCAGCAGCCCCTCGGTAAACGGGGAGGCATAAAGCGGAGCCTTCAGCCGCGGCCAGAGATCGCGCACGGCGCCGTAGTGATCCTCATGCGCATGGGTGATGAAGATCGCTTTCAGATTCTGTTTTTCTTCCTCGATAAAGCGGATATCGGGCAGGATCAGTTCGGCGCCCGGCAAATCGGGCCCGGCGAAGGATACGCCGCAATCGACCATGATCCATTGACGCTTGTGTCGCGGACCATAGCCATAAAGCGCCAGGTTCATCCCGATTTCGCCCACGCCGCCCAGCGGCAGGAACACCAGTTCATCCTTGTCGGCCATCGTCACTCACAGTCTTTCATCATGAAAAGAATACATCGCCCGAGGCGATACGAAGCACGGCGCCATCCGCCGTCTTGAGATGCAAATATCCGTCGAGATCTATAGCCGAAAAAACGCCGGAAATCGACCGGTCCGGGAGATTGACGGTAATCGGGGCTCCGAGGCCGGCAAGACGCTCGCTCCAGGCCGCGACCACACCGGCTACGCCGCGCCCGCCGTCCCATTCTCCCAACACGAGCGCCATCTCGCGAAACAGATGCGCAAACAGGTCGTCTGCCGACGTCGAAACTCCGGCCTCGCCCAGCGTCATCGCGGGATAGAGCGGATTTTCAGGCCGATGAGCGACATTGACGCCGCAACCGATCACCACTGCGCGGCGTCCGTCAGCGAGTTGTTCCGCCTCTATCAGTATACCCGAAATTTTCGCGCCGTCGATCAACAGGTCATTTGGCCATTTGATCCGCAACCGGTCGCCCAGCCATGGCCCGACTGCGGCCACGGCGCGATGCAACGCCAGCGCAACCGCAATCGGCAGAGAACCAAGCGCATCCGCCGGCGCGGGATCGGTCAGCAACAGGGACGCATAGAGATTGCCGGGCTCGGAAACCCAGGTCCGTCCGCGACGGCCACGGCCACTCAACTGGCGTTGCGCCGTAAGCCAAAGCGGGCCCGGATCTCCTGCCCGCGCCCGCTCCAGACATAAGGTATTTGTCGATCCGACATCGCCCAGCGCTTCATGACGAAACTGGGCGATGGCGATCTTGCTGCTGGACGCCATCAAAACAGCGCGGCCGCTGCCGCTTCCGCGGCGGCGCCGATCGGGCCGCCGATCAGGATATAGCCAATCACGAGCAGCCCTGACAGCCCGTAGACCAGCTTCAGCGCCCCCGGCGCGCGGGCCATTTCAGCCACAGGCGCATCGAACCACATCACCTTGACGATGCGGAGATAGTAATAGGCGCCGACCACGGATGCGAGAACGCCAATCACCGACAGCCAGTACAGACCAGCCTTGATCGCCGCCAGGAAGACGAAATATTTGGCGAAGAAACCGGCAAGCGGTGGAATGCCAGCCAGCGAGAACATCAGCGCCGTCAGCACAAAAGCCATGAACGGATTGGTGCTCGACAGGCCCGAGAGATCGCTGATGTTTTCGAGCGCCTTGCCGTCCTTGGAGCGCATAGCCATGATGATGGCGAAAGCCCCAAGCGTCATGACGACATAGATCGCCATATAGAGCACGATGCCGGTGACGCCTTGCTGCGAGCCGGCGGCAAGGCCGACCAGCGCATAGCCCATGTGACCGATGGAGGAATAGGCCATCAGGCGCTTGATGTTGCTCTGGCCGATCGCGGCGAAGGAGCCGAGCAGCATAGAGGCGATCGAGATGAACACGATGATCTGCTGCCAATCGGCGATCAACGGCTGGAAGGCGTCCATCACCACGCGGATGAACACCGCCATGGCCGCGACCTTCGGGGCGCCGGCGAAGAAAGCGGTCACCGGGGTCGGAGCGCCTTCATAGACATCCGGCGTCCACATGTGGAACGGCACAGCCGAAATCTTGAACGCGACGCCAGCCAGCACGAAGACGAGGCCAAAGACCAGGCCGATCGACCGTGTCTCGGCGGTTAGCGCCTGGGTGATTTCGGCAAAACCGGTGTGACCGGTGAAACCATAGACCAGCGACATACCGTACAGCATCATGCCCGAAGACAGAGCGCCGAGAACGAAATATTTCAGGCCGGCTTCAGTCGAACGGGCGGAATCGCGGTTGAGCGCCGCGACCACATAGAGCGCCAGCGACTGCAGTTCGAGCGCCATATAGACGGTGATCAGGTCGTTGGCCGAGATCATGATGGTCATGCCCAGCGTCGCCAGCACGACCAGGATCGGGAATTCGAACTTGTCGATATTGTCGAACTTGGCCTGACCGGCCGACATGAACAGCGCCACTGCGGACGCCACGAGCGCCAGCGTCTTCATGAAGCGCGTGAAGCCGTCGGCGACGAAGACGCCGCCGAACGCTCCACCCTCGGCGGGGTGAAGCACCACGGTCGCGGCTGCCGAAAGCAGCAGCAGCACGCTGAGATAGGTTACGGTCTTTGCGGATTTTTCGCCCGCGAAAACGCCGATCATCAGGAGAACCAAGGCGCCGATCGCCAGGATCAACTCCGGCGTCGTGATGGTCAGACTTGCGAGAAGGGTTTCAGCCGTCATTTTGGCAAGGTCCTGTGATCAGTTGGCCACGGCGGCAACGCTATGCGCTGCCTCCAGAGCCGCAGAATAATTGTTGACGAGAAGCTCGACCGATGCGGCCGTGGCGTCGAACACCGGCGCGGGATAAACGCCGAAGAAGATGGTCAGCACGATCAACGGATAGAGGATCAACTGTTCGCGCGGCGACAGGTCGAGAAGCTTCTTGAGGCTTTCCTTCTCCAACGCGCCCCAGACCACCCGGCGATAAAGCCAGAGAGCGTAAGCGGCCGAGAGGATGACGCCGGTGGTGGCGAAGAGAGCGACCCAGGTGTTGGCGCGGAAAGCGCCGAGCAGGGTCAGGAATTCGCCGACGAAGCCGGAGGTGCCGGGCAGGCCGACATTGGCCATGGTGAACACCATGAAGGCCACCGCATATTTCGGCATGTTGTTGACCAGGCCGCCATAGGCGTCGATGTCGCGGGTGTGCATGCGGTCATAGACCACGCCGACGCAGAGGAAAAGCGCGCCGGACACGATGCCGTGGCTGAGCATCTGGAAGATCGCGCCTTGCACGCCCTGGGTATTGGCCGCGAAGATGCCCATGGTCACGTAGCCCATGTGCGCGACCGACGAATAGGCGATCAGCTTCTTGATGTCTTCCTGCATCATCGCCACCAGCGAGGTGTAGATGATGGCGATGACCGACAGCGCGAAGACGAAGGGCGCGAAGTAATCCGACGCCAGCGGGAACATCGGCAGCGAGAAGCGCAGGAAGCCATAACCGCCGAGCTTCAGCATCACGCCCGCCAGGATGACCGAACCAGCCGTCGGCGCCTGAACGTGGGCGTCGGGCAGCCAGGTATGCACCGGCCACATCGGCATCTTCACCGCAAACGAGGCGAAGAAGGCCAGCCACAGCCAGGTCTGCATGTTGGCCGGGAACTTGTGGCCTGCGAGAACGGTGATGTCGGTGGTGCCGGCGTCCCAATACATGGCCATGATGGCGAGCAGCATCAGAACCGAGCCGAGCAGCGTGTAGAGGAAGAACTTGTAGGAGGCGTAGACGCGATCCTTGCCGCCCCAGACGCCGATGATGATGAACATCGGGATCAGCACGCCTTCGAAGAAGACATAAAAGAGCACGATGTCGAGCGCGACGAACACGCCGATCATCAGGGTTTCCAGAAGCAGGAAAGCGATCATGTATTCCTTGATGCGCTTCTCCACCGAATACCAGCTGGCCAGAATGCAGAAGGGCACCAGGAAGGTCGACAAGATGACGAACAGCATCGAGATGCCGTCAACGCCGACGTGATAGGCGATGCCGGTGTTCAGCCAGTTCATCTTCTCGACGAACTGGTAGCCCGGGTTGGAATTGTCAAAACCGATCCAGATGAACAGGGAGACGACGAAGGTCACAACCGAGGTGGCGAGCGAGATGAGCAGGACATTGCGCCGCCCCGCTTCGCTGTCGCCCTTCATCAGGAGCAACAACGCGACGCCGACCATCGGCAGGAAGGTGACCAGGGAGAGAATGGGCCAACCGGACATTAGAACGAACTCCCGAGCATCATCCAAGTTATCAGAGCGGCAATGCCGATCAGCATCACGAAGGCGTATTGGTAGAGGAAACCGGTCTGCAGGCGCACCACGCGGCCGGTGACATCCGACACGCGGGCGGCGATGCCATTCGGGCCGAAACCGTCAATCACCGTCACGTCGCCTTGCTTCCACAGGAAACGGCCGAGCCATTTCGACGACCGCACGAACAGCAGGTCGTAAAGTTCGTCGAAGTACCACTTGTTGAGCAGGAACTTGTAGAGCCCATCATGCTGCTTGGCGAGGTAAGACGGCATCCAGGGCGCACGGACATACATGATCCAGGCGACAATGAAACCGAGCGCCATGGCGATGAACGAGCTCCACTTCACGAGCAAAGGCACGTGGTGATAGTGCTCGAGGATCTCGTTGCCGGGAGCGGTGAACAACGCGCCCTTCCAGAACTCCGCATAGGCTTCGCCAAAGAAGTGGTCGTGGAAGACGAAACCAGCAATCACGGCGCCGATCGCCAGAAGGTAGAGCGGGATCAACATGACATTCGGCGATTCATGCACATGATGCATGACATCATGCGAGGCGCGCGGCTTGCCGAAGAAGGTCATGAAGATCAAGCGCCACGAATAGAAGCTCGTGAAGCAGGCGGCGATGACCAGCAGCGAGAACGCCCAGCCGGCGAGCGGGCTATGCGCCGCGAAGGCGGCTTCGATGATGGCGTCCTTGGAGAAGAAGCCCGCGAAACCGATCGAGGTGCCGGGAATGCCGACGCCGGTGATGGCGAGCGTGCCAATCATCATCATCCAGAAGGTGCGCGGGATATGCTTGCGCAGGCCGCCCATGAAACGCATGTCCTGCTCGTTGGAAACGGCATGAATGACCGAACCGGCGCAGAGGAACAACAGCGCCTTGAAGAAGGCGTGCGTGAACAGGTGGAACACGGCCGCGCCATAGGCGCCGACGCCGAGGGCCACAAACATATAGCCGAGCTGCGAACAGGTCGAATAGGCGATGACGCGCTTGATGTCGTTCTGCACCAGGCCAACCGAAGCCGCGAAGAAGGCGGTGATCGACCCCACCAGGGTGACGATCATCAGCGCGGTGTGCGACAGTTCAAACAGCGGCGACATGCGGGCGACGAGGAAGACGCCGGCGGTGACCATGGTGGCGGCGTGAATGAGCGCCGACACCGGTGTCGGGCCTTCCATCGCGTCCGGCAGCCAGGTGTGCAGCAGGAACTGGGCGGACTTGCCCATCGCGCCCATGAACAAGAGCAGGCAGATCGCTGTCAAAGCGCTCGCTTTGTCGAGATGCATGCCCAGGAAGTTGAGGACAGTGTCGCCCGCGACGGCGGCGTGTTCGCCCGCTGCTGCTGCGGCGCCTTCAGCGCCATGTTCAGCGGCGGCCGGCAGATAGGTTGCGGCTGCGGCGAAGATCGAGTCGAAATTGATCGAACCGAACAGCACGAAAATGCCGAAAATGCCGAGCGCGAAGCCGAAGTCGCCGACGCGGTTGACGATGAAAGCCTTCATCGCCGCAGCGCTGGCCGACGGCTTCTTATACCAGAAGCCGATCAGCAGGTAGGACGCGAGACCGACGCCTTCCCAGCCGAAGAACATCTGCAGCAGGTTGTCGGAAGTCACCAGCATCAGCATGGCGAAGGTGAACAGCGACAGATAGGCGAAGAAGCGCGGCCGATGCGGATCGTGATGCATGTAGCCGATCGAATAGAGGTGAACCAGGCACGACACCGAATTCACCACCACGAACATCACGGCGGTCAGCGTGTCGATCCGGAACGCCCATTCGACATCCACGCCGCCCGACTGGATCCAGCGCAGCACCGGAACGATCGTGTGCGTCTCGCCGAGCGCGACGTCGAAAAACACGATCCAAGAAAGCGCCGCCACGATCATCATGAGGCCGGTGGTGACATATTCCGACGCCTTGGCGCCGATCACATGCCCACCCAGACCCGCGATCAACGATCCCAACAGCGGAAGGAAGACAATGAGTTTGTAGATGATCATAGCCTTCTCAGCCCTTCATCATGTTGACGTCTTCGACCGCGATCGTGCCCCGGTTGCGATAGAAGACGACGAGAATTGCAAGACCGATGGCGGCTTCCGCGGCCGCAACGGTCAGAATGAACAATGCGAATACCTGCCCGGTGATGTCGTTCAGGAAGGTGGAAAACGCCACCATGTTGATATTGACCGCAAGCAGGATCAACTCGATCGACATCAGGATGATGATGACGTTCTTGCGGTTCAGGAAGATGCCGAACACGCCGAGCATGAACAGAATGGCGCTGACGGTGAGGTAATGACCGATGGTGATTTCCATTTTCTTTCCTTCCCCTGCCCTCAGATGCCCTGGCCCGGCTTCGGGCTGACCACGGAGATTGCGGTTTCCGGCTTGCGCGCGACCTGACGGGAAATGTCCTGACGCTTGATGTCGGTGCGATGCTTCAAGGTCAGCACGATCGCGCCGATCATGGCGACCAGCAGCACGAGACCGGCTAGCTGGAAGTAGAAGACATAATGCGTATAGAGCACATCGCCGATCGCTGCGGTGTTCTGGCGTTCGGTCAGGGCCGGGATCGGCATCGACACCGTCTTGGCGATCTCAGGAGACAGAACGCTGCCGCCGATCACGATGATCAGTTCAGCTGCAAGGATCAGGCCGATCAACACGCCCACCGGCGCATATTCAAGCGCGCTGGCCCTCAGCTTGGTGAAATCGATGTCGAGCATCATCACCACGAACAGGAACAACACCGCGACGGCGCCGACATAAACGACCAGCAGAAGCATGGCGAGATATTCGGCGCCCGTCAGCAGGAACAGGCCCGCTGCGTTGACGAATGTCAAAATCAGAAACAGAACCGAGTGAACCGGGTTTTTCGCCCAGATGACCATGAATGCCGACGCCACAGCGACGAAGGCGAACAGATAGAAAAACAGAGCCTGCAGACCCATTTTGGCGCCTTTTTCTTCCCCGGGGCCTGACTAGAGCCAGCCCCTGCCCCGAATACCGCCCGCTTGCACGGGCCCAATTGAATGAACCCCCGGAGACCGGGGGTTTTGTCGTTCCCGCTCAGCGATACGGCGCGTCCATGGCGATGTTCGCCGCGATTTCGCGCTCCCACCGGTCGCCATTGTTGAGCAGTTTTTCCTTGTCGTAATAAAGCTCTTCGCGCGTCTCGGTCGCGAATTCGAAATTCGGGCCCTCGACGATGGCGTCGACGGGGCAGGCTTCCTGGCAGAAACCGCAATAGATGCACTTCACCATGTCGATATCGTAACGCACCGTGCGGCGGGTGCCGTCATTGCGGCGCGGGCCGGCTTCGATGGTGATGGCCTGGGCGGGACAGATCGCTTCACACAGCTTGCAGGCGATGCAGCGTTCTTCGCCATTGGGATAACGGCGCAGCGCGTGTTCACCACGGAAACGCGGGCTGACCGGACCTTTTTCGAAAGGATAGTTCACCGTCGCCTTCGGCTTGATGAAATAGCTCGATGCAAGGCCGAGCGCCTTCACGAATTCCTTCAGGAACAGCGAACTGACAGCTTGGGAAAGAGCAGCCATCGTCTATTCTCCTTTTCCAGTAAGTTTTGCGCCCGACATCATGCCCAACCCGTCAGCTTGAGAACGAAGGCGGTGATGACGACCATGGCCAGCGACAGCGGCAGGAACACTTTCCAGCCCAGGCGCATCAGCTGGTCGTAGCGGTAGCGCGGAACGATCGCCTTCACCATGCCGAACATTGTGAAGCAGAGGATGACCTTGAGCAGGAACCAGACGATGCCGGGCACCCAGTTGATCAGCCAGAAATCCACCGGGGGCAGCCAGCCGCCGAGGAACAGGATGGTCGTCAGCGCGCACATCAGCACGATGGCCGCGTATTCGCCGAGCATGAACATCATGTAGGGCGTGGAGCCATATTCGACCATGAAGCCGGCGACCAGTTCCGATTCCGCTTCCGGAAGGTCGAAGGGAGGACGATTGGTTTCAGCAAGCGCCGAGATGAAGAAGATGATGAACATCGGAAACAGCGCCAGCCAATGCCAGTCCAGGAAGGAGCTGGGCAGACCGAGACGCGTACCGAGGCCGTCCTGCTGCGCCACGACGATGTCCGTGAGGTTCAGCGAGCCGACGCAGAGCAGAACGGTGACGATGATGAAGCCCATGGAGACTTCGTAGGACACCATCTGCGCCGCCGAGCGCAGCGCGCCAAGGAACGGATATTTCGAATTCGACGCCCAGCCGCCCATGATGACGCCATAGACTTCGAGCGAAGAAATCGCGAAGACGAACAGGATGCCGACATTGATATTGGCGATCACCCAATTGCTGTTGACCGGGATCACGGCCCAAGTGGCGAGCGCGAGCGTCACGGCCACCAGCGGCGCCAGCAGGAAGACGCCCTTGTTGGCGCCGGCCGGAATGACCGGCTCCTTGAACACGAATTTCAAAAGGTCGGCGAAGGACTGGAAAAGTCCCCAGGGGCCCACCACATTCGGACCGCGACGAAGCTGAACGGCGGCCCAGATCTTGCGGTCATAGAGCAGAACATAGGCGATGAAAACGAGCAGACAGACCAGGAGGAGCAGCGACTGCCCCACCATGATCAATGCTGGCCACAGATAGGTCGAAAGAAAAGTATCCATAATCCTTTAGCCCTTTCGCGCCTTACTCGGCGGCCGCCTTGAAGTTGTTGCGAGCCAAGGCCGAGCATTCGGCCATGACGGCCGACGCACGCGCTATCGGGTTCGTCAAATAGAAGTCTTTGACCGGAGAAGCAAACGTAGATTTCGCCATCGCCCTCGGTTTTTTCGCAAGTGCGGAAATCTCGTCATTCGAGCCCGCAACAATCGTATCCTCTTCGGCGAAATGCGGATGCGCAGCATAGAGCTTGGCGCGCAATTGCTGAAGCGAATCAAAGGGAAGTTTCTTGCCGAGCACATCGGAGAGCGCCCGCAGCACGGCCCAGTCCTCGCGCGCCTCGCCGGGGGCGAAATTGGCGCGATTGGCGAACTGCACACGTCCTTCGGTGTTGACGAAAATGCCGGCCTTTTCGGTAAAGGCGGCACCCGGCAGAATGACGTCGGCGTTCGATGCGCCGGCGTCGCCATGCGAGCCGATATAGACCAGCAGATTCGTGCTCTTCTTCAAAAAGTCGAGTTCGTCGGCCCCGAGCAGGAACAGAACGTCCATGGTCGCGACCTGCGTCTGCGCATCGACGCCCTTCTCGCCCGGCACGAAACCGAGGTCGAGGCCGCCAACGCGCGAGGCGGCTGTGTGCAGCACGGCAAAACCGTTCCAGCCGTCCTTCACCGCGCCGACGCTTTCGGCGAGCGCAGCGGCCGCGGCGAGCACCGCCCGGCCTTCGACACCAGAGATAGCGCCCTGGCCGAGGATGATCATCGGACGCTGGGCGTTCTTGAGCTTGTCTAGGAAAGCGCCGTTGCCGGCGACGAGGTCGTTGAGCGTATCGGAGCCAGCGCCAAGATAGTCATAGTTGTAGCGCAGTTCACCGCCTTCGCCGATCACGCCGATCGGGAAGCCGCCGCGGCGCCAGCGCTTGCGAATGCGCGCATTGAGCACGGCTGCTTCGAAACGCGGGTTGGAGCCGATGATCAGCAGCGCGTCGGCGTCTTCGATGCCAGAGATGGTCGGGTTGAAGATATAGGTCGAACGTCCCAATGACGGATCGAGTTGCGCGCCGTCCTGGCGGCAATCGATATTCTCGGAACCGAGCGACGTCATCAGCGACTTCAGCGCAAACATTTCCTCGACGGTGGCCATATCGCCGGCAATCGCGCCGATCTTTTCAGCGCTGGTCTTGGCGACTGCGGCCTTGATCGTCGCGAAGGCTTCCGCCCAGGAGGCGGGAACCAGACGACCGTCCTTGCGGACGTAGGGGCGATCGAGGCGCTGCGTGCGCAGGCCGTCCCAGATGAAGCGGCTCTTGTCGGAGATCCACTCTTCGTTGATGTCTTCATTGACGCGCGGCATGATGCGCATCACTTCGCGACCGCGCGTATCGACGCGGATCGCCGAGCCGAGCGCGTCCATCACATCGACCGATTCGGTCTTGCCAAGCTCCCAGGGGCGCGCGGTGAAAGCGAAGGGTTTCGAGGTCAGCGCGCCGACCGGGCAGAGATCAACGACATTGCCCTGCAGCTCCGACGTCATCGCCTGTTCGAGATAGGTGGTGATCTCGGCGTCTTCGCCACGGCCGATCAGGCCGAGTTCGGTGATGCCGGCGACTTCCGTGGTGAAGCGGACGCAGCGCGTGCAGTGGATGCAGCGGTTCATCACGGTCTTCACCAGCGGGCCGATATACTTGTCTTCGACCGCGCGCTTGTTTTCGGTGTAGCGCGAGGAGTCGACGCCGAAGGCCATCGCCTGGTCCTGCAGGTCGCATTCGCCGCCCTGGTCGCAGATCGGGCAGTCGAGCGGATGGTTGATGAGCAGGAACTCCATCACCCCTTCGCGCGCCTTCTTGACCATCGGCGTGTTGGTGTACACTTCCGGCAGTTCGCCATTGGGGCCGCCGCGAATGTCACGCACGCCCATAGCGCAGGACGCCGCCGGTTTCGGCGGGCCGCCCTTCACTTCGACCAGACACATGCGGCAATTGCCGGCGACCGACAGTCGCTCGTGAAAACAGAAGCGGGGAACCTCGGCGCCAGCCTCTTCGCACGCCTGCAACAGCGTGAAATGATCCGGGACCTCGATCTCTTTTCCGTCAACTTTCAGCTTCGCCATTTCAGCCTTCCAACAGCGCTTTCGCTTGTGTGACCCATTGATCCCGGACAATCCGGTTATCGAGGCCAAGCGTCTCATCCATTTTCAGCACATCGTCGTCGGACCATGTCGCAATCTGCGCGTAAGTCGTGACGCCCATGCCGTTGAGCACTTTTTCCAATCTCGGACCGACGCCCGAAATCTTCTTCAAATCATCAGGCCTCTTTTGCGCCGGCTTGCGAACTCTCTTCGCAGTCGGCGCCGTGGCCTTCTTTGGCGGTTCAGCCGCAACAGTCTCCTGAGGCGGCTCTGGCGCTTTTACGTCAGGCTCGTCTTGCGCGACCGGTTCGGCGGCCGGGCTATCCTCGGCCTTCCGCTCCATTGCATTGGCGACGGCGCCCATGAAAGCGCCCGCCATCTGCATGCCGAAGGCCGTCATGATCTGCAACATCGACGCCTGCTCGGCCAGCATGCGGGCGGACAGTTCGGCGAGTTCCGGAGAGCGGTCGCTCGACCCCTTACCGGTCTTGCCTGTCTTCTCCGTGCCGCCGCTGTCCATCTCGCTTACTCCGCCGCTTCGAGCACCGCTCCATGCGCCATGGCGTTGCGGGTGTACTGGTCGATCCGCTCTTCCATCACCGGACGGAAATGCTTGATCAGACCCTGGATCGGCCAGGCGGCTGCGTCGCCGAGCGCGCAGATCGTGTGGCCTTCCACCTGCTTGGTCACCTGGAACAGCATGTCGATTTCACGCTTCTGCGCCTGGCCCTTCACCATGCGCTCCATCACGCGCATCATCCAGCCCGTGCCTTCGCGGCAGGGCGTGCACTGGCCGCAGCTCTCATGCTTGTAGAAAGCCGACAGGCGCCAGATGGCTTTGACGATGTCCGTGGACTTGTCCATGACGATAACGGCGGCGGTGCCGAGGCCCGAGCCCAGTTCGCGCAGACCATCATAATCCATGATCGCCGAGCGCATCTGCGCGCCGGGCACGCATGGCACCGAAGAGCCGCCGGGAATGACGGCGAGCAGATTGTCCCAGCCGCCGCGAATGCCGCCGCAATGCTTTTCGATCAGCTCTTCGAAGGTGATCGACATGGCGTCTTCGACGGTGCACGGCTTATTGACGTGGCCAGAGATCGAATAGAGCTTAGTGCCGGCATTGTTGGGACGGCCGAAGCTCGAATACCAGCTGGCGCCACGACGCAAAATGGTCGGCGTCACAGCGATCGATTCGACGTTGTTGACCGTCGTCGGACAGCCATAGAGACCCATATTGGCCGGGAATGGCGGCTTCAGGCGCGGCTGGCCCTTCTTGCCCTCAAGGCTTTCGAGAAGCGCAGTCTCTTCGCCGCAGATATAGGCGCCGGCTCCGTGATGGACATAAATGTCGATATCGTAGCCGAGCTTGTTGTTCTTGCCGAGCAGGCCAGCGTCATAGCATTCGTCGATCGCCGCCTGCAGCGCTTCGCGTTCGCGAATGAACTCGCCGCGGACATAGATATAAGCGGCATGCGCGCCCATGGCGAAAGACGCCACCACACAGCCTTCGATCAGCGTATGCGGATCGTGGCGCATGATGTCCCGGTCCTTGCAGGTGCCGGGCTCGGACTCGTCGGCATTGACCACGAGGTAATGCGGACGCCCGTCGCTTTCCTTCGGCATGAAGGACCATTTCAGGCCAGTCGGGAAGCCTGCGCCGCCGCGACCGCGAAGACCAGAAGCCTTCACTTCATTGATGATCCAGTCACGGCCCTTCTCAAGCAATTGCTTGGTGCCGTCCCAGTGACCGCGCGCCATCGCGCCTTTCAGGGACTTCTCCTTGAGGCCGTAGATATTGGTAAAAATACGATCCTTGTCAGTCAGCATGGCTCATTCCTTACCGCGGCTTCTTTCCGAAGACCCTGATATATTCTTCTTCGCCGCCATCGGCCAGCGCTTTGGCCTGGCGCGCCCAATCGTCGCGCTCGATACGGCCCTTGAAATTGAGGTAGCCGTCCACCCATTCGCGTTCAGCCGGGCCCCAGGCCGCAACCTGCTCATAGGTGAAAATCCCGATCGAATGAAGCGTCGCCTCGATCTTTGGGCCAATGCCGGAAATCAGCTGCAGGTCGTCGGGCTTTTCGGGCTTTTCAACACCAGCAGGCCGGTTCGGATCATCCAGAGACGGCTTGGCGACCTTGGTCGCCGCATCCGGCTCAGCGGACTTGCCATCGGCGGGCGTCTTCAGTTTGGGATCGGTTTCAGGCGCGTTTGTGTCCGGCTTGGCGGCGTTCGAAGGCGGCGTGTGCGCCGGCTGAGCAGGCTCAGCAGCAGTCGACACGCCGGTCAACGCTTCCGATTTCGGAGCCGGAGGAATCTCTTCCGTCAGCGACGTCGGACCTCCAGCAGGCGCCGAGAAGGTGCGATCGACCTGAGGACCAGGATTGATGTCCGAACCCTTGCCCGCCTTGAAACGGTCGATGATATGCTCAAGCTGCGTGGCCGTCAGATCCTCATAGGTATCCTTGAAGATCGCGACCATCGGCGCATTCACGCAGGCCCCGAGACATTCCACTTCTTCCCAGGACAGCGTTCCATCTTCGTTGAGATGATGCGCATCGTGATGGATCTTGGACTTGCAGACCGAGATCAGATCTTCTGCGCCGCGCAACATGCAGGGCGTGGTGCCGCAGACCTGGATATGGGCGCGGGTGCCCACGGGCTGCAACTGGAACTGGGTGTAGAAGGTCGCCACTTCCAGAACGCGGATATAGGCCATGCCGAGCATGTCGGCGATCATTTCGATTGCCGCCTTGGTCACCCAGCCGTCCTGCTCCTGAGCGCGCATCAGCAGCGGAATAACCGCCGATTGCTCGCGCCCCTCAGGGTATTTCTTGATGGTGGCTTCCGCCCAGACGGAATTTTCCGGGTTGAAGGCGAAGCTGGCTGGCTGAACGCTGTCTTCGGCTAAGCGACGTACGGACATGTTATAGACGCCCTATCAATTTATCTGGCCGCACTGCGATTGTGTCAGGGAGGACATCTCGCAGGCATAGGCTGTTGAGTCTTTCTGCAGGAACACGACGAAGCGCTTGCCGTTCGGCACAGCCGCCTTGATCTCGTATCCGTCGGCGATCAGCTGACCGATTTGTGTCTTCGCCCCATCGCTGTCGACAACAATGCCGCCTTCCGCCGCTGACGCGGACGTCGCGGCGGAAACGAATAGAAACGCGGACAGAATCCGGATCATCAGCGGTCGACCTCCCCGAACACGATATCGAGAGAGCCGAGAACGGCGGTCACGTCGGCAAGCTGATGGCCCTTGCAGAGGAAGTCCATTGCCTGCAGATGCGCAAAACCCGGAGCGCGGATCTTGCAGCGATACGGCTTGTTGGTTCCGTCGGAAACGAGATAGACGCCGAACTCGCCCTTGGGGGCTTCGACAGCAGCGTACACTTCGCCGGCGGGAACGTGATAGCCTTCGGTATAGAGCTTGAAGTGATGGATCAGCGCTTCCATCGACCGCTTCATCTCACCGCGCTTCGGCGGCACGACCTTGCCGTCGATCGCCGAGACCGGACCGATCTTGTGCTTGCCGTTCAGCAATTCGACGCACTGCTTCATGATCCGCACCGACTGGCGCATTTCATACATGCGGATCAGGTAGCGGTCATAGCAGTCGCCATTCTTGCCGACGGCGATGTCGAATTCGAGATCCGAATAGCATTCATAGGGCTGCGAACGACGCAGGTCCCATGCGCCGCCCGAACCGCGCACCATGACGCCGGTCATCGACCAGGACAGAGCGTCCGCAAGCGAGATCACGCCGATATCGACGTTGCGCTGCTTGAAAATGCGGTTGTCTGTCAACAGACCCTCGATATCATCGAGCGTCTTGATGAACGGATCGCACCAGTTGCCGATGTCCTCGACGAGCTTTTCCGGGATGTCCTGATGGACACCGCCCGGACGAACGTAAGCGGCGTGCATGCGGGCGCCGGATGCGCGCTCATAGAACACCATGAGCTTTTCGCGCTCTTCGAAACCCCAGACCGGCGGCGTCATCGCGCCGACGTCCATGGCCTGCGTCGTCACGTTCATGATATGCGACAGGATACGGCCGATTTCGGAATAGAGAACGCGGATCAGCTGACCACGCATCGGAATTTCGAGGCCGATCAGCTTCTCGACCGCCAGCGAATAGGCATGTTCCTGGTTCATCGGCGCGACATAGTCGAGACGATCGAAATAAGGCAAAGCCTGGAGATAGGTCTTGGATTCGATCAGCTTCTCGGTGCCTCGATGCAGCAGTCCGATATGCGGGTCGACGCGCTCAACGATTTCGCCATCGAGCTCCAGCACCAGACGAAGCACGCCGTGCGCGGACGGATGCTCTGGCCCGAAGTTGATGGTGAAATTGCGGACGTTATGTTCTGCCATTTGGATGCACCCCAGATCGCATCATCGCAAAAAGGCCGGCGACCCACTGGCCGCCCTGCCCTTGCATTACTGACTTTTCTTCTCGTCGCCCGGCAGCACGTAATCCGTGCCTTCCCAGGGCGAAAGGAAATCGAAGCTGCGCATTTCCTGGCGAAGCTGGACCGGTTCATAAACCACCCGCTTGACCATGTCGTCGTAGCGGACCTCGACGAAGCCGGTCATCGGAAAATCCTTGCGAAGCGGAAAACCCTCGAAGCCGTAGTCCGTGAGAATACGGCGAAGATCCGGATGACCCGAGAACAGGATGCCGTACATGTCATAGGCTTCGCGCTCGAACCAATCAGCGCCCAGGAACAGGCCCGTCGCCGATTCGAGAACATCATCCTCGCCCACCTGAACCTTGACGCGGATGCGCATATTCTTGTGAACGGACAGCAGATGCGTCACGACATCGAAGCGCTTCTCGCGCTCGGGATAGTCGACGCCGCACGTGTCGATGAAATTCAGGAAGCGACAGCGCGGATCGTCGCGCAGGAACTTCAGAACCGGCACATAGTTTTCCGGGCTGACATTGATCGTCAGTTCCCCGAACGCCGTACTGACGCCGAGAATGGCATCGCCGTGGGTTTCGCGCAGATAAATCGAGAGATCTTCGAGAGCAGTGGTCATCAGTCCGGTCCTCAGCGCTCGATCGTGCCAGTGCGGCGGATCTTTTTCTGCAGAAGCAACACCCCATAGAGGAGCGCTTCGGCGGTGGGGGGACAGCCCGGCACATAGACATCCACCGGCACCACGCGATCGCAACCGCGCACCACCGCATAGGAATAGTGGTAATAGCCGCCGCCATTGGCGCAGGAACCCATGGAGATCACGTAGCGCGGCTCCGGCATCTGGTCATAGACCTTGCGAAGCGCGGGCGCCATCTTATTGGTCAGCGTGCCGGCGACGATCATCACGTCGGACTGGCGCGGCGAAGCGCGCGGAGCGACGCCGAAGCGCTCCATGTCGTAACGCGGACCAGAGGCCTGCATCAGGCCTTCGACGGCGCAGCAGGCCAGGCCGAACTGCATCCACATAAGCGAACCGGTGCGAGCCCAGGTGATCAAGTCCTGGGTGGACGTCACCAGAAAGCCCTTGTCGGCGAGTTCATTGTTGATCTCGCCGAAAAACTGGTCGTCGGCGCCCAGAGCCCGGCCTGTCGACGGATCGACAAGGCCCTTCGGCTGCGGGGCGACGAGGGTCGAATTAGCGGATGTCACTCCCATTCGAGCGCTCCCTTCTTCCATTCATAGATAAAGCCGATGGTCAGCACGCCCAGAAACACCATCATGGACCAGAAGCCGAACCAGCCGATTGCGCCGAATGATACGGCCCAAGGGAAGAGAAAGGCCACTTCCAGGTCGAAAATGATGAAGAGGATCGACACGAGATAGAACCTGATGTCGAATTTCATGCGCGCATCGTCGAACGCGTTGAAGCCGCATTCATAGGCGGAAAGCTTTTCCGAATCGGGAGCGCGATAAGCGACCAGGAACGGCGTCACAAGGAGCGCCAGACCGATGACAAGAGCGATTCCGATGAAGATGGCGATTGGCAGGTAAGAGCCAAGAAGTGCAGTCATTTCAATCCAACCCCGCCGCGCCGCGCGACACGATGCGCAAGACGCGCATGTGTGCTTCGGCATAGCCGAAAATTGTTGCAACGCGACGTGGTTAGCGCAGCTAGGGGGTAGAAGCAAGCATAGATTCCGTTTTCCCTTGACCTGCGATTATTTTGCGCAGGGTCAAGTTTATCGCTCCATTTTCAGGGGCTCAACAGGTTAAAAACGGTTTAATTTTTCCTCGCTCGCCAGGAACATCCCAATGAAATGGGGCGGAATTTGGGTAATTCGGCGACCCGTCCAGGCGCGTGGGAGACTCACCATCAAAGGAGCCAAATTGGCGCTGCGAACTCACCTTACGGTATGCGCCCCGCCTTGCCTAACGGCATGCTGCGGCGCCAAGCTGTGGATTAGATGAATTGCCGCTTATTCGTCCTCGAACAGACCGTAGAGATCGAAGCCGATCTCACAATTGCGTTCCGCCAACAAGGCCATGACCTTCGGCGACAGGACAAAACCTGTATTTGGCTTCCCCATGAACACGCCGACGAAAAGCTCGATTTTTAAGTCCTTGGCGACCATGCGCCAAACGTCGGTCGACGCAGGTAAACCGGCGAGAAAGGCGGCGACCAATTCATAAAATTCGCCCTCGACCTCGCGTGGCCCCCTGACGCTCCACATGCCGGTTCGGCCATGGACCTCCCGGCCATTCGGCGTGTGGAAGACGCCGCCTTTGGTATAGGCAAGATCAGGGGACCTACCCATGAGGCGGGTGATGTCATCGGGGATGAGCGCATCACCCATAATCCGCAGCGACAGCGCAAAAGTACAACTCTGCCTGCGGTTATCGTCATCTATGATGTTAAACTGAACCACTACCCAGCCTTGGCCAGCAGCACCTTCTCACGCGCCGCTCTCAGCCGGGCGAAATCGTCGCCGGCGTGATGGGAGGAACGGGTGAGCGGGCTGGACGCCACCATCAGGAAGCCCTTGGTGTAGGCCACCGTCTCATAGGACTTGAATTCCTCGGGCGTCACGAAAGACATAACCTTGTGGTGCTTGCGGGTGGGCTGAAGATATTGGCCGATGGTGAGGAAATCGACATCGGCGACGCGCAGGTCGTCCATCAACTGCAGCACTTCATTGCGCTCTTCGCCGAGGCCCACCATGATGCCGGACTTGGTGAACATGGTCGGATCGAGTTCCTTGACCCGCTGCAGCAGGCGGATCGAATGGAAATAGCGCGCGCCGGGGCGGACGGTCAGATAGTTGCCAGGCACGGTTTCGAGATTGTGGTTGAAAACATCGGGCTTGGCGGCCACGACGCGCTCCAGCGCGCCCGGCTTTTTGAGGAAATCGGGAGTGAGGATCTCGATCGTGGTGTCCGGAGAGGCCTCGCGAATCGCCCAGGTCACCTGCTCAAAATGCTCGGCGCCGCCGTCGTCCAGATCGTCACGGTCCACCGAGGTGATGACGACATGGCTGAGGCCCATCTTCTTGACTGCCTTGGCGACATTGCCGGGCTCTTCGCGATCAAGCGCGAGCGGCCGGCCGGTGGCGACATTGCAGAAGGCGCAGGCGCGGGTGCAGATTTCGCCCATGATCATGAAAGTCGCGTGCTTCTTGTCCCAGCACTCGCCGATATTGGGGCAGCCGGCCTCTTCACAGACCGTCACCAGCTTGTGCTCGCGCACCAGTTCGCGGGTTTCCTGATAGCCTTTGGACACGGGCGCCTTGACGCGAATCCAGTCCGGCTTGCGCATGACCTCCGTGTCGGGGCGATGCGCCTTTTCCGGATGCCGGACGCGCTTTTCCATGTTCACCGTGTCGAGGATCGTGACCATTCGGGCCCCCGTTTCGCTACCGGTCGATGCCGGATGGCTTCAGAAAACAAAATGAGGCCGCCGCAAGATGCGGCGGCCTCGGCACACTTAGGTCCAAGGGATTGGGAAATCAACCGCGCCTGAGCGCGCGGCCGATCGCAATGAGAATGCAGGCTCCCACGAAGCCCACGATCAGATACATCAGCCAGCCAGAGCCGGTGTAGATGCCCAAAAGCGCCAGCACGAAGTTCAGCGCGGCTGCGCCGATGATGCCGAGAATAATATTCATGATCAGGCCCATATTGGACTTCATGAACATTTCCGCGAGCCAGCCGGCAACACCGCCGACGATAATCGCGCCTAGAAATCCTACGCCATTCAAATCCATATTTTTCGTCCCCGTTGCGAATGTTCGACGCGGAGAAAACGGACTGTTGACGCAGGAGTTCCATCTTTTGACTCATTTAAGCGTTCAGCACGCGACCATAGGCGTCGAGTACGCTTTCCTTCATCATTTCCGACAGCGTCGGATGCGGGAAAATTGTGTGCATCAGCTCTTCCTCGGTGGTTTCGAGATTCATCGCCACCACGAAACCCTGGATGAGTTCGGTCACTTCCGCGCCGACCATATGGGCGCCGATCAGTTCACCGGTCTTCTTGTCGAAGATGGTCTTGATCATGCCCTGGTCTTCGCCCAGCGCGATGGCCTTGCCATTGGCGTTGAAATTGTAGCGACCGACGCGGATCTCACGACCCTCGGCTTTCGCCTTGGCTTCGGTCATGCCGACAGAAGCGACCTGCGGGTTGCAATAGGTGCAGCCCGGGATCTTGGCCTTGTCCATCGGGTGAACATTCGGCAGGCCTGCGATCTTTTCGACGCAGATCACGCCTTCATGCTCGGCCTTGTGGGCGAGCATCGGGGGGCCTGCGACATCGCCGATGGCGTAGAGGCCGGGGACACTGGTCTTGCCGTAGCCGTCGATGACGATGCAGCCGCGATCGGTCTTCACGCCCAGCGCTTCGAGACCGAGATTTTCGATATTGCCCTGCACGCCGACGGCGGAGATCAGGCGGTCAGCGGTGATCTGGCTCACCTTGCCGTCCTTGGTCTCGACATGGGCGGTAATGGAATTGGCGCCCTTATCGACCTTGGACACCTTGGCCTCGGTGATGATCTTGAGGCCGCGCTTTTCGAGCTGCTTGCGGGCGAAGGTGGAGATTTCCACGTCTTCGACCGGCATGATGTTCGGCATCAACTCGACCACGGTCACATCCACGCCCATGGAGCGATAGAAGGACGCGAATTCGATGCCGATGGCGCCCGAGCCCATGACGACGATCGATTTGGGCATGAAATCCGGCTTCATCGCTTCGAAATAGGTCCAGATCAGCTTGCCATCCGGCTCAATGCCCGGCAGCGCGCGGGGACGGGCGCCGGTGGCGACGATGATGTGCTTGGCAGTGTAGGTCCCCTCGCCCAGCACGCCCTTGGGAATTGGGTTTTGCGGCTCGACGACCGGCTTGGTCATCTTGCCCACAACAATTTCATTGGCCTTCGTGAGCTTGGCTTCGCCCCAGATCACATCGACCTTGTTCTTCTTCATGAGAAAAGCCACGCCGCCATTGAGGCGGGCGGAGACGCCGCGCGAGCGGGCGACGACATCCTTGACGTCAGCGGTCATTGTGCCGTTCAGCGTCAGGCCGAAGCTCTTGGCGTGATTGGCGTGGTCCATGATTTCGGCAGACCGCAGCAGCGCCTTGGTGGGAATGCAGCCCCAGTTGAGGCAGATGCCGCCGAGATGCTCGCGCTCCACGATCGCTGTCTTCAGGCCCAGCTGGGCCGAACGAATCGCGGTCACATAGCCGCCGGGGCCGGAACCAATGATGATGACGTCATAAGCATTCGACATGGGCGCTTCCACTCCTTGCGTGTGCGGCTTCCGGCGCTTGGGTCCGGAAGCCATCGGGGATGTGGACGCCTCGCTTGCTTATTCGCTGAGCGGCTCGGCCTCCGGTTCATAGTGAACCAGCATCCCGTAAAGTTCATCCTTGAGCTGCATCCGCTGTTTGCGGAGGTCGACGATCGTCACATCATCGGCCGGCTCGATATCGGTTTCGGCGCGGTGGATCTTGCCATTGACCTCATGATAGCGAACATAAAGCCGGGCGAAATGTCCATCCGTTTCCTTGAGATGCCGCATCTGCGCGACATATTCGGGAAACTCTGCAGCCAGTTCATGTGGTGTGTTCGACATGGTCCCTCTCCTTCTTTCGAGTTCGGGATCAGGTTAAACACTCCGCGTCAGTCCTCATTGATTACGATCAAGCACTCTTGATCCCGATCAAGTGTTTCAAAGCCCCAGCATCATGCGGACGATGGGCTCCAGCCCCTTGCCCACGGCGCGGGTATTTTCAGCGTCCAAATGCACGCCATCAACAGGCGTCGTCTTGGCCACCGAACCGGCGTCGAAAAAGCCGCATTCGAGTTCGTCGGCGAGATCGGCATAGACCGAGGCCAGCATATGGCTCTCCTCGATTCGGCCTGAGAACATCGGGCCCAGCAGCGGATCGTCGGTCTCGCACAGCGGCGGCGGCGAGACGATCAGAATATCGGGCGTCTCCATCTCGACAGGCCATTCGTGATTGCGCACCAGGCTCACCAGCCGCTTGATTCCATGACCCACCACGACGGCATTGTTGGCGTAAACAGGCTTCAGATCATTGGTGCCGAGCATGATGATGACGAGATCAACAGGCGCATGCGTGTGCAAGATGGTCGGAAGAATCCGCGCGCCGTTGCGATCGCAATCGGCCGTATAGTCGCTATAGACGGTGGTGCGGCCGTTCAGCCCTTCGGCGATCACCCTGACGCCATGACCCAGAGCCTTTTGCAGCACGGACGGCCAGCGATTCTCATAGGCGTGGCGGGTGCGATTTTCTGCATCCACGCCCCAGGTCAGACTGTCGCCATAAGCGAGAATTGTTTTCATGCCGCTCAAACCATCCGCTTTGCTGGCTATTTCTAATTCGTGTTCCTCAGGTCTTCGACCTTGCGTTCGAGATCAGTGATCCTGGCGCCGTATCGAGCCCACATAACCTTGGACGCTGCGGCTTTAGCCTCTATGGCTTTCGCCAACTCTTCCTGTTCAGCCTCTAGAATCTCTAATCGCTGCTTCAGCGCGTCGAGTTCCCGATCGACCTCACCGAACATGGTGCGCATCTCTTCCGTCATCAGCCGAATAAGCGACGCCGGGTTCTCGTCATTCGCCATTACGCATCCTCCCGAAAATGGGGACTGCCATGCCGAAAGGAGCGGACGCCCTAAGGCGTCCGCTTATCCGCTATTACACCAGCATCCCCATCGGGTTTTCGATGTAGCGCTTGAAGGCGCCCAAGAGTTCGGCGCCGAGCGCGCCGTCGACGGCGCGATGGTCGGTCGAGAGCGTGACCGTCATCACCTGGGCGATGACCATCTGCTTGTTCTTGACCACAACGCGCTCCTCGCCCGCGCCGACCGCAAGGATCGTGGCGTGGGGCGGGTTGACGACGGCGGCGAAATTCTTGACGCCCATCATGCCCATGTTGGAGACGGCGGTGGTGCCGCCCTGATATTCCTCGGGCTTCAGCTTCCGGCTCTTGGCGCGCGCGCCGAGATCCTTCATCTCGTTGGAGATGGCCGACAGGCTCTTGAGTTCGGCGGAACGGATGATCGGGGTGATCAGCCCGCCCGGGATCGATACGGCGACGCCGACATCCGAATGCTTGTGCTTGACCATATTGGAATCGGTCCAGGAGACATTGGCGTCCGGCACATCGCGCAGCGCGAGCGCCATGGCCTTGATGACCATGTCGTTGACCGAGAGCTTGTAGGCCGGGGCGCTGTCCCTGCGGGGCGCAGCGTCATTGAGCTGGGCGCGCAGCGCAAGCAATGCGTCAAGCTCGCAATCCACAGACACGTAGAAATGCGGGATGGTCTGCTTGCTCTCCTGCAAGCGCTTGGCGATGGTCTTGCGCATGCCGTCATGCGGCACAAGCTCGTAGGAGCCGGGCTCGAACAGCTTCAGAACGGCGTCTTCGCTCATGCCCTTGGGGGCAGAGGCCGCGGCGGGCGCAGGCGCGGCTGCTGCAGCGGTCGGCGCGGGCTTGGCCGAACCAGACGAGACAGCCTTTTCGACATCCGACTTGACCACGCGGCCATGCGGGCCGGAACCGGCGATCAGCTTAATGTCGAGGCCGGCTTCCTTGGCGAGACGACGCGCGAGCGGCGAGGAGAACGGACGATCGCCATGCGAGACAGTAGCAGCCGGAGCAGACGCCTGTGCGGCAGGAGCCGGCGCTGCGGCGGCGACTGACGCCGGCTGGGCAGCAGGGGCAGCTTCCGCCTTGGGCGCAGCAGTTCCGCCGCCGGCTGCAGCGGCGGCGACGTCTTCGCCATCGACGGCGAGGATGGCGATCACGGTGTTGACCTTGACGCCTTCCGTGCCTGCGGCCACCACGAGCTTGGCGACGACGCCCTCATCGACGGCTTCCACTTCCATAGTCGCCTTGTCGGTCTCGATTTCGGCGATCACATCGCCGGACTTGATCGTGTCGCCTTCCTTGACCAGCCACTTGGAGAGGTTGCCCTCTTCCATCGTGGGCGACAGGGCCGGCATGGTGATGTTTGTGGGCATACCTTGCCTCCCTCTTACTTGTAGCAGACGGCTTTGACGGCATCGACGACTTCGCCGACATTCGGCAGAGCCAGCTTTTCGAGATTGGCCGCATACGGCATCGGCACATCCTTGCCGGCGATGGTGATCACGGGCGCATCGAGATAGTCGAAGGCTTCGCGGTTGACGCGGTTGGCGATGAAATCGCCGACCGAATTCTGCGGATAGCCTTCTTCCACGACCACGAGGCGGCCGGTCTTCTTGACCGATTCGATCACCGTCGGCAGGTCCATCGGGCGGATGGTGCGCAGATCGATCAGTTCTACATCGATGCCGATCTTCTCAAGCTCGGCGATCGCCTTGATCGCATAGGTCATGCCGATGCCGAAGGACACCATGGTGACGTCCTTGCCGGCCTTGTGGATGCGCGCCTTGCCGATCGGCAGCACGAAATCATCAAGCTTCGGCACATCGAAGGTCTGGCCATAGAGAATTTCGTTTTCGAGGAAGATCACCGGATTGGGATCGCGGATCGCAGCCTTGAGCAGACCCTTGGCGTCAGCGGCCGTATAGGGCATGACGACCTTGAGGCCCGGAATATGGCTGTACCAGGCGGCGTAGCACTGCGAGTGCTGCGCGCCGACGCGGGCGGCGGCGCCGTTCGGTCCACGGAACACCATGGGAGCGCCCATCTGGCCGCCAGACATATAGAGCGTCTTGGCGGCGGAGTTGATGATTTGGTCGATCGCCTGCATGGCGAAGTTGAAGGTCATGAATTCGACGATCGGACGCAGGCCGGTCATCGCCGCGCCCACCGCCATGCCGGCAAAGCCGTGTTCGGTGATCGGGGTGTCGACAACGCGCTTGGCGCCGAATTCCTGCAGGAGACCCTGGGTGACCTTATAGGCGCCCTGATATTCGGCGACTTCTTCGCCCATGACGAAGACGTCGGGATTGGCGCGCATTTCCTCGGCCATGGCGTCGCGTAGAGCTTCGCGCACGGTGGTCGGCACCATTTCCGTGCCAGCCGGGATGGCCGGATCAGACAGCGCCTGGTTGACGGGCTGTGCCGGAACAGGGGCGGAGGCAGACCCGGTTTCGGTCGGCTTCTCCTTCTGCTCCACCTGAACCGGCGCGTCTTCCTTCTTGGCCGGCGAACCAATATTGGCGGCGGTTTCGCCATCCTGCAGGAGAACGGCGATAGGGGTGTTGACCTTGACGTTTTCGGTGCCGGCGGCGATCAGCAGCTTGCCGATCACGCCTTCATCGACGGCTTCCACTTCCATCGTGGCCTTGTCCGTTTCGATCTCGGCGATGACATCGCCAGACTTCACGGCATCGCCTTCGTTCTTCACCCATTTGGAGAGCGTGCCTTCCTCCATGGTCGGCGACAGCGCGGGCATGAGAATCTCAATCGGCATGGTGTTCCTCACCTGATATATGGTGTGCGGCGACCTTGGCCGACCGCGAAATTGAAGCTGGCGGAGCGAAACGGCCGGCAGATGCCGGCCCGAGACGCCTCACGCGTCGAGCAGGATGTCGGTGTAGAGTTCGGACGCATCCGGCTCCCTGTCCGCCTGGGCGAAATCGGCCGAGTCGGCAACGATGTCGCGAACATCTTTGTCAACAGCCTTGAGATCGTCCTCGGTCGCCCAATTCTTCTCGAGAAGACGCAGACGCACCTGCTCGATCGGATCGTGCTCGGAGCGCATCTTCTGCACTTCGTCCTTGGAGCGGTACTTGGCCGGATCCGACATCGAGTGACCGCGATAGCGATAGGTCAGCATTTCGAGAATCATCGGGCCCTTGCCGGAGCGGGCGTGTTCGGCCGCTTCATCAGTCGCGGCCTTGACGGCGCGCACATCCATGCCGTCGACCTGGATGCCGGGAATGCCGAAGGATGCGCCGCGCTGGGAGAAATCGGTCTGCGCCGAAGCGCGATTGACCGAGGTGCCCATGGCGTAGCGGTTGTTTTCCACCACGTAGACCACCGGCAGCTTCCAGAGCGCGGCCATGTTGAAGCTTTCGTAGACCTGGCCCTGATTGGCGGCGCCATCGCCGAAGAAGGCGCAGGAAATATTGCCGTTGCTGCGATAGGCGTTGGCGAAGGCCAGACCGGTGCCGAGCGACACCTGGCCGCCGACGATGCCGTGGCCGCCATAGAAATGCTTCTCTTTCGAGAACATATGCATCGAGCCGCCCTTGCCCTTGGACAGGCCGCCGCGGCGACCGGTCAACTCGGCCATGACGCCGCGCGCGCTCAGGCCCATGGCCAGCATATGGCCGTGATCACGATAACCGGTGATCATCTGGTCGCCTTCGATCAGCGACATCTGCATGCCGACGACAACAGCTTCCTGGCCGATGTAAAGGTGACAGAAGCCGCCGATAAAGCCCATGCCATAGAGCTGGCCGGCCTTTTCCTCGAAGCGGCGGATGAGAAGCATCTCGCGATACGCCTTGAGCTCCTGATCACGATCGAATTCTGCGATCATCGCTTTTCCTTCTGATTTTTGAGATTTGCCGCTTGCGAGTTTGCGAGCAGGAGTAGACGCGACCTTACGCGCTGCCATCCAGAAAGCCTCCCTATGGGCGTTCGATTTTGGGGCGAGCATAAGAAATATTGACCGCCCTAGCAATGCCATAAATGCATGGCGGACATTCGGCTCAAGCCTATGAAAATATTGTAAAAAGTTACAGTTAACTAGATTTAAGTTAATTCAACCACGCATCGCAACACGGTTATTGCGATGCACCATTTCTCCCAAAACGGGAATTTATCACTTGAAGATGACGATTTCGTCAGACCGGCTCACATTGAGAGAATACCGCGCCTTCTCATCGAGCATATCCTTCTCGAGCGAGCCGTCGCTCATCAACGCCACTTGCCGTTCCAGATCCTGGCGAACCCGCACCAAATCGGCAAGTTCCGCCACCCGCTCGATGCGGCGACGCTCGAAGTCCTCGGTCGCATTCAGGCCCAGTTCGCCATGAATGGAGTGGTAGCCAAAATAACTGCAGAAAGCGATTGCAAGTACGGGAGTTATCAGGCGGCCCCAATGCCGCCGCTTATGCTGTTTGGTCCACATGAGATGCCTTTGACGCAAAACGACAAAGGGCAATGTGACGCAAATTCTTTAACCGAGCGTTTAGCATGAATTGACCTGCGGCCAAAATGCCGGAGGCCGGCGCGGAAAATTCCGCGCCGGCCTCCAGAAGTCTCGATGATCTATCGGATCAACGCTTGAGGATGGAGCGACCTGCGAAAATCGCCGCCGGGCCGAGTTCCTGTTCGATGCGGATCAGCTGGTTGTACTTGGCGGTGCGGTCCGAACGCGCCAGCGAGCCGGTCTTGATCTGTCCGCAATTGGTGGCGACGGCGAGATCGGCGATGGTGGAGTCTTCGGTTTCGCCCGAGCGATGCGACATCACGGCGGTGTAGCCGGCCTTGTGGGCGGTTTCCACGGCGTCGAGCGTCTCGGTGAGCGAGCCGATCTGGTTGACCTTGACGAGGATGGAATTGGCCACCTTCTTCTCGATGCCCTGGCGCAGACGAACCGAATTGGTCACGAACAGGTCGTCGCCGACCAGCTGGCACTTGGAGCCGACGAGATCGGTGAGGATCTTCCAGCCTTCCCAATCGTCTTCGGCCATGCCGTCTTCGACCGAGATGATCGGATAATTATTGACGAGTTCGGCGAGATAGGCGGCCATTTCGGCCGGATCGCGCACCTTGCCTTCGCCATGCATGTCATACTTGCCGTCCTTGAAGAATTCGGTCGAGGCGCAATCCAGCGCCAGGAACATGTCTTCGCCAGGACGATAACCAGCCTTTTCGATCGACTTCATGACGAAATCAAGCGCGACGGGGGCAGAGGCGAGGTTCGGCGCAAAGCCGCCTTCGTCGCCGACATTGGTGTTGTGGCCCTGCGACGCCAGTTCCTTCTTCAGCGTGTGGAACACTTCCGAGCCCATGCGGACAGCGTCCTTCAGCGATTCGGCGCCGACGGGCATGATCATGAATTCCTGGAAGTCGATGGGATTGTCGGCATGAGCGCCGCCATTGATGATGTTCATCATCGGCACCGGCAGCGTGCGAGCGTTGACGCCGCCGACATAACGGTAGAGCGGCAGGCCGGAGGCGAGCGCAGCAGCCTTGGCGACGGCGAGCGACACGCCGAGAATGGCGTTGGCGCCGAGACGGGCCTTGTTGGGCGTGCCGTCGAGCTCGATCATCGCCATGTCGATATCGACCTGGTCTTCGGCGTCCATGCCGCTGATGGCGTCGAAGATCTCGGTGTTGACGGCTTCCACAGCCTTTTCCACGCCCTTGCCGAGATAGCGCTTGCCGCCATCGCGCAACTCGACCGCTTCATGCGCGCCAGTCGATGCGCCCGACGGAACCGCGGCGCGG
Source organism: Rhizobium sp. SG_E_25_P2 (assembly GCF_029892285.1). Taxonomy (GTDB): domain Bacteria; phylum Pseudomonadota; class Alphaproteobacteria; order Rhizobiales; family Rhizobiaceae; genus Rhizobium_E. The sequence goes on from NZ_JARXVM010000017.1 coordinate 120,825, forward strand.
CCGAGGCTGCCGTCTTCCAGCAGCACATCGACTTCCACGGTGGGATTGCCGCGGCTGTCGAGAATTTCGCGGGCCAGAATGTCAACGATAGCGGTCATATGCTCTTCCTTGCGTTTGAGAGGTTGAGAGAGTGTTTCCGATTTTCTGCATTATCCCGTTTGTGCGAAATTACAATGGCGGCGGCGGCCTGAACCGATTTAATTCGCTGCATGCTTTCCTGCCTCTGCGGACCGAGAATGAGCAGACTGCGCCAATTCGGGACACTTTACTCCACCCCAAAGCACATACATACACGCTCACTAAACCTTGGATCGCAACTTATAAGCAAGGCGAAAAATAATAGCGCTCTGCAATAGCTTTATTAACCAATTGGCAAGCGACCGACACCACTATCTTGCTTCAGATTTATGGTTTTGTGCGTGACGGCGAACCGGCGCACGTGGTTCCGGGGGATTTCATGGGCATGACGATTTCCAGACTCTTGGTGCTCTTCGGAGCGCTGGTCACGGCTGGATTGATATTTTCAACGGGCGTCCAACACTATGCGCTCGAACGGCTCAAGGTGCGGGGGCCGGAATACCAGCAGATTGTCTACGGCAAGGACTTGATCGCCGACATTCTACCGCCGCCGCTCTTCGTCGTGGAATCCTACATGCTGGCCACCGAAGGCATGTATCACCCGGAGCGCGGCCCCGAGAATATCGCGAAGATCGCGGCGCTTCAGAAAGATTATGTCGCGCGACGTGAGTATTGGAGCGTCTCGGCCCTGCCGGAAGATCTCAAAAGGCAGCTTGAGAGCGAGGTGGTCGCCACCGGAGACGCTTTCTGGCGCATTATCGACGAGAAGATCAAAGACGCATTCAACTCCTCGAATCCTGAAACCCGCATGGCGGCGCTCGACGCCCTCATGGACGCCTTTTACACACATCGCGCCGCGGTCGCCAAATTGGTTGACGCATCCAACGCCTTTCTGGCCCATGCGGAAGCCAATGCCGACACAAGTTCAACCCGGTTGACGAGTCTCGCCTTGTCGTCGGCCGGCGGATCGATCCTGCTGTTCCTCGCCGGCCTTTGGGTTCTACGATCCCGCGCCATCAAGCCGCTCGACGCAATGAAAAGCTATATGGGCGTGCTGGCCACGGGCGATTACAGCAGGGATGTGCCCTACGCCGGACGACCCGACGAGATCGGCGCCATGGCGCAATCGGTCGCGGTGTTCCGTCGCAACGCGATGGAGCGGATGGAGCATCGCAAGCGTGACGAAGCTGCGAAAGCGGCGGAGCTCGAAAGAGAGCGCGTGCTCGCCGCCGAAAAGGCCGCGGACGACGAAAAACGTCGATTTGTCATCGATCAACTCACCCAAGGCCTGACCGAACTTGCTGATGGCAATATTGCCTATCGGATCGACCAACCCTTCGCCGAAGCCTATGAGAACCTCCGCCAGGCCTTCAACGCCAGCCAGGCCGCGCTCTCGGAATCCATGGCCAAGGTGACCGCCATCACCCAAGTCGTGCGCAACAGCGCCGCCGAAATTTCCGCCGCGACGGATCAACTGGCGCAACGCACGGAGCAGCAGGCGGCGACGGTGGAAGAATCGGCGGCCGCGCTCAGCCAGGTATCGACCACCGTACAATCCTCGGCCGGCAGATCCCGCGAAGCCGGGGCGATGATGTCTGAGGCGACGCAATCGACCGAAAAGTCTTTCGCGGTCGTCAAACAGGCGATAGCCGCCATGGAAGGCATCGCGGGATCGTCCGGCCAGATCGGGCAGATCATCAATGTCATCGACGAAATCGCCTTCCAGACCAACCTTCTGGCGCTGAATGCCGGCGTCGAGGCGGCGCGGGCCGGCGACGCCGGCAAAGGCTTCGCCGTGGTCGCCCAGGAAGTGCGGGAACTGGCCTCCCGTTCAGCGACCGCCGCCAAGGAGATCAAGGCGCTGATCTCGACATCCACCTCCCAGGTCAACAATGGCGTTGCGCTTGTTAACAAGACGGGCGAAGCGCTCGACGAGATCGCCGCCCGCGTGTCGCGCGTCGCCGACATCATCAATGGCATCGGCGCGTCATCGGCCGAACAATCGGACGCCATCAGGCAGATCGACGATTCCGTGCGGACGCTCGACCAGACCACCCAGCAAAACGCCGCCATGGTGGAGCAGACATCGGCGGCCTGTCGCTCGCTCAGCAAGGAGGCCGATACGCTGAACGACGTGTTGAGCGCCTTCCGTATCAGCGGACAGAAATTCCAGGCGACATCGCCCGCGATCGCGTCGATCGGCCAACCACAGCGGGCCGTCAAACGGGACGCGCCGCCGCGTCCCTCGCCTGCCCGGGCTCTTGCCGGACGCATCGCCGGCGCGTTCACCGGACAAAAGCAGGCTGTCGCCCAAGGCGGCAACTGGGAAGAGTTTTGACGAAATCTAGACGATGCGACCGGCCAGACGCTGTGTGGCCGGTCGCATGACATAGCGTGGCGTCAACATCAGGCCTTGGCGATCGCGTCCAGGGCCAAGAGTTTTTCAAGCAGCGCCGACATATCGGGAAGCTTGACCATGTTCGGCCCATCGGAGGGAGCGTTGTCCGGATCCTCATGGGTTTCGATGAACACGCCCGCCACGCCGACCGCGACCGCCGCTCTCGCGAGCACCGGCACCATGGTGCGATCGCCGCCGCTCGAACCGCCCTGGCCGCCCGGCTGCTGCACCGAATGGGTGGCGTCGAAGATCACCGGCGCGCCCATGGCCGCCATGATCGGCAGCGAGCGCATGTCGGACACCAGCGTGTTGTAACCGAACGACGCGCCGCGTTCACACAGAAGCGCATTGGGATTGCCGCTGCCATTGATCTTGGCCAGCACGTTCTTCATGTCCCAAGGCGCCAGGAATTGGCCCTTCTTGACATTGATGGCGCGCCCGGTCTTGGCCGCCGCAACCAGCAGATCCGTCTGTCGGCACAGGAAAGCCGGGATTTGCAGAATATCGACAGTCGGCGCGACGAGGGCGCATTGCTCCTCGGTATGGATGTCGGTCAGAACGGGAAAGCCATATTCGGCCTTGAGATCGGCGAAGACTTCCATGGCCTTTTCCAGCCCGATGCCGCGCTTGCCGGAAAGCGACGTGCGGTTGGCTTTGTCATAGGACGATTTGTAGACCAGGCCGATGCCGAGCGTGTCGGCGAGTTCCACCAGGGTTCCGGCGATCATGAAGGCATGATCGCGGCTTTCCATCTGGCAGGGGCCGGCGATGATCGACAGGCGGCCGGAATTTGAAAATGACACATGGCGGGATCCCTCGCCCACGGTCACGGTGCTGTTGTTGCTCGTCATGCGTCTACCTCCAAAAATGCGAAAGCCAGCCCCTGCCCCGCCTGCGGCGGAACAATCAGCATGGTCCCGTTCATATGATGATCGATCCCGGTCCGCTGGAACTGCCTGCGAAGATCAGCAAGCGACGTGATCGCGAAAACGATCAGTCGTCCAACCAGGCTGCTGGCCGGGTGTAAATCGAGGCCATGGATGTCGGCAAACGCGGGCGGACTCAACACAGAAATCCGATCTGCGGCGAAGCCACCGCCAATTCCCGCTTCCAGGGCTACCGGAGCCCGCCGCGCGAGCGTCTGTAGATAGGGTCGGACACGATCCGGCGTGTCGGTGACCAGAACCACCTCATGGATGCCGACAACCCCGTTGCGATGCGTTTGCAGCACAGTCCGGTCAGCGGCCGGAACATTGATCCTTTGGCAGGTGAACGCAAACACATCGCCGGGAACGCCGGTCTCGGCGAAAGCCAAACGAAAGCTGGCGATCTGGCTGCAGCCATCGGCAAATACCATGGGCCGAGCGAAATCCAGCATATCTCCCGCCGAAAAACCCGCCGCCAGGAATTCCGCGTGATCGGCTGCGGCATCGTCGGCGCCGAACACGACCGCCGAAAGTCCCTCTTCGCCGTACATGGCCCGAAAGCCCAGATCGCCGAGCACGAACCGATTTCCGGATACGGCCGCGTCATCATAGGCGCCGCGATCGCCAACCGCCAGGGGCTCGATAAACGCGCCGTCCGAAAAATAGACGCAACAATTCTCCGTGCCAAACGGATGGAGCCCATTGGCGGCCACAGTAAAACCCAGCGCCGAAAGCCGCGACCGGGCGACCGCGAGATCGGCGACAGGCATGACGAGGTGATCGAGCGGGCGCATGCAAAGCCTTTCTGTTGTCCCGGCTTTGGCATATTTTCCGCTCCCCCAGCAAGCCGGATCCTGATCGGATGGAAAAAAGCGGAAACAATTCGCGCGAGGCACGGTTTGGGACGCGCCGCCATAAGCGGCGCGCAAAGCGGGCAGGCCGGCAAGACGGGCGCGGGCGATAACAACGACCCGACCAGCACCTCCCGCAATTGCAGCGAATCCGCCGCCGCCTCTTCCGCCGACTGCCCCAACGGCACAACAGCACAATAACCGCCATCTCGCCTCGCAGTCGCCGGACGCCGCGCAGTTCGTGGTTCCGGCGACGGCCAATTTACTCACGGCGGCGCCCCACGCTTGGGAAAACACTTGCAGAACATAAAAAGAACAGATAGGTCTGTTCCAGATTTGTTTCATGCGCGATTCTGCGGGGGCGCCAATGCTGACGAAAAAGCAACAGGAACTACTGCTCTTCATTCACGAGCGTATGAAGGAGTCGGGCGTGCCTCCGTCCTTCGACGAAATGAAGGACGCGCTTGACCTCGCATCGAAGTCCGGCATCCACCGGCTGATCACCGCGCTCGAAGAGCGCGGCTTCATTCGCAGACTGCCCAATCGCGCTCGCGCCGTCGAGGTGATCAAGCTGCCCGAGGCGTATTCTCCCAGCCTCAGGCCGCCGGTTATCAGGGGTTTTTCGCCCAGCGTCATCGAGGGTTCCCTCGGCAAGCCGCAACCTCAACCCGCGCCCAAACCCGCCGCCAATGACGACGCGGGAACGAGCGTGAACGTGCCGATGATGGGCCGTATCGCGGCGGGCGTGCCGATTTCGGCGATCCAGAACAATACACATGACATCGCCGTGCCCATCACCATGCTGGGCGCAGGCGAGCACTATGCGCTGGAGGTCAAGGGCGACTCGATGATCGAAGCCGGCATCCTTGACGGCGACACGGTGATCATCCGCAATGGGTCGACGGCGAGCCCTGGCGATATCATTGTGGCGTTGGTCGACGATGAGGAAGCGACGCTGAAGCGCTTCCGGCGCAAAGGGGCTTCCATCGCGCTCGAAGCCGCCAATCCGGCCTATGAAACCCGGATTTTCGGACCGGACCGGGTCAAGATCCAGGGCAAGCTGGTCGGTCTCATCCGCCGCTATCATTGATCGAGCCGGGGGAAACCCCGGCTTTGACGTTTCCGGGCGTTATCCATATCCGACAGGCTTTTTTCGGAACCGTTGCAGTTTGTCGCGCATTTAAATATGCAAATTGGCGCGCGGTTCTGGCCTTGATGGCGGGAGGCCGCGTTATGGCTGTTCGTGGTGCGCAAAACTCATTAGACACAGCCATGGACATTTTACCGCCAGAATCCCCGCTTAGCGGCTCTGGCGGCGCTATCGCGCCATCACACTGTTTCAGGGGAGACTTCATTGAGCGACAACAAGAAGAAGGTAGCGCTGATCACCGGCATCACCGGACAGGACGGGGCCTATCTCGCCGAACTCTTGCTGAGCAAGGGTTACATCGTCCATGGCATCAAGCGCCGCTCGTCCTCCTTCAACACCAGCCGCATCGAAAACATCTATCAGGATCCGCATGAAGCCAATCAGCGCTTCATCCTGCATTACGGCGACATGACGGACTCGACCAATCTCATCCGCATCGTGCAGGAAGCCCAGCCAGACGAGATCTACAATCTCGCCGCCCAGAGCCATGTGCGCGTATCCTTTGAGACGCCGGAATATACGGCGAACGCCGACGGCATCGGCACGCTGCGCCTGCTCGAAGCCATCCGTATTCTGAAGATGGAAAAGAAGACGCGCTTCTATCAGGCCTCCACGTCCGAGCTTTATGGCCTGGTGCAGGAAGTGCCGCAGCGCGAGACGACGCCGTTCTATCCGCGTTCGCCTTACGCCGCCGCGAAACTCTATTCCTACTGGATCGTGGTCAATTACCGCGAAGCCTATGGCATGCATGCCTCCAACGGCATCCTGTTCAACCATGAAAGCCCGCTGCGCGGCGAGACTTTCGTCACCCGCAAGATCACCCGCGCCGCCGCCGCCATCCGGCTCGGCAAGCAGGAAAAGCTCTATGTCGGCAATATCGACGCCAAGCGCGACTGGGGCCATGCGCGGGAATATGTGCGCGGCATGTGGATGATGCTGCAGCAGGACGAGGCTGACGACTATGTGCTCGCCACCGGCGAGACCACCGAAGTCCGTCAGTTCATCACCTGGGCGTTTGAGGATGTCGGCATTCATCTGGAATGGAAGGGCGAAGGCGTCGACGAGAAGGGATACGACACGCTGACCGGCAAGGTCGTCGTCGAAATCGATCCCCGCTATTTCCGCCCGACCGAAGTCGAACTGCTGATCGGCGATCCGACCAAGGCGCATACCAAGCTCGGCTGGAAGCATGAGACGCCCGTGCGTGAACTCTGCCGCGAAATGGTCAATGAAGACCTCAAGGTCATGCAGACCGCCACCGTGATGAAGGAAGCATGAGCCCCATGTATTCGCTCAGCGGCAAGAAGGTCTGGGTGGCCGGCCATCGCGGCATGGTGGGTTCGGCCATCGTGAGACGGCTGGCGTCGGAAGGCGCGGAGGTTGTCACCGCCTCCCGCGCGGATGCCGACCTGCGCGACCAGGCGGCCACCACCGCCTGGATCGAGAAGACCAAGCCGGACGCGGTGTTTCTCGCCGCGGCCAAAGTCGGCGGCATCCTCGCCAACGACACCTATCCGGCTGATTTTCTCTTCGACAATCTGATGATCGAGGCCAACATCATCCACGGCGCCCACAAGGTGGGCGTTGAAAAGCTGATGTTCCTCGGCTCGTCCTGCATCTATCCGAAATTCGCAGCCCAGCCGATCACGGAAGACGCGCTGCTGACCGGCGCGCTCGAGCCCACCAATGAATGGTATGCGATCGCCAAGATCGCCGGCATCAAGCTCTGCGACGCCTATCGCAAGCAGCATGGGTCTGATTTCATCTCGGGCATGCCGACCAATCTCTATGGTCCCGGCGACAATTTCGACCTCAATTCCAGCCATGTGATGCCGGCGCTGATCCGCAAGGCGCATGAGGCGAAGCTTACCGGGGCAAAGTCGATCACCGTCTGGGGCACCGGCACGCCGCGCCGCGAATTCCTGCATGTCGATGATTGCGCCGACGCCTGCGTGCATCTGATGAAGACGCATTCTGAGGCCGGTCACGTCAATATCGGCTCGGGCGAAGACATCACCATCCTCGATCTCACCCAGCTTGTCTGCAAGGTGGTGGGATATGAAGGCGAGATCGTCCACGATCTCTCCAAGCCCGATGGCACGCCGCGCAAGCTGATGAGCGCGGCCAAGCTGCGCGCCACCGGCTGGGCGCCAAAGATCGGGCTCGAAGAGGGTGTCGCAACCGTCTATCAGTGGTTCCTGGCCAACAAAGCCTGACATCAGGGAGCCGCGCATGGCCGATCCCCGGCAACAACTGGGATTTCTCGACGGGCTGCGCGGCTACGCCTCGCTCTGGGTGGTGATCGGCCACGCCATGTTCCTGACCGGCTATAAGGTCGGCCTGTTTGCTCAGCCGGATCTGGCAGTGGAAGTCTTCATCATCATCTCCGGCTTCCTGATGACCTATCACTACCAGCTGCGCGAAAGCCGCGAGCCCTGGGACAAGGTCGCGACCTGGACGATCTTCTGGATCCGGCGGTTCTTCCGCATCGCGCCGCTCTATTATGTCTGCCTGGCGCTGGCGCTGTGGTTCGGCCCTGAGCTCTGGCAGGACCGTCTGGACGCCGCAGCCATTTTCCCCGGCGGCGTTGAGGAGCAGATGCGCTATGCCGATCGCTATCTCGATCAGTCGCTCACCAATATCCTCCTGCATGTGACATTTATCTTTGGGGCCACCTGGACGCATAATTTCCAGACGCCGCTGCCTGACTGGTCAATCGGGCTGGAAATGCAGTATTACGCTTTCCTGCCGCTGTTGATGCTGCTGGTGCTGAAAGCCGGGCGGCTTCCGACAATGCTGCTTGTCGTCGCGGTCATGTGGGCGTTTGGGGCCTGGCTGCAGGCCAACGGCTTCGTCAAGGGCGCCTTTTCGATGCTGCCGATGAAGATCCACCTCTTCGCCGCCGGCATGCTGATCGCCATGTCGCTGAAGGCGGAGGGCCAGGCGAAATGGCTCTACCTCATTTCCGCTTGCGCCGTCGTCTTCGTGCCGCTCGGCGGCGGCCGAGACAGCCTGCACCGCGCCATCAAGATCGGCCTCGTGCTGGTGTTTTTCGCCTTTCTCTACCGAGACAAGCTGCCGCAGATCGCGCAGATGGCGCTCGGTTGGCTCGACTGGCTGCTGTCCAACGTCGTCAGCCGCTTTTTCGGCGACGTCTCCTATGGCGTCTATCTGATCCATCTTCTGGTCATGCTGCCGGTCTGCGCCTGGCTGGCGCGGATGCAGCCAGATCTGACGCCTGAGCCGCGCTTCGCCGCGGCGCTGGGGCTGACGCTTGCGATCACCTACGGGCTCGCATACCTCGCTTTTCGCCTGATTGAAACGCCGGGCATCGCGCTCGGACGGCGTCTCGCCGGCGGCGTGGCGAAACCGGCGCCGCCGCTCGCCTGACCGACCGTCCCGATGTCCGCCAGAGGGACAAAAGTGCGATCGGCAGGCGCCGTCTTCGGCATCCGCCACGGTAAGGTCGCGCAGATCGCCAACACCGAAAAGCACAATGACGGGATCGCTCAAGCCGGCGCCTGATGGGTCATTACATTTAGAGCGTGTTTCAGCTTATCAGCCTCATTCTGCCGGATCAATTTCGGTCAGGATCAAGGCTTTTGGCGAGGGCGTACCCAGATGTACGGCGGA